>JAXMAF010000023.1:0-82073 GCA_046350555.1 Phycisphaerales bacterium
CGAGAGATCGTCGGACAACGCTCCAGCCGCGGCGGGTTCGATGATCGAACCCGTCGCGATCGACGCCGCGGCCAGCGCTGCGCACAGGGTTCCACGGGCCCACGGTTGCACGGTGCCGGAGCGTAGCTCGACGAAGGTGGCGCCGCCCATCGGGACCGGCGCCACGACGGCGGGATGCCGTCGATCTGCGGCGCGGACGCGTGCGGCGTTTCGAATCTCGGCGCTGGCGCCCGATCGACGCCTACTTCCGCGACTTCCGCGCGGCCGGCGCACGCTCCGCGGCCTTCGGCGCCTTCCTCGATCGAAGCTCGGCGTGGGCGTGGTCGACGTGCATCTGGATCGACCCGTGCGCCGCCTCGGCCTGCTCGGCCTTCACGTGTCGCGCCAGGGCGTTGGAGAGATCCATGAGATCGATCCCGCCCTCGCAGACGCCGGCGTCGGCAAGCATCGCCCGGGTCTGCTCGTCGGCGGGAATGCCGTGCGCCCCGAAGCAGAGCAACAGCAGCCGGCAGCCGACGAAGGGCACGACCATGCCCTCGAGCGATTCGACGTACGCGCGGATGTCGCGCTTGCCCCCCTTCTCGACCGGGAACTTGACCGCGTGTTCCCGCTTGAAGAGATCGTTGAGCGTCGCGCGCAGGCGCTTCGCGCGCTCTTCGGCGCGCGGGTAGCGCGGCCCGAGCGTCGCGGTCACGTCGCTGGCGAGCGAGACGCGCAGGTCGTTGAAGTCGACCATGCACTCGGAGAGCCGGCCATACGCCTCGACCGCCTGCGCCGTCGTCGCCTCCCAGAGCAGGAACGAGAAGACAAGCGTGGCGACGGGATCCTTCTGCGCGACAAGCTCCGGCAGCGGCGCATGCGTCGCGGTCGGATGCTTCTTGAGGAGCGCGGTGAGCTTGGGAACGTTCACGGGGGAAGTGCGCAAGGAGATCGCATCGGGTGGGCGGGAGCGTAGCAGGCAGCGCGGCGTCGAGGCGTGGAGCGAGGAGGCGTTCAACGGGCGATGCGTTGCCGGACCGGAGCGCGGGAGATCGTCAGGGCCGATGCAGGCCTTGAAGGCCTCCTGGTGGGAGCGGCGCCGATCCGTCGGTCGTGCCGTCACTCAGTCGTGCCGTCATGCCGTCATGCCGTCATGGCACCGCTTCGGGGGCGTCGACGCCACCCCCTTCGGCGGGTGGCATGTCGGTTTCGGCGCCGCCAAGGGCGCGCTCCATCGACGCGGCCTTCTTGAGCGACTCGTCGAGCACGAAGCGAAGGTGCGGAACGCGGCGCAGCGGAAGATCCTCGCGCATCCTGCGCTGCACCCGGATCGCGGCGCTCTGGAGCCCCTCGAGCGTCAGCTTGGCCCGTTCGGCGGGCAGGACGGAGACGAAGATCCTCGCCTCGGCCAGGTCCGGATCGACCGAGACCTTCGTCACCGAGACGAGGCCGCGCACGCGCGGGTCGCTGAGCCCGCGCATGAGCTGCTCCTGCACGGCGCGGCGGACGAGCGAAGCGACCTGCTCGGGACGATGGGTCATGGGAGGGAACGCGCAGCGTGCGGCGCTGCGCCGTGGGAACGTCGCCGTCACGAGAGCCGCGCCACCGTGACCGTCTTGTAGCACTCGAGGACGTCGCCCTCGTGGATGTCGTCGTAGCCGCTGATCTTCATGCCGCACTCCTGGCCGGCGCGGACCTCGCGGGCGTCGTCCTTGAACCGCTTGAGCTGCTCGAGACGCCGATCCTTCTCGATGACGATGCCGCCGCGGGTGACGCGGATCTGCGCGTTGCGCTCGATGACGCCGTCGGTGACGTAGCAGCCGGCGACCGCCCCCACCTTCGAGATGCGGAAGACCTGCCGCACGTCGGCGTGGCCGAGCACCTCGAGCTTCTGCTCGGGCTCCAGGAGCCCGAGGATCGCCTTGCGCAGGTCGTCGGTGATGTTGTAGATGATCTCGTAGAGCCGGACGTCGATCCCGCGGTCCTCGGCCATCTGGCGGATCTTGCCCGAGGTCGTCACGTTGAAGCCGATGACCACCGCGTTGGTCGCCTCGGCCAGCGAGATGTCGGCCTCGGTGATGCCGCCGACCGCCGCGTGCTTGATCGAGACGGTCACCTCGCTAGTCGAGAGCTTGGGCACGAGCGCCTTGAGCGTCTCGAGCGAACCGTGCACGTCGGCCTTGATGACCAGCGCGAGCTCCTTCTTGAGGCCCTTCTCGAGGTGCTCGAAGATGTTGTCCAGGGTGATGCGCGGCGTGGCCAGCTCGCGCTGCCGTTCGGCCTGCTTGCGCTCCTCGGCGGCCGCCTCGGCCTCCTTGAGCGAGCCGACGACGAAGAACTTGTCGCCGGCGTCGGGCAGCGTGTCGATGCCGGAGATCGCGATCGGGGTCGACGGCGGCGCCTCCTCGATGCGCTGCGACCGGTCGTTCATGATGTCGCGGACGCGTCCGTAGGCGCGGCCGATCACGATGAAGTTCCCCTTCCTGAGCGTGCCTTCCTGCACGATGAGGTTGGCGACGGCGCCGCGGCCCTCCTCCATCCGCGCCTCGAGCACGGTGCCGCGCGCCTGGCCGCCGACGTCGGCGGTGAGTCCGAGCAGCTCGGCCTGGTAGTCGAGGATGTCCAGCAGGTCCTGCACGCCCGTGCCCTTGGTGGCGCTCGTGCGGACGACCTCGGTGCTGCCGCCCCATTCCACCGGATTGAGGCCGAGCTCCGCGAGCTGGCCGAAGATCCGGGTGACGTTGGCCTCGGTCGCCTCGGGCTTGTCGATCTTGTTGAGCGCCACGACGATCGGAACGTTCGCCGCCTTCGCGTGATTGACCGACTCGATGGTCTGCGGCATGACGCCGTCGTCGGCGGCGACCACCAGGACGACGATGTCGGTGACCCTGGCGCCGCGGGCGCGCATGCCGGTGAAGGCCTCGTGCCCCGGCGTGTCGATGAAGGTCACGAGGCGGTCGCGGTCGCCCGCGTGGACGGGAACCTGGAACGCGCTCGTCTTCTGCGTGATGCCGCCCGCCTCGCCGGCGGCGACGTTCGTATTGCGGATGCGGTCGAGCAGCGACGTCTTGCCGTGGTCGACGTGGCCGAGGATCGCCACCACCGGCGCGCGCGGCTTGACCTCGACGGCCTCGCGCTTGGCGAACTGCGCGACGATGTGCTCCTCCGCCGACTGCTGCTCGACGATCTCGATCTCGATGCCGAGGTCGAGCATCACCTCCATCGCCTTCTCCGACTCGATGGTCGAGTTGATCGTCGCCATCGTGCCGCTGAGGAGCAGCTTCTTGAGGATGTCCGCCGTCTTCACGCCGGTCGCGGCGGAGAGCTCCTTCACGGTCACCGGCTCGGCGACCTTGATCGGTCCCTCGGCGCGGCCCGCCGCCGCGGGTCGACCGGCCGGTCCGCTGCGCTTCATGTCGCGTCGATGGGCGCGGATGAACCCGCCGGCCTTCTGGAGCCGCTGGTCGCGCTCGACCAGGTCCTGGGCGCGCCATGGCTCGAACGGCGTGTCGCTGCCCACGAAGGCGCGACCGCTGCGGCCGCTGGGACCCTCGCCCGCGTTGCTGCGGCGACGCTCGTTGCGGCGGTTGGTGACGCCGCCGCGATCGGCGCCGGCGCCGCCCGGACCGCGCGTCGCCGGGCCGCTGCGGTTCATCGGCCGCGGCGTCGCCACCTGGTCGGCCGCCTCGATGCGGATCACGCGGGGACCGGACATCGCGATCTTCTCGGGCGTGCTGAGCATCGGCCCGACCGGCTTCACGTTGGTCGGGCGCGTCGGCACATTCATGATCGGCGCGTGCTTCGGCGGCGCGGTCACATAGCGCTGGTCGGCGTCGTCGGAGCCGTCGGTCTTCGTCGCGACACCGCGACGCTGCGGACGCTCGGCGGTTGCGCCGCCGCCACCGGCGCTCCGGGGGCCAGAGGGAGCCAGAGGGGGAGCCAGAGTGGGTGCCAGAGGAGGGGCCAGCGTGAGGACCGGGATGGGCGCCAGCATGAGCGCCGATGGCGCGCGGCCTCGGGCGCCGCCGATCCACGCGCGTCGCCGGAGGCGACCGTCGATGCGCGGGCGGGCTTGCCCTCGGCCGGCGCCCGATCGGCGCGACCCACGGCGTCAAGGTCGTCGTGCGCGTGCTCCATGCGCGCGGTTGTCGGTCCACCCAGCGGCGTGCCGGCGGCCGGCTCGTGCTTCCTTGCCGCCGCGGATGTCGGCCGACGCTCGGCGCCGGAATCCCGCTTCGGCTCCGTCCGGTGCTCGGGGCGCGCGCCGGGCGTCGTCTCCATGGACGTCTCCCCGCCCGCCTCGGGCGGTGCCATCGGTCCTCGATCCGAGCCGGACTCGCGCGCTGTCGGCGCGTGCGCGGGTTGCAGGCGATCGCCGGGCGCGGCGACGCGCGCCGCGTCGTCGGCACCGATGGGCGCCGAGTCTTCAACCGCGGACTCGGCCGATCTGGCTTCCGTGGACCGGGCTTCCGCGGACCTTGTTTCGGCGACCTTGGATCCGGCGAATCCGGATCCGGACGATGTGGCAGGCGACTCGATCGTCGACACGCCGCCCGCGCCGTCGCCCTCGTGCTCTTCCTGGCGGACCTGCTTGTTGAGGCGACGTGCACCGGGCTTGGCGCGCGCGACCTCGACGTCCACGCGCGCCGCGGTCTCGATCGCGGTGTGCGCGGCGGAGGTGCCGAACCACTCGCGGATCGTGGCGGCGAGGCCGATGCTGACCGGCGAGAGATGGTTCTCCATCCCCTCGATGCCCTCGGCCACGCACTTGGCGAGGATGTCCTTCGAGCTGACCGAGAGCTCCTTGGCAAGCTGGTGCACCCGAAGCTGAGCCGCCTTCTTGATCGCCAAAGCGTCCTCCTACCTGTTGCGATGCGCTCCGCCCGTGCGGTGGCGCCGACTTCGTCTGACCCGTTCCGTTCGCTGCATCACATCACTGCATCACATCGCCACGCACAGTGCCACGGCCCATCGTCGCACTTGGCCGCCGCATCAGCCGGCGTCCTTCGCCCCCGCCGCGCTGGCGCCGACCGCCGCGCCATCGGCGCCGGCCGCGCCGTCGCCCGACGACGGACCGCCCAGGGCCCCGCCGAGGATCGCATCCGCGACCGACTCGGCACGCTCGTCCGGAACAACCAGCGGCCCGTCGAGCACGCTCGACGCCGTCGCCGCATCGGAGGCCTTCCTCGCCTCCTGCTCGGCGCGCTCCTTCTTCTGCTGCTCGGCCACGACCTTGGCCTTCTCGCTGCAACGGGCCACGACGCGGTCGGCGATCTCCGCAGGCATCTCGACCTCCTTCTGGAGGACCTCGCTTCCGACCTCCTCGACGTCGAAGACGCTGATGAGCCCCAGCGCGCCCATGCGGTCGACCATCTGCTCCGTCACGCCCTCCGCGGACTTCACGGTCTGCTCGAGGATCTCCAGACCCTTCGCGAACTCGCCCGGCGTGAGGATGTCGACATCCCACCCGGTCAGCCGCGCCGCGAGGCGCACGTTCTGTCCGCGCCGGCCGATGGCCAGCGAGAGCTGGTCGTCGCGCACGATGATCGTCGCGCGGCCGAGCTCGAAGCAGAGCGAGACCTCCTCGACCTCGGCCGGCTTGAGCGCGTTGGCGATGAGCACCTGGCTCGACTCGTTCCAGCGCACGATGTCGATCTTCTCGCCACCGAGCTCGTCGACGATGTTCTTGATGCGGCTGCCGCGCACGCCGACGCACGCGCCGACGGCGTCCACCTTCGAGTCGACCGACGCCACCGCGAGCTTGGTGCGGAAGCCCGGTTCGCGGGCCATCGCCTTGATCTCGATGATGTGCTCGGCGACCTCGGGAACCTCGGCCTCGAAGAGGCGCTTGATGAAGTCGGCGTGGCTGCGCGAGAGGATGATCTTGATCTGCCCGGCCTGGTCTCGCACCTCGCGGATGAGGCAGCGGACGCGCTCGCCCGGCTTGAACTCCTCGCCGGGAATCTGGTCGCCGCGCGGCATGATGCCTTCGGTGCGGTCGATCTGGACGATCAGCGCGCCGCCATCGACGCGATGCGCGGTTCCCGTGACCAGCTCGCCCTCGCGCTTGCCGAACTCGTCGAGCAGCGACTGCCGCTCGTCCTCGCGGAACTTCTGGATCATCACCTGCTTGGCCGTCTGCGCCGGGATGCGTCCAAGCTTTGCCAGGTTGATCGGCTCGCGTCCGCCGTCGGCGAGGTTGCGCCAGAGCGAGATGTTGCCGTTGAGCCGGTCGACGGCGCAGCCGAACTCCTCGGTGTCGAGCGAGTTGAAGTGCTTGCGCGCGGCGCTGATCATCGCCTGCTCGAGGTCCTTGATCAGGACCTCGCGATCGATGTTCTTGTCGCGGGCGATGGCGTCGAGGATGCGGAGCGTTTCGGAGTTCATGGCGTCGGGATGTTGAGTTGCCGGGTTGTACGAGCGGTGGTCGGAACGGACGTTCGGAAACGGTCCTTCGTGCGGGTCGTCGGGAGACCGTTGGTGCGGCCCCGACGTCGACCCGGTCCGCGGACCGGTCGCGCCGGCCGGAAACGAACGGGCCACGAAGCAATCGCTTCGCGGCCCGTGAAGGTCGTGCGGAACGTGCGCGGAGGCGCTACATCGAGGCAGCCTCCGTCGCGCGGACTCGCGCGGGTGAACCGGACCGAATCGCCCAGGCCCAGCGGCCATCCCGCCATCCGGCCGGGACGCGAATCCGGTCGCGAGCCACCGACTGGCCCGACAACCGGCTCCACAGCCAGCCGCGGAAAGCGGCTGGTGCCGGCAACGCCACGAGATGGACGCAATCACGCGTCATCGCGAAGGCGAGCTTGGACGAGGGTGCGGTTCACCGTCGATCTCCACGGGTCTCCCGGCGTGCCCCACCACACTCGGTGGTGGAAGGACCAAGACGGGAACGCCAAGTGTACGCGGTCCCGCGAGCCAGGGTCAATTGCAGCGAGCGCGCCGCGCACCATCCGTATACTCGGCCGATGTTCAACATTCGCCATGCGTTCGTGGGCGGAGCGCTCGCCATCTGCATCGTCGGGTGCGTCGCCGCGGCACCGCAGGAGGGCGATTCCTCCTCGGTCGTGACGGTGACCGTGCTTCCGGGCCGCATGAGCGCGAAGCCGGGCGAGATCGTTCCCGTCGCGGTCATCTTCGATCACAAGCCGAAGTGGCACACGCAGGCGGCGCGCACCGGCGGCGCGACGGTCGACGAGGATGCCGTCGCGACATCGATCAGCGCGACCTCGTCCGATCCGAAGGTCGTGGCCCGGAGCGACGCCCTCCAATGGCCGACCCCGATCACGATCGAGACGAAGGCGATGGGAGCGCCGTCGAAGGCGAGCGTCTACTCGGATCGCGCCATCGCCTACATGCCCGTCGAGATCGCGCCCAACGCGGCGCCCGGCAACGCCACGCTCACCTTCGCGGTGACGTTCCAGGCGTGCGACGACAAGGTGTGCCTCCAGCCGGTGAACGGCAAGACGTTCACCGTGGCGATCGCCGTCGAGCCCAAGGGAGGCGCCGCCGCTGAGCCGCCGGCATTCACCTATCCGGAGTACTTCACCGCCTATCGACCCGTCGGCGGCACGCCCGCGGGCGATGGTCCGGCGGGCTCGGCCGCCTCGGGGTCGGGCGGCGCCCTCGTCGGGTTCGGCACGAACATGGCGGTCATCATCACGGCCGTGGTCGTGGCCGTTGGTGTGATCGGTGTCGTCGTGATCGCCGTCCTGAAGCGGACGTGAGTCCGTGAGAAGGATTCCTTCGTCGCCTCTCGCCTTCACTCCCCACTCGCATGGAACATCGGTTCGAGCGCTACATGGGCAACGACATGGGCAACGAAACTGTCGGGTCGAGTCGTGCCGCGATCGTCCGTCCGGCGATGCAGCGCCGCTTCGGGGCCGTCGCATTGCTGGCGGTGGCGATCGCCGCCTTGTCGGCGTGGCCGCGTCCCGTCGTCGCCGATGCGTCCGGCGCGGGTCGACCCGGCGGCGGCATTCCCGGCTTCGGCAGGCCCGGGGCGAGCGGCGCGTTCGGCGCGTCCGATGCCGACACCGACGACGTCGAGCAGTTCAACGACTCGCGCGACCGCGTGAAGGTCGCCGTCGAGCTTGGTGCGGAGAAGGTCCTTCCGGGCGGCGACATGCCCGTCGCCATCGTGCTCGACATCGCCAGGGGCTGGCACGTCTGGACCAACGATCGACCCTTCACCGGCGACCTCGCCAAGTACCGCAAGTTCGACGGCGCGACCCCCACGGTCATCAAGGTCTCGTCGAGCACGCCCGGCGTGAACCTCAATCAGGGCTTCCTGACGTGGCCCGACGTGCATGGCGTCATGGCCAACCTCGGCGACGGAATGCAGCACTACGCCGTCTTCGAGGGCCGCGCCATCGCGTACCTGCCGATCACGATCGCCGCCGACGCCAAGCCCGGTCCGGCGAAGCTCGCGATCACGGTGGGCTTCCAGGCGTGCAACGACCAGTCGTGCATGCGCGAGGCGAGCGTCGAGCTGACGGCGAGCTTCGAGATCGTCGCCCCGGGCACGGCGATCGCCGCAGCGCGCGTCGGGGCCGATCTCGCCGGATTCCCGCCCGATCTCTTCGGGCGCATCCGCGCCGGCGAGAAACCGCCATCGCTGGTCGCCTTCGACGTCTTCGGTCGCGAGTTCGCGGTCGACGCCCGCGGCGCCGGCTTCCTGCTCCTGCTGCTGGTGGCGGCCATCGGCGGCTTCCTGCTCAACTTCACGCCATGCGTGCTGCCGGTCATCCCGCTGAAGATCATGGGGCTGAGCGCCAGCGCCGGCCATCCGGCGCGCTGCTTCGCGCTGGGCGTCTCGATGTCGCTTGGCGTCGTGGCGTTCTGGCTCGGGCTGGGCGCGGCGATCGCCGGATTCGTGAGTGGCTTCACGTCGATCAACCAGCTCTTCCAGTATCCGCAGTTCACCATCGGCGTCGGCGTCGTGATCGCGATCATGGCCGTCGCCATGTGCGGCTTCGGCTTCACCGTCACGCTTCCGCAGTGGGTTCACTCGATCAATCCGAAGCACGACTCGCACCTCGGCTCCTTCGGCTTCGGCGTGATGACCGCGGTGCTCTCGACGCCATGCACGGCGCCGCTCATGGGCGCCGCGGCGGCGTGGGCCACCAAGCAGCCCGCGTCGACGACGCTCTCGGTCTTCGGGGCCATCGGTGGCGGCATGGCGATGCCGTACCTGGTGCTCTCCGCGTTCCCGAAGCTCGTCTCGCGCATGCCGCGGACCGGCCCGGCGAGCGACCTCATCAAGCAGGTGATGGGGCTGCTGCTCCTGGCGGCGGCGGCGTATTTCATCGGCGCCGGACTGAGCGGCCTGACGGTCCATCCGCCCGACCCGCCGCGCAAGTTCTTCTGGTGGATCGTCGCGGCGTTCGGCGTGGCCGCCGGCGCATGGCTGCTGTGGCGCACGCTGCGGCTCACGCGCTCGGCTGCGAAGATCGCCCTCTTCGGTGGCGTCGGCGCGCTCGTCGCGGCGGTCTCGGCGTACATCGGCGTCACGCAGACGTCGCCCGGACCGATCAAGTGGACCTACTACACGCCCGATCGCTTCGCCTCGGCGCTCCGGTCGGGCAATGTGGTCGTGATGGACTTCACCGCCGAGTGGTGCCTCAACTGCAAGGCGCTCGAGGCGGGCGTCCTCTTCCCCGAGGCGGTCTCGTCGATGCTCCGGCAGGAGCTTGGCGTCACGCCGATCAAGGTGGACTTGACGGGCAACAACCCGATGGGCAACGACATGCTGCGCGATGCGGGGCGCGTGACGATTCCCCTGCTGGTCGTCTTTGCGCCGGACGGGACCGAGGTCTTCAAGAGCGACTCGTACACGCAGCAGCAGGTGCTCGACGCGATCCAGAAGGCCCGTCAGCGCGCTGGCGCATGAATCGACGGGGACGCGTCTTCCATCCACGCGCGCACCATGCGAGAATCGTCGTCGTCCCACGCTCGCTCACAGGAGACGCTTCCATGCAGACCGCCATCCATCGCTTCCGCTCGCCCACCGTCGCCGGACTCGCCCTGTCCATCGTCGCGGCGCTGGCCGCGGCGCCGGCCGCCTCGGCGTGCTCGTTCAGTGTCTCGATCCAGGTCGGCACCAATCCAGCGGCGCTGATCGGACTGGTCCCCCCGGCCGCGGCGCAGTTCCAGGCGCTCTCGCGGTCGTACGCGTCCTCGGGCGCGTCGAGGAAGATGACCTTCTCGGCGTACATCGCCCGAAATGGCGTGCGCGATCCGAAGCGGGCCGCCCAGTTCACGGCGCTCTACGCGAGCCTTTCGACGAACGCTGCGCGCCGCTGATACGCGCCCCAGTTGACTCTCGCGCCCCACCCAACCCAATTGCGCCGTAAGACACCGCTGTGGGCAAGGGGTCGAACGCATGGAGGTCTACTGGAGTCCATGTGAGCGGCACGCGACGCGATCGAGTCGCGCCCGCTTGTCGTTCCGCCCGGTCGTCGCCGGCTCGCCGGTCGGCGCGCCCGTTAGCGCGCCACGCTACCAGGCGTCGTCCCAGAGCATTCCGGTGGGCACGGCGACGTCGGCGCTCCGCTCGACCATGCTCGCGACGGGGTACGCGCAGTAGTCCACGCTGAACGCCGCGGCGGGACGATGGTTTCCGCTGAGGCCCAGGCCGCCGAAGGGAAGCTTGCTGCTTGCGCCGGCGGTGCCCGTGTTGCGGTTCACGCAGCCGGCGCGCACGCCGTCGAGGAACGCCTCCCATTCCTCGTCGCGCGCGGTGAAGATCGATGCCGCCAGGCCGTAGCGCGTGGCCGTCGCCTGCGCAATCGCCGCATCCAGGTCGCGCACGACGCACACCTGCACCAGCGGGCCGAAGAGCTCCTGATCGCGCTCAAGCGAGAAGCCATCGACCTGCACGATTCCGGGCGTGACGAAGTGACCGCCGGCGTCGCGATCCGTCCCGACCGGGCGCTCGAGGCGCGTGCTTTCCAGGAGCAGCCGGCCGCCATGGTCGAGCAGCGCCCGCTGGAAGGCGCCCACCGCGCTCGCGGCCGGCTCGCTGACCAGCGGTCCCATGAAGATCGGCTCGGTCGAGCGGCCGGCGCCCACGATCAGCGTGCTCGCCGCCTTGACGAGCAGTGGAACGAAGCGCTCGGCGATCGCCTCGTGGACGATCACGCGGCGCGTGCACGTGCAGCGCTGACCCGTGGTCGCGAAGCCGGCGCGCACGCACTCGACGACCGCCTGCTTGAGCGGCGCCGAGGGCATCACCACGGCCGCGTTGTTGCCCCCCATCTCGAGGGCCACGATCCGGCCGGGCCGATCGAGGTTGGCCTCGAGGATCCGCCGTCCCACGGGCCACGATCCCGTGAACAGGATCCCGTCCACGCCGTCGTGGCTTGTCAGCCGCCGCGCCGTCTCCGCCCCGCCCTGCACCACGTTGAAGACGCCGGCCGGCGCGCCGGCCTCGTCCATGATCTCCGCCAGGAGCTGGCCGACACCAGGCGTCTTCTCCGATGGCTTGAGGACGATCGTGTTGCCCAGCAGCAGCGCCGGCACGAAGTGGCCGTTGGGCAGGTGCGCGGGAAAGTTGAAGGGACCGACGACGGCCATCACTCCGTGCGGACGGAAGCGGCATCGGCCGATGCGCGTGGCACCGGCCGGGACCTCGTAGTCGCCGACCCGCGACATCGAGATCGAATCGAGCGTGATGTCCACCTTCTCGGCGAGCGCCTTCGCCTCCAGCCGGCTCTCGGCGAGCGTCTTGCCCATCTCGTCGGTGATGCGCGCCGCCAGCCGCTCGGCGTGCCGCTGCGCCAGCGCCTGCCAGCGGCGCAGCAGGGCGACCCGCTCCTCGAGGGTGGCCCGCGACCACGCCGGCAGCGCCCGCCGCGCCGCGGCGACCGCGAGATCGACGTGCTCGTGTCGCGGAAGCCCCGCCCAGACGACGCGCCGGGGCGACGGGGGATCGCGCGCCCCGATCGTGGCGCGCGATTCGTCGGCGGCGATCGGAAGGAAGCGGCCGTCGACATAGTCGCTCGGCTCGTGCGCGAGCCGGGCGTCCTCGTGGCGCATGTCGTGCCCGGGACGCTCGCGGCGCTTGTCCGTCACGACTTCGCCCCCCGACGGGCCTTGGCGCGAAGCGCCCGGCCATCCGCGGTCGCATCGCCTTCGATCGGCCTGCCTCCGCGCCGCCGCGATGCCCCGCGCCGGGCGCCGGAGGACGCCTCGGCGACGACGCGCCGCCCCGTCGTCTCCGGAAGCGGCGTGACCCCGATCGAGTCGCCCGGCTGCGCGCCGATGAGCCCGGCGCCCTCCGCCGAGAGCGAAACGCTCTCGCCGTCGAGGAGCGCGGCGCAGCGCGTCGCCCGGAACCCGTCCTCCCCGTCGAAGCTCACGAACGCCTCGATCGTCTTCGCGCGGCGCCCGTGCGGATCCTGCGGATCGCCGAGCACCGCGCGACGCGTCGCGTTCACGAGCGGGATCGAATCGCGGGCGGCGCTCACGTACGGCCCGCCGTCGAAGGGATCGACGTGATCCTCGTAGGCGAATCCCTGTCCCTCGAGCATCCGGCGGGCCGGCTTCGTCTCCTCGCCGACGCGCCCGATCAGGTTGCGGGCCTCGGGCGGCAGCAGCGACGCGTAGATCTCGCCCCTGGGGAAGAGCGCGGTGATGAACTCCTTGCTGTGCTGGCAGAAGCGGTCCGCCTCGGTGTACTGGAGATTGATGAAGCGGCGGCCGAGATACTCCCAGAGCAGCGTGCGGCTGTCGGGCGTGAGCGCGCCCATGAGCTCCGCGATGACGCGCGGCGCGAACCACTCGCGATGCAGGCCGATGAAGTGGAAGCGGATCAGCGAGAGGAGCGATCCCAGTCGCTCCTTGCTCCCGCGGTAGCCCGGCGCGAGGATGAGGCCGCCCATCTCGCTCGGCCCGGTCTCGTCGGTTCCCAGCTCGAGCGTGACGTGCACCGTGCCCGTCTGGAGGTCGTGCGAGAAGAAGTCGCGCTTGCGCACCTTCAGGAACGTGTGGGGACGCCCCGGCCACGAGATGCACGACAGCACCGCGCTGGTGCCGATGACGCTCTCGGTCTCGACCTGCTCCAGCACGAACATGAACTCACGCTCGCGTTCCGACGCCACCTGTCCGGCGAAGCTGAGGCGGCTGCGGGCGATCTTCGCCGCGATGATGTCGCGGTCCGCCGGCAGGTTGATGAAGTGGACCATCTTGGCCAGCTTCAGCAGCGTGGGCAGGTCGTCCGGCTGAGCCTGTCGGATGACGAACATCGTGTGCCAGTGTACCGGTGGGCGCGGCGGCGAAGGCATCCGCCGGCGCCGTCGCGCCGCCCGTGCCTCACTCGACGCGCAGCAGCGCCCGCTCGACGATCGGGAAGACCTCGGCGAACTGCTCCGGCTTCATGACGCCGACCGGCGGAAGGAATCGGACGTGGTACGGGCCGTGGCCGCAGTAGAAGGCGACGACGCCCTCGTCGAACATGACGTGCAGCGCCTTCATCACCTTCGCCCGGTCGCCGCCGAAGGGCGTGAGGCGCATCATGCCGCCGACGCCGCCGTAGACGGGGGTCTTCGTGGACGGCCGTCCGGTGGTGTGCGGAACGGGGGGAAAGAGGGCCGGATGCCGCTTCACCAGCGCCGCGGCGTGCTCGCGGAACGCGCGCTGGAGCTTCGCGATGCGCCCCTCGCCGGCGTCGGTGCTGTAGTACCCGCCGTCGCGCAGCCGCTCGAGCGCGCGACGGCCGACCTGGAGCTCGACGCTCCCGCCGATGAACGTGCCGCTGAGCAGCCCCGGCTTGGGGTTGTAGTCGGCGGTGTACAGGCAGGCGCACGCCTGGCTCATCTTCCCCAGGGTGAGCACGTCGACGTATTCGCCCAGGCCGAGCTGCTCGAAGTGGTACATGCGCTCGGTGCGACCGAAGGTCTGCACCTCGTCGAACCAGACCGCGATCCTGTTCTCGCGGCAGATGCGGCAGAGCGCCTCGAAGAACTCGCGCGGCGCCTGGTTGAAGCCCCCCTCGCCCTGCACGAGCTCCATCACGAAGCAGGCGTACTGGCCGGGGTAGCGGGCGATGTTCTGCCGCAGGTGCCAGCAGGCGTACTCGATCGAGCGCTCGCCGTGCTCGGGGTCGTAGAAGGGCATGTAGTCGACGAGCGTGTTGAGCGGGATGCCGACGCGCCCCGCCGCCGAGTCGCCGATCTGCGCCATCGTCGTCGACCGGCCCATGAAGCAGTCCTGGAAGGCCAGCACGCGCGAGGCCGGCGCGTTCTTCTGGAAGCAGACCTTCAGCGCCGACTCGTTGGCCATGCAGCCGGAGTTGGTCACGAACGCGTGCCGCAGCCGGCTCGTGCGCGACGCCTCGGCGACGAGCGTCTCGGCGAAGAGGATGCTGTCCGCGTTGAACTGGAGATTCCCCTGCTGCACGGTGTCGGAGAGCGAGCCGACGATCGCGGCGCGGATCGTCTCGGGATCGCTGTGCCCGAACATGTGGACGCCGATGCCGTTGATCATGTCCCACTTCACCGAGCCGTCGAGCAGCTCGACGAGGGGACCGTTGCCGACGCCCGTGCCGATGTAGGGAAAGAGCGCCGTCTTGCCGCGGACCTCGGCGTTGCGGGCCATCCACTCGTCGAACGACGCCTTGAGCTCGGCGCGCGCCGGTCGGGCGCCGGTGATCGCCGCTTGCCGCTGGGCCAGCTCGCCGACGATCGCGTCGATGTGCCGCGCGACGACGTCGCTGGCGAGGAACCCGGGACCGACGAGGCCATCCGCCGCGGGCCTGGCCGGCGACGGCGCGGAGGACGAAGGAGCCGGCGCGGCTTGCGGGGCCGGCACGGTCGACGAGGCCAGGGGGCCGGTGGACGCTGGACGAGCGGACGGAGTCATCGAGGCAACCAGTCGATCATGCGATCATGCGATGCGCCGCGCGGTCGAGCGACGTGCCGACGCGCGTTCATCGCCGTGGTTCAGGGGGGCGATCGTAGGTGGGTTGGACGGCGCTCAGCCCGCCATCAGCCGCGCCATCAGCACCGCGAACAACCGGCATCGCTCGACCAGGCTCGCCACCTCGACGAACTCGTCGGTGCGGTGCAGGTTGCCGCCGCGCACGCCCAGCGTGTCGATCGTGGGCAGGCCGGCGGCCTGGAGGATGTTGCCGTCGCAGACACCGCCGGTCTTCCCGAAGGAGATCCGTTGGCCGAGGTCCGCGCCGACGCGCTGGGCCGCCTCGGCGAGCCGCCGCACCTCGGGCGTGAGCAGCTTGGCGGGCCGGTTGAACGCGGTGTCGACGACGACGCGGGGAAGGATCTCGGCGCCGCCGGGAGCGCGCTCCCCCACCGTCGCGAGCGCGGCGAACTTCGCCTCGAGCTCGCGCTGGACCGATTCGTCGGCGAAGCGCACGTTGCCCCAGCACGCCGCGTGATCGGGAACGGCGTTGGTCACGAGCCCTCCGGCGATGGGGCCGACATTCACGATCGCGCCGCGGGGCAGGTCGATCATCTCCTCCATGTGCACCATCAGCTTCGCGAGCGCAAAGACGGCGCTCACGCCATTGGCGAAGTCGCGGCCGACGTGCGCGGCGCGTCCAAGCACCTCGACGCGAAACTGGCCGGTGCCCATGCGCTCGACGACCAGCGAGCCGTCGGGCAGCGCCGGCTCGAGCGCCAGCCCGATGCGGTGCTTCGCCGCCGCGGCGCGCAGGGCGCCCGCCGAGTGGAAGCTGCCCGTCTCCTCGTCGGCGTTGAGCAGGAACGTCCACGGCAGGTCGATCCCATTCGCCGCAAGCGACTCGAGCGCCGCCACCGCCACGAGGATCCCGCCCTTCATGTCGGCCGCGCCGGGGCCGGTCGCGGTGGCGCCGTCGGGCGCGATGGAGAGCAGCCGGAAGTCGCCATGCGGATCGTGGACGGTGTCCAGGTGTCCCGCGATCAGGATCGACGGGTGGCGCTGGCCGGCGCGGCGCGTGACGATCGCCGTCGGCGGCGCCTCGTCGGGAGCCGCGCCGGAACCCGCCACGGCGGCGCGCGGCGCATGGGGAAGCCGCAGCCACTCCGGCCTCGCGTCGCCCGGGACGAGCTCGACCCGTCCACCCAGCGCGACGAGGCGCTCGACGATCGCGGCGCGGTACTCGTCGATGCCGGCGCGGTGTCCGGTGCCGGTGGGAATCGCCACGTGCGCAGCCAGGTCGGCGAGGAGTTCCCCCGATCGCGCGCCGATGTGGGCGCAGAGGCGTTGTTCGTTGGCGTCGAGCGGCATGTGGGGATCGCGTCCGGCGCGGTTGGAACTCGATGGGCGCGACGCGACTATCGCGCGGCGCGACGCCGAGCGTCGAGCGCGCCCGGCGTATCGCGGCGCTCCTCCCACACGCCCTGGAAGACCTCCGTCGCGGGGCCGGACATCAGCACGTGATCGTCGGTCTCCCGCCAGTGCAGGCGCAGGTCGCCGCCGGGAAGGTGGGCCACGATCCTGCGCGACGTGCGCCCGTCGACCGCGCCGGCCACGCAGACGGCGCTGGCGCCGGTCCCGCACGCCTGCGTGACGCCGCTGCCGCGCTCCCAGGTGCGCATCGTGACCTCGCCCGGCGAGTGGACCTGCACGAAATGAACGTTGATCCTGCGGGGACACGCGGGATGTCGCTCGATGGCGGGGCCGATGCGCTCGAGGTCGACCACGGCCACGTCGTCCACGAAGATCACCGCATGCGGGTTCCCCATCGAGACGAAGACGGCCCCGAAGCGGTCGTCGCCGATCGCGATCGACCCGGCGACGCGCCCGGCGTCGAACGTCGCCGGAGCCAGGGCGCCGACGTCCACGGGAATCGCGGCTGGTTCGCGGATCGGCGCCCCCATGTCGACGGTCGCCTCGGCCACCCTTCCGTCGGCGCCGAGCGCGTAGTCAATGTCGAGCACGCCGCGGCCGGTCTCGACGCGCAGGGGCGCCGGACGATCGCCGCCCTCGACGAGCCGGTGATCGATCGCGTACTTGGCCACGCAACGCACGCCGTTGCCGCACATCTCGCTCTCGCTCCCGTCGGCGTTGAACATGCGCATGCGCACGTGGGCGGCCACGCCGCGGCGCGGGGGTTCGATCAGGATCAGGCCGTCGCTGCCGACGCCGCGATGGCGGTCGGAGATCGCGACCGCGAGCGACGCCGGATCCTCCACGCGATGGGCGAAGGCATCGACATAGACGTAGTCGTTGCCGAGCCCGTGCATCTTCGTGAAGGGGATCCGCGCGACCGGAACGGGTGTGGACGGGCTGGTCATGGAGGGCGCCTGCAGCAGTGTCGGAGGGTCGCGGCGCCGGGGCAAGCGCCGACGCCTCCCCCTACCACGAGAGCGCGAGCGCCACGGCGACGATGATGGCGCTGGCCAGGGTCATCCAGCGCACCTGCCGGTCGATCGCCAGCCCCTGCGTGGGAGCGCCCTCGATCGAGCGCAGGTACGCCTGTCGCGACGCGATCGATCCGTGGCGATAGCTGCGGCGCCCAGGATCGACGCCGGACGAGCTGGAGACCGCGGCCAGGGCGCCGCACATGGCGTCGACCGCCGCGGGAAGGACCATGCGGTCGGACGACGAGCTGAGGTGGGCAACGGCGAACGTGTCCGCCTGTCGTTCGAGCCGGCGGGACACGACGCCGAAGCCCACGAGGGTGAGCGCCGCGGCCACGACCATGCCGCCGAGGTCGATCCATTCGCTCGGCCCGCCGGCATCGCCCGGCTGGACCGGGACCGACGACCGCAGCGCCGCGACCGCGCCATCGACCGCGAAGGAGCCGAGCGCCGCGCAGGCGAGCAGTCCTAGCGCCGAGACGAGCATGTGGCGGCGCCGGACGTGCCCGACCTCGTGGGCCATCACCGCGACGAGCTGCTCCCGCGGCAGCACGTCGATCAGCGCGTCGGTGAGAAGCACGTAGCGCAGCCAGGGCACGAGGCCGACCACCGCGCCGTTGAGCATGCTGCCGCGCGTTCGCCAGACGAGCAGCTCCGAGACGCGCACCCGGTGCCGGCGGCAGACCTCGAGCAGTTCCCGGCGCAACGGGCCGTCCGGCATGCGATGCGTGTCCAGGACGAGGCGCACCAGCCACGGGCTGGCGACGAAGAACGCGCGACCGCCCCGGCCGCGCCGGCGTCGGCGGTCCATGGCGGCGCGGCAGGCCAGCCCCAGCGCAGCAGCGAGCGGGTCGCCTCGGCCAGGGCGAGCGCGGCCAGCATCGGGGCGAGCAGGAGCAGCAGGTGCACGCGCCTGCTGCGCCCACATAGGCGAGGCGCGACGGCATCTCCGGCACGCCGAGGAGCCGCCGATGGCGGACCGGACGCGGCGCCGGCGTACGCGGCGAGGTCGAAGCTCGAGCGCTTCCGTTCGAGCTCGCGGAGCCGGCGCTCCAGCGGATACCAGCACCACCACGCGGCGGTCGCGGCGACCATCGGCGGAAGGAGCGCGACGAGGGGCTCGTCGACGAGGATGGTGTTCCCGACGAGGCCGCGCACGGCGGCGACCCATCCGAATGCGAAGATGGCCACCGCGAACGCTGGCAGCGCCCGGCCGTTGGAGAAGCCGGACGCGACGATCCGCGCGACGCACGATCTCCGAGCGCGCCCTCGACGTCCCGCGGCGGCGAGCAGCGACCGCGCGCGACGCACGACCACGGCGCAGCCGATGGCGATCAGCGCCGGCGGGATCCACGCGGCGAGCGCGGCGCCGAGGAATCCAGCGCCGATCGCACCGCCGACGGGCGCAGCGCCGTCGGCGACGAGGACCAGGGCGACCGCGATGAGCACGAACAACTGCATGTCACGTTCCGCGCTTGACGCTGCCCAGGTCCACGCTCACGCCACCGTGCCGGTAGAAGTCGACGTTGAGCGTGTCGCGGTCGATGAAGGTGAAGACGAGCGCGTTGGCCCGCGTGTTGTCCGCGTAGAGCATGTCGCCCTGCGCCGGCGCGGCGTACTGGGCGTTGTTCACCTTCGTGGCGTGCAGATGGAAGTGGAAGAGTCCCGTGTAGGCGGCGTCGAGCATGTCCTGCGGCGCCTCGAACCGTTCGTCGTTGCCGCGCACGCGGGCCGCGAACTCGACCAGCTCGAAGCGGCCCTGCGCGTCGAGGCGGATGACGCCGCCGAACTCGGTCGTCGTGTCGCGAAGGTCGCGGTCGGCGTAGTCGAAGAGGTGCGCGACGACCTGCGGCACCGCGAGCGCATCGAGGGCCAGCGTCATCGCCGCGAGGTCTCCCCAGGCGAGCTCCTTCCGCCACTCGGCGAGCTGCTGCCTGTAGACGCCCGACCAACCCTGGAAGTCGATCGTGTGCACCTTGCCCGCGCCCGGTGCGCGCAGGCGGGCCTCGAGGTCGGCGTAGATCGCGTCGTCGGGGGCGGTGAGCAGCTCCGGGCGATGCTGCGCGGCGGCGACCACCGTGGCGAGGTCGCGAACCTCGAGCTGCCCTCGGCGACCGGACGGAAGCTTGGCGAGCGCCGTGCGCGCCTCATCCCAGAACGCCCGCCGGGACGGCTCGCGCAGCTTGCGCACCCAGAGGATCTCCTCGCGATTGCGCGGGAAGACGCCCAGCTCGGTGGCCGCCGCGCGCATGTCGTTGAGGAAGCCGTCATCGGGCTTGATCGACGCGTCGGCGAGCAGGGCGACGAGCTTGTCGCGCTGCCCGGTCCGCAAGAGCATCTCCCAGCAGCGCGTCCGCAGGTTCTGGCTGGCGACGGCGTCGGACTCGACGAGCGTCTGGAAGAGGAAGTCCGGCAGCTTCTCCTTGCCGTAGAGCTTCTCGAGGGCGATCCGCTCCGGCCGATCCTCGTCCTTGTCCTTCCAGCCGGGCCGCGGCTCGGCCCACGCCCGGACGAGCGTCGGCCCGTACTGCGTCCAGCCGCGTTCGGCGATGATCTCGCAAAGCCGCGTCCGCCATTCCAAGGCGTCCATTCGCGGCAGCTGCACCTCGATCGTGCGCTGCAACGCGTCGGGATCGTTCTTGGCGAGCCGGTCGAGGGCCATCGTCCGCACCGGAACGGTGTAGCCGGGAACGTGGATCATCCGTCGCAGCGCCTGCGTGTACGCGGCGTCGTGCGGCGACTTGTCGAGGATCTCCATCGCCGTCGCGTACTGCTTGGGCGTCGACTCGGTGCTTTGCAGGGTGAGCACCGGATCGGCGCTGGGCGGTCCCGACTTGGAGGTCGAATCGCACGCTGCCGGCACCAGGTTCGCGGTCATCGCCGCGCTCAGGACCGCCATCCGCAGTGCGGCGCGGAGCGGTCGCAGATGGGTGATCGCCCCGGCCACCGACGGGCGCGTCGGCCGCGCGCGAGCGTCGTCAAGCACCTGAGCGAAGTCGTGTCGGATGGACATTCGCGGATCGTATGGTGCAGCGCCGCCGCGACGCGGTCGCAGCGCTCCTACCATCGTCCTCTCGGCCTCCGAGCCCGGCGAACCAGGCGCATCCATCGGTTGGCAGGGTGTTTCGGAGCCTGCGTTCGGACCTTCGTTTCGGCGCCTGGTTCCGGGATCGTCGATCCTCGACGAACGACGTCAACCGCATGGAGCACGCGATGGCGAAGACCGAAGCAGCAGTCGAGGCCAGCACCAATCGCGCGACGGGCGGACAGCCGCCTGCCGCGCCCGACTGCCTGCATGCCCAGACCGTGCATGCCCAGACTCTGCATGCCCAGAGCCTGCATGCCCAAGTCCGCCGGATCATCGACCTCATTCGTCCCGCGGTGCAATCCGATGGCGGCGACCTTGAGCTGGTCGACGTCTCGGAAGACGGGACGGTCCGCGTTCGATTCCACGGCGCGTGCGTCGGCTGCCCCTCAAGCACCATGACCCTCCAGGCGGGGATCGAGCGGAGTCTCCGAGACCGGATCCCCGCGGTGTCGCGAGTCGAAGCCGTTGGGCTTGTTTGAGCGCTCCGGGCTTGTTTGAGCGCTCCGTTCGGCCCTCTGGGCCGACACTCGCTTTCGTACGCCGCGCCGGGCAGAGCCCGGCGGGCTGTGCGGGCGCGGGTGCCGTGCGACGCGGGCTTGGGGCTGTTCGAGCGCTCCGTTCGGCCCTCGGGGCCGACACTCGCTTTCGTACGCCGCGCCCGGGCAGAGCCCGGCGGGCTGTGCGGCGCGGGTGCCGTGCGACGCGGGCTTGGGGCTGTTCGAGCGGCTCCGTTCGGCCCTCTGGGCCGACACTCGCTTTCGTACGCCGCGCCGGGCAGAGCCCGGCGGGCTGAGCGGACGCGGGCGCCGTGCGACGCGGGCTTGGGGCCGTCGAGCGCTCGTTTCGGCCCTCTGGGCCGACACTCGCTCTCGTACGCCGCGCCGGGCTGAGCCCGGCGGGCTGTGCGGGCGAGATCGCTGCGCCACGACGCCCATCGACACAACGCCTTGTCGAACATGGAGTTACAAGTGAACGTGGCGGCCAGGCCGTGCATCTTTCTCGCAACCGCCGGGATTTTGCCGATGGACAGCCCAAGCCCTTGGGTGGCGACAGCGTGTCGGCTACCCTGACGTCAAGTGGGTGAACGGGCGGAAGGGACGGAGCGCGGCGCTTTCGCGCTTCGGAGACCTTCCATCGCCACGCGGCAGGAGGCCAACGACATGCTGGTGATCACGCGACGCGAAGGTGAAGAGGTCGTCATCGGCAACCCGGCGGCACCCCTTGGTATCGTCCGCATCGCCCAGATCCGGGGCGACCGCGTACGCATCGCCTTCGAATTCCCGCGCGAGATCGACGTGCATCGCCGCGAGGTGGCCGAGCAGATCGTCAATGCCGAACAGAACGGTTCGCCGGTCGCAGGCACGATTCGTCCCGCCGCTGGCGGCGAGACGACGTAACGGTCATTCCACGGTTGAATTGATCACCCGACAAACGACCAAGAGGGAAGCGCTCCGCGCTTCCCTCTTGGCCTTGTTTGCAAACTGGGGACGTTGACCGGGCGTCCATGCCCGGTCGATACGGCGTCATCCACCCGGTGTTCGGGTCCGCCGGCGCCCGATGGGTCGACCCACGAGCGAAGGCCATCCATGGCCGTCCGGCATACCGCCGTACCTTGGGCACTGGGCGTCCTTGCCCAGCCGTCCCCGCCCGCCCGTCCCGCGCCATCCGTGCGCGGTCGTCGGGCCCCAACATCCATCCTTCATCGCGAGACGGTCCGATGCGGGCGCGTCCGTGCGCCGTGGCGATCCGTCGAGGTTTCTTGTCATGCGCGTCCCAGTCGATTCTCGCGCCCCGTCCAACCCGATTCCGCCGTGAGACGCCGCTGTGGGCAAGGGGTCGAACGCATGGAGGTCTCCTGGAATCCGTGTCAATGGGCGTCGATCGCCGTCATCAGTTGGCGTGGCGATTCGCCGCCCGGGCCGCGCTCTGTCGCGCCCGCGCCGCCGAACGCCAGACGTCGGTGGCCAGATCGGGATCCACGTGCTCCTTCTGCTTCCAGACCTCCGCGTCGATCAGCTCGAGGGAGTCCCCCGCACCAAGAATCACGACGTTGCCCGAGAGTCGGAAGACCTTGAGCAGTCGTTCCGGAAGTCGCACTCGTCCGGCCGAGTCCACCTCCAACCGCGCCGATTGCCGATACATGAGCGTCCGCCACTGCGCGATCTCCGGATCGATCAATGCGTCCTTCGAGAAGGGGGCGAGCATCTCGTCGAACGTTCGGCTCGGCCAGAGCGTCAACAGGCCATTCGGTCCCGGTCCGGCGACCCATCCCTCCCCATGAACCGCCGGATCGACCTGGGCTCGAACGTCGGCTGGGATGGCCAGCCGGTTCTTCGCGTCGATCGCGTGCTCGTAGGTGCTGAGGAAGTGCACGGAGGATCTCGTTCATGGAATCCTGCCCGTCGAAGCCAACCTGCCGAGGCCTGACCGTTCGACCCGTTTGACCCGTTTGACCCGTTTGACCCCTTCATGGGGCAAGCGCCATCACGGGCGATCGGATACAGGGGACGATACCCCACTTTCCCCCACAAGGCAACACTTTACCCCACCGAAACTGCAAACTTTCGGTGGCGTCGGCTCTTTGCCGGTCCATGCAACGTCGCAACTGACGCTCTTCGAAGAAGTTACGGGGCGTCGCCGGCGGGGTGGAGAGCCCGAAATCGGGCTGGAAATCGAGAAAAACCGGCCCTGCGACCCTTCGGCCCTGAACCGGACCTCGTCGAAACGCGGATTGCGCCCAAGGAGAGCGACCGACTTGCCGCGTCGTGCCACGGATCGGCGTGCGGGTGGATCGGCTTGCGAGGGAGAGCTCGAGGGAACGTTGGCTGGAGAATCCGCAATGGACCGTCTTGGCAACCGACTCGTCTCCGGCACGAGCGAAGTGCTCGCACGCATCCCCAACGGCGCCTTCGTCCTGACCGCCGCCCACGAGGAGTGCCGCAGCGGCTCGCTCGTCCGATGGGTGCAACAGTGCGCGGACGAACCGGCGATGGTGGTGGTGGCCATGCGGAAGGGACAACCGATCGAACCGCTCATCCGCGACAGCCGGGCGTTCTGCCTGAACCAGCTCGACTCCGAGGAGATCTTCCTCCGCAAGAAGTTCGAGGCGGCGCATCCCCACGGGGAGGATCCGTTCATCTCGCTCGCGGTGACGACGGCGCCAAGCGGTTCGCCGGTCCTGCTTCGCGCGGCGCACTACATCGACTGCGAACTGATGCGGCACCTGGACATCGAGTCGGACTTCGAGGTCTACATCGGGCTCGTCAAGGAGGCGCGGCCGCTGCGCGAGACCGGCGACGCGGTCCGGCGCGTCGAGTACGCGACGCGCCGCGGGTCGGCCGCCGGCCACGCCCCGCGCAACGTCCACGGCAACGGCGGCCACGCGGCGCTCAAGCGGCCCGCGTGAACTCGGCGGGCGCCGCGTGGCTGCGTAACGTCCTCGCGATGACGACCTCCGCGCAGCCGAAGAACTCGTCCAACCTGCTGGACCTCGACTACGCCGCGGAGGCGGGGCGCTTCGCGCGCCTCCCCTATCCGATCATCGACGTCCATACGCACATCAACGGACCGAGGGCCGCGGCGATCTACGCCAACGCCGCAGCGCTCCACGGCGTGGGGATGACGTACTCGATGACCGGGCTCGAGCAGCTCGACCGGATCCGCGAGGTGATGCCTGGGCGCATCCGCTTCATCGCCATGCCGGACTTCATGTCGAAGGACCGTCGCGATGCCTTCGGCGAAGGATTCCTCCGGCGCCTCGATGGATACCACGCCAAGGGTGTTCGCATCGTGAAGTTCTGGGCCGCGCCGCGCGGCATCGACCTCGGCGCGCAGGCCGGCGACCCGGGCCTCCTTCGGCTCGACTCGCCGCACCGCATCGCCGCGATGGAGCTCGCGGCGTCGCTGGGGATGGTCTTCATGGCGCACATCGCCGATCCCGACACGTGGTTCGCCACGAAGTACAGCAACCGGGACGTCTACGGAAGCAAGCGTTCCCACTACGACCCGCTCGAGCGCCTGCTCGACCGATTCGATCGGCCGTGGATCGTCGCCCACCTGGGCGGCTGGCCGGAGGACCTCGCGTTCCTCGACGGCCTTCTCGGGCGGCACCCGAGGCTGCACCTGGACTGCTCCGCGTGCAAGTGGATGGTGCGGGAGCTCTCGCGGCACTCGACCGCGGACGTGGTCGGCTTCCTCCGGCGCTGGTCGGGGCGGATCCTCTTCGGATCGGACATCGTGACGGCCGACGATCACCTCGACGTCGCCGAGAACAAGACGGAGATGGCCGCGAAGAGCAACAGCGCCAGCGAGGCGTTCGACCTCTACGCCAGCCGCTACTGGGCCTATCGAACGATGTTCGAGACCGACTACGACGGCCCGTCGCCGATCGCCGATCCTGACCTGGCCATGGTCGATCCGGCGCGCTTCGGCCCGATGGACGCGCCGCGCCTGCGCAGCCACAGGCTTCCGCCGGACGTGCTCAGGTCGCTCTACCACGACGCGGCGGCGGCGCTGCTCGATCCCCTGCACGAGCCGGCGCGCGGCGCGGCGTGACCGCTCCCGTGGCGAGGCCGCGACGAAACGATCACACGATCCCGCGATACGCCGCGCGAGCGCCCCTGACCAATTCGCCGGCGGTGAAACGGTCGATCGCCGACGCGCGAGCCTGCGTGCCAAGCCGCTGGCGCCGATGGGGATCGTCGATCAACCGGACGATCTCGCTCGCCGCGGCGGCATGGTCCCCGCGCGGCACGAGCACGCCGGTGCGACCGTCCTCGACGATGGCCCGCGAGCCGTCCGTCCGCTCCGCCACCGTGGGCACCGCGGCCAGCGCGAGCCAGGCGATCGCCAGCGCGCTCACGTCGCCGCCGTCGGCGGACCGATCGGCGCCGCAGCAGAGGCCCGCATCGAGCGCGGCGGCGACGCGCCACGGCGCGCCGATGGACTCCTCCAGCGTGATGTGCCGTCGCAGGTCGAGCCCTTCGCTCCAGCGGAGCGTTCGCGCGGCGCCGAGCGCCGCCGGGTGGATCACGACGTGGGCCGGCCGTCCCGCGAGGCGCGCCAGCGCCAGGA
The DNA here is from genome assembly GCA_046350555.1 of Phycisphaerales bacterium. GTDB lineage: Bacteria > Planctomycetota > Phycisphaerae > Phycisphaerales > SM1A02 > JAXMAF01. The sequence continues at coordinate 25,450 of JAXMAF010000023.1, forward strand.
CGTCGACGGCGGTGCGGGCGGAGGTCCGCTCGACCGCGTCACCGATCAATCCAACGACGAAGGCATCGGAACCGATCCTCCATCGACGCCGCATATCGAGACGGGCCGAGCCGAGATTGCGCGGCAGCAGCGCGGCGTCCACCGCCGCCGGAAGCGCACGCTGCGCGTCGAGCGCCATCTCCTCGGCGCGGTTCGATGCGGCCGCCAGCGACGGCCCGCCCGACGTCCGAGGGACGCGTCGTCCCGCCCGTTGCATGATCGCGGCGCCATCCGCGAACTCGATCCGGCTCGACGGAAGCGCCGACGCGACATCCGCGTCGGCCGCAAGCGCCGCGGCCCGTCCGGTCCATGCGTGGATCAGGTCCACGGGCCCGGTGGACTCGATCGCGTGGACGACCCGCCGCAGCGCCGCGCGGGCCAGGTCGGACCGGCCGGCCGGGATCGGGATGTTGCCTCGCGACGCGACACCACAGTGCCTCGCGAGCTCCGCGTGCGAGCGTGTTCCGAGGACGACCGCGTCGTGGTCGAGTTCCTGAACCCCGGCCACGACCGCCGCAGCCAGGTGAAGCGAGCACGGGCCGCCGCCGGCGGAGCCGGGATCCAGCAGGTGAAGAACGCGCAGTCCGTCGATGGCCATTGAATTCGCGGCGCAGGCTTGGTCTCGGCGCGTCCGATGACGAGTCGCTGCGGCCCGGGTGGCGGCGCCACGGCGATCCGATCCATCGATGGCCCGCCGGCGTCGCGCCCCCGTCGCGGCGAGCGGTCGCGGTCCGTCTCCGCTACATCCGAAGCTGGCCGCCAAGCTCCTTCGTCTCGTGTTCGTAGAAGAGCTTGGCGATCTCGAGGCCAAGCTGCTTCGCCAGGAGATCCTCGAGCTTGCGACGGGTCGCGTTCGAGCCGTACAGCTCGGTGCTGACCTCGCCCGTCGTCGCCTCGACATAGCGCGACTCCTCCGCACCCGTCGGGAAGATCCGCGTGCGGTTGACGCAATCGATCACCCGCACGTCCGCGCCCGCCACGGGCCGCGGCGTGTAGCCGTCGGGCGTGAGCTGCCACGTGACGATGCGGATGTAGATGATCTGATCCGCGCCGGCGGCGCGTCCGATGGCGTCCATCGGCATGAGGTCCTTGTCGGTGTCCTGCTTGCGGACGAGGTTGAGCAGCTCGCGCGACGAGAAGGTCTTCTGGACCACCTTCTTCTCGAGAAGCACGCGCGACGTCTCGTCGCCGATCGTCCCGCGCAGGTCGAACCGCGGCAGGATGTTCTTGCGATCGTCGACGAACGCGACGGTCGGCAGGTCGGGCAGGATGAACGCCGCGGGCGTCTTCGGCGGACCGTCGAGCAGATAGACCGCCGGCGTCACGATGTTGCACGCGACCGCCACGAGGGCCAGCGCCGAGAGCGCGGCGGCGAGCGAAGCGCGGGCGAGTCCGGTCATCATTGGACGGCGTCCGCCCGGTCGTTGGGATACTTGGGCTGGATGTGGGTGTAGAACAGCCACGAGGCCTCCTCGATGAACCGCACGATGACGCCGGTCTCGATCTGCGACTGGGTTGCGTTGTCGCGCCCGACACCCTCGATCGGCGGGAACTTCCCGACGACGTTGTACGTGTGCGAGAAGCTGTCCGGATCCAGCCCCTCGCGCTCGATGATGCCCACATTCGCCGCGCACACGCCTTCCCAGAGCCAGCGGTTTCCCGGCGGATTCAGGCGATACTCGTACATGTCGATATAGACGACGCGGTCGACGTCGAGCTCGCGGGCGATGTCGCCGTAGGGCAGCGTCATCCATCCCGGGGTCTGATACTGCCACGCCAGCACCTCGCGCGGGTCGCGCACCGTGACGCCCGCGACGTTCATCTGGATGCGGTGCGAGACGTTCGTCGCGATGTTGGCGGGAACGGTTGGATGCTCGTAGAGCGTCGCCATGTCCGCCTGGACGACCACGGCGACGGTCTCGTTCTGGAGGCCGTCGTACTCCGGTGGAATCTCGATCTTCTTGTCCTTCTCCGCGAAATAGGCGACGGCACCGAAGATCTTGCAGCCGCCGAGGGCTGCGCCGAGGGCCGTCGCCGCGACGAGCGCCACGATGGACGACCGCGCGGAGCCTCGGAGCGTCCACCAGCGAGCCACCCGATCGGCCATCCGCTCACGCGCGGCCGCCGCCCCGGGGAAGCACGCGTTGCGGCCAGGCGATCGAGCGGGAGATTCGTGGGTTGGTCGTGTCACGATTGGTCAGATGAATCCCTTGAACGTGCCGATCTTCCACAACCAGCCCGCCAAGATCAAGCCTGCGAAGATCCAACCGGTCCGCGCCCTGGCGAATGGACGCAGCAGCGGACCGATGCTCGCCCCCGAAACCGCGACCCAGAGCGAGGCGAGAAGCACCATCGCCGTCGCCACCGCGAGCACCGCCCCGGCGGGCTGTGTCCACGCCGCCTTGAGCAGGCGACCGTCCGCAGCGTACGCAAAGGAAGTCGTCATGCCACAGGTCGGGCACGGAATCCCGAACGAGGCGATCCAGCCGCACGGCTGCACATGAAGCTGCGTGTGCGTTCCGACGCCGGAGGGGTCGGGATCGAGCCACTTCGCGACGCCGAGCACCGCGGCACAGCCGCCCGCCGTCATCGCCGCGACCGCGCGACGCGACGCCGTCGAGGCCGGCGCGAGCGGCGCCGCAGGCGTGGCGGGTGCGAGGCTCTCGCCGGTGACCGACGTCATGCGGCGCAACGATAGTCGACGGCGCGTCGCTGAATCGAGAACGGCGCGCCGCCGCCTGCCCGGTCGCGGCTGATATGGTGCGATCATGACGACCGCTCCGAGGCGACACGGCGCCGGGCCGCGAGGGACCCCATCGGCGACTCGCTGGATCGCCGACGGACATCTCGACCTGGCGTACCTTGCGCTCTCCGGACGCGACCTGACGGCGCCGCGCGCCGACGACGACCGCGGCTGCGTGACGCTGCCGGCGCTGGCGCGCGGCGGCGTGCGCCTCGCCTTCGCGACGATCTTCACGGAACTTGGCGGCGATCCGGCGACCAATCCCGTGGCCTATCGCGAGAGCGCCGACGCGGCGGCCGCCGAGGCCGCGGGGCTCCGCCAGCTCGAGTGCTACGAGGCGCTGGAGCGCGCCGGGCACCTGCGCATCGTGCGCAGCGACGAGGATCTGCCGGCATCGATGGCGACGACGATCGGCGCGAGCCCGGTGCCGGGCGAAGCGGCGCGAGAGGCGGATGCGCTTCGCATCGTCATCCTCATGGAAGGCGCCGATCCGATCCGCGACGCGGGATGCGCCGCGCGGTGGGTGGCGCGCGGCGTGCGCGCCGTCGGGCTCTCGTGGGCCCTCGGCTCGCGCTTCGCCGGGGGCAACGGCGCGCCTGGACCGCTCACCGGCGCCGGGCGCGAGCTGGTCGCCGCCCTCGACGAGCTCGGCGTCGTCCACGATGCGTCGCACCTCTCGGACGAAGGCTTCGACGAGCTGCTGGCGCTGGCGCGAGGACGGATCATGGCGTCGCACTCCAACTGTCGGGCCCTCGCCGGAGAGAGCCAGCGCCATCTCGCCGACGACCAGATCCGGGCCATCGGCGCCCGCGGCGGCGTGGTCGGCCTGAACCTCTTCGGCAAGTTCCTCGTCACGGGCCGGCGGGCCACGATCGATGACTGCGTCGCCCACGTCGAGCGAGCCGCGTCGATCATGGGTCACCGCCGCGGCGTGGCGCTCGGCTCCGACATGGATGGCGGCTTCGGTCCTTCGGACCTTCCCGCCGGGCTCGATGCGCCCGAGCGGCTGCCCGCCCTGGTGGACGCGCTCCAGGCGCGCGGATGGAGCGACGCCGAGTGCGCCGGCTTCGCGCACGGCAACTGGCTGCGGTTCATGCAGGGCGCGGCGTAGCGACCCTTCGTGTCGAACGGTCCGCGCCCCGGTCGCTGGCACGCACGGGCGAGTCGTATCACACGCCGACACGATCCCACGCGGCGTGGATCTCCGCGGGCGTCGCGTCGTCGACCAGCGCTGCGCGCCCGATCGCCAGCGGAAGGACGAGCCGCACGCGCCCGTCGCGATTCTTCTTGTCGTGACCCATCGCGCGGAGCAGCGCTCCGCGGTCGAGGCCTCCTTCGGCGCGGTGCCGCCCGTCATCGCCCAAGAGGACGACGCGCGTCGGGAGGCCGATCCGTCGAAGCAGCGCCTCGATGCGATCGACGTCGCGGCGCGGGAAGACGCCTCGCGTCGTGGCAACGTGCATGGCGGCGCAGAGGCCGATCGCCACCGCTTCGCCGTGCCTGAGACCGCACCGCTCGATCGGCTCGATCGCGTGACCGAAGGTGTGGCCGAGGTTGAGGAGGGCCCGCTCGCCCTGCTCCGTCTCGTCGGCGACGACCAATCGCACCTTGACGGCGACGCTGCGGGCGATCAGCGCCTCGATCGACGCCGGGTCGAGCTCCAGCACCTTGTCGACGTGCGTCTCGAGCCACGGCAGCAACCCCGGATCGCCGACGATCGCGTGCTTCACGCACTCGGCCAGCCCGCAGCGAAGCTCTCGCGCCGGCAGCGTGCGGAGCGTCTGCGGATCGACCACCACGCGCCTCGGCTGCCAGAACGCCCCGACGATGTTCTTCAGCATCGGCGGAGCTTCGCCACGCTCCGATTGGCCGCCCGCGCCCGCGGCGCGAGCGCCGGGCGCGGGAAGGTTCACGCCGGTCTTGCCGCCGATGGCGGCGTCGACCATCGCCAGCAACGTCGTCGGCGCCAGCACATGCGGCACGCCTCGCTTGAAGGTCGCGGCCGCGAAGCCGGCGACATCGCCGACGAGCCCGCCGCCGAGCACGACCAGCGGACTCGAACGATCGAGCCCGGCTCCAAGCATCGCGTCGTAGACGCGGCGCGTCGCGTCGATCGTCTTCTCGCGCTCGTCGGCGCAAAGCGCCACGGACTCGGGAAGATCGAACCCCGCCGCGACGAGCGATGCCGCGGCCATCGGCGCGTGCACCGCGCCGATCGCCGCCGCGTCATCGCAGGCAAGCACCGTCCGGCGCGCCGGCGCCACCTCGCGCACCAGCGCGCCCAGGCGCCCCAGGGCGCCGTGCTCGATCACGATGTCGTGCGCCGCGCGGGGCAGGTCGACGCGGATGGACGGCATGGCGGGAGGGTACCATCCACCTGCATCGGGAAGGCGTTGCATGCCGACGCGTCGATCCGATGGCCGAGCCGAAGGCGCGCTTCCCCGCCGCCTTCGCCGATCCGGAGAATCCCCGTCATGACCCGCTCGCTTGCTCGCCGCCTCCGCCTCGTCCTCACGCCATCCGCGACGCTGCTTGGCGCGATGCTGGCGCCCGGCCTCGCCTCGGCGCCGCTGATTCTGGGCGCCGCCGCGGCGATCGCCATCGCGGCGCCGGCGCGTGCGGCGGACGAAGCGTCGGTCGAGGGCACGATCCGGAGCGTCGACGCGAAGGCGGCGATCTTCGTCCTCAACGTCGCCAACCGCGACCTCACCATCCGCATCGACAAGAACACGAGGTACGTGCGCGACGGCAAGGACGTGCCGATGGCGGACGTCGTCAAGGCGAAGGCCCAGGTCAAGGTCGTCCACAACGACGGGCTCGCCTTCCGGATCGAGGCCGTCGACAGCGCTGCGCCGGCCAAGCCGGCGACACCGCCAGCCAAGCCGCCCGCGAAGCCCGCCGCGCCGCCACCCAAGAGCCCGTCGAAGCCATCGCCGGACGCGCCGAAGAAGACGCCGGACAAGCCGTAGCGCCAAGCCCAGCAACCATGACCACCGTTGTCCTGCTGCTGCTTTCGAACGTCTTCATGACGTTCGCGTGGTACGGCCATCTGCGCTTCAAGGAGTCGCCGCTCTGGATCGTGATCCTGGCGAGCTGGGGCATCGCCTTCTTCGAATACTGCCTCCAGGTCCCGGCCAATCGCTGGGGATACGGCCAGTTCAACGCGGCGCAGCTCAAGACGATCCAGGAGGTCCTGTCGTTGACGGTCTTCGGCGTCTTCTCGTGGCTCTATCTCGGCGAGCGCCTCGGCTGGTCGCAGGTCGCCGGCTTCGGGCTCATCGTGCTCGGCGCGGCGCTGGTCTTCCGCAAGTAGCGACGGTTCGCTCCGCGACGACCCGCCCCTCGGCTTCACTCGCCCGTTCTCCTCTTCTCCCCCCGCGGCTTCCTCAACGTGTTCACCTCCATCTCCCTCGGCGCGCGAACGACGCGGTCGAAGTCCGTCCCATCTTCTCCGACGACACGGCGAGCGCTCGGCGACCGGCGCGCGCGGGCGCGGTCGGCGGCGCGCCGCCCACGCGCGCCCGCGCGGCGGTCGGCGCGCCGCCGCATCCGCGCGGCTTCCGCGGCGAGGCCGGCGAGGTCGCGGCGCACGACAAGGTCGTGCTGCTCGGCCTGGGCCAGCGCGAGGAGCTGCGCCAGTCGAACATCCGCACGATCGGCGCACGGCTCGTTCGAGGACTCGAGCGCCTCGGGATCGATCGCGCCTCAATCGAGATCGCCTCGGCCATCCCGCGCGGCGTCGCCTCGCGCGCCGAGGCGGGCCAGGCGCTCGGTGAGGGCATCGCCCTGGGCAACTGGCGCTTCGACGAGTTCGACGGCACGGCGACGAACCGGCCGCCGCGGGCCGGCCGACTTGCGCTCTCCGCGCGCGACGGCGCGTTCGCCTCGGGCATCGCCAAGGGGATCGCCATCGGCGACGCGGTCAACTACGCGCGGCGACTGGCGGCGACGCCGCCGAACGTCTGCAACCCGCCATGGGTGGCGGCGGAAGCCAAGCGGCTCGCCCGATCGAGCGGCGCCGACCGCGGCGGCCGGCTCTCCTGCCGCGTGATCGACTTCGGCGAGGCGAAGCGGCTTGGCATGGGCGGGATCGTAAACGTCGGACGCGCTTCGACCGCCAAGCCGTGCCTGGTCATGATCGAACACAAGCCGAAGCGCGTCGCTCCGGCGGCGCGCGGTCAGCGCGTCGCGCTCGTCGGCAAGACGCTCACCTACGACACGGGCGGCTACTCGCTGAAGATCAACAACGGCATGAAGGGGATGAAGTACGACAAGTGCGGCGGCACCGCCGTGCTCGGGGCGATGAAGGCGATCGCCGATGCGGCGATTCCCGTGCATGTCTGCGCGTTCCTCCCCGCGGCCGAGAACATGGTCGCCGGCGACGCGTATCGCCCCGACGACATCATCACGATGTACAACGGCGTGAGCGTCGAGGTGACCAACACCGACGCCGAGGGCCGCCTGGTGCTCGCCGACGCGCTCGCGTATGCGTGCAAGACCTTCAGGCCGACGGCCATCGTGGACTTGGCGACCCTCACCGGCGGCGTCGTCGTGGCGCTCGGCGCGTTCTCCGCCGGCCTCTTCTGCAACGACGCCGGCCTGCGCGCCCGCGTGCAGGCGGCGTCCGATCAGACCGGCGAGAAGATCTGGCATCTTCCGCTCTGGCCCGAGCACCGCGAGTTCATGCGCTCGCAGCACGCCGACGTCCTCAACTCGAATCCGAAGCGCGAGGCCCACCCGATCCAGGGCGCAGCGTTCCTGAGCTACTTCGTCGACGCGGGCGTCCCCTGGGCGCACCTGGACGTCGCCGGCGTGAGCAACACGGAAGGCGCCACGGACCTGTGCGTCGCGGGCCCGACCGGATGGGGCGTTCGGCTGCTGGTCGAGCTCGTGGAACGATTTGCGCGGGCATAGCGCCAAGCCGCCGGAAATCCCGGGAATCCTCGGCGTCGCGCGCAGGCCCGCGCCGGCGGCGGCGTACTCGTGCACGCCACGATGGCGTCCGGCGCGACCGCCGCGCGCCACCGGCGGACGCAGGAGGTGGTTCACGATGCGACGGATTCCGAGCCGATCACTGCTCGCAGCCCGTGGCGAAAGTCATGCTGCCTGCAACCGAGCCCACTCCCGCATGGCTGCGTCGCCGTCGCTTGCGGTAGATTCCTTGGAATACAGCGGCGCGACGGCTCCTTGCCCTGCGGAAGCGGACTCGGTTTCGGCGACGCAGCACTTTCTCCACGGGCTGCTCGCCGCATGTTCCATCGGGGCGGCGACGCTCCCGGTGGCCGCGCAGGCGCCGACGCCGCCGTGCGCCCTGAAGCAGATCGCTCCGCCGACTCCCTTCTCGATCGGCTCCCAGGTCGGCGACCAGCTCGGCGCAAGCGCCGCGCTCCGTGGCGGCCTGCTCGTCGCCGGCGCGCCGATGGGAAACTACAACACGATCGATGGCGGCATGGTCGTGCTCTATCAGGCCTACCCGGCGGGCGGATGGCAGACGGTCACGGCCCTCACCGCGCCGGACACGCTCACCGGCGACGCCTTCGGGGCCGCGGTCGCCGTGATCGACTCCGAACACATCGCCGTGGGCGCGCCGGGGCACGACGAACCCGCGATCGATGCCGGCAGCGTCGAGCTCTTCACGAAGGGTCCGTTCATCTGGATCCACAGCGGATCCATTCCGGCGTCGACAGCGCGCGCGGGCGGACGGTTCGGAAGCGTCCTCGCCTTCGACGGGAATCTCCTGGCGGTCGCCAGCCTGCCGGCGTCGCCGGATGGATCGCCGTGCGGCGCGACATCGGTCGAGCTCTGGCGCAACGACGGCGCTACCTGGACCTTCGAGGCGGCGCTCGCGCCGGCCGATCGATCGGCCGAGGCGTGCCTCGGCGGCGGCTTCGGCGGCGCGCTCGCGATCCGCGGCGATCGCGTCTTCGTGGGCGCTGCGCACGACGGCGAGGCCGGCGTCGACGCGGGCGCCGTCTACGTCTTCGAGCGCCTCGCCGGAACGTGGACGCAGACCGCGAAGATCCTCGGACCGTCGAACGGCGGCCCCGCCGAATTCGGCGCCGCGCTGGCGATCCGCGACGGGCTCCTCGCCATCGGGGCGCCGGGCGACCTCGGCGACGCGCCGCCTCCCTCCGCGCCACCCGGCTCGCCGTTGGATCCACCCGCAGGTCCGGGCATCGGCCGCGTGCGCCTCTTCGTCGCGGACGACCTTCCGTGGTCGCTGACAGGATGGCCCATCGGATCGATCGCGGCGCCCGCGTCGTGCGTGAACTTCGGGCGCTCGCTCGGCATCGGCGACGGATGGCGCGTCGTGGTGGCGGCACCGCAGTCGCCGGCGGGACTGGCGACGTGGATGTGCCATCTGCTCGAGTTCAACTGGATCGCGCTCGAGGGCGTGATCCCAGTGGGGTACGGAAACCCGACGCCGACCTTCGGCCATTGCGTCGTGGTCGATGGCGCCGCGTTCGCCGTCGGTGCGCCCGAGGCGACCCCGAGTCAGCTCGGCCAGACCGGCGCGATCTTCATCGGGTCGATCAATCCCGCGCACGACTGCGACGAGGACGGCATCGAAGACGCCTGCCAGATCGCCCTGGGGCTTTCCACCGATCTCAACGGCAACGGCGTCCCCGACTCCTGCGACGACTGCAACCACAACGGCGTCGCGGACCAGACCGACTTGTTCCTGGGCACGAGTTCGGACTGCAACGGCAACCACCAGCCCGACGAGTGCGAGATCGCGGTGTCGCCCTCCACCGAGGACTGCAACGGCAACGGCATCCTCGACTCGTGCGAGATCGATTCCGGCGCCGTGACCGACTGCAACGGAAACCACGTTCCGGACGCGTGCGATCTCGTCGACTATCCGGCGCTCGATTGCGACGGCAACGGCGTGCTCGACGCGTGCGACATCGCGCTGGGATTCCAGACCGACTGCGACGCCTCGGGCGTGCCCGACGCGTGCGAGCTGGCCGCCAATCCGTCGCTCGACTGCGACGGCGACGGCATGTTCGACGCATGCGCCATCGGCGCCGGCCTGGTGGCCGACTGCGACCGAAACGGCGTTCCCGACGCGTGCGAGATCGCGTCAGGTGCGGTGCTCGACTGCGATGGCGATGGCGTGCCCGATCGATGCGCGCAGACGTACTTCCTCGACGACGGCAAGGGCGAGGGCTCCTTCGGCGTCTACGGCGCGGCCGACTGGCTCTGGCTGAACGGATACGTCGCCCGCAACAACGACGAGACGATCGCGGCGCTGGCCGTCGCCTGGATTCCCTCGCAGCAGCCCGATTCGCTTCCGCCACCGGGCGCGCCGGCGAAGCTTGCCCTCTACACCGACCCCAACGACGACGGCGATCCGCGCGACGCGGTCCTCGTCGCGGTCGTCGAGACGACGTTCCAGGTCACGCCGCCCAACCGGTTCACGATCCTGCCGATCACGCCCACCGTGGTCGGCGACGCGGGCGAGGTCTTCTACGTCGCCGCGTTCGTCGCCAACGCGCCCGCGGCGAGCTATCCGGCCGCCGCCGACTTCGGGGTGCACGATCCGCTCAAGCCGTGGTACCGGATCTGGTCGCCGGGACTCGCCGACCTCTCGTCGCTCTCGGGTGCGGAGCCCCTCGGCTATGCCCAATGGATCTTCATGGTCCGCGGGATCACGCTCGAAGGCGTCACGCACGCGGCCGACCTGGACTGCGACGGCGTGATCGGCCCGGCGGATCTTGGCGCGATGCTCGCGGCCTGGGGGCCGTGTCCCTCGTCCGACCCGTGCCCCGCCGACGTGACGCAGGACGGTGTCGTGGACGGCGCCGATCTCGCGTGGCTGCTCTCGACGTGGTGAGGCGCAGGCGGAGCGCGATCCGTCGTCGTGTTCCGTACACGCGCGGCGCCGCGCCCGTGGCCGTTGGCTCGGCGCCCATGCGAGCGCGCGGCGAAGGCGGCGCGGAGCGCTCGCTCATGCGCGTCCCAGTTGACTCTCGCGCCCCACCCCCGCCCATCTCCGCCACGAAACGCCGTTCTTGGCAGGGGATTCAGGGCATGGAGGTCGACTGGAGTCCGTATCAGGACGCGCTCGGCCCATTCGTCACCTTCGCCGGATCGACCCCCTTCTCGATCGCCGCGATCTTGGTGACGCGTCGTCCGTGACGACCGCCTTCGAAGGGCGTCGTCGTCCAGACGTCGACGATCCGCTTCGCGAGCGTCTGCCCGATCAGGTCGCCGGAGAGGCAGAGCACGTTGGCGTCGTTGTGCGAGCGGGAGAGCTCCGCGGTGAGCTCGTCCTGCACCAGCGCAGCCCGCACGCCGTCGACCTTGTTCGCGGCGATCGACATGCCGATGCCCGAGCCGCAGACCAGGATGCCGCGATCGAACTGGCCGCTCGAGACCGCGCGGCCGACGAGAAACGCGCTGTCGGGGTAGTCGCAGCTCGAGCCGGAGCATTCGCCGAGCACGACGACCTCGTGGCCCTTGGCTTCGAGGTACGGCACGAGGCCGCGGGCTGTTTCGACGCCGCGATGATCGGTTCCGAGGGCGATGCGCATGGCGGATGGCGCGAGAGCGGGATCGTGGATGGAAGTCGTTGTCGGCGCCGGCCCCTCGGCCGGTCGCCACCCAGGCGACGCGTCGCGGCGGCGCGTCGGGGTGCTCAGCGTGAACCCTTCGTCGAACCCGCCGGCGAGCTCATCGCGGCGGCGATGCGTCCCGGCAGCATCTTCCTGAACCGCCTTGAGAGGGCATGGTACGCGCCGTGGCCGAGGCCGATGGGATCCTCGACGTCGCCGGTTGGATCGAGTCGCTGGATCTTCTCCTCCTGCTCCGCGTCGGCCGTCACGAGCCGCCGGGCGGCGAGCACGTGCGCTTCGGTCATCCCCAGGACGAGCGACGCCTTGCGGATCATCTCGGCGGTCAAGCGCTTGGCGTGGCCGTCGTGCTCGATGCCCATCGCCTTGAGCGTCTGCTGCGCCTCGACGGAGATCGGGGAACCGTCCCAGGCGGCGATCCCGGCGGACGCGAAGAAGATCGACCGTGCGTCGGGCAGGGCGTCCAGCTCGCCGCGCTTCGCCAGGTCGCGCGCGATCGCCTCGGCCATCGGCGATCGGCACGTGTTGCCGGTGCAGATGAAGAGAACCGTGCGCATCGGGGCATGGTAGCGACCCGCCCAGTCGGCGCGCGGCCGACCCGCGCGGGGACGTCGGCGATTCGTGCCGTGCACCCACCTCGTCGACGGCGGCGTCGATTCGCGCCGCGATTCCCCCTTCGCGCCGGCTCCGCGGCGAGTAAAGTGCGTCGAGTTCTCGCGACCCGCGACCATTTCCGGGAGACATCGGTGGAGTTTGTCAGCTACGACGAGGCCATGGACGTGATGCGGCGCATGGGCGTCGTCGAGGCGGAACGAACCGACACGCTCCTTCGACTGGAGCTCGCCGACAGCGATGCGGTCGTCCACCTCCACGTGGTGCCGTCCGCGGACGAGGCCGGCGCGATGCGGGCCGGCGCGACGGTGCTCACGGTCTCGAAGGCGAAGCTGCCGAGCGTCATCGAGCACCTCATCCACAAGCTTGGACTCAAGCAGCTGCTGCTGGTGCCCATCGGCAAGTGGCGGCGGGTCTTCGACGCGGTCGCCTTCTCGCTCGCGGGCAACGCCCACTGGCAGGAGGTCGACGCGACCGCGAGCGTCGAGCTCAACTCGCGCGATCCCCTGCTCTGCGAGCCGCCCGACTTCCACACGCTGCGAGACCTGATCGCGGCGATCCTCGCCGACGCCGAGCAGCCCGACCAGGGCCTCATGATCAGCTCGACCACGGCGCCGCTGATGGTCGAGGTACATCCGGACGGCACCGCCCGCGTCAGCGTCGGCAACCGGGTCCTCGCCGACGAGATCGTCCGCACGTTCGCGTCGTAGGCCGCAGGAGGCCGCCGCATGCCACGTCCGTCCGCCGCCCGAATCGACGCCGTCATGGAGCGGGCCAGCGCGGCCCTGGTCGGCACCGACTACTTCGAGGCGGAGCGGCTCGCCTGCGATGCGCTGGCCGCGGCCCGCGCCCTCGGCGCATTCGAGCGCATGGCCCGCATCTGCCTTCCGCTCCAGGAGGCTCGGCGCCAGCGCATGGACGCCGCGTTCGAGGCGGCCGCGGAGAACGCTCCCAGGCGCGGTCGCCGCGCCGCCAGCCGCGCGAAGGACGCGGTGGGGCGTCGCGCGGCGAGGATCGTCGGCCTCCCCGTCGACGAACAGACGCGCCTCGAGCCGGGCTGCTGGCTCGTCGAGCCGCCGCTCGTCGGCGCCGACGCGCGGCGCCTGCGCGTCGCCGCGTTCCAGGCTTCGACACCGGCGCTGGTCGTCTGCCGTGAACCGATGACGCGTGGTGGAACGTGGCCGATCGTCGCCGTCGGATCGCTCGTCGTCCGCACCTACGTCGTCCCGCCGAACGATCCGCCGCGGCCCGACCTGGACTGGTTCGCGCGGGCGCTCGAGGCGATCGGCGACGCCGCCATCGCGCAGGTGGCCGGCGAGATCGATCCGGTGCGACGCGTCGACGGCCTGCTGGCCCGGCTCGACGCTTCGCCCGAGCACGAGAAGCTTCATCAGGCGCTGGCCGACGCGTGCGTCGTGGCCGCCCGCATGCATGGCGGGTAGGGCGGGTAGGGCGGGTAGGGCGGGTCAGGCGGGTCAGGCGGGTCAGGCGGGTTCCGCCGCCTCGTCGCCCCGGGCATCGCGCCGCGACCGGTGGCGCGCGGACGAACGTGCCGCGAAGCCACCGACCATCGATCACCGATCGACGCGACCCGGCGACGCTACGATCGCCCCCTTCCATGCTCACACGCACGAACTATTGTGGATCACTGCGCGCCTCGCACGTCGGACAGACGGTCGTCGTCTGCGGCTGGGTGAACACGTATCGCGACCAGGGCCGCGGACTCGTCTTCTGCGACCTTCGCGACCGCGAAGGGCTCGTGCAGGTCGTCTTCGATCTCGAGGACGTCGCGCCCGACGTCGTGACCGCGGCCCGCGGACTTCGCCGCGAGGACGTCATCGCCGTGCAGGGCGTCGTGCGCCGGCGCGCGGGCGAGGCCAACGCGCGGCTCGCCACGGGCGAGGTGGAGATCGTGGGTCGCACCCTCGAGGTGCTGAGCAAGACCGAGCCGCCGCCGATCCTTCCCGACGAGCACGACGCCGAGAAGATCGCCGAGGAGACGCGGCTGCGCTATCGCTACATCGACCTGCGCCGACCGCGGATGCAGCACATCCTGCGAACGCGGTCGCGCGTCACCAAGTTCGCGCGCGACTACTTCGCGGGCCAGGGCTTCCTGGAGATCGAGACGCCGCTGCTGATCAAGTCCACGCCCGAGGGCGCCCGCGACTTCATCGTGCCCAGCCGTCTCCATCCGGGCTCGTGGTACGCGCTGCCGCAGAGCCCGCAGCTCTTCAAGCAGATCCTGATGGTCGCCGGCTTCGACCGCTACCTCCAGATCTGCAAGTGCCTGCGCGACGAGGATCCGCGCGCCGACCGGCAGGCGGAGTTCACGCAGATCGACCTCGAGATGAGCTTCGTGCAGCGCGAGCAGGTCATCGAGACCATGAGCGGCTTCGCCCGCGGGCTCTGGAAGGAGATCCTCGGCATCGAGATCCCGGCGATTCCCACGATGACCTATCGCGAGGCGATGGATCGCTTCGGCATCGATCGCCCCGACACGCGGTTCGGCCTCGAGATCGTCGACGTCTCCGAGATCGCCAGGACGATGGACTTCCGCGTCTTCGCGGATGCGCTCGCCCGGAAGACGGGCGTCGTCAAGGCCATCCGCGTCCCGGGCGGCGCCGAGACGCTCACCCGCAAGACGACCGACGCGTGGGCCGAGTGGGTGAAGACGTTCAAGGCGGGCGGACTTCCGACGGTGAAGCTCGGCGCCAACGGCTTCGAGACCGGCATCGCGAAGTTCCTCGCCGGCGACGCCGGCGCCCGCGCGGGCGAGGCGCTGAAGACGAAGCTCGGGCTCGTCCCCGGCGACGCGGTGCTCTTCGCCGCCGACACGCATTCGATCGCCACCAAGACGCTCGGCGAGGTTCGGCTGCGCGCCGCGCGCGAGCTCAAGCTGATCCCGGAGGGACGGTGGAACTTCCTCTGGGTGATCGACTTCCCGATGTTCGAGTACGACGAGGAGCATGCCCGCTGGGTTGCGATGCACCACCCCTTCACGTCGCCCAACCCGGACCAGTTCCCGCTGCTGGAGAGCGATCCGGGCGCGTGCCTCAGCGCTGGCTACGACCTCGTGGTCAACGGCTCGGAGATCGGCGGCGGATCGATCCGCATCCACTCCACCGCGGTGCAGGAGCGGGTCTTCGGGCTCATCGGCCTCACCGCCGAGGACGCCGAGCGCAAGTTCGGATTCCTCCTGCGGGCGCTGCGTCACGGCGCGCCGCCGCACGGCGGCATCGCCTTCGGCCTCGACCGGCTCGTCATGCATCTCGTCGGCACCGACAACATCCGCGACGTGATCGCCTTCCCCAAGACGCAGAACGGCGCCGACCTGATGATCGAGGCGCCGAGCGCCGTGGAAGCGGAGCAGCTCGACGAGCTCCGCGTGAGGTCGGTGGCGCCGACGGGCTGATGCGCGTCCCAGTTGGTTCCCGCGCCCCACCCAACGCAGTTCGGCCGCAAGACGCCGTTGTGGGCCAACGGGGTCGAACGCATGGAGGTCGACTGGAATCCGTATGAAACGCGTCCCAGTTGATTCCCGCGCCCCACCCAACCCCATTCGGCCGTGCGGCGCCGCTGCGGGCCAGAGGGGTCGAACGCGTGGAGGTCGACTGGAATCCGCATGAAGAGGCGCGCAGCCGGCGCCGCGGGTGGGAAATCACGGTGCAGCCGTGTCGGGCGTGATCGGGCTTCGTCGCGCCGACCACGGATCCGCGGTCAATGCACGCCGCTCGCCGCGAGCCATCGCTCGGCGTCCAGCGCCGCCTGGCATCCCATGCCCGCAGCGGTCACCGCCTGGCGGTAGTGCGCGTCGGCCACGTCGCCGCCGGCGAAGACGCCTTCGATGTTGGTCTGGCTGCCGCGCGTGCGGAGCACGACGTAGCCCTTCTCGTCGAGCTCGACGCCCGATCCTTCGAGGAACCGGGTGGCGGGCGAGTGGCCGATGGCGATGAAGAGCCCGCGCACCTCGAGCGTCGACTCGGTGCCGTCGACGGTGTCGCGCAGTCTCACCGCCGAGATGCGCTCGTCGCCGATCACGTCGACGACCTGCTTGTTCCAGAGCACCTTCGCGTTGGGCGCATTGAGGATTCGATCCTGCATCGTCCGGCTGGCGCGGAACGAGTCGCGCCGGTGGATCACGTAGACCGTCGAGGCGAACTTGGTCAGGTAGCTCGCCTCCTCCATCGCGGTGTCGCCGCCACCGACGACCGCCAGCGGCTGCTTGCGGTAGATGGGCAGTGCGCCGTCGCAGACCGCGCACGCGCTCACGCCGCCGCCGGTGCGCGCCAGGCGCAGCTCGTTGGGCAGGCCGATCCAGTTCGCCGTCGCGCCCGTGGCGATGATCGCCGCGCGAGTCGAGACGACGTCGCCTTCGCTCGTCTCCAGCCCGAACGGCCGCGACGCGAAGTCGCACTTGACGACATCGACCTCGCGCACGCGCGTGCCGAAGCGCTCGGCCTGCTTCTGGAAGAGCGACATCATCTCCGGACCGGTCACGCCCTCGGGGAACCCGGGGTAGTTCTCGACCTCGGTGGTGAGCATCAACTGGCCGCCGGGCAGCACCGGCGCCGGATCCTGGCGCGGCGTTCCGGTGAGCACGAGCGGCTCGAGGTTGGCTCGCGCGGCATAGATGGCGGCGGTGCAGCCGGCGGGCCCCCGGGCCCCGATGAAGCGGCGGGCGGGGGTGGCGGGCCGGGGTGGTCGCGCGTTCAAGGCTGCGGCTGCGTGGCGGTCGGTCGGACGGCTTCGGTGCGCGCCGGCCCGCGCGTCATCGCTTCCGGGCGCGACGCCGGCGACGAGCGGCGACAGACGTCACTCGCGCAGTCCCTGGGCCCGCTCCAGCGCCCGGACCGGCGGCCAGAAGAGCACGTCGCCGTGCGATCCGTCGGGCGTGACCTCCTTGAAGTCGTTGTCCTCGTTGTCCTGGCCGCGCGCGTAGAGCACGCCGCCATCGACCCAGATGCGACCCGCCGGCGTATCGACGGCCTGGCGCTGTGCACCCTGGTAGCGATAGAGGAAGCGACCGTACTGCTTGTCCCACGGATCGAAGTCGGACGCCTTGCGGACGAAGACCGCGTACGCCTTCTCTCGATCGTCGGGATCGTTCCCGTACTCGCGGCGGTAGCCGGACAGGCCTGCGGCCATGGCGGTGGCACCCACCTCGGCGAGGACCCGGCGCCGTTGCTCGAAGAGGCTCTGGAGGTCGCGGATCGAGTAGATCACGCCGCCGTAGCGGATCGGATTGGTGCGCGAGAGCTCCGTCGGAAGATCCATCATCGGGTCGTACTGGGGCATGCGCCAGCGCCGCCACCAGTCGTCGTAGATGTTCGTCAGCTTCTGGAGCGACGACTCCAGGGAGCCGTGCACGGCCGCGAGGTTCTTCCAGCGCCGCGCCGCGCCGAAGATCGTCAGCGGCTTGTCGAGCGACTGGATCTCGCCGAAGACGTCCGCGAACTTGGCCGGGTCGGCCTGTCCGCGCGGATCGAACGTGCTGCGCAGCACCTGTTCCGCCACGAAGCGGTCGCCCTCGGGCATCTCCAGCCGCTGGCGCTTGGGCGTCAGGAACGGGTACTCCTTGAGGGCGATCTCCTGGAAGACCTCCTTGGGGATCCGGTCGCGATAGACGTACATCGCATCGCGGTGCGCGGCGAGCGAGTCCGAGGCGAGGTCGAAGACCTTCGACTTCTCGAAGAGCGTGACCCGGTCGAAGAGCTGGCGCAGGAGCCGGGCCGCGTCGGTGGCGACGGTGAACGCCTCCTTCGGCTTGCCCTCCTCGAGCAGGCGGTACATCTCCGCGACGGCGTAGACGGCGATCGTGTCGATGGCCCGCATGTAGGCGTAGTCGATGATGCGGGCGTCGCCATCGAGGCCGACCTTCACGAAGAAGCCCTTGTTGCGGTACTTCTCGTCGACGTTCTGCTCGCCGTAGGGCAGCGCGAATCCAACCGAGTCGCGCGACGTGTGCAGCGCCTTGGCCATGCCGGGATTGGCCTTGGCCCACGCGGCGACCTTGTCCCAGTCCTTCATCTTCGGGTGGACGCTTCCCACCGAGAGCGCTTCGCCGACGGGCATCGGCGGCGCCGTCATGTCCAGCCACGCGTCGGCGATCGTCTTCCAGCTCCGCTTCGCCTCGGTCACCTTCTGCGACGGCTCGGCGTTGAGCGCGGCGACGACGTCGGCGATCGTGGCGATCGGCTTGGCGGCCGCCTTCGGCGCCACCGGAGCCTTCGATGTGTCGGAGGCCTGCGCCAGCGCCGTCGGCGCCGAGGCGAACCCGAGAAGCCACGCCGCGCACGTCGCCGCGACGAGCACGCGCGGGGACGCGCCGGACCGAGCGCGAAGCGTCGACGACTTCCGGACGATCGGATTGGACTGCATCCAGCGTGACGACAAGGTCGAGGCCTCCGGGCAGGTTCGTTCGTTGACGTTCGAGCGAGACGATCTGGCTTGGCGCTTCACGTTGGCGTCGAGTTCGCCGCCGACTGGCGGCGCATCGGCACGCAACGATGGCGCGTTCGACGCGCCGAGATGGCAAGGGTTCACTGTAGCACGTGGCACGAAGTTCGTTTGGCGCTGCGAAGAGGGATGAAGCCAGGGGCCCGGCCATGTTCCCGGGCCAGCGCCAGCGCTCGCCTTCGCATCCGTTGCAGCCGTCGCCGCCGCTCGCGCGCGGGCCGCTCCCGCGGACCGAACGCCGCGATCGACCTCGCGTCCTTCGGTGCGGTCGGTACCATCCCCTCCTCCCATGCCGCTCACGGACCTTCCAACGCCGATGAACGTTCTGCTCTGGGGCGGCGGCGGCCGCGAGCACGCGCTGGCCTGGAGGCTCCGCCAGTCGCCGAGGCTTGGTGCGCTCTGGCTGGCCGGCCACAACGGCAACGCGGGGCTGCTGCGATTCGGGCGCGAGGCGCCGCGCGACGAGGTCGACCTGCGCAACGCCTTCCGCATGCAGCGCTGGTGCGACCGCGAGGAGATCGGTCTGGTGGTCGTCGGACCGGAGGCGCCGCTCGCCGCGGGCCTCGCCGACATGCTCGCCACGCCGCAGCGGCTCGTCTTCGGTCCATCGAAGGCCGCGGCCCAGATCGAGGCGGACAAGGCGTTCGCCAAGCAGGTGATGCGATCGGCGTCGATCCCAACGGCCGATGCGCGGGTCTTCACCGACGCCGAGACGGCGCTTCGCTTCGCGCAGGGGCGCGAGAAGCCGTCGGTGGTGAAGGCGTCTGGACTCGCCGCCGGCAAGGGCGTCATCGTCTGCGACACCGCCGCCGAAGCGGTCGCCGCGGTCGAGCGGATCATGATCCGGCGCGAGTTCGGCGACGGCGGGGCGACGATCCTCATCGAGGAGCGCCTGCATGGTCCGGAGGCGAGCGTGCTGACGCTCGTCGACGGCTCGACGCTGTGGGTGCTCGATCCATGCCAGGATCACAAGCGGCTCGGCGAGGGTGACACGGGACCGAACACCGGAGGCATGGGCGTCTTCTGTCCGGCGCCGGTGCTCGATGCGGCGGCGCTCGCGGCGGTACAGCGCGACGTGCTCGTCCCCGCGGTCGACGCGCTGGCCCGCGACGGCATCGCCTATCGCGGCGTGCTCTATGCGGGGCTGATGCTGACACCGGCCGGCCCGAAGGTCCTCGAATTCAACTGCCGCTTCGGCGATCCGGAATGCGAGGCGCTCCTGCCGCGGCTGCGCGGCGACCTGCTCGAGATCCTCTGGGCCACCGCCGCGGGACGGCTGGACGAGGTCGAGCTCTCGTTCGATCCGCGGACCTGTTGCTGCGTCGTGATGGCCTCCGGCGGCTATCCGGGGAACTACGCCAAGGGCCGGCGCATCGAGGGGCTCGACGCTGCGGGCGACCTTGCGGAGGCCGGCGCGATCGTCGGCGCCGACGAGCAACTGCTCGTCTTCCACTGTGGCACCGCGCGAGACGCGTCCGGCGCGCTGGTCACGAACGGGGGACGCGTGCTCGCCGTCACCGCGCTCGCCGCGGACCTCGCCGCGGCGCGCCGGCTGGCCAACGCCGCCTGCGAACGGATCCGCTTCGAGGGCGCGACGTGGCGCCGCGACATCGGCGGAAGGGAGTGATACGGAGCGGTCCCGAGCGACCGCAATCGCTTGGCCGCCCACTCGCCCCACCGCGCATGGCATCGCCGATCCGCCTGGCGCTCCGCGCGGACCGAGGCCGCTCCGAGGCGCGGCGCCGCACAAGTCGCGTGACAATCCTGCGAACCAGCCGGGCCGGTCGCACGAAGAGGAAACGCGCGTCCTCGTCGATGAACGTCAACGCGACGCGACGAGTCGCGTCACCGTCGCCGGGGGACGCGTTGCGGCGAGCGTCGCCGCCGAGCATCCACGGCCCTGTAATACGCGTCCCAGTTGATTCTCGCGCCCGACCCAACCCAATTCCGCCGTGAGCCGCCGCTGTGGGCAAGGGCCGGGTTGGGGAGCGAGCATCGACTGGGACGCGCACGACACTGGTCTCGTCGCAAGAACTCTCTTGCTTCCCGTCGCGACGGCCCTTGTTCGGGGCTGTACAACCGTTACGATTGACCAAGTCCTCCCTGCGGCGAGGGTTGCGCACCCCGGCGTTCCCTCTTCGCCTCCCCCACGCCCGCGGGCCTTTCTGATGGAGAAGATAACCATGTTGACGCGACTCGTCGCCGGCGCCACGCTCGTGGCGGCGGCGGCCATGCCGGCCTTTGCCGCAGATGCCGGCGCCATCACGCCGCGCACGCCCTATCCCAAGACGCCAACCGACCGCCTCGTCATTCCGCGCGATGTCAACGGCAAGGTCGTCGCGACGGGTCGGCTCATCGTCAAGTTCCACGACAGCGTGCAGGCGCGCGCGTCCCGCGCCGCGACGACCCACGTCGTATCGCTGGCCAGCGAGGACCTGTCGCCGGTCGACGAGATCCTCGCGCGACACCACGTGACGATCCGTCAAGCGCTCAATCGCGATCCAGCCAAGATCAAGGCGCTCGAGAACAAGGTTCGCGACCAGAGCCGTCGGGCCCAGCCCGACCTGGCGGCGATGATGTTCGTCGAAGGCCCCCTCGACGTCCTCGAGACCGTTGCCAAGGAGCTGAACCCGCTGCCGCTCGTCGAGTGGGTGGAGTTCGAGCAGGAGATGACGACCTCGGCGCCGAAGCCCGAGCCCGCTCCCACGCCGGCCCCGATGCCGGGCGAGGATCCATCCTGCACCAACTCGATGCAGGACTGCTACATGCCCGGCGACGCGCCCTTCTGTTCCGACTTCGCCTGCTGCACGCTCGTCGGAACGATCGATCCCGGCTGCGTGAACCTCGACTTCGGTCAGTGGGACGCCTTCTGCGCCGACCTCGCGAATCTCTTCTGCGACATGGGCGACAAGTGCAACACGCCGCTCACCAACGGCGGCTGCTACGAGGCCCACCCGACCGCCGGATGCAACAACGAGGCGTGCTGCAACGCGACCTGCGACATCCTCCCCTACTGCTGCACCCTTCAGTGGGACGCGGCGTGCGCTGCGACCGCGGGTCAGGCGTGCCCGGCGCTCGTCGATGGTCCGACGCCCGACTTCACGATGGATTCCGAGGATCCTGCGACCCGCTGGCAGAAGTACACGACACTGGCCCCCTCGATGAAGGGCGACGTCTTCTTCGACACCTTCGGGTTCACCGGAGACGGCTTCGACATGGCGGGACTCGAGACGCTGGGTCAGCAGCTCATCGATCTCTACGGCGTCGGCACAGAGAACCTCGCCCGCGGCAAGGGCGTCCGCGTGGGTGTCATCGAACACACCGCCTACGTGACCGGCCCGAAGGTCTCCGAGGGCGGCACGCTCTGGCACGAGGACCTCAACAACGTCATCCCCGAGCCCGGACAGACGATCATCACGATCCCCGGCGGCGTCCTCAATCCCGATCACGGCACCGGAACGCTTGGCGAGATCGTCGCCGAGGACAACGGCTTCGGCGTGACCGGCATCGCCAAGGACGCCCAGGGCTACTTCTTCCCGATCGTCAGCGTCGAGGAGGGCGGTCGAACGCTCAACGCGATGTTCAGCGCGATGGAGACGTTCGAGGCCGGCGACGTCCTGAACTTCTCGATCGGCCCCGGTGGCGGCGGGACCCTGGTCAGCAACGCCGCCGAGTGGACGCTCGTCCGCTTCGGCACCGACAAGGGCATCACGTCGTGCATCTCGGCGGGCAACGACTGCTTCAACCTCGACGACAACGGGCAGGCGGACGGCATGGACTCCGGCGCCATCATCGTCGGCGCCTGCTGGCCCGGTGCGCCGGACCCGCCGGCGATGGGCGTCGGTCGCTTCTGCCGTCTCGGCTTCAGCAACCACTGCCGCAACTGCACCGACGATTCGCGCGTGCACGTCGCGGCGTGGGGCATCCTGGTGACGACGGCGGGCGGCGGCGACCTCTTCGGTCCCGCGAACCCCAACGGCATGGGCGTCGACAAGGCCCGCACCTACACGTCGACCTTCAACGGCACAAGCTCCGCGGCGCCGATGGTGGCGGGGCTGGCCACCTGCCTCCAAGGCTTGGCCAAGCAGTTCTATGGACTGCCACTTCCGCCGGCCGGGCTGCGGTCGGTGATTGGCGGCAACACCTTCCCGCAGTGTGACATTCCCAACCCCAACGCCCTGCCCGGTTCCGACGACCAGAACGTCTGCGGCGGAGACTTCGATCCGCAGCAGCAGCCGCGCCTGATCGGCGGATTCCCCCGCGCCTTCGAGGCGGGCATCGGCGTCATCACCGGGAACTTCTTCTCAGGCTCCCCGGTCAACGACGTCAAGGTCGTCACCGGCACGCTGCTCTTCGGCAACGCCAACGCGATCAAGCAGATCGACGGCAACTACCTGATCGTCCAGACGGTGCAGAAGACGGCGGGCGCGCAGGGAACCGGCACGCCACCGGCGATCAACTACATCGCCGGCGGACAGACCACCGACATCGAGGTCAACGCCTTCACGGGCATCCTGCCGGGCGACGTGACCGGCGTGGCGGTCCAGGTCGTCACGAACGCGACGGCCCAGTACGTGATCATGGGCGTCTACATCTACAACTGGGTGGATCACCGCTGGACGCTGATTCCGCAGATCGACATCGCGCCCGACGGCAACTTCAACTTCGCGAGCGTGCTCGTGAACAAGGCGCCCAACCACGTCAGTTCGGACGGCGTCGTCTACGTTCGCGTCTGGACCTGCGGGCTCGGCGCCTCGCCGCAGCACAAGGTCAATCACGACTTCGTCAACATCCTCATCTCCGATCAGCCGGGATTCGACCCGTTCGGCGGCGGCGGCGCCGGCTGATTGAACCGACCCGCGGATGCGCCGAGATGGCTCGGCGCAATGCAGGTCTCTCGTCGATCCAAGGCCCCCGGCTCGCGCCGGGGGCCTTTTTCTTGGCTGAATCCGACTCGGCCGTCAAGCGCGGGCGCTGCGACGACGCTGGAACGTCATATGCGTCCCTGTTCACTCTCGCGCCCCACCAACCACCCAATTCCGCCCCGAGACGCCGCTGTGGGCAAGAGGGGTCGAACGCATGGAGGTTGACTGGAATCCCTATCAGTCCACCGCCCCCGACGCGCCCGATGGCGCCGGCTTGTCCGGAAAGACGATCATCCCGACGGGCGAATGAAGCGTCTTGCCCGCATTCGTTCCATCGAGGACGGTCACCGAGACATCGATCACGTAGCGCTGGGCGACGCTGGGTGCCTTGCGGAGCGAGACCGTGAAGAAGTCGATCGGCGAGGTGGCGACGCGCGTGATCGGCGCCGGGCACTCCGCCTCGTGGCCGGGCGGCGCGCGGAACTCAACGCGATACGTCACCGGCAGCGTGCCGCTGAAGCGCACGGTGCCACTGCTCTGCAACGCCAGCGCACCAAGCGGTGCGTCCGGCTCGACCGCCTGCGTGTCGATGGAGACGGGCACGCCCGTGGAGATCACCACATCGCCGTTCTTCGGCGTCGCCGAGCCGCCGGGAAGTCCGCCGGGCTTTGAGATGAGCGTCGACGCCGACGCCTGCTCCGCGGCGGATCCCGCACCGTCCGTCGGCTCGGTCGCGGCGGGCGGATGCTCGCACGCGACGACGAGCACGAGGGGAACGAACGTCAACCGATGAACGGTGCGCATGGCGTGTCGAGTTCCTGTCGAGTTGCTGTCGAAGTGCGGTCGAAGCGCGGTCGAAGCGCTGGCCCAGTGGAGTCAAGCGTATGGAGGCCGCGCGCGACGATGCCGGCGCACGCGGCCGCCCGATGGCCGCCGACCCCGCAATCCCGAGTCGAGTCCCGAGTCGAGTCCCGAGCTGCGCCGGACGACCGACGCCGTGCCGCAGCTACCATCCGCGCCTCGCGATCCCTCGACGCGCGCCGTTCGCCGTTCGCCGTTCATCTGGGCCTTCGGCGCACGCCCGAGCGCCGCGACGGCGCGCCGTAATCGACCTCCGCCACGCACGAACCGCCGCTCGGTCGCCGGGCCGCCGAGAAAGAGCCACCGAGCTGGCACCAGCCCCATGCCCCGTCCCCGCGTCATCTTCCTTCCGAACCGTTCGCGGCCCGAGGTCCTCGATCGGCTCGACGAGGTCCGATCGGGACTTCGCCGCTGGGTCGACATCGTCGCCGAGATCGACGCCGAGCTTGCGCCGCTTCCCGCGGACGTCACGGGCGACATGGCGGTCGCGCTCGGCGGCGACGGGACCCTCCTCGGACAGGCGCGCCGCCTGCTCGACCTCGGCGTGCCGTTGGTCGGCGTGAACTTCGGCCGGCTCGGCTTCCTCGCCGAGTTCGACTGGCACGGATTGATGCACCATGCGCCCGCGGTCTTCTCGCCCGATTCCGCGACGCGCGCCTTGCTCGTGCGCGAGCGGCTCGTGCTCGAGGCCCACGTGATCGATGCCGACGGCGCGGCGCCGCAGCTTGCCGGCGTGGCCATCAACGACTGCGTCGTCAGCGCCGGCCATCCATTCCGCATGATCGAGCTGCGCCTGCGCGTGGGCGGTGAGGATGGTCCCGACCTGGCCGGCGATGGCGTCATCGTCGCCACGCCCACCGGATCGACAGCGTACAACGTCTCCGCGGGCGGCCCGATCGTGCACCAGGATGTCGACTGCCTGATCATCACGCCCAACGCGGCGCACTCGCTCGCGTTCCGGCCGATCGTCGCGCCGCCCACCGCCGAGCTGCGCCTGCACCTGGTCCGGGCGAACGCGGGCACGTCGCTCGTGCTCGACGGCCAGCCGGCGACGACGCTGCGCCCGGGCCAGACCGTCGTCGTCCGGCGGCACCCCCGCCGAGCGCTCTTCGTCGGGAATCCGCGGACCAGCTACTGGCACACGCTCATCGAGAAGATGCGCTGGGGCGCGCCGCCGACCTACCGCGACCGTGGCGTGTGATACGGATTCCAGGAGACCTCCATCCGTCCGACCCCTATGGCCCACTGCGGCGTCTCGCGGCGGAATTGGGTTGCGTGCGGCGCGAGAATCAACTGGGACGCGCCCGACACGGCGACGCTCGCCCAGTCGCGCCGTTCGCCTTCCGATACCATGGCCCGCCCATGATCGATCTCAAGGCTCTTCGCGAGAATCCCGAACGCTTCAAGCAGGGCGCGCGCGACAAGTGTGCCGATGTCGACGTCGAGGCGCTCGTCCGGCTCGACGAGCGGCGGCGCGTCCTGATGACCGACCTCGAGACGCGGCGCGCCGAGCAGAACCGGCTCGGCAAGGAGATCGGCCCGCAGATCGGCAGGCTCAAGGGAGAGCTCAAGAACGCGGTCGGTGCGGAGCGCGACGCGCTCGAGGCGAAGGCGCGCGATCTCGAGCAGCGCCCGGCGGCGCTCAAGGCGGAGATCCAGGCGTTCGAGCGCCAGCTCGCGGAGCTCGACGGCCCCTTTCACGAGCTCTGGCTGAAGGTGCCGACGCCGCCCGCACCGGATGTGCCCAAGGGCGCCGGGCCCGACGACAACCGCGAGTTGCGACGCTGGAACCCGCCCGGATTCGACGCCGACCAGCCATTCGCCGCGCAACGGGGCTTCGCGCCGAAGACGCACCTCGAGCTGGTGCGCGACCTCCGGCTCGTGGACTTCGAGCGCGGCGTCAAGATGGCCGGCACGCGCCACTACGTCCTCACCGGCCTGGGCATGCGCATGCACTCGGCCATCCTGCGCTATGCGTTGGACACGATGATCGAGCAGCACGGCTTCACGCCCGTCTCGGTGCCGGTCGTGGTGCGCGAGGAGTGCATGGTCGGCACGGGCTTCTTCCCCGCCGGCCGCGAACAGGCGTACCACATCGAGGAGAGCCGTCGCGGCGCCGGACACGACCTCTTCCTGACCGGAACCGGCGAGGTGGGACTCATGGGCTTCCACGCCGACGAGATCCTCGACGGTGCGCAGCTTCCGCTGCGGTACACGACGGTTTCCACGTGCTTCCGTCGCGAGGCCGGCGCCGCGGGCAAGGAGACCGCGGGGCTCTATCGAATCCACCAGTTCGACAAGGTCGAGCAGGTCGTCATCTGCCGCGCCGACGACGCCGAGCAGCGCCGATGGCACCGCACCATGATCGGCTTCGTCGAATCGCTGCTCCAGTCGCTCGGGCTTCCGTACCGGCTGATGCAGTGCTGCACCGGCGACCTCGGCCCGAAGAACGAGGACATGGTCGACATCGAATGCTGGATGCCCGGGCGCGGCGAGATCGGCGCGGACGGCCGCCCGACGGGCGCGTATGGCGAGACGCACTCGGCGTCGCGCCTCGGCGACTTCCAGTGCCGCCGGCTCAACCTGCGCTACCGCGACGAGCAGGGACGGAACGTCTTCTGCTACTCGCTCAACAACACCGTCGTCGCGAGTCCGCGGATCCTCATTCCGCTGCTCGAGATCCACCAGAACGCCGACGGCAGCGTGACGATTCCCCCGCCCTTGCGGCGGTACCTTTCCGCCGAGGGCCGCCCGATCGAGTCGATCCGCTGACGCGCCTCGCCCGGCGCGGCGGCCGGGACGGGGCGACGCGCCTGCGGATCCGATCGTTCGCCGCGCTCGACGACGTCGCCACAGCCGCATCTCTCCAGCGCGAGGTCTTCCCGGCGCGCGCTCCCCAGCGCACGTTCGCGTTCGGAACGCGCTCCGGGGCGATCAAGCTCGTGATCACACGCTCACTTCGCGGCCGTTGATCTGGGCCTTCATGAGCCGCTCGCCCTGGTCCGGGCTGACGCTGCCTTCGGCGACGTAGGCCGCGATCTCGCGTCGGGTGCGCTCGCGCGATCCGGAGACCGCCACCGTGACCACGCCCTTGATGAGCGTCGTGACGATGATGCACCCGAAGATGGCAAGCACGATGAAGACACCGAAGTGATCGTCACACGCCTTGATGAGGTCGATCATCGATTGTGCTCCACAGGTCGGGGGTTGCGCACCGGACGGCGGCCTGGCTGATTCTTGGGAATCGCCCTCCGCCGCTTGCGGCGCCTGGCCGATGCCGGTGGTCGAGGACGTCGGACGGCTCTCGAGGCTAGGTCCGTCTTGCGGTTCCGTCCTGCGGTTCCGTCTTGCGACTCCGACCGGCTCGCCTCGCGCCAACCGCGCCTCGAATCAGCGCGACGCCGGCACAGGCTTCGCGCCCTCAAGCCACGATGGCGGAACGATCAGGAGCGAGCGTCCACCATCGGCGCTGCGCCGCAGGCGCACCGGTGCGTTCGCCGACCATGTCGGTTCGCGAGGGCAGCGCAGCTTCAGGAAGAGCTCCCACTCAAACTGGCCGTCGGCCCCGGCGACCTGATACGCGGCCCCGCCAAGCGCGCAGGGATCCTCGACGACGGCGCCACCAGCGCCTGATCGTCCTTCGGGTCCAAGGACCGTGCCGATCCCCGCGGCGCGTGCCGCCGTGTCGAGCATCGCGGCGAGCTCGTCCTGCATGCGCGCGAACGCCTCGTTGGATGCGTGACTCTGGTTGCGCAGCCCCTCCAGCCGCAGGACCAGCGGCTCGAGACCGCGCTGGCCATGCATGCGGCGGACGATGGCCATCGCGCCCGGGTCGACTCGCGGATCGGTGATCGAGCCTGCCTCCGCACCGCGGCCGGCGTCCGGCACGTCGATTGGTTCGTCCGGATTCGCCGCGCCGCCCTGGTTGGACGCGCGTCGGGCCGCGCCGGCGCGCGGATCGGCGTTCGATGTCGCCGCGCCGCCGCTCGAACTCCACGGCGCGGCGCCACCGCGCTGCGCGCCCGCGGGCCCCATCGACGAGTTCGCCTGGAGTCCCGCCGGCGAACCAGCGAGCGCGCCGCGCGACGACTCCGGACGGCGGAATGCTGGATCGCCCGCGCCGTCGCCGTTGGCGCGCGGCGACGCGGCGCCACCATTCGACACGGTTCGATTGCTGGCGACGATTGCCGATCCGCGCCCGACCGCCTCGATCGTGTCATCCACGGCGCCTGCATCGGCCGATGGGTCGTCGGACCCCCATGCTCGTTCCGGCGAGTCGCCACCGGCCGCACCGGAACGACCGGGATCCGACGTCGACGTGCATCCGGCGACGAACGCCGCCGCCACGACGAAGACGCTCGCCACCAAGCCGGCGATCGTCCGGGAACGGACACTGCGCCGCGGCCCAACAGCTTGCGGAATGATCGGCCGACTCAACACGATGTTGAACGGTAGAGCGGTCCCGGCGCGTCCGGGGTGCGGCGTGGGCGTCATACGCGTCCCAGTTGATTCTCGCACCCAACCCGACTCGATTCCGCCGTGATACGCGTCCCAGTTGACTCTCGCGCCCCACCCAACCCGATTCCGTCGTGAGATAGCGCTGTGGGCACGGGGTCCAACGCATGGAGGTCTACTGGAATCCGTATGAGACGCCGCCGTGGGCAACAGGGATCGAACGCATGGAGGCCTCCTGGAATCCGCATCAAGTGCAGTATCGATGCGGTTCGGGCGCCGGCGTAGCGGGACGCGACGCGCGCCATCTCTCTCTTCCACGACTCTCCTCACGTCGTCGACGCGGTCGCGCCGATACACGGGTGTTCTCCTTCGCAGGCCTGCCATGCTTCAACGACAGCAGATCATCGATCGCATCCGCGAGGTCAACGTCACTGCCAGGGTCGGCTGGCTCGGGCAGTTCGACGAGCCGCAGCTCAGGCACTACCTCGATCATCTCAACCACACGTTGGAGCCGCGCGGGCGCGCCAGCCATTGGATCCGGCGCGGCACGACGCCAGCGCTGCTGGTCCACACACCCGACGATTGACGGCGCACGCCGCGATCGATCGGCTCGATGTGCGCGCAGCGCACATGCAAAAAAACATACAACGTTCAAGTGGACCCGCGAGCGTCGGGTACATTCCGCGTGACACACGAAGGGCTTGTCGCACATGGCGACGAAGGCGTTCACGAACGCGCCTCCGCGCGATGGGTGCGCGACCGGAGCGAGACCGGAGCGAGGTCGGAGCGAGACCGGTCTGCGGCGCTGGACCTCGGCTTGCGCTCGCTACACCTGATACGGATTCCAGTAGACCTTCATGCGTTCGACCCCTGTTGCCCACGGCGGCGGCTCATACGGATTCGAGTCGACCTCCATGCGTTGGACCCCGTGCCCACAGCGCTATCTCACGACGGAATTGGGTTGGGTGGGGCGCGAGAATCAACTGGGACGCGTATCACGACGGAATTGGGTTGGGTGGGGCGCGAGAGTCAACTGGGACGCGTATGAGGTGCGATGCGCTGCCGGAGGGCGCGCCGCTCTGCGACGAACGCGCTGATGGGGGAAAGCAGGTGGATGAACGCTTGGCTCCTGCTCTCCGACGTGCGGCGTGCGATGCGTCGGGCGGGCTGTGGGGCGTCTCATACGGGTTCCAATGGAACTCCACGCGTTCGACCCCGTTTGCCCACAGCGGCGACGCATACGGATTCCAGTAGACCTCCATGCGTTCGACCCCGTGCCCACAGCGCTATCTCACGACGGAATTGGGTTGGGTGGGGCGCGAGAATCAACTGGGACGCGTCTCACGGCGGAATCGGGTTGGGTGGGGCGCGAGAGTCAACTGGGACGCGTATTGGGTGAACCGGTATCCCATGCGCCAACAAGGCGGCCGCAGGTCGGTCGCCGGTCATTGGAGCGGCTTCGGATCGCACCCGCCGCCTGCTCCGTCGTCGGGGCCGTTCGAGGCCGCCTCGACGTGTGAACGAAACTTGCCTTGGCCGCGCGTCTCCAGCGCGCGCGCCGACGGACGAGGGGGACAAGAATGATCGCTGCGAAGTCCAATGTGAAACACGATGCGCAGCGCCGCGCGACGACCGGCGCAGGACCAAGTGCCAGACCCGATCCGAGACTGCATCCGAAACTGGATCCGAAACTCGATCCGAAGCTGGATCCAAGACCGGGTCGGAAACCAGATCGGAGACCGGATTCGAAGCTCGGTTCGAGACTCGCCCCGAAACTGGCCCTTGAACTGGCCCCGAAACTCGACTCGAAACTGGACCCGAAACGAACGACCAAGCCCAGCGCAACACCCAGGCACGCCCGGCTCGAGGAGATGCTCACCTTCGCGGCCGCGTACCGCGGATGGACCACTCGGCAGCTTGGGGACGCCCTTGATCGGGATCCGAGCAACCTCGTGCCCGAC
Organism: Phycisphaerales bacterium; assembly: GCA_046350555.1. Lineage (GTDB taxonomy): Bacteria > Planctomycetota > Phycisphaerae > Phycisphaerales > SM1A02 > JAXMAF01. The sequence goes on from JAXMAF010000023.1 coordinate 56,018, forward strand.
AGCGGCATGCCCAAGCTCGACCTGATCGTGCGCCTCGCTCGCGCGCTCGATTGGCCCGTCGCGGACCTGATCGAACACCTGGGCGAAGGCGTCGGCGAGGAGCTCGAGCGCGACCTGGACGACGACCTGGACGACGACGTTGGAGGTCTCCGCATGGTGGTGCGCACAGGCGCCTCGACGTTCGCCCGGGCAAGCGCCCGGGCGACGCCGACGTGCGCAGCACCGACGCCGAGCGAGCGCGCCTCGACCCTCGGCCGTCGAGCCGAAGCGCTCGAAGCGAAGGGTCGCCACATCCTCGCCGTGATCGCGTGGCAGGAAGCGCTCGGCCGCGCCGCGGTCAGCGAGTCGACCTGCGACCAGCAGCTTCGCGCCATCCTTCTCCTCCGCCTCGCCCGCGCGTACCACCACGCCGGCCAGCCCATCGAAGGGCGCGCCGTCGCCGGCGAGGCCCTCGCGACGATCGCGTGGCTCGCCGCGCCGGAGGCGACCGCGCTGCGGACCGAGGGACTCGTCCTGCGCGCCGCCTGCGGGCGGGATCTCGTCGCCGTCGTCCCGCCGGTCCGCCCGGACGATGTCGACCCCGAGGCGACCGAGACGAGCGCGGACCGCCCCGCGACCGGTCGACTCGTCCGTGGCGCCGCCGTGGCGGTCGCACGCGAGTCGCTCGACGACCTCGCCCAGGCGCGCCACCACCTGGATCATCCCGCGGTGGTCGAGCATCTTTCGTCGGCCGCCGCGCTCGCCCATCGCGCCTGGGATTGCGCCTCGAGCCGAGTGCATCCTCGACCCAAGCCGGGGCGCGCCGTGCTGCACCATGCTGGAAGACCTCGATTCGATCGTCGACGTCGAGGCGGTCGCCGACCGCGCGCTCCTCGAAAGCCACGGCTGGTGGTGCGTCGGCGGCTTCGGCCTCGCGGAGCGGCACCTCGGCGGATCGACCCTGCAACAGGCGCTTGGCATCCTCAGCAACAAGGCGGACGAGATCGCCGCGGCGGTCGATTCGTGGGCCCTGCGCGAGCGCGTCTTGACGCTCGAGCACGCGAGACGCCGTCGGCTCGCCGGGCCCGACGGATCCGGAATCTTCGCCGACGAGTGGCTGCTCGACCGCGACGACCTGCGCATCGTCGTCGGGTGCGTCGGCAGCAGCCGCCGGTTCCGTCCAATCGGGCTGGACATCCTTCGTCACGCGACGATCGTGGATTGCCAGCCGCTCGACTCGAACCGACGCTCGCGTCCGTCGACGACCACGGCCCGCGGGCGCGAGGACGGTCGAGGCGCGGCACACGCGCTGGACGAACGAGCGACCGGGCGCTGGTAGACGACGGGTCGAGCTCGGGGCGTGCAGCGGCCGCCTCGGGCGCGCGCACGGGCGCACGGACGCGCCCGTACGATCCGCGCGTGAGCATCGAAGCCTCCCCCGCTCATCCGCCGGCGCTCGGTCGATACGACTTCGCGCGGGCCTCGACCAAGCTGGGGGAGGGAGGCATGGGACAGGTCTGGCTGGCGTGGGACAGCATGCTCCACGTGGAGCGCGCCGTGAAGCTTCCATCGGATCGATTCACGAACGATCCGCACTGGCGCCTCGACATGACCCGCGAGGCCCGCAACCTCGCCCAGCTCGAGCACCCGTCGGTCGCGCGGCTCTTCGATGTCGTCGCCGAAGGCGACCGATGCGGGCTCGTGATGGAGTACGTCCGCGGCCACACGCTGCGCCAGGTCCTCGAGCGCGACGGCGCCCTGCCCGTGACCGACGCCCTGCGCATCGCCCGTGCGATCGCCGAGGCCCTCGACGAGGCCCATCGGCACCCGCTGCGCATCGTCCACTGCGACCTCAAGCCGTCGAACGTGATGCTCACGCCCGATGGCGGCGTGAAGATCCTCGACTGGGGCATCTCGCAGCGCGAGGCCGCCGAGAACCGCGCCGAACCCGTGCGCTTCGGCACCCCGGGGTACGTCCCGCCCGAGGCGATCCTCGGCCACGACGCGGCCAACCGCGCCACCGACATCTTCGCCTTCGGCGCGGTCCTGTACGAGATGCTCGCCGGCGAGCGCGCCTTCGCGGGCTCGGGGGGACGGGATCGTCTCGATCGCACGCTCGACGCCGAGCCGGACTGGACTCGGCTGCCGCCCTCGACGCCGCCGCACGTGGCGGCGCTCCTGCGGCGACTGCTCGAAAAGAACCCGCGTCTCCGCTGCCCGGACATCGGCGAGGCCGTTCCCGCCCTGCGCCTCGATCCACCGCGCGCCGCGATGCGCGGTCGGACGCCGACGAACCTGCCTGCGCCGACGTTCCGCTTCATCGGCCGCGAGCGCGAGCTCGCCGAGGTTCGGTCGGCGCTTGGCGCCCACCGTCTGGTGGTGCTCCATGGGCTTGGCGGGGTCGGCAAGACGGCACTGGCGATGCGCTTGGCACACGACCTCGGCAGCGACCGGCTCCTGGCCGCGTTTCCCGACGGGATCTGGCTGGCGCGCCTCGGCTCGCTGCGCGATCCGGCGCTGGTCGCCGAGACCATCGCCCGCGCCGTCGGCGGCGGCGAGGGTGGCGAGGCGCACCTCGCGGGCCAGTTCGCGGCGCGGCTGGCCGACGCGTCGGCGCTCCTGGTGCTCGATCGCTGCGAGCACCTCGCCGATGCCGTCGCCGCGACGGCCGAGGAGATCCTCGAGCGCTGTCCAGGCGTGCGCCTCCTCGCCACGAGCCGCGTTCCGCTGCCGATGCGCGACGCAGCGCTCGTGCGCGTCGGACCCATGGCCACGCTGGCCACGTCGGTCCGCGACGCCACGGCGCCGACCGTCGACGCGGTCGTCGCCCTCGACAGCGTGCGCCTCTTCATCGACCGCGCCCAGCGCAGCGATCCGCACTTCCGGCCGAACGAGCGCGACCTTCGCGTCGTGGCGGAGATCGTGACGCGCCTCGACGGCATGCCGCTTTCGATCGACCTCGCGGCGGGATGGTTGTCGCGGTGGTCACTCGACGACCTCGCCCACGGACTCGATGGCGTGCTCGTGGCGCGCCGCGGCGCCGCGCGGCGCGAAGGCCGCCGCGCCGACGACGCTCCTCCGATCGAAAGTCCGCCCGAGGCGCCTGCCGGGAACGTCGCCGAAGGCTCGGCCGAGGGGCCGTTCGAGGGCCCACTTGATATCCCGGTCGAGGGCCCGGTCGAGAGCCCGGTCGAGAGCCCAGTCGAGAACATGGTCCAGTGGATGCTCGAGCAGCTCGAGCCCGCGCAGCGGAGACTCATCGGGCAACTGACCGTCTTTCGCGGCGGCTGGACCATGGCCGCGGCGCTCGAGGTGTGCGACATCGGGGAAGGCGACCGGCCCGGCGCCGATCGTGTCGACACCACGCTTGCCGACCTGGTCGACCGTTCGCTCATCGAAGCCGAGCGCACCGACGCCGGGCGGCGCTACCGCATGCTCGCCCCGGTCCGGACGATGACCGAGGCGCTGGTCGTCCAGTCGACGTCGCGCGCCGAGCGCGAGGCCCTGCGGGTGCGCCACCGTCGCTGGTGCCGGCGCCTTGCCGAGCTCGGCGACGGTGCGGATGGAACGCCGGCGGCCACGACCGGTCGCTTCGACGCGCTGCTGCGCGAATGGCCCAACCTGCGGGAGGCGATGCTCGACGCGCTTCGTTGCGGCGCGCTCGACGACGCCGCGGCGATGGCCATCGCGATGCATCGCTTCTGGTACGCCCGCGTTCTGCACCGCGAGGGACTTGGATTGATCGAGACGATCCTCGCTGCGCGAGCCTCGGCCGCGGTGCCGCGGCACGGCGCCGTGCATCGCACGCAAGCGGACGGCGTGCCGAACGCCTCGGCCGCGAACGAAGCGATGGCGCCGGGGCCGGCGAACGGCCGGTCGGTGCCCGACGCCGACGACGCGCACTCGCCATCGGCGGCCGGCGAAGCCGCGCTCCTCGTCCAGGCCCGGCTGCACAACGCGGCGGGGATGCTCGCATGGAGCGCCGGCGAGCTGGACCGCGCGGCGGCGCACCATGACGCAACAGAAGCGATCCTCTCACGACTCGGAGCGCGCGGCGAGCGCGGCATGATCGGCGTTCGCATCAATCAGGGCCTGGTCGAGAAGGATCGCGGCGACGCCGAGGCGGCGCTCGCGAGGTTCGACGACGCTCGGCGGATCGCGCTGCGGTCGGGCGACACCGTCGCCGCCGCCCCCGCGGAGCTCAACGCCGCGGTCGTCCTGCACGAATCCGGACGCAACGACGAGGCCGCGGCGCTGCTCGCCGCCGCGCTGCCCGTCCTGCGCCGCGAGCCGTCGATGCGCGAATTCCTCGGCGAGGCCCTCGCCACGCAAGCGCTCTGCCTGCTGGCGCCGTGCGCGCACAACCGGTTCAAGGACGGAGAGCGAGAGCGAGAGCGAGAGCGAGAGCGAGACCGAGATCGCGACCGAGATCGCGACCGAGACCGAGACCGAGACCGAAACCGAGAACGAGAACGAGACCGAAACGGCGTGGACCACGACCCCGCGCCGGGGCCATCCAGCGATTCGCTTCGCCGCGCGGCCGCCGACCTCGCCGAGTCGGTCTCCCTGGCGCGCTCGCTCGCCACGCGTGCCAAGCTGCCGCACCGCGCCGCCGCCGTCGCGCTTCTCGCGGAACGGCGCGGCGATGAACTCGACGCGGCGACGCTCCGCGCCGGCGCCGCGGCTGGCCCGCGAGCTCGGCGTTCGTGTGCGCCTGCTTGATGCCGCAAAGCCCTCGCTCGCCCCGTCCAGCGCGCCCCGTCCCACCGAGCGGCTCGCTCGCCATCGCCCGGCGCCGGGGCGAATCGCTCTCCGCAGCCGACCTGTTCGATCTCGCGGAACGACTCAGCCGCGCGGCCGCCGACTGACCTGCGCCCAAGAGGACGTCCATACGTTGTGAGGGACTTTCATGGCCATATGGCCCTTGAAGTCTCTCATAACGGGTGGTCCTCTTCTTGGGGGCAGGTCACGGCAAGGTGGCGCGGTCGTGTCGCTGCGTCCGCGCCCCCCGGACCACGCCGCCGACGCAGCGTGACCGTCGCGAGACTTGGAGGATCCAAGCTGCTGGCCGATCCCGTCACCGGATCGACGCGTCGATCACGATCGGCACGATCGTCGCCCCCTGCGATTCCGCCAGCTCAGCGGCTTGTCGTTCCAGATCTGCACGCGCCTCCTCGATGGATGCCCAGCGGGGACGATGCGCCCTTGCCAGTCCATTGCCTGCGGGCGCGCCCATCCATGCGACGACGTACACGCCGTGCATCGCGCCGAGTTCGGGCATGTACCGATCGGCAAGCTGCTCCTTCATTGCTGTCTTGGCCTCGGGGTTGTGCGATAGCTTGACCTCGATAGGAGTTCGAATCTGCGAGCCTCGCATGGTTCCACGGGCAGGCACCTGCACCAATACATCGAGCTCGGAGCCCGGCTCGCCGCCAGCAGCGCGGGGGACGGCGCGGCGGTGAATCTCCACCTCCCGGTCGGCAGCGATGGCCAGATCCTCGAAGTAGGATCGAATGGCACCGCAGATCTTGCCGGAGACATGTTCTTCCGCCTTCGGTGAGGGCGGTCGCCTTGATGCCGTGTTCCAGAGGTCTTCGACGGTATCGGCGCCTTCCTGCCGGAGTCGGCGTTCGTAGCCCTCGATCGCTCTGCGGACGCCCTCCAGGACGTCGTCCTCGGATCGCACCAGCCGGCGCTCCGTCGATCGAACCACCTCTCCGATGACGTCCAGCGGCAGCGCCAGCCATTGCGAGAGACGCCACGCCCGCTCAGCTCGGGCTCTGGGCCGACGGAGCCATGGATACCTCGCTCCGAATCGCCGTTCGAGGTCTCTCAGTGCATCAACCGCAGCCTGATCCTCGCGGTCTCCGAGAGCTGAAATGAGCTGGCCACGCAAGTTCCGCGCCGAGTCGTCGGAGCCAGCAAAGTACGCACCCTCATACACCGGATCAGACTCGGGCGGAAAGTGCTCAAGCAGCAGCGCGAACAGCTCGGCCCATCGCGCCGGCCCAAACTGCGCCAAGGGACCAGGAGAATCTTCGTTCCGTCGTCGATACGCCGCACCATGCGCGAACAGCGCCAAGACGCGCCGCCCGTGCGCTGGATTCCTTGCAACGAACGCCAGCACTGCATCCCAGTGGTCGGGAGGTCGAACGGTCAGCATGGCTGTCGCGACTTGGACGCTTGCGGCATCATCCGTGTCCGGACCCGGAGTATCCAAGCAGCGCAATAGCGCCTGCACTGACAGCTTCGGCGCCCGGGTCAGTAGGAATCCCGCGATCGGCGCGATGCAATCCTCTCGGACCTCGCCTCGCTCAAGCCGGCGCACCAGTTCGGCATCCAGAACGGCATCCTCAATCGGCATCGCAAGGTCAAGCAGCCGATTCACGTCGTGGGCGGAGCCGGCCGATGGATCTGTCGAGGCCCGATTCACCTCGCTGCGGACTTCTGCAGGTACGGATTGGTACAGGAGATCGAATACTGATCGGTCACCCTCCTCCGCCGTGTGCAGACGCGCCTCGCGGACGACGTAATGGCACCATCGCAGCCACCACTCCCCACTGCGCGATCGCAACCACTCCGGATCGCTACCAGCGACAAGCAGCATGGCGGACATGCAGGTTGAATTGCCGGAGTTGCTCGGCCATTTTCGACAGTCCACCGGCGTCTCCGCCTCCGTCTCAAGCAGCCTCTTGGCCGCCGCGACGATCCTCCCGCGAATCGAAGGGTCGGCGCTCTGCCAACCTGGCGTGCGCGTGAGATCTCGCTCCAAGCCGTAGTGCGTGCTCGCCGGCTCCAACGTCATCGCCCGACAAAGGTTGATGAAGAACTTTGGATCTTTGGCCTCGGCAAGTTCGATGCACCGGAGTACGCGTTCCTGCGGAGGTGGATCGAGGAGCACCGGTTCGCGCGGCGAATCCCGATCCTGCATGAGAGCCCACTGACCTCGCATCTTCTTCGCTTCCTCCGAGGCAAGGTCGACGGAGAGCGGGAAGTCCAGCACTCGGCTAACAGGATCGATTCCGCGGGCAGCAAGCCATGCCTCGACGCAGCCCAAGTCCGTGGTCCACGGCAGGCAGCGAGCGATGTGCAGGTAGTTCTCGCGCTCTTTCATCGGCCGGTCCGCGTCGCAGGCCTGCTCGATCAACCACGGGAAGTCATCGAGCGTGCACAGGCGCGGCGTCCGCAAGGCGGTCCACCAGAGATCTCCGTCGGAGATCGAACTGGAGGCGAGTGCGTCGATCAATCGGCGCCGCGCGTCTGGGTTGGCATCGAGCGCCGGCGGCAACTCAGGTTCGTCGTGCGCGCGGGCGAACCCTGCGCGTCGTAGGGCACTGAGGGGCGAGTCGACATGTGCCGCGGCACACCCTGCCATGATGTCCACAAGCCCAACAATTACACCCGGCTCATCGAGCTGGTCGACAGCGTGATGTACGATCCGCACCGCGATGCGGTGCAACGGATCGGTATCTCCCATCCGGCAGAGGTGCGATCTTGCCCATCGAAGGCCCTCGACGGTGAACCCTTCTGCGTTGAAGCAGGACCGTTCGAGTTCCCAGAGAAACCCGTCGTAGGCACCGTGATAATTGGACCTCGGAGGCTCAGTGAGCGCCGCAAGGAGGTCGGGAGTCGTCAGTCCCCTTGGCCAGTTGCAACGAAGCGCCAGTCCCTTCAGATCGGCGATCTCGTCATCTGGGCTACTGGCGATCAGCGGCTTCGTTCTTGCCTTCACTTCATCCGTCCCGATCTTGACGAGGGCATGCCCCGCGGACTTCCTCGCTTCCATCGGCGCTGTATGGTCGAGCATCAGATCGGCGAGATCGTCGCTCATCGACGACAGCTTCCATGTTTTGATCAGCTCGATGGCGCACTCCAGTACGTCCTCGCACCCGGAACCCCGCTCCCGCAGAACCGGTTTCAGATCGGCTTCGGCATCGTCATATTGGAGTCCATCGAGCACAATCTCTCCGCGCCCGACTTGCGCATCCGTGAGCTCTCCCCGCCGGCAACGTTCGAGGAGCCCAAGAGTCGCAGTTCGACGCAGCTGGTTGTCGGCCACATCCGACAGGCCCACAATCTCGGGATCGGTTGAGGCGATCCACTCGGCGATGCCGGCATTCAGCATGGCAGCAAACGCTGCGGTCTCCCGAAGCGGCCCCGCGACACCCTCGGCCGCTCCAGCGGGACTGGCAAGAAGTCCCCGGGCCTGATGCGGGAGCATGCGTGCGAGACGGCGCCCTGCGAGATACTCCGCGATCTGCCGGTGCGCGAATCGGAATGTGGCCGGGAACTCCGAATCACACAGACCCGAGGCGCCGATGTCCGCCAATGTCTCGCGATCAAGCGGCCGAGACCCGCTCTCGTTGAGGAGCTCCAGGTCATGCGAAGAGAGATGGGTTGAAGGCGGATCGTTCGACAAGTCGATTGTCTCCCGACCCGTCAGGACGACCGCGCATGCGAGTCGCTCAGCGGCGCCCAGGATCACGTCCGGTGACAGCCGCAAATCGGTGCCCAATTCGAACCGCTCATGGCGATCTTCAGCCAGCTCTCGCATCCCGCGATCAAAGAGATCGCCGATGGAGGTCGGGAGATCGCCTCGCTGGCTCAGTCTGAGCAGGAGCCCGAGCGTAAGAGCATTCGAGGCAAGCGCGTCGGCCCTGAACCGCCGAACATGCTCCATGAATGTGGCCCCATCGAGGCCCGCCGATTGTGCGGCGGCAATGACGTCGGCGGCGTTCAGCGGCTGCAAGAGTGCTGTGCCGAAGTTGGTCGCTGCGCTGCCGTCAATGAACCTACTGGCGAGACCTGCGGGCCACACAGCCGAACGGCATGTGATCCGGACTGCGGCGCCGACCGGTATTGCTCGCTCGTCGATCCATGAAAGGATCTCGCGCCAGGCTCGTCGCAACGGGACCATTGCCTCGTCGAGCGCGTCAAGATAGATCGAGGTCGTGGCATTCGCCCCATCGGTGAGTAGGTCGAGCTTGCGACGGAGCTCGTCAGCCGACCCGGAGTGATCCGCCAAGCGGCACTCCCAAACGACTCGATCATCCGCTCGTTCCACCTGGGCGAGCCGCTTCGCCTCGGTCGTCTTGCCTGCGCCGGCTGGCCCGAGGAGAGCCAGCGCCTTGAACGCCTTGAGGTTGAGAGTCGCGACGGGCTGCGGCTCGTCGCCACTGCGAATGAGCAACCAGCGCCGCTCGATCGGCCAAAGGCCTGAGGCGGCTGCGGGTTGGATCGAGACTTTGGTCATCGACGTTGCCTCGCGCCGTCGCATCGGTGCTCGGAGCCTCGCTGCATCGCAGCCAACCTTGCGGGCATCCAAAGGGCAAGGCTCGACGCCGACGGTTGGAGAGTGGGGACAAGTTTGGACACGGACTTCGTGACACCGCGCCGCGAACGATCGCCACACCTTGCGAGTGGAGTTGGATCGTCCCACAGGATGCGGGTGACCATCAGCGCACAAGCGTGCCCAATCTGCCTCCCCACCTTGTCTGCCGATGGGCGAGCGTCGGGCGCAGGGCGGACATGCCGCATCACGCCGCCTCAACCGCGTCGAAGTCGTTGAATCCAACATCCTTCTCGAGCTTCGGCAGAAGTCCGTCCTTGCGTCGAGCCACCAGCGCTGCCATGAACAGGAGCTCGGGCACGTGAACGCCGGTGCGTGCCACGAACTTCGTGACTAGCTCCGCTCGACTCGTCTCGTCCACCAGCAGTCGATCCGCGGCGACGTCGTGTTGCAGGTAGAGCTCGTCGACAACGGCCCACTGCTCGGACGTGAACGTGTCGCTGCCAGGGCAGGCGAGCCGCTGATGATTGGGACCAAGCGGCTCCCATCGGCCGGGACGGCTCGCCGGACGCTTTCTCCGGGTCATGATGTAGTGATGGACGTCGCTCGTTGTGTCGCTGCGTCCGGTGGCTAGGTTCCACGCGGCGACGAAACGAGCAAACCACTCGGGCCGCTGTGCGAACTGGCCATCAGGAACGCCGGTCGCGTGATGCAGCGTCCTGAGCAGGGCTTCCTCGGCATCCGAGAGCTTGATACACCGCCGTCGTTTGGTCATCATGCTGGTATCTCCAGCGGCGCGAGGGGAAACTCGCGTCGCGCTGTGCGAGTCGCGGAGCTGCCCACATGGGCGGCCCTATCGTTCTTGGCCTCAAGGCACGATGCGAAGCCCCTTCCGTCCCGTGCCGGAATCGTCGGGCGCTTCGTCGTAGTCGTCCGCTCCCGTCGCTTGGGCAAGCCGGTGCCGGAGCTCGGCCTCCGACACACCGCTGACAGCCGCGAGACGACGAAGTGACACGCCAGCGACAAGTAGTGAGTCGACGATCGCTTCGAACCGCGTCGCTCGATCTGGCCACACGTCGCCCGGTTCGGATCGACGCCAACCCCTTTTGCCGAACTCGATCCAAAGTCGCCTCGACTCCTGTTGCGAGATGAGGCCCTCCCGACCGGCTCGATGCACCATCGCTGCGAGAGAGATGCCGAATCGAACCTTGAACCGCAGCAGGTCGACAACCGACTTCCGGCTGAACGCCTCGGCGAGCATGCGAGACGTGAGCAGCAAGTGGGACGCAAACTCGAATGCGTCCCGTTCCTCGGCGGCATGCGACGTCGGGTTGTCGCTGTGCATCCGGATCACATGGGCCGCCTCGTGCGCAGCCGTGATTCGAGTTCGGTCGTTGGGCATGCACGTGTTGATGAAGACAACGGGATCTTCGCCGTTGAGACCGGCCAACCCGGCGACGGCTAGAGTCGTGTCGATGTGCATGACTCGGATGCCCAGCGATTCGAGCAGTTCGATCACGCTGGGCAGCGGATCGCGATCATCCAGTTTGAGTTCGGAACGAAGGCGCCCCGCCGCGGCGGCAGGAGGCTCGTCACCAACGCGCGAAGTGAACGTCAACGTGCGTTCAAGCGGCTGGCCAGCGTACTGCTCGATGGCGAGGTAGGCATCGATCCATCGCTGGCACGCCCCCTCGAGTTGGCGCCGATCGCGGACGCCGACCTTGGAGCTGGCGTCACGGTATCGCGTCTTGTGCAGCGTTGGCTGGTCGCCGCGGAACCATCGAGGTTGGCGGTCGTAGAACGCCGCCAGCACTTCGAGAACAGCGGATGGCACGGGTGGCTGGTCACGCTCATACTTCGACAGCGCGACATGGGAAAGAGCGAATCCGCGGGGCCGCAAAGAAGCCACCACGGCCCTCGTCGACAAGCCGGTGAGGCGGCGGGCGTGGCCGAGCATCTCGCCCACAGTCGGCCGCCTTCCAATGGCATCTAGACTCCCCGCATGGGGGGACGCCGTTTCCATTTTTTCCGGATCGACCATGAGTCGTGAACATCCTACGACCCGCCACCCAAGGGGTCAAGCGACTATGGATCCCCCAGATGTTGGGGCCGCCCGCTTAACGTTGGCGATCTGATTGGCCTCCGGCGACTGCCTACCACCCCAAGGCCCCCGGTAGGAGTTCGAGTAATGCGTGCCCAGACGCAGGGTCGAAACGGACACGCGGTTGATGAAGCTCGGACACGCACTTCGTGCGACGCTTGGACACGGCCTTCTTGCCTGCAGACGGCCACCAACCGGAGGCAACGGGCACACGAGGTTGGACACGCACACCGGTTGGCGGTGGTCTGCATCCTGTGGTCGCCACGACTCTGTCCCACAGGATGTCGAGGTCGTCGAGGTCGCTCCCGCAAGGAGTGCATGTCCAACTGTCACCCTTGTGGGGGCTCTCCGGCGAGCAGGCCGCCGAGACCCTGGAAACCCTGCCGCGCCAGGCAGATCGACCGTGGCGTGTGCCGAGCGGCGCTCTTCAAGCTGGTCTTGCGCGAGCGCCGCGTCGACGGGGCGGATCAATCATCGGATTCCTGGAGGATTCCAGGCGCTCGCCGATCTCCCCCGTCACCCGATGGAGCGCCCCGACGGAGGGAACGTGACCCTGCGGCGCGGGCGGAGCAATCCACGTCCGAGGAACCACCGATGAGAACGAATGTCGCAGCAACTCGAGGCGTCGGGCGCTCCGCAGCCTTGGCGCTCGGCGTCCTGGCCGTCGGCCTGGGCTCGGAACACTGCCTCGCCGGGGCAACCATCACCGCGTCCGCCGACAGTCGCGACGCCACGCTCCTCGCCTGGGGTAGCACCCACAGGCCGTTGCAGACCGGCTACACCGTCGATCCGGAGAACATGTACGACCCGATCACATTCAACCAATGCGTGGTCAACGCACCGGACAAGGCATGCCTGACCTCGAGTTCCCAGTTCCTGAACTTCAGCGGGGCGGGGAACACCACCACCGGCTTCGCCATCTCAAGCACGCTGGTCGCCATGCATCACGCCAGTGTGACCGAGGCGATCAACATCAGCCTGATCGTCTCGGGACTCGCAGGCGGAGAGACGGCCCCCTTCGCCTTCGATGGGTTCATCACCGACGTCGGCGCCGGCGGGGTCGGCATCGTCACCGTCACGGTCAACGGCCCCGGGGTCAACCTCCTGCGCGATTCGTTCGGCGACTGGAGCGAGTCGGTGAATCTCGCCAACGGCGAATACACGGTTCAGATCGCCGCGTCGGCCAACAACCTCTCCCCCTTCATCTCCACCGCCGGCGTCTCGTACGCGGTCGGGTTCAAGGTGGATGCCTCCATGCTGTCGTGCGGAACGCCCGATGCCGGCTCGTGCTTCGCGACGCACACCATTCCGTTCTGTAACGACGCCCTGTGCTGCGACGCCGTGTGCGACGACGACATCTTCTGCTGCGAAATCTCGTGGGACGGCCCGTGTGTCGGCGAGGCCTTGGATCTGTGCTATCCGAACGTGCCTCTCTGCGAAGGCCTCGGCCGCGACTTCCTTCCCGGCGAGCAGGCAAACGTCCCGAGCTTCGGCTTGGTGGCCCCGACGACCGCCATCACCATCGAGTACTGGCAGCGGATCGACGGCGTCTCCCTGAACCCGAACGTGGTGATCACATGCGGGAGCAGCCAGGACAACCGCATCGTCACCGAGACGACTCCCACGGGAAGCATCTTGTTCGACTTCGGTACGTGGCAGGACGGCGGCCGGATCGTGGTGCCGGCGCCGCCGGAGATCTTCGACGGCTGGCATCACTTCGCCTTCGTGGCCAGCAACGCGGGCCAGTTCATGCGCGTCTTCCTCGACGGCGAGCTGATCGGTCAGAAGGCCTCTGCGAGCGCGTTCACGCAAGTCGACGTTCCGCTGGCCATCGCCGGCAGCTTCGACGGCGCCATCGACGAGCTGCGCATCTGGAACGTGGCGCGGACGCCGCAGCAGATCGCCGCCGGCTTCGACCAGACGGTTCCCTTCGACTCGGCGAACCTGGTCGCCTACTACCGCATGGACTCGACCGCCGAGACCACCCTCCTGGTCGACCGGTCCAGCGTCGGCGGCACGCAGAACGCCGCGCTGGTCGGCAGCCCGGCGTTCGTCGAGGGGCGCGACGTGGTGGGCATCTGCTATCCGGACGTGTCGCTGTGCGACGGACTGGCCAGGGACTTCACGCTCGGCCAGAAGGCCGAGGTGGCGGGCTTCGGACTCGTGGCGCCCACCTCGGAGATCACGATCGAGTTCTGGCAGCTCCTCGAAACCGGCGCCGGGAACCGGTCGGTCATCGAATGCCAACAGAGTCTGACCAACCGCATCGTGACGCACACGCCGTGGACCAACGGCAACATCATCTTCGACTTCGGCGCGGCCTTCGGTGGCGGTCGGCTGGAGGTGTCGGCGCCGCCGAACATCCTCGGGAGCTGGCACCACTTCGCCTTCGTGGCGAGCAATCCCGGCCAGTTCATGCGGGCGTACCACAACGGCCATCTGATCGGCCAGATTGCCACGGCCAACGCGTTCAATCCGGCCAGCATCCCGTTGAAGATCGCCGACAGCTATGACGGCAGGGTCGACGAGCTGCGCATCTGGAACGTGGCGCGCACGCCGCAGCAGATCTGCGACGCCTGGTACCGCACCGTGCCGGTCGACAGCCCAGGACTCCTCGCCTACTACCGCATGGATTCGTCGATGGAGACCGACTCGCTGATCGACCTCGCCGGGCCGGGTGGCGCCAATGACGCCCTGCTCACCGGATCTCCGGCCTTCATCACCGCCGTGCCCTGTGTGGTCTTCGGTGACCTCAACGGCGACGGGCTGGTCAACGGCGCCGACCTCGGAATCCTTCTCGGCGCCTGGGGCACCAGCAACCCGGTGGCCGACCTCAACTGCGATGGCGCCGTCGGCGGCGGCGACCTCGGCCTGGTGCTGGGCGCCTGGACCGGCTGATCAGGGGTCCGAGCCGAAATTCGCCATCCCTGGCCCCGACAGGCCGCGACGAGGATCGATCATTGAAGCCATCGCCCGGACCTCCGCAACGTGCGAGGGTCACTCATGCGACAGCCAAGTACACTGGCCCCATGCCAAGCCAGATGTCCCTCTCATCCCTCCCCCTCGCCGACATCCATCGCGAGATCGCCCGCCGCCAGCAGCACCACCCGAAGCTCCGGCTTCGCCGGGAGCAGTTGATGAAGGAGGTCGCGGCCATCGACGCCGAGCTTGGTGGCGCGGCATCGGTCCCGGCACGGCGCGGACCGGGGCGACCGAAGGGCAGCAAGAACACGAGGTCCGCCGCCGGGGCGCCCGCCGCGAAGCGCTCGAAGAACAAGGTCAGCTTGGTCGACGCGCTGTCCGCCGCCCTCAAGGGCAAGACGATGTCCATCGGCGAGGCGATGGCTGCGGTCCGCAAGGCCGGCTACAAGTCGGACTCGCCCAACTTCCGCACGACGGTCAACATCGCGCTGATCAAGAAGGACCGGTTCAAGCGCGAGGGCAAGGGGCGGTACACGGCGGTGTAGTTTGGTTGGATCGGCGTGCGGTCAATTCACGTAGTCTCTCCGCGCTGTGCGGAGTTCACCGACAGTCGCACGAGTCGATCGCCATCCTGGCGCGGAACATTCGCGGAACATCCCCTACATGCGCATTCGTCCACAGTCTTCAGGCCAATGACCGGCAGGTCCTCGTTGAAGCACGACAGCGTTCCGCATCCGGGAGCTACCAACCCCTCGCATCGCAGCCGCTCCTCGCGTCCCAGCCGCGTTTCGGCGGCGTTGCGCGTCCACCACGCGACAAGACAGCAACGACGGCCCCGCCGTCGCGGAAGGCGATGGACCGCCAGGTTGCAGCTTCGTCGATCAGTCCGGCGCCGCATCCGGCTCGTCCAGCCGCAGCGCCATGGCGAACCGCCGCGAGCCCCGACGGAGCGCCTCGCCGGCGAGCTGCGCCATCGTGCCGGCCGCGCTGCCCCACAGCCGCAGGCGGTGCTACGCGGTGGTCAGCAATCGGCGGCGCCGCAGGTGCGCCATCGAGGTCGACTGGAAGTCCATCATGCTCACGTCGTCAGGCACTCCAGAGGGACGGGCTCGCCGCCTTCGCTCCAAGCGCGGCCTTCCTCGTCGACGCGAAGGGAGCGTCCGCTCGCGCCCTCGCCGAGGAAATCCCATCCGGAGGCGATGGCCAGCGACACCCACGCCGCAGCGCCGTCGACGCCGTCGGAATCGAACTCGGCCGACATGGGCCGATCGCCGGGTGTCCACCGCTCCCCGAAGAGCGCCGACGCCAGCGCCGGAAGCTCCGACGACTGCCAGACGCCCCACTGGCCGACGGAGAGCGTCGCGGGACCGTCGGCGCAGAGCCACTCGACAATCGCCCGGCCGACCGTTGCCAGCCTGCGTACAGGAAGCTCGGAGAGCCGCCCGAACTGGTTGACGCGGTTCGCGGGCGCGTCGCGCCGCCATCCGGCATCCGGGGGTTCGTCGATGAGTCGGAACATGTTCAGGGCTCCGAGTGGGGCTGGACGACGGGAACTTCGAGGATCATCGGGATCATGACCTCGTCGGGGATCGGGGGAGGCTCGACGGAAGGCATCTCCGCCGCAGCCGCGCCGGCGCACGTCGGTCATGGTCCCGCCCGCGCATCACAGTCGAAGATCGTCCTCCGCGTCGCCGAGGCTGCTGCCGAACTGGTCTCTCAACGGGTCCCCGAGCTGGTCCCCGAGTTGGTCCAGCACGGGCTCTTCGATGCCGTACTTGGCGCGGAGCGCGTTGATCTGCTTCTTGAGCATCCGGACCCGCAGCAGCGACTTGACCCGGATCAGCAGCTCCAGCTTGTTGACCGGCTTGGTGAGGAAATCGTCCGTTCCGCACTCGTGGGCCCGCTCGTAGTCGCCGACCTCGTGAAGGGCGGTGACCATGATCACCACGATGTCGCGCGTGCGAGGATTGCCCTTGATCTTCTGGCACACCTCGAAGCCGGACATCCGCGGCATCATGACGTCGAGAAGGACCAGGTCGGGCTGGCTTCGCTCGATCTCGGCGACCGCCTCGACCCCGTCGGATGCCGTCCGGATCGTGCAGGGCAGCCCTTCGAGATAGGCCTGGATGAGTTCGAGGTTCTGCGGGTTGTCGTCCACCAGCAGGATGGACGCCCCGGTCAGCTCCGCCTGGTCCACCTGTTCCAGCTCGGCGGTCGGTTCCGTTCCATCGGCGACGATCGTGGACGCCGCCCCCGGCACCGTCGACCCAGGCGCCGTCGGCACGCCGGGCCGGCCACCGCCGTCCGGGAGGCCGCGCGATCCCAGGCCGCCGGGCAATCGAGTCTCCGTCGCATTGGCCCGCACCGAACCATCGGAAACCGGCCGACGTGCCGTGTCGTCGCTCATTGGCAACAGCATAGCGGTCGCGGCCCGGAGCCTGTCCCGGTAAGCAGGCAATTGAGGCATTTGAAGAGATTGTCCCCCATTGAGGTCGGTTCGGGGCTGAACATGCTTCGGTCCGGCGGTACAATGCTTCGTCAGTTACGGTGCCTCGACCGCGCGGTGCGGCGGGAACCGTCCCACCGTGCCGCCCCCTCGGCGAACACGGCTGCGGAGCACCGGAAGGGAGCCTGATCGCCAACCTCGCTGCCATGCCGAAGGCCAAGCACAGCTTTGCCCCCATCACAGCGTGGGCCGATCGTTTCAACACTCCCACGATCGATCGCCTTGCCGTCGGGTTGCACCATGGTTCGACGGGCCCGTTCAAGCAGGCCCGGAGGATGCTTCACGAGGTTGGCCTGGTCGTCGAGAGCGTCGCCTGGCACGGCGAATCGTGGAAGTGGACGGTCGAGTTCCGCCCCTTCGCCGGCGGCCTATGCAGCGCGATGCTCGTGCCGGCGCCGGACAACGCCCAGTTGGCGATCCCGGTGACGCGCGAGTTCATCCAGGCGCTGCCGATGAAGCGGCTCAAGAAGGCGATCCGCGAAGGACTGGAACTGGCCAGCGAACCGTTCGACACCCACCTGGCCGTCTGGCCCCTGGTGGGTGGCCCGATCATCTCCGACCTGCACGACCTGCTTCAGCGACGCGTGAAACACCTGGCGCGGAAGGCCGTGTAACACGCATCCCGGTTGATCGTCGCGCCCCACCCAACCCCATTCCGGCGTGCGGCGCCGCTGTGGGCAAACGGGGTCGAACGCATGGAGGTCTACTGGAATCCGTATGAGGCGCCGCGCTGGTGCGCGCTGTCGCACCGACCGCTACGGCGCCACCCACGCGCCATCACGGAAGACGCAATGGCGGATGTCGATGTCGAGCAGCGACTCGAGTCGACCCGGATCCACCTCGGGCAGCGGTCGATTCGCCGCGAGCAGGAGATCGCTCGACCACGGCCGATCGCGCCCCGCGAGAAGGCCGATCTCGAGCCGCAACATCGAGGCGAGCGCCTCCGGGCGCAGCGCCGGCCGTGCCTGGCCGCGGTAGAACTTGGCATCCTCGCGGATCCGCTGCGGACCGCCATCGATGGCGCTGGCGTGCGCGGCGAGGAGCGCCGCGACGCCGGGTTGATCGAGCAGCTTCGTGACGCGCTGGCCGATCCCACGTCGGTAGAAGCTCAACGCCTCGGAGAGCGCCAAGACCGCCTCGGGGGTCGCCTCGCGATCGGCATCGTTCATCTCGACGCTGGCCGCGCCCCGACGATCGAGCAGCGTCGCCGCGATGAGCAACCGATCGCGATCGACCGGGTTCGACGCCAGATCGGCCAGTGCAAGGCACGCGGATCGGCCAAGGCCCTCCGGATCGAGCCCGCCGGCAAGCCGGAAGAGCCGTTCGGCGAGCGCCGCCTCCGCCGGCGACGACGCGAGGTCGGCGATCTCCTCGGCCAGCTCGAAGTAGTCGCGTGGTCGTTGCGGGCGCAGCGCCTCGAGTCGGCCCTTCCATCGCACCGTCGGCGACGACGAGGCTGCTGCGCCCGACGATGACCCGCGCGCACCGGACGGCGGTGCCGACCCCTTCTCCTGCGTCGACGCCACATCATCGCGCGCGGGAGAGATCGCGACGGTGGCGACCGCGCCGGCATCGTCGGCGCCGGCGCCAGCCGGACCAGCGATGATTGATGCGCCGACCGAGAAGACGACGATCGCCGTCATGCGCCGCGCCGCCGCGGTGCGCGCCTTGCTGGACCGTGGTTGAACGTCGTCATTTCTTCTTCCCTCCACCCGAGCCACCTGGAGTGCCCGGTGCGCCGCTGCCGCCGTGTCCACCGGACCCGCCGGCACCACCGGTGCCACCGCGCCGCGGCAACGCCCGGGGCGGCGGTGGAATCGAGTGGGTTGCTCGGCGCCCGGTGGGGCCACGGGTGCGCGGCGGCTTGCGGCGGTCGTCGTTGCCACCGGATGGCGACGTTCCAGCGCCACCCGGCGGCGCGGGGTTCGATCCGCCGGCGCCGGAACCGGACCGAGACGCGCCGTTGTGCGCTCCGCTGTCCGCGCCGCCAGCCGTGCGCCCGCCATTCTCGTCGTCGGGCAGCGTGCTGCCTCGCGACGCCGAACCGATCGTCGGTCGCCGACCATCGCGATCTCCCACAGATGCGCGAGCTGTCTCGGTCGCGACCGCCTGCGATGTCGCGGTCTGCGCGCGGCGCGTCCGCCGCCGACGAATCGAGCACGTCGCGGCACGCCGCCTCGAGCCAAGGCGCCTGCGCGGCGATCACGTAGGCGGTCAGCTCGGCATTGCGCGACCTGCCCCGCGACGAAGCTCGTGATCGCCCCTTGCGGCCGAGCGCTCGCGCAGCGCGCGCCGACGATCGAGCTCGGGCAGTGGTGCCGGCGTGGGGCGGGCCGCGATCGTGGCCGCGGCCCGCAGGCGCCACGCGTCGACGAGCCGCGCCAGGACCTGCTGCGGCGGCGTACCCGACGCCAGCGCCGTCGACGGGCCGCGCGACGCGGTCTCGAGCCGCGACCGCATCGTCTCGGCGAGCAGCTCGCTGTCGGCGTCGACATCGGCGTCGTCGCGCAGCAGCAGCGCATGCCGCAGCAGCGCCAAGCGCGCGGCAAGCAGCCATTCGGCGTGGCGCGCCGGGGGAAGCGTCGTGTCGGTGATCTGCGAGATGACCTGCGCCATCTCCTCCGAAGGCCCCGATTCCGAGAGCCTGGTCGAAGGCTCGAGCACCACGTTGGGTCCGTGGCCGAACGCCTCGGCGAGCACGCCGCGGGCCACCGATCGAACCTCGGCCGGCGAGCCGCGCGATGCCGTCCGCACCAGCGCCTCGGCATCGCGCACGCCGAGATCGCCGTCTCCGCGAAGCCGGAGCTGCCGGAGCAGCCCGAGCCGCTGCTCGGTGTTGCGCTCGGCCTGCTCCATCGCGTCGGCGAACTCGCCGTCGCCGGCGCCGGCGGTCCCGCGCGGCGGCTTCGTGAGCGCGCCGCGCCGAGGCCATCGATCGCCGTCGGGCGACAACGCGCCTTCGATCCGCGCGACGACCTCGCGTCCGTGCTGATCCTGTCCGGCCTCGTGCGCCGCGGCGGCGTCGTTGAGCATCGCGGCGAGCAGGAGCGTGCGCACGCTCGTCGCGGCGTCCCGGCTGGCCGCGGCCTGCGCCTCGAGCCGCCGCAGCGCCGCGAGCCACTTCTCGAGCGCGTCGTTGGCGACGACGAACGCCGGTCGCGCGTCGACCTTCGCCACCACCGGCTCGGGCCAACGGGCGGCGATCGCCCGCGCCGAGGCCGTCCGGCCCTCCGGCGACGCCGACCAATCCAGCACGAGATCGCTCCCGATCCAGCGGATGTCTCCCTTGTGGACCATCAGGGAGGTGAGGACCCAGAGGGCGTTGGTGCTGATCCGCGGATCGTCGAACCACGACAACACCGCGGTGCGCACCGCGGGAACGTCGTTGAACTCGAGCATCTGCACGAAGCGGCCCAGCACATCCGATGCCGGACCGGCCGCGCCGAGATCGATCCCGCTGCGCAGCACGGCGCCCGCGGCGCCGGCGTATGCGCGCTGGAGCGCCGCTCCGTCGCGCACCGCGCGCTGCGCCACGATCCACGCCTCCCAGGGATCGGCGAAGCGCTCGCTGCTCCCTTCGCTCGGCGCCGCGAGCATGGCGACCAACGGCGCCACCGCGCGATCGAGCCATCGGCCCGCGGCCTCGTCGAAGCCGCGCACGCCGCCGGGGACCGGCTCGACGAGCGATTGCTGAAGGAGCTCGCCGGCGCGCTGCACGACCGCCGGCGGAAGGACCGCTCCGTCGGCGACGATCTCGCCAAGCAGTCCGACGCGCATCGCGCTGCGCCACAACGCCGCGCCGTCGTCGGGAGTCGGATCCGGGACGAGCGAACCGACCAGCCGGTCGCCCAGCGCCGGTCCGTCGACGCCGCGCAGCGAATCCGCGAAGGCCGCCGCGACCTTCCGACGAAGCGAGCGTTCGAGGAGGGGCCAGCAGCCGCCCGCCTCGTCGACCGCGGCGAGCCACTCGCGGTCGATCGCGACGGATGGCTGCGCCCCGCCCCGCACGATGCGCCGACCCAGCGTGTCGATGAGCCGCCGGCAGCGACGCCGCGCACGCTCCGACAGTCGAAGCCGCGGTGGGCGCGCGTCGCCGGAGAAGTGGGCGAGCGGCGCGGTACAGCGAGCTGCACGCTCGGCGCGCCGATCGCGCGGCTGCGCCTTCGGAACTGGCCTCGCCCGGCGCCCGGGGCGCCAGTGGCTGCGACGGTGCGAGCGCGGCGGAGTCGTTGTGCAGCGCGGACGTCGTCGGCGACGACGGATCGGAGAGCATGATCCGCACCAGCAGCGCCAGCATCGCCAGCGTCACGATGGCGAAGATCGCCGTGATGCGAAGCCGCGGCGCGATCCGCTCGCTGCGCAGCTCGTCGCCCATCGCCTGGGTGATGTGCTCGACCATCGCTTCCAGTCGCGACGGCGGCCCGGCGTTCCGCTCGGCGAGCATGAGCCGCCGCGCTTCGGTCATGTCGCGCAGCCCCGGTCGCGTTCCACCACCCCGGACGTGATGCGCAAGTCCGGAGACGACCTTCAGCAGGCCATCGACGCTCACGCCGCGCGCCGCGCGAGGGCGACGAGCCGATCGCGGCTCATCGCGTTCCAGCCGCCACCGGCGACGAGCGTGGCGAGCACCATCCGGTCGAACGCCGTGAGCGGCCGCGGCGGCCCGCTGGCAACGGCGAACGATCCTCGGCTCGCCGCCGTCGCGGAACCGGGGCGGCGGCGCTCGCCTGCGGACGCCGCGGCGAATGGAGGTCGCGATGGCGGCGGGCGCCCTCGCCGGCCCGTGGCGCCCGTCCGCCCGCGCCGGGCGAGTGGATGTCCCTGCGGCGGCGTCGGAGTCGGCGGGGC
Organism: Phycisphaerales bacterium; assembly: GCA_046350555.1. Taxonomy (GTDB): domain Bacteria; phylum Planctomycetota; class Phycisphaerae; order Phycisphaerales; family SM1A02; genus JAXMAF01. Next base: position 77,663 of record JAXMAF010000023.1, read on the forward strand.
GTCGCTCGATGACGATGTCGGCGCCGACGCGGAGGTCGCGCCTGTCGCCGACATCGGGCCCGGAGACGTTGTCGCGCCCGCCGACGACATCGGGCCCGACGATGCACTCGAACGTTCCGGCGCGGCGATGTTCTTCCGCTCGCTCGTCATCGACCGAGACGGCACGACCGAAGACGACCTCGCCCCCTGCCCGGCGCCGGACGGCGCCCCCCGCTCGCTGGCGCGATCGCCCGCCCGGAGCAGTCGCTCCGCCGCTTCTCGCAGGAGCGCCCGCACATACGCCGCGTCGGCGCTCTGTCGATCGGGATGGCGGTCGATGCGCACCAGCCGCTCCGCCAGCGCGGCGCGAAGCTGCTCGGGCGTCGGCGACGCGGAGACGTCGAGGAGCGACCGGTCGTCGGCGTCGTGCGAGAGACCGAGGAAGCGGCGGATCGCCTGCGCGTGGCGGGCGTTCATCGGCGCACCTCCGCGGTGGATCCCGTTGGCGCTGCCGCGGGCGCCGATCCGGCGTCCCGCGACGGCGCGCCCTTGGGCCTCATCGGAACCGCGCTTGTCGGTGCACCGCCGGCGCCAGTGCCGGCCTCGGGCTGTTCCGGCGCCGGCGCAAGCGGGATCTTCGCGTCGAGCTCGCGCAGCCTCTCGGCCCACGGCGACGGTCCGTAGTCCGGGTGCATCGCCTTGAGCTGGTCCATGACCTGCCGCGCCCGAGCGATGTCCGTGTCGCGGAGGATCGCAAGCTGCCGGCACTTCGCCTCGTACCACTCCGGTGAACCGACCGGCGTTCCCGCGAGCAGCGTGCGCAGCCGATCGAGCGCCTTCGCCGGCTGTCCGAGTCCCTGGGCCACCTGGGCGCCCAGGCGCAGCGCCGTGGCGTCCGTCGGTCGGATCTCGAGCAGGGTTTCGAGCCGCTCCGCGGCGCGCTGCCCGGTGGCGGCGTCATGGGTGGTCGCCCACCAGCGGGCGCCGGCCTCCGCGACGGCGGCGAGCGTGGCGAGCATCGCCGGCGATTGGAGTTCGGCGCGGCGGCCCTTCGCGTCGGGATTCGCCTCCGCCTCGGAGAGCACGCGCGAGCCCCACTCGACCACGGGCGAAAGCCGCGTCGCGTCGTCAAGCCCCGCCTGACCGGCGCTGCGCCACCGCTCGAGGGCGTCGCGGAACATGGCGCGCTCGACGGCGCGCCGCCACGTCGCATCGGGCGCCTGCGCGACCAGCCCGCGCGCCACGCGCTCCGCGTCGGCCGTCTCGCCCGAGGCCAGGTGAACCTGGAGCCGTCGAAACGCCAGCTCCGGCGCAATCGGCGCCAGATCGACCCAGCCCGCGGCGCCGGCTTGCGCGAGCTCGTCCAGCCTCGTTCGCGCCAGCTCGTGGCGGTCCACGCCGGGCTCGAGCGCCGCCTCGAGCGTCTGCCGAACTCGAAGCAGGTGCGCCTCGCGCCCGGCGGAGTCCATCTCGGCGAGACGACCTCCTTCGGCGTCGAGCATCGGCGCGGTGGTGGCGAGCAGGCGACGCGCGAGCGCATCGCGCTCGGCGCCCTTGGCGGCGCGGAAGAGCTCGTACAGCACCTGCACGGCCTGCCGTTGCGCGTCGGCATGCGCGTCGCTGTTGGACGGCACGGAGAGAAGCTGCTCGGCCAGGTCCATCGTCGGCTGCTCGGCGCCGCGGGCGCGCCGAAGGACCAGGTGCGGCGCGCGCGGGCTCGACGGGTGCTCGGCGAGGAAACGTCCGACGAGCCCGTCGAGCTGGCTGCGCAGCCGCGCGTCGACATCGGTGGTCGCGCCGGCGCCGCGAAGCCGGTCGAGGCTCACGATGGCCATCCAGAGCGACTCGGCGGCGTCGTTGCCCTCCTGGCGCGAGGCGGCCTCGGCGAAGGCGTTCGAGGCGTCGACCATGCGTCCTTGGTAATAGCGGCACCAGCCGAGCATCGCCTGCGCCGCCGCGGCGGCGGGCGCGTAGCTGGCCGCGTCGGGCTCGCGCAGCGCCGCCTGGAGTTGGCGCGCCGATTCCTCGTACAGCGCCGACGCCTTCGCATGCTCGCTCGATGGCGTGAGGGGCGTCTCGTTGCCATGCGCGGCCCGGGCGGCGTCGAATCGCTCGACCCCGCGCACGTAGTCGATCACGAATCCGCCGTCGCGTCCGGGCTCGCCGAGTCCCTCGATGCCGAATCGACGGGCGAGATCGAGCACCTGGGCGAGCTCGCCGCGCGAGGCGAGCGCCGCGACCGCCGAGCTCGCGAGCCGTCGCGCCGCGGATGCCGACGACACCGACGACGAGCCCGCCGATTGGGATGCCGCCTCGAGACCGCGCGCCGCCGCCAGCCGCAGCCACGGCAGCGCCGCCGAGGGCGAGGCCGCGATGCGGGCGAGTTCCTCGCGCGCGCGATCCCACTCGCCGGCGTCGAGCAGCACGCTCAGCCTCCATGCGGGAAGCTCGTCGCGCAGCGCCGCGAACGTGGCGGGGTGCTCGAGCAGCGCCAGCCACTCGATCGCGTTCGAGGAGCGCTGCTGGAGCGCGCGGCAGAGCGCGACGCCGAGGATCGTCCTCGCGAAGGACTCGACGGCGCGCAGGTCGCTCGAGACGTCGCCCGGCGCGGGATTCGTCGTGCCGGTGTCGAGCAGCTCGATGAAGGTCGAGTCGGCCTCGCGCACGAGGTCGGCGCGCCCGGCAAGCCATCCGAGGTAGTAGCTCGTCCACGCGGAGAGGAAGCTGGCCTGCGCCACGAGCCGCTGCTGGCGCTCGACCTCCTCGGCGAGGATCGTCGCCTCGACGCCGCCGGCGCGCGAGAGCCGCCGCTGGAGCGACGTGAGCCCCTGGGCCACCGTCTTCCTGGCGTCGCGCAGCTCCGGCAGCGTGCGTTCGAGCGTGGCCTGCGCCGCAGTCACCTCCTCCCTCGTGCAGGCGGCAGCGCCACCGTTCCGCGACCTTGGCGGCGCCGCTGGCTCGCCCCGATCAGCGCGAGGGCGGCTTCGTCCGCGTCTGGCCGGCGACGGCGCCGAGCAGCCTGCGGCTCCGCGTCGAGATCCGCCATCGTCGCGGCGTCGCCGCCGGCCTCGAGCAACCGGGCGTAGACGCCCGCGAGGCGCGTCGCGAGCTGCTGCTTGCGCTGCGGATCGCGGTTCGCCTCCATCTGCTCCTCGAGATGCGCGGCCAGCAGCGCGGTGAGGCCGCGCCGCTCGAGCCACGCGGCGACGTCGTCGGCGCACGCCGTCGGCGCGAACGCCGGCGCCACGGCCGCAGCGACCGCGACGACGAACCGCGCGAGGATGGAGCTAGCGCTTCGCCGGCACATACGTCACCTGCTCGAATCCGGCGTCGCGACCGGCCTGGAGAGCGCCGGCCGCGAAGCCGACGGTCGCCTTGTCCTGCACGCGCACGAAGAGACCGGCCTCCTTCCGCAACGGACGAAGGGCCTCGGTCAGCGACGGTCGATCGGCGAAGAGGCGGTCGCCGAGCCGGTAGCGCGGCCCCGCCTCGGTCTGGACCGCCTCGACGACCTGCGGCTGGAAGTCGGATCGCGAGCCCGAGGCCGCGTCGCGATCCACGCGCAGGTTGGGGCTGAGCCGATCCTCCGGCCGCATCGACGCGGTGGTGATTAGGAAGTACGAGAGCAGCAGGAACGTGCAATCGATCATGCTCGACATGTTGAGCACGACGCCCTGCTGGCCGCGCCGCTTGCGTGGACGGATGCGCATCAGCGGCCTCCTTCCGGCGCGCCGCCGGCCGCGCCGGCGCCGCCCGACGCGCCTGCACCGCCCTGCGGGCTCGTCCCGATCCGCACCGCCGCGTAGCCGGCGCGCTCGAGTCGGCGCAGCACGTCGTTGAGGAGCTCCGCCTTCGCGTTGCGGTCGGCGCGCACGAGTGGCTGCGGCGTCGCGTCGTCGCGCGGCGCGCGGCGCAGGACGTCCTCGCCGAGTCGCTCCAGCTCGTCGAGCCCGATCGCCTGTTCCCCGACGATGATCGTGCCGTCGGCCAGCAGGTTGATGATCAACCCGGCCGACTCCGACGTGGTGCGCTGCTCGCCCTGCTCGCGCGGCAGGTCGATCTCGGCCCGCGATCGATCGGCCATCTGCGCCGTGGTGAGGAAGAAGATCAGGAGCTGGAAGACGATGTCGATCATCGGCGTCATGTCGACGCCGAGGGTCCGCTCCCGCTGCCTCGACCCCGCGAAGTTCATGCGGGCCCCCGCCCCGCGCCGACCGGCGGCGCGCCGGCGGGTCGTCCCGCCGCCGACGCCGGCGACGCCTCCAGGAGGATCGCGAGCCGCTCGATGGTCGAGGCCGCCTCGGCCGCCATCGCGTCGATGCGGTTGCGGAAGAAGGTGAAGAGCGCCACGCACGGAATCGCCACGACGAGCCCCTGAAGCGTGGTGATCAGCGCCAGCGAGATGTTCCCCGCGAGGTCCTCGTAATAGGTG
>JAXMAF010000024.1:0-81852 GCA_046350555.1 Phycisphaerales bacterium
CGATGTGGCAGTACAGCAGCGTCGACGGCTTCGCCAACGACTGGCACGTCGTGCACCTCGGCGCCCGCGCCTCGGGCGGCGCAGCGCTGGTGATGACCGAAGCGACCGCGGTCGAGGCCGAGGGACGCATCACGCCCCAGTGCCTGGGCATCTGGAAGGACGAGCACATCGAGCCGCTGCGGCGCGTCACGGCGTTCATCGCGGCGCGCGGTGCGGTGCCGGGCATGCAGCTCGCGCACGCCGGCGTCAAGGCGTCGCGACACCGTCCATGGCATCCGACGCCCAACGCGTTCGTGTCGATCGAGCAAGGAGGATGGACGCCGGTCGGGCCTTCGGCGGTGCGCTTCCACAGGGATGGCGACGGCCCGGCGCCGAAGGAGCTCGCCGTCGCGGAGCTGCATCGCATTCGCGACTCGTTCGTCGCGGCCGCACGGCGGGCGCTGCTGGCGGGGTTCAAGGTGATCGAGATCCACGCGGCGCACGGCTACCTCGCGCACAGCTTCCTGTCGCCGCTCATGAACCGGCGCACGGACGCCTACGGCGGGCCGTTCGAACATCGCGCGTCCTTCCTGCTCGAGACGGTCCGCGCGGTTCGGCGCGAGATGCCCGACTCGCTTCCGCTGCTCGTGCGCATCTCGGCGACGGACTGGGTCGAAGGTGGCTGGACGCTCGACGATTCGGTCGAGCTCGTGCGCCGGCTCGGCCGCGAGGGCGTCGACCTGGTGGACTGCTCGAGCGGCGGCGCCTCGCGGAGCGCGACGATCCCGGATGGTCCCGGATACCAGGTGCCGTTGGCGGAGCGCATTCGGCGCGAAACCGGAATGCCGACGGGCGCGGTTGGGGCGATCACCGAGCCAGGACATGCGGGTGCGATCATCCGCGAAGGTCGCGCCGACGCGGTCTTCCTCGGCCGCCAACTCCTGCGCGAACCCAACTGGCCGCTGCGCGCCTGGGTCGAGCTCGGCGCGGCTGCGCCTTCGCCGATCGCCGAGGAGTACGCGTGGGCGCTCGCAGAGACGAGGCGGCCCGCCTGATGCGTCGCGAAGGTGGCGTGGCACGTCACCATTCGTCACGGTGCAGGCGCCCGGCTCGCATGCCTGCATGCCCTCGTGCCTGCGTGTGTGCGGCCCGCGTGCCTGCCTGCGCGCCCGCCTGCCTGCGCGGCAGCCGAGACGGCTGGGCAAGAGCCACGGTGCCTTGTCTCCGCGCCGCGAGGCGGGCGCATCGACCATCTCGGGCGCGGCGCATTCGACGGACCCGTGCGGCGGCGGTCTCCTCCGGGGCGGCGGCGCCGACCCGTCGCAATCTGCGATAAGCCCAGTTTCTTCAACGACTTGCCGCACTTCTGCGGTATGCTTTGGCGTCCTCGTTCCGGAGCTTCAACGATGTCTTCGCGCCATTCCTCACCGATGTCATCATCGTCGCCCTCGCCCCGAACCGCGCGCGCCGGCGCGCGGACGCAGCGCCGCGCGTTCACGCTCGTCGAGATGCTCGTCGTCATCGGCGTGATCGTCCTCCTGCTGGCCCTCCTGCTTCCGGCGCTCAACGTCGCGCGCAAGAACAGCAGGTGGGCGGGCTCGCAGAACAACCTGCGCCAGATCTTCACGCTGATGACGTCGTACTCGACGGACAACCGCGAGTACATCGTGCCGAGCCGCTTCGACTACACGGCTTCGACGGCGCCGGTGAAGGTGCGCACGTGGACGGCCGGCGCGGTGCTGCCCGGCGGGCTTGCGCCCCTGGGCGAGCAGAAGAAGGGTTCGTGGACGGACATCCTGTGGACCACCGCCGGCATGGGGCCGATCTCGTTCTTCGCCGGCGATGCGGGCGCCGCGAACGTCTACGACTACCGCTACGACTCGCCCGATCGCAACGTCTTCGCGGTGCTTCCCGGCTACGACTCGCTCTTCCGCTCGAAGATCGACAACTCGTTCAACGCGAAGAATCCAACCGTTGCCGAGGCGATTCCCTTCGGCGACGGCGCTCAGGAGGTTGGCGAGCCGGGCTACTTCGCGGCCAACGACTTCTTCGACTCGACCGGCGGCACGTGGTGGACGACCGGCCAGATCAAGCATCCGAACCTCGCCATCTACGCCGTCGATTCGTGCTACGGCGAGGCCATTCCCCAGACGGCCGACGCGTGGGACGGCCGCAAGCAGAACGATCCGGCCGCCAAGGGCCAGGTGGACTTCCGGTACGTCGGCGACGCTGCGCTGCTGCTGCTGCTCGATGGACGAATCGCGACCCAGCCGCGATGGGACGACCTGGCGGATCTCCAGAACACGGGACAGTTGAGGGTGCAGAACTTGGACAAGTAGGGTGGGACGCGTGGGCGGGGTTGGGGTACCGTCCGCGATCCGCTCGGCTCGCTTCGGCGGCGTCGGTCCTTCGACTTCCCTGGCAGGCGACGCCGCCGAATCGAGCCGAGCAGGAGGGACGAGGGGCTTTGCCCCTCGTGCTCCCCCAAGCGACCGACATGATGATCGCCCGCCGGGGCGTGCGAGTGCACGGATCCCTTCGAGCCGCGCCGCGGGATTGGTCGAGCACTGCTTGCGGATCTCAACGGGAGCATGGGGCGAAGCCTCATTCGCCTGCTCGGCTTGTCTCGGCGGCGACGCCTGCCGGGAAGTCCGAAGGACCGGAGCCGCCGAGACAAGTCGAGCGGATCGCGGACGGTGCCCCAACCCCGCCCACGCGTCCCACCGTCCCGCGTCCCACCCCCACCCCACCCACTTGCCACAGCCAGACATCCCGCTACACACTGTCTCAGCCGTCCCGATCCGGGACGGTTTTTCCTTCTGCCCCGAAGGTGGGGCCGGCATGGATGCCGGTCGCTTTGGGTCGAGCCGGTTGTGTGCGGCGCATGGGGCGCACGGACGGAGCATCTTGGTCGCCACCGTAGCTCAGTGGTAGAGCACACCCTTGGTAAGGGTGAGGTCACGGGTTCAAGCCCCGTTGGTGGCTTTCGCGGGCGTCGCGTGACGCCCACGCACGTTGGTTCGGATCGGTCGTCCGTGCTCGCGAGTCCCGCTGCCGGTCTCTCCTTCTTGGAGGCTGGCGGCGTCCGCGGCGACGGAGGGCAGATCCGGTGTTCCCAGTGGTCGGCGCGGCCAGTCGCCGTGACCTTCCGTTTTCTTTCCGCCTTCAGCAGATGGGTTTGACGGACGCTCGTCCGCACAACCGCACTCGGAGACATTCGATCATGGCCAAGAGCGTCTTCAATCGCACCAAGCCGCACGTCAACGTCGGCACGATCGGACACGTGGACCACGGCAAGACCACGTTGACCGCGGCGATCACCGCGGTGCAGGCTGCCAAGGGACTCGCGACGTTCAAGGCGTACGACGAAGTCGCCAAGGCGTCGGAGAGCGAAGGCCGCCGCGATCCCACCAAGATCCTCACGATCGCGACGTCGCACGTCGAGTACGAGTCGGCGACGCGCCACTACGCGCACGTCGACTGCCCCGGACACGCCGACTACGTGAAGAACATGATCACCGGCGCCGCCCAGATGGACGGCGCCATCCTGGTCGTTTCCGCGTCGGACGGCCCGATGCCGCAGACCCGCGAGCACATCCTGCTCGCCCGCCAGGTCGGTGTGCCGCGCATCGTCGTCTTCCTCAACAAGTGCGACCTCGTCGACGACGCCGAGTTGCTCGACCTGATCGAGCTCGAGGTGCGCGAGCTGCTCAACAAGTACGGCTTCCCCGGCGACGACACGCCGATCATCCGCGGCGCGGCCTTTCCGGCCCTGTCGAATCCGAAGGATCCGGAGAAGACCAAGTGCATCCAGGAGCTCATGGACGCGCTGGACAGCTACGTCCCCGAGCCGCCGCGCGAGATGGACAAGCCGTTCCTGATGTCGATCGAGGACGTCTTCTCGATCAAGGGCCGCGGCACCGTCGTGACCGGCCGCATCGAGCGCGGCGTCATCAAGGTCGGCGACGAGGCGGAGATCGTCGGCCTCAAGCCCGAGACGCGCAAGACCACGGTCACGGGCGTCGAGATGTTCCAGAAGACCCTCGACCAGGGCCAGGCGGGCGACAACGTCGGCACGCTCCTTCGAGGCATCGAGAAGGACGACGTCGAGCGCGGCCAGGTGCTGTGCAAGCCCGGTTCGATCAAGCCCCACCTCCAGTTCGAGGCCGAGGTGTACGTGCTCACCAAGGAAGAGGGTGGTCGTCACACGCCGTTCTTCTCCGGCTACAAGCCGCAGTTCTACTTCCGCACGACGGACATCACCGGCAAGCTGGAGCTGCTCGGCGGCGCCGAGATGTGCATGCCCGGCGACAACGTCACGGTGAAGGTCGACCTCGAAGGCAAGCCGGTCGCGATGGAAGTCGGCGTGCGCTTCGCCGTCCGCGAGGGCGGCCGCACGGTGGGTTCGGGCGTCGTGACGAAGATCGTGGTCTAGTTTGAGCGCTCCGTTCGGCCCTCCGGGCCGACACTCGCTTTCGTACGCCGCGCCGGGCGAAGCCCGGCGGGCTGAGCGGGGGTCGGCGCTGGGCTCCGTTCGGGCCGACAGTTGCCTCCGTGAAACGGACGCCAGCGCAGCATGGGGATCGGCGCCATGCAAACGACTGACAGGGGAGCGGGCGCAACCCGCCCGCTCCCTCGACCACTCGTCGCAGGCCGCGACCGCTCGATTGCTCGTCCATTGATTCCCGGTTCCTTGATTCCTGGCCCGTTGATTGCTGGTTCCTGACCGCCACCCTGACCCTCGCCCTCCGACCCCCGCCGCCCCGCATCGCTCGCCCCTGACCCCATTTCCCAGCCATGGCCAAGAAAGCAACCGATCGCGAGTACGTCTGGCTCCAGTGCACCGAGAGCCACGACCTCAACTACCGGACGAACATCCGGGTGAAGGGCGGCATCGCCGAGAAAATGAAGGAGGGGCTGATGAAGTACAGCCCGCGGCTGCGCAAGCACACGCTGCACAAGATCAAGAGGAAGTGAAGTCGCAGCGTCCGCAACGGGTTGGCCACGGATGGCGCTGCCGCGGCGAGACGAGCCGGCGGCTGGTCGCCGGGAGCGAGCCCGTCGTCGGCGACTTGGAAGGGTCGTTACGCCAGTAGCTCAATTGGCAGAGCAGCGGATTCCAAATCCGCAGGTTGAGTGTTCAAGTCACTCCTGGCGTGTTGGTTCTTCAACGTGTTGTCTCGGACGGCATCGCACGGATTCCAGCGGGCCCGGACGCCTCCGACCCGTTGCCGACAGTGGCATCTCGAGGCGGGATCGGGCCTGTGGGCGGGGCGCGAGAGTCAACGGGACGCGCATGACGTGCGTGACGCGTGGCAGTTCGGTGACGGTGTCGGCAGGAGCGAACGATGTACAAGAGCGGGCAAGGCTATTGGACTCGTGTGATGACGGCGATCGCCGGCGGCGTGCTCGCGGCCCTCGGGGCGGCGTGGCTCTGGGAGATCCTCATCCGGTTCAACTATGGCAAGAGCATCGAACCGATCTACGTCGCCGCGGCCGCCGCGCTCGCGCTGCTCGGCCTGGCCGCCTGGTTCATCTATCGCATCGTCGCCACGAAGCCCGGCAGCGTCGACTTTCTCGTTGCGACCGAGACCGAGATGAAGAAGGTCAACTGGTCCACCCGACGCGAGATCTTTGGATCGACCTGGGTCGTGCTCATGGTGACCGCGGGCATCACCCTGTTCGTCTTCGTCTTCGACTACACCTTCTTCTTCCTCTTCGTGTGGATGAGGGTGCTCGACGCTGCGACGTAACGCGGCATCGAGTCCGTGGCGCCGCTCTCGGGCGACGCGCCTCGGGCGCTCCATGGCGGTCTTCGGCCGCGCGTTCCCCTTCCCGAGGCCGGTGCCGGCGAGATGCTCCACCGGGCGCCGGGTGAACCGGCTCCGATCGTCGTCTCGCGGCTTGCTTGCGGCGAACTTCCCATGACCGAACCGATCGATTCATTCGACAACACGATGCCGCCCGACGAAGGCGCGAATGCCGCGAACCCCAATGGCGCGGGTGGCGCGAAGACTGGCTCGGACGAAGCCGGCGGCGAAAACGTCGCGGAGAAGCCGGCCCGACGCAAGCGCGGCGGCGCGGCGGCCGAGGGAGACGCCGAGGTCCGCGCGGAGATCAAGACCGAGGCGCCGGGCAAGAAGCTCGGCAAGGGTGCGGCCAATCGGAAGTCGGGCGAGAAGGCGACCCTCAAGGGTGCGGGCGTCGCGACCTCGAAGGCGCTGATGCCCACCACGAAGCGCGGCAAGCGGGCCGCGGCGGACGCGGCGGTCGAGAAGACGTTCGATCCAGCCGCGGATCTGCCCATGTACCGCGAGGGCATGGACTGGTTCGTGCTGCGCGTCGCGTCGAACAAGGAGAGCTCCGTCCGCGAGACGCTGCTGCGCAAGGTCCAGATCGAAGGCATGGAGGATCTCGTCGGCCGCATCATGGTGCCGACGGAGAAGACCAAGACGCTCAAGGCCGGCAAGCAGCGCGTCACCGAGACGAAGCTCTATCCCGGCTATGTCTTCGTCGAGATGAAGCTCGAGCCGGATGGTCGCATTCCACAGGACGTCTTCTTCCTCATCAAGGAGACGAGCGGCGTCGGCGACTTCGTCGGCACCGCGGGCCGTCCGACGCCGATGGCGCCGCACGAGGTCGAGAAGATGCTCTTCGACTCGCGCCGTCCGGAGGAGGCGCCGACCGTCAAGATGGACTTCCTCAAGGGCGACAAGGTCACCATCAAGGAAGGCCCGTTCCAGAGCTTCCAGGGCACGGTCGACGAGGTGCTCCCCGATCGCGGACTCGTGCGCGTGCTGGTCACGATCTTCGGGCGCCAGGCGCCGATCGAGCTGGAGTACTGGCAGATCGCCCGCGCGGAAGGATGATCGCACACGCGCTGCGTGCGGGCGGGCGAGGGCTTCGACACGTCCGCCACCGATTGAAGCAAAGCCCCCGGCCGAAGCCGGGGGCGCTGGCACTACAGCGCCCCCTTGCTCCTACTGCGACCGTCCGGAGCGGCATTTCCGCTGCGTCAGAGCTTGCGTTCGAGGCTTGATGGCTCGCAGAGGAGCCACCGGCGCCTCGAACGCGGCGCTCTTCCTTGCGGAAAGCCACTCCGAGCGGTCTCGCGACGGAGCCAAGGGGCGCTGTAGTGCCATTGCCGCGATCGTCGAATTCGCCGTCCGAACCTGCACGCGCTACTGGATCAGCGAGAGCGTGCCCGAGCCGCTTCCGCTGTATCCACCGACGCGGATGTGGTACGTCGTGCCGGCCGAGACGGGGAAGAACATCGTCGACGCGAGGCCGCAGAAGTCGTCGTTGCATGCGAGCAGGACGAGCGATTCGCATGTGCCGCCGTATGCGGCGATCCGCGTGTCGTAGTTCGCTCCGCACGTGCCGACGATGAGCGTTCCGCTCGAGGTCGGCGTGTACGTGTACCAGATGTCGTCCACCAGCGAGAGGCCGAACCCGCGGTCGCAGTCCGGATCGAGCGTCGGGCCGCTGGTGGTGGCGCCGATCGTGCTGAAGGGCTTGTTGCCGAGGCCGATGGCGATGGCGTTCACGCACTGGTCGTTCGCCGGGATGCCCGCGCCGGTGCAGTCGCTCTCCGCCTCGCCGACGCAGGTGTCGTCCCAGGCGACGTCGCAGCAGTACGGATCGACGGCGCAGACCGCCTCGCAGCAGGCGATGTCGTCGCAGAACGGACCGCCGACCGTGAAGCAGTCGTGGCCGGCGCTGCCACACGCGAGGGGCGTGCACTCGCCGCCGCACTCCAGCGAGATCGAGTACGCGTTGAGGCCGCTGTCGCAGGGGAAGCCGTTGAAGCCGTTGGGCGCGGCGAAGAGCCACCAGGTGCCCGCGGGCAGGCAGAACTGAAACGACGCGGTCCCGCAGAAGGGCGTGACGGCGAACGGGTTGAGCGCCGACGCGAGCGAGCAGCTCGGGTCGCCGCCGGTGTCGACGATCCCGAAGACCATCGGAAGCTGGCTCGAGCACGTGACGGCGACAAGCGTCGGGACGGCGAGCGTGAACTGGTACCAGTCGGTGTCGCGCACATCGCCGGTCGCCCAGGCGCTGCCGCAGATCGTCGCGCCGCATGCGATCGAGCCGAAGCGAGGCGGATCGGCGTTGCACCCGCCATTGAGGTCGGCGCCGCACGGTTCGCCCTCGGCGATCGAGCCGCCCGGACACTCGAACGGGCACCTCGGAACGTCGCAGAGGGAGAACGCCTCGGAGACGCAGGTGCCGTCCCATTGCGTGTCGCAGCAGAACGAGTCGACGGCACAGACCAGCTCGCAGCAGACGAGATCGGCGCAGCCAGGGTCGCCCGCGCTGAAGCAGTCGTGGTCGCTCGATGGACACAACGTGCATGAGCCCCCGCAATCGAGCGTGAGGAGGTAGTTGTTGAGGCCCGAGTCGCACGGATAGCCCTCGAAGACGCTGGGCACGGCCACGATCGCGTGCTGCCCCGCCGTCGCGCAGAACGGAATGACGACGAATCCACCGCACGGCCCGGTCTTTCCGATCTTGGTCCCCGCAATGAGGCGGCAGTTCCCGTCCGGAAGGTCGACGACCGCCAGCGTCACGGGAAGTTCGGCTTCGATCGTGACCTCGACGGAGGCATTGCTTGCCAGCGTGAACAGGAACCAGTCCGTGTCGCGGAGCCCACCGTCGGCCCACAACGTGCCGCAGATGGTCTCGCCACACTCGATCGAGCCGTAGCCGAGATCCACGCACAACCGCCCACAGATCTCGAACGCCTCGGCGGCGCAGATCGCGTCCCATGTGACCTTGCAGCAGAACGGATCGATGATGCAAAGCGCATCCGCGCACGGCTTGAAGCTGCATCCGGCGCCCTCGCCGCCAGAGCAGCAGTCGCTGGATCCCAGGAAGCTGGAGCAACCGTTGTTGATGCTCTCGCCGCACGGCTCGCCTTCGGGGGTCGTCAGGATCGGGCAGGCGGCGATGTTGACGGGTGTTCCGCAGTCTTGACACGCCTTGTCGACGCAATGTTGATCCCAGCCCATCTGACAGCAGGAACAATCTGATTGACACACGGTGTTGCAGCAGGCGGTGTTGGAGCAGCCTAGGGGATAGGCCCCCGACGCCCCGGGCGTCAGTTTCCAGCAATCCGAGTACGGTCCGCTCGCCGGGCATGAACATCCTGCGGCGCAAAACGTCTGCGCCTCCATCACGCACGTCGCGTCCCACGACACACTGCAGCAGAACGAGTCCACGGCACAGACCGCCTTGCAGCAGTCGGCATCGTCGCAGTACGGCCCGCCGGTCGTGAAGCAGTCGTGTCCGGCGGCGCCGCACATCGCCGGCGGGCACGGTCCCCACGCCGCGAGAAGCTGGCCCAGGTCGCCACCGTCGACCGAACCGTCCATGTCAAGGTCGATGCACGGGACATTCGAACCCCACGCGGCGAGCAGCGCGCCCAGGTCGCCGCCGTCGGTCTGGCCATCGAAGTTGAAATCCGTGGGGCAGAGCGTGTTGCACCCGGGTTCGCCCGCGTGTGCCTGGGTGGTGGTGAAGATCGCCAGCGCGAGCACCAACGCGCGCGCGATACAGGCTCCGGATCCATCGCTCATTGCTGGCTCCTTGCAGTGTGAGTTCCGTGCAGACCGCCATCCACCACCCGCGGCGCTCGGTCTCCGCCGGCGGCGCCAATGGTCGCAACCGGATCGACCGACCCCGGGTCACGCGCCCGTGAGGAACAATCTACTTCGTCGGTGCCCGATCGGGAAGCACCGCGCCGGCGTGCGCCGCGTCGAGTTCGACCACCGCGGCCCGATGGCGGGCCTCGACCGCGGCCGCATCGAACGTGTCGCCACTCGAGTTCACGATGTCGCCTGCCCTGTGCAAGATGGTCGTCGCCGCCGCGAGGTTGCCCTGTCGCACGGCGATCGTCGCCTGGACGATCAAGACATCGGCGGCCTCGAGGGCGCCCTCGAGCCCGGCATCGACGAGCTCGCGCCACGCACTGCGGCACGAGTCGCTTGCCTCGGCGAAGTTGCCGATGGCCACCAGCGTCGACGCGACCCGCAGGTGGCCGGCGCTGCGCTGCTTCGGCGATCCACCTTCGGCGGCGAGACCCGCCTTGGCGATGCGCAAGGCATCGTCGAGGAATCCGTTGCGCAGCAGCCAGCCATGAACGTCGGCGAGAAGCTCGGCAGCGCCAGCCGCGCCACCCGACGCCGTCGCCTGGCTCTTGCGGTTGCAGCACTCAACAAGAAGGTCGCGAACCTCGAGGCGCCGGGCGACTTCATCCGCGGGAATCCGGATCAACCAGCGAAGGCAGGCCTCGATGTTGGCGTCGACGGCCCGATCGTCCCTGAGTGCCATGCCGACGGCGTCGATCAGATCCTGCCGGGCCAGGTGCAGCGGCCGATCCGTCATCTCGGCAAGCGACCGCGCATACGCGCAGACCGCCACCGGGTAGCTGTCGCTGCGACCGATCTTCTCGCGCCGGATCTCGTCGGCGCTCTCCTTCAGGGCGGCCGCGACGGCGCCGGCATCGTTCGTCCGTTCGAGCAGCGACACCTTGACCGCGAGCGCCTCGCGCCGAATCGATGTCGCGGGGCGCGGATCGGGCCTTGCCAGGACAGCAAGCACGTCGTCCACTCGCCTGATCGATCCCGCGACATCGGTCGTGAACGGAACCGCTGCACGAACCGCGGCGACGATCGCCGCGAGCGCCTCGTTCGAGTCCTTGCCGTGGACCGCGGCGACGGCGCGGACTTGTTCGTCCTTCATGGCCGCGGCCTTCTCGAAATGACCCAATGCCTGGTGCGCCACCGAGCCCAACGAAAAGAGGTCGGCAAGCAGCTCGCCGTCCTGCTCGACGTGCGTGGAGCTCCGAAGGCCGGCGATCGCGGCATCGACGAACCTCACCGCGTCCTCGTCGCGGCCGAAGGATCGACAGCGCCGCGCGAGATCGAGAAGCTGCTGCGCGTAGGCGACGCTCTGCGTGCCGAACGCCGCCGCCGCGTCGAGCCGAAGCTGATCGAACTCGGCGATGAATCGGTCGGGCTGCGACTTGCCGAACATGCGCCAGACGTGCTCCGCGTTGGCGCGCCGGGCCACCAGCCGTCGTCCATCGCCGGGATCGAGGTGCAGTGTCGCGAGATCCGCCGTCCGTTGGAGAAAGTCGGTGCGATCGTCGTTGCCCAGGACGTCGCTGTCCCGCAGGTCGCCGACGAGCAGCGCCGCGGCGTCGCAACGGGCAGCGAGCTGCTCGCGCAGTGCTGTTTCGTCGCGACTCAGCACCTCCACGGCCTTCCGGAGCGATCGAAACGACTCCAGCGGCGCCTCGAACGCCTGGTGGATCCGCGCGAGCTGCACCAGCGCGAGGCCGTAGTGTCGATCCTCGCCGCGAGCCGTGCGGATGATCGCGAGGGCCTGCTCGGCGCTGCGGACGGCGTCGTTGTAGTTGCCCCGTTCGGCGCCGACCCGCGCCAGGAGCATCAACGCGCCGCTCTCCTCGGGACCTCCGCCGGCACCGCGCGCCCGGAGCTGGTCGAGCGCCGTCGAGATCATCCGCGCCGCGGCGTTGAGCTCGCCGGCGCTTCGCAGCTTTTCTCCATAGGAGAAGAGGATCTGCTCGCCGACGCCCGTGTCGACGTCGAACAGCCGGCGCGCCTCGTCGAACACGGCTTGAACCGCCGCGTCGTCGCCCGCGCCCTGCGCGGGATTGACCTGTCCGAAGAGCCCCGTCAGGAAGTCGCTCACCTGCGTCGAGTGCCGCACCTGCACGAGCCACATCACCAGGGCCGTGCCTGTCGCGGCGACGCCCACCGCAACCGTCGCCGCCACGACACCGGCCGCGATCACCGCGCGCCGATTTCGCTGCACGAACTTCCTGATGCGATAGCTCGTGCTCGGCGGGCTCGCCTCTACGGGTCGGTTCGCCAGGTACCGGGTGATGTCCGCCGCGAGCGCGACCGCCGTGTCGTAGCGACGGTTGCGGTCCTTCTCGATGGCCTTGAGGACGATCCAGTCGAGCTCGCCGCGCAGGGACGAGGCCAGTTTCGGGCCGGCGATCCGGCGCTTCGTCGCGATCGGCTCCATCCGCGAGCCGAGCGCGGCGGCGCGCACCGACGGGCGCGGCGCCTCCTCGTCGCAGATGATCCGCTGAAGCTCGGTGAGTCCCGCCTGGCGCAGGCGCAGCGGCTCGAGCGGGGTCGTGCCGGTCAGGAGCTCGTAGAGCAGCACGCCGAGCGAGTAGATGTCCGTGCGCGTGTCGATGTCGAGCCCCGACGCGCCGGCCTGCTCCGGGCTCATGTACTCCGGCGTGCCGATGAACTGGTTGGCCTCGGTGACCATCGTGCGCTCGGTCAGTCGCGCATGCGTCGCCTTGGCGATGCCGAAGTCGATGACCTTCGGCACCGGCTCGTCGTCGACGATCGTCACCAGCACGTTGCTGGGCTTGATGTCGCGGTGGATCACCCCCTTCTGATGGGCGTGCTGCACGGCATTGCAGACCATGCGGAAGAGCTCGAGCCGCTGGCGGAGATCGAGCCGGCGCGAGTCGCAGTACTGCGTGATGGGCGCGCCATCGACGAGCTCCATCACGAAGTACGGCCGGCCCGTCTCGGTGGCGCCGGCGTCGAACACCTTGGCGATGTTCGGATGGTCCATGATCGCGAGCGCCTGGCGCTCGGCGTCGAAGCGCTCGATCACCTGCCGGGTGTCCATGCCGAGCTTGATGATCTTGATCGCGACGTGCCGCCTGACCGGGCGTTCCTGCTCGGCGAGGAAGACGACGCCGAATCCGCCGGAACCGAGGCTCCGCACCAGGCGGTACGGACCGATGCGCGATCCCGGCGCCTCGCGCAGGAGCGACCCGAGCGGCTCGGCGAGGGGGACGTCGCGTCGGCGACGACCCCGGTCCACGACCGCGGCGCCAAGATCGGCGCTCGTCGCGGGATCGTCGCGGCGGCCGGCATCGGCACCTTCGTCGCGCAGCGCGTCGACGGCGCCTCGGTCGGCGTCGGCAGGCGCCGGCGCGTCGGCGGGGATCGGCGGAGCGATGGCGTCGTCATGAACCTGGCGCGCTGCATCAGCGGCCAGCGACGGCGAGAAGCCGGCCGCCGCATCGCGCGCGGCGAGCAGCATCCCGACGCGCCGGCGCAGCGCGGCGTCGCTCCCACATTCCGCATCGAGGAACGCGGCCCGCGCCGCGACGGGCAGCCGTGCCGCTCGGACGAAGATCGAATGCGCGCTCGGCGCCGGATCCGCGGCCATGCCGTCCGCCCCCTTTCCGCGTGGCGCTCGGCCGGGGTCGCGTCGCGGCCTTGGCGGACCCCTTCGAGTCGGAACGCGGCGTCATGCTACCGTGCCCTTCCGTGCGCACGATCGTCGAACCCTCGGAGTTTCGCAATCGCCTGGAGTCGCTCGAGGCGTGGCTCTGGCGCGACGGCGCGACGAGCCTGCGCCTGCCGCCGCCCGCGGTGGATGTGCTCGCGCAGCGCGTCGTCGACCTCTCGGACGTCTACACGACCGAGCGCGACATGCTCGGTCGCCTGCCGTTGCGGCAAGGACATCTGCTGGCGAAGGTCCTCTATTTCCTGTGCGCGGACGCGCCCAAGCCGCATCTGGTGCTGGGCGAGGTCGACGCTCGCCTGCCCGGATCGCCGGTTCCGCGGCACGTGATCGACTTCGGTTGCGGCGTCGGCGCCACCAGCGCCGGATTCCTGCTCTCGCTGGCGAGTGGCGGCGACGGCGCACGGCCATCCACCGAGTCCACCGAGTCCACCGAGTCCATCGAATCCACTGAGGCTGGCCGGGCGATTCGCATCACCGGTGTCGATCGCGATCCCGCGGCGCTCGAGGTCTGGCGCGCGGTCGTCGAGCGCTGCGCCGCGATCACGGGCGTGCGAGTCGATGCCCAGCCGGTTGTCGGCGACGCGGCGACCGTCGAGATGCCCGATGGAGTCGATCTCGTCCTCTGCCAGGCGGCGCTGAACGAGATGCTCGTGCCGCGCGGCGGCGGAGAGCTGTCGCACGACGAACGCACGCGTGCGCTGGTCTATTCCTGGGCGACGCGGTCGCGGACAGTGCTCATCGAGCCGGCGCTTCGGATCGTCACGCGCCCGCTGCACGCGCTGCGCGACGCGGTCCTGGCGTCCGGCGGCGTGCGCGTGCTGGCGCCGTGCCCGCACCAGCGCGCCTGTCCGATGCTCGCATCGCCGCGCGACTGGTGTCACGAGATCCGCCCATGGCGGCCAACGCCGCGCGTCGCCGAGGTGGATCGAGTCACGAAGCGGCGCGACGAGCGGGTGAAGCACTCGTTCGTCGTGCTGGCGCCGGCGGGGCCGGGGCAGACGGCGACGAACGAGGCGGGCGCGCCCTCGTCGCCGACGCGCCTGAGCGTCCGGGTCGTGAGCGACGCGCTGGTCAGCAAGGGCAAGGTCGAGCGATTCGTTTGCGGCGGCGATGGTGTGCTGCGCCGCCTGCGCGTGCTCGACCGCGAGCGCACGCCCGACAACGCCCTCCTCGCCACGGCGGAGCGCGGTGCGATGGTGACGATCGAAGGGCTTGGCGAGAGCGATCGCGTGGCTGCGGGCGTGCGGATGCAGCGGACGTTGTAGCGCACGGACGCGCGCCAAAGACGCGCGGAGGCCGTCCACCCGCCCGACTCATCGCACGGCTGATACGCGTCCCAGTTGATTCTCGTGCCCCACCCAACCCGATTCCGCCGTGATGCGCCGCCGTGGGCAAGGGGTTGAACGCATGGAGGTCTGCTGGAATCCGCATGAGCTGCGTTCAACCGCCATCCGTGTCACCCGCACCCATCTCCGGCGCGGATGAGGGAGTCCACGCCGGCATCGCTCCTCGGTTGCGAGCGAACGCCCGATACGCGAGGAACAACGCGATGGCTCCGACGATGCCGACGACGATCGGCAATCGCGAGTCCGCGATTCCGGCGAGCGATGGAGGGGCGCCGGCGTGATGACCTGCCCCCTGCAACCATTCGTCTGGACGGAGTCGCTCGCTCGACGCGACGACCCAGGTCTCGCCCGTCTCGGAATTCAGGACGGTCGTGCCTGTTGGAAGCGCCACATTGACATCCACCGCCGTTCCGATCGTGACCAGCGGTGTGCCGTCAGCCGCCGTGGCAACCGCGATGGTCCGCGACGACCGAACGTTTCCGTTGCCGTCGAAACTCTGATACGTACCGCGGATCGGGATGGCCGTGAGGCCCGCTCCAACTGTGACGAACTCCTCGGATTGCCACCGTGCCACGACGGAGCCGGACGCCGAGCGCACCTCGAAGAGCGCCTGTGCGAAGCCGAGCTCGGGAACGAATGCGGCTCGAAGCACCGGCGGCGCGTCCGCCGCAACGCCCTCTGGACGCCACTCGGCCACGACGCACTCGCGACCACCGATCGCCTGGGATTCCGCCAACACAATCGTCCCAGGATCATCAAGCAGCGCCACAGCGTCGTTCTTGGGCAGCGGCACGCCGGCAATGCTCGATGTCGGCAGCCGGCCCATCATGACGAAGTAGTCGTGGACGGAGCGCTCGGGATGCAGCGATGCCAGGCTCCCGGCCTTCGCGTAGCCCGCAGGGTCGTACATGATCGCAGTCCCATCCGTCCCGCTGAACACGGAGACGACGGGCTCCCCGACCGGTGCGGCCTTGGGTGCGTCCTTGGAGACGGGCCACTCCTCCCATCGGACGGCCGAGGGCGCCCATGCCAACCGCCACCACTGGTGACCCGTCATGATGTCGTTCGTCGAGTCCGCACGCTCGACGAGCAGCGTGACATCGATCGACTCGAGCGATGCCCGCGCGGAAGTCATCAGTGAGAGGACCGTCGCACGATCCCAGGATGCCGCACAGGGAGCGGTGGTGGCGGTTGCGACTGCCGCCATTGACACAACCGTCCACCTGTAGAACGTAATACCTTGCACCATTGTGATGTCCTCCCGTTCACTCGTCCGTCGCGTCATCGAAGTCGAGAAGCGACGGTTCTTCAGCACTGCTTGATGTACGTGAGCGCCGACGCAGGAATCGCCTGAGGGCACGGCGCATTGGTCTCAACAATGACATTTGTACAGACGCAGATGTCGTTCGGATGCTGGCCGCACAAAAGCTTGTTGGTGCGTCCGCGCAGGTCGCCGCAATTGCCAGGGGGAGAAGGGTGAGTGCATACAGTGACGCCGCCCGTGCCGGTTGTGGCGAACGCGCTGATGTTAACGGCAGTGCAGACGTCGTAGCAATAGTCGCACTCGACCGTGCAGGCCACAGCCGCGACATTGTCGCAGGGATTCGGGAATACGCGATATTGCGTCTGGTTCTGGCAGCCCATGCCCGCAGGACCGCAGGGGCTCGTTGTTCCCTGCCGTGCAAATGTTCCGCCTGTGACTGACGCGACCACGACCGCGCAAGAAAGGCGAAAGAGCCGCCAGTTCGAGCGTGTAACAACCGCTTGCCGCATTCGCATGGTTGGTCTCCGGAGTGTTCGGTTCTCTGGGACTTTACCCCCCCCCCCCCGGTTCTTGTCAATCTCGTTCAGAGGAACTTCAGCATCTGTCCGGCCCGCGACGAACTTGGCGACGGTGGTCCAACGACTGCCATGGACGCCGACATGCGTCGCGCGCTACACCCGCTCGGCCGTCCCGCCGAGCGAGCGTCGCTCCGCCTCGATGATGCGCGTCACCTCCGCGGCCTCGTCGAGCGTTGGCACGCCGCGACGATCGCCCGATGTGATCGCGCGCACCGCCGCGGCGATCTCGGCCTCGTAGCCGCTTGGTTCGGGCAGCGTCACGGGCTCGCTGGCGCCCTCGCGATGCAGTGTCAGCGTCGGCGTCTTGCCGAGGTCGAACTCGGCCGTTGCGCGCTCGAAGTCGACGAGGTACGTCATGCGGAATCCGGCGCTGGTGCCAGCGTCCAGCCCCCCTCGGCCGTGACGTGCGCCGGACCGTCGGCGAATCCGTACAGCGTCGTGATGTGTTGCGACGATCCCGTCGACCGCACGCTCGTCGGCCGGCCGAAGCACCAGAGGACGAAGTCGGTGTCGTGCACGTGCAGGTCGAAGAGGGCGCCGCCGCTGCGCGATTCGTCGCGATAGAAGTCGTTCCACGCCGGGGCGCTGCCGAGCCGCCGGAACGTCGCGCTGCGCACGGCGCCGAACGAGCGATCGACGATGCGCTCGCGCAGCCACGTCCAGCCGGGCCAGAAGCGCATGCACATCGCCGGCATGCAGAGTCGATCGCTGCGCGCCGCCGCGTCGGCGAGCCGCTGGACGTCCGACGACCGCACCGCGACGGGCTTCTCCACGATCACGTGCTTGCCCGCCGCGAGGGCGCGCTGGGCGAGGTCGACGTGCGTGTCCGTCCACGTGCAGATGTGGACGATGTCGATGTCGCGGTCGCCGAGGAGCTCGGCGGGGTCGACATAGCCGCGGACGAGCGCCGGGTCGAAGAGGCGGGTCGACCCGCCCGTGCCCATGTTTCCCGCGGCGACCGCCTCTCCGGCGAGACGTTGCGCGTCGCCGTCGCAGACCGCCGCGAGCGTGGACGACACGCCGCGCCGGGCGCACGCCTGGATCGCCTCGACATGCGTACGGCCCATGAAGCCGAGACCGACGACGGCGTGGCGGAGGCGCATGGCGCGTGGCGGAGCGTAGCAGCCCGTGGCGACCGGCGCCGCGCCCCGGGGAGGGCGCCGGCCCGCCGTGCATTCTCTTTGCGTTGGTCGGGCGCACGATCGCCTTCGTGCGCCTTCTCTTGGTGGGAACCGTCGCCGGGCGTCTCGGCGATCGACGTTCCGTGAGGGCGGTGCAGGGTCCGCGGCGTTGGGTTCGCGTCGCCCCGCGGCGCTCGGTTCGTGACCCGTAGGGAGATCATGTCATGCACAAGCAGAGTCTCGCGACGGCGCTCGGCGCCGCCGCGGCCGGATGTCTCTTCATCGCACTGAGCACCGCGACGGCCGCACCGTCGCCGAACGCCCTCGCGTCGCCGATGGCGCCCGCGCCGGCGCGCGGAGCGGCCGGCGACGCCACGTTGTCGCTGCGCTCCTACAAGGACGAGGTGATCCGCCCGCTCGACGTCGCGCACATCGCGGTCCACGCGCCCGGCGCCGCCGCCCGCGACGGGATGAACGATCGCCTCGCCGCGCTGGGGATCGGCGCGAATCGCGCCGCGGCGCTCTCGCACGGCGATCTCTTCGTCGTCGAGCTTCCGGAAGGCGATCGGTCGCCCGCCGCGGTGCGCGCCGCGGTCGCCGGCATCCTGGCCGATCCGCGCGTGCCGTTCGCGACGCCGGTCGTGCTCGACGAGCGCAACCAGCCGACCATTCCGCTTCCGTCGATCTTCGTCGGCTTTGCCGACGACGTGACGCCCGTCGAGGCGGCGGCGATCGTGGCCGGCGTCGGCGCTGGACGGATCCAGACGTTCGATCGCCAGCCGGGGAACATCCACGAGGTGGCGCCGGGCGCCCGCAACGGCTTCGACGCGCTCGCGGCCGCCAACGCGCTCGCCGCGCATCCGCGCGTGAAGTTCGCCGAGTGCGATCGCGTGATCCGCATCGAGGCCGACTACGTGCCCAACGACCCGGGCTTCGGCAACTGCTGGCAGCTCAGCACCGGCACCGACATCGACGTGAACGCGCCCGAGGCATGGGACGTGACGGAGGGCTCGTCGAGCGTGATCGTGGCGATCCTCGATTGCGGCGTGCAGCAGAACCATCCGGACATCCATCAGCTCACGCCGGGCGAGGACGAGACGAGCCTCGCGTGGCTCGGCTTCAACGGCGGGCCGATCTTCGACTACGACAACCACGGCACGTCCGTCGCCGGACTCGTCTCGGCGTACATCGACAACTCCCTCGGCGGCGTCGGCGTCTGCCCCGGCTGTCGCACGCTGGCCGTGAAGATCGCCTACGACGACGATCCGGATCCCTTCTGGACATCGCAGGACTCCTGGGTCGCCGACGGCATCTACGACGCGCAGTCGCGCGGCGCGCGGATCACGAACTCGAGCTTCTTCATGGGCTCGTCCGCGATCACGACGACGGCCTATTCGACAACCTCCGGCTCGATGCTCCACTTCGCGTCGGCGGGCAACGGTGGCGACGACGGGATCGGCGATCCATCGCTGTCGTACCCCGCGTCGCTCGCCGCCTGCCAGGCGGTCGCCGCGCTCAATTCCAGTGGGACGCTCACCTCGTTCAGCAACTGGGGCGCCGGACTCGACTTCGCGGCGCCGGGCACGGGCACGTACACGACCGATCGCACCGGCAGCGCCGGCTATGCGAGCGGCGACTACACCTACTTCAGCGGCACGTCGGCGGCCTCGCCCATCGCGGCCGGCGTCGCGGCGCTGATCTGGTCGGGCGACACCAGCAAGAACGCTGGACAGATCCTCTCGATCATGCAGTCGACGGCGAAGGATCTCGGGCCGGGCGGCTACGACACCACCTACGGCTACGGCATCCCGCGGGCGTATCCGGGCGTGCTCCAGACCGCGTTCGAGCCGGAGTGCGGCGCGGGCGGCAACTGCTACGACAGCAATGGCGGTCCGGGCTGCTCGGTCCAGAGCTGTTGCTACACCGTTTGCACGGCCGACTCCTATTGCTGCAACGTCACGTGGGACGGCATCTGCGCCAACGAGGCGATCGACTTCTGCACGAGCTGCGGCAGCCCCGGCGCCGGCGCGTGCTTCGCCAGCCATGGTGGCGGCGGATGCCAGAGCAGCGCGTGCTGCTCCTCGGTCTGCGAGATCGACAGCTATTGCTGCAACAACAACTGGGACGGCATCTGCGTCGGCGAGGCGTGGGATCTCTGCACCCCCGAGAGCGACACCTGCGGCGGCGCCATCGCGCTCGCGACCGGCGTGCCGTACTCGTTCAACACCTCCAACGCGAACACCGACGGCATTGCGAACGACGGCTGCGACTTCTTCGGCGACGACCAGATCTGGAAGGACGTCTGGTTCTCGTGGACCGCGACATGCGGGGGCTACATGACCGTCAGCACCTGCGGCACCGCGAGCTTCGACACGAAGCTGGCCGTCTACGGGCCGGGCATCTTCGGCATCACGTGCCCGAGCACCAGCTTCTTCAGCGGCGTGCTGCTCGCATGCAACGACGATTTCAGCGGCTGCTCGACCAACTCGTCCAAGATCACGATCGCCGTCGACCAGGGCACGACGTACAAGATCCGCGCCGGTGGATACAACGGCGCCAGCGGCGAGGCGTCGATCCTGGTCACGTGCGGGATCCCCAACGACACCTGCGCGACCGCCCTTCCGATCTACGACGGAACGACGTACTTCTCGAACATCGGCGCGGCGAGCGACGGTCCGTCGATTCCGTCGTGCAACACGGCCGGCTACGACCAGATCGGCGCCGACGTCTGGTTCTCGTACGTCGCCTCGTGCACGGGCAACCTGCTCATCTCGACGTGCGACGACGCCGACTTCGACACGAAGATCGCGCTGTACGGCCCGAACGGCATCTCGGGAATCACCTGTCCGGGTGGTTTCCTCGGCGGGTACCTCGCCGGCTGCAACGACGACGCGCCCGGATGCACCGGCTTCACGTCGGAGCTGACGGTGAGCGTGGTGCAGGGCAAGTCGTACAAGCTGCGCGTCGGCGGCTACCAGGGCGCCCAGGGACACGGGCACCTGACGCTCCAGTGCTACATCCCCTGCCAGGGCGACTACGACCACAACGGCGTCGTCGATGGCGCCGACCTCGGTCTGCTCCTCGGCCAGTGGGGCACGAACGGCAACACCGACCTGAACGGCGATGGAATCGTCAACGGGGCGGATCTCGGCCTGCTGCTCGGCGCCTGGGGCGCGTGCAGTTGATGGCGGCCGCGGGCGTCGCGTGACACGCCGCCCGATCAGCGCCTGAAATCCGTCACACATCGTCGCGGCGGCGGGCACTCGGCCCCCGCCGCGATGCATTGGCGGGTCCATGCGCGTCGCCCGCCGCGGCGCGCATCGATCGTCGAGGCGGGCTCCGGCGCGACGGGCGCGACGGGCGTGACGGGCATGCGCGGGCCGCCCGCCGCTACGCTCCGCCCATGCTCCCTGTCGCGTCGCCGATCGTCGTGGTGCCGGACGGTCATCTGCCCGAGCGCATTCCCGTCGTCGTCCATCCCGACAGCGAGAGCGCGAGCAACGCGGCGGCGCTGGAGATCGCGGAGTTGATCCGTTCCCGCGCCCGCGAGGGCCGCCGCGCCGTGCTCGGGCTCTCGACCGGCTCGACGCCGCAGGGCGTCTACAACGAACTCGTCCGGCTGCATCGCGAGGAAGGGCTCTCGTTTCGCAACGTCACGACGTTCAACCTCGACGAGTACTTCCCGATGGCGCCCGAGGCGCTTCAGAGCTATCGGCGCTTCATGCGCGAGCACCTCTTCGATCTCGTCGACATCGATCCGGCCAGCGCCAACGTGCCGAGCGGCGACCTGCCCCGCGAGCGCGTCGGCGAACTCTGCGAGCGCTACGAGCGGGCGATCCAGGCCGCGGGCGGGATCGATCTCCAGTTGCTCGGCGTCGGCAAGACCGGACACATCGGCTTCAACGAGCCCGGCTCGCCGCGCGACAGCCGGACGCGCCTCGTCAACCTCGACCGCGTGACGCGCATGGACGCGGCGAGCGACTTCTTCGGCGAGCGCAACGTGCCGCGTCAGGCGATCACGATGGGCGTCGGCACGATCCTGGACGCGCGCCGCATCGTGCTGATGGCCTTTGGCGAGCACAAGTCCGCGATCGTGCGCCGCGCCGTCGAGGGCGACGTCACCGCATCGGTCGCCGCGAGCTTCCTCCAGGCGCATCCATCGACCGTCTTCCTGCTCGATCCCGCCGCCGCCGCCGACCTCACTCGCTTCCGAACACCGTGGCTGCTGGGCTCGATCGAGTCGCTCGGCCTGTCGTGGGACGACGCCACCGCGCGCCGCGCCGTGCTGTGGCTGGCCCAGGCGGTCGATCCACCACACGGCAAGGCGATCCTGAAGCTCACCGACGAGGACTACGCCGAGCATCACCTCCAGGAGCTGGTGACGGCGCGCGGCGGCGCCTACGAGGTCAACCTCGAGGTCTTCCGCGCGATGCAACGAACGATCACCGGCTGGCCCGGCGGCCGGCCGGCCGACCACGCCAACCGCGCCGTGGTCGGCGCCGCGCGCAGCGCCAGGAGTGCGCCCGTGCCCGACGAGCCGTTTCCCAAGCGCATCGTCGTCTTCAGTCCTCATCCCGACGACGACGTGATCAGCATGGGCGGCACGCTGATCCGGCTGTGCGAGCAGGGTCACGAGGTGCACGTCGCCTACCAGACGAGCGGCAACATCGCCGTGTGGGACGAGGCCGCGCTGCGGCAGGTGGACTTCGTCCGCGAGTTTGCCGTCGCCTTCCCGCGCTACTTCGCCGGCGTCGACTCCGCCGCGCAGCTCGAAGGCGCGATCGAGTCGTTCATCGCCCGCAAGTCCCCCGGCCAGGTGGACAGTCCGGAGCTCCAGAGGATCAAGGGACTGATCCGCCGCTGCGAGGCCCGCGCCGGCGCCCGCTATTCGGGCGTCGATCCCTCGCGCATCCACTTCCTCGACCTTCCCTTCTACGAGACCGGCCGCGTGCGCAAGAAGCCCGTCGGCGAGGAGGACATCGCGATCACGATCGACCTGCTCGAACGCGTGCGGCCGCACCAGATCTATGCCGCCGGCGATCTCAGCGATCCGCACGGAACGCATCGCGTCTGCCTTCGGGCGATCGTCCTGGCGATCCAGCGCCTGCGCGAACGATCCGCGTCGCGCGACTGGATCGGCGCGTGCGACGTCTGGCTCTACCGCGGCGCCTGGCAGGAGTGGCGACCCGACGAGATCGAGATGGCCGTGCCGCTGGCGCCCGACGAACTCATGCGCAAGCGCCGCGCGATCTTCAAGCACGAGAGCCAGAAGGACACCGCGCTCTTCCCCGGCCCCAACGACCCGCGAGAGTTCTGGCAGCGCGCCGAGGACCGCAACCGCAACACCGCGCGGATCTACGACCGGCTGGGGTTGGCGGAGTACGAAGCGATCGAGGGATTCGTGCGGTGGACCGGAAGCGCGTGACGTTGCGAAGGACCGTCACCGGACAAGGATCCAGGAAGCCGCCGCGGCGCGGACGACGGGCCGACGTGGTCGGGCATGGACCTTGAAATCCTTGACGAGCCCCCATGGTCGGACGGGGTCCCCGACTCCTGATTCCTGATTCCTGATTCCTGGTTCCCGGTTCCTGGTTCCTGGTTATTGGTTACTGGTGTCCGCGCGTGGCACGTTGCTTGGCGTTGGGCGCGGCTGGGCGTACAGTCGCTGCAGCGTCCGGACGGGCGTCGTCGCGACGAATCATGCGATCCAGCGCTGAGAATCCCGCCTCTCCGCAGCGACGCCGCCGGCGCGCCGTGGTGTCGCTGATCCTGCTTGGGGCGTTCCTCGTCGCCGCGATGGGCAGGCTTCCGGCGATGACGCCAAGGTCGCGCGCGGAAGGCGGCGAGCGCTTTCCGTGCGAGGCGTGCGGATGCGGATGCGCATCGGCGACGGAGTGCTGGCTGCATTGCTGCTGCTACGCGCCGGAGGAACGGCTCGCGTGGGCGGAACGGGAAGGCGTCGAGCCGCCCGGTGCGCTGCGCGCGATGATCTCGTCGCCTCGCTGTGCGTCGGTCGCGAGCGCCGTCGCCGTTGCCGGCACCGATGCCGGAGCGATCCGCTGTGCCGCGTGTCGGAAGACCGACGCGTGCGAAGGGGCATCGAACGCGGCGTCGAACGTGACGTCGAGTCCGGGCGCCGACGAGATGGCCCGTGCGAGTTCCAGCGCGGCGTCGGGCAGCCCCGCCGGCCCCGGAGCGGCCAAGGAAGTTGCGCCTCGCCGTGTGTCGCCGCTGGCGTGCAAGGGGCGGAGCGCTTCCCTTGTGGTGGCGCCCTTCGTGTCGCTGCCGGCGGGGACGGGCGTCGCCCTGCTTCCGCTGGCGCGGTGCGATCGGCTCGGGCCGCCGGCGCCGCTGGTCGCGTCCTCCCGAGTCATCGAGCTGGCGTCGCCGCCACCGCGAGCGTGACCGAACCTGCCCGAACGTGACATGGCTTCCAGTTGACCCGCGCGCACGCGCCGGGCTTGTGGCGCAGGCCCGCGGCCGGCACCACAGGCGGCGGCGCGAGCGCATCGACTGGAATCCTCCTCGGACGGTCGTCGGTCTGCGTTCGTCTTCCATTCCGTCGCACTCGTCGGCTGCGCCATCGCGCGCGGCCTCGGAGACGTTTCCATGACTCCCTTCGTCGTCCGCGCCTCGGCGCGGGCATCTCGTCGCGCCTTCACGCTCGTCGAGGTGCTGGTGACCCTCGGCATCATCACGATGCTCATGGGCCTGCTCTTCGTCGGCCTGCGCGGCGCGACCGAAATCGGCCGCGCCACCGCATGCCTGAACAACATGCGCAACATCGGTGCCGCCGTCCTCACGTACGCCAACGTGCACGACGGCGAGCTTCCGATCTCCAGCCACACCACCGGTTCCCTCACCGCGCCGTCGGCATGGCTTCAGACGCTGGCGCCGCTCGGCGCCGCGGGCAGCGTGCTCTGGTGCCCGAGCGATCCGTTCTGCGAACAGCGGCTCACCAGCTACGCGATGAACGACTATCTGGAGCCGCTCACGCCGGGGATCGACTTCGATCCCATCAGCGGCGCGACGCTGCCGGGCGGACGCACCAACGCCATCACCAAGCTGCACGTCGTGCCCTCGCCGACGGCGACGATCCTGTTCGTCGAGACGCGGGGAACGGGCGTGCTCGATCACATCCATGCCGTGGGCTGGACCAGCGCCGACCAGATCGGCGCCTGGGTCGCCACGACGCGCCACCAGGACGGCGCGAACTACCTCTTCGTCGACGGTCACGCGGCCGCGGTTCCTTGGAACCGGCTCAAGTCCGGCTTCACCGTCGAAACCAGCGTGTTCAATCCAGAGACCGCGAACTGATGCGCTCCGGTCGATTCCCGCAGCGCATCCGCGGCTCGCATCTCGATCGCAAGCCACACCAGGAAACCTTTCAACCATGAACTCCCGAACCATGAACATCACGACTCTCATCGTCGCGGGCCTCGCCATCGCGCCGGCCGCGTTCGCCCACAACCACCTCACGATCGACACCGACGGCTTCCCCGGAGGACAGACCCACATCGTCGCGGGGTACTACCCGGACGAGGCGGACTTCACGATCGAGGATGGCCTGCTCCTTCACGCCGGCCGCATGGCGATCTATGCGACACCCGAGACGCTGCCCGGCGGCGCCTTCGCTGGCTGGTTCGCGGGCGACGATCTCGTGCTCACGAGCGACTACTTCTTCTTCGGCGGCAATCTCGCTGGAGGCGACTTCCAGTTCGAACTTGCCGCGGTGACGCCCGTCTCGGGCGGCCCCGCGGACCTGGCGTGGGGCAAGGTCGACGCCGGCGAGTTCGTCGCGCTGGCGCTGAGCTCCGCCGCGGACCGGCCCGCGCGCAGCTTCGCCGTCGGAGCCGGCGGACACCTGCACGGCCAGGTGATGTCCATCAGCGCGCCGGGCGTCTACGACGTGACGCTCATCGCATGGGACGCCAACGGCGTCTACGTCGATTCGGAGCCCGTCACGTTCCGGATCGACACCGGCGTCTCGCCCGCGGACCTCGACGGCAATGGCGTGGTCGACGGTGCCGACCTCGGCCTGCTTCTCGGCGCGTGGGGCGTCTGCGCGGGCGATGGCTGCCCCGGCGATCTCGACGAGAACGGCGTCGTCGACGGTGCCGACATGGGATTGCTGCTCGCGGCCTGGTCCGCGTGAACGTTGGGGGGCGTCGGGCGCGACGAAGGCCGTCGCGCCCGACGCGCGTCAGTCGTTGCCGAGATCGCACGGCCCCCAACTGCTCAGCAGGATCGAGAGATCGACGCCATCGACGACGCCGTCCTTGTTGATGTCGTAGAACGAGCCGTCGGGTGCCGGGCCGTAGTTCGAGAGGATGGCGCCGAGGTCGTTGCCATCGACCACGCCGTTGCCATCCGTGTCGGCGGGGCAGAGGATCGGGACGGACTGGATCACCGAGACATAGCCGTTGCCGCCGCCGCCCTCGTTGAAGCTGCCGACGAAGACGAGATCGTTCGGCCCGTCGCCGTCGGTGTTCGCGGAGGTGATCGCCTCCGGAAGCCCGATGAGGTCCTGGGCGTTCTCGATGATCGTGAGCACCGTCTGGCCGCCGAAGGAGTCGTTGCGGAAGATCGTGATGCCCTGCGTGCCGTCGGCCTTGGTGATGAGCACCGCGATGTCCTCGTCCTTGGCCGTGTCGTTGTCGAAGTCGCCCGCGGCGATCGCCTTGGGGAAGCCGCCGGCGGGAAGGTCGACGGCGGGGAAGAAGGTGCCGCCGGGCTTGCCGATGAGCACCGAGATCGTTCCCGCGATCGAATTGGCGGTGATGATGTCGGGATATCCGTCGTGGTTGAGGTCCGAGCTGGTCAGCGCGATGGCGCCATCGCCGACGGCATAGGAGATCGCCTTCTCGAATCCATACCCGCTCTGTCGGAGCGTGTTGAGATGGATCGTCACGGTCGAGCCCGAGTACGGGATGCCAAAGGTCGCGGCGCCACCGGAATTCACGACCGTGAGGTCGATGTCCTTGTCGTTGTCGAGATCGATCGGGTCGACCGACGACGGCTGCGGGCCGGCCGAAGCGGCCTCGGGTTCGTTGAAGCCGCCCTTGCCGTCCTCGGTCGCGGTGTTCACGGTGTTGGACGTCGGGTCGACCCAGACCAGGTCCGGCTTGCCGTCGCCGTCGAGGTCGGCGGCGCGCACGCCGCGCGGACGACCGCCGACGGAGAGGATCTGGCCCTGGGACAGGCCGCCGACGAGGCCCGCCGTGTTGTTGAGGATGATCTGGAGCGTGCCGTCGCCGGCGTTGCTCACGACGAAGTCGCCGATTCCGTCGCCGGTGAAGTCGGCGCTGTCCAGGCCGCTTGGATCGGTGCCCAGCCCGATCGAGTCGACGAGCGCGAAGCCGCCGCCCGCGACGCCATCGGCGGCGCCGGTGTTCATGAGGAGGCTGCCGGTGCCGGGATCGCCCTTGCCCTTGCCGGGAATCGTGACGAAGGCGTCGGGCAGGGCGTCGCCGTCGAAGGCGCCGGCGACGATCTCGTTCGGCGATCCCTCCAGTTGCACCGGGACGAGTTCCGTGAGGCCCAGCAGCGACTCGAGCTTGTCGACGGTCAGCGTGACGGAGCCGCCGCCACCCTTTCCGGATCGATCGCTCTTGCCGCCGCCGGTCGTGTTGGTCGCCTTGTAGTAGCGGAACGCGGGCAGCGGACGCGTGAAGATGACCGCGAAGTTGCCGGCGATCTCGGATCCCTGCACCGCGGTGTATTCGACACCGAGGTTGGGAAGCGTCTGCGGATCGCTCTGTTCGATGAAGAGGCCGCCGCCGAGGGTCGAGAGCCCGTCGACCGCGACGAGCGTCGTCGGTTCGTTGCCATGCAGGACGCCGGCGACCCGTCCGAAGTCGGTCACGTCGAGCGAACCGACCGAGACGTCGCCGCCATCCACCCGGAGCCAGCCACCCTGTTGAATTCGAAGCTGTCCGCCGACGACGGCCTGGGCCGCGTCGCGCACCAAGAGCGTCGCGTCGCTGTGGGGCTGTCCCGCCTCGGGCGGGAGCGGGGCCCAGCCAAGGTCGAGATCGCCTTCGACGTTGAGGAGCGAGCTCTTCCCGGCGATGGTCGTCTTCGTGCGGCTGCCGGCGGCCGAGCCGAGCGATGCGAAGTTCGCCGCGACCTCGCCACCTTCGAGCACGTCGATGGTGGTGGTGTCGGTCGACGCCTCGAGACCCGCGAAGAGGCCGGCGCCGGCATCGGCATTCGGCGAGCCTACGACGAGCGCGGCGTCGGATGGGCCGACCGTCATCTGTCCGCCGCGCAGCTCGAGGGCCCCCGCGTCGACGCGCGTCTCGTCCTGGACGTTCACCTGGCCACCGGGCCATGTGCGCAGCGTGCCGCCGATCCGCACCAGGGCGTTGGGGCCGTTGGTCTGCATGAGGGCGTACCCGCCCGGCTCGGTCGCGGTGCCGCCCACGGACGCATCGCCGTCGACGATCAGGCTGCTGCCGAGCCCGTCGGTCACGCAGGACGTCTGCCCTTGAACGCCGGTGCTCAGGGAAAGATCGCCCAGCACCACGCCCAGGGCGCCCTTCGTGAAGTTGAACTCTACGAAGTTGTTCCCGCTGCTGACATCGCCGAGCGCCAGCAGCAGCGACGAGGGAGAGGTCGACTCCACCGCGGTGCCGACCTTGCCGTCGCCGACGGCCTCGACTCCCATGACGATCGGTCCGGTGATCAGCTCGCCGAAGTTGTCGATGTGACCGGTGCCCGCCTCGCCGACGATAAGCGTCCCCGTGGTCTGGAGCGATGCATCGCTGTCGATGTGCATGACGCCGACCGACCCGGCCTCGGCCCCGAGCACGGCGTGCTTGGCGACCATCGAGCCGTTGGAGAGGACCAGCGACACGTCGGACTTCTCGCTGCCGCCCACGACCAGCGACCGGCCGAGACCGCTCGACGCCGCGTTGTTGAGCCGGAAGAGCCCGCCCTGGATGTCGAGGCTCACCGCGACGCCGCCGTCCGTGAGGATCAATCGATCGTTGACGACGAAGCCTCCCGGCATGATCACGGAGGCTGGGACGAAGTTGAAGATCGCCGAATCGAGCGCGCCCGGCACGCCGGAGGGGGACCAGTTGAGCGGGCTGGCGTAGGTCACGCCGTCGCCATCGCCGAAGGCGCCGACCCAGACGCGGTTGGCCGCGCTCGCGCTTCCGGCCGCGATGAACAGGTCGACCGTGCAGAGCGCAAGTGCCGCCAGTCGTGGCGAGCGAAGCGCAGCGCCGCGACGACGACGTGCGGCGAACATCATGGCGAGGCGCGGCGTCGCGCTGCGATCATCGGCGTGCATGTCGATCTTCTCCAAGGGCCGGACTGCTCGAGCCCGTCGGAGGAACCCCGCGCTCCTCCCGTCTCTGGCTCTCGTTTCGCTTCGCCCGAAGCGAGCGGCCATCGTACCGTGCGTGCTACGTCGGCATCAGTAGAATCAGCCGTTCGGCGACGTTTGGAGTCCTCGGGTGGTCCGGTAGGTTGAGCGACCGCCCGTTTCGCTCCCGATGCTGCGCAGGACTCGCCTCGTCGTCCCTCTGGGCTGCCGCATGGCCGGCCCCAACCTCTCGTGCGGCCCGACCAGCCACCATCACCGCGTCCCTACCTCGATGCGCCGACGGCGCCCGGGGCCGCGATCCCGCCTGCGGGCCGGGCCGCGCCGTTCGTTCCGGGCGGCATCGCGGCCTCGGACGACGCGACGAGCATGACCGGTGCGCCGGACCCGTCCAGCGCATCCGGCTCGGCCACGTTCACGGACGACATTCGCACCTCCGAGCCGGTTCCCGAATCGATCGGTCCGTATCGGATCATCCGCCAGATCGGCCAGGGCGGCATGGGCGCGGTCTACCTCGCGACGCGGGCCGAGCAGGATCCGCCGCGCCCGCTCGCGCTCAAGATCATGCGCGCCGGCTTCACGGCCGAGGAACTGGTCATGCGCTTCCGGCGCGAGCGCTCCGTGCTCGCGGCGCTCGACCATCCCAACATCGCGAAGCTCTTCGACGCCGGCGAGACCGATCGCGGCGAGCCCTACTTCGTGATGGAGTACGTCGACGGCCAGTCGCTCGACGAGTACTGCGACTCGCGCCGGCTGACGGTGCGCGAGCGGCTCGATCTCTATCGACAGGTCTGCGCCGCGGTCCACCACGCGCACACCAACCTCGTCGTCCATCGCGACATCAAGCCGAAGAACATCCTCGTGACCGCCGACGGCGTGCCGAAGCTGCTCGACTTCGGCATCGCCAAGCTCATCAGTCACACGGGCGGCTCGGGGCCGGACCTTCCGACCGCGCCGGAAGTGCGGGCGATGACGCCCGAGTACGCGTCGCCCGAACAGATCCGCGGGCTTCCCGTCTCGACCGGCAGCGACATCTACTCGCTGGGCGTGGTGCTGTACGAGCTGCTCAGCGGCCACCGGCCGTACCGCTTCATGACCCGCGCCCTGCGCGAGGTCGAGCGCACCGTCTGCGAGGCCGACCCGCCGCGACCGAGCACGCGCGTGACGGAGACCGAGCAGGCCGTCGGCGTCGACGAACTGGGCAACGTCGTGACGACGGGCAAGCCGATCGCCGCCGAGGAGGTCGCGAAGGCGCGCGGCGAGTCGACGGCGAAGCTCCGGCGACAGCTCTCGCGCGACGTCGACAACATCGTGCTCATGGCGATGCGCAAGGAGCCGCAGCGGCGCTATCCGTCGGCCGAGGCGCTCTCGGAGGACATCCGCCGGTACCTCGAAGGCCATCCGGTCCTCGCCGCGCCGGACAGCGTGCGGTATCGGGCATGGAAGTTCGTCACGCGCAACCGCGCCGGCGTGGCCGCGGCGATCACCGTCGCGGTGACGCTCGTCGTCGCGTCGGCGGCGTTCGCATGGCAGGCCAATGTCGCCGGCCGCGAACGCGACGAGGCCGACCGCCAGCGCGACATCGCCGACCGCCAGCGCGCCGAGGCGGTGGTGCAGCGCGATCGCGCGGATCGCCGCTTCAGCGAGCTTCGGTCGCTCGCGAAGGTCTTCCTCTTCGACGTCCACGACGCCATCCTGCGGCTGGAGGGCTCGACCGCGGCGCGGCAGCTCCTGGTGACGCAGGGACTCAAGTACCTCGATGGCCTGCGCGAGGAGGCGGGCGGCGACGTGACGCTGCTCGAGGAGGTCGCGCAGGGCTACCAGCGGCTCGGCGACGTCCAGGGCGGCATGCGCGCCGGCAACCTCGGCGACACGGCGGGAGCCTTGACGAGCTATCGGCATGGGCGCTCGATCCTGCTCGACCTGCTGCGGGACGACGTCGCCCGGGATGCCGCGGACGACGAGCGGCTGCGGACGCGGCTGGCGGCGACCTCGCTGGGCGTCGCCGACATGCTGCGCCGGCAGGGCGACGTGAACGAGGCGGCCGAGCTCTACCGCGAGGCGGTGCGCCTCTACGAGCCGATCGTCGCGGCGCGCCCCGACGACGCGGCCGCGCAGCGGGCGCTCGCGATGGCCCTCCAGAGCGAGGCCGACCTGATGCTGAAGGCCGGCGACGTGGAGGGCGCGGCACCGATCTACGACCGTTCGGTGAAGATCCGCCGGGCGCTGCTCGAGGCGAATCCCAAGGACGTCGAGCTGCGGCGGACGCTGGCGACGGCGGTGTTGCGCCTGGGACGGATCGCGGAGGGCCGAGGCGACTTCGACCTCGCCCTGCGCCACTACCGCGACAACGTCGAGATCCGCACGGCGCTCGCGGACGAGCAGCCGGGCGACGCCCGGCTTCAGCGCGACGTCGCGGGCGCCCGTCGCACGCTGGGAGAACTGCTGCGCACCACGAACCAGCTCGACGAGGCGCTGGTGGAGCACACCGCCGCCTTCAAGGTCTTCGAGCGGCTCTCCCTGGCCGACGCCAAGAACGCGCGGGCGCGGCTCGACTACGCGCTGGCGAGCGAATCGCTCGGTCGCACGCTGCTCGAGCGCAACGACATCGTTGGTGCGCGGGCCAACCTCGCGAAGGCGTGCGACCTCGCGGAGGAGCTGCACAAGAAGGATCCCGCCGACATCTTCGCGCTCCAGTGCGGGGCGTCGTCGCACGAGCACCTGGCGCGCGTGCTGCGCTTCGAGGTGCCCGAGGAGGCGATCGTGCACCAGCGCCGGGCGCTCGAGCTGCGGCGCGAGATCGTCCGCGCCGATCCGAACGGATCGGCCGAGAGCGAGGACACCGGCCAGCGGGCGCGGGTCGAGGTCCTGCGCGTGATTCACGCGCTTGGATTCATGCTGCTCGAGATCGGCGACATCGACGGCGCACGGGAGACGCTGGAGAGCGCGCTCGCCGAATACGACGCCGTCGACAAGCTCTCGCCGCTCGACGAGGTGTTGCGCTCGGAGCGGCAGCAGATCAAGGACGCGATCGAGTCGATCGACGGTCCGCCGACCTGACGCGGATTCCGCCCGATTCCCCGGGGCGTTCCCTCCGTCGGCCATCCCCGCGCCGAAGCGGCCTGCGATGCCCGAACCCGCCGCCCGTCCCCACGCCGTCCAAACCGCGTTGACCTCGCCCGGCCACATTCCCGTCCTGCC
Source organism: Phycisphaerales bacterium (assembly GCA_046350555.1). Classification (GTDB taxonomy): domain Bacteria; phylum Planctomycetota; class Phycisphaerae; order Phycisphaerales; family SM1A02; genus JAXMAF01. Next base: position 32,136 of record JAXMAF010000024.1, read on the forward strand.
TTCCGAGGTGCTTGCGGCGCTCGGGCCCCGCGCCGGCGGGACGGTCGTCGACTGCACCGTGGGGCGCGGCGGCCATGCCGCTGCCATCGCACGCGCCCTCGGGCCCAACGGCGTCGTCGTCGGTGTCGACCTCGACGGGGAGAACCTTCGCTTCGCCGCCGGGCGCGTGACCGAGTTGGGCGCCGCCCGCTTCGTGGGAATCCACGCCAGCTTCGCCGACGCCCCGGCACGGCTGCGCGAGCTCGGACTCCGCGCCGACGGCGTCCTCGCCGATCTCGGGTTCTCGTCCACCCAGATCGACGATCCGCAGCGCGGCCTGAGCTTCGCGGGCGACGGTCCGCTCGACATGCGCTACGACCGCTCGCGCGGCCGCACCGCCGCGGAGTTGCTCGCGAAGCTGAGCGAGCGCGAGCTCTGCGATCTCATCCGCAAGCTCGGGGAGGACCCCTTGGCGCCCAGGATCGCGCACCGGATCGTGCAGCTCCGTCGCACGGCGCCGCTGCGCACCACGCGCGAGCTCGCCGAGCTGGTGCGATCGGTGTACGGTGCGCGCGCCCGCCAGTCGCGGCTGCATCCGGCCACGCGCACCTTCATGGCCCTCCGCATCGCCGTCAACGACGAGCTGAACGCCCTCGCGGCACTCCTGCGCGAGGTCGTCGCGGCGGCGGAGGCGCTCGCCTCCCACGACGCGGCGATTGACGACGCCCCGCCCGTCTCGCCCGTCTCGGCGATGCGCCGCGCCGCTGCCTGTGCATCCGACGCCCAGGCCGGCGCGGGGTGGCTCAAGCCCGGTGCGCGTGTCGCGATCATCGCGTTTCACTCGCTCGAAGACCGTCTGGTGAAGCACGCCTTCGCCGACCTCGTCGCCCGCGGGCTCGCCACGCGCGTCACCCACAAGCCGGTCATGGCCGGCGACGCCGAGCTTGCGGGAAACCCTCGGGCGCGCCCCGCGAAGCTCCGCGCCATCGCGATCGGGCCGGTCGATGCGATCCGGCATGGGCGAGCGGGAGACGGACCTGCGGACGAGCGCGACGACGATGTCGACGATCGCGTCGAGAGCGCGATGGACTCGAACCGCGCCGAGCGCGCCGAGATCGATGAATGAACCTCATGCGAGCGGCGCGCGGCCATCGTCGCGCATGGTCCCGATGGCCAACAATCCGAACATCATCCGAACGGATCGGGAGGCGCGAGCGTGCGCGGCGCGGGTGACCGCGCGCGGTGGCGCGATCGGCGCGGAGACCGTCGGTGAGACGCGGATCGCTCCGTCGGGCCTTCGAGGCGACGCGGTTCGGCGAACGCCTCGCGAACGACGCTTCCGAGGCGAGCCGCCACCCCCAAAGAGTGCGAGTGCCAGCCCGACCGGGCCGATACAGATGATGCGAGAATCGGTCCAGACCGCCGGGCACCGTCGCAGTGGTGAAGGCGACCGACGATGGGTCGTCGGGACGCGGGACGGCTGACGGCGGCCTGGGTGCCCGATTGGCGCGGGGCGCACGCGTGCGCTCGGCATCGGCCTCGGGTTTCAACCGCACGCGGTGGGCGCGTGTCGGAGAAGACGGACGACGGACAATCATCACAATGGCGGCGGCGCAGCAGGGCTGACCGTCACGCAAGGATGCGAAGCCATGACGCGAGAGAACAAGTTGGCGCTGGTGGTGGGGTTCGGGTTGGTGCTCTTCGTGGGCATCCTCGTCTCCGATCACTACTCGGCAATCAACCGCAAGCCAGGCGCCGATCTGCACGATCCCAACGCGGTCGCGCAGGCGCAGCCTGTGCGCAAGATCGACGACATCACGAGGCGGCCGCCGATTGCGATGGGCACGCCCGCGGCGCCGGTCGCCCCCGAGCCGACCGTCGTCGCCCGCGACCCGGGCGCGATCGCTCCGGACGGAAGCAGGGGCGTGCATGTTCCCGCTGGCCCGTCGGATCCGCGGCCTGAGGACGTCGTCGCGAACGGACGCGGCTCGTCGAGCGGCCCGGCCGGTGGCATCGTCGATCCGCTTCGGAGCGCACCGATCCATGTGGTGAAGAAGGGCGAGACGCTCTACGGCATCGCCCGCGAGCAGCTCGGCAACGGCGATCGCTGGAAGGAGATCCTCGAGGTCAACAAGCTCAAGGACGCCCGGGCGCTCGCCGAGGGGATGAAGCTCACGATGCCGGCGACCGTGTCGGTGCAGGCTCCGGAGGCGCTCGCCAAGCCGGTGGTCGCGATGAACGATCGCGCCGGCGGAGTCGGCGCCCGTGCGGACGACGCCAAGGTCCGCGAGCACACCGTCAAGGACGGCGAGACGCTCTCGAGCATCGCACAGAAGTTGCTCGGCACGACCAGCCGGTGGCAGGAGCTCTACCAACTCAACAAGGATCGGATCAAGAACCCCGACGACGTCTCGCCCGGCACCGTGCTGAAGCTGCCCGAGCCTGCGACCAACAAACCGCGCGGCGCCGCCCGCGCCTAGCGCCAACGGCGCGAGGAAGTGGTGCCCGACGAGAGAGGTCGCGCGCACAACCATCGCAGGCCAGAGCCCTGCACCACAACCAATGCGTCCGCGCAGCCCGCCGGGCTCTGCCCGGCGCGGCGTAAGCAAGCGAGTGTCGGCCCGGAGAGCGCTACCGAGCGCTCAAACGAGTTCAAGCGTCCGCGCAGCCCGCCGGGCTCTGCCCGGCGCGGCGTAAGCAAGCGAGTGTGCGCCCGGAGGGCGCTACGGAGCGCTCAAACTAGTCCCGGCGTACGAAAGCGAGTGTCGGCCCGGACGGGCCGAACGGAGCGAGAGAACCGTCCGCGCAGCCCGCCGGGCTTTGCCCGGCGCGGCGTACGAAAGCGAGTGTCGGCCCGGACGGGCCGAACGGAGCGCAAAAACATGTTCGGCAAGCTGGCCCTCGTCATCCTCGTCCTCGGAGCGCTCGCCGCGGCGTTGCTTGTGGATCGTCAACAGCGGATCGATCTCGCGGCGGAGATGTCGCGCACGCACGGCCGGCTGCGCCAGCACGAGCAGGCGCTCTGGCGCCTGCGCGGCGACGTGGCCCATCGCACGCGTCCCGCGGAGATCCGCGCCGCGATCGAGCGGCTCGGCGTGAAGTTCGTCCCGATTCCCGATCGGCTGGACCGATCCCGCGCCCAGGCGCCGGCGTCGCTGGCGCAGAACGCGGTCCGTGCTCCGGTCCCCTCGCCGGGCGCGCCTCGCCTTGGAGGCGATTGATCGATGGATGCCGACGGCGCGTCGGCCATGCAGGCGCCGCGCCGGAGCCGCCGACCCGGCCGGGACAGGTCCACTCGTCCAGGCCTTCGACTCCTCGCTTCCGAACCGCCAACCATGACCTTCGAACAGCGTCAGAACGCCCAGCTTGAACGAATCGTGCGCTGGGGCCGCGGCCTCGTGGCGCTCGTGCTCCTCGGACTCGTCGTGGCGCTCGGCCGCGTGGTGCAGCTCAAGGTGCGGCCCGAGGCGGCGCTCCGTCCGTACCTCGATCCGCCGACGGCGACGCATCGCGAGATCGGCCGGCGAGGCGACATCATCGACAACCGCGGTCGCGTCCTGGCCACCAGCGTGGTCGGTTACCGGCTCTTCGTCGATCCCAAGATGGTCGACGACCTCGACGCGCTCGCCCGCGAGCTCGCGCCTCGCCTCGGCGCCAACCCGCAGGAGATCGTGCAGCACGTGGCGGAGCGGCTCAAGGCGAATCCCGCGTCGCGCTACATCGTCCTGGACCGGGTGCTCGAGGACTGGCAGGTCGACGCCGTCCGACAAGGCAATCTCAAGGGCGTCGGCATCGAGCCGATGCTCCTGCGCCACTACCCGCACGGCGAGGTCGGCGCGTCGGTCGTCGGCTTCGTGAACATCGACCACCTCGGCGCCGGGGGCGCCGAGCTCACCCTCGAATCTCCGCTCAAGCCGCACGACGGCAAGCTGACCTATCAGCGCGATGCGCGCGGCCGGGTGCTCTGGATCGACGACGAGAACTACGTCGGCAAGAGCGACGGGCGCGACATGCGCCTGAGCATCGACCTGGTGGTGCAGGAGTTCGTCGAGGAGGCGCTGGACAAGGCGGCGCGCGACTTCAACGCGCGCGGCGCGCGGTGCGTGGTCATGGATGTCGCGACCGGCGACCTCGTCGCCATCGCCGACGTCATCCGCGATCGCAAGGGATTCCGCGAGGTGATTCCCGACGACGATCGCGACAAGCATCCATCATGGGGTCGACAGCGGTGCGTCACCGATCCGTACGAGCCCGGCTCGACGTTCAAGCCCTTCGTCTGGGCGGCGGCCGTCGATCAGGGAAAGGCGCGGCCCTCGGAGATCATCCCGCTGCCGGCCGGACCGTACACGACCAGCCACGGGCGCGTGATTCGCGACGTTCACTACACCGGTCCGGTGAGCTGGGAGGAGGTGCTCGTCCGCAGCCTCAACGGCGGCATGGCGTACGTCGGCGAGCGCTTCAGCGCGAAGGAGCTGCGCGACGTCGTCCGCAGCTTCGGCTTCGGCGACCGCACCGGCTGCGGCCTGCCCAGCGAGACCGCCGGCCTGGTGACGCCGCTGAAGCAGTGGCGCCACACGTCGCAGACCTCGGTGCCGATGGGACAGGAGGTCGGCGTGACGTGCGTGCAGATGGCGAGGGCCTTCAGCGCGTTCTGCCGCGACGGCACGATGGTCGAGCCACGGATCGCCGTGCCCGACGAGCCGTCCGCCACCGGATCGAACAAGGTGGTCGTGGTGCCGCGCCGGGCGATCTCCGAAGCGGCCGCGCTCAAGACACGCGAGGTCATGCGCGGCGTGATGACCATGGGCACCGGCCGCAAGGCGCAGTCGGAGCTCTACGAGATCTTCGGCAAGACCGGAACGCCGCAGCTCGCCGTTCCGCGCGACCGTTGGCGCGAGTTCGGCAAGAAGGGCTACTTCGATGATCGATACATCTCGAACTTCGTCGCCGGCGCTCCGTTCGAGCACCCGCGCATCGTGGTCGTCGTGACCATCGACGATCCCGACAAGCGCAAGGCCCACTTCGGAGGCCTCACGGCCGCTCCCGTGGCCCGCGACATCATCGACTTCACGCTCTCGTACCTCGGCGTCGAGCCGGACATCGCCGCCGACGACGACACCGACAGGCCGACGCCCAAGGAGACGCCCGGCCGCACGATCGCGCGTCGGTAGGGCCCCGGCCGGCGCTTCGCCTCCGGCGCGCCTCGGGGTCGCGTCGCACGGCGGCGCGGACGCGCGCATCGGGAGGCGGGTCGCCTCGTGGCTGGCTGGCAAGGAGTTCTCGAAGACGCCGCGGATCGGGTCGTTGGTCCATCGACTCTGGTTCGCGGCTCTTCTTTGGATGGCCCGTCCCGGCGACCTGCGCCAAGCCCTCTCCGGCAACCCTCTGGGTACCATCCGCGACCGTGACACGCGTCCGCGTCGATCCTCGCACACCGTCCAATGCAGTTCGGCCGGGAAGGGCGATGCCGTGCGAAGCGCCGAAGGCGCAAGGTCCGAGCGGGGTGCAGGTCGGTGGCGCCCGGCGACGGTGGTCGAACGGCGGCGCTTCGGCGATCGCGGACGTGGTGCGCCGCGCGTGCGTCGCGTGCGTCGGCCTCGCGTGGATCTCCGGCGCCTCGGCGCTGGCCGCGCCGCAGGGGCTGCCCGCTGCGCCGTCCGATGTCGTGCCGGGCGAAGTGGTTCCGATTCTCGGCGACCGCCTCTCGGGCTTCGTGCTGCCGATCGAGCCGGTGACCAGTGATTTCTCGATGCAGGCGACGCAGGCGTGGACGTGGCGCATCGACGACACGACGCGATTCGTGCTGCGCGGCGATGTGGCCATCAGCGTCGCGGGCAACACGTTCCGCGCCACGGAGGCGGCGGTCTGGATCAACCGGCTGCCGTCGGCGGGGGGCATGATCAACCAGTTCGCGGTCTACTTCGACGAGGTCTCCGCGCCGACGCAGCGAGCGGGCCTGGCGCCCAACGGCCACGACATCCTGGTGACGGTGAGCGCGCGCGGGTCGATCAAGCTGATGGCGCCGTTCGTCGAGCAGACCGCGCCGACCAACATGCCGATCGTCGCGCGCGGCGAGCGGCGCCTCGCCGATCATCTTCGGCGCCTGGTCGCTCCACCGCCGCCGCCGCTGGATCGTCTGCCGCGCGTCGACCAACCGTTGCCGCCACCACCGCAGATCCCGGTGCCCGGCGGCTCGCCCGAGGTGCGCCCCGACCTCCTGCCCAGCGCGGTGCAGCTTCCATCGTCGGCGGGCCTCAACCTCTTCAATCCCTCCGGACTCGTCAGCTTCGGCGGCGGCTCGATCGACATCGACGAGAAGGCGGACCTGATCAAGGTCGATCGCGGCGTCGTGGTCGACTACCTCGACGAGGAGGCGTCCGGCGGTCCGCGCCGTCTCACGCTGACCGCCGAGCGCGGCGTGCTCTTCCTCCAGCCGGGGACGATGGCGGGGCTCCGCGCGGGGCGCAAGCAGATCCGCGCCGACAAGGTGCTCGGCATCTACCTCGAGGGCAACGTCGTCGCCGCCGACGGGATCTCGGTCGTGCGCTCGCGGCGGGTCTACTACGACGTGCCGAAGAACCGCGCGCTCCTGGCCGACGCCGTGATGCGCACCTACGACCGCGCCAGCCACATGCCCGTCGTCGCGCGGGCCGAGGAGATGCGCCAGCTCTCCGCAGACCAGTGGACGGCGCAGCGGGCGAACGTCTCCACCAGCGAGTTCTTCACGCCGCACATCAGCATCGGCGCGCAGGAGATCACCGTCACGCGGCCTCCCGCGTCAGCCGGCGCACCCGGCACGGGTCCGGTGCTCGTCGAGGCCGAGGACGTGACCTTCCGTGCCGGCACGACGCCATTCTTCTACTGGCCGAAGATCAGCGCGGACACCGGCGACGTCCCGCTGCGCACGGTGACCGGGGGCTTCGCGGACCAGTTCGGCGCGATCATCCAGACCGACTGGGACATGCTCTCCCTGCTTGGCGTGCAGGATCGCGGCACGCTCGCGGCCAGCCTCAAGCTCGACGGCTACACCAAGCGCGGTCCGGCGGCCGGCACGCTCCTCCGCTACGACTTCCTCGGTGCCGGCAACGTCGACCTCTACGGCCTGCACGACGATGGCGTCGACAAGACGTCGTCGGGAATCGAGGTCGATCCGGCGACGCCGTGGCGTGGCGTCGCGCTCTGGGAGCACCGCGCGAACCTCACCGAGCACTGGACGCTCGAGCTCCAGGAGTCGTGGATCTCCGATCCGACCTTCATCACGACGTGGCGGCCCGAGGACTTCGCCCGGCGCCGCGAGTACGAGACGAGCGCGTACGTCCTTCGTCAACAGGACAATCACGCGCTCACCGGACTCATGAAATACGACCTCGACGGGTTCATCTCCAACGAGTGGCTGCTCGGCAGCCGGGGGTACTTCGTCGACCGGGCGCCGGAGGGCAGCTATCGCAGGTACGGCGACACGATCTTCGACAGCCTCACGTGGTCGCAGGAGTACCGGGCGTCGCGCATGCGGCTCATTCCCACGTCGGGCACGCCCGCCCAGCTCGGCGTCCCGGGCGCGGCCTTCGGCATCCCGAACAACGAGAACATCCGCCAGGCGTACCTCGACCGGGGCTACCGCAGCAACGCGGTCGGCCGGCTGGACATGCGTCAGGAACTGGCCCTGCCGTTCGATGCCGGGCCGGTCAAGATGATGCCGTACGTCGTCGGCCGCGCCACCGACTACATCAACTCCGACTTCGAGCCCTACTCGCCGGCGGCGGAGAGCTTCCGTTGGTTCGGCGCCGCCGGGCTCCGCGCCTCGACCGAGATCACGCACATCGACAACTCGGTCGAGAACCGCGCCTTCGACCTGCATCGCATGCGCCACGTGCTCGAGCCCGGCATGACCGCGTGGTACGGCTACTCGAACGCGCCCGAGTCGGCGTACCCGATCTACGACCAGGACGTCGAGGGCATCGGCGGCGCCACCGCCATCGACTTTAACCTCAAGAGCACGTGGCAGACGCAGCGAGGCGGCGCGGGCCGATGGAATTCGGTCGACTTCCTGACCATGAAGGTCGGCGCGGCGCTCAACAGCAGCGACGCCGATGTGCTCGCTCCCACGCCGCAGTTCTTCGATTGGCGCCCCGAATACAGCCGCTGGGGCAACAACGCATATGGATCCGGGGTCTGGCAGGTCACCGACAACTTCGCCCTCTCGGGCACCGGCATCTGGCTGCTCGACGACGACACGCTCGCCCGCGGCTCGGTGGGCGTCGAGATCGATCAGTCGCCGGACCTGACCACCTTCATCGAGTACCGGACGATCAAGGCCGAGAACAGCGACCTGCTCGAGATCGGCTGGGACTACCGCCTCAGCAAGAAGTACCGAGTGATCGTGGCGCCGCAGATCGATCTCACCACCGGCCAGTTCCGCGCCGCGAGCGTCGCGGTCGTGCGCGACTTCCCCGACTTCCAGTTGGTCTTCAACGTCAGCTACGACCAGATCCAGGACCAGACAACCTTCAGCGCGTCCCTGCGGCCGATCAAATACTGATGCGGGTTGGGAACTCGCGCGTCACCTTGGTCGATTCCGCGGGTGCGTCGCCATGCGTATCGAGGGGAAGCCGCTGCGCGGCGGAATTCGGAGTCGGGGACCCCGCTCGACGCACACATCTCCGCTGCCGCGCCGACCCAAGACGCCAGCGCGGCAGCGACAGCGAACGTCGTGCAATGCGGTCCCCGACTCCGCCGCCGAAGGCGGCTTCCTGATTCCCCTCGCGACGCACCCGCAGATTCATCCGGGTTGACGCACGAGTAACCAGGAACCAGGAACGAGGAACCAGGAATTAGGAATCAGGAACCGGGGACGCTGTCCGATGGCGGGGGTTGGCGCGCGAGGCTGAGGCCGGCGTCGGGGAATCAGTGGTCGGGGACGCCTTCGAAGGTCGGACGGTTGTGGACATCTTCGAGGCCTGCGTCGATGTCCCAACGGTGCAACCGTGGTGTGACCGGCGGCCCGCAACTCCGCCGCCGTGAGCCTGTCGAACGGCGGCTTCCTGATTCCCCTGCACCGGTGCTCATGTCCCGCACGCGCCCGTGCGCCAAGGCCTACTTCGTGCCGACGAAGTCCCGTCCCGTGATGCCGCCGACGGTCAGGACGTGGTAGCTCGTCTCTGAGTAGAAGTCGAACGCCTGGGGGATGTAGTAGCCGTTCGCTCCGAGCGGCGTGTCGCGGCTCCAGAGCGGAACTCCGCCGTTGCCGACCGAGCGCAGGTCGGAGTCCATCGCGTCGGCGACACCCGTGATACTTACGTGTCCGTCGAAGAAGAGCGTCGCCGGCGCCGACTGGTACGCATGGTTGAAGAAGTAGGGAGTCGTGCCACCGGCGAAGTTGGGGTTGACTGGCGAGCCCGTGGTGTTCTGCAACCACGAATGCTCGAGCATCCGCGTCTTCAGGTCGGGATAGGTGGCCTGTCCGGACGCGGGGGAGCGCCATCCCCCGGGCAGCGCGGTCGGGGCCATGTAGTACTTGCCGGTCGTCGGATTCTTGCTCAGCACCTCCGTGGCCCACATCGCCGCGGGAGAGAGGCAGTAGCTGCTGAGGTAGATCTCGGTGGCGTTGTCGCTGTCGAACTCGTTGGGAGACGAGAACCACTTCTCGGCGCCGTCGACCACCAACCGGTCCTTCGGCGCGTAGAAGACCGGGTCGTAGAAGCGACCGTTGAGGTAGGAGTTGAAGCTCTTGACGTTGGGGAAGCGGAACGAACCGATGATGCTCGTCGGAACGAACTGCATCGGCCCGTAGAGGGGCCAGTTGCCGCAGTTGCCCGGATAGCCGAAGGCCGAGCAGGCGCCGCTCGACCCGAGGAAGTAGCCGACGACGGCATCCTGCTTCCATCCGAGGATGAGCTGCGGCGGGCACGACGCCTGGAGGTACGCGGAGCACGTTCCGCCGTAGAGGCCCACGTCGTCGGGACACGCGGTCCATTGACGGTCGCTCCAGTCGGCGGAATACGCCGCGTGCGCCGCGGACATGTTCCGCAGGTGGGCCGACGACTGGGTCGTGAGGGCGGCATCCCGCGCCTTGCCGATCGCGGGAAGGAGGATGCCCACGAGCAGGGCGATGATGGAGATCACCACAAGCAGCTCGACGATGGTGAAGGCACGACGATCCGTGGACGAGGCGCGACGCGCATTGGAACGGCTGGACATCATTTGGTGAACTCCTCTGGCGACAAGCGGGCGATGATGGGGGATGTGGTGCGGTCGGCGCGCACCGATCGCGCCGACGCGGAAGTTGGACCTGACGGATGCAACGCACGCCGCGTCGCGGCATGAAGCGTTGGATCGCCGCACCGCGCGAGACCGTTGCCGGTTCACGCGCGATGTCCACTCGGCGCGGGCCGTGGCGCGCTGGCCACGGCTGCTCAAAGGATTGAATGTCGATTGCAGGCGAGGTGACGCAAGCCGGACAACTTCGAGTCGGATACTTCCAGTTCGGACGTTCCCAGTTCGGACATTTCCAGGTCCGACGTTTCGTCCAGGGCCGCGGGCGTCGGGCGGCTCGGCACGAACCGGATGCGCGACCGTGCGCCATCCGTCTCGTCGAATTTCTACCGCATGGTTGGCGAAAGGGTGCAGCGCGTTTCACGCCGGTCGGGCGCGCTTCCCGGGCTGAACGCTCGGCGCGCCGTCCGACGATCGCGAGCGGATCGCGCCGCTCCGTTCCGCCTCGTCGACGCGCCGCCCGGCATGGGAGCGTCTGGCCGCGGGAGCGCCGAAATCGGGCGAACGCCTGATCCGGCGGAGCGGCAGCGGCGTCCGATCGGGGGCGCATCGACGGCCGAGGGCCGGTGCGCCCCGATAACTCGACCTTGGTCCCGACTATTTCGGGGCATCTGCCTCATTCCGCCGCGGCCAGGGCCGCAATAGCGTGAGTGCATGGATCCGAGCGTCGGTCCTTCGTCATTGGCGCTCGGGTCATTCGGCACGGATTTCAACTTGTCCGTGCGCAGAGGGCCTTGGACGGACCGTCTGATGCGGATTCCAGCAAGTCTCCGCCCGTTCCATGGACGCCAACAGGCCTCCATGCGTTCGACCCCTTGCCCACAGCGGCGTCTCACATCCGGAGTCGGGCTGGGTGGGCGCGAGAGTCAACTGGGCCGCGTATCGGTCGAATGCCGCAACGCAGCCCATGAAACGCGAGTTTGATCCGAGCGATTCAAGCCGCACACCTCAGTGACACCTGGCGAGCGTCGTCCGTGCAGCAGTCATGCCGGCGACGCGCAAGCGCCGCTTCGTGCGGCGCAGTTCGCCAACTGCCTGGCTCGAAACACCTTCACAGGAGCATGTTCATGCGATCGGCACTTGTCGCGATCTCCGCCTCTGCGGCCCTCACGGCCGCCTCGCATCTGTCCGCCGACACCATCGTCGGTGGACCGATCCTCGCCAACACGTCGTGGACCCTCGCGGGCAGCCCGTACAACGTGCAGACGAGCATCATCATCGGCGCCAACGCCACGCTCACGATCCAGCCGGGCACGACCGTGAAGGTCGCCCCGGGCCTGGGCATCACCGTCGGATCCAACGCCTTCGGTCCCGGCGCGCTCGTCGCGCTTGGCACGCCGGCGAACCCGATCCACTTCACCAGCAACGTTGGCTTTCCCGGCGCCCCGGCGCCCGGCGACTGGAAGGACATCTCGTTCTCGCCGTTCGCCGTCGACGCCGTGTACGACGGCGGCGGAAACTACCTCTCCGGGTCGGTCCTCAAGGACTGCATCGTCGAGTTCGCCGGCAGCGGACCGGCGACGAACGGCGCCGTGACGATCGACAGCTCGTCGCCCTTCATCACGGCGACCGAGATCCGCAACAACAAGCGCGCCGGGATCTATGCGACGGTGGCGACTGCGCCCGCGCTGCGCGTCACCAACTGCGACATCCACGACAACAGTCCCAGCGGCCAGCCCGGGGGCATCTTCATCGACTCCGGCGTCGGCCACGTGGTGACGGGCAACTCGATCCACGACAACACGCCGACGAGCTCGAACGGCGTCGGCGTGGCCATCCAGGGCGCGAGCAACGTCGTCTTCACCGGCAACTCGATGCAGAACAACGTCTCGCCCAGCAGCAACGGCGGCGGCATCTACGGCTCCAACCTCGCCTCGCTGACCTTCACCAACAACATGATGAGCGGCAACAGCGCCTCGAGCTGGGGAGGCGCCTACCTGTCGGGCACGAACGTCACCGCGATGAACAACACGTGCACGGGGAACACGGCCTCCGCCGGCGAGGCTGGCGGCATGTACCTCTCCTTCAGCGGCACCAGCACGTTCAACGGCAACGTGGTCACGGGCAACACCGCCAACGGCGGCGGCGGCGGACTGCGCGTCTCGGGCAGCGGCATGACGCTCAACGGCAACACCATCACGAACAACATGACGCTGAACGGCAACGGCGGCGGCATGTACATCGACAGCAGCTCGACGATGTTCATCAACAACACCGTCGACAACAACGACGCGATCGCCGTCGGTTCCAGCGGTGGCGGCATCTTCCATGGCGGCAGCACGACGACGTTCTCGGCGAACACGATCAACGGCAACAGCACCGGAAGCCAGGGCGGCGGGCTCTGGCTCCAGACGACCTCGACGGTCTCGGGCAACGAGATCAAGGACAACACCGCCGGGCAGAAGGGTGGTGGCGTCTACGTGAACAGCACCAACAACACGTTCACGAGCAACCAGATCCTCGACAACCACGCCACCAGCCAGGGTGGCGGCCTCTTCAACAACGGTGCCGGCACATCGCTCTCGGGCGATTCCCAGGCCGGCACGTACAACACGATCGTCGGCAACACCGCGACGCTTGGCCCAGCCGTGTACCACAACGTCGCGTTCCAGGCGAACGGCAGCGGCGACCTGCCCGCGGCGTACGTCTGCTGGGGCACCAACGACCTGGGCGTCGTGCAGATGATGGTCTTCGACTTCTTCGACGACGCGTCGAAGGGCATCGCGATCACCTTCCCGCTCGTCCCGGACTGCCTGGCCATCCCGGGCGACCTCAACAACGACGGCCACGTCGATGGCGCCGACCTCGGCCTCCTGCTCGGAGGCTGGGGACCCTGCGGCGACTGCAACAACTGCCCGGGCGACCTCGACGGCAACTGCACCGTCGATGGCGCCGACCTGGGACTGCTGCTCGGCAACTGGGGATGACGACGGCTCCTCCGACCAGCCCGGGAGGGCGTGACGAACGACGTCGTCGTTTCGTCCGCCCGTCCGAGACGATCGTTCGAAGGACGGCTTGAGATTCGGCAGGAATCCGCTTCGCATCGCGCCATCGCCACGACGTGCCCGGAGGGGACACGTCGTGGCCGAGGGCGACGGGCGAGGCGGATTCCTGCGTTTCCGCGGAGCCGCGCCGCGCTCGCCGTCCCGTCGCGTCCCGGGCGATGAATCGGCGCGACTCGATCGGGCACCGGCGCCGGGGCGATCACTTCCGGCCGCAGACGTCCGCAACGGCCTTGGCGATCCGATCGGGGTCGGCGCTCTTGCCGAGAAACGCATCGGCGCCGGCCGCGCGGGCGAGCCGCACCGTCTCCGCATCGTCGTACCCGCTGAAGGCGATCACCTTCAGCGGTGCGCCCCGGGCCCGGAGTTCCCGCAGGGCCTCCAGCGGATCCACGCCCGGCATCGTGAGGTCGAGCAGCATGACATCGGGACGCTGCGCAAGCACGGTCTCCACGATCAGGTCGCTGGCGTCGATCCATCCGATCGACTCGATCGTGGGATGTTCCTCGAAGCTCATGTGCACGGCCATCGCCAGGTCGGCGTTGTCGTCGACGACGAGGAGGGTGATGCGCGTGCCGGTCGATTCGTTCGTCATGCGCGCCGTCCGTTTCCGTCGGTCGCGACCACCTTCGCCAACCGGGCCACGGCGGCGACAAGGTCGGCGGGCTCGACCGGCTTGGCGAGATGGAGGTCGTATCCCGCGGCGATGGCCCGATGTCGATCCTCGGGCCGTGCCAGCGCCGAGAGCGCGATGGCGGGCATCGTGCGGCCGGTCGCCAGCTCGATCTCGCGGACCTCGCGAATGAGATCCACGCCGTCGCAGTCGGGCATGCCGATGTCCGAGACGATCATGTCCGGCGCCGCGGTGCCAACGGCGCGCAGCGCCTCGCTCGCGGAGCCGGCGGCGATCGGATGGGCGCCGCGGTCGGCCAGCAGGCGCGAGACCAGCTCGCGGGCGTCGCGGTTGTCGTCCACGACCAGCACCCGGAGCCCGTCGAGGCGAGGCATGGCGCCTTCGTGCGAACTCGACGCGCCGTTGGCGCTTCGCGGGACGAGCACGGCGATGGGCAGCACCACGATGAACGTCGCGCCGCGCCCGACTCCGGGGCTCCGCACCTCGACGCCTCCGCCGTGAAGCTCCACGAGGTGCCTGACGATCGCCAGCCCCAGTCCGAGGCCGCCATGCCGGCGGGTCGTCGATCCGTCGGCCTGGCGGAACCGGTCGAAGACGAGGGGAAGGAACTCGGGCGCGATGCCTTGCCCGGTGTCGGCGACGACGAGTCGGAACGAGGAGCCGCATCGCTCGAGCGAAACGTCGACGTGTCCCCCGCGCGGCGTGAACTTGATGGCGTTGGAGACCAGGTTCCACGCGATCTGCTGGATGCGGTTGGGATCGGCCGCGATGGGCGGAGCATCCGGGGGAAGCGACGCCTCCAGCGTGACGCCCTTCGCGTTCGCCGCGGGGCGGATCGTCTCGAGCGCCGCGGCGACGATCGCGGCGAGATCGACGTCCTGCAACTCGAGGCGCAGCTTGCCCTCCATGGCGCGGCTCATGTCGAGCAGGTCCTCGACCAGCCGCGCCTGGGTCCTGGCGTTGCGCTCGATGACATCGAGTCCCTGATGAAGCGTCGCGGCATCGTGGCTGCCCTGAAGGATGCGCGTCCAGCCCAGCACGGCGTTGAGCGGCGTGCGCAGCTCGTGGGAGACGGTTGCGACGAACTCGTCCTTCAGCCGGCTCGCGCGCTCCGCCTCGCTGCGCGCGGAGCGCTCGGCGACGAGCAGCGCCTCGCGATCGTCGGCGAGCCGCTTCTGGTCCTCGATGTCGGTCGACGTGCCGAACCAACGGACGATCGCGCCGTCGGACCCGCGCAGCGCCACGGCGCGGGACATGAACCAGCGATGGGCGCCGGCGTCGGCCGACCGCAGTCGGTGCTCCGCCTGGAACGGCTCGCCCGTCTCCAGGCAATGCTGCCATCGGCGCCGCGTCGCCACCGCATCGTCGGGATGGACACGATCCCTCCAATCGGATGGCTTCCCGGCCGAACGGTCGATGCCCGTGTACTCGTGCCACCGCTCGTTGAAGTAGTCCGGGACGCCGTTCGCGTCGGTGGTCCACACGATCTGGGGCATGCTGTTGGCGATCTCGGAGAAGTCCCGCTCGCGGACGCGGAGCGCAACCTGCGCGGCCTCGCGATCGGCGCTCTCCCGCTCGAGCTGCTGCCGGCGTCGGCCGGTCTCGAAGTTGACGAGTGCCGCGATGCCGGCGAGCGCGACCGCGATGGCGATGGCGGCGCCCACGACTGTGTAGCTCGTGTCGCGCGCCTTCGCCGCGGTGGCGCCATGGGCCGCAAGGAGCATGTCCTCGGTCCGCTCCATCTCGTCGGCGATGCTGTGGAACTCATCCATGATCTGCTTGCCGCGCAGCGTTCCCGACGACGTCATCGCCTCCTCGCGCTGACCCATCGCGGTGAGCCTGACACGGCTGTCCAGCAGCGCGAGGCGGCGCTCGGCGAAGTCGCGCAGGCGATCGGCCCGCTCGACCTGTCTTGGATCGTCGAGCACGAGATCGCGCACGGAATTGACGGCCAGGGGGGCCTCCCGCGCGGCCAGCTCGAAGGGTTCGAGGAAGGCCGGGTCGCCGGTGAGCACGAACCCCCGGGCGTTGGCCTCCGCCTGGGTGAGCTGCCAGACCGATCGATCGATCGTGCGAAGCACGTGATAGGTGCGTTCGACCTGCCTGGTCGCCGTCGCGAGGGCGTTGAGGCGACTGAACGCCACGACGCCGACGCACAGCAGCGCCGCGATGATCGCGACGAAGACGACGTTCCAGAGGTTGTCGAGACGCATCGACATGCTCCCGATCATCTTCCGCGGGGCCTCGCTCGCCGTGGCCGTCCGGATCCGCGAGGCGCCGACGCGCACCTCGTCACCAACGCGCATCGCCTCGGCTACCCTCTTGCGACGCGCACGTGCGTCATTGTCGGAGGCATCGACGCGGGGGAGTAGAGGCATTCGCCTGATTCGTGGCCTCTTCCCGCCGCCTCCGTTCGCGTCCGCCGCTTCCGGGGGCCTTGGTCGACCACACCGTTTCGATGGGGTCGTCCCCATGCCCCTTCCGATTCGAATCCTCTGCGTCGACGACCACGACCTCATCGTGGAGGGTCTGGCTGCGCGGATCTCCATGGAGCGCGACCTGGAGTTCTGCGGTCGTCTCTCGACCGCGGACGACCTGGTCGCGACGACCGTGCGGATGCGCCCCGACGTCGTGCTGATCGACCTCGAGATGCCCGGCTGCTCACCGATGGACGCCATGGCCGATGCGCTGCGGCTTGTGCCGCGAACCTGTTTCGTCGTGCTCAGCGCCCACGTCCGCGACATCAACATCGCCGCGGCGCTCGAACGCGGTGCGGTCGGGTATTTCTCGAAGTCCGATCCCCCGGCCGCGATCTTCGCTGGATTGCGCACCGTCACCGCGGGTCGGCAGGCGTTCGGGGCGGTCGTCGCGGAGCGGATCGCCGCCAATCCCACGAACCTCGCTCGGCCCGTGCCCATGGCACGGCTCAGCCGACGCGAACTCGAGGTGTTGCGCCTCATCGGCCGCGGGATGTCGCGGGCCGACATCGCCAGGGAACTCGCTCGCGCCACCAAGACGATCGACGCCCACCACACGTCGATCATGCGGAAGCTTGACATCCACGATCGCGCCGAGCTGACCCGCTACGCGATCCGCGAGGGCCTGGTGGAGGCGTAGGGAGTTGCTTCGGAACTCCTGCTAGGCCCGCAAAATGAGGCGAACGCCTCATCGGCGCGGCGGGCGGCGGGCGTTAGCTTGACGCCGTCTTGTTCGCTTGAGCGAGGAGTCGCGCAGGCGGTGCTCCCGACCAGCGCAGGCGTGTCGGTTGCGTCCGGCACGGTCGCTGCCTTTGTCCACCGGGGGGCGGGTGCACCGAATTCGAGGCTGAACGACCACTCTCACCGCATCGCGGCCACCACGTTTCATCGCCGCAATGTGTCCCACGCATGAATGAGAGGCGTTCGTCTCCGGTTGCTGGCTTCGGTCCTGGAGGGTCCGAATCGAAGCCAGTCGCGCGGCTTGCAAGGAGATCGGCTGGCTCCCTCGCGGGAGCCAGCCGGTTTTTTGGCGGCAGAGCAGGCGACGCCGGAACGACCGATCCAGGGACGACATAGAGTCGTGCTCCGGTCCTGATCCGCGGCGCGTTCCGTTGGACTGACCGTGCAGCCCAGCCTCGGTCGCGAGCACTGGGTCGCGAGCACTGGGTCGCGAGCACTGGGTCGCGAGTACTGGATCGCGAGCCATGCAATCCGCGCGTCGCACGGCAACTCGGTACCCCATGCAATCCGAGCACCCCGAGTCGCCCCTGCCCGCATCCGACGGGCGCACCTCCAAGGAACGCTTCGACGCCCACGTCGAGGACGGCCGGCGGGCGAACATCGACGCGAGTCTCGATGGGGGGCTCGACGCAGGCGTCGAGGGGGCGCGAGGTCCGGCGCCGGGCGGCGAACGGAGCGCGGACGCGCCGACGGAGACGCGATCGCGCGTCGCGCACGACCTGACGAACGCCGTGTTCGCGGGAAGGCTTCGCCTCGATGCGCTGCGCGCAGCGTCGGCCGATGGCGCGATGTCCGCGCATCTCGATGCCCTCGCCGCGTGCCTCGATCGCGTGCAGGCGGTCGCCAACGAGCTGCGGGGCCGCGGCTGACCAACGATCGCGGGCGATGCCGGACCGCGCCGCGACCGGTTCCCCCGACGATCGCCCTGCCTCGACGATCGACGATCACGGCGCGCGATCCGTGGCATGCCGCGAGAATTGAATCGCGCGAGAATAGAATCGCGAGAGAATAGATCCGAGCCGTTTCATCGCATCCCACGGAGAGTCGCCCGATGACCAGATCCGATCCAGCCGCCGACCTCGAATCGCTCAAGGCGGATCTCGCCGCCCTGCGCGACGACCTCGCGAGCCTGTCGAAGTCCTTCCTGGGACAGGGCGCCGACTCGGCTCGCGCCGCCAAGAGCGCCGTGGAGGAGAGGGTCGGGCGCGCCGCGGACAGCATCGAGCAGTTCGTCGAGGAGCGCCCCTTCACCACGGTGCTCATCGCCTTCGGCGCCGGCATGTTGGCCGCCTCCATCCTGCGGCGGCGGTGACGCGATGGGCGCCATCGTCAACCTGCTCCTGCGCGTGACCGACCTGGTCGAGGCCGAGGGCCGCGTGGCCAGAAAGGCGGTCGGCGACGTCGCCCTCGGCGTGGCGATCCTCGTCACCGCGTGCGTGCTTGCCGGGCTGGCGTGCATCGCCGGCGCGGGCGCACTCTTCTTCGTGCTGGCGAATGTCCTGCCGCCGGCCGGTGCCCTGGGCATCGTGGGCCTCGTCTTCGCGCTGGCGGGGTGGGCGGTGGCGGCGACGGGCCTTCGAATGGTCCGTCCCCGCAGGTGAACGGGGTCCGGAGGAAGGGCAGCCATGGGGCCGACGAGCCACACCGTGGACCCGAGCGACGACGATCCTTCCGCGGAAGTCGCCCGGGCGAAGGCGGCGCTGCGGCTGCTGGGAGCACCGGCGCGCGACTCGGCGGCGCGCGTGGCGATGGCTTCGCTTGGCGCCGCGGTCGCGGGGGCGGCGTTCGTTCGTTCACCGTGGTTCCGGCACCGGACCCTGCACTTGGCCCGCCATGCGCTCGTCGCCGGCGCCCGGATCGCGGCGTTTCGATTCGTGGCGAGCCGCGCGCGGCGGCGGTCGTGATGGTCGCGCGCCCCGTGCGACCGCGCGCAATCGATTCGACAAGACGAACAGGCGGGCGCCGACATGCCGTCGGCGCCCGCCTTGGTTTTCAAGGCCCCTTGACGGACCGAGGCGGCCTGCGGTCGCCTCGATCCGTCTCATCCACGATTCCCGTCAGACCTTCGTGTCGCGCACGCGCACCACGTTCATGGCGCGCTCGATCCGCTCCTTGAGGTCCATCAGGTGCGCCTTCGAGTAGTCGTCCAGCTTGCGGTCGGACTTGAGGATCTCGCCGAGCTTCGTGCCAAGCTCGTTGAGGTGCATCATCGCGAGCGTGCGGATCGGTCGCGGCATCGACCCCGAATCCGAGAGCGCCAGCGAGATGAGCCGGTCGGTGGCGATCGACTGGAGGTTGCGCCGGACGCTCGAGAGCGCCGGCGAGCGGTTGCTGAATCCCTTGTCGCCTGGCGCCGGCGGCGCGAGGTCGCGGTACACGGCGTCGCTCACGGTCCGGAAGAGCTCCGGCAGCGTCAGCTCGTCCTGGTCGGCGGGCTTGCGCAGCTCGTTGTCGTAGACGCGGCCGAGCGTGCCCGGATTGAGCAGGTAGAGCATCGCGAAGGACTGCACCTGCCCGATGCGGTCGTGGATCGAGAAGACCTCGTCCGACGACCGCATGTTGCCCCAGTGCCGCTGCTTGTCGGTGACGAGCTTGCTGAGCACCTCGGGGCGCAGGTCGAACGCCTTGTCGTCGAAGGCGTTGTCGACGATGAACCGGAGCGCCTCGCGCTGCTTGGCGACGGGCGTCGGCGAGAGCGGCTCGCGACCGTCGGGCGTTCCCTTGCGGTCGCGGTTGACCTCGACGCCGCCGAGGTAGCGGCTCGCCACGCGCAGGGCGCCGAGCTGCTCTCCGAGAAGCTGTTCGTAGCCCTGCCGCAGGAGGTACCACGGCTGGCCGTCCTCGACGGCCTTGTCGAGCAGCTTGGCGCGCATCGTGTTCACCAGGGCGATCCGCGTCTTGGCCCAGTCGAGCGGTTCGGCGCTGAGCTCCCACGTGGCCACGAGCGGATCGGGTCCGCCGTTGTCCTCGTCGGTGGCGAACTGGAGCTCGCGCTTCGACGACTCCTTGCCCAGCTCCTTGAGTCGCGCCTCGTCGGTCGTGTAGCCGTACTCGATCGCCCAGTAGTCGTACGGTCCGATCGTGACCGGCATCCACTCGCCGCGCGGGCTGTCGGCTGTCGGCGGCACGTAGATCGGCACGTAGTCCATGACCGATCCGACCGACGGCTGTCCCTTGCGCTTGAGGTACTCGTCCATCGAGAGCCACGAGCTCGCCTTGAAGTTGTGGCGCAGTCCGAGCGTGTGGCCGACCTCGTGGCAGGTGATGTACTTGAGGATCGTGCCGAGGTACTCCTCGGGGGCGCCGTCGAGCATCGGCACGGCGGGCTTCTTCGGGGCCGGCGCGGGTGGCGTGTCGCCGGCGGCCGGAGGACTGCCCGACGGGACGGGCGGCGCCGGCGGATCGCCTGCGGCCGCGCTGCCGTTTCCGCCGAACATCTCGTCGCCCATCAGGCGCATCGCGAGCCCGGCGGTCTGCATCTGGAGCGCGCAACCCATCGCGCACGAGCAGGCGAGGTTCTGCTGCACGACCCGGCTCAGCAGCCGCATCCGCGGCATGGGCAGTGGATCGCCAAGGAGCGTCGCCTTCTGCTCGTCGGTCAGGTCGGGATCGGCCTGGACCTCGCTGCGCATCGGATCGGGATGCTCACCGACGAGCATCGGATCCCACGAGGGGTTCTCCTTGATCCACGCCTTCGCCTTCGGGTCGAGCCCGTCGAGGCCGTAGGCGGCGATCATCGACTTGAACTGAAGCGCGTAGTTCTTCAGCATCGAGTCGTCGAAGATGATGTCCGCGTCGAGGATCTGGCCGGTCTCCGGATTGACGCGGCTCGGTCCCATCGCGAACGGGGTCTCCGAGGAGATCCAGCGGAAGAAGTTGTAGCGGACGTCCTCGGGGTTGATGTCCATGAACGCGCCGGTCTGGGCGTCCTGCTGGCGCACCTCCATGGCGTCGAGGATGCCGATCTTCGCGAACGCCTTGTTCCACTCGAGGATGCCGTCGCGCACGTAGCGGCGGTAGCGCACCGGCACGGTGTGCTCGATGTAGAAGACGATCGGCTCGGCGGGCGGGCTCATCGCCAGCGATGGATCGCGCTTCTGGAGGTTCCAGCGGTTGATGAAGCGGGTGAACTGGTTCCCGCCGGGCTCGTTCTTGGTGAAGTCCTTGAAGACCGTGAGGAAGTAGCCGATGCGCTCGTCCGCCTCGCGCGGCTTGTAGTCGGTCTTCGGGATCGCGCTGATCGAGTAGTGCAGCGTGACCATCTCGCCGCCGGCCGTGCCGGGCATTCCGAGAAGGGGGTTGCCCGGCGTTCCACCCATCGGCATCGTGATGGGGATCTCGAGGTTCTGCGGGAAGGCCTTCACGTTGCCGACCGTCGCCAGCGCCGCGTTGCCCTGCATGCCGGTGAAGATCCTCGAGTTCTTCACGAGCAGGTCGTCGAGGTCGATCACGGGACGGTTGCCCGGCGCCATCGAGACGATCTTCGCGGAGGTCACGACGCGGTCCGAGTACGTTCGCTCGACCGCGCTGCGCAGCTCGGCGTCCTGCTTGCCGCCGCGCGCCTGCTGCTGGAGATTGGGCTCCATGAGCACGAGCTGATCGTCGATGCGCCTCCAGTAGCCGTAGAGGTCGTTCCACTGGAACCCGGTCTGGCGGTTGCCACCGGCGATCGACGTCGCGATGAAGATGCGCTGTCCCTCGAACCTCGCCGGCAGCACCGCGAGCATCTCGCCCTTCTGCTTGTTCACGTAGAGGTCGTAGAGCGACGCCTGTCCATCGGCGGTGGAGACGACCTTCTCATAGTCCTTGCTGACCTGCTCGAAGGGCGGGAACTCGGGCTTCTTGCCCGATGGGGCCTCGCCGCCGCCCGGAGCCGCACCCGGAGGTGGACCGCCCGGCCCCGGCGCGGGGCTCGGTGGTGGCGGGGCGTTCTGGGCGAGCGCGAGGCCTGCGACGGCGCCGACGAGCACGACGGCCGCAAGCCGGCCGGCAAGGGCGGGCGTGGGTTTGAACATGTGCGAGCTCCTGGGAACGCGCCGCGTGCGTGACGAAGGTGACGAAACGAACCGGCGGCGTCGGGTGGTTGCGGGAGTACCAGCGTATCCGGCGGAGGATGCAGGTGCAGGTGGCAACCGCCCGTGCGAAGGGCGTTCTCGTCGCGATCGCCGCTCGCGCATGCACGCATGCGCGAGCGGCGTGCGGGCGTCGTTTGGTCTGTGGGGGCGTCGCCGGCTTCGGCTTGTGCGCCGGTCTGCGAGCATGCGTTCGCGGCGCTGAGGCGCGCAGGAGGGACCGGGAACCAGCGAGATTGCACGGCGCCGAGATCCCGGGATGGCTTGAGGCAGCTTGCCGCCCCGTGCCGGGCAGCGCGCGGGCGCGAGCCGCGGCACTACGATCGCGCAATGTCCCTCCAACGCCGACTCGTCCAGGCGATGCTCGTCCTGCTGGGTCTGGCGGCGATCGCCGGCGTCGGGACGATCTTCCTGAACAATGGAGAGTTCGTCGCCCGCGTCGCGGGCACGTTGGTCGTCGCGGCCGTCGCCATCGGCCTGGCCATTCCGGTGTCGCGCCGCCTGGAGCAGCAGGAGACGCGTTCCTCCGGCCTCTTTGCGCTGACCGCGATCGTCGTCGGCTTCTGCCTGGGGCTGACGTCGATCTGGATGGGCTTCCTTGGAGGCGGCGCCGAGGAAGAGATCTTCCTGACCACGCTCGCCTATGTGGCGTGCGCCATTCCGGCCGTGGTCTTCGTCTCGATGGCGCGCAGCGCGGTTGCGCGGCTGGCGGGATCCGTCGGTCTCGTCCTCGCCGTCGTGACGTTCGCGCTCTGGCTCATCGCGATCTGGGGCCGCCGGTTCGGCCTGGGCGCGAACGAGCTCGCCTCGACCGCGGGGATCGTCGGCGGCGTTGGCGTGCCGATCTGCGCATGCCTGGTCGGTCGTGTCGGTGATCGTCGCGGCTGGCGCTGGATCGGCGTCGTCGCAGGCGCCGTTGCGATCGCGCTCGGTCTCCACGGCGTGTGGGTCCGGCCGAGCGACGACTCGACGTGGTTCATGCAGGCGCTGATCGTCGCGGGCGCGGTCGCGGCGATGAACCTGCTGCTGCGGGCGCCGCTGCGGGGTGTGCACCGATGGGTCGTCTTCGCAACCGCCGCGGCCCTCGTCGCGACCGCCCTGAGCGCGACCGCCGCCAACGTGACGACCAACGGGTTCCGGAACCCTCACGTCGCGGACCTCTCGCTTCGACTCCTCGGCGCGGGCGCCATCGTCACGGCGTGCGGCATCCTCGCGATCGTCGTCATCGCGGCGTTCAACCGGCGCGCGCTGATCACCCAGTCGGCCCGGATCGACGAGATCCGCGAGCTCTCGCTCACGTGCCCGCGCTGCGGACGGAAGCAGCGGGCGACGTTTGGCGAGTCGCCATGCGCCGGCTGCGGACTCATCTTCCTCATCCGCGTCGCCGAGCCAAGGTGCCCGAAGTGCGACTATTCGCTGCTTGGCGTGCAGGCGAAGGTTTGCCCGGAGTGCGGCGAGCCGGTGCATGGAGCGCGATCGCCGATTGCCGCGGAGGCAGGTCGGCACGCCGACACCGGTCGAAGTTGATCGGCGCCGCCGTGTGCCAACGGTGGAGCGAAGCGACACCGGTGCTTCGTGCGTGCGTGCACGCACGCCTGGTCGCGTGCGATGCCGTGCGGGGTCGAACGGCCGATGGCGTCACGATCTCCCGTGTGCCATGCGACCCCCAACCCGTCGCTGCGCTCCGGACTCGTCCGGGTTCGTCCTGACTCGTGCAAGTTCGTCATGGCACGCCGCGGAATCTGTCACGCACCCCGTCGCGCACGCGACGCTGGCATCGCGATGCACGGCGCGCGACAATCTCCGCATGCCGCTCCTTCCAACGCTTCTCGTTCCGATGCTGCTCGCGTTCGCACCGCAGTCGGTGGCCACGCCCGCTCCCACGCAGGCGTTTCCCCCTGACGCCGAGCATGCGGCGGAGGCGCTCAAGAACTCGCCGCGACACGGCGAGTGGGTCGAGGTGCCGATGCCGAAGGCCACCGTCGCGCCCGCCGCGCCGAAGCCGGATGCGAAGCCGGGCGACGCGCCGCCTGCGGCATCATCACCATCCGCATCGCCACCAGCGGCACCATCCGGATCATCACCCGACGGCAAGCCCGAGACGATCAAGACCTGGGTCGTCTATCCCGAGCGCAAGGACGCCGCGCCGGTCGTGCTGGTCATTCACGAGATCTTCGGGATGACCGACTGGGTGCGCGGCGTCGCCGATGCGCTCGCTGCGGAAGGGTTCATCGCGATCGCGCCGGACCTTCTCTCCGGCAAGGGTCCCAACGGCGGCGGAACCGACTCGTTCCAGGGCGACAAGGCGCGCGAGGCGGTGGGAGCGCTCTCGCCGCAGGAGGTCGCACGCCGGCTCGACGCCGTGCGTGCCTACGCGCTCGCCCTGCCCTCGGCCAGGCCGGCGTCCGCGTGCATCGGCTTCTGCTGGGGCGGCAGCACGAGCTTCGCGTACGCCGCGGCGCAGCCCGATCTCAAGGGCGCGATCGTCTACTACGGCACCGCGCCGACCGACAAGGCGGTGCTCGGCCGCATCGCGTGTCCGGTGACGGGCTTCTACGGCGGCGACGATGCCCGCGTGACATCGACGATCGAAGCGACCGCCACGGCGATGCGCGAGCTCGGCAAGTCGTTCACGTCGAAGGTGTACAACGGCGCCGGCCACGGCTTCCTGCGCCAGCAGACGGGGCGCGACGGCGCCAACCTCGCCGCCGCGCGCGACGCGTGGTCGGAGTCGATCGCATTCCTCAAGCGGCAGATCGAGAAGGGGGGGAGTCGGTAGCCAGCGTGAATTTGCGCGATGGAGTGGGGGCGGGGTGGGAGTCGGGAGCTTGGAAGCAGGAATCGGGAATTAGGAATCAGGAGTCGGGGACCCCGTCCTTGGTCGAAGGGGCAGCGCTTGCGCGCCGACCCGGGTGTCGGCGCGCAAGCGACGACATGTCCGTGCAACCGGGTCCCCGACTCCTGATTCCTGATTCCTAATTCCTAACGCCGCACGCCCATCCCGCGGACACACCTCGGGTGTCGCATCAGAACATCACCTGCGCCTGCAACCCTTCCGCTTGCCTTGGCCTGCCATCGAGAGCCCCTTTCTCGGGGCCGTGTGGCCCTTGAAGTCTCTCATAACGGGGGACCCCTTCTTGGGGGGCAGGTCAGGGTGGGGCGCGAGAGTCAACTTGGACGCGCATCAGGCATACGATCCCACAACATCGCACGTCGTCGCTACCGAACAATCATGGACTCGGTCGGAACGCCTTCTGTCAGTCGCAGCGCGGTGCGCGAAGCCGTGATCGCAGTCATGGCCGAGCAGCGCGAGGCCGTGAATCTCCGACAGGCAGGCCACGCGACGAAGACCAAGACGACCCAGACCCAGCCCCAGACCCAGACCAAGAGCCATGGGGTGCGCACGGTGCGTGCCGCGTCAGGTCGCCGTTCGTCGCGCGGCCGATAGACCAAGGCTTCTTGTCTGGCGGGGGTGCGGCGCATGCGAAGTCCGGGGTACCACAAGTGTGTCTTTGTCAACTGTCCGTTCGACGGCGAGTACCTGCCGTTGTTCGAGGCGATCGTCTTCGCCGTGCATGATTGCGGATTCGTGGCACGCTGCGGGCACGAGGAGCCCGACAGCGGGACTCCCAGGATCAAGAGGATTGTCGATCTCATTCGGCGGTGTCGTTTCGGCATCCACGACCTTTCACGCACCACGCTCGATCCGGTCCACCACCTGCCTCGTTTCAACATGCCGCTGGAGCTCGGGTTGTTCCTTGGGGCGAAGCACTTCGGGACAGGCACAAATCGAAACAGGATGAGCTTGGTGCTCGATGTCGACCGCTATCGCTATTAGAAGTTCTGCTCCGACATCGCCGGACAGGATCCGGCAGAACATCGCGGCGAGCCACTCGCGGCCATTGCCGTCGTGCGCAATTGGCTGCGCGGCTACACGCGCACGGCGATTCCAGGTGGATCGCTCATGGGGCGGCGGTTTCAACTGTTTGAGAGCACATTGCCGGCGATTTGCGCCAAGCTGTCGCTGAACCGACGGGAGCTCACGTTCTCCGACCTTGCCCTGTGCGTCGCCACGTGGCTCAAGGAGAACCCGCGTCCAACACCGATGGATTGAACTCGGCCCTGCCCTCCACACCATCGTCGAGGTCGCGCATCTGCGTCGCAGTGGTTCTCTCGCCCCATCGCGATCCGATCCCGCCCCGAGATGCCGCTGTGGGCAAGACGGACCGAGCGCATGCAGCCCTACTTGACTCCGCATCAGACGGCTGAAACTCCTATTGCCCGCCCGTCCCCGCAAACGCCTCCATCGGCGGGCATGTGCACATGAGGTTGCGGTCGCCGTAGGGATTGTCCACGCGGCCGACGTGCGGCCAGAACTTGAAGTCGCGCGTCCAGGGCGCGGGATACGCGGCCTGTTCGCGCGAGTAGGGGTGGGTCCAGTTGTCGGAGCAGACCGCCGCGGCGGTGTGCGGCGCGCCCTTGAGGACGTTGTCCTCGCGGCTCGCGTCGCCGCGGGCGATCGATCGAATCTCCTCGCGGATGGCGATGAGCGCGTCGCAGAGCCGGTCGAGTTCCGGCCTCGGCTCGCTCTCCGTCGGCTCGATCATGAGCGTTCCCGGCACCGGCCAGCTCATCGTCGGCGCGTGGAACCCGTAGTCCATGAGCCGCTTGGCGATGTCGTCGACCTTGATATCGGCGTCGTGGTCGAACGCGCGGCAGTCGAGGATGAACTCGTGCGCCACGAGTCCGTGCTCGTTCGTGTAGACGATGTCGTAGTGGCTGTCGTGGCCGGCGCCGGTGAGCCGTCGGGCCATGTAGTTGGCGTTGAGGATCGCCACCTGCGTCGCCTTGGTGAGGCCCGCGGCGCCCATCATGGCGATGTACATCCACGAGATCGTGAGGATGCTCGGCGAGCCGTACGGCGCCGCCGAGATCGGCCCGATGGCGTGCGCCCCGGCGCTGTCGGGACGAACCACGGGGTGGCCCGGCAGGAACGGAGCGAGGTGCTTCGCCACGCCGATCGGCCCCATTCCCGGTCCGCCGCCGCCGTGCGGGATGCAGAAGGTCTTGTGCAGGTTCAGGTGGCAGACGTCGGCGCCGATGAAGCCCGGACTCGTGAGCCCGACCTGGGCGTTCATGTTCGCGCCGTCCATGTAGACCTGGCCGCCGTGCTCGTGGACGACCGAGCAGATCTCGCGGATGCCCTCCTCGAAGACGCCGTGCGTGCTCGGGTAGGTGATCATCAGGGCCGCGAGGTTCGCGCGGTGCTCGGACGCCTTGGCGCGCAGGTCGGCGATGTCCACGTTGCCGCGCTGGTCGCACGCCACCGCGACGACCTTCATGCCCGCCATCACCGCGCTGGCCGGGTTCGTTCCATGGGCCGAGACCGGGATGAGGCAGACGTCGCGATGATGGTCGCCGCGCGAGTGGTGGTACGCGCGGATCACCAGCAGCCCCGCGTACTCGCCCTGCGAACCGGCGTTGGGCTGGAGCGACACCGCGGCGAAGCCGGTGATCTCCGCCAGCCACGTCTCGAGATCCCTGAAGAGCCGCTGGTAGCCCTGCGTCTGCTCGGCCGGCGCGAAGGGGTGGATCGCGCCGAACTCGGGCCAGGTGACGGGCACCATCTCGCTCGTGGCGTTGAGCTTCATGGTGCACGAGCCGAGCGGGATCATCGACTGGGCCAGCGACAGGTCGCGCGACTGAAGCTTGAAGATGTAGCGCAGCAGCTCCGATTCGCTGTGGTGCGCGTTGAAGACCGGGTGCGTCAGGAACTCGCTGCGGCGCTCGAAGATCCCCAGGTCGCTCCTGCCCGTCGCGACGACGCCGGCATGCTGCTCGACGAGCGACGCGGCCTTGAGCTCGCTCGCTCCGAAGCACTCGAGGATCGCCCGCAGGTCGTGTTCGGTCGTCGTCTCGTCGAGCGCAACGCCGACACGGCCGTCGGCGTACTGGCGGAAGTTGATCCGCCGCGCGCGACCGGCGGCATGCACCGCGTCGGGCCGCAGTCCGGCGCCGACGCGCACCGCGAGCGTGTCGAAGAAGGGACGATCGGCGACTTCGGCCGCGCCGGCGCCGCCCCTGGCGCCGGGCGCATGGCCGAGCTCGCGCAGCGCGCCGTCGAGGGCGCGGGTGGCGCGATGCACGCGATCGCCGATGCGCCGCAGGCCTTCCGGCCCGTGGTAGACCGCGTACATGCCGGCCATGATCGCCAGGAGCACCTGCGCGGTGCAGATGTTGCTCGTGGCGCGATCGCGGCGGATGTGCTGCTCGCGCGTCTGGATGGCCATGCGATACGCGGGATTCCCGTGCGCGTCGCGGCTCACGCCGATGAGCCGGCCGGGCGTCTTGCGGACGTATTCCGTGCGGGTGGCGAGGAACGCGGCGTGGGGTCCGCCGAAGCCCATCGGCACGCCGAAGCGCTGGGCGCTGCCCACCGCGGCGTCGGCGCCGAACTCGCCGGGAGGCACGAGCCGGGTGAGCGCGAGCAGGTCGGTGGCGACCACCACCAGCGCGCCGGCGGCGTGCGCCGCCTCGACGATCTCGCGATAGTCCTCGACGCGCCCGTCGGTGGTCGGATACTGGAGCAGCACGCCGAAGCACGCCGCGCCGATGGCGCCCTTCGTCGAATCCGTCATCGCGCCGGTCGGCTTCACCACGACCTTCAGTCCGAGCGCCTCGGCGCGCGTGCGCACGACGTCGATCGTCTGCGGGTGGCAGTCGTCCGCCACGACGAAGGTGTCGCGTCCGCCCTCGGCGCCGACGACGCCCAGGCACATCGACATCGCCTCCGCCGCGGCGGTGCCTTCGTCGAGGAGCGATGCGCCGGCCAGCGGCAGGCCGGTCAGGTCACTCACCATCGTCTGGAAGTTGATGAGCGCCTCGAGCCGACCCTGCGCGATCTCCGCCTGGTACGGCGTGTATTGCGTGTACCAGCCGGGGTTCTCGAGGATGTTGCGTTGGATGACTCCCGGCGTGATGCAGCCGTGGTAGCCCATTCCGATGAACGAGCGGAAGACCTCGTTCCTCGCCGCGATGGCGCGCAGCCGCGCCAGCGTCTCTTCCTCGCCATTCAGGCCCTCGAGCCCCGTCAGCCGCAGCGGGCCCGGCAGCCGGATCGACGCGGGAAGGACCTGCGCGGTCATCGCCTCGAGGGAATCGAAGCCGAGCGTCGCAAGCATCTCCGCGATGTCGGTCTCGCTCGGACCGATGTGGCGGCGCACGAAGAGGTCGGTGGCGACGAGTGGCGATGGTCCGCCGGAGCGGGGCGTCGTCGCGGGAGCGGGGCGGGAGATGGTGGGCATTGGGAGGGTCGGGTGGACGTGGGAAGAAAGACGAAACGATAGGGGCGGTCGGCCTCGTGCCGACCGCCCCTTCCTGCAAGCGCAGGAGCGCTCACGCCGCGGGACGGATCGCCAGCTCGAACCGTCCGGCCCACGGACCGCCGGGGTCGAGCACCTCGTCCGCGGCGCCGACCGTGGCCACGACTCCGCCCCGGCCGGCCGCGGTGTCGCGCTCCAGCACCGCGACCTCGTCCGAGACGGCGCGGGCCAGCTCGATCGAGTGGGTGACGATCACGACCAGCCGCGACTTGCCGAGCGCCACGGCGACATCCGCGATGCGGCTTGCGGCCTCGCCATCGAGCGCCGAGGTCGGCTCGTCCATGAGCAGCACCTGCGGGTCGAGGGCGATGGCGCGGGCGATCGCGAGCCGCTGCTGCTGCCCTCCCGACAGCCGGCGGGCCTCGCCGCGACGGCAATCGACCTCGTCGAGCAGTCCGACCGATCCGAGGGCGCGCAGCGCCGCCGAGCGCCGCGCCGCCGCACCGACGATCGCCCGCGACGCACGAACGGCATGCCGAAGCGCGAACTCGACGTTCTCGACCGCGGTGCCCTTGAAGATCACCGGCGACTGGAGTACCAGCCCCACGCGCTGCCGCAGCTCGGTCGGGTCGATGGCGAAGACGCTCGACCCGTCGAGCAGGATGTCGCCGTCGTGGCGCCAGCCATCGCGGTGGTCGAGCAGCCGCGTCGCCGCGCGAAGCAGCGTGCTCTTCCCGCAGCCCGACGGGCCGAGGATCGACGTCACGCCCGGGCCCGCGAACGAGAGCGTCACGTCGCCGAGCACGGGGCTCGGGCCATTTCGAAGGGAGAACGACCGGAAAGCGAGGTTCATGAGAGTCTCCGGAGCAGGGCCTCGACGAGGCCCATGAGGATCTGAATGACGAGCGTGAGGACGAGGAGCGTGGCGGCCGCCGCGCACGCCGCGGGCAACGCACCGGGAACGACCTGGACCAGCGCATAGACGTGCACCGCGAGCGTCGCGCCATCGGCGCCGAGCGACGTCGCCCAGCCGGTCGCGAAGCCCGCCGTCAGCACAAGCGCGGCGGCATCGCCCACACCGCGCTGCACCGTCGTGCCGAAGCTGGTGACCATCGCGGGCGCCGCCGCCGGAATCACCCGCAGCACAAGGCATTGCCAGCGGGAGAGCCCGAGCGAGAGGCACTGCTCGCGGCACGCCGCGGGAACGCCCTGAAGCGCCGCGATGAAGCCCAGCGCCGCCCCCGGCGCGAGCATCGCCGCGAGCGTGAGGATGCCAGTCATCCGGCTCACCCCCATTCCCAGCAGGTCGGCGAGCACCGCGCCGCAGGCGAGGCCCCACACGATCGCCGGCACGCCGGCGCCGATGCGCAGCACGTCGGCGATGCGCCGGCCCGCGCGGCTGCGCGACGCGACGATCTCCGTCACGACGATCGCCGCCGCGAGCGCGAGGGGAACGGCAAGCGCCGTGCCCAACCCGACCACCTGCACCGTCGTCCAGAGCACGGGCAGCACGCCGCCGCGCCGTCCTTGATCGAGCGGTGCGGCGAGCAGGTAGTCGATCCCGAGCAACGGCCATCCACGGCGCACGAGGTCGACGAGAATCGCGGCCACCACGACGACCAGTCCCGCGAGACATGCCTTGCAGAGAATCCGCAGCATCGTTCAACTCCTTTCGGCAAGGCGACCGCCGACTGCGCCGGCGACGCCGATGGCGAGGGACATGAGCAGCGCCACGACGAAGAGGGCGCTGCGGTGCACACCGACGGCTGGATCGACCTCGAGCACGAGGGTCGAGGCGAGCGTGCGGATCGGCGTGGTCGGGTCGAACGGGAAGTTCGCGATGTTGCCGGCGACCATCGAGACCGCCACCGCCTCGCCGAGCGCCCGGCAGGCGGCGAGCGTCGCGGCGCCGACGAGCCACGGCCGCACGGCCCGCAGCGCGAGCCGGAAGACCAGCGCCTCGTCGGTCAGCCCGAGCACGCGGCCGTTGTCGAAGAGCGCCGGCGGCAGGTCGCGCAGCGCCGCGACCGCGAGCCACGCAAAGGTCGGCACGATCATGAGTGCCAGGACCAGCCCCGCGGAGAGCAGCGAGTAGCCCGCGAGGGGCACGATCCACGCGATCCCCACGAGGCCGACGACGACCGTCGGAAGGCCAGCGAGGGCGCCGATGGCCAGCTCGCCGGCACGACGCAGGCGCGGACCGGCGAAGAACGCCAGCGAGAGCGCCGCGCCGAGGCCGATCGGCACCGCGACGACCACGGCCCGCGCGGTCGTCGCCAGCGTGCCCAGCACGAGCGCCGCGCCGCCGAACCGCCCGTCCGTTGGCAGCCAGGCGCGGTCGGTGGCGAACGCGACGTTGACGTTCACGATCGCTGGCCACGCGCTTCGAGCGCAATAGGCCAGCAGGACGATGACGGCGAGCGGTGCGAGCGCACCGATCGCCAGCGTCGCGCACCACGGCGCGACGGCACGAAGACGGAAGGACATGGATGAACCTCCTGGCGCGGGAGTCGACGTGAACTCCTCGCGACCGCGCGGACCGACCCTCCATCGGGCGGAGACGCGCAAGCAGACGGGCCCGGCGTCGCGCGGTCGCGCGAGTCGCCGGGCCCGTGTTGGTGGATGAAGCGTCGGGGAAGAAGATGTGAAGGCAAGGGCGCGTCCGGTCGCCGAGCTAATCGACGGGCACGAACCCGCACGCGCGAATCGTCTCTCGACCGCGTTCGCTCTCGAAGTAGTCGAGCAGCACCTTCGCCCACCCTGCGGGCTCGTCCCGGCTCACGAAGAGGAGCGGACGGATCATCGGCCACGATCCGTCCGCGACGGACGCGACGCTCGGCGTCTTCCCATCCAGCGGAACGAGCCGGATGGGCAGGCCCGAGGCCAGGGCCTGCTGCGATTCGCCCAGCGAGACGTACCCGATCGCGTCGGGCGACTCCGACACGGTGGCGAGCACCACCGCGTTGTTGCCGGCGATGACCGATGGCCGCAGCGCCGCGCGGGCGATCCCCGTGTGGGCGAGGAAGACCTCGAGCGTCGCGTGACCCTCGGCCTTGCTCACCGCGATGATCCTGCGGTCGCGGGCCGCGGCGCCCGGCTCGACCCCGAGCTCTTTCCAGGAGCCGATCTCGCCGAGGTAGATGCGGCGCAACTGCTCCGTCGTCAGTCCCGACAGCGGGTTGGACGCGTGCACCACGATCGCCACGCCGTCGTGGGCGACCGTGAACTGCCGAAGGTGCGCGGCCTCGTCGGCGGTGAGGTCGCGGGCGACCGCGCCGAGGTCGTTGATGCCTTCGAGCGTGTCGCTGATGCCCTTGGTCGATCCGCCGAGGCGAACGGAGACACTGAGCTCCGGATGCTCCCGCTTGAGATCGTCGCCGGCGCGATCGAGGATCGGCGCCAACGTGCTGGCGCCGGTCACCGTGAGCTGCTCGCCGCGCGTTCCGCAGGCGGTGAGCATGACGAGGACGTAGAGGACGAAGAAGCCAATTGCGACGAGACGAAGGAGTGTGACCGGGTGGATCGCGGGAACGGTCACGACGTGGATGGCGCGACGAAGGCGCGGCCATCGTTGAAACGAGCGGTTCATGACGAACTCCTGTGCGCGCACCGATCGCGCCGCGATCGCCAGTCGGCGATCACGCGCCCAACCAGCGCGCTCTTCCAGAAACGGTTCGGACCTGAACGATCGCGGGCGGTTCGTGCAGCCGTCGTGTCGGGAGGAACCCATCACGACGCCGACGTCGACACCGCCCGGCGATCGATCCGACCCGCGACGCCCGTCACCTCCGTGACGTCCGTCGCAGCCGAAGGACACGCGGTCCATCCCCGTGTCCGGCGGGGCTGCTGGTTCCGGTCAACCGGACCGAGCAGGCCTGCCTCTGGAGAGAAAGCAGGTCTCGCGGTCCAATTTCCCGGCGCTCGGCGAGTTTTTTCCGTGGGGCGGCGAGCGTGCCTACTTCTTCGCTGGTCCCTTCGCTCGTCCCTTCGCTCGACCCTTCGACTTGGCCTTCTTCGCGGGCTTCGGGGCGACGTGAGCCTTGGGTCCGCTCGTGCCGCCCTTCGTTGCGAGCGTCTTCCTCGCCCGCTTGGGCTTCGCCTCGGCCTCGCGCCGCGCACGCGCTGCGGCGATGCGGGCGACCCGGCTCTCCGGCACATCCGGCGCAGCGGAGGTGAACCCCGGGATCGAGTGGCGCGCAAACCCGCCGAGCCGATCGTCGAGCGTGTCGCAGAGTCGCTGGAGGTGGCCATAGACCTGCCGCGGGGAGAGACCCGCTTCCTCGGCGATCACCTTCGCCGGCACGTCGTCGGAGAAGAGTCGCAGGACGACGCGATCCCGATCGGTGAGCGTGATACGCGTTCCAGTTAATTCTCGCGCCCCACCCAACTCAATTCCGCCGTGAGACGCCGCTGTGGGCAAGGGGTCGGACGCATGGAGGTCTACTGGAATCCGTATGAGCTCGGTGGATTCGGTCGGCGCGGAGGCGACTCGAGCTCGCTTGGAGTCCAACGGCCGCGCCCATGCCGTTCCGATCGCGCGCCCGAGGCTTTCGGCGGCCTCGCCCCAACGCGCGCGACGCGATGGCGACGCCGCGTTGCCTGCCCCGCGTGGCGCGGCGGCTTCGTCGACCGGGACCCCCGACTTCACGCCGTGCACGATGTCCTTGAGATCGAGGACGCGCAGGAACCGGTGGCGCAGGATCGCAACCAGCCACGCCATGAACGACGTGCCGGGCGTGTAGCGATCGATCAAGCGCCACGCCGCTTCGGCCGTGTCCTGGACGATGTCCTCGGGCCCGACGCCGAGCGGGGTCCTGGTGCCGAGCAGCGCTCGCGCTGCGGCGGCGAGCGCCGACTGGTGGCGTTCCCAGAGTGCATCGAAGGCGTCGCGATCGCCGGCGGCGGCGCGGAGCGTGAGGTCGGTGTCGGTGGCGCTCGTGGGCGCCGCGTCGGACGAGGCCGCGCGAGACCGCGCCCGTCGCGTCGGTTTCCCGACATTCGTCGACTTCGCGGTCGAACGGCTCGCGCGTGCGGCGCGTGTGGACGACGAGCGTCTGTTGCTCACGGGAGGTGCTCCAGAAATTGGCGGGTTGGGCGAATCGCGTGGGGCTGACGATCGCCTCGATGCCTCGCACGCGAGGTCATGGCGCCACCCCGTCGGCGAGTCCCAGCGAATCCAGCACGGCGACGGCCTCCGCGAACGTGGCGCTCGAGGTCGGTTCGATCCCGGCGCCGACGAGGCGCGCCTTCAGGCCGATCGTGTGTTTCCGGAGGTCGTCGCCAAACGCGGCGGGGCGCGAGCGCGCCAACGGGATCGAGATCGAGACCGACTCCTCGCTCGCCCGCAACGCCTCCCGATGCCGGCCCAGGTTCGCCAGATCGCTCGAGAGGTTGTGGATGCTCGTGGAGAGCCGCGGCAGGAACCCGTCGGGAAGCTGGCGCGCCAGGTCGCGGAAGAGGGCGACGGCCTCGCTCGTCGCCACAATGGCTTCCTCGTGACGGCCAAGGTCCCGCAGCGTCGTCCCGCGGTTGTTGACGCTCACGGCCAGTTCGGGAAGAAACGCGTCGGGGTTCGCCCTCGCGAGCTCGCGATCGATCTCGACCGCTTCGGTGATCACGGCGAACGCCTCGTGATGACGGGCGAGTTCGGTCAGGTCGACACTCAGGTTGGTCAGGCACGTCGCGAGCAACGGGAGCAACGCGTCGCGATGGGTCGTGGAGAGATCGCGCAGCAGCTCGACCGCTTCGGCGGATGCGGCACGCGCCTCTTCTCTGCGGCCCAGATCGCCCAGCGTGACGCCGAGCAGGCTCAGGCCTGCCGCGAGGTCCGCTCCGAACGCCTCGCGATGCGTCGCGGTCAGCGCGCGAAGGATTGCGACCGCGTCGCTCGCGACTGTCTGGGCCTCGGCCTTCGCTCCAACCTCGGTCAGCTCGGATCCAAGGGTCAGCAGGCTCTTGGCCAGGATCGGCCGGAACGGTCCCGGCCGATCCGAGGCGAGTTCGCGGAACTGTTCGGCGGCCTCGCGCAGGGCGGCGAGCGCCTCGTCGTGCCGTCCGAAGGTGTTCAGTGCCACGCCGACATTGACAAGCCCTCCCGCCAGGTCCGCCAGGAACATGTCGCGGTGCACCTCCGTGAGCGCGCGAAGCGCCACGACCGCCTCCATCCCGAGGGACAACGCCTCGTGGTGCCGCCCGCGCTTGGTCTGGATCGCCGAGCCGTGCGCAAGGCCGGTCGCCAGGCGACGCAGGAACTCGTCGGGGCGCTCCTTGGCGAGCTCGCGATAGACCGCGATCGCCCGCTCCGCCGCGGACCACGATTCGTCGAGGCGCCCCAGCGCGAAGAGCGCACCGGCGACGACGAGCATGCTGGTTGCCGAATTGGGAAGGAACGAGCGCGGCTGCGTCTCGGCCAAGGCGTCGAAGAGCTCGACCGCCTCGCGCGCCGGTCGGAGCGCGTCCTGGAGACGACCGAGCTCCTTGAGCACCTGGCCGAGATTCGCAAGGCTCATCGGAAGTCCGGGTCGGATCGGCGCCGGAGCCTTGGACGCCAGCTCGCGAAAGAGATCCACCGCCTCTTCGAGCGCCACCCGCGCCTCGTCATGGCGGCCCAGGTGCCCGAGGCTCATTCCGAGGTTGTTCAGGCTCATCGCGAGATCCGCGAGGAGTTCCTCGGGAGGTTCGCGGTCGCGCACCAGCTCGCGGTACGCCTCGACCGCCTGCTGCGTCGCCGCCAGCCCGTCCTCGAGACGGCGCACGCGCCCGAGTCGAAGGCCGAGCACGCGGAGGCGGTCGGCGCGAAGTCGGCGCTCTGGATCGGTGGTTGGCGAGGCGACGGCGTGCACGAGTTGCTCGCTCACCCAGACCGCGAGCCGGTTGAGCGCCACCGAGTCCAGCGCGAGCGGTAGTTCGTCCGTGAGCGACGCGGCAAGCGCCGGCGTGCCGCGCGCCATGATCGCTTCGGTCAGGAGGTCGGCCGTGGGAGAGAAGGCCGTCTCGCCGGCCAGCGTCTTCGTCGCGAGCAGCGCCGCAAGGGCTCGTCCAGGCAGGTCGGCGTCGAGCAGTTGCCGCATCCATTCCTGGGCCCGCGCCTCGCCGCGCAGGGCGATGCGACCGAGCACCGTGAAGCCGTGCGCGATGGCGTCGATGCCCGCGCCGTCGAAGACCGCTTCGAGGTACGCGGCGGGCGACGCGGCCCTGAGCGTGCGCGCCGTCAGCGCTTCGCCGAGAAGGTCCGGCTCGAGCCCGGCGATGAAGTCGGCACGTCGTTCATCGCCTCGATCGCCGGGGCGCGTCGTCCGGCCGGAGTAGAGGTCGCGCAGGAACTGCACGAAGGTCTCGTGGGACGGACCACCGACGCGCGCATTGAGCGCCCGCGCCGTCGACTCGTCCGGCACGCCGCCACGGAGCACGATCGCGGCGACCGTTCGCGCGGCCTTGGCCTTGAAGGCGTCTTCCCGGCGGTTGCTGCGGTCGCGGTGCTCGTCACGGAAATGCGCAAGCCACATCTGCTGCTCGTGCTCGACGATCGTGTCGAGGAGCGTGTCGGCGTCGACGGGCAGGCCGCGCAGCCGGGCGAGGGCCGCCATGTGGACGTACAGCGGTCGGCCGAAGCGCACGTCGCCGAGCTCGATCGGGGCCGTCGTCGCGTCGGTGGCGCTGCGCGGCGCGGCGGCCGGGGTCGACCGGCCCGATTCGTCGTGCGCCCGGAAATCCCGCAGCGCCAGCTCGAAGGTCCGCTGCCTCACCGGGCCATCGCGCGGAAGGGGCCGGAGCGCGCGGGGTTCGCGCGCAGAGAGCAGGTCCTTGAGCTCGTCGCGCCCGGTCAACGAGGTCCACCAGTCGCCGGCGTTTCGTGCGAGCAGGACGACGCGCAGCGGCGCGACCTCCTCGCCGTGCCGGGCACGCTCGTCGGCGCGTCGAGCGCGCTTCGCGACGCGTTCGAGCAACTGGCGGAGGTTGCCGCGCGACTCGGCCGAGTCGACAACCACCAGCGTTGGCTGCGGGCTGTCGATGAGCAGCTCGATCTCGTCGGATCCCGTCGCCGGACACGCCTCGGCGATGGGCAGGTGCTCGGGAAGGAATCCGGCGATCCAGTTGCGGCGATCGGCGGCCCGCGGGCGACGTTCGCGTCGGCGTCGCGCGAGCTCGATGAGCAAGCGCGTCTTGCCCGTTCCGCCGTCGCCGTGCAGCAGCCAGACGTCCGTCGAGGCGGCGCCATCGCACCACGCGTCGAGCCGGGCCAACTCGTCGTCGCGCAGCTCGTCGATGAACCCCACGACGCCGTAGCGTGCGTTCAAGAGCGTGCCCGGGTTCGATTGGCCGGCCGGTGGCGCCTCGATCATGGGGTCGAGGATTCGCGCCCGGCGCTCGTGCTCGACGTGCACGGAAGCGGCCCGGGACCTCGCGAGCGCCTCCAGCGTCGCCACGACGGAGCGCAGCTCGATGGCGAGCGCCGCGGCGTCCCGGTGGCGGGAAGCCATCGACGAACACGCCCGCGCGACGATCGCTTCGAGCCGGGCTCGCACGGCCGCGCTCGCCTGTGGGAGCGAGACGACGGTGTTCGGCGTCGTCGTCGTCAAGCTGATGGTTTCGGTGATGAGCCCCAGCGCATAGACGCCGGCCTGGGGCCCGACGCGGCCGAGCGCCTTCGGCGTTGCCCAAGCGCCATGAAGGCGAACGTCCCGGCC
Source organism: Phycisphaerales bacterium (assembly GCA_046350555.1). Classification (GTDB taxonomy): domain Bacteria; phylum Planctomycetota; class Phycisphaerae; order Phycisphaerales; family SM1A02; genus JAXMAF01. The sequence goes on from JAXMAF010000024.1 coordinate 70,322, forward strand.
GCCGTGTTCGTCGCGACGGCGGCGGCTGCGACAGGTCGATCGCCGCGGCAAGACCGAGATCGAGGACCTTCACCGTCCCATCGGGCCGCACCACGATGTTCGACGGTTTCAGGTCGCGGTGCGTGAAAGCCGCTGTTCGTGCAGGTGCGCGACGCCGTCGCACGCCTGAACCACGAGCGAGACGATGCCGGCCGTGCGTCGTCGCGCAGCGTCCGGGGCGTGCGTCGTGATCGGCGTCGCGTCGCGCACGAGCCCATCGCAAGCCAGAACCTCGCGGGGCGCGTCTTCGAGCTGGGCGACGACTTCGACGCCGCCCTCGAAGATGTGGTGAGGTTGGCATGAGGGTCGATCGCGCGCAGGGCGGTCGTCTCGCGTAGAATCGAGCGGCTGCTCGACGATGCGCGCGCTGGGCCGAGCCGCGCGCTGGGTTGAGCCGCGCTGCTTGTTGCGCTGCGCCGACCTCGCGCTTCGCTTGGGCGACCGCCACGGGCTCGAGCAGCTTGCGCGGAACTGTTCGGCCGCGAATCCCCTGGCCTCGAAGACCGCGCCGAAGCCGCCGACCTCGAGAATCCCGATGTCGAACGATCCGAAGCGGCGATGCTCCCACAGCCGCCACGGCTCGCGGACGACGAAGTGGGCGGCGGACGGCTCGATCACCGTCGCCGCGACGCCTCCTCGTCCGGGAGCCGAGCAGCTTTCCTCGCCGAACGCTCCTCGCACGGTTCAACCGGCTCGATCTCGTCGATGACCCGGAACGGCACGCAGGAAGTCCTCGGCGGAGGGTTTGGCCGCCTCGGCCGCGTTCGTCCGGGCGCTTCGTCGCCGTGCGCCGCTCGACGCTGGCGAAGGCGGGCGCGCTTCCCACCTGCCACAGTACGACCCATTCTCGCCATCGGGTTTCATGCTCGTCGATGCGATGCGATCCCGCAACCGGCGTTAACACTACAGCGTTCTGGCTCCTGCTGCGTGACCGTCTTGAGCGGCATCTGCTGCGTCAGAGCCAGGCAAGTTCGAGGCTCGATGGCTCACAGAGGAGCCACCGGCGCCTGAACGCGCGCTCTCTCCTGCGGAAAGCCACTCCGAGCGGTCTCGCGACGGAGCCAAGGGGCGCTGTAGTGTTAATCGCGGGTCGCCGTGCGGTCGTCGATCGAGCCACGGCCCGGTACACACCGCCGCGCCGCGATACGCTTCGCCCACGGGAGCACACATGGCCGATTCGCCGCGGGTCTTCATCAGCTACAGCCACGACAGCGAGAAGCACAAGGAGCGGGTGCGCGAGTTCTCGGATTGGCTGCGGAGCAGGGGGGTCGATGCGATCCTCGATCGATATCGCGAGCACGAGGCGAAGGAATGGAACCTCTGGGCGGAACAGGAGGTCGACAGTGCCAAGTTCGTGCTGGTTGTCTGCACAAGCATCTACTACCAGCGCTATCTCCAGCAGGAGAGCGCGGGGCGAGGTGAAGGGGTCACCTACGAGAGCATCGTGATTCGCAACGGGATCGGTCGAGGGGGCCGGGGCAAGTTCCTCGCTGTCTACTTCGATCGAGCCGATCGCCAGCACGTGCCGAAGGCGCTTTCGACGGAATACTCCATCGCGACCGAAGCGGATCGGATTCGACTGCTGCACGTGCTGTTCAATGTTCCGACGGTCGAGCAACCGCCGGTTCGCGCATGGCATGGGCTGACGACCCTGCCGGCGCACGATCCCGCGTCGGCGTCCCATCAAGGAAGCGGCGGCGACGCCGCGGACGAAGCCGCGAGCACGCGGGATTCCGCCAACCGGATCGCGCGCACGAACGAGCTCGTCACGCGATGGAACACGAGCTTCGGCGCCTCCGCCGTTCTTCGCGTGCTCAAGCGCTTGACGCCTGCGGCGAACCCCGACGACGACGCGATGGCGCGGGCGAAGCTGCTGCTCGCCGGCGACGCATGGGAGGTCGCAATTTCGGTGCAGCGGGGGCTCATCGCCGACCAGCAGGCGCTCAGGGCGACGCCTGCGCCGAACGCGGCGCGCGTCGAGGTGATCAAGGAGGATGCCCGCATCGCGCGCCAGATCCTGTTTGATGGACTGCCGTGGCTCGACGGGCCTTCACATCGGCTGCCGAATGGAGCAAGTGCTGCCATTACCCGCACCGGCGGGCTCGCGGAGCTGCCTGCTGCCGCGAAGCGCGACCGGTCGGCGATGCTTCGCTATTCGCCAACGGCGCGGCGGATGTACGCGCCGGCGCAGGTCTCATCCTTCCTGCCCGAGACGGGCTTCGACGCCGAATCCGCCGACACGATGAGGGACCTCATTCGACATCTGGACGCGGTGTGTGGAACCAGCTTGACCACCAGCGCTGCCGCGGGTGGATCGCGAACCGAGGCTGGCCAAATCTCGCTGGTGGACCTTCGCGGGATGCTGGGCAACCGGCACGAAGCCAGGAATCCGGACAGGCCACCGTTGTACATCGTGGTCGAGGGCGATCCTCAGATGGCCGGGGCAATCGCGGTTTCAGCGGCCGTCGCCGAGCGGATCAAGCGGGAGATCCCGGAGCTCGACCGCATCACCATCCAGCAGGGAACGGTCGACGAGGCGATGTACGAGTCGCGACTCAAGGCCGCCGTGACGGAAGTCGTCCGCATCAGCGAGGAGATCTGTTCGTGACCAAGCCAGCCGAGATTGTCCACGTTTCCGCCGAGAAACCGGTCCCCATCACCGACAGCGCCGGCAGGAAGGTCGCTGGACACCTCTTCCCCGAGGAACACCAGAAGGCCGTGAACTTCGCCATGGCGGCACGCCGCCCGCTGCTGGTCTACGGCGAGCCCGGCTCCGGCAAGAGCCAGCTCGCGCGAGCCGCGGCGATCGCGTTGAAGCGCTTCTTCGTCTCCACCGTGGTCGACACCCAGACCCAGCCGCGCGACCTGATCTACGAGCTCGACCTGGTGCAGCGGCTGGCGAAGGCCCAGACACTCTCGCTTGCCGGCCCGGACGCGATCAAGACGATGAAGGTCGAAGACGAGCTCAGGTTGGCGCGCTTCATTCGTCCGCGGGCCTTGTGGTGGGGCTTGAACTTCGATGATGCGAAGAAGACCGGAGTGGAGCCACCGCCGCAGCCGAAGGGAGTCGACGGCGGCAACGGCGTGGTCGTGCTGATCGACGAGATCGACAAGGGCGATCCCAGCGTGCCCAATGGCCTGCTGGGTGCCCTTGGCGATGCGGGCTTCGACCTTCCCGACGGCCGACGCGTGGAGCAGAAGGGGCACTTTCCGCTGGTCGTCGTGACCTCGAACGAGGAGCGCACGCTGCCGGCCGCCTTCGTGCGGCGCTGCCTGGTGCTCCGCATCGAGGTGCCGCGCGGCGATGCCTTCGAGGCGTATGTCACCCAGCGTGGCGAGGCCCACTTCGATGGCCAGCTTCCCGGCGACGTCATGGCCAAGGCCGCACGGCAGCTTCGCGACGATCGCGAGGAGCATCTGAGGAACAATCTCCCCGCGCCTGGCCAGGCGGAGTACCTGGACCTGCTCCGCGCCGTGATCGATCTCGCGCGTGAGACGAAGCGCAGCCACGCCGAATTGGTCGCGGAACTCGCCCCCTTTGCGTTCCGGAAGCACCTGCGCCGATGACTCCAGCATCGGCCAACCGCGCGAAGGGTCAGCCGGCGATCGGTCGCGCCGATCTGTTGCGCGCGTGGCACGCGGGCGGCGAGCGCGGCCTCGAAGATGCCGCCGCGGCGCTTGGCTACGAGCGCCGCCCGCCGGAAGCGCCCACGATCGAGACGGCTTCGTCGCGGCCGCCTCCCGAGCGCGTCGCGCCGCCACCGCGCATCCAGACGTCAACCTTCGCGCCGGTCGACTTCCTTCGTCCCGATCGATTCGAGGATCATGGCCCGCCTCCACAGGCCAGCGGCCGCTCGTTCAAGCCGCCGGGGCGAACGCCGGTGCCGCCGTGGCCCGAACTTCTTCCTTGGCCGACACTCGAGCCACGGCTGTCGCGGCTTCTTGGGCGCGAGCTTGGTTCCGGGCGGCTCGATGTGGCGAAGCTGGTCGATCGCCTGGCTCGGCTGGAGGCGATCGATTCGCTCCCGCGAAGCGTGGTTCGGCGCAGCAGCCCGGCGCTGACGGTGATGTTCGACGGCGCCTGGCGGCTCGCCCCGCTGTGGTTCGATTACGAGATGGTTGCGGTGATGATCGTGCGGGCGTTGCAGTCCGCCTCGCTCCGCGTGGAGTTCGTGCCGCCGGACGCCGATCCCCTGCGGGAATTCAACGCGCTGTACACATCGTGGCGCGATCGCGACCTGCTGGTGCTTGGCGATCTGGGGGTCGGTCAGGGCGAAGCGCTGGTGCAACGCTGGACGGAAGTCGGTCGTCGCGTGCAGCAGGCGGGCGGACGGGCGTTGGCGCTCCTGCCATGCAGGACGTGTCGAACATGTCGCGTGGACGAGGTGCCCGAGCCGTGGCAGGCGGAGGCCTGGGACCCGACCGCAGTGCAGGGTCCATTGCTGGACGAGGCACGAGACCGGCTCTTGACCCTCGTGTCGCCGCTCTCGCGGATCGACCGTGGCCTGCTGCGCGAGCTGGCGCGGGCCATCGGGCTGCCCGGCGGCGTTGCGTTGGAACTTGCCGCGCAGCTCCACCCAGCGGTCGACGGCAACTTCGCCGAGACGATCTCGATTGCGGTCGAACAGCGAACGGCGTGGCGGCAAGCACTCTCCGCCGTGCCGATCGACGACGTGCGAGCCTTGATCGCATGTCTCAAGCGATGGCACGGCTGGCTCGGTCCCGAGGTGGTCTACGAGGAACTGGTCGTGCTCAACGACCTCGGCTGCGGCGCCGCGATCGACCCGGCGGACCTGCAAGACGCGAAGAGCTTCTTCGAGCAAGTCGGCGTCGACGAGCTGGACGGCCGAAGCGGCGCTCCTGACGGGCCTTCGAGCGTCCGCTCACGCTGGCTGAAGCGCGTGATGGAACGGGCGCGCGACATGAAGTGGGACCGATCGAGCGCCCTGTCGAGCATCGGCAGGATCTTCTACGCCATTCACCGGGACAACCCCGACGTCGAGCCGCCGCAGGGGCTCGAGCCGTGGCGGCCTCCCGGTGACGGGATCGAACCAGCCGTGCCGAGCGAAGTCGATCTCTTCACCCGCGGCGACCGGCTGCTCTTCGTTCCGGCCGGTCATTCGGTGGAAACCTCGACAACGCCCGCCCGACCGGCCAGCCATCTCGGACGACTTCGGTTCGTCGAGCCGTCGGTGGTCGTCGAGCCGCCGGGCGGGAGCAAACGCGAGATCGTCCGGCTCGACGCCAACAGTGAATTCGTCCTCAAACCCTTCGCCAGCTTCGAGGAGAGTTCGCCTCAATCGCTCATCCTCCGCACCGACTGCTCCGAGCTCCACGCCACGGTCATCCGCCGCGAACGCTGGCAGACCGCCATCGGCCGCGACCGGCACGGGCTCTGGTGTGCGTTCGAGCTTGCAGGCGTCGAGTTCCGCATGCGCTGGATTCCGCCGGGACTCTTCCGCATGGGTTCGTCGAGGGAGGAGATCGACGCCGTGTTGGCGAGTCTGTCGGCGGAGGATCGAAAGGAGTACGGGGCTTGGTACGAACGTGAACACCCGCGCCACGACGTCACGATCACACAGGGATTCTGGGTGGGCGAGGTTCCGGTGACACAGCGGCAGTGGGAGGCGGTGATGGGATCGAACCCAAGTCGCTTCAAGAGCGCCGATCGACCTGTGGAGCAAGTGAGCTGGGATGACGTTCACGAGTTCCTGGCGAAGGCGAATGGTGTTGACCGCGAGTTGGCGCTTCGGCTTCCGTGGGAGTGCGAATGGGAGCACGCGTGCCGCGCCGGCACGACCACCGCGACCTACGCGGGCGAGATGGAGATTCGCGGCAAGAACGACGCGCCGGTGCTGGAGTCGATCGCGTGGTACGGCGGCAACAGCGCGGAGGAGTTCGAGCTCGAGGAGGGCTACGACAACGCGAGCTTCCCGCAGAAGTCCGGCAAGACGGGCAGGGCGGGGACGCATCCGGTGGGTCGAAGACCCGCGAACCCTTGGGGTCTTCGCGACATGCTGGGAAACGTGTGGGAATGGTGCGAGGATGGAGTCCGCGAGTACACGGAGGCGGCGGAGGCCGATCCGCGCGGGCCGCTGGAAGCGGGTGTGAATCGCGCGTGCCGCGGCGGTGCCTGGGACTCGACCGCGCAGCGCGTGCGGGCTGGCTACCGCGGCGTCGTCGACCCGTCGGGCCGCTGGTACGTCGGCGGCTTCCGTCTGGCCCGAGGTCCCCAAGCCAAGCAGGAACAGGATGGCCGGGCGGAGCCCGCCAAGAGCGAGCCGCGGAGCGGCGAGGCGGGTCGCCGCGGGACGCGGCGCAGCGGAGGCGGAGCCGGGAGCGGACGCGCTGGGCGCAAGCGTGTTCGAAAGTGAGCGAGAGACCAGCCATGCGGTATCAAGTCATCTCCGTTCCCGCGCACGGTGACGCAGCGGCCATCGACGAGCTGAATGGCTTCCTCGGTTCACACCGCGTGACGCGGATCGAGCGCCGACTGATCGAGGATGGCGAGCAGAGCTACTGGACGTTCTGCATCGGGTACGTCCCAACGGGCGATGGCGAGAGTGCGCCGGCCTCGAAGCGCGGGCGTGGAACCCCGATGCGCTGGTAGGGTGAGCGGACGCCGCCCGACGGCTCGTCGGGGTTTCGTTTCGATCAAGTCCCGCCATGAACTCAACGTCACCGACCCTGATCGAACATCCACTCGTCGGTGGGCTTCCACCGTCGTGGGCCAGCGCGTGGGGCGAGGATCGTCATGGTGTCTGGTGCGCGTTCGAGCTTGCAGGTGTGGAGTTTCGGTTGCGCTGGATTCCTGCGGGCACGTTCGTGATGGGCACGCCGGACACGGAACAAGGGCGCTATTCAGACGAAGGTCCGCAGCACGAGGTGACGATCTCGCGCGACTTCTGGCTGGGCGAGGTTCCGGTGACGCAGCGGCAGTGGGAAGCCGTGATGGGGTTGAACCCAAGTCGCTTCAAGAGCGCCGATCGACCTGTGGAGCAAGTGAGCTGGGACGACGTTCAGGGGTTCCTGGCGAAGGCGAACGGCGTTGACGGCGAGTTGGCGCTTCGGCTTCCGTGGGAATGCGAATGGGAGTATGCGTGCCGCGCCGGCACGACCGCCGCGACCTATGCGGGAGAGATGGTGATTCGCGGCGAGCACGACGCGCCAGTGCTGGAGTCGATCGCGTGGTACGGCGGCAACAGCGCGGAGGAGTTCGAGCTCGATGACGGCGAGGACAACTCAACATGGTCGGAGCGATCCGGCAAGCCCGGCAGGGCGGGGACGCACACCGTGGGCTTGAAGGCGGCGAATCCTTGGGGACTTCGCGACATGCTGGGGAACGTGTGGGAGTGGTGTCGGGATGGGAGTCGACGCTACACGATGGCCAGCGAGGTCGATCCGCACGGCTGGGAGGGCGAGGGCATTTCGCGCGCATGCCGCGGCGGCGCCTGGCACTCGAGCGCGCGGCCCGTGCGGGCGGGCTACCGCTTCGGCGACGGCCCGTCGGGCCGCCGTGGCGGTGATGGCTTCCGTCTGGCCCGAGGTCCCCAAGCCAAGTAGGGAAGAAGCCGGTCGGGCGGAGCCCGTCGAGAGCGAGCCGCGGGACGCGGCGCGGGCGCGCTTGCGGTGACGCCGCGCTCTTGTGGTGCAGGCCCTCGGCCTTCATTGCAGCCGGGACGGCTGCACCACAAGACAGCGCGGGCGCGCGTAGATCGGCGCGGGCGCGTCCAGGCGAAGTCAGGCGAACACAGCCCTTCTCCCGTACCCTCTTGGGTTCGTCGCCGTGCGGCGCGGTCGACGGGTCTCGTCGATTCGGCCGCCATCGCCCTGGAGTCCGACATGCCACGTGCCGCTCTCGCTTCGTCCGCGCTCCGTCGTGCCGCGTGCACGGCGCTTTCGATGGTCGTCTTCGCATCGTTCGGTGCGTCAGCCCTGGCGCGGGGCATGGCATCGGATCAAGATGGCGGGTCGGCGGCACGGCCAGTCGCGCCGCCAGCCGCGCCCCCCGCGGCACCACCGGCCGCGCCACCACCGGCACCGCCCGCCGCGCCTTCAGCGGCGCCGTCGACGAAGCCTGCGAGTGCGCCGCCGTCACCGGGAGCGCCAGCACCGCAGGCGAAGCCTGCAAGCTGGCGTCGCCGCCCTCGACGGACACGCCGAAGTCGGCGCTGATCGGGGTTCCCGCGCCGGAGAAGCCGGTGGGTCGCGTCGTCGATGGATCCCGGGAAACATCCGCGACTTCGCACCGAAGGACACGTCGGTCTCGGTCGACGCGGACCACGCCAGCCTGCGCGCGATGTTCGAGCAGCTTGGACCCGACGCCGCGGAGTGGTACCAGCATGTGCTCACGCTCTCGAATCCGAACTTCGAAGGTCGCGCGCCGGGCACGCCCGGCATGGAGCGGGCGGCGGATTATGTCGAGTGGTGGATCAAGCGAAACGGGCTGAAGCCGGCGTTTCCCGCGGAGAGCGACGCGGCGCCGGCGAGTTCCTCCGAGCGCGCCGGCGGCGCGGCGGCCGGAGCGGCGACGGTGTCGACCGCGCCGTGGACGTCGCATCGACAGTACTTCAACCTTCCCGGCGGCGGCATCGAGGTGAAGCGCGGCGAGCTGGCGCTGCTCGCGGCCGGAGCGCCGGCGGGCGGCGCACTCAAGCGCGACGACGAGTTCGTCGTGCTTGGCAGCTCGGGCAGCGGCGAGATCTCGGCGCCACTCGTCTTCGTCGGCTACGGCATCAAGGAGGGCAAGAACGGCTACACGAGCTTCGGCCCGGAGACGCGGCTCGACGGCCGCATCGCGGTGCTCTTCCGCTACGAGCCGATGGACGAGGAAGGGCAGTCGCTCTGGAGCGATCGCCGCTTCAGCGAGTACGCCGCGATCCTGCCGAAGCTCAACGAGCTCGCGGCCCGCGGCGCGGCGGGCGTGATCATGGTCAACCCGCCGGGATCGAAGTACGGCAAGCGCGGGCTGGAGACGACCGACTCGAGCCAGTTCGGCGGCGAATTCAGGATCCCGCTGGTGCAGGTGAGCGAGGACGTCGCCGAACGGCTGCTCGCCGCCGCCGATCCGGATGCGGCCGGAAGGCCGGGCGCCGCGGGGCGCTCGCTGATGCAGTGGCGCCGCCTCGCGGACACGGGCGAGGCGAAGAGCGTGAACCTCGCCGAGGGCGCGAAGGTGCGGCTCGCGACCGATGTCTCCGTGAAGAAGATCCGCGCGTGCAACCTCGGCGGCGTGCTGCCGGGCCGCGGAGAGCTCGCCAGCGAGTGGCTGATCATCGGCGCGCACTACGACCACGTCGGCATGGGCTACTTCGGCACCGCGCCGGCCAACCGCGGCCAGCTCCATCCCGGCGCCGACGACAACGCGTCGGGCACGAGCGCCGTGCTGCTGCTTGCGCGGCGCTTCGTCGAGCAGTACAAGAACGCGCCGCCCGAGCAGCCGCTGCGATCGATCCTCCTCTGTTCACCGCGGAGGAGTCGGGCTTCGATGGGATCGCGCTACTACGCGCAATCCAACGGTCACCGGCGACAAGACGACCGCGATGATCAACCTGGACATGGTCGGCCGCCCGCAACGACGAGCCTGTCGGTGAGCGGCACGGGCACGGCCGAGGGGTTCATGGACATCGTGGGCGCCGCACGCCAAGAGCGGGCTTCACCATCGCGGTGAACGCCTCCGCGCGGGGCCCTCCGATCACGCGAACTTCTACGCCGGCATTCCCGTGCTCTTTCCGTTCACCGGCACGCACGCGGAATACCACGCCGCGCGACAAGGGCTACACGGTCAATCCCGCCGGGCGCGATCAAGGTGGTCGATCTCTACCTGTACATCCGCACCGACCTCGCGTCGCGCCCCGAGAAGCTCAAGTTCACGAACGCCGACACGGGACCCGGATCGGATCGCGGGTACGCCGCGGTGCGGCTGGGCGTCACACCCTCGATGAGTGGCGAGGACGCGACGGGCGTGGTGGTCGAAGCGGTGGCCGAGGGCACGGCGGCGGCCGAGGCGGGGATCATCCCCGGAGACATCCTCGTGGCATGGAACGGCGAGGAGATGCCCGGACCGGCGGCGCTGATGGAGAACCTTCGCAAGCACAAGCCGGGCGATCAGGTGCAGGTCGTCCTGATGCGCAAGGGCGAGAAGCAGGTCGTGACGGTGACGCTCAAGGCCGGCAACGCGCGCCGCGGCGCCGGTGGCCCTGGTGGTGGGGGCGAGGGCGGCGGTGCGGGTGGCGCTGGCGGTGGTGGAGCAGGTGGCGCGGGTTCCGCGACGAATTCGTCGGCCGGTCCGGCGACAGGTCCGGCGACAGGTTCGGCGACAGGTCCAGCCACAGGTCCGGCGGCAGGTCCAGCGAATGCCCCGGGCACATCGGGCGGCGCTGCGGCTGGTCCAGGTGGCGGCGCGCCGACTGGAAAGTGAAGCGCATCTGCGCGGCGATTCACGCGCGGCAATCCGCGTGCGGGGATCCGCGTGCGGCGATCAACGTGCCGCGGCCCGCGTGCCGCGATCAACGTGCGGCGATCTGCGCGCAGCGATCGTCGCGCGATTGCCGTGCTCACGACTGCTTCGAGCGGGGTTCGTTCTCGCGCGCTTCCTGCACGTGCAACCGGTGCAGGAAGCGATGGACGACTGGGCCGAAGGTGATGCCCGCGACGATGACCACGGCGAGCCCGCTGTAGAGCGCGAAGATCCCGGCGAAGATCTTGCCTCCGGTGGTGACCGGCGGTCGCAGCGGCCCCATCCCCGAGAGCAGCATCGCCGCGTCGGCGAAGGCGTCGACGAGGCTGAAGCCCTCGAAGTAGATGTAGCCGCTCATGTGCCGATGGCGAGCGAGATCATCACCAGGACGAGGCCCACCAGCGCCGACCAGGCGAGCCGGCGGAGGAAGATCGACCGCGGCGCCAGCCGTTCCGACCGACGTTCGTACGTGATCATGGACCCATGATGCCCGCGGGGCCGCGCGGAACGCCAGCGGCTGGCGCGACGGCGAGCGCGGCGTGCCGCAGGTGCGCCTCGGGCGCGCCGCGGGCGTCGGCCCATCCGTGGGATCAAGCGCGGGTCGCGCCGTCGCCGGCGCGCCGGCCGGACCCGCCGATTCCAACCGTTCGTCCAAGGCGGGCCAGATCGTCAAGCCAGGCGCGCACCAGCGGCAGCTCGGCGTCGGTGAAGAAGCCGTTGGCGGTCAGCGCCTCGTAGCAGCGCAGCAGGTTGGCGCCGATCATCTCGGCCGCGGATTCGAGGCGAAGGTCCTCGAGCACGCGCACGAGCTCGCCGTTGCGCAGGTAGCCGGGAACCTCGTCGGCGAAGTCGCGGACGAGGTTGTGCATGTTGCGCAACTGCACGACGTCCGGCTCGTGGAAGACGACGCCGTGCCCGAGCTCCCAGAGGCAGCGCTGGGCGATGAACGAGCGCCAGATGTCGGTCATCCTGAAGGTGCACGTGCTTGGCAGGTAGAGGAGCGCGTACGCCTGCGGCCACCACCACGTGTTCT
>JAXMAF010000025.1:0-77698 GCA_046350555.1 Phycisphaerales bacterium
CATGCTCGGCGACCTGTACCTCGTCGGATGCGAGGTCCAGTGCCGTCTCGTCGCCCATCGCTCGGGCCATTCGCTCAATCGCCGCATGGGCCTGCGGATCCTCGACCAGATGGCCGCGCGCGACCGGCGCAGCGCGCTCGTGCACGGCCGCGCCATGGACATCCGGGCGATCCAGCGCATCATGCCGCATCGGTATCCGATGCTGCTCGTGGACCGCGTCGTGGAGATCGAGGCCGACCGCCGCGCGGTCGGCGTCAAGAACGTCTCGATCAACGAGCCCTTCTTCGAGGGGCACTATCCGGGAACGCCGATCATGCCCGGCGTGCTCATCGTCGAGGCGATGGCGCAGCTCGGAGGGCTGCTGCTGAGCCAGAAGCTCGAACACACCGGCAAGATCGCCGTGCTGCTCTCGCTCGACCGCGTCAAGCTGCGCAAGCCCGTCACGCCGGGCGACCAGCTCGTCATCGAGGCCGAGTCGGTCCGCGCCGGCGCCCGCACGGGACACCTGCGCTGCCGCGCCTATGTTGGAAGCAAGCTCGCCGCGGAGGCCGAGATCCGGTTCATGATGGTCGACGCCGAGCAGGAGTGATCGCATCACGCACGCCATGGGCAACGTCCACCCCACCGCCATCGTGCACGAGAGCGCACGAATCGACGATACCGCGGTGATCGGTCCGTACTGCGTCGTTGGCCCGGATGTCTCGATCGGCGGCGGCACGGTGCTCTTCAACCACGTGACGGTCCGGATGTCGACGACCATCGGCCGCGACAACCGCATCCATCCCTTCGCCGTCATCGGCGACGACCCGCAGGACCGGAAGTTCCGCGGCGAACGGACGACGCTCGCCATCGGCGACGGCAACGTGATCCGTGAACACGTCACGATCCATCGAGGAACGGCCAACGGCGGCGGCAGCACACGCGTGGGCAGCAGGAACCTCATGATGGTGATGGCCCATGTCGCGCACGACTGCGAGATCGGCGACCATGTGCTGCTGGCGAACCAGGTGATGCTCGCGGGGCACGTGCGCGTCGAGGACGGCGCGACGGTCAGCGCGAGCGCCGGCGTGCACCACTACGCCACGGTCGGCACGTGCTCGTTCATCGGCGCCCTCGCCCGCATCCCCAAGGACGTCCCGCCGTACATGATCGTCGAGGGGAATCCGGCCGAGGTGCGCGGCTGGAACCGTCTCGCGATGCAGCGCCGCGGCTACGCCGAGACCGACGTGGACGCGATCAAGGAGGCGTACAAGCGGCTCTTCCGCGACAACGGGTCGCCGATGATCGAGCGGCTCGCGGCCGTGCGGCTGGAGTTTCCGCATTCGCGCCCGGTGCAGCGGCTGTGCGACTCGCTGCAGGCCAGCGCCGAGGGCGTGCATGGCCGCTCGCGCGAGACGACGCGCCCGGACGACAAGCGGTCGCTTCGGCTCGAACCCGTGGAGGACACCGGGTTCGCCGACACCGGGGACGAATAGGCGGCGCCGGCACGCGGCGCCGTGGGTCGCTCGCGCGGGTCCCTCGATGGGTCGCTCGATCACTCCTCCTCGCCTGCGGCCTCCTCTTCCTCCTCCTCCTCTTCCTCTTCCTCTTCGAAGAGTTCGTCCTCGTCCTCCTCCTCTTCCTCGAACTCCTCGTCCTCGTCCGCGTCGTCGTCCGGCTCCTCGTCCTCGTCCTCGTCGTCCTCTTCCTCTTCTTCTTCCTCCTCCTCCGCCGCCGTCTCATCGTCGTCGTCGTCGAGGAAGTCGAAGTCGTCCTCGTCCTCGTCGCCCCAGGCGGCGAGCGGCGCCGTCGGTGCGCACCATCCGGCCCACGTCGAAGACGGATCTCCCACCATCGTCGACGTCGCCGCCATCGCCGGACCGACGCCAGCGAACGAGTCGTCGCCCGAAGCGCGCGCCGCCGCGGTCCGGCGCGACCACCGCACGTCGCGCTGCGGCGCGCCGTCGGCGCGCGCCGCGGGCGCGGGGCGCAGCGCGGCGACGCGTCGTTGCGCCGTCGCGGTCTTCGAGGCGTCGTCGAGCACGAGCGGCTTGTGATCGTGGGCGGGTGTGGAAGTCATCTCCGGCTCCCGTGAATCAGGCGTGCGGAATTCGTCCGAAATGCAGGGGCGAACTATACCGCGGTGCCGCGACGCGACAAGTCGGGAGCCGGACCTCGCTCGACGGCTCTTCGTTCGTGGCGGCTGCTCGGCGCCCACGGCCGCATCGACCGTTGTGAATCGCCTTCGTGCAGGCGAGCGCCGCTCAGCGACGCCCCGCGTCCGGCGCGGCGCCCGATGCGCCGAGCGGAACGGCGACGATCGATCCGCTCGTGGAGAGGAGCAGCCAACCGTCGATGAGCCGCGCTCGCTCGAACGCCTGGCCGAGCGACGCCACCTGGAGGGCGTTGCCGATCAGCTTGCATCCCTGCGCGGCGTCGAACTGGTAGATGCGGAAGACATACTGCGTGCGCCGTCCGCCGCCCTCGATCTCGATCTGCTCGCTCCGCACGAAGCTCGCGGCGACCAGCCGGGGCCACGATGGAAGCACGGCGCGGAAGTCGCGTTCGTCGGCGATCGCGTCCATGCCGACGATGGCGCCGCGACGATCGAAGGCGACGATCCGCTGCTCGAACTGCGCGACCACGCCCCTTGCGTCGACGAGCACGTCGCGCAGCCGAAGCGACGTCGGTTCGCCACGCGTCGAGGCGTCGAAGGCCATCTCGCCGCCGAATCGACCGTCCGCCGTGCGCACCGCGATCAGCTCCTCGGTCGCGTCGGCGAGCAGCATCCAGGGGCTCGCGTTCCATGCACGCAGCGTTCCGCGCGCCGCGGGGTCGGCGCGGCGCCAGAGCGTCGCGTCGCGTTCCGCGGCGTCCGGGGCGGCGGGAGCGGCGCTGGATCCGGCGCTCGGATCGAACGCCTCGATGCCCGCGTCGGTGCCGATGAGCGCCACGCCGCTGGGCGAGGCGCTCACCCAATGGACGCGACTCCCAAGGGAGGGCCTGCGGCGCGCCAGTTCCCGTCCGTCACGGGCGTCGATCGCCACCACCGCGGCGCGCCCGTCCACGTCGAGGCCACCGAGCAGCAGGAGCGCGTCGTCGCTCCATGCCGAATGGACCTGCATGAGCATGGCGGGCTTCTTCCAGCGCACGGCGCCGGCGTCGTAGATGTCGATGGCCGCGACCTCGCCGCTGCGCCGCACGAGGATGAGTCGGTTCCCGGCCACGATCGGCAGCACCTCGGCGACATCGAACGGCTGCCCCCCCGGCAGCAGCTGCTCCGGCGCGCGGACTCCCGATGGCGGCGGGAGCAGCGTCGAGATGCGCGGCGACAGCCAGCGCAGGCGCCCTTCCTCGGGGTCGATCATCATCGCCACGGGATCGCCACCGACGATCGACCAGAGCAGCAGGCCGCGGCCATCGAAGGCGAGGATCCGCGGATCGGGATCGTCGACCGCGATGGTCCACGTGGCGTTGAGCTCCGCGTCGAGCAGCTTCACGCCCTCCTCGCCGGCGACGACCGCGCGGTCGGGCGGCAGCGCCGGCGGCGCGATCCCGCCTGGCGCGATCGTGCGAAGGAGCCGGCCGGGAAGCTCGCGCGCCGCGCCATTGAAAGAGCCGAGCTTCGCGGTCCGCGGGCGGAGCGGTGCGCCGAATGCGGCCAGCTGGGCGCGCAGCTCGTCGACCGACATCGCGACTCCGTCCAGCACGATCCGTTCGGCGGCCGCGCGATCGGCCGGCCTTCCCGCGGCGCCGCCGCTCGCGAACGCATCGAGCAGCGCCGCCGCGCGGGCCGGCGCATCCGCCCGGTTCGCGGCGACCACCGCCAGCCCGGCGATGCGCGACCGGAGCTCGGCGTCGACGGCTCCGCTGGATTCAGCGAGCTCCAGCCGTCGCCAGAGGCGCAGCGCCACGTTCATGGCCGTGTCGGCATGCCCGTCGGCGACCAGCGCGTCGCACACCCGGCCCGTCGCGTCGACCGTCGTCGAATCGAGGACGCCACGCTCCAGGAGCGGCAGCAGCGTCGTCGAATCGGCGTTGCGGGCGAGCGCGGCGCGCAGCTCCGTGTCGACAGCGAGGTTCCCATCGCCACGCGCCCCGGAGCCTGCTGCCGAGAGCCTCACGAGCACGGCGAGCTGCGCGGCCCGTTCGATCTCTCCGTCGGGAACGAGTGCGCCGGCCAGCGTCGGGTCGGCGAGCGTGGCCCGCCAGGTCGCCACGGCGGCGTCGGTCCGGCCGCGGCGGGTCTGCCAGTCGCCCAGCGCGATCTCCCGGCGGGCGCGCTGCGCGGGCGTCGAGGCGACCCGGCCCATCAGGGCGTGCAGGCGTTCGCCGTCGACGTCGGCCGTGGCCGGATCGGCGATGTCCGCCGCGTCCACCTCGAGCAGCAGCGCGAAGAGATCGGCGCGATCCGCGGCCGCGGTCCTCGCCTCGGGCGCGCCCTCGACCACGGTCAGCGCGGCCTCGGCCGCCTCGATGCACGTGGCGAACGATCGAGCCCGGAGTCCAAGCCCCAGCAGGGCGAGCGGACGGTCCGCGTCGCGCGGGTCGTCGGCGATGCGCGCACGCAGGAAGCGCTCGGCCTCGGCGAAGGGCATGTACGCCTCGACGCGCGTGTCGGTCGCCAGCAGAAGCTGCGGGCCGATCACGAGCGGATTCCCGGCCGCGGCCCCCGCCGCGAGCGTCCGCGCTGCGCCGCGATCGACGTCGATCACGAGCAGGCGGTCGCGCAGCGGCACCACCAGCGAACGATCGACCTGCTGCACGCGGCCGCGCACACCGCGCCGCTCGTCGGCCATCAGGTCCGGCTCGGCGGCCATCATCTCCGAGAGCTTCCAGCGCGGTCGCGCGAGGTCGTCCGCGGCGAACGCCACGATGTCGCTGCCGATGGAGATGATCAACTCCGGTTCACCCGGCGCCGAGCGGGCGATCGCCGGATCGACGGGTCGCTCCGCATCCACCTGGGTTCCGGCGCCGCCGGTCGCCGGCACGCGCAGGAAGTAGCGCGGCAATCCCCACGCCTCCGCCTGCCCGAGCGGCCGCGTGCGCAGCGTCCGGCCGTCGACGGGGTCCATCACCAGCATCTGCATCTGGTCCGGCGACACCATCACGATTCCAGCCTGCGTCAGCAGCGGCGCGGACATCTCCCACGGCTCGCTCTCGTAGCGCGGATCGCGCACCGGAACGACGAGCCGGCGCAACCAGCGGTATTCGCCGGTCTCCGCGTCGAGGCACGCCGCCGCTCCGGTCGAGACCGCCGCGTAGAGCAGGCCGTTCTCCGCGGCGAGCGACGAGTACGACCGCGCCGAGCCGATCCGCGCCGTGCTGGACGAGCAGAGATGGCGCGCCCAGCGCATGCGGCCGTCGGCGAGGTCGAGCGCGACGACATAGGCGACGGTCTCGAGGCGACTCGTGACCTTGCGGGCCAGCAGGTACACGACACCATCGCGGATCAGCGGCTCGCCGTGCGGAAAGAGGCCCTCGAACGACTCGTCTCCGGCACGCACCTGGCCGAGCGCCGTCTGCCAGCGGATGTCGCCGGTCGCGGCGTCGAGGCACACGACGCGGCTCCCTCCGCTTCGCCCGACCGCGTTCGCGTGACCGACCAGGGTCACCAGCGCGTCGCCCTCGACCGCCACGATGCTCAGGTCGCCCGCGGGACCGCTCTCGGACGAAGGATCGAAGCCGGGCAGCTCGCGCAGCCATCGCAGCCGGCCGCTGAGACGGTCGTACGCGCGGACCACGCCGCCCTCGTTGACGAACGCCGAGTTGCCCGCCACGGTCGGCGCCGCGGTGAGGAACGAGCCCCGCTCGCGAAACCGGTCGACGTTCCGCGGCGCGAATCGGTTGGCGTCGTCGCCAAGCGAGGCGGCGCGCATCGCGAGCGACTGCGGCAGCGGCTGGGCCGCCAGCAGGTGCCACGGCGCTTCGCCGGTCGGCATGCCTTCGCCTCGATCGAGCGGCGTCGCGCCGCGGACCAGCCGAGGAAGCGAGCCCCCGGCGCCAAGCTGCGCCAGCAGTCGTTCGATCGCCGCGGCGCCGGCCTTCGCGACGGTCTCGCCGTCGTCGCGCAGCGCCGCGATCGCCGCGTCGGCGCCGACCCGATCGCCGACCGCGACGGCGGCGAGGCCGGCGAGCGTCCGCGCCCGCGCGGCGCGCTGGCCCTCGAAGTCCGGGTGGTCGGCGAGATCCTCGAGGCGCCGGCGCGCCGCGTCGAACGCGCCGCGCTCCAGCGCGTCCTGGGCCAGCCGCAGCGTGGCGTCGAATCCGGCGGAGGTCGGCAGGGCGCTTCGCCACGCGCGCTCGAGGTCGCCCTCCTCGAGCCGACGCTGCGCCGTGGCGCCGACGGCGGCACGGAACCGCTCCAGCACGGGCGGATGGGCCACGAGGAACTCGTTGGCCGCGTCGCGCGGAAGCGGTCAGGTCGTCGTTGCAGTCGGCGCGCCCATGGCACGAGCTTCGATGGATGCTCGTCGAGCACCCGGGCGAGCAGCCGCGCGCCTCGGCGGGGTTCGCCGCCGCCGCAGTCGGCGGCGGCTGGGCAGTTCCCACGCGGTCGGGGAGTCGTCGACGGTGACGGGACTGTTAGGCTGTCCCCCTTGCGCTTTCAGGCCGACGCAGAGCGCCGCGAGCGCCACGAGCGGCGAGCATGGACGGGACGACGCCGACGTTGCGCGGCCATGGGACGATGGTAGCGCGCCCGGCGCCGGTACGCTCCCCGACATGGCTGCCATCGGTCGCGTCGCCGGCGCATTGCTCCTTTCGTGTTCGATACCGCTCATGGCCGGCTGTGGTTCCAAGCCGCCGATCATCCATGTGAATGAAATCGTCGTGGAGGGCGAGTCGCCGGAGGCGACGCGCCTCGGCATCTCGGTGACGCTCGAGAACCCCACAACGACAACGAGCTCTCGCTGGGGATCTGGGAGTACCGCGTCACCGCCGACCGGCGGCTTCGACCCAGGATGCGCCGCGGCTCTTCACGCTGCCACCGAAGGCCACGGTGCCGACCGTGCTGCCGGCGATCACGAACGCCCGGTCCAGGAAGCGAGGTGCGCGTCGAGGGCGTGCTGCACTACTTCGGGCAGGGCGACATCGAATATGCCCTCTATCGCGCGGGCTGGATCGATCCCACGGCGAGCTTCGAGGGCCGCGCGTCCCGGCCAACTGGCAGCAGGACCGAAGCCTTGGGACCCAGCCTTCCAGGACGAGCCGGAACGAGCGGCGCGGGACCAGCAACGCCCGACGCACCGGCGCCAGCGCATCACGTCCTGCCGGCGCTCTCCTCGCTCTCATCGCCGCGTGCATCGCCAGTGCCAGGCTCCAGCAGGCCGTTGATGCGTTCCGACCGCCTCCGGCGCGCGCGGGAGTCAGGCCTCGGCCGCTCCGGATGCGATAGCGTCCCCACGCGTCCATGTCCCAGCAGGTGCGGCGGTCCTCGAGCCAGATCCCGAGGTTCTGCCAGAGCCGCGCTGATGCCCGCCTTCTCGACGGGGCAGACGGCCTCGACGCGCATTGCAGGTTGCGATGCATCCAGTCCGCCGAACCGATGTAGAACTCGCCGTCGAGCGGATCGGCCTGCCCGTTGCCGAACCAGAAGATGCGCCCATGCTCGAGGAAGCGACCGACGACGGACATGACGCGGATGTTCTCGCTCAGTCCCGGCACGCCCGGACGCAGGCAGCAGAAGCCGCGCACGATCAGGTCGATCTGCACGCCGGCGCGGCTCGCCCGGTAGAGCGCATCGGTGACGGCGCGGTCCTCGAGGAAACAGTTCATCTTCGCGATGATCCGGCCGGGGCGACCGGGCCGGTGCAGCGCCGCCTCCCGCTCGATCAGGTCGAGGAAGCGCTTCGCTTCATGGTGACGGGGGCCACGAGGAGCCGGTTGTACTCGCGCTGCCTCGAGCGTCCCGTCATGTAGTTGAAGAGGTTGACCACGTCCTCCGTGATCGCCGGATCGCACGTGAAGAGTCCCCAATCCTCGTACAGCCGCGCGGTCTTGCTGTTGTAGTTGCCCGAGCCGATGTGCGCATAGCAGCGGATGCCGTCGGCCTCCTGGCGGACGACAAGGGCGATCTTGGTGTGCGTCTTGAGCCCGACCACGCCGTAGGCGACGTGCACGCCCGCGTCCTCGAGCTTGTTGGCCCAGAGGATGTTCCTCGCCTCGTCGAATCGCGCCCGCAGCTCGACGAGGCACGCGACCTGCTTGCCGTTCTCGGCGGCGAGATGGCTCGCGCACGAACGGACTGTCGCCGCTCGTTCGGTAGAGCGCCTGCTTGATGCACAGCACCCTCGGATCGCCGGCGGCCTCCTCGATGAAGCGGCCGACGGTCGCGTCGAAGCTCTCATAGGGATGATGCACGAGGATGTCGCCGGCGCGGATGGCGCCGAAGATGTCCTTCTCGTGGTCGACGAGCGCCGGCGGCGCCACCGGCCGCCACGGCGACCAGCGGTGGTCGGGCAGGTCGAGCTCGGCGATCTGCGAGAGGGACTGCCAGTCGAGCAGGCCGTCGGACTCGTAGATGTCGTCCTCGGCGAAACACCAGGCTCCTCGGTATTGAGGAAGCGCAACAGGCGGGAGTTGGGCTTGCTGGCGACCTCCATGCGCACCACCTGCGCTGACGCCGATCAGGCTGCTGCTCGATCTCCTGCATCAGGTCCTCGGCGTCCTCGTTGCAATGCGCTGGCTCGGCGTCCGCGTTGCGCGTGACGCGGAACGGCAGGACCTTCACGATCTCCATGCCGGGAAGAGATCGTCGAGGTTGTGCTCGATGATCTCCTGGAGCGAGACGAAGCGCCCGTGCGCCCGTCGCCGGCGACGCGCAGCGCGTCCGTCCGCGCGCGCGGGCCAGGATCGGCGGCAAGCCGCCGCCCGAGCGGCCCCACCACGGCGAACCCGACCCGGCGCTGGCGGCCGCGCCCCGCCGCCCCGAGGCCGAGCCAACGCTGCTGGGCTGGGAATCTTGACCCGGGCGAACCTGTTCGCTCTCGCCGGGTCGCCGCAGCATCACGCCAAGCGACTCGCTCAGGTTGGAGATGAACGGGAATCGATGGCCCGAATCGACCGCAAGCGGTGTCAGGATCGGGAAGACGTTGCCTTGATACCACTGCTCCGCCTCGCGCTCGTCGGCGGTGGCTCGTTCCACGCCAGCAGGTGCACGCCGATCTCGCGAAGCTGCGGCACAAGGCGCGTAGCCGATAGCGCCGAGAGCCGCTGCATCATCGGGATCGTCTGGCGCGGATCGCCGCGAGCACCGCGCCGGAGAGCGCGTCGTGCGGCGGATTGATGCCTTCCGCGACCTGACGGCGATCACCGACCCGCTTCATGAAGAACTCGTCGAGGTTGCTCGCGAAGATCGCGAACCGCACCTTCGAGGGCAACGCGCTCGTCGAGCGCTGATGGAGGACATGACCGTTGAAGGCGAGCCCTGCAACTCTCGCGGTTGAAGCGCCCCGGATCGTCAGGGGTCGGCAGCGGCAGCGCGTCGGGCAGCAACGCCCGACTCGGCGAAGGTCGAGCCGGTGACGGTCGCGGGGTGATGGTCGGGTGGATGGACATGGGTGGTGGTGAATGGCCCGATCGACGTCGGTCGGCCGGCAGCCGGCGACGCGCCCGGCGAACCGCCTGCTCCGCGCTCGCCGCGGCATCCGATAGACGGCGGCGCGGCCAGCACTCGGTGACCCGCACGCTCTGCACCGCCACGCCCGCCGGCGGTCCGCGCGCCCACGCCCTCGGCGATGTGGCGGGCGACGTGCTCGGCCGTCGTTCACGATCGAACGGCGGCGTCGCGGTGGTCGGCGTTGTGAAGCGGCGCGGGATGCCGTCCACCGAGCGGCTCGATGGCGTGGAAGTCGCAGAGGAGGTCCGTCGCCGTCGGTATTCGCTGACCGTCACCGTCGACGCCCAGTTGTGCCCGTGGACGGCTTCGCGCCAGTCGATCGCGCGTGCGCGTAGCGCAGGAACTCGCGATCGACGGAGACCTCGTACACGCAGCGATGGTATGGGTGACTGTTGCGATTGCACGCCGAGCGCGGCGTGCCGTTCGCGCTTGCATTCGCTATCCTGCGACCTCGATGGCCGACTCCCCGCCCCGCTCCTTGCTCTCGTCTCCGGCGCGCGGCATCGTCCGGGCAGACCCCGGTGGCGCCGGTATCGCGCAGGAGTTCGCCGCCTTGCCGGCTCGTGGCTGCGCGAGGAACGGACCGCCGCGCTTGACGATGCCTCGGGCGACGGGCGGAACTCGCACGAGATGGTCGGCGACGCGGCGATCTCCGGGCTGCTCTCGGTGGGATGTCGCGTGATCGACCTCGGCGTGGTGACCCCGACCGTCGGGGTCATGATCGACGCCACGCGCTCCGACAGTGGGGCGCCGTGGTCACCGCGTCGCACAATCCGATCGCCTGGAACGGCCTGGAAGTGCCTCGATCGCAGCGGCGTCATGCCCGCCGCAGGACGCGGCAACGCCATCATCGACTACTTCCGCACGGCAGCTCGACCACGTGCGAGCGGGCAGCGGCACCGTGCGCCGATACACCGGTCACGAGACGCACATCGCCCGCGTGCTCGGAAACCGTCGGCGTCGAGGCGATCCACGAGGCCCCGCTTCCGCGTCAGTACTCGACTCGGTCAACGGCGAGGCGGCGCCCGGACGAATGCTGCTGGAACGGCTCGGCTGCGAGGTCACCCGCATGCACGCCAAGCCCGTCGATCGCCGCGCACGCCGATGCCGAGGCCAACCTTGGCGACCTCATCGCGGCAGCAGTTCGCCCACTCGACGGGCGAGCGCGACGACCGCAGCTTCCGCCAGGATCCCGACGCCGACCGGCTGGCCATCGTCGACGAACGGGGCGAGTACATCGGCGAGGAGTACACGCTCGTCCTCGCGGCCAAGCGCCGCCTCGACCGGCAGGAGGTCGGCGCCGCGCGCCCGCGGCGCGCTGGCAGCGGGCGCTGCGCTGGCTGCGGCTTGGCGCCTGCTCGGCGAGGCCGGAATTCGTGCTCGTGGCGAACCTCTCGACCAGCCGCATGATCGACGGCCTGGCCGCGCGGTATCCCGGCGCCGAGGTCGTGCGCACGCCGGTCGGCGAAGCGAACGTCGTTGCGGCGATGAAGCCGATGCACGCGCTCGTGGGCGGCGAGGGAAACGGCGGCGTGATCGTGCCGGAGGTCTGCTGGGTGCGCGATTCGCTCGCGTCGATGGCCCTCGTGCTCGACCTGCTCGCCGCCGAGGGCCGTCCGCTCGGCGCGGTGGTCGCCGATCTTCCTCGCTACGAGATGATCAAGCACAAGTTCGAGCTCGCGTCGCTGGGCGGAGTCGCGGCGGTCGAACCGGCGATCGAACGGGTCAAGTCGGCCTTCCGCGATCAGCGCCTCGACGCCAGCGACGGCGTGCGCATCGACTTCGCCGACGGCTGGGTGCACCTGCGACCAAGCAACACCGAGCCGATCGTGCGCCTCATCGCCGAGGCCCGCACGCGCGAGCGCGTCTGGGAGCTGGTCGACGAGGTCGCGGTCGCGGCGCGCCTGAAGTAGGTCGCCGAGGGAGAGCGCGCTCGACCGAGCGACGTCGAGACTCGACGCGGGCCTCGGCGCCGAGGCGATGCGCATTCGATCTGCTACCGTTTCGCCAATGCCCCCCCTGCTCACGCCCGTCGCCAACTGGGTCCGCGGCCACCCGGCGATCCGGCGAACGGCGCACGCGGCGGTCGGTGCCATCCCGGACCTGCGATGGACCGTGCGCGTCGCGGATCTCGGCCGCGTGCGCATCCGGCTGCGGCGACATCGGTGGTTCCTCTGGGAGGCCTTCGGGGAGCACGACGGACCGCTCTTCGCCGCGTTCGAGCGGCTCATCCGCCCCGGCGACGTCGTCTACGACATCGGCGCGAACATCGGCGTCTACGCGCGGGTCATGGCGCAGTGGTTCGGTGCGTCGTACGTCGTGGCGATCGAGCCGATGGTCGACAACTTCGAACTGCTCCAGGAGAACATCGCCCTCGGCGACATCCGCGCCGTGGCCCTGCACCTGGCGGCGAGCGATCGAACCGGCGAGGAGACGCTCCAGGTCGACGACGTGACCAGCGGCACGGCCGTCCTCGACAGCGTCGCGCACGGCGCGCCGTCGGCGGGGCGCCGCTCGGCGGGACTTCCGCCACGAACCGAGTCGGTGCGCGTCGAGCGGCTCGACGACCTGGTCGAGCGCGCCGCGCTCCCGCCGCCGGCGATGATCAAGATCGACACGGAAGGCGCGGAGATCCAGGTCCTCGCGGGCGCCGAGCGGACGCTTCGCGCCCATCGACCGCGGCTCTCGATCGCCCTGCACGGGGTCGACAAGGCCGAGGGCACGCTGCGCCTCCTGACGCGGCTCGGCTACACGTGCGCCGGGCCGGTGCGCGATGCGCCGACGGCGCCGCCGACATGGCGCGAGCTGCGCCCGGACGATGCGCAACGGCTGGCCAACAACAACATCGTGGCCGCGTTCGAGGCGGAACTCGTTCGCGAACCGATCACGACGCGCCCCGCGGGACCGCGGGCGAGGGGCTGAGTCGTGGACGAGTTCTCGGGGAAGACCGTGCTGGTGATGGGCCTCGGCCGCTTCGGCGGCGGACTCGGCGTGACGCGCTGGCTCTGCGGGCGCGGGGCGACGGTGGTGCTCACCGACCTCGCCGGCCAATCCGAGCTCGGCGAGCCCCTGGCAGGGCTGCGCGACCTCGTCGAATCGGGCCGCTTGGTGCTCCGTCTCGGCGGACACGACGAACGCGACTTCGCCACCGCGGACCTGGTCGTGGCCAATCCGGCGGTGCCGAGTCCGTGGACCAGCCCGTTCCTCGCCGCCGCGGCGCGCGCCGGACGGCCCATCACGACCGAGATCCGCCTCGCGGTCGAGCGGCTCGATCGCGAGCGCGTGATCGGCATCACCGGAACCGCCGGCAAGAGCACGACCAGCGCGATGACCGCACACATCCTCGCGGCGCTCGGGCGGCGCGTCCGGCTCGGCGGCAACATCGGTGGCTCGTTGCTGAACGACGTCGAACCGATCGCGGCCGACGAACTCGTCGTGCTCGAGCTCTCGAGCTTCATGCTGCACTGGCTCGGCGAACGCGCGGGAGCGCTCGCGGCCGGATCCCCGTCATCGGGGCGACGACCGGTCGACGCGTCCTCCGGCTGGTCGCCGCATTGGGCCGCGATCACGAACATCGCCCCGAACCATCTCGACTGGCACGGCTCGTTCGAGCATTATCGGGAAAGCAAGCTGAACATCCTGCGCGATCAGCGCCGCGGCGACCTCGCGCTCGTCGGCGATGGCGACCCGGAGATCCCGCGGGAGATCGGCGCCCCCGCGACAACGACCCTGCGGCCGATCGACCTGGAGATCGCGGCGCTCGACGTGCCGCTCCGCGTGCCGGGGGCGCACAACCGCGCCAACGCCCGGCTGGCGGTTGCGCTGGCCATTGCAACGACGGGCTGCTCGCCTCGCGACGCGGCCGATGCGCTGCACGACTTCGCCGGACTTCCGCATCGGCTCGAGCTCGTCGTCGATGTCGACGGACGCCGCGTCTACAACGACAGCAAGAGCACGACACCGGACGCGACGCTCCGCGCGATCGGCGCGTTCGAGGATCCCTCGCGCCTCCACCTGATCGCGGGCGGCTACGACAAGGGCGCGGACCTCGCGCCCATCGCCGCCGTCGCCGATCGACTCGGGGGGCTCTACACGATCGGCGCCACGGGTCGGGCCCTGGCCGGAACGAGGCCGGACCGTCACTTCGAGACGCTCGATCGCGCCGTCGAGGCGGCGCTGGCGAGACTGTCGCGCGGCGACGTCCTGCTGCTCAGTCCGGGCTGCGCCTCGTGGGACCAGTTCATCAACTACGAGAAGCGCGGCGAGCGATTCGCGGCCCTGGTCAAGCGCGCCATGGGCGCGGGCTGACCAATCCCTCATCGGTCGTACATGCCGCCCGGCGTGGCGCTCGGCGCCCCGCCCGAGGTGTCGGTCGAGGTCGGGCCGGTCGTCGCACCCTGCGGCGGCACATAGCGCGCATCACCCATCGGCACGCGGTACTTGACGTTCTGCTGCACATCGACGTCGATGCGCCGCGCGCCGACCGCCGGCACCGAGATCTGGTTCTCGAGCTTGCCGGTCATCGTGCCGACCGGCTGGAGCTGGAAGACCATCCGATCGGGCCGCAGGACCGGATCGTCCCCGCCCCCCTCGAGGAACTGGAGCGTGAGCTGCTGTCCCGGAGGGATCGCCTGCACGAAGATCGGCTTGTTCGTCCGCACGTCGACGAGCGTCAGCGTCTGCTCGAAGGTCTCGAGCGAGATGTAGGTGAACGGGTCCGTCGACGAGGGCATGAGGCTGCCCTGCGGTCGATAGCAGGCGGCAAGGAGGAAGCAGGCTGCGATGGGCAGGGCGCGACGCATAGGTGGCTCTCGACGTTCGGACAGCGTACTCGGTTCGACGAAAAACCGACAGAGGGCCATGGTTCAGGAGGCCTGGGGTCCACGGGTGGCGCCCGTCCCTTCACCGCGGCTTCCCGCGTCGGGGCGAGCGTGCGCAAAGCCCCTGCGGAGCGCCGAGGACAACCCTACGATCCGCGTTCCATGCTCCCCTATCGCATCGGCCACGGCTACGACCTTCATCGGCTCGAGCCGCTGCCGCCCGCCGGCGACGGCCGACCGCTGGTCCTCGCCGGCATCCGCCTCGAGCACGATCGCGGGCCGGTCAGCCACAGCGATGGCGACGCGGTCTTCCACGCGGTGACCGACGCGCTGCTCGGTGCCGTGGGCCTGCCGGACATCGGGCAGCTCTTTCCCGACAACGACCCGCGCTGGAACGGCGCCGACTCGGAGCTCTTCCTGGCCGCGGCGCACGACGAGCTTGCGAAGCGCGGCTGGCGCGTCGGCAACGTCGACGTGACGATCATCTGCGAACGGCCGAGGATCGGACCGCGCAAGACGGAGATGATCGCGAATCTCGCCCGGGTGCTGCGCTGCGAGATCGGGCAGGTGAACCTCAAGGGCAAGACGCACGAGAAGGTCGACGCCGTCGGCGAGGGCCGCGCGGTCGAGGTCCACGTCGCGGCGCTGGTGGCGCGCGACGACTCCGCCGCCGGCGCGGGCCGGACGGAGCGCGCCGCCTCGGACGTCGGCCGCGCCGCGCATCGCGACTACGGCGCCGTGGCGCGATCGCTGGCGTCGTCGCCGCAAGGCACGCCGGAGGAGCGCATGCGCGCCGTGGTCGCGGCGCTCTGGCCGGCGCTCCGCGACACGGGGGTCTCGTGGCTGGGCTTCTACGTCGATCGACCCGACCAGCCGGAGGAGGCGCGGCTGGTCCTTGACGCCCGCGAGCCGGGACCGGCGTGCTCGCCCATCGGCCTCCACGGCGTGTGCGGCCAATCGCTGCGTGGGCGATGCGTGCGCATCGTGCGCGATGTCGCCGAGCTCGGACCCGGCTACATCGCCTGCGATCCGCGCGACCGATCCGAGATCGTCCTGCCGTTGATCGACCCCGATGGACGCTGCTGGGCCGTGCTCGACCTCGACAGCCACGAACTCTCGGCCTTCGACGAACGCGACGCCGAAGGGCTGTCGCTGGTCCTGCGCGCCGCGGGACTGACCGCCCCTGCGCGTCCCGGCTGATTCTCGCGCCCCACCCACGGCCCGATCCCGCGCCGGGATGCCACTGCGCGGGCAACGGGTCGAACGCATGGAGGTCCGCTGGAATCCATGGAACGGCGCGGTCCCGCAGAACGCGCGACGGCTCATCCAACGAGCGCCACGTCCCTGACCTCGACCTCGACCATCCCGCTGAACGAGCTGATCCTGGGATCGACCACCGCGTGAACCCGCCGGCCGCGATGGAGCTGGCGCGCGTGCCTCAGTCCGTCCCACCAGATCGCGGCGACTTCGCGCGGACCCTCGCGACCATCCTGCCGGAGCATGAACTTCACGTGATGCTCCTTGATCGGCCGAGGCTCGCCGGCGACGATCGCGTCGCGCACGATCAGCGCCGGCCGCGGATTGCCTCGGCCGAATGGCGACAGGCGGGCGAGCTGCCTCACGGCGTCGATGTGAAGCTCGGCGAGGTCGGCGGCGCAGTCGATGCGCAGGCTCGGCACCAGCTCCGCGACGGAGAGTCGCGCGTTCGCATGGGTCACGAGCGCCGCGCGGAAGTCATCGAGCCGCTCGGCCCGCAGCGAGAGCCCCGCCGCCGCGGCATGGCCGCCGAACGAGAGCAGATGCTCCGCGCACGACGCCAGGCCGTCGTGGATCGAGTATCCGTCGATGCTCCGCGCCGATCCCTTCAGCAGGTCGCCTTGCCGCTGGAGCAGGATCGTCGGACGCCCGAAGCGCTCGACGAGACGCGAGCAGACGATGCCGACGACGCCCGGATGCCACTGCTCGTGCGCCAGCACGATGGCTCGATGATCGTCGCCGACCTGTCCGGTCCGCTCGGCGAGCTCGCATGCCTGCGCCGCGATCGCCTGCTCGGTCCGCTGCCGATCGCGGTTGAGCGCCGCAAGCTCGGCGGCGATGCGCGCCGCCTCCTCGGGCTCGACGTCGGTGAGCAGCTTGACCGCCTCGGCGGCGTGGCCGAGACGTCCGCATGCGTTCAGCCGCGGGGCCAGCACGAAGCCGACCTTCTCGGAATCGATCGTCGAGCCGGCCAGTCCACTGCTCTCGATGAGCGCCCGCAGGCCCGGCAGCGGCGTCGACTTGATGGCCCGGAGCCCGATCGACGCGATGACTCGATTCTCCCCCACCAGCGGCACCACATCGGCGATCGTCCCCAGCGCCGCCAGCGGCAGCATGTCGAGCAGGACGCGCCGGAACGCGTCGCTCACGCGCTCGCTGCCGCACCAGCGCGTGGCGATCCTCCACGCCAGCTTGAACGCCACGCCGGCGCCGCAGAGATCGGGGAACGGATACGGCGCGTCCGCGCCTGGAAGCGAGGGATGCACGATCGCCAGGGCCCGTGGCAGCATCGCGGCCTCGGCGGGAGCGTGGTGGTGATCGGTGACGATGAGGTCGAGGCCGACCTCGCGCGCCGCTTCGGCGGGCTCGCGCGCGGTCACGCCGCAGTCCACGCTCACGGCGAGCGTGGCGCCCTCGGCGCGCAGCGTGCGCAGGGCATCGCCGTTGAGTCCGTAGCCCTCGTCGATCCGGTGCGGCACGTAGCAGCGCAGCACGGCCTCGGGATCCGCGGTGCGAAGGACGTGGAAGAGGATCGCGGTGGCGGTGATGCCGTCGACGTCGTAATCGCCGTAGATGGCGATCCGCTCGCGCCGGCGGAGCGCGGCGACGATGCGCTCCGCCGCCGGGTCGACGCCCGGCAGGAGTCCCGGATCGTGGAGGTCGTTCAGCTTCGGATCGCAGAAGAGGCGAAGCGCGTCCGCATCGCGCAGGCCGCGCGCCGCAAGCAGGCGCTCGACGAGCGTGACCGGTCCGGCGATCGCGACGTGCCGGTCAGGTTGGATCGCGAGGGCCGATGCGGCGCCCGCGCCGCCGGCCGATGGTGGCTCGATCCCGGTGGCACCATCCTGCGCCTGGAACGCGCCCGGGAGCCGCCAACGCCGCGTGAGTCCATTCACCGCGCCCATGCGGCGTAGCGTAGCAGACGGCTCGGCGCCAGAGCGCGACGCAGGCGCACCCGATGGCCCTCGTCGCGGTGTCGGCTGCGGAACTGGCACTCGCCGCCCGGGCTTGCGATACTTCCGCTCCGACTTCGAACCCCCCTTCCCAATGCCTCAACGCTACAAGACCGTCCTTCTCTTCGGTGCGCCCGGCGCCGGCAAGGGCACGCAGGGCAAGATCCTCGGCAAGGTGCCGGGCTTCTACCACCTCGCGTGCGGCGACGTCTTTCGATCGCTCGACACCAGCAGCGAATTGGGCCACAAGTTCGTCGAGTACTCGTCGCGCGGCGAGCTCGTGCCCGACTCGCTCACGATCGAGATGTGGAGGCAGAACATCCACGCCCAGACGGTGCTCAGCATCTACAAGCCGGCGGTCGACCTGCTCATCCTCGACGGCATCCCGCGCAACGCCGCCCAGGCGGAGGCGATGGACGCGCACATCGAGGTGCTCGACGTGATCCATCTCGTCTGCCCGGACCTCGACAAGATGGTCGCCCGCATGAAGCGCCGGGCGATCAAGGAGAACCGTCTCGACGACGCCGACGAGAAGGTGATCCGGCGGCGCTTCGAGGTGTACGACCGCGAGACCAAGCCCGTGCTCGATCACTATCCGCGCGAGAACGTGCATGAGGTGAACGCGATGGGCTCGCCCGCGGAAGTGCTTCAGCACATCCTCGAGGTCGTGGTGCCGGTGCAGAACAAGCACTTCCACAATCCACTCGTCGTCGGCGCCTGACGGACGCGCGCGGCGCGGGCTGCGCCAACGCACTGGCGCCCGCTCAGCCCGCCGGGCTCGGCCCGGCGCGGCGTACGAAAGCGAGTGTCGGCCCAGAGGGCCGAGCGGAGCACTCAAACAGCCCCAAGCCCGCTTTGCACGGCGCCCGCGTCCGCTCAGCCCGCCGGGCTCAGCCCGGCGCGGCGTACAGGAGCGAGTGTCGGCCCGGAGGGCCGAACGGAGCGCTCAAGCAAGCTACCCGCTCAGCCCGCCGGGCCTTGCCCGGCGCGGCGTACGAGAGCGAGTGTCGGCCCAGAGGGCCGAACGGAGCGCTCAAACTAAAACTGCCGCAGGAACCGCGCGTCGTTCTCGAAGAGCCAGCGGATGTCCGCGATGCCGTATCGGCGCATCGCGATCCGTTCGATGCCCAGGCCGAACGCGTAGCCGGTCCACTCCTCGGGATCGATGCCGACGGCCTCGAAGACGTTGGGATCGACCATGCCGCAGCCGCCAAGCTCGACCCACCTCCACTCGCTGCCGGCGCCCGTCTTGACGCGCATCTTCATGTCGAGCTCGGCGCTCGGTTCGGTGAAGGGGAAGAAGCTTGGACGCATGCGCACCTCCGCCTCCGGGCCGAAGTAGGCGCGGGCGAACTGGAAGAGCGTCGTCTTCAGGTCCACCATCGTGACGGTCCGATCGACGCACAGGCCCTCGATCTGGTGGAACATCGAGAAGTGCGTCGCGTCGTGGGCGTCGGGTCGGTAGACGCGGCCGACGGCGACGACCTTCAGCGGCGGCCGCATCGACTCCATGGCGCGGATCTGGATGGTCGAGGTCTGGCTGCGCAGCAGATGACGCGAGCCCTCCTCGGTGCCGCCCATGTAGAAGTTGTCCTTCGGATCGCGCGCCGGATGCCCTGCGGGGATGTTGAGCGCGATGAAGTTGTGGAACTCGTCCTCGACCTCCGGTCCCTCGGCGACGGAGAAGCCCATCCTCGCGAAGACGTCGGTGATCTCGTCGATCGTGCGCATCAGCACATGGCGGCGGCCGAGACCGGCCGGAATGCCCGGCTCCGTGACGTCGATCGCCGGCCCCATCGCGGCGACGGCGCCGTGGTGCGACTTCGCGCGGCCGAAGCCGGCGTCGAGCGACGCCTTGAGTTCATTGAGGCGCTTGCCAAGCGCCGGTCGCTGCTCCTTCGGCGCCTGCTTGAGCGCGTCCATCGCCGCCTTGAGCCGGCCATTGGCGCCCAGCCACTGGATGCGCCAATGTTCCAGCGCCAAGGCGTCCCCGACGGCGGCCAGCTCCGCGGCCGCCGTGCGCTCCAGCGTGTCGAGGTCGGCGATCTCCGAGGACATCGTTGGGTGCTCCCGGACGATTCCGAGTCCGAGCTTGACGAGGGCCGGGCCGCGCACCGCCGCGACGGCGCGCGGGCGTCATGCGCGTCCCAGTCGACTCTCGCGCCCCACCCAACCCGATTCCGCCGCAAGGCGCCGCCGTGGGCAAGGGGTCGAACGCATGGAGGTCTGCTGGAATCCGTATCAGGCGTTCGCGGGCGCTTCCTTCGACTTGCGGAGCTTCGCGGCGTAGGCCGTGCGCTTGTCCGCGGCCTTGCGCCGCGTGCTCTTGCGGCCACCGACGGTCGGCCCCTCCTCGCGACCCACGAGCTGGAGCACGACGATGTCCGAGGCGTCGCCGAGGCGATGCCGACCGGTCTTGATGATCCGCGTGTATCCGCCGGCGCGGTTCTCGAAGAGCGGGGCGACCTTGGTGATCAGGTGCTGGATCAGCCGCGGCGACTCCTTGAGCTCGCCGTAGCGATTGAACTTGATGTCGCCCTCGGCCGGAAGCTCGAACCAGGGATTCTGCTTCTGGGCGTCCTTGGTGTTCGGATCCGCGACCCATGCGTGGATCCGACGATCGTTGATGCGTCGGGCGAGCTGGCGGCGGACGGCCAGCGAGCGCCGTCGCGCCATCGTGATCAACCGCTCGACGTACGGCTGGACGGCCTTCGCCTTGGGGAGCGTGGTCTCGATCTGGCCGTGCTCGAAGAGTCCGGCCGCGAGATTGCGGAGCATCGCCTTGCGGTGATCGCTCTCGATGCTGAACTGTCGGCCATAGACGCGGTGTCGCATGGGTGGTGTTCCCAGTCTGGAAGGTGGTTGGCGGGGTCGGTGTCGGCGGTCGATCGTGCAGGTCGAGCTGGCTCGGGCGCAGCCGGCCGGTCGTTGGGTCAGTCCTCGGGCTCGGCGCTGGCTGGCGCCCCGGCGGACTCGCCGACCGAGTTCATGCCGAGCGCGAGGCCAAGCTCCTCGAGCTTGCGCTTCACCTCGCGGAGCGAGGTTCGGCCGAAGCTGCGGACACCGAGAAGCTCGGCCTCGTCCTTCGCGACCAGCTCGCCGACGGTGCGGATCTTGGCCGATTCGAGGCAGTTGCTCGCCCGCACCGAAAGCTCGAGCTCGGTGATCGGCATCGCAAGCTTGCGAAGCAGGTCCTCGTCGATCGACGCGGCGGCGCTCGCCTCCGCGGAAACGGTCTCGCGACCGATCTCGAAGTACTGCACGAAGGGATTGAGGTGCTTGCGCAGGACCTTGGCCGACTCGACGAGGGCCATCTCCGGCGAGACCGTCCCGTTCGTCCAGATGTCGAGCACGAGCCGCTCGTAGTTGGTGCGCTGGCCGACGCGGGTGTCCTCGATGCGGTATCGGACTCGCTGCACCGGCGAGAAGATCGCGTCGACGGGAATCTCGCCGATGACCTGGTCCTCGCCGCGCTTGAGCTGCTCGGTCGCGGTCATGTAGCCACGTCCGCGCGAGACGACCAGTTCCATGTCGAACTCGACGCCCCTGTCGGTGAGCGTGGCGATGAGATGGTCGGGGTTCTGGATCTTGATCGACGGATCGGCGTCGATGAGGTCGGCGGTGACGACGACCTCCTCGGTGGCGCTGCCGTCGTGGCGGGCGCTGAGGCGCATCGTCTTCGGTTCGTCGCTGGTCGAGCTGACGACGAGCCCCTTGACGTTGAGGACGATGTCGACGACGTCCTCGAGCACGCCGGGGAGCGTGGAGAATTCGTGCGTCACGCGCGTCTTGTGGCCGCCCTTGCGGACCTCGAGCGAGTTGATCTTGGTGACCGCCGCGCCCTCGATCGACGACAGCATGATGCGACGAAGCGAGTTGCCGATCGTCGTGCCGAAGCCGCGCTCGAAGGGTTCGGTCACGAACCGTCCGAACGTCGAGGTGAGCGAGCGATGATCGACGGTGACCCGCGCGGGAAGCTCGAGACCACGCCAGCGAACGTGCATGCGAAACTCCGGTGCTCAGCAGGACTGACGGGATGGCTCTCGCCAGAAGTCTCCGCCTCGATCGGATGCGCCAACGGCACTGCTGAACTGCCGGACGCTCCTGCTGTGGGGCGAGGACGACGAAAAGATCGATGACGACGGCACTGACGGGACAACGGAGGCCAGGAACCCGCGTCGCCTCGCGACGGCGAGCGTCGGCCCCGAGGGCCGGACGGAGCGCTCGAACAAGCTAGACGCGGCGACGCTTCGGTGCGCGGCAGCCGTTGTGGGGAATCGACGTGTGGTCCTCGACCGCGGTCACCTTCAGGCCGTTGGCCTGGAGGGCGGTCACCGCGGACTCGCGGCCGGGGCCCGGACCCTTCACTCGCACCTCGACCTCCTTCATTCCAAGGCGGCGAGCCTTGTTGACGGCCTTCTCGGAGGCGCGGCTCGCCGCGAACGGCGTGCTCTTGCGGGCACCCTTGAAGCCGACGGTACCGGCCGAGTCCCAGCAAATCGTCTCACCGTTCACATCGGTGATCGTGACCATCGTGTTGTTGAACGTCGCGTTCACGTGCACGATGCCCTTGAGGACGTTCTTGCGGATCTTCTTTTTGCTGGCCATGGGACGGTGATGGTTGGAGACGCGAGAGAGGGAGGCGGACGAGCAGCCGGAATCAGGAATCAGGAGTCAGGGAGCAGGGATCTGGGATCGGGGATCAGGATCGAGACACAAAGGCAAGCACCCATTCCGGAAAAGCGAGTGTCGGCCCAGAGGGCCGAACGGAGCGCTCAAGTTGCTCCGGCCCGGAGGGCCGAACGGAGCGCTCTAAGGACTCCTTAGCCCTTCACGCCCTTCTTGCCGGCGACGGTCTTCTTCTTGCCCTTGCGCGTGCGGGCGTTGCAGCGTGTGCGCTGCCCGCGGACCGGAAGGCCCTTGCGGTGCCGGTCGCCGCGATAGCAGCGGATGTCCTTGAGTCGCTGGATGTCCTGCTGCACCTGGCGTCGCAGGGCGCCTTCGACGATGTATCCGGAATCGATGATCGACGCGATCGCCGCCACTTCCTGGTCGCTCAGCTCGTTCGAGCGGCGCTCGCCGTCGATCCCCGCCTTCGCGAGGATGACGTCGGCGAACTTGGGCCCGATGCCGTGGATGTACTGGAGCGCGTAGCGGATCTTCTTCTTGTCGGGAATGTCGATGCCGGCGAGACGAGGCATGGTCGGGGTCCCTGCGGGTCTACCGCTGCTGACTGAGCCGTGCAGCGGAGTGCGGTGAAGTGCGTGAGGTTCGGACGGTGGCTGCGAGAGCCGCGGGCAAGCGCGGCGGGTGCGACTCAGCCTTGGCGCTGCTTGAGCCGCGGATTCTTCTTGTTGATGACGTATCGCTTGCCCTTGCGGATCACGATCTGGCAATCGAGGGTTCGTCGCTTGATGCTGCTGCGGACCTTCATGACGGGCTTCCTTCGGGGCTGAATTCGCCGACGCGATCGCGTGGGCGGGAGTGAGCGGGGCACGGCTCGGGACAGACGGGGAGTGTAGGCCGGGACCATCTGCCGAGCACATTCCCGTGGGCTGATCGCCGCGCTTGCGTGCGGGCGCAGGCGTGATGGATCACTGTCGATAGACGATGCGTCCCTTGGTCATGTCGTATGGACTCAGCTCCACCGTGACGCGATCTCCGGGAAGGATGCGGATGAAGAACTTCCGCATCTTGCCGCTCACGTAGGCCAGGATCTCCTGGTTGTTCTGGAGCCGGACGCGGAACATCGCGTCGGGCAGGGCCTCGGTGACCTCGGCTTCCAAGGTGATCTTGTCTTCTTTGGGCATCGGGTGGTGTGTTGGTCTTTGGTCGTTCGTCGTGGCTCGATGGTCTCGGGCTGTCGAGCAGGCGCCGCCTGCCGCGGGATCGGAAATCGTGCCAGTCGTCAGCGGCCGTCGGTGAGGATGTCGGCCCCGTCGCGGGTGACCGCGATCGTGTGCTCGAAGTGGGCCGATGCGAGTCGGTCGGCCGTCGAAACGGTCCACCCGTCGTCGCCCTCGATCGTGGCCGCACGGCCGAGCACGAGCATGGGCTCGATCGCCAAGGTCATTCCCGGCCGAAGCGTGAAGTCGCGCTGCTCGCGCTCGGGATCGACGAAGCCCGGAACCTCGGGCGCCTCGTGCAGCCGGCGACCGATGCCGTGGCCCACGTAGTCGCGCACGACGCCGAGACCGGCCTCCTCCGCGAGGCGTTGCATGCAACCGGCGATCTCGCTCCAGCGTCGCCCCGGGCGCACCATCTCGATGGCGACGTCGAGGACGCGCCGCGTCGTCTCCAGAAGCGATCGCGACGCGTCGGCGATCGGTTCGATGGCCACCGTGATCGCCGAATCGGCGCACCATCCGTCGACCGAGGCGCCGCAGTCGATGCTCACCACGTCGCCACGTCGCAGCACGCGCCGACCCGGCACGCCGTGGACGAGCTCCTCGTTCACGCTGACGCACGTCACCGCCGGAAAGCCCTCGCCGGCGACATAGGTTGGATAGTTGAGGAACAAGGGACGGACGTCGGTGCCGAGGCGCTCCGCGCAGCGCCGGATCGCGGCTTCGGCGGATGCGTTCACGTCGAATGTCGTCGCGCCGTCCACGCATGCCGCGGCGGCCGCATCGAGGGCGGCGCGCACGACGCGACCGGCGCGGCGCATCGCCTCGATCTCGGTCGCGGAGCGCAGCGCGATCTCGACGCCGCGCTGGGCGCGGCTGGTCGATCGAGAACCTGGAGCGAGGAGACGGGACATGTGACGATGGTTCGGTCGACTCGGCTGTGGCAGGTTCGGTTCGCAGGTGCGCTATGCGTCGCAGTTGATTCTCGCCCCACCCAACCCAATTCCGCCGTGAGACGCCGCTGTGGGCAAGGAGTCGAACGCATGGAGGTCTGCTGGAATCCGCATGCGTGCGTCGTCGATGCCCCTCGCGCCAGCGCGGGTGTGCGGCGGCGACGCCGCGCAGTGCCGGAGCAGCCCTAGCCGCGAGCGCTGCGGATGCGGGGCCCGGCGCGGCCGGCCTCGCCCGTGTCGAGGAATCCCGAGTAGTTGCGCATCAGGAGGTTGGCCTCCAGACGCTGGATGAGGTCGAGGCCCACGCCGACCACGATCAGCAATCCGGTTCCGCCGAGGAACGCGGAGACGAACGGCGGGATGTTCATCGCCGACGCCACCAGCGTCGGAATGATGGCGATCACCGCAAGGAAGCCGGCGCCGACGTAGGTGATGCGCTCCATCACCGTTTCGAGGTACTCGGCGGTGCGCGGCCCGGGTCGAAGGCCGGGGATGAAGCTTCCGTGGTCGCGGAGCTGCTTGGCCATGTCCTCGGGGCTGAACTGCACCGTCGTCCAGAAGTAGCTGAAGAAATAGATCAGCGCGATCTCGCAGACGATGTACGGATAGCGGCCGAAGTTGAAGTTGTACGCGAGGAAGTTGGTCAAGCCCGCCCACCAACCCGGCCCGCTGACCGCGGCGTGGCCCGAGAGCCAGCCGAAGATGGCCGACGGGAAGATCATCAGCGAACTGGCGAAGATGATCGGCATGACGCCGGCGTGGTTGATGCGCAACGGCAGGTAGTGACGCTGGCCGCCGTACACCTTGCGGCCGCGCGTGTGCCGCGCCTGCTGGATCGGGATGCGGCGCTGCGCGACGGTGATCAGGATCGCCCCGGCCGTCACGAAGATGAACGCGGCCAGCAGGAAGAGCACGCCGACGACGCCGATCCCGGCGTCGGTGGCCTGCGTGCTGGCGTTGAAGTTCTTCACGACCCAGCCAATCGCGTGCGGCATTCGCGCCAGGATGCCCGCGGTGAGGATCAGCGAGATGCCGTTGCCGATGCCGTACTTGTCGATCTGCTCGCCGAGCCACATCAGGAAGAGGCTGCCCGCGGTCAGCGCAGCCAGCCCCGACGCATAGAAGAGCACGACGTTGTTGCCGCCGAGGAACTGCGGCTGCACGAGCCGCTGGTCGCGCAGGAACGTGAGCCACATGACGCCCTGCACGAAGCAGAGGCCGACCGTGGCGTAGCGCGTCCACTCGGCGATCTTTCGGTAGCCGCTCGCGCCTTCCTTCTTGAGATCCTGGAGCGACGGAACGACGGTCTGCAGGAGCTGGAAGATGATCGACGCCGTGATGTACGGCATGATCCCGAGTCCGAAGACCGTCGACTGCTGGAGCGACCCGCCGGAGAAGATCGAGGCGTAGGTGACGAGCCGTCCGAAGCCGGTCTCGTTCGTCGCCGCGGCGCTGGCCGCCGCCTTGAGTGCCGCCTGGTCGACGCCGGGAATCGGAATCCAGAAGCCGATGCGATAGATCGCAAGCATCCCGAGCGTGAAGAGCACCCGGTTGCGGAGATCGGGAATGCGGAAGATGTTTGCGAACGCCTGAAACATGATTTGGCAGGTCGGACGGCCGAGCGACGGCTCAGTCCGGCCCGTTCTCCTTCGACTTGGGCGCCTTCGACTGGGCGGCCGGCTTGGCCGCGCCGGCCTTCGCCACGGTCGAACCTTGATCGCGCTTCCATGTGGCCCGCACAACCTCGTTCACGGCGCCCCCCGCCTTCTCGATCTTCGCCTTTGCGCTCGCAGAGAACTTGGCGGCGGTGACCTTGAGCTGCTTCGTCAGGTCGCCTTCGCCAAGCACCTTCAGCGGAAGGCGGGCGTCGCGGACCAGGCCGAGCTTCGCGAGCGACTCGACGGTGACGTCGCTGCCATTCTCGCAGCGGGCCTCGAGCGCCTTCAGGTTCACCACGTGGTATTCCGTCGCGAACTGCACGTTGCTGAAGCCCCGCTTGGGCATGCGCTGCGCAAAGGGCTTCTGGCCGCCTTCATATGCGGCCTTGAAGCTCCAGCCGGAACGCGACGTGGCGCCCTTCTGTCCGCGACCCGACGTCTTGCCATGGCCGCTTCCGCGACCTCGACCGACGCGCTTGCGCGCCTTGTGACGTCCGACTTGCTCGGTGATGTCGTGGATCATCATGGGATCTGGGTTCCGATGGAGGGTCGTGGGGTGAATCGCCGCAAGGAGCGTGCCGGGTCGTGGCGAATCGTGTGAACGGTCGGGAAGAAACTGCCAGCGAGGAAACCAGCCGCGAAGGATTCGAATCGAACGTTGCGGGGGAAGTCGGTGTCGAACGAAAGGAACTGGGTTTCGATCGCGTGGCGACGGCGATCGAATTCACGGGCCGCCCGGTGAATCAGGCGCTGCCGCCCTCGGCCGGGGCATCGGTCACGGGCATCGAGCCGCCACCACCGCCACCACCACCGCCGCCGCCGCGAGGACCGCGTCGCGGGCCTCGGCGATTGCGACGATCGTCGGCGACCGTGTTGACGGGCGCGGCGGCCTTCTCGCCGCGCGGCGTGACCGCCATGAACGCCTTGCCGCGCTCGATTGCATCCTCGACGGCCGTGTTTGGCAGCTCCACGCCGCGGAGCCGCTGGACCGTCTCGCGACGGCGGAGCTGCTCCATCGCCGCGAGCGTCGCCTTGACGGTGTTCTTGGGATTGCTCGATCCGTAGCACTTGGTGAGGCAGTCCTTGATGCCGATCATCTCCAGCACCGCCCGCACCGGCGCGCCGGCGATGACGCCGGTTCCGGGGGAGGCGGGAATCAGGCGCACGATGCAGGCGCCGAAGCGCCCGGCGACGGCGTGGGGGATGGTGCGGTCCTGGAGCGCGTATCCGCGCATCTTGCGCTTGCCTTCCTTCTGCGCCTTCTCGATCGCCTGGGGAACCTGGTTCGCCTTCGAGTAGCCGATGCCGACGCGCCCGGAGCGGTCGCCGACGACGACGAGCGCGCCGAAGCTGAAGCGGCGGCCGCCCTTCACCGTCGCGGCCGTGCGATAGATGCCGACGGTGGTGGACTCGATGGAGGAGATTTCGTCGAGAACATCAGGCATTGTTGTGCTCGTGCAAGGAAGTGCCCAAGGCCGGACAGGAAGGCGGGTCGAATGGCGGAAGGGTGAAGGAGGCGCAGGTCGGGTGGAGGAACGGGCTCAGAATTGCAGGCCGCCTTCGCGGGCCGCGTCGGCGAGGGCCTTGATTCGTCCGTGGTAGCGAAAGCCGTTGCGATCGAAGACGACCTTGCTGACGCCGGCCTTCCTGGCCCGCTCCGCAATCGCCTTGCCGATGGCCTTCGCCGCCTCGGCATTGCTGCCCGAGGCGTTCTCGGCCACCGCGCCATCGACGCTCGACGCGGCGGCAAGCGTGCGGCCGCTGAGGTCGTCGATCACCTGCACGTAGATGTGCTTGATCGATCGGAAGACCGTGAGGCGCGGCCGGTCCGGCGAACCGAAGACGCGCTTGCGGATGCCCTGCTTGCGCCGCTGCCGGCGGACGTTCTTGAGAATGGACTTCTTCATGGCCTGCGCCTCTGAAACCGCGCCAAGGTTGGAACCGGCGGAGATGGAACCGGCTTGGAACGAGCGTGGGAACCCCAAAACACGAAACTGGTAGACGAAACTCCAAGACGAAACTAGCTGCCGAACGCCTTGCCCTGCTTTCGCTGGATGACCTCGTCGGAGTACTTGATGCCCTTGCCGTTGTACGGCTCGGGCTCGCGCCTCGAGCGGATCGCCGCGGCGAACTGTCCGACCATCTGCTTGTCCGGACCGGTGATCGTGATCTGCGTCCCCTGGGCGATGTCGACCTTCACGCCCGCGGGAACCTCGAGCTTGCACGGGTCGGCGTACCCGACGGTGAGGATCAGCTCCTTGCCCTGCAACTTGGCCTGCCAGCCGACGCCGACGATCTCGAGCTTGCGCTCGTAGCCCTTGGTGACGCCTTCGACCATGTTGTCGAGGACGGCGCGCGTGGTGCCCCAGAAGGCCCGGATCTCGCCGCTCTCCATCGCCGACTCGGGGATCGTGCAGACGATCTGCTTCTCGCTCTCGGTCCACGCCACCGAGACCTCAGGGCGATGAACGAACGACAGCGAACCCTTTGGTCCGGTGATGTCGATCTTCCGCAGCGAAGGGTTGATCGCGACCTTCACGCCGGCGGGAACTTTGACGGGCTGCTTGCCGATGCGGGACATGGGTGGAGACCGTGACGAAAGGCGGGCGGAGGTGGAAACGAAGCCGGATGGGGATGCGACGGCGATGCGTGCTAGCAGACGGTGGCCACGATCTCGCCGCCGATCCGATTCTCGCGGCACTTGCGGTCGCTCATGACACCGTGGCTCGTCGAGACGATGGCGATGCCGAGCCCCTGGAGCGGGCGGGGAATCTGCTCCACGCCCGAATAGACGCGGCAGCCGGTGCTCGACACGCGGTCGATCGAGTTGATCAGCCGCTCGCCGTTTGGCCCGTACTTGAGGTCGATCTTGATCAGGCCGATGCGTCCGTCCTCGACGACCTCGAAGCGCGAGATGTACCCCTCCTCGGCGAGCACGTTGGCGACGCCGCGGTTGAGCTTGTTGTTGAGGCAGTTGCACTGCCTCTGGCGGTTCCGGACCGCGTTGCGGATCCGGGTGAGCATGTCGGCTGTCAGGTCCTGAATGGCCATGATCGGCGGTTCCTGGGTCGAAGACGAGCAACTGAGGCGAACGAGCAGGGTCGGACGAACACAACGCAAGCCAGCCGCGGCCGAAGAAGGCCGCCACGAGGCGCTCCGGCGAGGCCCGGGGCGCGCCAGCCCGGCTCACCAACTGGCCTTGCGCATCCCCGGGATCATGCCTTGCAGCGCGAGCTCGCGCAGCATGATCCGGCTGATGCGGAACTTCCGGTAGTAGCCGCGCGAGCG
This sequence comes from Phycisphaerales bacterium, assembly GCA_046350555.1. Lineage (GTDB taxonomy): Bacteria > Planctomycetota > Phycisphaerae > Phycisphaerales > SM1A02 > JAXMAF01. The sequence goes on from JAXMAF010000025.1 coordinate 29,373, forward strand.
GCCCGTGATCTCACAGCGGTTGGTGTGCCGCGTGCGGTACTTGGACGGGAGCTTCATCTGGGCGAAGACGGCCTTGCTTGCCATGGCTTGGTTTCCAAATCAGTGAATCGAGTCGATGCTCGCGGTCGTTGGGCGCGACGGCGAACCGCGCTCAGCGGGACTTTTCCTCGGGTCGGACGAACGGCATGCCGAGCTCGCGGAGCACGAACTTGCTCCGCTCGGGGTCGCTGTTGGCGAAGACGATGTTGATGTTCATGCCGTGCGAGAACTGCACGCTGGCCATGTTGATCTCCGGCCAGACCGCCTGTTCCGAAAGGCCCATCGCATAGTTGCCGCCCTTGTCGAACGAGTTGTCCGGGACGCCGCGGAAGTCCTTGATGCGGGGGATGGCCAGGTGGATCAGGCGGTCCAGGAAGCTCCACATGCGCTGCCCGCGGAGCGTCACCATGAACGCCGAGGGCGCACCCTCGCGCACCTTGAAGTTCGACACCGACTTCTTGGCGAGGATCATCACCGGCTTCTGGCCCGTGATGCTCGAGAGCGTGGCGATCACGGTGTCGCGCAGCTCGGGCTTGAGCTTCTGGTTCTCGAGGAAGCGACCGACGCCACAGTTGACGACGATCTTCTCGAGCTTGGGCAGCTCGTGCGGGTTCTCGAACCCGAACTGCTGCATCGCGGCGGGCACGACCTTCTCGCGGAAGAGCTGCTCGAGTCGAGCGGCCTTGCGCGGGGCGTGTGGCTTGGGGGCTGCGGTGGCTGGCATGAAAGCTTCTGAGTCGGGGCCTGGCGAGGGAGTTGCGGTGGAGGACGGGGATGTCGGTGCGGTTCGGGCGACGGGTCAGCACGGCCTTGACGGTCTTCGCTGCGTGCTCGCGGCTGCCGCGCCGCGACGAACTTCGAGCCGTCGGGCTTGGTCGTGAACTGGACGGCGTCGGCTTGCCGTCGACGACCGGGCCACGTTGCTGACGTGGATCGCCGCCTCGCGGCGAACGACGCCGCCCTCCGCACGGCCCGGCGGGCTTGTGCGCTTGGTGCGCAGGTTCGCTGCCCTGGATTTGTCGACGCGCTCGTCGTTGGGCGTGGGCGCCGACGATACGCGGTGCTGTCGTCCCGACGCGCCCTTGTCGTTGCCGGCGGTGACGATCACCAGCAGGCCCTTGCGGACATGGCGTGGCATCAGACGACCTCCGAGGCGAGCGAGACGATCGCCAGTTCTTCTCGCGGAGCGCGGCGACGCAGCGCCGAAGATGCGCGTTCCGCGCGCGGATTGCCTTCCTTGTCGATCAACACGCAGGCGTTGCCGTCGAAGCGGACGTACGATCCATGTCGTCGCGGATGCACCGGGTACTTGTCCGGACGATGATTGCCCTGGACCTTGTCGCCGATCACCGCTGGGTGCGCCGCCTTCTTCACGCGCAGACCACCTTGTCGTGCCCACCCCCAGCGAGATCGCGGTGAACTTTTCCGCGGGCGGTCGAGACACCGAGGAGGCGCCGATCACGGCCGCGATCTCGCGCCGCTGTTGTCGGCCACCTGGAGATGTGTTTCCCCTGGATCATGTTCTGTTCGTCGAATCGGTCGGGGTGTTCTTCCGCCGCGCAGTTCCGGCGAGATCTCGCTAGCGCACGGTGTCGAGCGGGCCTGTGGTCGACGAAATCATGTCGTTGAGGAGCGCAGCAGCATGCGCGGATCGCGGCGTCAACCTTGACCATGCTCCAGTAGGCTTGCCGTGGTCGACGTGACGCGGACGAGGACCCGTGACTTCGTCTTGGAGATCGGACGGCACTCGGCGATCTCGACACGGTCGCCGATCTGCGACTCGCTCTTCCTTTCGTCGGGACGCAGCACGGTGCTGCCGAACGTACTTGCCGTACTTGGGGTGCTTCGATCAGCGCGATCGTACGACGGTGCGTCTTGCCGCGCCTTGTCGCCTTGACGATCCTCGCCATCGGCGCGGGCGCGCTCCGGAACAATGACGGTCTTGAGGACTCATGGGTTACGCCTTCTTCTTCGCGGTTGATGGTGGCCGTCTTCGCAGCGGCTGCGCCGGCCGTCGTTGCGATCGGCGCCGCCGTCGCCATGGCCGCTCCTCTTCTTCGATCGTCCGCCGCCGCCCGCGGCGACGGGCGACTTCTCGCGCCGACGTCGGTTCGCCTCGGTCAGGACGCGGGCCAGGTCCTTGCGGGCCTTGCCCGACTGCGATGTGTCCTCGATCTTCTCCGTCACCGCCTGGCTGCGCAGGTCGAAGAGTCGACGACGGAGCCGCAAGGTCTCCACCTTGATCTCCTCGTCGTTGAGCTTGTGTACTTCCTTGGTGTTCATTGGAGTGCGGGGGAGGCGGGGGGCGGGGACGGAAACTCGGGACTGCGAATCGGTGGTGGCGGCGGCACCGGGGCGAGCGTGCGGCGAAGCCGCCGCGGAACGCCGGACAAACTCCTACACGCTCCTACACGGCGAGCCGTCGGCCGACGAATCGGCACCGGATCGGCATCTTGTGCGCAACACGGGCGAGGGCCTGCTTGGCGAGATCCTCGGGGACGCCGGCGATCTCGAAGAGCATCGTGCCCGGCTTCACGCGGGCCGCCCAGAACTCCGTCTCGGCCTTGCCCGTTCCCATTCGGGTCTCGAGCGGCTTCTTCGAGATCGGCTTGTCGGGGAAGACCCGGATGTAGACCTTGCCCTGCCGGCGCAGGAAGTGCTGCGCGGCGATGCGACCCGCCTCGAGCTGGCGCGCCGACACCCAGTGCGTGTCGAGGGCCTGAAGGCCGTAGTCGCCGAAGGAGACGTAGTTGCCGCGCGTCGCGTTGCCGCGCATGACGCCGCGCTGCTGCTTACGAAACTTGATCCGCTTTGGCATCAACATGGGAGGCAGGTCGGGTTAGGGCAGCGTGGGAGGGAGCGAGAGACGTTGCGAACGGTGAGAAGCGAACTGACGTTTCCGTGGCCGGGGCGGCGTGGCGCGGGCGGCGACTGGCGCGACCCGGGCATGGCCACGCTATCGACGTCCCCGGGCGCGAGCGCGGGCGCCGGCGGCGTTGGACTGGTTTTCGTCGACCTGGGCGCTGTACATGCCCTTGAAGACCCACACCTTGACGCCGATGGCGCCGCTGGTCGTGAAGCTGTGGACCATCGCGTAGTCGACGTTCGCCTGGAGCGTCGAGAGCGGGATGGAGCCGAGGCGAGTGTCGAGGTTGCGCGACATCTCCGCGCCGCCGAGACGACCCGAGAGGAGGATGCGGACGCCCTTGGCGCCATTGTTCATGGCCGACTCGCATCGCTGCTTGAGCACGCGGCGGAAGTTGGCCCGCTTCTTGAGCTGCTCGCCGATCGTCTCGGCGATGAGCTTGGCGTCCATGTCGGGGTTCGCGATCTCGATGATCTTGATCGCCACCTTGCGGCCGGTGAGAAGCTGGAGGTCGTTCGTGAGGCGCTCGATCTCCTGCCCCTTCGGGCCGACGACGAGCCCCGGCCTCGCGGTCTTCACGATCACCGTGAGCTCCTCGCGCGTGCGCTCGATGTGCACGTCGGAGACGGCCGCGAACGGCGGCGTCCGGTTGAGGCGCCGGTCGACGAACTTGCGGATCTTGTAGTCCTCCACCAGGAGCTCGCCGAAGAGCGCCTTGGGGGCGAACCACCGCGACTTGTGCGGCTCGGTGATGCCGACGCGGAAGCCGAAGGGATGCGTTTTCTGTCCCATGACGTGGTGTGCCTGAGTGCGAGCGGGGCGAGGTGTGGACGGTGTGCTGCTGTGGAAGGGATGCCGCGACGAGCTACGACTTGCGGGTGTCGACGGCGACCTGGATGTGGCTGGTGCGCTTGAGGATCTGATGGGCGCGACCGCGATCCTTCTGTTCGAACCGCTTGATCGTCGGGCCGCCATCGATCCGCGCGTCGCTCACGAAGAGCGACGCGACGTCGGCCTCGTTTTCCTCCGCGTTCGCGATGGCGCTCTGGAGCACGCCGCGCATGTAGTACGCGCCGCGCTTCTTGCACATCTGGAGCGCCGTGAGCGCGGCGTCGATGTCCATGCCGCGGATCATGTCGGCGACGAGCCTCGCCTTCCGCGGAGCGATGCGAGCGAAGCGATGGGTGGCGATGTAGGACATGGCGGTGAGTGGGTCGGCGGTCGGTCGATCTTGGCGTGGCCCGGTCGCGGGGGAACGGCCTCGCGTGGTTGCTTGCGTTCGGTCCCTCGTGGATCACCCACCGGCCTTGTCGCCGGCGGCCATCCCTTCCTTCTTGTTGGTGTGTCCGCGGAAGGTGCGGGTGAGCGCGAACTCTCCAAGGCGGTGACCGACCATGTCCTCGGTGCAGAAGACCTCGCTGAATTGGCGGCCGTTGTGGACCTGGAACGTGTATCCCACGAACTCCGGCACCACGGTGCACGCGCGCGCCCAGGTCTTGATGGGCATGCGACGACCGGCGGTCGACATCTTCTCCACCTTGCGGAAGAGCTTCTCGTCGACGAACGGACCTTTCTTGAGGGATCGGGACATGGGGTGGGCGGGGGCGGGGGGAGGGTGGTTGCTGGTTACTGGTTATTGGTTACTGGTTACTGGTTACTGGATTCGGTTTCCAGGGTCGGATCGTCGAGCGACGGGCCGGCAACCATGATCGGCGATCACAGCTTCAACTGTCCGTAACGGACGCTGCGGCGACGACGGAGGATGCGCTTGTCCGAGGCCTTGCCGCGGCCGCGAGTGCGACCACCCTTGGCCTGCGTGCCGGCGGCGTTGCTGGGCTCCTGTCCACCCTTGGAGCGGCCTTCGCCGCCGCCGTGTGGGTGGCAGTGGTGGCTCATCGCCATGCCGCGCGTCGTCATGCGCCGGCCCATCCAGCGATTTCGGCCGGCCTTGCCGAGCTTGATGTTGCCGTGATCGAGGTTGCCGACCTGACCAACGGTCGCCCGGCAATCGATCGAAACCTGTCGAATCTCGCCCGACGGGAGGACCAGCGTCGCCCAGAGGCCTTCCTTGTTGGTGAGCCGCGCGCCGGAACCGGCCGATCGAACCAGGGTGCCGCCCTTGCGCGGCTCCATCTCGATGTTGTGGACCGTGAGGCCCGTGGGAATGTGCCGCAACGGCATGCAGTTGCCGGGCTTCGGGTCGAGCTGCTTGCCCGAGCTGAGCACCGTGTCGCCCGCGGTCACGCCCTTCGGCGCGAGGATGTAACGAAGCGTGCCATCCTCGTACTTCACCAGCGCGATGTGACACGACCGGTTCGGGTCGTACTCGATGCCGACCACCGTGCCGACCACGTCGTCCTTGGTGCGCCGGAAGTCGATCATGCGGTAGCGGCGCTTGTGTCCGCCACCTTGTCCGAGGATCGTGCGCTTGCCCTGGTTGTTGTACGCGCCGGTCCGCGTGAGCGGGCGCAGCAGCGACTTCTCCGGACGCTTCTTGGTGACCTCGACATGCAGGTTCACGGAAGCGTTGCGCCGGCCGTTGTTGCAGGGTTTGTAGACGCGAATGGCCATGGGAAGGAAGTCGAAGAGAAGAGAGGAGGGAGAAGCGAGAGAGGGAGGACGAGGGCGAGGTGTCCGATGGCGAGGGCGAGGTGTCCGATGTCGATCACTTGCACTGATTGCACGACCGATGACTGTTCCCAACCTTCACACACACGCGTCCGTGAACCGCCTTGCCACGCGCCCGCCTCGCGAAAGCGAGTGTCGACCCGAAGGGTCGAACGGAGCGCTCCAACCAACCAGCCCACGCGCCCGCCTCACGAAAGCGAGTGTCGACCCGGAGGGTCGAACGGAGCGCTCAAAAAAGCTCGATCTTGTCCTCATGATGGATCTTGACGACGGCGCGCTTCACCGTCGGAAGCTGGACGGGGCCGTAGCGGAATCGACGAACCCGCCCCTTGCGGTTCTGCGTGGCGACCGAGACGACGCGCACCTTGTAGAGCTCCTCGACCGCCTGCCGGATCTCCGTCTTGGTCGCGCGGGGATCGACCTGGAAGGCGTACCGGTGCAGCTCGTTCGAGGCGATCGTCGCCTTCTCGGTGACAAGGGGTCGCTTGATGACGTCGGTGGCGAGCATTACGCGGACTCCTTCTCGCTGGTCCAGCAGGTTCCGTCGAGGAAGGACTTGAGGGCGTCCTTGTCAACGACGAGATATCGGTGGTTGAGCAGCGCGAACGCGTTCAGTTGCTCGACGCGCACGACGTCCACGCCCTCGAGGTTGCGGGCCGAGAGGTAGGCGTTGCGATTGGCCCCGTCGATGGCGACCAGGCACGTGCGATCGACGCCGATGGCGTTGAGCACTGCGGCGAAGTCCTGCGTCTTCGGGGCCTTGAAGGTGAGGTCGACCAGGCACTTCACCTCGTTGTCGACCAGCTTCGCGAGCAGGGCGTTGCGGTTGGCGAGCCGGCGCATGTTCTTGGTCAGCGCCGTGCGGAACGCCTCGCGCCCGCGGAGCTTCGCGTGGCCCATGCCGCCGCCCTTGCGGACGTTGGTCCGGACGGCGCCGGCGCGGGCGTTGCCCGTGCCCTTCTGCTTGTACAGCTTGCGCGTCGATCCCTCGACCATTCCGCGGTTCTTGGTCCGCGCGGATCCCTGCCGCTGGTTCGTGTGCGTGATGACGTACGCCTGCTTCAGCAGCGCCGGCCTCACCTCGGTGCCGAGGGTGGCGGGGTCGATGGACAGCGTCTCGACCTGCTTGCCTTCCTTGTTGTAGATCGGCAATTCGATCATCGTTCACCTTTGCTCCGTCGTCGACGCGTGATCCGCGCGACGAAGGGTGCTCTCTGCCCGCCTGATCTCAGGCCGGTGCGGAGGCGACGGACCCGCGACATTGCGGATCGGCCGCTGAATTCGCCTCACCCTCCCGTTGGCAGTCACGGATCGCCAAGGGGCAGGGATGTTGACTCGGTTCGCTCGACATGTGGCACCATGTGGTTCACTCCGGTCCGTCGCGAGCGACGGCCATCGTGCCTGCATGGCCAGGCGGTGGCTGTGCGATCAGCCGCCGGCCTGCTTGCGGGCCTTGTCCTTGAAGAGACGCCTCGGTGCCCTGACATAGACGATGCCGGTGTTCGGGCCGGGCACGGCGCCCTTCACCAGCAGGAGATTGTTGGCCTCGTCGATGCTGACCAGGTCGAGGCTGCGGATCGTGACGCGGGCGTCACCCATGTGGCCCGCCATCTTCTTGCCCTTCTTGATCTTGGCGCCGTGGCCGCGGTCGGTCGCGTAGCTTCCGATGGCGCCGGGCGACCGGTGCTTCCGCTCGGTGCCGTGCGACGCGCAGAGTCCCTTGAAGTGGTGGCGAACCATCACGCCTTGGAATCCCTTGCCCTTGCTCGTGCCGACCACGTCGACGAACTTGAGTCCTTCCATCGACTTCGCGGTGAGCTCCTGGCCGAGCTGGTACTGCTGCGCCTCGGCGTCGTCGGCGCACTGGATCTCGCGGTGGATGCGCTTCGGCGACGTCCCGGCCTTCGCGTCGTGACCGATCAGGGCCATCGAGCTCCGGCGCGGCTTGATCTCCTCCATCGCGATCTGGACGGCGCTGTAGCCATCCGTCGCCGTGGTCTTGACCTGCGTCACGACGCATGGACCGGCGGCGATCACCGTCACCGGAATGTTCTTCCCGTCGGGGGTGAACATCCGCGTCATGCCGACTTTTCGTCCGATGATTGCTGCGGGCATGGCTGGGCTCTCACGCCTTGATCTTGATGAACACACCCGCGGGCACGACGAGGCGGTTCAGGGCCTCGACGGTCCGCGGGTTCGGTTCGCTGATGTCGATGATGCGCTTGTGGGTTCGGATCTCGAACTGCTCGCGCGACTTCTTGTCGATGAACGGGCTGCGATTGACCGTGTAGATCTCGCGCCTCGTCGGGAGCGGAATCGGACCCGCGACCCTCGCGCCGGTGCGCGTGGCGTGGTCGACGATTTCCTTCGCCGACAAGTCCAAGGCCTGGTGGTCGTAGGCCTCCATGCGGATGCGGATCTTGTTGCCGGTCATTGAGGTCCCAAGAGGGTCGAAACGCTGCGGGTCATCGCGACGAGAATCGGTGCAGAACGAGCCGGCTCGCAACTTCGGGAACGCACGTCGCCGTCGCGGAATCATCCGCCGAGGCGCGGGTCGCCCGAAACTCCGGGCCGAAAGGCGATACAACGAGATCAACGGACGAAAAGTCGCCCGAAACGGGGCGAATCGGAGATGATATCGGGAGCCGGGTGGGTGTCAAGGGCGGTCGATGAGTCCGTTGTGGGAGCGGGCCGCTGTGCGGTGGAGCCGCCGCTTCGCGATGGCGGGACCGGGGCCGAGGGCTCCGGGGTTGGAGCGCGAACGTGAACGGTGGCTTCCAATCCAGGGGTTCCAGTCCAGGGCTCCCAGTCCTCAGTACGCGTCCCGGATCCCGCAACCCCACCCATCCCACCGCCGCTCCAACCCCGGTCGCTCGGCCGGTTCGCCCGTGGCCGCCAAACGCACCTCTGGCGGCTTCGACTGCTACGCTCGAACCGACTCGCACGTGGCGAGTAATGCATGGCCAGCCGACGACACCCGGCCAGCCGACGACACCTCAACCGTTCATGCCATCCCTCCTTCGCCTTGTCACCGTCTGCCTTGGTGCCGCGTGCGCGGCCGTGTCGCCGGCGCTGGCGCAGGTCTCGGTCACTCCCCCGCCGTCTCCCGCGCGGCCCGCGCCCCAAGGCGGCGGAGCGACCTCGTCGGTTCCCTTGGTGCCGGACCCGATCGTGCTGGAAGGGCTTGGACTCTCGATCCGGCCACCGATCGACGCGATCGTGGCCCGCGAGCTGAGTGGCGGCAACGTCTCCCTGCTGGTGGCGGAGCGATCGAAGGAGCCCCGTTGGCGCGTGCGGATCCAGCAATTGAGTGCGTCGATCGACACGCCGACCGCCACGATGGTCGTCCAGGACCATCTGAATCGACTGAACGCGGCGAAGGAGCCCTTCTCGGTGCTGGCTGCCGAGCCGGTGCGATTCGGCGGCACGCCCGGCGAGATGCTGGTCGTGCAACAGCGCGGGCGCGATGGACAACCGGTCGTGAACGGCTGGCTCGTGCTGCCGCGCGGCGGCCTGACCTTCACCGTCGCGACGATGGCGACGACGCCGACGGACCTGCCCGCGGCGCGGGCGGCGCTGGAGGCGATGCTTGGAACGATCGAACTTGCGGATCTCGACCAGCTCATCGCTCGCCGCGCCGATCGGCTCGAGGCCGGCGAGCGGGTCGTTTCGTCGTTCACCCCGGAGGTGTTGCGCCGACTCGTTGGCTTCGACGAGTGGTATCGGATGTATCGGCCCGCCGCCGCGGATGGGCGCGATGCGGGCTCGGCAACCGGATCGAATTCGAACGTCGGTCGTGGCCGGGATTCGGCCGGCGGGTCGAGCGGCGACCGGGAAGTCGGCTACATCCAGTTCCGGGTCGTCGAGGCGATGCGCGGCGAGCTCGATCCCAGCCGTCGCATCGACACGCTGCGCGGCGAGGAAGCGGAGCGGGGCCTCATGTTGATTGCCCGGAGCCGCGGACTGCTCTCGGATGATGGCGCTCGAACGTTGGACGTCGAGGCTCGGTATTGGATGGCGTGGGATCGATCGAGCGAAGCGTGGTCGTCGCGAAGCACGGAGCGCGAAGGGAAGTCGGTCCGCGCCTTCGCCCAGACGGGCGTGCGCAGCCCCGCGTCGCTTGGGCAGCCATCGGTGCTCACGGTTGTCAACGTCCGCGCCGGGGCGGCCCCGGACCCCGATGACAAGCCGAAGGAATGGGTCGTTCCGGGTCGCGCCTACCTCTGCATGCCGGAGGTCCTGCTCCTGGGCAACCTGCTCGCCGCCACACAGCCGCGCGACAGCGCACCGCCGAAGGAGCTCTCGTTCTTCTGGTTCGACACGAAGGGCGCGCGCATGCCGCAGCGGCTCGACCGCTGGCGACCCGAAGGCGATGGCTGGATCCTCACCACGCAGCCGGCCCTCGACGAACCGATCATCACCCAGACCTTCGATTCGAGCGGGCACCGTGTCAGGCGGAGCGATGCCGATGGCGTCGTCACCGAACGCATCGATCCGGGCGCGCTGCTGGCCCTGTGGAAGTCGAAGGGGCTCTCGACGCGCGACGATCAGCCTCGCTCCGACGACCGGGGCTCGCGCGACCGGAATCTCCGCCTGCCGGGAGGACCGACGAAGGGCCCGGCCGGCGACGCGCCGCGACGCCCTGCGAGCGGTGGCTCGAGGTGATCGGTCGTCGTCCCAGTGCGCGTCGTGCCACCTTCGCGGCGACCGTGCTTGCACTCGCCGCGGCATGCGAGAGCACGCGCGGCACCGCCACGGGCGGCCAGGCTTCCGGAACCACGGCGGGCCATGCGAGCGTGACGGACGGTGCCGGCGGGCCGGAGATGTCGGATTTGCCGGACTTGCCGGATTCGGCGGGCATGAGCGCAACCGCGCCGACGACGCCGACCGGGCCGGGACCAACGATCCCTGGAAGATCGGCGCCGCGCGGCCCGGGATCGGCAACCACGGCGCCTCCTGGTGCGGTGGATGGCCTTTTGGTCGGCGAGCCGAGCCCGATCGGCGAGGACGACGAGATCGCCCTCGACGCCACGAAGCTCCAGCCGATGGACCGCGCGACCGAGCTTTGGCGCGTCGTCGAGGGTGAACGCGCCGGGGCTTCGATCGTTCGCGAACGTGCCCCGACCGACCGCTTCGGCGCGACGGTCGCCGACCTCTGGCGGCGCGATGGCGTCGACGAGCAGACCTATCTGCTGGCGACCGCGCCGGACGGCGCCGTGTCGATGCCGGCAAACCTCTCCCACCACGACCGGGCCATCAGTCGATTCGAGCCCGCGCTCCTCATGGCGCCGGCCGTGCTGCGGCCGCTCAAGCACGGCGAGTCGTCCAAGGTTCAGGTGCACATGACCGTTCGCGACGAGGATCGCCCCGAGAAGGTCACACAGGAAGGAACGGCGACCCGCGAGATGAAGATCCTCGATCGCGTCCCGATCGCGACGCCCCTCGGAGTCTTCGACGCTGTGCGCGTCTCGGTCGAGTTCCGCGCCAAGCTCACGATGGCCACGGCGAGCGAGGTCGCGATCCTCTACGTCGTGCCGGAACTGGGCGTCGTCGCCGAGCAGCGCCGCGAGGAGATCCGCGCGGTTGGGATCTTCACGCGAATCACCAAGCAGACGATCGTGCGTCTACCCGCGCCGGCGCCGTAGCCTCGGCCCGCGCAGGGATTGCGGACAAACCTCCGGACGGCCCCGTGCGAGCCAATCGGCAGGCGCGCCGGCTTGGCCCGCAGGCCGAACGCGGCGCCGCATCGGTCATGGCGGCCCTCGCTTCGCTTCGAGGCCCGACACCCGCTCCGGCCCGAGCCGCGCTGCTCCGGGGCGAGCGCAGTCGAGCATTGACCACGCCAGCCTCCGAAGCGAGGGCTGGCGGCTCACCAGACCGGCGATCCAGCAGGACTCCCGCTCCCCCATCGTCCATCCCGGATCGGCGGCGGTCCACGCCGTGAGACGCACTCGACGACGAGCCTCGAGAAGTAACCACGAGGCGCGCAGGGCCCAGTCATCCAGACCGACCAGCGCCGCGGCGCATCGGCGCAGTGCGGCGGACGTCGCATGCTGAAGAAGACGCTCGTCGAGGGTGCGCGGCCCGTCCACCGTCTCGCCATGCTCCGACGGAAGCAGGACGTCGATCAACCAGAGGCATCGCTGCACGGCGACGCGCACGCCGTCCACGACCCGCGCCGGCTCGCGCGAGCGATCGCCGCCAGCCGCGATCCTGTTGGACGCATCCTCGAGCGCTGCGGCAACATCGATGCGTCCGGCCGACGCACGGACCGACTCGGCCGCCGCAGCCAAGAGCGGCCCTGTGGCCGCACCCGGAAGCGCCACACAGCGAAACCGCTCGGACGACGCCGTCGGCACAATCCCCTCGGCCTCGCGGATCGCCCGCAACGCGACATCGGCGCTGACGTCTCCGCGCTGATGATCGAGGCGCAGGGCCAGGGCGCCGATCGCGGCGACGGCTGCTCGCAGCCATGGTGTCGCAAACGTCCCGCCGAGGAGCGCCCTTGCTTCGAGCGTGTCACCCAGCCCCACGTGGCTTGCCGCGAGCTGTGCGATCACGACCTCGCGCTCCGACATTCGACGGTTCGCGTCGGGCGCGGGACGGGCGCGGGCCGCGGGCGCCGAAACGGACGCCAGGCCGTCCACTGTGGAACGACGAAGCGCCCGTCGCGCCGCATCCCGCGCGTCCTCGAAACGAGCGTCGCGCAGGAGCCGCGCGATCGAGTCGCAACGGTCTTCACCCAGTCCGTGCTCGCCCAATCCGACGTGGCCCGATCCGACGTCGCCCAGATTGACATGGCCCAGTCCCGCACCGCCGGCGACCGCGCCGGTCGTCGACGCCCTGGAGGGTTGTTCGTCATCGCCGCGCGCGGCCGACGACGACGCCCGCGGCCCCCTCGGTCCATCCCCCGGCTGAAGCTCCGCGATCGCCTCGAGCACATCGCCTGCACGCCACTGAAGCGCATCGGCGAGACGCCACAGCAGGTCGATCTTGGGGAGCCCGGTCGACACGAGCAGGTTGCTCGCGTCGCGTCCAAGCGCGGCGGCGAGCTCCCGTCGCGTCCAGCCACATCGAAGCTGCGCGAGACGAAGCAGCATGTCGAGCCGTTGTCGGCGCCTGTCGCGGATGGTGGGATCGTCGGGCATGTTCGTTGGTCATGTTCGTTGGACATGTTCCTTGGTCGTGTTCCTTGGTCATGTTCCGTGCGCGTGTTCCTTGGTCATGTTCCGTGCGCGTGTTCCTTGGGGCTTTGCCTTGAGTGGGGTCGTCGGGGATGGTGGATGGCGAAGGCCGTCGCGCGTGACGACGTCCGGCGTCGTCGTCGCATTGGCCGGGAATCTACCGCGAGGTTGAGCGCGGTCCCGCGAAAGTCGGGAAAGCGCGTCACGTTTCGGTCCGGCTGGTGAAACGACCAGCTCCGTTCGGCGTTCGCGCTGCTCGGCGACGGCTCGCGCGCGGCGCTATCCTGAACGCCGCCCGCGTCGTGCCGTGCGCGCCGCCCGATCACGATGTCGGACGTCTCCCGATCGACCGCAACGGTCCGGAATGGAATCCGCCCCGTCGCCTTGGCCGAACCACTTCGGCAATGGCAGCCCACAGCGATGCGAGGCCACCCATGAACGACCCGCGGCTTCTCCTGGCGATCCCGGTCTACAACGAGGAGAGGTACGTCGACAAGGTGCTCACGGAGGTGAGGCGCTACGCCGAGCAGACGCCGTTCGACGTGCTCGTCGTGGACGACGGATCGACGGACGGCACGCCGCTCCGCTTGGCCAGGCATCCGGTCGAGGTGATCCGGCACGCCACCAACCGCGGCTACGGTCGCTCGATGCAGGACATGCTGCGCTGGGCCGACTTCGATGCGTACGACTGGCTCGTGACCATGGACTGCGACGAGCAGCATGAACCGGCGGCGCTGCCCAGCTTCGTGGCGGCGATCCGCGCCGCCGAACGGGGCGAGCACCCGGCCGACGTCGTCTCCGGGAGCCGCTACCTCGTCGCTCGCGACGGCGACGACTCTCCACCGCAGGATCGCCGCTCGATCAACGCCACCATCACGGCCGAGCTCAACTGTCGCCTGGGCGACCTCCTCATGGGACCCGGCGTCGCCATGACCGACGCGTTCTGTGGCTTCAAGGCGTATCGCGTCCGTGCCTGCGGCCGCCTGCGGCTCGATGTGGACGGCTACGACTTCCCGATGCAGTTCTGGGTGCAGGCGGCGGCGCAGCGGCTCGCCGTCCGCGAGATTCCCGTGCGACTCATCTACAACGATCCCACCCGGACCTTCGGCGGGCCGCTCAACGATCCACAGAAGCGCCTCGCGGCGTATCGACGAACGCTGACACGCGAGTTGCGGCGCTGCGCGGATCGGTTGCCCTCGTCGGCGCTCCACCGACTCGACAGCATCTGTCATGATGGATCGGCAACGTCGATCGATCCGTCGGTTGACGCGTCGGCGCATCCGTCGGTGCGCAGCGCCAGCGCGTGCGGATGCTGACGACGTGTCGTGGCCGGCGACCACCGAGGAACTGCGCATGCCAACGCTGACGGTCGCCCCGCCGGTCGCGACGATCCTCGAAGCGCTGGTTGATGCGGCGGCTGGCGCGGCGGCTGGCGCGCCCGCTCGACACGCCCGGATCGCGCGGCGCGGCACGCGGCGCTACGCGACGAGGTGCACGAGGCCGCCGGTGTCGCCCCCGCGCTTCGCGCGACGGGGCGACGCCGGAGACCGCGATCCGGTGCTGCTCGGCGTCGCGTGTCGTCATGGCGTCGCCGCACTCGCCGAGCTTGGTCTACCGGTGGACGTCGCGGTTATCGGGACGGTCACCAACCGGGCTTCTGGCATCCGGGGATCGTCGCGAAGGAGATGCTGGCCGCGGAGGCACGGCGGCGGCCGTCGGCGGCGCTGCGTTTCACGTGGTCGTCGAACATGACGTCGATCCCCCGGCAGCTTCCTGACGGTGCCGGTGCGCGACGGCGATGGATCCCTGCGGCTCGCCACCGTGGACCTCGCCAAGGACGCCGCGCATGCGGCACGGGTGGTCCGACCAGCCCGATCGTCGAATGGATGCCTCCGTTCGAACTGCTCGACCCTGGCCGCGGACACCGGGCGCTTCGCGGCGAATCCGCCCGCCTTGCCGACGTCCAGGCGGGGCTCGAACGAATCGTCGCGGCGCTTCGGGCGCGGCCGGCGGGCCGAACGCCGCGATGCGGGTCACGCGCGCCGCCTTCGACCTGCTCGGCGCCGCGTGTCCGCCGCTGCCCCTCGTTCGATCCTCGGCGCTCCTGGAGACGACGCTCGGGCGGGCGCTCCTGGAGCGAATCGCCGCCGACCCGTGGGCGTGCGCCGCGGCGTACAACCGGGCCGTCGCCGCCACGCCGGGCGCCGCGACCGCGCTCACGATCCGTGACGATCGCGTCGAGGTGCCGCTCTGGCGCCTCGATGCGGAGGGTCGAAGGATGCGCGCCTGGGACGACGACCTGGAGCGCGCCGCCGCCGGCCCGGCGACGCCCCTTTCGGCTCCCGCCGCATCGATCGTTCGACTGCGGCCGCGTGCGCTCATGCTCACGGGATTCCTGCGTCTTGCGGCGTGCGACGCCTTCATCCATGGAACCGGCGGCGCTGATGCCACGGCGTCGCGATGGAACGCTGGCTGGCCGAATGGCTCGGCGTGCGTGGCGCCCCGCCGCCGCGGCGGCTGACGACGCTGCATCTTCCATTCCCGGAGGCGACCGCGCGCGGCTGGCGGACCCTGGACCGCGCGCGGCGGACGCTGCGCGAGGCCACCTTCGATCCCGAAGGAGTGGGAACGAATCAAGGCGATCCGCCGGACCATCCGGGACCGCGCAAGCGCGAATGGCTCGACGCGATCGACCTCGCTCCGCAACGGCTCGCTCGAGCGTCGCTGCCGTGGCGAACCATGCACGAGGAAACGAGCTGCGCATGTCGCCGGCGGACACGGCGGCCCTTGAGCGCGGTGGCCGAGGCGCGCCGGGGCGCTTGGCACGCCCGATCGTCGAGTCGCGAACATGGCCGTTTCCGTTCTTTGCGCCCCGGGTGCTCGAGGCGCTTGCGAGCCGCTGCAGGCGGCGGTCGCCGAGGCAGGCGCGGCCGAGCCGCGGGGGAACTCGTGAACGCCGGTCGCCGCCGGCGCGGGCACTCCGGTCCGAGCGTGGCCACGCCCGACAGGCCTCGCGCACGCCGCCGACGATCCGTCACGCCAGCGGATCGGGCCGGTAGAGCCGCGTCTCGAGCGCCCAGATCTTCTCGGTGAAGCCGCCGTTGAGCGCGGCCGCATCGGCGGAGTCGGCGCTGCGCGCGGCGGTGAGCGACATCTGCGTCCGGGCGTCGAGATTGTCGAGCATCGCCACGAAGATCGCCTCGGGCGTGCTCGGGAGCTTCGCCGAGCCGAACGCGAGCGATCCATGATGGCTCAGCACGATGTGTTGCAGGACCTTGATCGCGTCGGACGGAATCGAGTTGCCGCTCGCCTTGTTGGCCAGCGCCGCCTTCGCCTGGAGCACGATGGCGCCACGGACCAGGTGGCCGACGAGGTTGCCATCGAGCGTGTAGTTGAAGCCGCGTTCCCAGGTCAGCTCCCACACCTTGCCGATGTCGTGCAGGAAGAGCCCCACCATCACGAGGTCGCGGTTGAGCTGCGGATAGAGCGGGAGCATCCGGTCGGCGAGCTCGAGCAGTTGGAGCGTGTGCTCGAGCAGTCCTCCGATCCACGCATGATGCAGCGACATCGCCGCCGGCGCTCGACGGAACCGCATCATGAGCTCGTCGTCCCTGAGGAACTCCGCCACGAGCGCCCTCATGCCCGGGTGCGCGAGCGTGTCGAGCAGCTCGGCCAGCCGCGCCGCCATCGCGTCGATGCTGCGCGGCGTCATCGGCAGCAGGTGCGCCAGTTCCTGCTCGCTCACCTCGCACGAACGGACCTGCTCGACGCGAAGCTGGATCTTGCCCTCGTAGAGCTCGGTCGTTCCCTCGACCCAGACGAACCCGGTCGCGGAGATCGCCTCGAGCTCGCGCTCGTCGAACTTCCAGCGCCGGCCGGGCATCTCGCCGCTCGCGTCGCGCAACAGGCACTTGAGGTACGTATCGCCGTTCTTGGTGACGCCGACCTGCGGATTGACCAGGTTGTAGACGCCTTCGATCCGCGCGTTGGCGACCATCGTGCGGATGTGGACGTGCGGACGTTCGGAGCTGGCTGGCGTGGCGGTGGTCATGGGAGGCAAGCAGTGTACCGATCGGTCGAGCGACGCCGCGACGGTCGAATCGGCGCGCCGCGGACGGCGACCCCGGTTGCGCGTTGACGACGAACGGCCGCGGACGGACGATCGCCCGTCATGACCGAACCCGCAGGTCCGCTTCCGCCGTTCCCGGCGCGACCGCTCGATGGCCACAAGGGCACGTTCGGAACGGTCGTGGTGCTCGGCGGCCAGGCCGCCCCGCCGCGCGTCATGGTCGGCGGTCCGGCGCTCGCGGCCCTCGCGGCGCTGCGCTCCGGTGCCGGGCTCGCCATGCTCGCGGTGCCCGCGCCGTTCGCCGCGGCGGCGCTCACGATCGCTCCATCGGCCACGGCGCTCGCGCTTCCCGTCGATGCCGCGGGTCGCCTGCTCCCCTCCGCGTGCGCCGAGGTCCTCGACGCCCACGTGCCGAAGTCGTCGTGCCTCGCCCTCGGGCCGGGGCTCGGCGACGAGCCGGCGCAGCGGCAGGTCGTGATCCGCGTCGTCGCGAGCGACGGCGTGCCGCTCGTCGTCGACGCCGATGCGCTCAACTGCCTCGCGTCGACGCCGGACTTCCAGGCCGACTTCCGCGCCGCGGCGATCGTGACGCCGCATCCAGGAGAGTTTGCGCGGCTCGCGCACGCCCTTCGGCTCGACGCGCCGGCTCTCGATGCGCGGGGCGGCGGCGCGGAGGCTCGCATCGCCGCCGCGGGCGCGCTGGCGCGGCGCCTGGGATGCATCTGCGTCCTGAAGGGCCACGGCACGGTGGTCAGCGACGGGCTTCGCCACTGGGTGTGCGAGGCGGGCAACCCCGCGCTTGCCACCGCGGGAACGGGCGACGTGCTCACGGGCGTGACCGCGGCGCTCGTCGCCCAGTTTGCGCCGCGATCGGGGGCCGCGGCGGGCAGCGCGGCGCTGGGCCTCTTCGACTGCGCTCGCCTCGCGGTTCAGGCGCACGCGCACGCCGCGGACGCGTGGGCGCGGCGCCACGGACCGTCCGGAATGCTCGCCAGCGACCTGGTCGCGGAGCTTCCCGACACCATCGCGGCGATGCGGGGCACATGACGCGCGCGGTCGGCGCGTCGGCGCGCTGCGGCTCCGTGAAGGTTCCACCCGCCGCCATCGCATCGGATTTCGTACCATCCTTCGTCGCCTCGGCGCAATGGTGTCGAGGCGCGGGATCCGTCACCACAGAATCGGAGTTCGCATGCGTTTGAGTCCTGGCGTCGTCGCGTGGATGTCGGCAGCGTCGATCCTGGCGCCGCTCGTCGGCTGCGCCCCGAAGGTGAAGTCTCCGCCAATCGAGGAGCTGGAAGCGAACGAGATCGGCTACCTCGGCGAGGTTTCGGCGACGCAGGATCGCATCGAGGAGGAGATCCTCCTGCGCAGCGAGCTGGAGTACGAGCGGGCCGTCGCCGCGGGTCACCCGGACGACCGCACCTTCGATGTCCTCATCCTCTCCGGCGGCGGCGCGAAGGGCGCGTTTGGCGCCGGATTCCTCCTCGGCTGGGGCGAAGTGAAGGATCCGCAGTTCGCCCGGCCCGAATTCGACCTGGTGACGGGCGTCAGCACGGGAAGTCTCATCGCGCCGATGGCCTTCGTCGGCGACGAGGCCTCGTACGCGTTGGCCGACCAGATCTACCGCAATCCCTCGCAGGGCTGGATCAAGGAGCGATCGCTCCTGGACGTGCTGATCAACGAGGAGTCGGTCTACAACGACGCCGGACTGCTGAAGAGCATCGAGCAGACGGTGGGTCCCAGGATTCCCGCCATCGCGGCGCAGGTGCCCGAGCATCGGCTGCTGCTCATCGGCGTCACGAACCTCAATCAGGGCGGGAGCCGCACGTGGAACCTCACGGAACTCGCGGCGCAGGTGCAGCAGGGCCGGATGACACCGGACGAGTTCTGCCGCTACAACCTCTCCTCCGCCTCGATCCCGGCCGTCTTCCCGCCACAGCTCATCGGCGGGAACCTCTACGTGGACGGCTCCACGACGCGCGACATCCTCTACATCGCGGCGTTCGATTCGAGCGGATCCGCGGTGGCGCGGTGGCGCGAGCGCCATCCCGACGTCAAGCCGCCGAAGGTGCGCGTCTGGGTCATCGCCAACACGCCGCTCGTGGTGCCGCCGGAGGCGGTCGATGCATCGGACATGGGGGTGATCAAGCGCTCCCTTGCCCTCGCAGTCCAGGCGGCGCTGACGGGACAGCTCAAGATCGTGGAGCTGTCGAGCAGGATCCTGCACGAGTCGATCGGCGTCGACGTGGAGTTCCGCTACGTCGCCATGCCGGATGGCTGGACCGCGACCGGAAAGGGCATCTTCAACAAGGCCGACATGGACGCGATGTCGGACCTGGGACGCGCCATGGGCCGCGACCCTCGGAACTGGAGGACTTCCGTCGACGATCCGCTCTCGCCCGCCGCGCTCACGGCCGAGCTGGAACGGCAACTTGCGAAGCAGCAGGAGGCGGGACGAGAACCCCGATGAAGAACGCCAATTCGGAGCGCCCCCGCCCTTCGGCCCCGATCCGCCTGGGCAAGGTGCTCGTCATCGCCCTCGCGGCCGTGCTGGTCGTCGTCGCGTACGCGTGGGGCTGCGGAGCGTTGTGGTGGTCGCCGCTCCGCCCGGCGTGGCTGCGCGGCACGGCGCTCGCCATCCTCCTCGTCGTCGGGCTGGCGATCGCCCTGCGGTGCCGCGGTGCATCCCGCTGGGCGCTGCTTGCGGCGCTCTGGCTCGTCCCGTTCGCGTGGTTCTGGTACGCCCCGGCGACCAACGACGCGGACTGGACCCCGCCAACGCGCGTCGCTCCGATCATCGAGGTCGACGGGGACCGCTTCACCGTCCGGAGCGTGCGCGACTTCCACTGGAGGAGCGAGGACGACTTCGACGAGCGGTGGGAGGAGCAACGCTACGACCTCTCGAAGCTGCGCACGCTCGATCTCTTCCTGAGCTACTGGGGACCAACGCTCATCTGCCACACGTTCGTGAGCTTCGGCTTCGAGGATGGCCGGCACCTCGCGATCTCGGTCGAGGTGCGCAAGAAGAAGGGCGAGGCCTACGCCACCGTCCCGAGCCTCTTCCGTCAGTTCGAGCTCGTCTACGTCTTCGCCGAGGAGCGCGACATCGTCGGCGTGCGCACCAACGTTCGGAAGGAGACCGTGCACCTCTTCCGCCTGCAGGCGCCCCCCGCGGGAATCCGCGGGCTGCTGGTCGAGTACATCGATCGAGCGAACCGTCTCGCGGCGCATCCGGAGTGGTACAACGCGGTCACCAACAGTTGCGGCATCAACATCATCCAGAACGCCTGGGCCGGGGGCTCGTCGCGTCCGATCTCATGGCGGCTTCTCTTCAACGGCCAGTGGCCTCGATACGCCTACGAGAACGGGCAGCTCGACTCGAGTCAGCCCTTCGACGTCATCTTCGCGCGAAGCGTGATCAACCCGGCGGCGGAACGGGCCGGGTACTCGCCGGAGTTCTCGCAGGCGATCCGCGAGGGAGTCATCGAGACGTACACCGTGCCGGAGAAGTACGACCCGACGCGCGCTCCCGAGCTCCCGACGGGCTACAGGCCGTAGCACCCGGGGGTTACGATGGCGTCGAAGCGGCCGGCGCAATGGCCGTTCGACAACCGTGCAGGATCGACGTCAACCTCGTCAGCAACCAACCAACGCAAGGAGTCATGAAATCATGCACCTGAAGACCGCCGCGCTCGCAACATGCCTCGTGGCTGCGGGCCTGAACGGCTGTTCGGAAACGAAGACCACGACGACGGCCACGCCGACCGTGCCCATGAGCGGCGAGCCCGGCGTCAAGATGCAGGTCAGTCCCGCCGTGCGCGCGATGGCGAACAATCCAACACCGCCACCGAACGCCAAGCAGGCGACGTCGATCGGGAAGGGTCCCCTCAGCGTCGACACCAAGAACTCGCCGACCGACACCGACTCCGTCTGGGTCCAGCAGATCGACCTCAATGGCGACGGAACCGCCGAGACCGCCGATGTGCTCTGGGACGACGAGGACAAGGTCCTCTTCCTCTACGGCGAGGGCGACTTCTTCTGCCGCAACGGCGGTGTCGGCCGAGGGGCGATGCTCGTCGCGCTCAACGGTCCGGCCAATCCCAGGAACCGGCCGGTCGGCTCGGGCTTCTTCGCGGTGCTGCTCGACGAGAGCGAATGCAGCGCCCACGCGGCCGGCATCTGGGGATGCAAGTTCGACGCCAACGGCAACGTGACCGCGTGCGGTTGGGTGACGATCGACGCCACCAAGGACGACCTGATCATCACGGAAGGCGTGGCGAACTGAACGTCCTTGGGCGGCTCCGTGGCGGCGTCGCCGCCACGGAGCCGACGATTCGACTCACCGCCGGAAGCCACCGAAGCGGGCGCCGCCGCCGCCCCACGAGCGGCCGCCACCGCCCCATGAGCGATCGTCGTCGCCCCACGAACGATTGCCGCCGCCACCCCAGCCGCCCGAGTTGCGCGCCCACGAGTCGCTGTTGAGACCCGACTGCACGTCGGAGTGGTTCCAGTTGTCCTGCCAGCCGCCCGACGAAGGACGCTGGTTCATCGAGTTCTGCCAATTCGCGCCCGCGCTCTTGGCGTTCCAGTCGCCCTTCCAGTTGTTCTGCGCCTCGCTGGCGGGGCTTTGCCAACTCTGGGTGTTGGCCGGACGGCTGTACGCTCCGCTGGTCGTCGGCTTCTGCGTCGGCGTGTCCTGCCACCCGCTGCTGCCGTTGTACTTCTGCCAGGTCCCGTCGTTGCTGCGGTAGACGTTGCCGTCATGGCCGGCGTAGACGTCGCCGTTGCTCGCCTTGGCGACGGAGTTGTTGCCGGGGCCCTTGGCGCCTTCGACCCACTGTCCCGAAGAATTGTCCGCCGCGCCGCGGGTGACGCCGGTTGCGTTGTTCGTGTAGTGCTCGCCCTGCGCCCACTTGCCGCCCTCCGACATGGTCGTGCCGCCCCACGAGCCATAGCCGTTGGATGCCGTGGCGTGCGACCCGTATCCGCCGCTCCACGGGTTGTAGGCCTGGTGGATGCTGCCCGAGCCATAGGCGCCCGATCCATACGCCGATCGCGAATAGGTTCCGGTCGACGGGTTGTACGACGCGCCCCAGGTGCCGCTGGCGTGCGGTCCGTACCAGCTTCCACTCGCCGCATAGCCGCAGTAGCCGCCGTGGTACCACGCGCCGCAGCCGTACGAGAAGTAGCACGGCGAGCAGCAGCTCCAGCAATCGTTGCTGGCGAGGATCGCGCCGGTCAGCATGCCCGCGCCGAACATCAGCGCCCCGGTCGCCGCCACGTACTCGCCGCTGTAGCCACCCGTGTAGCCGACCACGACGGTCGTCGGTGTCGCGTCGTAGACCTGCACGTACGTGACGTTGTAGAGCGGACACGACGGCGGGATCGTGTAGATCACGCTCGGCACCGACGTGCAGACGGCCCACGGACCCGTCGCCGTCGGCGCGACGAACCAGACGCCTCGATAGCAGCAGTAGTACTGACCGTTCGCGGAGACGACCTCGTACGACGTGTTCGCCGCGTACTGCATCGACGTGCCCGCGATCGGCTGGAACTGGGGCGGTCCGGTGTAGGCGACGTTGACGCTTGCGTCGGCGATGTTGATCGTGGCCTTGTGCGGAACCTGTGCGAGGAGCACCGCGTCGGACGCCTCCTGCGTGCCCGGAACCGATGCCAGCACGAAGCTCATCGGGCTGCTCTCCGGGATCCTGGCGAACTCGGCCGGCAGCGACTGGGACGCGGCCACCCAGGGCCCCTGGAGGTTCGGCGCGCTGAACCATCGCCCGGCCACCAGGTAGTAGAGCGTGTTGTTGGAAAGGTCGAAGAAGAGCGGCATCGGCGGATTGCTGACGTACATCAGCCGCGTGCCGGGAATCGCCGTGTAGCTCGGAGCGCCTTGCGTGACGATGAGCTCGGCCGGCGACGTGCTCGCATAGACGCGCGGCACGACGGCAAAGGGCTGTCCGGGAACGTTGGCCTGCACGTCGGCGAAACCTTCGCTGGGCAGGTTCGAGAAGTCCGCGGGGAGCTGCCCCGCGGCGGTCCACGGGCCGTTCAGCGGATCGGGCGCGGTGAGCCAGGAGTTCCCGTCGAGCAGGTAGCACTGGGATGTCACGTTGTCGCGGAAGAGCGCCCAGTTGGTGTTGACCGCCATGCTCAGTTGCGTGCCGCTGACCGGCTTGAACTGCGGCTGGCCCATGAAGATCAACATGATCGCCGGCGAATCGCTGTGGTAGATCGGCGGGGGCTGCATGCTCACGTCGACCGTCCGCGGCTTCGGCGCGTCGTGCATGGAGGAGAGCACCTGGGTGAGCCAGAGCTCGATCGAGGGGCGCGTCGGAAGCAGTTCAAGGACGAGCGCCTGCAACGGCGCCGCCTGTGGTCCCGAGAGCGTCGGGAAGTAGACCGCCGGCTGGAGGTTCGTCATGACCACGGTGCTCTTCTCGGAGTTCACCGCCGTGTCGGCCTGCACCGCCACCACGCCATAGGTCGGCTCGCTCGCCCCCGACGGCGTCACCGCGATCGCCGAGCGGAACTTGATCGTCCTGTGATCCTTCCATGCGTCGACCTGCGGCTGGTACATGACCACGGTGCTGCCGTCCTTGGTGAACGTACGCGGCCATGCCAGGTCGTCGGGTGTCCCGGGTTGTCCATTTCCGGAGCCTCCGGCGAGCGCACCGCCGTCCTGGGCCTTCGGGCCACAGCCCACGATCGAGGCCAAGGCCACCAGCGTCGCAAGGAGGACCACAGCGGCGCTCCTCGGTCCATGCATCGTCGAGCGTGCGGCGGAAGGATCGGCGTGAAACGGGCTTGGGGTGAATGAGGCGTGCATGAGGTGCAAGCGTTCCATGGCGATCATCGTATCTCGCGCCCCCGCTGGCGACGCCGCGCTCGGCGCATGAAAAACGGCGGCGGGCCTTCGCCCGCCGCCGCCGAACATTCTGGATTCACGACACGACCGATCTCGACGATTACTTGTACAGGTTCGTCGACTCGGTCTCCTCGACCGTGGAGATGATCTGATCGCACTTCATCGTGATCTTGAAGAGGATCTCGCCCGGCGCGGTCGCCTTGGCCACGACGCGCCACTCGGCCTTGCCACCGACCGGCAGGCTGGCGAGCGGGGCGAAGGAGATCGTCGAACCCGTCGAGGTCGTCGACGTCGCGCCGCCAGCGGAGCTGAAGAGCTCCTCCCTCGGCAGCGCGCAGTTGATCTTGACGTTCGTCAGGGTCACCGAGCCCTGGTTGGTCACGGTGATGACGTACGTCGTCTCCTTGCCGACCTCGAGCGGGTCGTTGATGTCGATGCACTCGAGCAGCACGGCCGGGATGCCCTTGACCTCGACCGAGCAGTTCGTCGCGTTCGGCTCGGCGCAACCGCACGTCGCCGTGGCGCTGCAGTTGAGCTGCCCGATGTCCTTCGCGCTCAGCACGACGTTGGCGGTCGCGGTGCCGCCGGGGGGCAGCGTGCCGAGATCCCACTTGATCGAGCCGCCCGCGGGCGAAACGTTGTTCGACGCGCTCACGAACTGCGCGTTCGGCGGAAGGGCGACGGTGAGCTGCGTGCTGTTGCACGGGAAGTCGCCGACGTTCTTGACCGTGTACTTGAAGCCGACCTGCTGGTTGATGTAACCGGCGGGCGTGGGCTCGCAGGTGACGACGAGCTTCGGCTGCTTCACCATCGTCGAGGTCTTGTTCGACGTCGCGGTGATGTTGCCGTCGGCCGAGGCGGTCGCGGTGTTGTCATACCGGCCGGTCTTGTCGGCCTTGGCGCTCGCGGTGACGGTCTTCGACTCGCCCTGGGCGAGCGGGCCGACCGGCAGCGTGAGCGCGCTCTGTCCGTTCACGGTCAGGCCGGACGGAAGCTGGTCGCTGACCGTCACGTTCGCGAGGTTGCCCGAGCCGGCGTTCTTGACGGTGAAGCTCAGCGGGATGTTGTCGCAGATCGACACCTCCGCCGGAGCGTTCTTGGTGATCTCGAGGCGCGGATCGACGACCTCGGTCACGGCGCAGTGGTGATTGTTGTAGTCCGCGACGAGGCAGTTGCCGGCCTCGCCGACCGAGCCCGACTTGGACGTGATCTTGATGACCTTCGTCTCGTGCGGACCAAACTCGCCCAGATCCCACGCGTAGCCGCCGCCCGGGCCCTGCATCGCCTTCGGCGTGCTGTCGACGATCGTGAGGTTCTTCGTCGACTTGTCGGCCACGATCACGTCGGAGAGCGGCGCGTTGCCCATGTTGTGGACGTGCACCTCGTGGGTGAACGTCTGGTTCGCGCGAACCTGCTTCGGCATGAGCTGCCAGACCTGGAGACCGCTCGTGGCAGGGTCGCCGGTGGGCAGGTACATCATCGACGCGTTCATGTCCGGCGGGATGTTCGGGGTATAGCCCGCACCGCTCGCCGCCATGGGGGCCCGCGGCTGCGCCGCCGGAGCCGCGGAAGGCGCAGCGGTCGGAGCCGCGGCAGCGGCCGGGGCCGACCTCGGAGCGGGGGCGGCCATCGCGCCAGCACCAGCATCCGAAAGGCTGCGCGGAGCATCGCCGCGCATGCCGCGGTCGACGCCAGGATTCACACAGGCGAACAGGGTCAGGCATGCCGCCGGGAGGGCGGCATACATCACGGAACGGATCAAGGGCGTTGTCTTGTTCATGTCAGAATGCTCGTCATGCGCTGCACACGGTGACTGTGGAGGACCGTCCTCCGCGGCCTTCAGACGCATGGCCGAACCAGCCGAGGGGACGTCTCGGCCCGCGTGCTAGCACGAACACTACAGAAACCTCTGATTCTGTCAAGTCCGGGAAAGGACGCCGGACGCGGGGGATCGCCCCTGGGAACCGGCCACGACCATCATGTTTCGCGCGCAATGGGTGGCGGATGGGTCGAGGACGCGTTCCGGCTCATCCTCGCGCCCGACCAACCGCCCAGTCCTGCCCATGGATGTCGCTGCCGGAAGAACTCGAACGCATGGAGGTCTTCCGGAGTCAGTTGAAGTCGGCGATGCCCTTCGACGATCCCTGGGACCGCGTGCGCCGGCGACCTGCGAACGGCCTCGCTGGCCAACCTTCCTTGCATTGCCGGACCGACCGATCCAAACAAAGCGCGAACTGAAATGGCGTGCCATCGGTGCGGCGCGCCGGTACGCTACGGCCATGGCCGATGCCCGCTCCGGCGCCTCGCGGAAGACCGTCAAAGGCGAACTCAAGCATGTCGGGCGCGGAGGCCGCGTCGCGTTCTGGTTGGCCGCCCTCGTGGTGCTGGGCGGCGCCGGACTGTGGTGGTACGAGCATTCGAGGAACGACGCCGCGCCAGCGAGCAGCGCTCGTTCGGTGGATCCCTCGATGGTGACCGGCTTCGCGAGGCGAAGTCCGGCGCAGCACCGGGAAGCGGCCCCGCCGCGGACGTCGTGGCGGGGCCCGCCATGAGCCGGGATCGGCATGGCTTCATCGCCGCGTTCGCCATCGGTTCCTGTCCGCCTTCATCAAGTGGGGCCTCTGCTGCTTGGGATCGTCGCCATCGGCGTCTACCTGCTTCAACGAACCGGCGCTGCATCGACGTGAATTGGGCGACGGTCGAGTCCCAGACCGGCTTGAACCCGAAGCGGATCAAGTCGCAGACGGATTCCTTCTCGAAGTTCATCACCGGCTTGTTGCCTTCGGGCACCAGCGCCGCCGCAGGGTTGTGGTCGGGCTTCCGGCTGCGAGTGTCGATCTGAACGCACGCCGCCTCCCTCACAACCTCATACCGATTCCAGTGAACTCCATCCGTTCGACCCCTCTTGCCCACAGCGGCGTCTCGCGGCGGAATTGGGTTGGGTGGGGTGCGAGGATCAACGGGGACGCGTATCGAGCTCACTTCATTCCCCCCAGAGGAGACTCTCCGTGTTTCGAGCGACTGCAATGTTTGCATGCTTCGGCGCGCCGCCGCTCTCATCGCGACGATCGGCGGCGCATCCGCGTCCCTCGATCAGATCGCGCCCCGCAGCGGCCGAACGGCTCGCCTCGCTGTCGCCGGCCCATGCCGCCGCAGCGGCGGCCCGACGTCCACGTCGACCGACGACTCCGTCCTGGCGGCCGCACTGCATGCCCGGCTCCGTGCGGGTGGACCGGGCGGAGACGATCGCGATTCCGCTCGATGCGAAGCGCACCGCGAAGCGCAGCGCTCGAGCCGATCGACGCGATCGCCGGCCCGCGCGGCTTCGTTCGCGTGTCGCGCGTCGAACGCCGCGGGTCTGCTCGTCGAGACGCCGATGCCGGCGCCCCTCCGTTCGGCTCTATCGCGGTCCTTGCCGGTCGTCGAGACGGAGGGCGCCCCTCGCATCGAGGCGCGATCACGGCGTTTCTCGCCGCGGGTTCGCAGGGAATCGACGGTTGGATCGAGTCGGGCGGCGTCCTGCACATGATCGGCAGCGGTCCGCATGCGTCGCGCGCGTCGGTGGCGGCTCGGCTGGCGCGCGCATCTTCCGATCCCGCGCCGGACGCCGGCGTCCCTGCTTTCGCTCGCCGTGCCGCCCTGCGGCGGGAGGCGCTGGAGGGCTACGCCGGGAAGCGGCTGGAGCGGAGCGGCCAAGCTGGCGAAGGCGGCCTCGCCGGCGCGGTCTGCCGCACGGCGACGATCGCCATCGAGACCGACCACGAATTCCTCGCCGACCTCTTCGGTGGCGACACCGCCGCCGCAAGCGAGTACGCCGTCACGCTGCTCGCCGCCTCGAGCGAGATCTTCGCCCGCGACTGCGACGCGCAATTCCAGGTGAACTTCGTGCGGCTCTGGGAGACGGCCGACGATCCGTGGACCTCGGCCAACACCTCCGACCAGCTCTTCCAGTGGCGCGACTGGTGGGTCGCGAACATGGCGGCGCAGCCGCGGACGGTGGCCCACTTCCTCTCGGGGCGCGGGCTCGGCGGCGGCATCGCGTGGCTTCCCGGCACCTGCTCGCTCGATTACGGCTATGGGCTTTCCGCGAATCTCGGTGGTTTCTTCCCGTATCCGCTCGAGGACCACAACGGCCAGAACTGGGACGTGGTGGTCGTGACCCACGAGCTGGGCCACAACTTCGGCGCGCCGCACACCCACAGCATGGTGCCGCCCATCGACGGTTGCGGCAACGGCGACTGCTCCGACGCCTATTCCGGCACGATCATGAGCTACTGCCACACGTGTCCTGGCGGGATGACCAACATCAGCCTC
Source organism: Phycisphaerales bacterium (assembly GCA_046350555.1). Classification (GTDB taxonomy): domain Bacteria; phylum Planctomycetota; class Phycisphaerae; order Phycisphaerales; family SM1A02; genus JAXMAF01. The sequence continues at coordinate 57,344 of JAXMAF010000025.1, forward strand.
AAGTTCGCGCCCGGCACGATCGAGACGATCCTCGCCCAGCTCGACTCGGGTGGCGCCGCGTGCATCCCCTCCGGCGACGACCCTGTCGCGGTTGACGATCTCGCATCCACGATCGCCGGCGCGCCCACGACCATCGACGTCCTCGCCAACGACCTGGCGGCGTCGTGTGCAGGCTCGCTGGTGCTCGAGGATTTCGACGTCGTCTCAATCCACGGTGGAACGATCGCCCTCTGCGCCGGCTGCGGCGCCGAGGGGCGCGACGCGCTGACCTACACGCCGCCGGCCGCGTTCAGCGGCATCGACGGTTTCGGCTACAAGGTCTCCGCGGGAACGGCGAACATCGCGACCGGCGCGACGACCGTCGACGTCCAGGCGCTGCTTCCGGCGACCACGCCGAGCATCCCGCGCGCGGGCCTCGTCGCGTCGTACTACGCGCTGCCGGACGTCGGCGCGCTGCCGGACTTCACCTTGCTCTCGCCGATCTCCAGCGAGGTCGTCGCCCAGGTCGACTACCCGAGCACCGGTGGCGTCTTCGCCGGCAGCGGCCTCGCCGACCTGGTCGGCGCCGTCTTCGAGGGCTATGTGGAGGCGCCGGTCGATGGCGTCTACACGCTCTCGCTCGAGAGCGACGACGGCTCGCGCATGCTCGTGGACGGTCAGACCGTGGTGAGCAACGACGGACTTCACGGCATGCTCGAGAAGTCCGGGGCGGTCGCGCTCGCGGCCGGCGCGCACGTGGCGCGGATCGAGTTCTTCGAGCGATTCGGCGGCGCCGGACTGATCGCCCGGATCGCGGGACCGTCGCTGCCGAAGCAGGTCGTTCCCGCGTCCCTGTTCATGCACGAGGGCACCGCGGATCTCAACGGCGATGGTCTTGTGGATGGCGCCGACCTCGGACTTCTCCTGGGCGCGTGGGGAACGAACAACGCGCTGGCCGACCTCAATGGCGACGGGACCGTCGACGGCGCCGATCTGGGTCTCCTGCTCGGAGACTGGAATCCTTGATCGGTCAGACCTTCATCAATAATCGCGCCGGCAGAAGATGAACGCGGCGATGGCCACGACCGCACCCTCGAAGAGGAGGCTCGTTCCAACCACCCATCCGACGCTGCGGCCCCGGCGCTGCTCGATGAGCTTCTTCTGGAGCTCGCGCTGCGAGATCGGTTCACGGGGTCCGAGCGGCGAGTCCTCCAGCGACTGGTCGCCCTCCGGCGGCTTCGGAAGGTCCGCGAGGTCGACGAGCTTGCGGCTGAGCAGCTCGACGGTCTCGTCGGTCTTGGGCAGGAGCGTCTTGGCGCGAAACGCCCAGTTGTGCCACCACTCGAGCTTCGTGACGGCCGTGTTCGTCTCCTCGAGCGTCTGGCGAAGCTGCTTCAGGCGCTCCTCGTTGGGTTCCGGCCGCTTGAGCTGCGCCTCGATGCGCCGCTCCGTGCGCTCGGCGCTCATCTGCTGCATGGTTCCGATGGACATGAGCGCAGCCTCGGTCGTGTTCACGAGGAAGAGGCCGAACCAGACGAGCAGCGTGAGCAGGAGCGCCGCGATCGTCGAGCGCGTCAGCACGCCGAAGAGGACGCAGAACGAGAAGAGGTAGCTGAAGAAGCAGACCACGAGCGGGACGGCGAGGAAGAGTCCCGGCTCCCACGCGCCGCCGCGCACGCCGAGCACGATGAAGCACGCCAGCGAGAACGCGCCGACCTGGAGCGTCACGAAGAGGAGGCCGAAGACGTACTTCGTCGCGAAGAGCCGGAGCCGCGAGATCGGACGGCTGAGCCAGAGATCGATGGCCCCGCCGGTGAGGAAGTCGGGAAAGATGCTCGCCGTCGAGACGAGCGCGAGGATCGCCGCGATCCACCCAAGCCAGACGCCGACGCCAAGCTGGACCATGTAGGTCTTGTAGAAGGCCTCCCTGGACATCACCGACGTGTTCAGCATCGGCGTGTCGAACTGCCAGTGCAGGATCGTGACACCCTTCTCGTTGATGCCCGCGGCGGCGAACGCGACGACGACGAGCACCGAGATCGCCAGGGTGATCCAGAAGAGCTTCTTGTAGTTGAGCTCGCGATAGGCGTCGACGAGCATCGCCCAGGTCTGGACGAGGCGCACGCTCATGGTCGCGCTCCGGTCGCGGTCGGCGACTGTCCGGCGCCACGTTCGGCGCCGGGGTCGGACCTTCGGGCCCCCGCCGGCGCAGCGCCGGGGCCGAGCGTCGCGCCCGTGTTCGGATCGGTCACGGCGCGCATGAAGAGATCCTCGAGCGACTCGCGCGCCGGCGTGATCGAGACGATCGTGCGCCCTTCCGAACGGAGTCGGTCGATGATCGGCTGGATCGCCGCCGCGTCCGACGAGGCGACAAGCAGCCGCGCCGTCCCGTCGCGCGTCGGCGCGTGCCCGCCGGGCGCCGCCGCGGCGGACGACGCCAGCCCGGCCGTCGATTGCTCCATCCACGCAGGCGCGGAGCCGGCAATGACGATCTCGTAGTGACGACTCGACGCCGTGAGCTGCTCCAGCGTTCCCTGCGCCACGACCTGTCCCTGGACCATGATCGCCACGCGATCGCACACCATCTCGAGCTCGCTGAGCAGGTGGCTGTTCACGAAGATGGTCTTCCCCTGCTCGCGCAGCTGCACAAGCACGTCGCGGATCTCCCGGCGACCGAGGGGATCGACACCGTCGGTCGGTTCGTCGAGGAAGACGAGCTCCGGATCGTTGACCATCGCCGCGGCGAGCCCGACGCGCTGCTGCATGCCCTTCGAATACGTGCCGAAGCGCCGATCCGCCCACTCGCGCATGCGCACGATGTCGAGCATCTCCTCGGTGCGTCGTCGACGATCGGGGCGGCGCATGCCCGCGAGGCCGCCGAAGAGCTCGACCGCCTGCCGTCCGGTGAGGTATTGCGGGAAGCGATGATGCTCGGGCAGATAGCCCACGCGCTGCAGCGTCGCCTTGTGGCCGACGCGCCGGCCGAGCAGCGTTCCCTCGGCGTGCGTGGGCCGCACGACCGTCATCATGATCTTCACCAGCGTGCTCTTGCCCGCGCCGTTGGGGCCAAGCAGGCCGAAGATCTCGCCCGCGTGCACCTGCATCCGCACGCCGCGCAGCGCCTGGACGCGGCCTCGATAGGTCTTGCGGACGTCGGTGAGGTCGATGGGATGCATGCCGATGGGCGGGGAGGGAATCGATCGCGCGCGAACGAGCGCGACGGGAGCGTAGCAGCTTCCCGCGATCGACTTGGCGATCCGGTTCGCGCCCGCGGGCGTCGGCCCTGGACTCGAAGCACCCCGCGCCCGCCTGCGCGCGGTCGTCGATCCACGCCCCGCCGCCGGTCACTGTGAACGGGGAGCGCCCATGGGTGGGCGCTCCCCGTCCGCTGCGGCGGCGACGCGTGGCACGCGGAGCCGCGCCGCGAGATCAGCAGGGTCCCCACGCGGCCAGCAAGGCGCCGAGGTCGGCGCCATCCACGACGCCGTCGTCGTTGAGATCGGCCGAGGACATGCCGGTCGCGCCCCACTGCGCGAGCATCGCGCCGAGGTCGGCGCCATCGACCGTGCCATCGTCGTTGAGATCGGCGGGGCACGGTGCAGGCACCTTGATGAACCCACCGCCGTCGATCCCCGGCGTCGCATCCCCGTAGAGGCCCGGTGGTTGCATCACGCCGGCGAGGATCAGCGAACCCACGATCTCCACCCGGCCGGCGCCGATCGAAACCAGGCCTCCCGGACCGATGGAGAGCGCGACATCGTCGGGAATCGTGTCGATCAGGATCGGACCACCCTCGGCGTCCTGCGGTGGCGGGATCTCGTCGAGCACGAGCACGCCTCCATTCACGAGCACCGAGCCGGTGAACATGTTCTTCGCCTTCAGGATGATCTCGCAGACGTTCACGGGCGGCATGATGATGCTCGCCGGTCCCTCGGCGATGCCCGTGATCGGCCCCTTGAAGACCAGCGAGGATGCCGGAACGCCACTGAGCTCGAGGCAACTGTGGAGCACGTGGGTGCAGATGATGTTCATCCTCGGGGTGAGCATCTTGATCGGCGTGAGCCCGGGATTCTCGAAGCTGATCGGCGCGCCGCCGGGGCTTCCAAGCGTGTACGAATGCGCTTCGCTCCCGAACGAGAGCGTCGAGATCGTGATCGGGATCGAATTGTTGATCGTCGTGTCCTCCTGGATGGTGTCGCCGAGGAGCACCTTGGCGTCGGGATTGTTGGGGAACCCGCCGCCGTTTCCCCCCATCCAGTTCGCGGGGTTGGTCCACTCCTTCACCGGCCCTGGCGTGCCAACCCACTTCCACGTGGGATCGGGGACCGGCATGAGCTGTCCGCGCACAGCGCCGGCCGGGAACGGCGCATTGTGGATGTTCACGTAGAAGCCGGTCGGATTGGCGAGGATCATGTTGACGTTGGCGGCCGTCGTCGTCGTCATGTTGATCAGCGTGCCGGGGCCGCCGGTCGTCGCGACGCCGAGGTTCACGAGCACCGGACCGGCCACGCCGGCGGCTCCGGTGTGGATGTGCATGAGTGTGGGCGCGGCGATGTTCGCGTAGGTGAAGTTCCAGGAGACCTTGTTCGTCGACGGATCGATGCTGAGCGTCCCAGTCGCCGTTCCGTCCGGATCGCCGGGACCGGGCACCTCCTGGGCCCCGGTCATGACGAGCGTAAAGTCGACCGCCGACGCCGGCGCGTTACACAGCGCCACGGCGAACGCCACAGCCAAGCTCGACAAGAGCCGCATGAGACACCTCCGTGAGTTTCGACGGCGTTGCACGGGAACCGGACCGCCCGGGCGTCCCCCACAGGACGTCGCCAAGGCATCGTACTTGTCCCCTGCGGCGATGCCGCGCGGATTCTTCCGTCTGGCCGATACGCCGCCACCGCGCCGCGGGGTCGACGCGATGGTGCGGCCTCGAGTGGTGCGCCGCGCAGCGATTGCGGGAACTGGTGACGCGGACGTGCGGACCCGACACCCTGTTCAACGGTCTCGTCCAGGCCGACGTGCTTCGGGCGATCGATCGCGCCGAGACGCGCGCCGCCGAGATCCGCGAAGGGAACGGCGACCGCCGCGAGCGTTCTGGATCGAGCTGATGTTCCGGAGCTTCTCGCCTCGGCGGGACGGACGGACGTGCGCGTGCCTTCCGGATCCGCGACGATCCGACGGGAAGAGTACAGCCCCCGCCCGTGTTCATCGGGTGCATCGCGCTGCAATAGGATGGAACCCGACCACGCTCGTGACCGCTCCGCAACCACCTCAGGATCCCGCACTCAAATGAACGTCCAACGCCTTTCAGTCTGCCTTGCGACGGTCGTGCTCGCGGCGGCCGCGTCTGCCCAAGCTCCGCCACCGACGGCGCCCGCGCGACCGGCGGCGCCGGGCCCGGCCGCGCCGGGTCAGGCGGCACCCTCCGGGCCGGCCGCGGCGCCGGCGCCCGGCGGTGCGAAGCCGATGCAGCAGACGGCGCCCCCAATCACCGTCGATCCGGTCGTCGCGGACTTCGGCGTCGTCGAGCCGGGCTCGACCCATCCGGCGACGTTCGTCCTGCGCAACAACAGTCTTGCGCCGCTCCTGATCACGATGGCGCTGCCAAGCTGCAAGTGCACGACCCTCGAGAACTACGCCGGAAAGACCATCCCCGCCGGCGGAACGTTCGAGATGAAGGCGACGCTCAACGCGCCTGCGACGCCAGGCGTCAAGGACGCCAAGGTCAACGTCGTCATCGACGGCTACACGAAGCCCCTGATCCTGCAGCTTCGCTGCGAGGTCCTTCTGGCGATCAAGGCGGCCGAGGAGTTCGTCGATGCGCTCAAGGGCGTCACCCACGGCGTGCTCACGATCGAGAGCCGCGACGGGAAGCCGTTCCGCATCCTCACCAGCAACGGCGTGGCGCCGTCGTATGTCGACTTCGATCCAGCGAAGGACGCGCCGCGAAACACCTACAAGATCAACTGGTCGGTCGAAGGCTGGCCGTGCGAGGGCATGCGGCTCTGGTGGATCGTCGAGACCGACCGACCCGACTGTGCGATCCTCCCCTGCCGCATCCGCCACGACTGCACCGGCAGCAAGGCCGATCCGGGACGCTTCGAGCGCAAGTGGATCTTCAAGGAGCAGGTCGTGAACGCCGGACTCGTGAAGCCGGGCGAGACCGTCCGGCTCAAGATGGAGATCGAGAACAGCGAGCCGAAGGCGGGTCCGCAGAAGCCCGCGACGATGAACCAGGGCTTCCGGCAGATCAGCGGCGTGCGCAGCGACGATCCCAGGGCGACGGCGAAGATGATCAAGATGGAGCCGCGCGGCACGGACGAGTCGCTCGTCACGTTCGAGTTCACGCCGGCGGCGGACGCGTCGGGCATGATCTACGTGCCCGTGCGGGTGACGAGTCCGACCGGCGAGAACACCATCGCGGTCGTGGCGAGCGTGCACGGCTAGCGTCTCCTCGATCGCTCCGTGGCGGCTGCGCCGCGCGTTCGCCGCGGCGCGCCGGGCGCCGCGTGCGAACCAAACCGGCTCGAGTCCACCGTCGTGCCATGACATGGAGAGGAGCGGCGACCGCGGCATGCCGCCCACCGACCCCAATGCCGCGATCGCCCTCCTGCACGAGGCTGCGGCGACGATGCTCGCCTCGCCGCTTCGCCATGGCAGCGTCGTGCGCATCCCGGCGCGGGGATCGCTCCTGGCCACGGGCGACCTGCATGACAATCCCGTGCACCTGCGCCGCGTGCTCGTCGCCGCGGCGCTCGAGCGCGGCCCGGACCGGCACGTGATCCTGCACGAGTTGATCCACGGCGAGCGCCTCGTGGACGGCGCCGACCTGAGCCATCGGATGCTGCTGCGCGCCGCGGAGCTGGTGATGCGCTTCCCGCGGCAGGTGCATCCCCTCCTGGCCAACCACGAGATCTCGCAGCTCACCGGCCGCAGCGTCAGCAAGGGCGCCGGCGACAGCGTCGTGCTCTTCGAGGACGGACTCGACCGCGTCTTCGGCGACGATTGGGAGGCGGTCGCGGCCGCCATTCGCGTCTTCATCGCGGCGATGCCCCTGGCGCTGCGGAGCGACCCGGATCCGCGCGGGCGGGTCGTCCTCTGCGCCCACTCGCTGCCGGCGCCGCATGCGATGGCTCGATTCGACTTCGGCGTCTTCGACCGTCCGCTCGACGCGCAGGACTTCGCCGGCCCCACCGGCGCGGCGTACCTGATGACCTGGGGTCGCGGTCTCGACGCCACCCATCTCGCCCGGCTAGGCGAACGGCTCGGCGTCTCGCTCTTCTGCCTCGGCCATCAGCATGCGGAGACGGGCGTCGAGCTCATCGCGCCCAACGCCATCGTGATCAACAGCGATCACGAGCGCGGTGCGGTCGTGCCGCTCGACCTCGAGGCGCTGCCAAGCGCCGAGGAGGCCGCCATGCTGGCGATCCCGCTCGCGGGGCTGGGCGATGGGCTTGAGCGAGGGAAGGTGGCTGGCCCGGACGCGCCGGACCGCGCCGAGCGCTCGGCCGCGCGCGGTGGCTGGCGCATCGACGGCGCGGGCAGCGGCCCCGAAGCGACCCGGGAGTCGCCGGGATGACGCCCATGCTCGCCATCGAGACGTCGCAGCGCGGTGGCGGCGTGGCCGTGCGCGGTCGCGACGGATCGATCGTGGAGGAACCGCTGCGCGATGGCGCCTCGGCCGAACTGGCCGTGATCGTCGATCGGGCGGTCCGCCGTGCCGGGCTCTCGCCGCGGGACCTCCGCGCCGTTGCGGTCTCGATCGGCCCCGGCGGCTTCACGGGACTGCGCGTCGCGATCGCGACGGCGAAGATGCTGAGCGAGGCGCTTGGCGCGACCGTCGTCGCCGTCCCCTCGGCGCTGGTCGCGGCCGCCGCGGACCGCGCCCCGCCGCGCGAAGGCGAGCGCCGGCTCGTCCTGCTCTCGGCGAAGCGCCGCGCCGGTCCGCCCGTCGGCGTCGGGCCGATCGTGGGCTCCGACATCGGAGCGCTTGGCGGGCGCGGCGCGCCTCGCGATCCCGCGGCCGGTTCCGTCGTCGGGCCATCGAGCATCCGGACCACGGCGTGGTGCACGCCGTTGTCGCCGACGGCGCCGGCTGGCGGCTGGTGCCGATCCGGGGCGCCTCGCCCCGGCCCGGAAGACCAACATCGGCCTGCCGGACCAGCCGACGACGAGGATCAGCACGGTTCGCTTCGCTTCATCGATCAGCTCGCATTCGACGAGATCGATGCGGTTGTCGGCGAGCGCACGCTGCTGCCCGAGGCGGTCGCGGCCTGCGAAGGGGCCGGGCGACGCTGGATCGAGGCGGCCTTTCATCCAGCCGCCTGCCTCGCGGCGGCCGAACGACTCGTCCTCGAACACCGCGGCGCGGCGAGCGGCGGACCGAACGTCGCGGGAACCTTCGCGTTCGGCCCGATCGATCCCCTGCTGCTCCTGCCGCTCTACGCCCGCGAGCCCGAGGCCGTGACGCTCTGGCGCGCCCGCGAGGGCGCGTCCAGGTAGCGAAGTCCGGCCCGGCGGCCAGCAGGCGCGGAACGCGCCGTGACGACCCGATCAACCCTATTTGCCCCAGGGCCTCAGCCGCCGAGGGGCCGGTTGGTTGTAAGTCGTTTGCCGACATCGCCTTGATGGGCGCTGGCAATTCACGCAACTCCGGGAATCCGCGGGATCTGCGCGAACCGATTCGCGCAAGACGCGAATGTTCTGACGGAGTCCGAGAGTGAGAAAACCAACCATGGGGAATCGACAGGTGCACGACCGGTGGGCTGGCAAGGAGATCTTCTCGACGGGCGAAGCCGCCGAGGTGTGCGGCGTTTCGCAACAGACGATCATCCGCTGCTTCGACAGCGGGCGGCTGCGCGGGTTTCGCGTCCCGGGATCGCGCTTCCGGCGCATTCCGCGCAACGAGCTGGTGCGCTTCATGCGCGAGAACGGCATCCCGCTCACGTCGCTCAGCGGCGGCAGCCGGCGCGTCCTGCTGCTCTCCTCCGACGCGGGCTTCGCGGACGCCTTCACCCGCGCCTCGTCGGGGGACGCGCGGCTCGAGGTGCGCGTCGCCACCACCGCCTTCGAGGGTGGTGTGATGACCGAACAGTTTGCACCGCACCTGCTCGTGGTCGACGCGGACCTTCCACAGTTCGACGCTCGCGCCGTGCTTCGACGCGCGCAGGGCAAGGCGGAGTCGGCCGACGCCCGCGTCGTGATCATCGGCGCGGCGCTCCACGGCGACCGGGTCGCGTCGTTCGTCGACGCCGGCGCCGCGCTCTGCATGCAGAAGCCGGTGGACGTCCCCGCACTGCTCGCCCGCATCGGCGAGCTGGCCGCCTGAAGCGGGCCGTTCAGCCCGCCCCGGTCAGCTCGTCGAGCGACAGCGTCGCGTGGCGCAGGTGCGGGATGACGATCGATCCACCGACGACGAGCGCGACGTTGAGCGCATCCTCGATCTCCCGGCGCGACCACCCCGCGGCCACGCACTGGTCGAGGTGGTAGTCGATGCAATCGTTGCAGCGCAGCACCGCCGAGGCGACGAGGCCGAGCAGCTCCTTCGTGCGGCCCGGCAACGGTCCATCCTCGTACGCGGCGCCATCCAGCCGGAAGAACCGCTTGATGCCAAGATGATCGGTCGCGAGCACCCGTTCGTTGGCGTGGGCGCGCTCCGCGCGAAACTGCGAGATCGACCGGTGGGATCGCTCCTGGTCACGGCGACCGGGCCGACCAGGCGGATCGAACTGGTCGGGTTGATCGGGCTGGTCAGGCTGGCCGGATTGATCGGTCATCGGATCCCTCTCTTCGACCACGCGCCCGCGCCTATCGCGGCGCGTCACCGCCGCGCGGACGAAGCACGGCGAGCAGCGTCACGCCACCGCGCACCCGCTGGCCCTCGGCGACGCGCACGTCGACGTCGTCGGGACGGGGAAGCACGAGTTCGGTGGTCGAGCCGAACTTGATCATGCCGAAGCGCTCGCCGCCGCGCAGCCGCTGGCCCGGACGAATCGGACAGACGATCCGCCGTGCGATCGCGCCGGCGACCTGCCGCACGCCGATCGTCTCGCCGCCGGACGCGCCGTCCCGCTCGGCCAGGCGGAGCGTCACGAGGTTGGACTCGTTCACCTGCGCCGATTCCTCGCTGCGGGCGTCGAGATACCGGCCCGGCGCATGCGCCACCGAGACCACCTCGCCGTCGCACGGCGCGCGGTTCACGTGCACGTCGAGGACGCTGAGGAAGATGCGCACCACGATCGCCGGGCCGCCGGTCGCCGCATGACGATCGACGCGGAGGATCCTGGAGACGACGCCGTCGGCCGGGCTGAGCATCGCCCCGCGCGGCAGGTCGGCTGGAACGCGCCGCCAAGGATCCCGGAAGAACGCGACGCCGGAGAGCCAGATCAACGCCACGAGCGCGACCAGCCACCACCATCCATACCACGCCGCGATCGCGCCAAGCGCGGCCGAGAGGAGCGTGATGGTCAGCCACTCGCGAAGGCCGTAGCGGGTCAGGGACATGGGGCCGGGTCGGAAGTCGAGCGTCGCGGCGCCGTGTGACGTCGCTGCGTGCGGAGCGATCAGGTCGCCATCACTCCGTCGCCTTGCCGATGAAGAATCCAACCGCGCCGCAGACCAGCGTGACGGCCGCGAGTCCACCCGCCCAGATCATCAGGTTCTCGGCGAACATGTGGGCGATTCCCGCGGTGCTGCCGCCAAGGCCGACGAAGACCATCACGCCCATGCAGATGATCGCCACCAGCGCGCCGAGCAGAAGTCCGATCGACAGCCCCGACCATGAGCCGTCGTACGCCTCCATCACCATCGGCGCCATCACCATCCCGCCCGCGGCGCTGAGCGCGTTGCCCGGGCTCTCGGCGCCCGCGGCCTCGAAGAGGCCGGAGGCGTTCGCGGGAATCTCGACGTTGTCCTCGCTGGAGTAGACCTCCTCGAGCAGCTCGGCGCCGAGCGAGGTGTCGTCGCTCTCGCGGGTCAGGTCGAGCAGCCCGCTGCCCGAACCGACCGCCTCGAGGCTCAGTTCGTCGTCGGTCGCCGGCGCCGGCTGGGTGCGCGCCGCGGCCTTCTCCTCGCCGTGATCGGTCTCGAAGGCGCTCATGCTGCTCGCGTCGCGCGAGTCGGCCAGCGCCAGGCCTGAGTCCTGGAGGCCGGCGGCCGACCCGCCCATGCGGCTGTCCTCGAGCGCAAGCGGAATCTCGCCGGACTCCTCCTCGCCGCCGACGAGCAGGTCGATCTGCTCGACCTTGAACATGAGCTTGTCGCGGTCGCGAAACTCCTGGATTTCGCCGCGACGGGTCATCTCCTTGATCTCATCGGCGCTCTTGCCGAGCTTCTGCGCGACTTCGTCCAGCGTGTAGAACATCTTGGCCATTGAGGGAAGCTCCGGCGCCGCAGGCCGCGGCGGACGATGCACGGTACACGGCGTCGGGCGATCGTTCAATCGCGCCGCGCCGTGCGACCGGCGACCAATGGCAAAGGGGGGCGCGAGGCGCCCCCCTTTCCACGAAAACAGAACTCACTCTGCGAAACCTGGCGTCGCCCCGCGCAGCCGGACCCCGGCTGGACCATCCGGGCCGTCGTGCGGCGACGAGCGTCGATGAGGCCGGAACGCGGCGTGACCGCGCGATGGGCTCCGACTCGCGCGCGTCCCGGTCGCTGCTCTCGCCCCACCAAGGCCTGATCCGACCCAGAGCGGCCGTCGCAGGCAAGGGCTTGGACGCGTGGAAGTCTTCGGGAGTCCGTGTCAGCCGGGGCACTCGCCCCAGTAGGAGATGACCGCATTGACATCGGAACCGTCGATGAGGCCGTTGCCGTCGGTGTCCGCCTGGGTGCCGCACGAGACGGACTGGCCGAAGAGGCTCAGCACGATCATGAGGTCGTCCTTGTCGACGACGCCGTTGCCGTCGACATCGCCCGGGCATGGATCGGCGAGCGGATCGTCGATGGTTCCGTTGGTGGCGAAGAGAAGCGAGAAGACCGCCTTGTCGCCGGGGGTCATGGTGAAGTGCGTGGTGTGGCCGAGCGAGCCGACGTACGACGGACCGACCGCCGATGGAATCGGCGTGCCCCACTGCGTGTTGGTCGTCGTCGAGCCCGAGCCGGTCTTGGCCATGACGAACGGGCAGTAGAAGAGATTCTGCGCGGGCACGTCGTCGATGATCGCCGAGACGAGGTAGTCGACGTCGCCGCTGCAGAGGATCGCGCCGCCATCGCCGTTGCAAATCAGCTTGATCGTGCAGAGACCGCCGATGTTGCTGGATCCGTTCAGGTGCGGGCAGATCGGAGCGGTGAAGCTGGTGGTCACATCGATCGGCGCGCTCGAGTTGTTCTCCACCGTCGAGGAGCCGTTGATCAGGGCGTTGTTGACGGGATTGACATCGGCCGCGTAGTTGAACGTGAACTTGTACTGGCCGACCGTGATGGTCTTGACGAACGAGTAGTTGCCCGACGGGGTCAGCGTGCCCGTGATGTTGACCGTGGTCGGGGCCTCTCCGTTCACGGAGTAGGTGGCGGTCGCCACGACCGGGGTGGAGGCATCGGCGCCGGCAACGAGACAGGCGGCGAAGACGGCGGAACAGATCGACGACGGAACGAACAGACGCGACGTGCAGCTCATGACGGAGGTACCTCGATACACAGTCAGACATCCCCTTGTGACGGCGGAGCGCCGAACGGCTCTCCGGCCGCCGACCACGCATCGGCGGCTGAGTCGTGTCGGCCCCTTCCGACACGCCAGACCCTCAGGACCAGACTCGGGGAGGCCGGCGACGCGAGTTCCGCGATCTCGGAGACGTTGGCCTGCGGCGTGAGCGCCGCGGGCGGATCCCGTTTGCCTGCTCGGCCAAGCGCCGCTTTTTTCGCGTGGCGCGGAACCGGCAATTGAACTGATCCGTACCTTCCAACACCTCCAACAACGGGCTCTTGCTTCCGACCAGACGCTGCGGCGATGGTTCGGACACTCGACTCAGGCCTTCAGATTCCACGCCTTGGCCTGAAACGAGCGTCAGAAGCCCACCCTCGACGGCGACCGGGCACTCCTCACCCCAGGAAGAGTGCGTAGGTTGCCATCTTTTCGTTGGGTCGACAACCAAAATGGACTTTCTGCGCATCTTCGCAGACGTTTTTTTGTTGACGCGCCGGTGCGGGTCCACCGTTGGACGTCGTTCGGGGTTTGGTCCGAAAACGCGCCTTGGTCGATCGGGCGAGCCGAGCAGCACGTGGCGACCATGGGTCGATTCGACCCACGCGGCGCGATGCCGGCTTCAGGCAGATGGCGTCGCGTGGGCCATGGGTGACCCCACGCGCGGACGGCCCGGTGCGGTCCATCGTCCGCTCCGGGCCGTCCGCGCGCGTGACCGATCGTTCACGCCTTCGATCCGTGCCATCAACGATCCGCCGGAGCGATCCCCATCCCGCTGCGATCCGGATAGGGCGGCCGCGGCGTCGGCTTGTACGGCTTCTCTTCAAGTTCCTTGAGCATCTGGTCGATGGCGGCATCGAGCTGCGGATCGGCGCCGTCGGCCATCTTCGACGGATCGTCGATGACCGCGATGTCCGGGTCGACCCCGTGCCCCTCGATGCCCCACGTTCCATCCTTCTCGTAGAAGCCGAAGGTCGGCACGCTGATCGTGGCGCCGTCGATCAGCCCCGGATTGCCGGAGATGCCAACCAGCCCGCCCCAGGTGCGCGTGCCGATCAGCTTGCCGAGCCCCACCTGCTTGAAGTAGTGCGGGAAAGCGTCGCCGCCGGAACCGCTCAGCCCGTTGATGAGCATGCACATGGGACCCTGGTGCGAGTCTGGCGGCCAGCGCCAGTCCTTGCCGTCGCGCCGCGCCCAGTAGTTCGTCAGCGGCCGGTTGAGCAGCTCGATGAAGCGGGTCGGGATCTGTCCGCCGCCGTTCCAGCGCTCGTCGACGATGAGCGCCGGCTTGTGCATCTGTCCGAAGAACTGCCGGAAGAGGTTGTTCTGGCCGTTCACGCCGGTGTCGGGAACATGGATGTATCCGACGCGCCCGCCGGTGCGCTCCTCGACGTGCCTGCGGTTGCGCTCGATCCACGCGCGGTAGCGCAGGTCGGTCTCGCTCGCGATCGGCTTGACCACGATGTCGCGCGCCTTGTCGTCGATCGTCGGCTTCTCGCTCAGCGTGAGCGTGACCGGGCGGTCGAGCAGTCCGACGAACGCGGCCCAGGGATCCTTCGCGGTGTCCACGGGCACGCCGTTCACCGCCAGCAGGTAGTCGCCCGGCTTCGCGTCGATGCCCGGCTGGCTGAGCGGCCCGCGCGCGTCCACGTCCCACGCGGCGCCGCGATCGATCGCGGCGATCCGATACGCCGCGACGCCGCCCTCGGGCTTGACGAGCTCGAAGTCGCAGCCGAGCAGCCCGATCGGTGTGTTCGGCGAGCTCTCCACGTCGCCTCCGCCGTTGTAGTAGGCGTGGCCGACGTTGAGCTCGGAGATCATCTCGCTGATGACGAAGGCGACATCCTCGCGGCTGGCGCAGTCGTCGATCATTCGGCCGTAGCGATCGCCGACGGCCTTCCAGTCGACCTTGTGCATGTCGGGGTCGTAGAACCAGTCGCGGTAGATGCGCCATGCATCGCGGAAGATCTGCCTCCACTCGGTGCGCGGATCGATGGTCGCGATCATGCCGCTGGTGACGACGCCCTTGCCGCTCGCGCCCGCGCTGGCGGGGTAGATCATGTTGCCCACCAGCAGCTTCTTGCCGTCGGCGCTCATCTCGAAGCCGCCGCCGGCGCAGACGCTCTTCTCCTCGCGCTTGTCGTCGAAGAGGTCGAAGAGCTTGATGCCCGCCGGCCCCTCGCCCCCGCGCGACGGCTGGCGCACGTAGATCAGCGCATTGCCGTCGTTCACCGCGAGACGACCGAAGTTGCCCGCCCTGATCGGCAGGAGCATGGCGCGGGCCTCGAAGCCGTCGAGCTCGATCTCGACCGGCTTGGTCGCCTCCTTGGCCTTCTCCTTGGACTTGTCGCCGCCGCCCTTGTCGCCGTTCTTGCCCGCATCGGCGGCGAGCTTCGCGCTGCGCTTGCCGTTGACGGTCGCCGCGGCGCCGCCCGGCATCTCGCTCGTGCCTTCGACGGATTCGCCCTTCACCGTCAATCGCATCGTGAGCTTGGAACCTGACGGCACCGCCAGCTCGAGGATCAGCTCGCCGGTCTCCGGCTTCCACGACCCGCCGACGATCTCCACGACGCCCATCGCGCTGCTGATCGATCCGCTCGGCTTGCCGTCGGCACCCACGACGAGCGTCATGGTCGCCGGAAGCCCGCCCGGCGGTGCGCCCTCGAAGCCGGTGACGCTCAGGTCCCACGTGCCGCTGACGCGGTCGTCGGCAGCGGGCTTCTCCTTCGCACCGTCGTCCTTCTTGTCGTCGGGCTTCTTGTCCTCGGGCTTCTTGTCGTCCGGCTTCTTGTCGTCCTTCGCGTCCTCCTTCTTCTCGCCTTCCTTCTTCTCGTCCTTCTTCTCGTCCTTCTTCTCGTCCTTCTTCCAGCTCTCCTCGTCGCTCTTGGGATTCATCGGCGAAGCGACGTCCTTGCGGAGCGGAACGGCGAGGATCACCTCGGTCCCCGCGTAGATGAACGACTGGTCGACATCGGCGTACATCGGCGAGCTGAACGATCGATTGCTTCCGAAATAGAGCCAGTCGCCCTTGCGATCGAACGTCGGCGCGCCATCGGCGAACATCCCGCTGGTGACCTGCGTGGATTGGCCGGTGTCGACGTTGTAGAGCCGGATGTGCATCATCGGCGACTCGTCGGCGCTGCGCTGGTACGCGATCCATCGGCTGTCGCGCGACCAGCTTGGCGAGCGATCGGGGTTGGCCCACGGGTCGACGTCGATCTTCTTCAGGTCGCCGAGCCTGATCTCTCCGGCCATGGGTCCGTTGGCGTCCTCTTCGGCGAGCGTGGCCAGCCAGAGCGTGCCCGTCTTGTCGGAGAAGACCATGCGCTTCGAGTCCGGCGACCACGTCGGGCCGAAGCGGAAGACGGCGCCATCGGTCGTGAGGCGCTTCGGCTTGCCCTTGCCGTCGCTCTGCTCGACGTAGATCTCGTATTCGCCGCTCTCGTCGCTGAGGTACGCGATCCACTTTCCGTCGGGGCTCCACGCGGGCGAACGCTCGAACGCGCCGCTCGTGCGCGAGAGGTTGCGCGGCGAGCCGTTCTCCGCCGGGAGCGTCCAGAGGTCGCCCCTCGCGCTCGCCGCGACGCGCTTGCCGCTGGGGGAGATCGTTCGCTCGGTGATCTCCTTCGACGCGTCCACCTGGTTCGGGCGCAGCTTCGGACGATCGCCCGGGATCACGACCTTCACCTGCCGCGTGGTGCCGGTGGGCACGTCGAGCACGTAGAGATCCTCACCCTTCTGAAAGACGATCTCGGCGCCGGCGCCCCCCGCGGGCCCGGGACCGACCGAAGGCCACTTCACATCGAAGTCGGCGAACTTCGTCACCTGCGCGGTGCTGCCGTTGGCCGTGTCGTGCACCCAGATGTTGAGCCGATGCTCCGGCCCCGCGTCGCTGAGGTAGTACACCTTGCCGCCGACCCACATCGGCGAGGTGTCGGTGCCTTCCCAGTCGGTCATGCGCTTGGCGGATTTGTCCTTCAGGTTGAAGAGCCAGATGTCCGTGGCCATGCCGCCGCGATAGCGCTTCCAGGTGCGGAAGTCGGTCGTGTGCGGCGTGTAGGCCAGCCACGTCCCGTCGGGACTGATCGCCGCCGTCGTGCCGTACGGAACGGGCAGCTCCGTCGGCATGCCTCCCGTGACCGGCACGGTGAAGAGATTGGATTGGCGACCCATCGGCGCGAGGCCGTTCGAGTAGAAGAGCAGATCGCCCCCGGGCGTGAAGTCGCAGAGCGTCTCGCCCGCTGGATGATGCGTCACGCGCTGGGCGGGGCCCCCGGCGGTGGGCATCACGTAGAGATCGCGGTTGCCCTCGTAGTTGCCGACGAACGCGATCGACGCGCCGTCGGCGCTGAACTTCGGGAAGAGCTCGGGCCCCGGCGGGCTCGCCAGCGGCGAGGCCATGCCGCCCTCGCGCGGCACGGTCCACAGGTCGTTCGCGTAGACGAAGACGATCTCCTTCGGACCGATGTCCGGAAAGCGGAGCATCGCCGCATCGGGGCGCGTGTCGGCAAGGGCGGTGCAGGCGAGCGTGACGGCGGCGAGTGCGGCCGCGAGCGCGGGGCGTTTGGGATTCATGCGAGAGAGGGTGAAGCTGCGGGATGGAAGCGAAGCGCCGGAGGCGAGGCCGGCACCGAGATACCGGCGAGAGCCGGCACGGTAGCAGGCCGGCGCCATCGCTTCACTTTCCCGCTGATTCGGGCTTGGCCAACGCGACGATGTCCCGCCTGGAGACGACGACGCCGCCAGGTGGCTCGACCGTCACGGCGAACATGACCGGTGAACGCACACCGAGCGCCGCGTGGATGGGGATGATCGCGTCGCCGCCCCCCGGCGGGATGTCGAAGACCCCTCCATCGACCGGATATCGGTCGTCGCGCGTCGCGTCGAAGATCCAGAGCTGGTACTGAAGCGTGCGCGGATCGTTCGCCGCCAGACCCTTGAGCCGCAGGAATCCCTCCTGCCGTTCGTTGCTCCAGAGGACGTCGCCATCCAGGCCTGCGGCGGCAAGCGGATTGTCGCCGCGGGTCCAGCGCCACGAGACGAGATCCTTCGCGCTGCGGGCAAGCCGCTCGCATCGCTCCGCATCGGATCGGCGCGCCGCGATCGAAGGCCACCACGCCAGCGCGGCCAGCGCCAGCGCGGCCGCGGCGGCGACCCAGCCGATCGTCCCGGCGATCGATCGACCTTCGCGCCGCGGCGACTCGGCGCGCGGCCCCATCACCTCGCCGCGCGATGCGGCCCCGCGGTCATCGAGCTTCATCTTCTCGGCGGCGTCCCGTTCCATTCGCGCCCCTGCCGCTGCCGGCGCGTTGCCGCGATCGCCGCGCCGCGGCGCTTCGCCCGACACGTTGCGCCTCCGTGCAGCGCCGCCGCGCGCCGCGTGGGCGTCGAACCAGCGATCGCCGGCACGCTGGACGAGCTCGCGAAGCGCACCGGGCATGGGCTCCGCGCTCGCCGCGAGCCCCGCCACGGCGATCGACGCCGCGGCAAGGTCCATCGTGTCGTCGTCGAGTTCCGGATGGGCCACGAGCAGGCGATCCAGCTCGATCGCCTCGTCGTCGAGCAGGCCGTCGATGGCGCGATCGGCGAGCAGGTCGATCGCCCGCTCGCGGTCGTCGCGGCCGACTGGATGGGCGTGAGGACCGTTCATCGATCGACCTCCGTGTCAGGTCCTTCCGACCCGTCGAAAGCGCCGCCCGGCGGCGCGTCGGCTTCCCGCCCGGCGCGCTCGGCTTCGCCCCGCTTCGCTTCGAGCACCTCGCGAATCCGGATCAGGCCGCGACGCGCATGGGTCTTGACGGTTCCCAGCGGCAGTCCGGTCGAACGCGCAATCTGCTCATGCGAGGCGCCATGGAAGATCGAGAGCCGCAGGACGCGCTGCTGCTCGGGACGCAGTTCCGCCAGGGCCTCCGACGCGATGCGGGCGTCCTCGGAGATCTCCGTCGGCGCATCGGCATCGGTCGTCGGGGCCTCGACGATGTCGGAGACGATCGCCGACTCGGGCCGGCGAGACTTCTTCCGGAAGCGGTCGATGAGCCGTCGCCGCGCGATCGTCGCCACGAAGACCGTTTCCGAGGCGATCGACTCGTCGAAGCGGGCGGCGCTCTTCCAGATGTCGATGAAGATCTCCTGCACCGCGTCTTCCGCCTCGACGACGTTGTTGCAGTAGCGCCGGGCCAGCGACCAGACCAGGCCGCCGAAGCGATCCATGCACTCGGAGACCGCCGATGCGTCCCCGGACGCCACGCGAAGAAGGACCGATTCGGAATCCACGCGGTGGCTCTTCGGGTCAGGGGAAGCAGTCGATGCGGTCGCACCCACGCGGCTGGGTTCAGCCCGTCCACGCGCCGAGCAGCAGGCCGAGATCGCCGCCGTTCACGGCGCCGTTGCCATCGATGTCGGCGGCGCAGCCGGCGCACGCTCCCCACGAACCGAGCAGCAGGCCGAGGTCGGCGCCGTTCACGGCGCCGTCGCCGTTGAGGTCGCCGGGAAGCGCTCCCGCGATCACGACGCTCGCCGTCGCCGAGGCGCCGTCGACCTTCCCGTCGTTGGGCGTGATCGTGCACGTCAGCGTGGCGCCCGGGGGCGCCGTGTTGCGCGGGATCGCGTCGGACTGTCCGGCGCTCACGACGTCGCGCACCGTGACGCCGGCGACCTTCCAGACGTAGCGGTAGCGGACGAGGTCCCAGTCGAGATCCTCCTTGCCGTTGGTCGTGGCCACGCGGGCGAAGACGACGTCGTCGGACGACGGCTGCGCCGGATCAAAGTTCGCGCCGATCGGTTCGGGCGGTCGATTGAAGTCGGGATCGACCGTGGTCACGACCTCGAACGGCGCATCGATCATGAGCTTGCCGTCGAGCTCGAAGACGAGATGCCACGTGCCCGGGACCGGATCCATCGACGGAAAGTCGAAGCCGAACCAGTTCTTGTGCGAGCGCCACAGATCGGTGTTGCCCCAGTTCCACTGCGCGTCCACCGCGAGCGAGCCGTTCGGTCGATAGAAGCGCACGTGGATCAGGCAGTTCACCGGGAAGTTGTAGACCCGCCACCAGAAGACGACGGCGGGATCGTCCACCTGGAGCTGCGCGTTCGTCGGCAGCGGCCACGGCTCCCACCACGGCTGGGGCAGCGTGAAGAGGTCGGTGCGGGTGATGCCGAAGTCGTGCAGGAAGAGCTCGTCGGTGTCGAGCGGTCCCTGGTCGACCCAACTGCTCTCGCCCGGACGGCAGGCGCCGGCGAAGGGCTCCCACACCTCGTCGTTGAACATCGTCTGGAAGTGCAGGTGTGGACCGAAGCTGTTGCCGCTCGAGCCGACCATGCCGATCTGCTGGCCGGCCTTCACCACCTGCCCGAGCGTCACCGCGACGCTCCCGTTCTTCAGGTGGTAGTACTGCGACTCGAATCCATCGCCGTGATCGATGGCGACGATGTTGCCCTGCACGCCACCGGCGAGGTTCATGTCGGGCCAACCGTCCTGCGCGAAGACGACCACGCCATCGCGCGCCGCGAAGACCGGGACGCCGATCGACTGCTCGCCGAAGCCGCGGATCTCGGTGTCGATGCCCTCGTGTCCGTCGTACGTGAAGGGTCGGCAGGCGTAGTCGTGGAAGCCCGGCGAGGTCGGATCGAGATCGACGAAGCCGCCGCTCATGATGTCGGCGTTGAGGTTGCCGGCCATCGGATAGAAGGGATAGATCGCGCCACCGGCTCCCGCGACACCGCCCTCGCCCGCGACGCCGCCC
>JAXMAF010000026.1:0-68893 GCA_046350555.1 Phycisphaerales bacterium
GCTGGCTTGGCACCGTCAATGCCACAACGATGAAGCGCTGGCAGGCTACCGCTTCCGCCCGCCATGACTTCCAGTGGCCGACGGCATCGGTCGAAGTGAAGACCGCCACCACGCAATCCGCCGGACCGCCCGTTCATCGCATCGCAAGCCTGGAGCAACTCGCCGATCCTGAGCGCGGCGAGCTGTATCTGTTCAGCCTTCAGGTATGCGATGACGCTCTCGCTGCCAACACGCTGCACAGTCTTGTCTCATCGCTCACAGCCGACTTGCAGGCGGACTTCCAGACCTTGAGCGAGTTCAACGACAAGCTGGCTTCCCGCGGGTACTCACCGGCCGACCAGCAGGCTCCGGCACGCCCTCTACGTATTCTCGCCGAGCGCCTCTACCGGGTTGACGCCGGTTTCCCGCGGCTCACACGCGCGACATTTCAGCCCACGGGCCTGCCCGCCGGCATCATCGGGATGGACTATCAGATCGACCTTGCGGTCTGCGGGCAGTGGCTCGCGGCCACGGCGCCGACCGACGCTCCCGCTCGCGTGCTGGCATCGTCCCGATGAACTACGCCGGCAACTCGCTCTGTTTCACCACAGAAAACCTGCCCTCGCCCCTCGACTCCAGGGCGCGAGCTTCGTGCAGGGCGTCCTCTTCATACCGCCATCCCCGCTCCATCGCGTTGTTCTGATAGAACACGTTGCCCTTCAGGTCCACGATGACGTACAGGTCCTCAGTCTCCGGGATCGTCAGCAGGATCGTCTTTGACGCACGTCCGGCATCAAAGGCTTCATCGTTTTCGTATTCGCATATCGCGTCTCCCGAGAATACGACCAGAGAACCGTCATCCCGGTTGACCGTGACCAGGTAGATTCCACCGCCGCTCTGCCACGCTTCGCCGCCGACGATTACCGCCAGTTGTTCCGCCGTGCGTTCGTCCATACGCGCCTCCAGTCGATTCTACGATACCGCTTTTCCTTCCGTTCAATCGACCACGTTTTCGGGATCACCCAACCGGTAGCTTGTGCTGCGTCCGCCGCCCATGTTCTGCACCAGGATGCGCCGCTCCAGCAGTTCCCGGATATCGCGCAGCGCCGTATCCGTCGAACACTTGGCCAGCGTCGCGTACTTCGAGGTGGACAGGTAGCCCTTGAAGCCGTTGTGCATCCGGTTGATGACCAGCCGTTGCCGGTCGTTGACCGGCCGGCGGTTGATCCGCTCCCACATCCGGGCCTTGTTCAGCACGGCGCCGAGCATGCCCTCCGCGCCGCTGATCGCCCGGTCCAGGCAGCCGAGGAACCACGACAGCCAGAGCGTGATGTCTAGGCCGCCGCCCTGTGCCGATTCCAGTTTCAGGTAATAGTCCTTCCGCTCCGCTTCAATCTGCGACGACATGCTGTAGAAGCGGTCCTTCGTCCCGTCGGCCCGTGCAAGCAACATGTCCGCGATCGCGCGCGCGGCGCGGCCGTTGCCGTCCTCGAACGGATGGATGGTGACGAACCAGAAGTGGGCAATGCCCGCCTTGAGTACCGGGTCAACCGAGTTAGTGGCATTGAACCACTTGATGAAGCGGGACATTTCCGCTTCGAGCCGATCCGCGTCCGGCGCCTCGAAATGCACCTTCTCACGGCCCATCGGCCCGGATACCACCTGCATCGGCCCCGACTCCGTGGTCCGCCAGGCCCCGACCGTGATGCGGTTCATGCCGCTGCGGCCGGTAGGAAACAGCGAGGCATGCCAGTCGAACAGGCGCTTCTTCGACAGCGGCTTCGCAAAGTTCCGCGTGGCATCCAACATCATTTCCACCACGCCCTCGACATCGCGCCCCGCCTTGGGAAGTCCCGCCACATCGAGTCCGAGGCGTCGCGCGATCGAAGACCGCACCTGCTCCGGGTCGAGTTTCTCGCCTTCAATGGCCGAGGACTTCACCACATCGCTGGTCAGTACGGCGAGACTCGCTTCGGCCCGCAGGTCGAAGCCGAGCGCTTCCATCTTGCCGAGCAGCCGGCCCTGCTTGTGCCGCACCGCGGCCAAGGCAGACGCAAGGGACTCGCCGTCCCAGGTGAGATCCGGCCAACCGGGTCTCTCGTGTATGTACGTCTCTTTTCGCCGCATTGTGTGCGGTGATTGTACCATCGATTCGCCGCATGGGCATGTGATTCACCGCACGGTATGCGGTGAATATCGACCGTATTCACCGCACACTTCCGCCGTCCTGATGGAGCGGGAGACGCGGCCCCTCTCCCGCTCCAAACCTCACGCTCCACCCCCACGAGCAGGGGTTTCCTCTCAAGGCAGACAGATAGACGGCTCCGCCGTGACGCGGGATGAGCGTCGGTGTCTGTCGGACTTGCCTATTCCTGCCCGGGACTACGGACCGACCGACCGGACCGACCGTGGCCACGTTTGCTGGTGGCCTGGCGGTGTGCCCGCTCACGCCTTCCACGCGTCCCAGTTGACGCTCGCGCTCGGCGCAACCCAATTCCGCCGTGAGACGCCGCTGTGAGCAGGGGGTCGAACGCATGAAGGCCTACTGGAATCCGTATCAGCCGCATCCTCCCCACGCACCGAGCAGGACCGTCACATCTGCGCCGTCCACGACGCCGTCGCCCGTCAGGTCCAACGACGCATCGTCGCTGCCCCACGCCGCGATCAGGGCCCCGAGGTCGCCGCCGTCGACTGCGCCGTCGGCGTCGAGGTCGGCGGCGCAGTGCACCACCAGCGAGGCAGTCGCGCCGATGGCGGCGCCACAGGCGTCGGTGACGACGATCTCGTACAGGCCTGCATCAGCGAGCACGGCTGCGGCGATCGCGAGCGTCGGCGCATCGGCGCCCGAGATTCCGTCTCCGTTGAGGAGCGCCTTGCCGTCGTGGAACCACTGGAACTTCAGCGGCAGCGCAGTCCACGGCGCCGCGGCGTCCACCGCGAACGTGACCGGCGCCGCAACCACGACCATCGCCGATTGCGGCGGCGCAACGATGGTGGCGGCTCGCCGACCATGCACGAGCAGGCCGTGACCGGTCACGCTGGTCGTGTCGCCGCGAGCGCCGAGGAACGAGCCGCCGACGACCAATGAGCCGTCGTCGAGACTCGCCAACGCGGCGACGCCTCCGAGGAACCAGTCCGGTGCGCCGAACAGCCCTCGGGCCACCGGCGACCAGGCCTCGCCATTCCATCGGGCAACATCTCGCGGCTTGACGGAATTGCTCAGGTCTCCCACGCCGAACCGCCCGCCGACGTATAAGGCGGGGCCGTCGCCGTCGTCATGCACGACGAATCGATTCGCCACGGAGATCCCGTCCGGCACGCCCAGCACCCCGCCGCCGGGAATCTCCCACGCGGTTCCGTTCCACCGCTGGACGCCTCCGTGCAGATAGCCCGCCGCCCAAAGCGCAGCGCCTCGGCCATCGTCGAACGTCGCAAGGTCGACCGCCGCGTCGCCCATTGCGAGACCGTCGGGACTCGCGAGCGGCGTCCAGCTCGTGCCGTCGAGTCGGAGGACCACCGTCGATTCATCGGGCGAGACATATTCGTCCGTTCCGATGAAGAGCCTGCTTCCCGTTCCGTCATCGTGAACGTGGACGCAGATGACATACGCCGGAGGATCGTCGCCCACCTGCTGCCACGCGACGCCGTTCCAGCGCACAACGCCATGCATGGGAACGCCGTCGATGGCGTCGAAGCTGCCCACCGCGTACAGCGCGGGCCCCGTGCCGTCGTCGTACATCGCGAGGTCGTACATGATCGGAGCGTCGCCCGAGAGCACGCCTCCGATGGGCAGCCACGCGTCGCCCTCGCGGCGGAACACGCCTGGTTCCGCCGGTCCCGGCAGGCCACCCCGACCACCGACCGCGAAGAGCGCCGGGCCGCTGCCGTCGTCGAGCTCGGCGAAGCCAACGATGCCCGTCGGCGCTCCTTGGTCCCACGAGCTCCACGCCGCGCCATCCCAGAGCGCCGCGCCATGTGCTGTGATCGACCCCGCGTGCGAGAACCCTCCACCGACAAGCACCGCCGACGGTCCGACCGACGGCATCGGTTGCAGGGCGTAAGCGGCGCCGTCGACGCTGAAGCCGTCGTCGCGCGCCGGCACGGCGGGTGTCCAGGCGACGCCATCCCATCTCGCGATGCGATGGGCGGGCGCCCCCCCGGCCGTCGAGAACCAGCCGCCCGCCACCAGCGCGTGCGCGGCGCCGTCGGGCACCGCCGCAAGCGCGTAGACGTTGGAGTTGACGCCCGCGCCGAGCGCCGCCCACGCGGCGCCGTTCCACGTCGCGATCCGCGCCATGCCCTGGCCCCCGCTGCTGGTGAAGGCGCCACCGGCGACAAGCCGCGGACCGTCGCCAAGATCCACTCCGCAGAGCGCCGAAACAGACCCATTGAACCCGGCGCCGACGGGCGACCACGACCGACGGTTCCATCGTGCGATCGACAATGCGGGCGCTCCACCGGCCGTCGAGAACTGCCCGCCCGCGTACAGCGCCGGACCGCTGCCATCGTCGAAGAGGGCGAGCGCGCCGACCGAGTTGTTCACGCCAGCGCCAAGCGCCGACCAGTGGTCGCCGTCCCAGCGCGCGACATGCCCGATCGGCTCGGCGCCGCTCGTCGTGAAGTCTCCGCCCGCGTAGAGCTCGTCCGCGCCGTCGCCGTCGAGGTCGCCGACGCACAGCGCTCTCACGGGGGCGTCGAAGCCAGCGCCCATCGGCGTCCATCCAGCATCGTCGAATCGCGCGATGCGCAGGGCGGGAAGCCCGCCTGCGGCCTGGAAGGAACCGCCGGCGACGAGCGCCGCGCCGGTCGCTTAGACGAACCGCGTGATCGCGATGACGGTGTGGTCGCAGCCGCCGCCAAGCGGCTTCCAGCTCGCGCCGTCCCAGAGCGCGATCCGCTCATACTCCGCGAGGCCAGGCACGTTGTGCAGAAGCCCGCCTGCAACGAGGCCAGAGGCGAACGAATCGTCGAACCAACGGAGCGCCTTGATCGTCGCCGGGGAGTCGCCGGCGAAGCCCGAGCCGAGTCCGGGGCCGACCCACGTCGTGCCCTGGAGGATCGCGACGCCCGGCGCACACGCGCCGCCGAGCTGGCCGAAGGAACCGCCGACGGCGATGGGGCTGTCGGCCGCGCCATTGCCGGCGGCGATCGCGTAGACCCAGCCGTTCGCACCTTCGCGCGCGGCAAGTCCGGGCGACCAGCTCGGCGGGCAGCCATCCGCGGGCGACGCCGCGACCGAGGCGCAAGCCGCGAGCGCGGCGACGAACGTTGCGTGTGCAGACACCATGAGGAGCACGGCGCGGCGCGGACGACGGAAGGACATGGTGGCGGACGACATCGGCGTCTCCTGAGCGAGGGTGCTGGTGTCACAACTGGACGCTCACGTTGTATCGCGCGGCGTCCCGCATCCAAGCGAGAATTTCGGTCTCGTTGCCTGGGCCGCGCCTCTCTTGCGTCGTTGGAGCACGGAATGCGAGAGCATGCGAAGCGGAACCTGGCCCCGCGGAAGGCCCCGCTCACGACGCCCGGCGGAATGGCGTCCAACGGCAAGCGGTGAAGGCGGAACGTGGGCACGCATCCATCGCACCCTTGCGCGTCGGCCGCTCGAGCGCACGTCGCGTGTCTCTACCCCGTTGCGGCAATTACTCCTGCGTCGCCGGGACGTGCGCGGCGTCCAGCGCCTTGCAGAAGGCATCCGCCACCAGGTCCTCGCGATTGATGACCTCGTTTGCGCCCGCGTGCTGAAGCCATTCGCGGCTGGTGTCGGTCAGCGCGAGCCCGACGATGTGCAACTTCGGGTTCATCGCGCGGCCCATCAGCGTGATCGCGACCCGATCCGCACCTTGACCGAGCGTGACGACGAGCGCCGCCGCCCGTTCGACGCCGGCTTCGGTGAGTGCCGTCTCCGTCCCGGCATCGCCGCACACCGCGAGGAACCCGTCCAACGATGCCCTCGAGACCGCGTCCTGGTCACGATCGAGGACGACGATGGTCGATCCACGCGGCTTCAATCGCCGCGCGAGGTGCACGCCAAGCGGTCCATAGCCGATCACGATGATGTGATGTGAAACCTTCTGCATCGATCGCCTCGCTCGTCTCGACTCGCGAAGTTCCGACATGTCCCGTCCAACAAGCAACTCGCCGAGGGCCGTGATCGCGTAGCTGCCGAGCGTAACGACAAACGCGAACGACAGCATCATGTAGATCTTCTGGTTGCGGTTCAGGTCGCTGAAGTCGCCCAGCGTCGTCACGCCGTTGAACGCGTCCCAAACCGCCCGGAACATGCGGCCTCGAGGCGTGCCGTCGGTTCTCGTGTCCAGCAGGAAGAGTCCCGCCGCGGTCACGACGACGAGCGCGACGAGAAACAACGTGTATCGCAGGACGCGGTGGCGAAGCTGCCTCGCATGCAGCTCCGACGCTCGCCGGTCGACAACCCGAATGATCGGCACGGCTGGAGTGTAGCTCCGCGTTGGTTCGTTCCCGCTCGCCGTATCCGCCCGTCCAGGGCGATCGCATGAACGTCCTGGGAGCGCGCCGCGGCGGACTTCCGGTCGATCCTCGATGGCGCGCACGCGACGTCGGCGATGCTGGCCACCGCGCACGGCCGGCTGCGGCCGTGGGGTAGCGATCTCGGCTCGACCGCGCAGCTCGCCGCCGAGTCGGATCGATCTTCGGATTCCTGAAGGATTGCTGGCGCTTGCCGGTCTCCCCCGTCACCCGATAGGGTGCCCCGACGGAGGGAACGTGAACCCGCGGCGCGGGCGGCGCAATTCATGTCAAAGGAACGACCCATGAGAACGAACATCGCATCAACTCGAAGCACCGGACGCCTGGCAACGCTCGCACTCGGCCTCGTGGCCATCGGCCTCGGCGCGGAGCGCTGCCTCGCCGGGCTCACCGTCGCTGCCGGCGCCGGCAATGTCGCCGAATTCAGCTCGGTGGCCGAGGTGGCGGGGGGGTGCGGGACGCCGACCGCCGGCTCGTGCTATGCCCTCCACGGCACGCCATTCTGCGACGACGCCTCGTGTTGCGAAGGCGTGTGCGCCATCTTCCCCTCCTGCTGCACGATGCAGTGGGACGTCGTCTGCGTCCTCCAGGCCGTGGTGGGGTGCTATCCGAACGTGCCGCTCTGCGAAGGGCTCGGCCGCGACTTCCTGCTTGCCGAGGAGGCAAACGTCCCGAGCTTCGGCCTGGTGGCCCCGACGGCCGAGATCACCATCGAGTTCTGGCAGCGGATCGATGGCGCCTCGCAGAACAACGTGATCGCGTGCCAGAGCAGCCTGGTCAACCGCATCGTCACACACACGCCGTGGACCGACGGCAACATCATCTTCGACTTCGGCGCACCGTTCGGCGGCGGCCGAATCGAGGTGGCGGCGCCGCCCGACATCTTCGACGGGTGGCATCACTTCGCCTTCGTGGCAAGCAACGCGGGCCAGTTCATGCGCGTCTACCTCGACGGCGAGCTGCTCGGTCAGACGGCCTCGGCGAGCGCGTTCACGCACGTCGATGTTCCGCTGACGATCGCCGGCAACTTCGACGGCGCCATCGACGAGCTGCGCATCTGGCGCGTGGCGCGGACGTCGCAGCAGATCGCCGACAACTTCGACCAGACGGTTCCCTTCAACTTGGCGGACCTGGTCGCCTATTACCGCATGGACTCGACCGCCGAGACCACCTTTCTCCTGGGCCGAGGCGCCATCGGCCTTCAGTACGCGGCGCTGGTCGGCAGCCCGGCGTTCGTCGACGCGGCAGTTGCGTTGGGCATGTGCTACCCCAACGAGCCGCTCTGCGACGGACTGGCCAGGGATTTCACGCTCAGCCAGAAGGCCGAGGTGCCGGGCTTCGGACTCGTCGCGCCAACCTCGGAGGTCACCATCGAGTTCTGGCAGCTTCTCGAGACCGGCGACGGGAACCGTTCGGTGATCGACTGCCAGCAAGGCCTGACCAACCGCATGGTGACCCACACGCCCTGGACCGACGGCAACGTCATCTTCGATTTCGGTGCGCCTTACGGCGGCGGACGGCTGGAGGTGCCGGCGCCGCCGGGTCTCCTGGGGAACTGGCACCACTTCGCCTTCGTCGCGAGCAATCCCGGGCAGTTCATGCGGGCGTACCACAACGGCCACCTGATTGGCCAGACCACCACGGCCAATGCGTTCAGCCCCGCCAACATCCCGCTCAGGATCGCCGACAGCTTCGACGGCAGGGTCGACGAGCTGCGCATCTGGAGCGTGGCGCGCACACCGCAGCAGATCTGCGACACCTGGTATCGCACCGTGCCGGTCGACAGCCCGGGACTTCTCGCCTACTACCGCATGGACTCGTCGAACGAGACCTCCTCGCTCATCGACCTCGCCGGGCCGGGCGGCGTCCACGACGCGACTCTCACCGGCGCGCCGGCGTTCATCTCGGCGGTGCCCTGCGTGGTCCTCGGAGACCTCAACGCCGACGGGCTGGTCAACGGCGCCGACCTCGGTCTCCTTCTCGGCGACTGGGGCACCGGCGACCCGCTGGCCGACCTCAACTGCGACGGCGTCGTCGACGGCGCCGACCTCGGGCTGATGCTGGGCGTGTGGACCGGCTGATCCGCTCTCCTTGGGCAAACAAAGGAATCAAAGCGGTCAGATTGTCCCGCTGGAGACGAGCAAGCCAGAGGCCCGAATCGGAGGAGCTGGAAGGAGATCAGCGGCTCTCCCCGCGCGGAGGCGGCCACGTGGCGCCGATGAAGGACTCGTGCCTGGCTCGTGCGGCAAGCCCGCGATCGGCGAGCGTGAGGTGCGTGGCCAGGTTCGGCCCGTGCGATCGACGCCGTCGTCGACCAACAACCGTCGGATCAGAGGAAAGGAGCGACGAGGCAGAACGAGGATGATCGTCGGGCTTCACCGGCGCTGCGCTTCAGTGAAGCCCGACATGGAATTTTATCGATCGTGACCGGCCGTGAGCGTGCGAGCATGCCGGCGCCGCTTTCAGTCTGTCTTCGTCCGGGGGCTTGACAACGGATTGCTCACAGATGCGTGGCCGGGATGCCGTGCGGATACAACTACGAGCGGGCGGTACTCCTCGCCACGTCGGTCGTGAAATGACCACATTCCGGACAGACAATGCGCCCCCTCAACGGATAGGCGCAGCTAGGACAGAGGCCTTGTCGGGAACGAAGTGTCATGCGCCATCGTCGCCACGCCATTGGAAGCAAGAACAACACGAGAAAGAGCAATGCAAAATACAGACTAACGTTGACTAGGCAGTTTATCCAAGAAACTCGCAGCGACCACGGTGGGCTGCCCACCGCATCTCCTCTCCAGTCGTCATCGGGAGCGATAGAGCGAGCACGGGTGAGTACGGGCATCGGCCAACCGTATTCCGTAAGTTCATAGATATAACTTGGCATGCCGGAGGCATCATCCGCCAATGCTTGGGTGTTTCTGAAGGCGGGTCGCGTCGCCAAAATCCAACGATCAGGTGGCGGCCAGGATCCATCCACAGCTTCTGGCCAGCCACGAAGGGCGGCATCTGTGCCAACGAGATACACCTTCGCGGCACGAGGCAGCGTGTCAAAACGTGTGGCCAGGAAGGCGACGCCGAAGCTGGCTATAACGCATCCCACAGCAACTACCACAAGCAGTAGAGGCCGCCGAAGGACGAGGGATGGATATGACATTGACGTAGACTGAACGACGATCTGTAGCGTGATGTCCGTCTTCCCATCTTCTGCTTAGACATGCCGTCGCTTGACAAGTCCGCGCGAAACACCGCATGTCGAGGCGACGTGTCTTCGATTCGAGATTCACACGAACTACCGGGATTACCGTCGGCGCCATTCGATCCGGCATATCCGACTCCGGTGTTACCAGCGGTCCCAGCGGTCCCCATGCCGCCCAACCCAAATCCGGCCGAGCCGCCGGTGTCAAGGAGGAAGTGACAAAGATTCAGAGGCGATGCTTGTGATACGAACCCTTACCGATTCTCGAGCGCGTTCGGCGCATGTTCGATTGCGCCCTGCACTCCAACCGTCGATGCTGCGTCCGCCGTCGCAAGGATACGCCCGATCGAGATCAAGGAACGACGCGACGGGTTGCTGGCGATGGCCCACGCCATCGAGGGCATTCCGACGAAGGACATCCAGCGGGCGCAGCGACGCTTCCGCGAGAAGGCCGCTCCCTCGTGTCCGCACCGTCCGCGACGCGCTGATACGGATTCCAGCAGACCTCCATGCACCCGACCCCTTGCCCCAGCAGTCTGTGGCGAAAGTGCTTCGACGGCGAGGGCGAGCAGGACTTCGCAGATCCATGATCAAGTTGGGAGCCGCCGCGCAGCCGTATTCCACGGAATCTACGGCAAGCGGCGGCGACGCAGAGATGCGGAATCCTGCTCGACCGCAGCCCGAATGACTTTCGCCACGGGCTGCGAGCGGCGGCTCACGGCGGAATGGGGTTGGGTGAAGCGCGAGAGTCGACTGGGACGCGTGTCAGGTGCGCCGAGCTCGACCACAACGGCGTCTTCGATTGGCGCGACGCGGCCCTCTTCGAGCAGTTGCATGGACTGGGGTCCTAGGAGTCTGCGTCACGGAAGAACCGACACCCCGTCCACGGCCATCCGACCATCGAAAACCCCAGGGGTCCAGAGTCATCAGATGCCCTTCGACGGGGTCGCGCACACTCCGTGACGCAGACTCCTAGCTCTCGATGCGGCTGCGGACGACAGCGCCGTGAGCTCCGCTCGCCGCGCCAACCCATGGATCCGCCGATTGCGGAGGGAGGCCGTTCGTTCCGGGTGCCAAGGGCGCCTCCCTCCGCATTCCTCGAAAGACGCGTGGTCGGGTCGTTTGGGCCCATAACCAGTAACCAGTAACCAATAACCAATAACCAGCAACCGCCTGACCCCCCGCCCCGCACTCACCATCGCCCGATTTCGCCAGGCGCTCCGCACGCGAGTTGCGCAATCGAACGTGGAGACAACCATGCACACCTTCACCCCCATCGTGCTCCTGGCAGCCGCTTGCATCCCGTCCGTCGCGGGCGCCACCGAGATTCCAGTCGTCAACCCGAGCTTCGAGTCCCCGGCCTACGCCACGTGCTCGTGGGCGGCCGCCGCCGGCTGGGTCAACGCCGGCGCGTGGAACCCTGGTTTCGGGAACACCTGCGCGCCGTTGAACGGCTTTCCGAACGGCGTCCCGGATGGCTTGCAGACGGGTTGGGTCAACTCGCCCAATCTGCCCATCAAGCAGACGCTGCCGGCGACCGTCGAACCAAACGCCCTGTACACCCTGTCCGTGGCGGTCGGTCGGCGCTCGGACGGCTTTCCGATGGGCTCCTACAAGATCCAGCTCACCGCCGGCGATCTCGTTCTTGCCGAGGATCTCAACTCGCTCAGTCCGGCGCCGGGCTCCTTCGTGACGTCGACGATCAGCGCACTCGTTCCGCCCGGCGATCCGGCGATCGGCCTGCCGCTCACGATCAAGCTCTTCGTCGTGACGGGGCCGCAGGCCGATTTCGACGATGTGCACCTCTTCGTCGAGGGCGGCGGCGCGGTGCAGGGCGATCTCAATGGCGACGATCACGTCGATGGCGCCGATCTCGGCCTGCTTCTCGGAGCGTGGGGGACGTGCGCGTCATGCGCGAACTGCCCTGCCGACCTGAATCACGACTGCGTCGTGGACGGCGCCGACCTCGGCCTGATGCTCGGGAGCTGGGGTTGATCGAGCGGCGACTGCGTGCCGCGACCTCGATACCCCCGGGCATGCGCTCCCCGGCGGGCGCCGACGCCGATCGTGTCCTCGTGAGGCCACGCACGCCACGACGGATTTCCGTGCGGGTTGCCGCGCCATAGCGAGCTGCTCCGAGCTGCTCCGAACTGCTCCGAGGCGCGTCGCCAGTGGGGGAGGTCGGGACGCGGTCATCGGTGCGCACCGACCTCGGCACCATCGACCTCCTCGCCGATCCGGCTTCATCGAGGACGAGGCGTGTCACGGTCGCGACGCCGACAACAACTGCATCGCCGACGACGGCGCCGTGAGCGCCGTCGTCGACGATGCGAAGAGCTTCCGGCCGCTCGCGTGGCGCCGGGGTCGTGACATCGTCAAGACGCCCGTGTCGCCTCGCAGTGGCATGGAGTGGTTCCGGACACCGTTGTCTGCGTCGACAACGGCGTCATGCGGAACCAGAGCGGATCACGGCGCCTTCCGGATGGCCGGGATCTTCCACGAGCCGTCGATGATCGACGGCGGCGTCTCCTTCGGCCAGTAGAGTCGCAGCATCGGGATGAACCGCTCCTTCGGCGCGGGCAGCCAGTTGGCCTCCTTGTCGGGGCCCGGGTTCTCGTGCTGGAGGTAGAGCGTCACCGAGCCGTCGGCGGCGACGTTGAACTTGTTGCGGGCGCTCAGCGTGTAGCGGTTGAGCGGGTTGTCCACGAAGAAGAAGTCGGCGTTGTACATCGTCAGCGACCAGAAGCCGTTCACCGGCGGGAACTGGCCCTTCTCGAAGCGCATGACGTACCGGTTGGAACCCATGTAGGGCTGGCCGTCCGCGTCGGTCTCGGAGGTCGGATAGACCGCGTCCTGCGGTCGGTTCGCGCCGAGGCCGATCGCCGTGACAAGCGCGCGGTTCAGGTAGTCGGTGCCGTACACGCCCATCTTCGTCGAGAACATCCAGCCGTTCTCGCGACGACCCGAGTCCTTGAAGCTGGCCATGATCTTCTCGAAGCCGGACCTTCGGAACGTCCGTCAGCGCGGCGGCCACGTCGGGCGGGAGCGCCTTCATGCTGAACGGCTGGCCAGGCGCGATGCCCAGGAGCGCGAGGTTCGCCACCATCGGCGCATCCGCCGCGGCCGGCGGATTGGACTTGAGCAGCGTGGCAAGCAGGTTGAAGTACTGCTCGGTGCTGAGCGCATTGACCTGGTCGCGCACCGCCGTCTTCATGTCGATGCCAGGATCGACCTTGCCGCGGGCGGCGTACGGCTTGCCGTGCTCGAGCGGCACGAGCGAGATCGCGTCCTGCATCTTGTGGACGGCGGCATAGTCCTCGGGCGTGCCCGTGCAATAGATGCGGCCGAGGATCCACACCATCGACGTGGGCGACTTGTACTCGGTGACGCCCGCGGGAAGCGTTCCCTTCCAGCCGGGGCCGGTGATCGCGTAGGTCTGCGCCTTTCGTCCCGGTGCAGCGCTTGCCCGGCACCGAAGACATCGGTCCAGCCATCGAGCATCGGGAACAGGTAGTACCGATCCGCGCATCGGGCAGGGAGAGCACCCATGGCTCGCGCTCGACATCGATGAATGCGGTCGTACAGCGTGCCGGCGTTGGGTGCCGTGACGTCGTGGAACGCGGCGGTGGGGTCAGCGTGATGCGCACGAGCCAACGACAGCGCACGGGTGCCTCGGGGCGCGGCGACATTGGTGATGACGCGACGGGTCAGCCCATGGTGACGAGCGGATAGCCGTAGATGTACGCGTCGATGGCGAGCCGCGCCTTGCCGGGCGTGAGGGCGGCACGCGGCGCGCTGCCGGGCGCGGGCGCCCTGTTGTGCGACGCCCGGGGCGACGAAGGCGGTTGCGAGGGTGACTGCTGCTGCAATGATGGTTCTGGGGGATGGAAACATGGATGATCGATCCGTGGACTGGAGCCGGGGACACCGACCGTCGGTGGTCCGTCGCGCCGGCTCGGGGTCTCGAGATGCCGGGCGCGAAGAAGATACACGACATCGATCGGGGCGATGACGCGACGAGTGCGTCGACGGGATGAATCTGCGTGTGCGTTGCGAGGGGAAGCCGCCGCCGGTTTCCGTCGAACGGCGGCTTCCCTCGCGACGACTCCGCAGAATCGACCAAGCTGGACGCATACCCAGATTTCCCGACGGCGCGCGATCATGCTCGGCGCGCCGCCGGATGGGCCAACGTGACGGATGTCCAGATGACCCGATCGAGCCCACCCATGCCGGGCCCCGGCTTCTCTTCGCGGCCTGCGTTCTCGTCGCGCTACTGAACGAGGTCTCCGGCGGCGTGCTCACCGTCGCCCTTCCACGGCTCAGGGTGGAGATCGGGCGCGTCCGAAGTCGGCTCGCGTTTTTCCTCATCCTGACGACCGGCAAGCTCTTCCTCGGTGCGTCGGCCTGCGGGCGCGCCTTCGGGGACGTCTACGGCCGCAGCTGCATGCTGGCCATCGGCGTCGTCGCCGTGTCGTCGATTCTCTCCGCCATCGCCGGGTCGCGCGCACGCCTGCGCTGGGCGCGCCCTCGATGGCGTCGGCAATGCCATGGTGGCTCCACTTGCCCTGGACCATCGCCGTCGGCGGATTCCCAGAAGGGCGACGGGCGCGCATCGTGAGCCTCTTCGCGGGATTGAGGCTTGATTTCATGCTCGGGTCTCCGGGGCGGTTTCCGCTCGTGCGAGAGCCCGGCGGAGGCTCAGCTTCCTCTCCGCTCCTGATCGGCCTGGCCGGTGGCCTTCGGCGTTCTCTTCCTTGAGCACGAACTGAAGTTCCGTCCGGAAGCACCGCGTGGACATCGTCGGCCGGGCGACGGCGCGGGCGGATTGCTCGGCGTCGTCTTCGGATGCGCAAGGGCGACCGGACGCCGGCTGGCTTGATGTCGCCGTCATCCTCGCCGTCGGATCCGGTCTCCTGTGTCTGGTCGCGTTCGGCTGGTGGAAAGCGGGCGCACGCACGATCCGCTTCTCGACATCCGTTTTTCAAGGACCGAACGATCCTCGTCGCGATCGTGGTCGTGATCGCCATTGGTCTCGGTCAGCGGCAGCTTCCTTCCGCTCTTCTACTTCCTTCAGACTTCGACAGCACCACCGGTGGCCGCCGTCGCGTCTGCTGCCGCTGGTCGTCACGGCGGCGATCCTCGGCAAGCCGGTCGCCAGCGCCGCTACGGCCATCGACAGACGATCGCCGTAGGACTTCGCGCGGCCGCCGCTGGCGCCGGCCGCCTCGCCCAGCCGAGCAACGTATCCAGTCCTCCTTGGCGGTTCGGGTGCTCCTCGGCGCGGGCAACATCGCGGTGATCGGTCCGGCCACCGATCTCCCCGCTGGTTCGGTCTTCCCCGGGCGCGCGGCGGGGCGTCCTCGCCGGTGCCGCCGCCGCGCAGATCGGCGGAGCACTCGGCATTCCGATCATGGTCTCGCCCTCGGCGACCGCGGGCCGGTCTTCTTCGAGCAGATGCGGAAGGTGACGACGCTCCCGGACGAACGAATCCGAGAGGCGGTGGTCATCCGCCGAGGTGTGCACGCGGCGACCTTCGAACGCGCCTTCGAGGTACCCGCGCGCTTCGCGAGCAGATCCACGAGGCGAGCCGGCGGCGTTCGGCGTCGCGCCGGCCGCTGCTTCCTGGTCGACGATCGCGTGCGTCCCGCTGCGTTTGTCTGGTTCGGGACCGATCGAGGAGCGCGCGACGCGTC
The DNA here is from genome assembly GCA_046350555.1 of Phycisphaerales bacterium. Lineage (GTDB taxonomy): Bacteria > Planctomycetota > Phycisphaerae > Phycisphaerales > SM1A02 > JAXMAF01. The sequence goes on from JAXMAF010000026.1 coordinate 15,376, forward strand.
GACCCCAGATGCAGGCACGGCGCGAGTGGACTGACGCGGACTCCAGTCGACGCGCATGCGCTCGCCACCCCGCGCGCCGTGGCGGCTGCCCGTGACGTGTCGGCACCTGGCAGGCGGTGGCTGCCAACGGTCCTGAACGGCGCACGCACGCCCGACCTCCCGGTCGGGCGTGCGTCGTCGTCGACGAGCCCTGTGCATCGCCTCGCAGGCTCGAGAAGGGAGCGGGTGGGAAGGGAGCTGACGACACCGACGCCCGGCAACGACAACCGCGCGCCGAAGCTCGTTCGGCGGTGACCAAGCTTCCTGGGCGAGCGCGACCTCAACCCGTTCCCGAGCTGCAGCCGCACTGGCCTTGTGCGCCCGCCTTCCGCCGGAGCGTTGGCTTCACCACGACGACGAGATCGAGTTCTCCTTCGACCAGTACTTTCCGAACGTGTCGCGATCTGCGCGCGGCGGTGATCGCCTCGTACGCGGCGGGCCGTTGACCACGTCATCCGGGCTGCCGCGGAACGTGAGCCGGTTCAGGTCCGGCCCAGTAGCCGGGGTCTTCACCTCGGCGAAGGTGTTGGCCATCTGCTTCTTCGCGACGGCGAGTTCATCCTCGGTCGGACCGGTGCGGGCGAACTGGGCGGACTCGAGCTTCGCGAGCAGTGCCGGGACCTTCGCGGACGTCGGGCGCACTCGCCGAGAAGACACCGAAGCCCGGGATAGGTGCCCGCGCGCGAGCAAGCGCCGATGCTGTACACGAGCTTGGCGTCCTCGCGGACCTCCTGATCATGGCGTCGAGAGGATGCGGGCGGCCAGGCCCGCACGTCGGCGCGGGTTCGACTCGTCGGTGCCGTATTCGAGAAGACGTACGCCCGCGCCGTCGGCGTGTCGAGCGTCTTCTCGACGACCCGCCCGGTCGGCCGCTGGAGCTTGCGAAGCGATGCGTACGCGTCGACGGGTCGACGCGCGGTCGCTGGCAGCGCCCCGAGGTACTTCGCCGCAAGGCCCAGCGCCTGGTCGCGGTCGATGTCGCCGACGATCGTGACCTCGATGGGAGATTCGCGCAGGAGCTTCTCGAGTTGCTCTTGCCGCCGGCGCGAGGTCCAGGTGATCGAGGTCGCCCGACTCGAGCGCGTTCGAGGCTCGCCGACGGGGTAGATCGCCGCGCGGTGGTGCGTCCGCCCAGCGACGGATTCCGCAGCGATTCCTCCAGCTCCTCGCGCGTCGACGTGATGAACTGCTCGAACGCCGCCGACTCGATCTTCGGTTCGGTGAGCAGGAGATATAGCGGAGCTGGAATCCTGCCTGCTCGTCGGGGCTTCCGGAGATCGAGAGCGAGAGCGCCGTCAGCGCCACCGCCTGCACCGCCGCCACCGCGGCCACCGCCGCCTCCTCCTCCGCCGCCGACCGGACCTTCTTGCCGGTCATCAGCCGCGGATGTCGGTGGAGGAGAGTCGCCTGGTGGCCAGCGCGAGAAGGCCAGCGTGCCGCCTGCGTGATGCCGCGGTTACCTGCGTCTCGAGGAGCTCGCCGCCGATGAGCGAGATCTGGATGCTCACGGCGTTCTTGCGGTCGTCCATGAAGCGATGGTGCACGCGGACGTTGTTGTCGAGCCATCCCGACCAGACCTTCGGCGGCGTGCTCGCTTCCTCGGCGACCTTGCCGGGCGTCGGCGTCTCGGCCATGAGCCCGGGTGGCGCGCCGCTTCCTCGCCGTGCGCGCGTGGCCTTGACCGGAGCCGCCTTGGTGCCGATGGCGAGGAGCGCTTCCTCCGTCGGCACCGAATCGCCAAGCCGCGCAGCACCGCGATGAACGCGACCGTGGAGGGATCGAATTCATGGGCGAATCGGCTGGTCACCTCCTCGGCGGTGATCGTCGGAAGGTACTTTGCGCAGCAGACAGCCGCTGCTGCGCGCCGACATCGTCGGCTCGCCGGCGGAGACGTCGGCGTTGAGGCGGCCGATGAACGACGAGGCCGGGCGCCGTCGCCTCGGTCTCGACGGGCGCGTCAGCGCCGGAGATCAGGTTCCCGGCACGTCGTCGAGCCGCGCGGCGTGAAGCCGAAGGCCGCTCCGCTCCGGGCGCGCTGGAGTTCGAGGGCGATCTCCTCGAGCGCCGGCTGCCACTTGCCGGGGCCGGGCCGCCGAGACCTGCTGTGGGTCAGTTCGCCTCGCCGTTCGATAGACCTGGGCGCCGAGGTAGCTCAGCCCTGGCGGCGACCTTGTCGCCATGCCGATTGAGCCGCTGACGTTCCGAGTCGCTCGACGAGCCGTCGCGGTACTGCTCCTCCGTCACCACCGGCGGGGCGCGCCGAGCTGAGCCGCACGATGCACCTCCTCGCGCACCTCGGGATCGGAGGTGACGATCGCGAACGAATGGTCGTACGCCTTCGGCGTTCACCGGCCGGCGGCGTCGGCCGCGGGCGTGCTTCGCCGCGGAGGCGAATCGCTCCTTGACGACCTTCACGACCTCGGCGGGATCGGCGTCGGCCACGACCATCACCGTCGCATTCGACGCTCCGTACCACTTGCCGTAGTAGTCGCGGAAGTCGGCCTCGCGGACCGAGTCGATCGTCTGTTCCGTGCCGATCGGCTCGCGGAAGCCGAAGATCGATCCGGGGGCGATGCGCTCGAGCACGTAGTCGCTGGTGCCGCTGCCGGCCGGGAGAGGCTGCGTCAAGGCTCTTCCCGGATGATCTGGGCGCTCCGCGTCGATCTCCTGCGGCAGCAGGGAGAGTGCGCTCGTCACGTCGGCGAAGAAGGTCAGGCCCTTGCCGATCGTCGCGGGCGTCGCGTCGGGCACCCAGGTCGGAACGTCGTCTGGTCGAAGTTGGTGAAGGCGTCCTGGTCGCGGCCGAAGGTCATGCCGAGCGAGGATCAGCGGGCACGATGCCGCTCGAAGTGCTCCGAGCCGTTGAATGCCATGTGCTCCAGGTAGTGGGCGATGTCGCGCTGGCGGTCCGTCTCGCTGAGCGAGCCGGTGTGCATGTGCAGCCAGACGACTGCCTGGCCCGCGCACGTCGTGCCGGAGCACGATGTGCCGCAGTCCGTTCTCGAGCCCGCCGGTCACGAGCCGTGGGTCGGTTGGAAGGGGGCGATCGCGGCCCTGCCGCCCTCGCCGGCGCGGTGTGCCATGGCGACGCGGCGAACGCCGGCAGCATGCGGCGAAGGCGAGGGGCGCACGCGCCGGGGCGCCGTCGGTGGCGATTCGTCGGGACGCGCGAGTGCCGCGATGCGAAAGCGCGCCGGCGACGGGGCGGCAGGCAGCGTTGACGATGTGTCGAGCGAACGACATGCCGGATGCTCCTTGCGTCGCGCTCCTCGGGTCGAATCGCCGGCACGAGGCGCGCCGACGACGGAACGGGACCGAGGCAGTGTACTTGGAAAGGCGTGCGCTTCGCGGTGCAATCGTGGCCGGGCGGCTCGTCCATGGACTCGCCCGCGTCGCTCGACTGCGTCGCGCACATCGAGCGATGAAACGATCTCTATCATGCTCGAACTCTCACGCCGCACGCGGTGCACCGATGAGAGCGTTCCTGTCACATCGAAGGAGACCCTCGAATGAACACTCGAAGTCGTTTCTCGATTGTCGCGTCGCTTGTGGCATTGGGATTGACCGGCGGCGCAGCGTGCGCCCAGGCCACGGGAACCTCCGGCACGGCGTCCCAGCCCAAGCATCCGCCAAACATCCTCGTCATCATGGGTGACGACATCGGCTGGTTCAACATCGGCGCGTATCACCGCGGCATCATGTCCGGCAAGACGCCGAACCTCGACCGGCTCGCGTCGCAGGGGATGCTGTTCACGGACTACTACGCCGAGGCGAGCTGCACGGCGGGCCGCGCCAACTTCATCACGGGGGAGATTCCGCTTCGCACGGGCCTGACGACCGTCGGTCAGGCCGGCGCCGACGTGGGCATTCCAGCCCAGGCGTGCACCATCGCCACCGCGCTCAAGGCGCAGGGCTACGCGACGGGTCAGTTCGGCAAGAACCACCTCGGCGATCTCAACAAGTTCCTGCCGACCGTCCACGGCTTCGACGAGTTCTTCGGCTACCTGTATCACCTCGACGCGATGTCCGATCCGTACTGGTACTCCTTCCCCGACGATCAGGCGTTCCGCGACAAGTACGGTCCGCGCAGCCTCGTGCATTGCTACGCCACGGACACCGACGACCCGACCGATCAGCCGCGCTGGGGCAAGGTCGGCAGGCAGCGGATCGTCGACGAGGGACCGCTGCCGCCATTCCCCGACATGTCGAACGTGCCCAACATGCACGACATCTCGACGAAGGCCAAGTACGACATGACCACCTTCGACGAGGTGCTCGTGCAGCAGTCGAACGCGTTCATGGACAAGGCCAAGAAGGACGGCAAGCCGTTCTTCCTCTGGCACAACACGACGCGCATGCACGTCTGGACCTTCCTCCCGAAGCAGTACGCGTCGATGATGAACAGCCAGAGCAACTTCGGCCTCGAGGAGGCCGGCATGAAGCAGTTGGACGACTCGGTCGGCGCGCTCCTCAAGCACCTCGACGACATCGGCGAGGCGGACAACACCATCGTGGTGTTCACGACCGACAACGGCGCCGAGGTGTTCACCTGGCCCGACGGCGGAATGACGCCCTTCAAGGCCACCAAGGGAACGGTGATGGAAGGCGGCTTCCGCGTTCCGTGCATCGCGCGCTGGCCGGGCCACATCAAGGCGAACACGGTGGAGAACGGGATCTTCTCCGGGCTCGACTGGTTCCCGACGCTGTTGGCCGCCGCGGGCAATCCGACGATCACCGATCAGCTCCTCAAGGGCGTCAAGCTCGGCGATCGTGACTACAAGAACCATCTCGACGGCTACGACCAGACGAGCCTCCTGCTCGGGCAAGGCCCGTCGAAACGGCATGAGCTCTGGTACTTCGGCGGACCGAAGCTCGGCGCCATTCGACTCGACGACTTCAAGTTCCAGTTCTATCAGCAGCCGCTGGGATGGCCGGGACCCAAGGTCACCACCGACATGCCGGGCATCGTGAACATCCGGCAGGATCCGTTCGAACGGACGCCATCGATCAACGGCGAGACGTTGAACGAACTGGGTGGCGGCTACATGAACGACTTCTACGCCCGCGAGTTCTGGCGCTTCGTGCTCGTCCAAAGCGCGTGGTGGACGTCGCCAAGACGGCGATCGACTTCCCGCCGATGCAGGATCCGGCGTCGTTCAACGGATGCGGTCAAGGTCGAGATCGACGCGATGATCAGGCGCATGCCGGAGACTGATCGGGCGTCGGCGCGCGGCGAAGGCGAGGCTCACACGAGGTACCCGACCCCCTTGTTCTCCGTGCGTCTTCACCCGCCGTCGGATACCTTCAACATCGATGCCACTCGACACAGGAGTCTCGACGATCACCGACGCGCAGGATCTTGTCGCGAAGCTCGACCGCGACCTGGCCTTGATTCGCCGGAATTCCACGGATGTCGATGGCTGCATCAACTTCTTCCTGACCGCCGATCGAATTCCCGAGTGGCGGTTCAGTCGCGACGCCGAGCGGATCGTCGAGTTCCGGCGACAGCACGCGCTGGTGCGTGCGTGCGCCCAGCTCGCAAGCGGCGCCAAGTGCTTCAGTCAGCGAGAAGCGGCCGACGACGGCGACCGCGCCGTCGTCGGCCGCCGTCGCCACCGGCGCACCGTCTTCGCCGCCGTCGGACGAGGGGCGGTGCGCCAGGCCAGCAAGCTGGTTGAGTTGGTTCTGGACGTCGACCCTGCGGAGGCGATCGAGTTGGGACCGGTCATCTCCGCGCGCGAGCTCGCCGAGCGGGTGGCGCAGTTCTGGCGCTCACAGATGGCGGACTCCGAGCCATCCCCGCCCTCGATGCTCGATCGCGGGCGGACAGTCAGGGCGGTCCCGGCGACACCTGCCTCGGGCGGCCAATCGGGGCAATAGTGGAACGATGCACGTGAGTCTGCGGGTGTGTCGGGCGGGGAGTCGGGAAGCCGCCTTCGGCGGCGGAGTTCGGAGTCGGGGACCGCGTTGCACGACGTTCGCCTTCGCTGGCGCGCCGACCGCCCGCGCCGGCGCGGCAGCGAGGACGTGTGCGTCGAGCGGGGTCCCCGACTCCTCACTCCGCCGCGCAGCGGCTTCCTGACTCCCAACCAACCCGCTCACGGCGACGCGCACGGCCCCCACGATCCCAGCAACAGGCCGAGGTCGGCGCCGTCGACGCCGCCCTGGCCGTCGATGTTCGCGGTGCAGGCCCCGCATGGGCCCCAGCTTCCCAGCAGCAAGCCGAGGTCGGCGCCGTCGACGAGGCCGTCGTCGTTGAGGTCCGCGGGGCACTCGAACGTGATCGCGCTTCCGGGATTCTCGGTCAGGAACAGGACCTGGGCCTGGGTAAGCGCCTCGTTGTAGATCTGCACGTCGTCGATGCGGCCGTCGAGATAGCCAAGTCCCTCGGCCTGGCCGATCGTCAGCGGGTACGTCGCGTTGGGAACGAAGACATCGTGCTGCGCGCTGCCGAGCGAGTTGCCGTCGACGTAGAAGGTGAACGCCTGGCCGAGCCGGGTCACGACATAGTGATGCCAGTCGCCAGGCGAGGGCGTGAACGGGATCGGCGCCGACATGAAGATGAACGCCGTGCCGTTGATGTGGAACGAGACGTCGTTCTGGCCGCTGGTGAAGAAGACCCATTTCATGAGTTGCCCGCCGCCGTCGTCCTGGCCGACGAAGACGTTGGGCAGTTGGCCCGGTTGCCCGGACTTGATCACGTCGAAGTTCACCCAGCAGGAGACCGTGAAGGGCCCCATCCCGAAGGCCCAGTCCGGATCCTCGTCCGAGACGACGTATTGGTTCGAGCCGTCGAGCTCGAACGCCTGATCCTCGATGCCCGGCCCGAACCCGGCGCCGTTGACCAGCGTGCCCATGTGGCCGCCGGCGCGGTCGTTCGGCGTGCCGTTGGCCGTGAAGTGGGCGAGGAGGCCTGCGCCCGCGTCGGCGGCGCAGATGGATGCGAGGACGAGCGCGCTCGGCAGGATGATCCAGCGTGAACGGTGATGCATGGGGGTGAACTCCTCCTGTGACGATGAACCGGCGTGAAGGGACGAACGACTCCAGCATGAGCGATCGCCGCGGCGTGCGCTGTCGCGGTTGTACCGTGGATCATCTCCGCATCACGGACACGGTCCCCACGCCCCAAGCATGATGCCCAGGTCGGCGCCATCGACGACCCCGTCCTCGTTGAAGTCGCCCGGCCCCGTCGATCCCCAGCCCGAGAGCAGGATGCCGAGATCGGCGCCGTTGACCACGCCGTCGTCGTTGAGATCGCCGAGGCACGACGGGGCCTTGACCATCAGGACGCCGAACGACGAGAGCGCGCCGAACGTTCCGTCGAAGTTCGGACCATAGAAGATGACGTCGGTCCAATCGAAGATCGCGCCGCACGTGTTGAACCAGAGGCTCAGGTCGATAACCGCGACCTGGTTGGGCGCGAGGTCCAACTGGCCGATGACCGGCTCGCCGGGCGGAAGGCCGTTGAGCGACAGGTCGGTTCCCGTGGGAGCCATGTTCGAGGGCATGGCGACGATCTGATACGGAACGGAGGCGCCATCCGGGCCCGCGATCACGCGGAACGTTGCGTTGGCGGTCTCGTTGATTCCAACGTTTGCGATCGTCGGATCCGGAAGCACGATGAAGCCGCAGATCTCCGAGATGAACGATCCGGTCGCCGTGCAGGTGGTGTTGTTGGAGAGGTTGGTGAAGGTGACGTTGTAGCAGCCCTGCCCGAGGATCGGACCTGGGATGGTCGCGGTGAAGTTCACGGTCGCCTGCCCGCCGGGCCCGACGAAGACCGTGCCGCTGCTGGGCGTGTAGACGACGCCGGTGATCGAGCAGCCGCCGTTCTCGGTGATCGTGTACTGGTACGTGCGTCCGACCGTCGAGTTGTTGACGATCGTGGCGTCGACCTGCGTGGAGAAGCCGAAGTTGAAGCAGAGCTGCCGATCCCAACTGGCGTGGCACGACGCCTTGCACTTGCCGGCCGATCCGGCGCCGTGCAGCGCCGCCACCTCGCCCGGCAAGAGCACGCGACAGAAGTACTCGACTTCGTCCATGGCGCCCTTGAACCAGTCGCTCACCCAGACGGCGCCACCCATCTTGATCGAGGCCGGACCGCCAAGGCTCGTCAGGTCGCAGCACGACGAGGGGAAGGATCCCGCGGCAACACCGTTGACATAGAACGTGACCTGGCGCTGGAACGGCCCGCAGCACGCCGACACCGTGACGGCCACATGCGTCCATGCGCCGACGGGCACGGTCGCCGTCGATGTGGCGACACATCGCAGGCTGTTGCCTTCGGAGATCAACTGCAACTGGCCGGTTCCGGCATCCAGGCCGAAGATCCATCCACCGTTGGAGAGGTAGTGGCTCACCAGCGTCTGGAGTCCGGCGCCCGGCGCGGGGACGTCTCGCTTCACCCAGAGGTCGACGCTGAACGCGCCGCAGGAGATGTCGAGCGCCGGCGTCGGCGGGACGACCACCACGTCGTTGACGCCGTCGAAGCTCAGCGCGCCGGAAACAATGCCGGGCACCGGTGTCGGTCCGCCGACGGCCGGTTGGTGGTTGCCGTTGTTCGAGTTGGCGGTGAGGTCGTGGGCGATCAGGCCCGCCGGCTCGTCGAACGGCCACCAGCCGAGCATGTTGGGAGGCGGCTCGACGCACGATGGGACGGCCGGCGCGACACAGACTTCGATCGACGCGCTGTAGATGAGTCCGCTTCCGCCGCAACCGAGGTCGCGCTGGTAGAGGTAGAGCGTGTTGGCGCCCGGCACGAGCGCGCTCGCCGGGATGGTCGTGGTGACCGTGGTCGGGCTGGCGTAGTTGCCGCCGGTCAGCGCGGGCAGCGCCTGGCCGTTGACGTACGCGCCGATGGGCGCCGGATCGCCGACGGGATCGCCGAGCAGATCGTCGACCGCCCACGTCAGCGTGATCGTCGCGCCGAGGATCGCCGAGCCGCCGACCGTGAACGGATGGGCGTAGAGCACCGAGTGCGGTGGGAAGCCATACGTGTCGGGAGCGGGCCCGGCGCTCCAGTTGATCCAGCGCGCCGCCGGATCCGATGGCAGGTTCGGGGCCCAGACAACGATCGGTGTGATCACCGTCGCGGCCGGTCCGCCCGCGGCTGCGGCGAAGGGCAGGCCGGAGCCCGTGTCAAGCGACGTATTGACGCAGTTCGGGCCCGGATCCGATGCGTAGGTGATCGCGGAGTCCGCCTGGCCTGGAAGCCCGGGCGCGCCGTTCACCTGGCCGCTTCGAAGGATGATGAGCTCGGACTGGCCGAGACAGGCGTCCTGACCGGCGCTGGCGTGCGGCGCGATCAAGCCGACCAACGCGACTCCGGCGGCGATGGCGAGCGGGACGAACCGGATCCCCGCGCGCGTCGATGCGGCGCGCGCCGAGGGGCTCGACGAGGAGTGGGCGGATCGAGCGAGCGATGTCATGGCTGCGGCCTCCCGTGATGTGTGATGCATCGTCCGACGACGTGAGTGCGTCTCGGCTTCGAACGGTACGCCCGGTGCGCGGAGCGCACGGCGCGGAAGACGGCCGTGAACCGACCGTGGCTGCGCGCCGGGCGGCCGGGAGGGCTGCGGCCCTGCGGTCGCGGCGACGGCAGCGCCGCCGATCGCCGCGCTCGTCACCGCGCCAGCGGCCGCCGCGCCCGCGCGCATGGCGCGTGCCTGAAGCACGCCTCGAAATGATCGTTCACGATGCCCACCGCCTGCATCATGGCGTACATCGTCGTCGGGCCGACGAAGGAGAAGCCGCGACGGCGAAGCTCCTTCGAGAGCGCCTTGGACTCCGTCGTCTCGGCGACGATGTCGGCGCGGGTGCGAAGCGCCGGGCGGGGCGTCGTTGGAGCGAAGCGCCAGAGGAACGTCGCCAGCGAGCCGTGCTCCTCGCGCAGTTCGAGCACCCGCCGGGCGTTGTTGATCGCCGACTCGATCTTGCCGCGATGGCGCACGATGGCGGCGTTCGCGACGAGCCGGGCGACATCCCGCTCGCCGAAGCGGGCGAGCTTCGATGCGTCGAAATCGGCCATCGCGGCGCGGAATGCCTCGCGCTTGCGCAGGATCGTCAGCCAGCTCAGCCCCGACTGGAAGCCTTCGAGGACGATCTTCTCGAAGAGGTGGCGGTCGTCGGTCGACGGCACGCCCCATTCCGTGTCGTGGTAGGCGACATAGTCGGGAGCGTCGCCGCACCAGAAGCAGCGGTGGCGGTTGCGCGGCGCCGGGATCACGACGTCGGTGGACACGCCGCAGCGTAGCGGTGTCGGTGTGGAGCTCCGCGCTACGGACCGGCGGCCCCCAGCCACTTCAACTGTGGCTCGATGGCGCGGCCGTCGATGACGATCGGCTTCGTGGGCGGGACGTGCGCCCGGAGCAGCTCGAGGGTCCGTTCGCGCGGCAGGACGCCCTCGCCCAGCGCCACGCGGACTGGCGGCTGGTCCTCCTGCTCCGGCGGCCGGCAGTCCGCGAGGAAGATCGCGGAGGCGACGGGCCCGAGCGCGGCGAAGATCCGGTCGAGATGATCCTCGATCCGTTCGAGCATCGAGCCCTCCAGCAGCGCGACGGGATCGAGCGCAATCTCGAATGGCTGTCCGGTCCGCGCGGCGCGGAAGCGGATCGCCGAGGTCGCGTCGCTCAGCACGTGGCGGCAGTGCGGAACGAAGCAGAGCGTGGCGTCGTGGCGCTCCAGCGCCGGACGCACCTGGTCGCACGCGGCGTCGAGCGCGGCGCGACCCGCCGCGAGCCAGTTGCGCGGCTCGGCGGCGAGCAGATCGGGTGCGAGCGAGCCCGACGGCGAGACGAGCCGCAGGGTGCTCCGGCTGCGCGGCAGCGCGGGATCGAAGATCCACGGCTCCTCGGCCCGTCCGTCGAGGATGTTGGCGTTCGTGCGGCACGCGAAGATCGTCTCCGGCGCACCGCGTCGCACGATGATCGCGTCGCACGCCGGCGCCGGGACCTTGGCCTGCGCCGCGATCCAGCGCGCGTCATGTTCGACGAAGAGTTGCATGGACGGACCTCGGCGGGCGGGTCCTCGATCGTCAACCGCGGAACTCGCAGCGGCTCGAGCACGTCTCGTGCACGACGATCTCGGCGAGCAGCGGCAGCGTCGGCTTCAAGCGGTCCCAGATCCACTTCGCGATCATCTCGCTGGTGGGATTCTCGAGCCCGGGGATCTCGTTCAGGCAGTGATGGTCGAGGGCCCGCTCGATCGGCGCGATGGCTGTCTTGATCTCGCCATAGTCGACGAGGTAGCCCTTCTCCGGCCGCACGTCGCCGGCGACGATCACGTCGGCGCGGAACGAATGGCCGTGCAGCCGCCGGCACTTGTGGCCCTCGGGAAACGTCGGGAGCCAGTGCGCGGCCTCGAATGTGAAGGACTTCGAGAGGCGAACGTGCATGGCGCGGGCGAGACGCGGGACGTGTGCGGGCGTGCGGTGCGGCTGGAGCGGGGTCGCGGAGGCGTCTGGATCGGGCAGCGGGATCGGAAGTGGGACTCGGGAGACCAGCGCGCGCTGCGGTCACGCGCTCGCCGGCGCGGCTTCCTTCTCGCCGTCGCGGCGGTCGCGCAGGCGGCGGCTCTTGCCGACGCGGTCGCGCAGGTAGAAGAGCTTCGCGCGGCGGGCGTCGCTGCGGCGCACGAGCTCGATCCTGGCGATGCGCGGCGAGTGCAGCGGGAAGATGCGCTCGACGCCCTCGTTGGCGACGATGCGGCGCACCGTGATCGTCCGGTTGATGCCGCGACCCTTCATGGCGATGAGGACGCCCTGGAAGACCTGGATGCGCTCCTTCTCGCCTTCGATGATGCGACAGTGCACGTCGATCGTGTCGCCGATCTGGAGATCGGGAAGATCCGATGCGGGCTTGATCTGGCTGGCGACGATGGACTCGAGGATCTGGGTGGGGTTCATGGGTCGTGGCCTTCGGGGCCGCAGGTTGGCCCGGTCTTCCCGCGTCGCCGGGGCGTGGTCGGCCGGCGGGCGGTTCTTGCGACTTGAGCGATCGCTGGGTGATCCTCAGGGGTCGCACGGTCTCAGGAGGTCGGGACGGCGCGTGCGCGTCCGCTCCAGCATTCGTTCGCGGCGCCATGCCTCGATGGCCGCATGGTCGCCGCTGAGCAACACCTCGGGAACGCTTCGCCCGTGCCACTCGCGCGGCCGGGTGAAGTGGGAGCAGTCCAGGAGCCGGAGCTGCTCGGGCTCCGTTCCACGCTCCGCCGGCCCGAGCGATCGTGCGGCGAAGGAGTCCTGCGCCGCCGAATGCTCGTGCCCCAACGCACCCGGCTGAAGGCGGACGACCGCGTCCGCAAGCAGCATCGCCGGGAGTTCGCCTCCGCTGAGCACGTAGTCTCCCACGCTCAGCTCCAGAGGCGCCAGCTCGTCGATGACCCGCTCATCGACACCTTCGTAGTGCCCGGCGATCAGGAGCAGCCGGGGATGGCTGGCCAGTTCCTCGACACGCCGCTGCGTGAGCCGTTCACCTTGCGGCGTGAGGAGGATTCGGGTGGCCGTTCGTTCGTCCAGTCGTTCCGCGGCGAGGACCGCATCGAAGAGCGGCTGGCACATCAACACCATTCCGGGTCCGCCGCCGAACGGACGATCATCGACCTTGCGATGCTTGTTGTCGGCGTGATCTCGAATGTCGTGAACGTGAAACTCGACGAGTCCGCTCGCCGCCGCCCGACCCATGATGCTGGCGCCGAGCACCGGCGCGAACATCTCGGGAAAGAGCGTGAGCATGTCGATCCGCAGCGTCATCCTCGATGTGGAAGCGATCGTGCGAAGCGACCCGCGCCACGAGGCGTACGGCCTGGACTCCACGCGCACGCAACTGTGCCCGCGGCGCGCCGCCGGGGCCGCGCCAACGGAGCGCGGCGCCGGGCCGTCACGCCGCTGGAGCCGTCTCGCGGTGCTTGCCGGGCGTCGGATCGATGCCCGACTTCCTGAGCAGCGACGCGACCGTCTCGCTGGGCTGCGCGCCCACGCTGAGCCAGTGCTTGATGCGTTCGTCCTTGAGCGAGAGCTGCTTGCCCTGGGGCGCGGTGGGGCTGTACCAGCCCAATTCCTCGATCACGCGACCGTCGCGAGGCGAGCGCTTGTCCATCGCGCTGAGCCGATAGAACGGCGAGTGGATGCGACCCATCCGCTTGAAGCGAAGCACGACCATGAAAGGAAACTCCTGAGGAGCGCCGACCTCGGACGGGGAACCGCCGCATGGCGGAGCCGACCGGGGCGCCCGTGGAGAAGCTCGAGCGAGCTTCCGTGCGGACGCCCTTTGGCGGGCGGGGGCGAAGGGGCCGAGTATAGCGGGACGTCCGCTGCGCGGCGAGCAGGCGAGCTCCGCGGCGCGAGGATCGGGGCTGTGATTCGAGCGCGGGCGTCCGGGCGTCGACCCGGATCCCCGATTCCAGATCTCAGATCTCAGATCACGGATTCCTGCTCCCTGCTCCCTGCTCCCTGCTCCCTGCTCCCTGCTCCCTGCTCCCTGCTCCCTGCTCCCTGATCCCCGGTCCCCGGTCCCGCGCCGGCGCAGCCGCCGCCACCCCCCTCACATCGTCACGCCCGCGACCGCGGCTTTCAGCTCGGCGGCCCAGGTCATCGGCCAGCGGTAGAGAAGCTGGTCGATGTCGGTGCTGAAGAAGAGCATCATGATCGCGAGTCCGATGAACGGCGCGTTGGGCATGTGCACCCAGCGCCAGACGCGGTCCGAGAAGCCGGCCAGGATCATCGCGCCGTCCAGCGGCGGCGCGGGAAGCAGGTTGAAGCAGGCGAGCATGACGTTGAGCATGCCGCCGATTGTGAGGAAGAGTTCCAGGTTGGCGCTCGTCTGCGAGGTCGGATCGCCGTGGCGCACGACAAGCCCGGCGCCGATCATCGCGGCGACCGCCAAGGCGATGTTCATGGCCGGCCCGGCGGCGGCGACGGCGATGTGGCCGCGCCGACCCCAGCGATAGTTGGACGGGTTCGTCGGCATCACGCCCCAGGCGATTCCCACGAGCGCGAAGACGATGAGCGACGTGCCGCCCATGTGGACGAGCGGGTTGATGGTCATGCGTCCGAGCCGCCGCGGCGTGTCGTCGCCCTGCCAGAGCGCGACCCACCCGTGGGCGAGCTCGTGCAGCACGATCGAGCAGATCACCCAGAAGACCCACGCGAAGACCAGGAGCATTCCGCCCTGCTCCCACATCTGATGGACCCACCATCCGTTGGTCATGGGCGCGCCTCGGACTGGGATGCACGGTGTCGGCGCGAACCGGCCTTCACCGATCGGGGCTCCGCCACCCGAGGTTCCGGCGACCTCGGCTTGGACGACGCGGCATCGGTCGACCGCGGCTGCGACTTGACCTTCTCGACGACGCGGACGCCGTCGACGCGAAGCGACGTGTCGATCGCCTTGGTCATGTCCCAGAGCGTCAGGGCCGCCACGCTCGCGGCGACCAGCGCCTCCATCTCCACGCCGGTGCGGTGGGCGACGCTGGCCGTCGCGACCACGCGGAGGCGGTCGGGCGCGGCGCGCTCGAAGTCCACCGTCGCCTGATCGAGCGGCAGCGTGTGGCAGAGCGGGATGAGCTCGTCGCAGCGCTTGGCGGCGGCGATCCCGGCGATTCTCGCCACCGCGAGCGCCTCGCCCTTGGGCAGGCGGCCCGCGAGCAGGAGGTCGATGGTCGCTGGCTGCGCGACGAAGAACGCCTCCGCGACGGCGCGGCGGGCGACGATCGGCTTCGCGCCGACGTCGACCATGCGGGCGGCGCCGCGTTCATCGAGATGGGTGAGCCGCCGGGACACGTGGAGAGGGTAGCGACCGTCTCGCGTCTCAAGCCCGAGCGGGCGACACGCCACGCGACACGCGACACGCCCACCGTCCGGGACCGCCGCGCTCACGTCAGGTGCCGGAGCTCGCCGGCGACGATCGTCGCGTCGACGCGCGGCGGGTCCAGCGCCCAGTCGGCCGAGAACGGATCGCGCGACAGGACGACGAGGTCGGCTGCGAAGCCGCGGCGAATCGCACCCACGTCCCGCAGGCCGAGCATCTCGGCGGCGTCGCACGTGTAGGCGCGCAGGGCCTCGGGCGGCGTGAGCGCCTGGTCGCCGCCGACGACGGTTTCATCGAGCGTGAGGGCGGTGATGGCGGCGCGCATTCCCAGGAGCGGATCGGGCGAGACGATCGGCCAGTCGCTTCCGAAGGCGAGCCGCGCGCCGGCGTCCAGGTATCGACGGAAGGGGAAGAAGCGATCCATCCTCTCGGCCCCGAGCCGCGCCTGCGCGTCGCGGCCATCGTCGGCCTTGTGCAGTGGCTGCATGCTCAGCCAGCGGCCTCGTGTGCGCGCCACGTCGCGCGGATGCGCCGTCTGGGCGTGCTCGATGCGCACCCGCGCGTCGCGCGGAAGGGCGTCGGCGACGTCGAGGGCGAGGCGCAGCGCCTCGTCGCCGATGGCATGCATGCTCGGGGAGAGTCCCGCCGCGACGACCATCCTCGCCCAGTCGAGGAGCACGCCTCGCTCCGCCAGCTCGACGAGGACGCCGCGTCCGTCATCCTCGCGTCGGCGCGGGTCGGCGCCCGGCGCGAGGTCCACATAGGGTTCGAGCATCCGCGCCGTGCGCGAGCCGAGCGTGCCGTCGATGAACGCCTTACAACCAAGCAGTCGCAGCCGATCGTCGTTCGCGAAGCGCGTGGCGAAGGAGAGATCGAGCGGCCATTCGCGGTCGAGGAGCGTGACGAGCACGCGCGGCGCGAGCCGGCGCCGCACCGGCTCGAGGACGTCGCGCACTTCCGCGGCGAGCTCCATCGACATCGCGGTCGTGACGCCGAGGCGCAGCAATCGCTCGCATGCGCCGGCCAGCGCGCGGCGCTTGCCGGCGAGGTCGGGCTTGGGAACCAACGGGTCGACCAGTTGCCACGCGGCGGCCTCCTGGAGCACGCCGGTCGGTGCGCCGGAGGCGTCGCGCACGATTCGTCCGCCGCGTGGATCGACGCGGGTGTCGATGCGTCGCAGCACGGCGCGGTTGACCAGGCAAGCGTGCCGATCCATCCGATAGAGCACGGCCGGTCGGTCGCCGCAGGCGCGCAGCCACGACGCGTCCGGAAGCGCGCCGTCGCGCCCATCGTGCCCGCCCTCGTTCTTCGCTGCCCAGTTCTCTTCCGACCAGCCCGCGCCTTCGAGCCATGCGCCCTCCGGGAGCGCGGCGTGGCGCTCGGCGACGAGGCGCTCGAACTCGGCGCGGCTCCGCGCGCCGGAGAGGTCCAGCCGCGACAGCGCAAGCCCACCGAGCAGCAGGTGCAGGTGCGCGTCGATGAACCCCGGCACGACCGTTCGTCCACCGACATCGAGCACGTCGCCAGTGCACACGATCGGTCGCGACGGCGGCGCGGCCGATGGAGAGCCCCGAGCCGATCCGTCGTCGGGAGGCGCATCGGCACCGGTCCCGGCGACCGACACGATCCGGCCATCGCGCAGCTCGATCGATCGAGCCGTCGCCGGTCGATCGCGATCCAAGGTGAGCACGTGCGCGTTGTCGATGCGGCGCAGCGGCATGTGTGGTGGACGGTAGCGGGGGCGGTCGGCGGGGCGGTTGCGAACCGCTGGATGCGCTGGCGGTTCCACCAGGCGAAGGAGTTGCACCTGGCGGTGTGACGAAGCGGGCTGCTGGCCGCTCCCGATTCCGACGTCGGCTTGCTCCTCTCCAGCGGAACAACGGTCATCGGGGCGTCCGGGTCAGGCGTCGCGACGCGCGATCGTCTTCGGTGCGCTCGGCCCACAAGGCGCGCGTCTCGCCGAAGAGGAGCAATCCTCTGCGCGAGATGGGCCTCCGGGCGCCACTCAAGGCAATGCATGGCCAGGGATAACCGGTGGCTCTCGCTCCACTCCGTTGCGCCGAATACCAAACATACCACGAGCAAGTAGGGATAGATTCCCCAAAAAAGCATGCTCCTTTCGGTTGCTGGGATGTTCGAGTGGTGATAGGGTACAGTCGTTTGTGGGCTGCCCCCGGTCTGTGTCTGAAAATTCTGGAGGCAAACGCCATGATGACGGGGCTCAGTTTGCGTAAATTTGCAGCGTTGTTCGTAGTCGCTAGCGTTGCCGGTCTCGCGGCATCGCTGTTTGCCACGCAACGGCAACAACGGTACCAGATGAGTTTCGAAGCAGCCTCGTTTCGCGGCAGCGTGCCCCAAGGGACGATCACCTGCGTCCAGCACGCAAAACTGGACCACGTCATACTCTGTAGCGGAGGTGGTGGAGTATGCGGTCCGCCGGCACCATGCAACGGAACGTGCGACCAGCCGCGCATCGGCTCTTGCGTGCCCGTAGTAAGCTTCATTCCCAATGGCGACGGCGCTGTGTATATGGCCAAGCAGCATTGTGGAATAACGATTAACGGCGCGGCCGTGAGCACATACAACACATACAAGTGCAATCTTCCCGCATTGGATGAGTGCTATTGCAATGAAACGCCGGCCAATCAGTGCGGTGGCCCGTTTAGGTGCAATTTTCTCCCATACTGGACGTCTTGCAGTCCATCGTGAATTTCCGCAGGTGATACTCCGGCACCATCGGCAACAGGAGTCAACATGATTCTTTCGTGCTTTGCAGCTTCTGCCGCGATGATCTGGGCCTCCGTCGCGTGCGCTGACGAAGGCGATCTCATCGAACAGGTACTGGGTGCCATTCAGGCACGTCAAGCGGCGTTGATGTCCACTGCCGTGACCATCAATGTCGTAGATCGATCAGCATCGCCATCTTGGCCGGACTCGGAAACGCATTCACTCGCGCGCCTTGGCCAGACCTTTCGATACGATGTGAAATGCACATCTTCTCCACAAGACGACACCGCCAATATTGACGAGGTGGTATTGGGAGATGGTGGCGCTATCATGCGATGGGTGCCTGCGCACGCTCGCGCTGATGTCTGGGCCATCCCGGCCACCGGCTTACGAAATGCCTTGCCCTCATCTTTCCTATTCTCGCTGTGGTGGCCTTCGTTCTTGGGACTCGAAGAAGTGGGAACTGACGTGGGCGCAATGATATTAAGCGGTGACGCGGCGCCGTTGCTTGCAGGCGCGCCGGAAGGCGTTTGCGGTGCGGTGCTGGGTTTTGATCTTGGACCGCAGCAAGGTCACGCGTGGGTGGACGAGACCGGTCTCGTGATTTGCATCGACTCCGGGGGCGCGCAGCTGCGGGTGATTTCCACAGCGGACGTCAACGGGGTCAGGCTACCGACACACGTAGTTCAAGCGGGTCAGCCGTTCTGGAACTATGCTTCGCAGGTGGGCGTCGACGTAGCTCTTGAAACTGCGGCTAGTGTATTCTCCGGTACTGTCACGGTGCGCAGCTTCGTTGTCCAGCCTGCCTCGTCAGGCGGGTCCGGGTGGCTCTTGGGTGACGACGCAGTTGCTCCGCTGTTGCCGGACAACATGTACGCAGTGTTGCCGCCAGGCACCAAGGTGAACGATACCGTGACGCAAGAGTTCTATGTTGCAAATTTCTCGTCTCCTTCGGCTGCGGCTCGAGAATCTGTAGCATCGCTTGCATCCGATCTCAATTCCGGCGAGTTGGCATACACCAATGACGGCTCGATGTTATCCGCGGCAAGTCCGTCCTCGCTTGACCGGAGCTCGGCGCCCTATCGTCTGCCGTTGACAGGATTGTTCATTGCGGGCGTTGTTGCGTTTGGTTCGGCTCGACTGATGAGAAATCGGCTTGCAATCAATAGTCAGCCACCTAGTCGGGTGGCATAGGACGGCATCTGTCGCAGGATTGTTCTCAATGGTTGGTGCCAAGTGTAACTTTCGTCCTTCCTAGGAGGGACTCCAGTTTCGAGGGCTATATGTCGTTACGGCGGTTGTCGTATTTGTTTTTTATTGCCGGCTTGGTCAGTTATCAGCCGGTGTTTGCGGATGTGTTAGAGGATTTGCGGAACTCGGCGTGCGGCCCACGGGCGGTTGCTGTGGCAGGGGAACTTCTTGGGATTAGCTTTTCCGACGCCGAGTTGGTGACCGTTGCAGCGCCCGATGGTACGTCGAGCCTTCTCGAGTTGCGTGACTTCTTTTGCGCCAAGGGGGCAGGCACGTCGTTGGCATATATGACACCGCGGTCGCTGACACACGCCAGAGGCGTCTTTATTTTGCCAGTTACAGATCTTCCGCCAACAATTAGTCGCCGCCTACGAGGGCCGCACTTTGTCGTGGTCGCGTGCCGGGGCAACGAGGCTCCGCAGGTACTAGACGCCACGCAGGCTATTGATGACCAGCGTCTGCTTCGATTCGAAGATGTGGTTCAGGCGTGGACGGGATTGGCGTTGCAGTTTACGCGAAGCCAACCGGTTGTGTCGCAGCAGTTGAGCCGTTTCGTAACAACTAAGGACGTATTCCTTATTTCCGCCGCCGCTCTTGTTGGTGTGATATGCGGCGCATACCGACGACGTTAGACCATGTCAAACGTGGAATGCAACACCATTGAGGTGGGTAAACGCTGTGTTCAAGTGCGTGCGCTGATGCTGGTGCTGTTGGGAATGACCGCGCTGGTGTCTTGCGAGCGCTACGATGACCCGACAGTCAAGAAGAAGGTGACCCCATCGCCGTTATGCGCGGCCGATATGATCGACGGTCGTGCAGATTATCTCGAAGCAATTGAAGTATCGCTCGAGAGAATAATTGTTGGACAACTCGGCGATGGCCAGCTGTCGCTCAATGATCACGGACATGTGTTGCTAGCGCTCGGCACCAATATCCGTTTGCCAGCGATCTATCAAGCCAACGAGCATGAACCTACTACCTACATCGAATGGCTGCTTGGGCGCGCCTCGCGCGACGGTAGCTTCGGTCGCCCATCGTGGCTGATTCGTACCCCGGATGGGTGGGCGATTCAGCGATTGGCAAGAGCTGACGCCTGGAGTGACGGCGAAGCGCACCTTGGCCAGTTGTTATGCTATCTGACGGACGCAAATCTTATTGACAGACACCAAGCAATCATCGTCCCGGACGGCTCGGTTATAGATATTCAAAGTGTAGCGGACGGATATGTTAATCGACTTGCCCCTCAGGATTCATTAGAATACTTGATTCCGGTGTTGATCAGGCTATCTTCGAAGTCGGTGTGGACGAGTAGATTTGGCGAGCGAATCGAATTGAATGCGCTTGTACGACAATTGCTAGACACCAATCCAGCGTCCGCGGCCTGCTTTGGCGGGCATTGGTACTTGGCGCTTCATGTTCTAGCCGACGATTCGTCGGCCGATCGAGTCCAAAGTACGCTGCGAAATGAGGCGCGGGATCGACTTCGGGTGGACGGTGGTCGACTACTGGATTGCATTCCTCAAAGCGGTGCCATTGATATGCGTCAGTGGGGCTCGCAGCGCCCAGCAGGTCGATTTCTAGATCCGCAATTTACATTTCAAGTGCATTCGCTGATCTGGCTACTTGCCTCTGCGGATGATCAGCGGATCAACGATCCTCGTGTTGAGCTGGCGCTTAGGTGGGCTTGTGACTATTACATGGCGCATGCCGGGAATATCCCATTGCTTGATATCTGTCATTTACGCCAGTTGCTGCGATGTTATCGATCAAGAATTCAGGAGGCGCAGCATATGAAGCCAAGTGACAGCCACCGTGTTCCGATGTCATGAGGCATTGGCTCGGGGTTGGGACTTGGTCGTCCGGGCAGCGGGGATTCCGACAGCGGCGCCTTCCCGTGAAGCCGCTCCAGCCACGCGATCATCCACGCGCGCGCCTCCCGATGCGGCGCAGCGGCATGCGTGGTGGACGGTAGCGGGGGCGGTCGGCGGGGCGGTTGCGAACCGCTGGATGGGGTGTCGTCCACGATTCGGGTGGTTCCGATCGTTGGCGACAGAAGGGGATTCAGTGCGGCGGCTGTGCCTCCGTGGAATCCGGGGCTTCGATTCCTCGGTCAACTCGGCAATCGCAGCCCGGATTCCTCCGCCGCGCAGCGGCGGCCCCCGATCCCCCCTGCCGGACAGTACGATAAGGTCCTGAACGTTGCGCACATTTGAAGAAGCAGCCCTCCCGCGGGAAGGTGGTGATGTGAGTTACCCCTTACCCGAAGGAGAGCTGCATGGACAGCGTACAGGGCATGGCGCAGCAAGGCGCGGGGACTGAGGCGGACGTCCTGAGGTCGGCGGTGCTGATCGACACGGACAAGGTGAGGTCCCACGTGGACGAGGTGGTGAGGAGCACGGTGGAGCAGACGCTCAACTCGATGCTGGACGCGGAGGCGGACCGGATCTGCCAGGCCGGCCGGTACGAGCGTTCGGCGGATCGCGCGGACACCCGCGCGGGCAGCTACGACCGGAAGCTGGAGACCAAGGCGGGCGAGGTGACGCTGACGGTGCCTCGGCTTCGTCGGCTGCCGTTCGAGACGGCGATCATCGAGCGATACCGCAGGCGGGGCTCGGTGGAAGGCGCTGGTGGAGAGTACCTCGCCGGCGTGAGCATGCGTCGGGTGGAGGACATCACCGAGGCGCTGTGGGGCACGCGGGTGAGCGCGAGCACGGTGAGCGGGCGGCGAAGGTGTACGGCCAGATCGAGTCGTGGCGGAACCGGCCGATCGAGGGCGAGCACGCGTACGTGTACCTGGACGGGATCTGGATGAAGCGGAGCTGGGGAGGCGAGGTGAGGAACGTGGCCGTGCTGATCGCCATCGGCGTGGGCCAGGACGGCTACCGCGAGGTGTTGGGCGTGTGCGAGGGCGCCAAGGAGGACGCGGAGAGTTGGCGCGGCTTCCTTCGGCACCTGAAGCAGCAGGCTTCACGGCGTGCGGCTGTTCGTGAGCGACAAGTGCCTCGGGCTGGTGGAGTCGCTGGGCGAGTTCTTCCCCGAGGCTTCGTGGCAGCGTTGTGTGGTGCACTTCTACCGCAACGTGATGACGGTGACGCCGTCGGGAAAGATGCGCGAGGTGGCGGCGATGCTCAAGGCGGTCCACGCCCAGGAGGACCGCGACAGCGCCGGGCAGAAGGCCCTGGCGGTGGCGGAGAAGCTCGAGGCGATGAGGCTGGGCAAGGCGGCTGCGATCGTGCGCGAGGGACTCGCGGAGACCCGGCGTACATGTCGTTGCCGCGCGGCACTGGCGTTGCCTGCGGACGAACAACCCGATGGAGCGGCTGAACCGCGAGATCCGTCGGCGGACGCGCGTGGTGGGCGCGTTCCCCGACGGGCAGTCGGCGCTGATGCTGGTGGCGGCGCGGCTGCGGCACGTTGCCGGGACGCGCTGGGGCCTGCGGCGCTACATGGACATGTCGCGGCTGCGCGGCTGGAGGCGGCGCGACGTGAGGAGATGGCGTCGTCGGCGGCGTAGCCGCGCGCGAGCCGCCGGTGAAGCTCCGGCCTCCAGCCCTCGGACCTTCGGTCCTCGGGCTTCCGGCCTCCGCTTCACCGGCGGCAGGACCTTCCCGAGGAGGGATGCTCGACGAATGTGCGCAACTTGACGGACACTACCGACAGTACCGCCCGGATCTTGGACTACACCCGCTGGATGCGCTGGCTGTTCCACCAGGCGAAGAAGCTGCACCTGGCGGTGTGACGAAGCGGGCTGCTGGCCGCTCCCGATTCCGACGTCGGCTTGCTCCTCTCCAGCGGAACAACTGTCATCGGGGCGTCCGGGCCAGGCGTCGCGACGCCCGCTCGTCTTCGGTGTGCTCAGCCCACAAGGCGCGCGTCTCGCCGAAGAGGAGCAATCCTCTGCGTGAGACGGGCCACCGGGCGCCACTCACGGCAATGCATGGCCAGGGATAACCGGTGGCTGTCCCTCCGATTCCCGGTGTTGAGACTCAAGATCGGCATGCGAGCATGCCGATCTCCATTCTGAAAGGTGCACTTAGCT
Source organism: Phycisphaerales bacterium (assembly GCA_046350555.1). Taxonomy (GTDB): domain Bacteria; phylum Planctomycetota; class Phycisphaerae; order Phycisphaerales; family SM1A02; genus JAXMAF01. The sequence goes on from JAXMAF010000026.1 coordinate 38,236, forward strand.
TGGGATCCAACACAGATCGCCGCGCCGCCTGCTCCGCCGTCGCAAGCCCAGCGCCGCACCGCCGAGCGCCAGTACGACGGCCGTGCCAGGTGCCGGCACGAACCCTCCGAAGTAGAGCGTGTCCATCGAGTTTGCCCCGCCGGTCGTGTTCGAGATGATGAGCTTGTCGAAGGGCGTGTCGGAGACGATGCCGGCAAAGCTCCACGGGTTGAAGCCGTAAAAAGAGTTCGTCTCCCCGATCTGAATGCCGCCGGAGAACATAAGAAACTTTGTCGAGCCGGGATAGCGGATAGCGAGGGATGTCAGGGGCGTCTCGAACTCCATGATGATCGGCAGGACGTTGCCGGACTGTGTGAAGCCTCCCCGAAGACCGAACCCATCACTTGGCCAAAGCGCGGGATTGAAGTCCGTCCAATCGTCGCCGGGCGTGAAAATTACACCCAAAGGTGCGTACTGATCGGTGACGCTGCTGTAGAGCGGCACCTCTGAGAACTGAATCGTCGTGAACGACGGCACAGCCGTATTCCATGCGACCTGGTCGGTGTATTCGACGAAACTGGCCGAGGCCAAAGGGCTCAGAGGCACAAACAACATTGCAACCAGGAGGGAGTTACTCGCGACAACACTCCGATCCACAAAGGGAGTCTCGGTGCGCATCACCAGCCTCCGATCAGCATCGCGAGCGTGATACCGACGCCGTTGAGCTCGGACGGGCTCGCGGTCAAGGACCACGTTGCAAGAGCATCGGCATCGTCGAAGCCAAGCGACAGGATCGCCTCTTCCAGCGTCATGCCACCACCTTCGAGTTCCTCTTCGGATCCGGCGCGGGCGAAGCCCGACGAGCAGCTAGTCGGCAGCGCCACATCGCAGGGTGAGCCTTCATCCTCGTCCCACCAGGATGCCAACAGAAGCCCGAGATCGGCGGGCCCGACCGCGCCATCACCGTCGAGATCCTCCGAGCAGCCCGAGCAATTCCATAAGGCGAGAAGGATTCCCATGTCCGATCCGTCGATCAGGAAGTCGCCGTTGTAGTCCGCAGCGCACGTCAGTAGGTATGCATGCTCGACGCCCGACGGCGCGCTCCCGTAGCCCACGATGTGCCCATGGACGTTGACGTCGTGGGCCAGGATGACGAAATAGCCGTCGTTCTGATCGGTCCCGGACGGTTTCCACGTGATGTCGTTGAGGTCGTAGGCGCACCAGTCATCCGAGAGCCGAAGCCACAGAATTCCGCGCTGCGAATCGGTGTCGCCTCCAACGACGCGCAGATCATCGCTCGTGCCGATCTCGCGGATTGCCTCGGCCCGCGCGGCGTTGTCTGGGCTGGTGTACACCGAGTTCAAGCTCGTCACGCCATTGTTCGCGTCCCAATAGACCGCCTGCGGTCGGCACTGCTGGCCAAAGGGAATTTGGCTCAGTCCCACCGCGGAGCCATCCGCGTGAACGTCCCGGGCGCTCGTAATTCCCTGGTCGCCGGAACCGGCGCCGAGCTCCATGAGTACGGTGGGCGTGGTGCTCGTTCCAGACCATTGCAGGCCGTCGTTGTCATTGTCGAAGTTGTCGCAGTTCGACTGGCCCACGCCTTCCTCGCAGAGGCCCATCGGGTTAATTGTCAGCTCGTCCCGTCCCACGGCGAGGCGCGGGGACGCGTCGTTGACGGACAGCGTGAAGGAGTCGCGGCTTCCGGACGAAACCTGTCGCGCCACGTACGACCCGCCCAGTTCGTACGTGAACCCCACGAGTGGGTTGAGCCGGTCGCAGTCGTCGCCACACTTCGAGCGCATCACCGTGCCCGCGATCGCCGGCGGGCTGCTGTTCGTAATTCCATGAGCCACGCTAAAGCAACCCGTGCTTTCGGTCTCGCTCGCGACAACGATCGAGGACGGGTGAATGCTCTCGTTGGGGATGTGCGGCGCCGAGCCCTGAAGGAACGTCTGGTCGACCTTGAAGAGCCACGCCTCCGCATGATCGCCAACGTTGCTGATCTCCTCGCCCGCAAGCCCCACGATCTTGCCGTCGTTGTTGATGTCGGTTCCAACGGAATGAACGAATCCCGATGGCAGAGGCGGATCCATGAGCGGGTGAAGGTCGTGGATGCCTGCGGAGAGGTTGAACATCGTCACGGGAAGGCGCAGCTTCAAGTGCACGTCGCTGCTGGGGTTCGACGGAGTCGTCCGTCCGAAGAAGACGACCTGCCCTGAGTCGTTGATGCCGAAGGTAAGGTCGCCATTGGAGGGAAGTTGAAGGTTGCTCGCGCCTCCGACAGCGCCCAGATCCACGATCCGATAGGGCCTCTCGCTACGGGCGAATGCAGAAGTGGCCGCGAGCATCACGCTGCAGAGCGTCACAGCGGCCGTGACGGATTTGCAGCACGTCGGACGAGACGCTGGCACGAGCGCGATGGGACGGGACGACTCAGAGCCGTCCGACGGAAGTCGATTGCGCATGGGCAGTTTCTCCTGACTGACGAAAAGCCAACAACGCGTCGGCAGCAGCGACTCTACTCCTAAGTCGTGGTCGCTGCAAGACTTCCGAGTGGACTGAACGGCGCTGCTGTGTGGAGGCGCATCGTGTACGCTGCCACGCCTGAACGTGCGTCGATGCGTGATTCGGGCGATCGCGACGAAGTCGATCGGGCTCGTGCTTGCTTCCGTGCTGGCCTCGGTCCTCTGGGGCTGCGATTCCGATCGACCCCCGAGCGCCATACCGGAGCCGCAGTCAGGCGCGACAACGGCTCCGCCGGCGCCTCCTGTGGCGCCATCGGCGCCATCGACCTCGACGCCTGCCGCCGGCGCCGCTCTCGATCAGCCGATGGTCGCCGGCAACCTCGTCGTCTCGTGGAACATCGGCCACGGCGAGGGACTCGACGGCCACGTCGACCTGGAGCGCATCGCCCGGCGGCTGGAAGAGCTGCGACCCGACGTAGTGTTCCTTCAGGAAGTCGATCGGCTCACGGCGCGAAGCGAGAAAGTTGGACACGCACTCGTTGCTGGAGCGACCTCGATGACCTCTACATCCTGTGGGACAGAGCATTGCGACTACAAGATGCAGAACACTGCGGACCGATATGCGTGTTCAACCTTGCGTGACCCACAAGACTTGGGTCCGGCTGGCGATTGCGCTCGCCAACATGCGTGTCCAACTTCGCGCCATCAACGGGTCTCGTCATTCTCAGGTCCGGAATCGTCACGCCCTGCGGCGTCGGCCACCCACGAGCCAGCCAGCGATGAGGACGCTCGCGGTTGGACCTGGAACTGCATCAAAGTACATGTTGTCCACGAACAGTTGACCATCCAGAGGGTCGGTCACAACGACGCGGTCGAACAGCACGGTTGAAACGATGCCGGCAAACGCCCCGTCCGTGCCCTGAGCTCCAAACAACGTAGACGAGTAGACGAGCTGGTCGTTCGCGTAGAGCTTGCACACGATGTTGCCGTGATACACGAATCCGATGGCGTGATGTGCCTCCAGGAGCTGCGCAACCACTGCGCCCGGGACGCCGGGCGCGCCTTGAACGCCCCATCCGTCCAAGTTGAATGTTGCCGCCGCGAAGGCCACGTCGTTGCCGTCCGGAAAAACAACGCCCATCCCGACATATTGGTTGTTGAGGACTTGTGGAGTGCCGAGAACGAAGTCGATCGTCGTCGTCGGTCCCGCGGCGGCGAACCAAGCGCCGGCGTCCTCGAATTCGACGAAGCCGGCAGTCGCCGCTCGGGCAGTCAGACCGGCCACGATAGCAAACAGGTTGATGGAAGCGCGAGTCAACATGGTGTGTCCTCGAACCTCGCCAAGCGACGGACCTCGCGGTCGCGTGCGCCGTGAGGACGCGGCGCCGTGTCGGGGAGGCGTGCGATGGCGGCTTGGCGACAGCCGACTGGTAGGATTCTGGCGATGGCTCGGCGTCTAAACAGGTATTGCCATGATGTCCCAGCCTCACCGGCATGCGACGATGCAAACAAGAGTAAGGGGCGCTATAGTGTTAGCTCCGCCGACGCCTGCCGCCGAGCAGCATTCCAGTCAACGCGATGGTGGCGGTGGGGCTGGGCACAGTATTGAAGTACAGATTGTCCACTGTGGTGGGTCCCAATGGAGCAAAGATCACGACTCGGTTGAACGCAGCCGTCGAGATCACGCCGCCGAACGCACCTCCGATGGGCGAACTGAACAGGGTGGACGTGTAGATCAGCGAATCGTCGAAGTACAGGCTAAAGGTGACGCTGCTAAAATAATATGCGGCGAATGCCTGATGAGCATCCAAGAACTCGACGATGATCGGACCTCCGCCGGTAGGGGCACCCGTGGCACCCCAGCCATCGAAGGAGAATGTTGCGGCGGTGTGCGCAACGTCATTGCCATCCGGAAAGAGCGCGCCGAGTGTGGCGTACTGCGTTGAGAGGATCTGCGGTGCGTCGAGTACGAAGTCGATCGTCGTCGTCGGTCCCGCGGCGGTAAACCACGCGTCGGCGTCCTCGAATTCGACAAAGCCGGCAGTTGCAGTTCGAGCAGCCAGCCCGATGACGATAGCAAGCAGGTTGATGTCGGGGCGAGTCAACATGGAGTATCCTTTGAAGGTCGATGAGTCGACACGTGTGTCACATGCCGGCGATCAGGACGGCGAGCGTCTGCGCCACGGACGCGAACTGACTCGGTGACGCTGTCGCTGTCCATTCGAGGAACTCGGCTTGGTCGGCGAAGCCGAGCGTATCGATGGCATCCAGGAACTGCTGCTCGCGATCGACCGCCCCACCGAAGGCACTCGGCGCAAGGCAGCCACAGTCGATTCGTACCGAGCAAAGGTCGGGTGACGACCACTCGGCCAGGACCGTGCCCCAGTCGCCTCCGTCGACGTCGCATCGCAGTGTGGAGTGCCAATCATGGAGGATGTCAGCCCCGCCGACGCCTGCCGCCGAGCAGCGAGCCCGCAAGCAATGCGACGGTCGCCGGAACTGGAACGGCGTTGAAATATATATTGTCGACAAAGGTCGGACCGAGCGGATCAAAGATCTCCACGCGGTTGAAGAGTGTCGATGCGATGATGCCTGCGAAGGCACCACCGGCGGGAGAGCTGAATAGCGAGGAGGTATAGACCAGCGTGTCGTCGAGGTACAGGCTGTACTTGACGCTGCCGAGGTACTGCGCAGCAAATGCCTCGCGGGCGATCGGGAACACGACAACAATGGGACCTCCGCCCGTCGGCGCGCCCTTGGCACCCCAGCCATCAAGATGAAACGCGGTGGCGGCATGGGCAACATCGTTGCCGTCGGCGAACAGCGCGCCGAGGTTGGCATACTGGTCAGTCAGGATCTGCGGTGCGTCGAGTACGAAGTCGATCGTCGTGGTCGGTCCCGCGGCCGTGAACCACGCGTCCGCGTTCTCGAATTCGACAAAGCCGGCAGTTGCAGTTCGAGCAGCCAGCCCGATGGCGATAGCAAGCAGGTTGATGTCGGGGCGAGTCAACATGGAGTGTCCTTAGAAGGTCGATGAGTCGACACGTGTGTCACATGCCGGCGATCAGGACGGCGAGCGTCTGCGCCACGGACGCGAACTGACTTGGTGACGCCGTCGCTGTCCATTCGAGGAATTCGGCTTGGTCGGCGAAGCCGAGCATATCGATGGCATCCAGAAACTGCTGCTCGCGATCGACCGCCCCACCGAAGGCACTTGGCGCGAGGCAGCCACAGTCGATTCGTACCGAGCACAAATCCGGCGATGACCACTCGGCAAGCACGGTACCCCAATCACCGCCATCGACGTCCCCATCACAATCGAGATCCTCAGGTCGGATGCCGTTGCAGGCGGATTGAGCGCCACCGCACAGCGCGAGCAGCGCCAGCGCGAGGTCGGCGCCGTCAACCATGAAATCGCCATTGAGATCCGCAGCGCACGTCAGCGCGACCAGCTCGAAGTGTGAATCAATCTCGGCGATACCGACAATGTGGCCGAGGGAGTTCTGATCGTGCAGGTCGCGAACAGTCCATCCTGTGGGGAGACCGCAGGCGAGTTCTTCCTCCTCGTCGGCAGGCACTGCATCGATCGGCGAACGAACGTGCTCGTTGATGTCGTACGCGCACCATGAGCCGATCGTGCCACACCAGTACACGCCGTGCCCTTGACTTACATTCCATCCGACAGCGACGAGTTCTCCCTCCGCTTGGAACGAACCGTTTACAGCTTCGGCCCGGCTCCTATCCCCCGATTGCCCGTCCGGCATCATGTCGCCCAGCACTTCGACATCCCATCCATCGTCATCCCACCAGACGAGAGCCTGCTTCGCGCACGTCGGATAGCCGGTCGTGTACGCATAGCCAACCGCGACATCGCCGGCAGCGTTCACTCCTCGCGCCGCGGAACCCGGTACTGGATCGCCGCCGAGCTGCGGAAAGTTCACGCCTGTCGTCGTGCTGGCCCAGTACGTGGCCTCGAAGTCCTCCGCTTCGCAAACGGTCGCATTCGGGTCGACGTCACACAGCTCGTCTTCAGCGTCCCCGAAGCCGCGGCCGACCACCAAGGGCTCGGCCCCGCTCGTGTTCGCCACGTCGATTGCGATCGCGAAGAGACCTTCGGCGTCGGGATACAGCAACTCCATCTCAGGCGTCCCGTCATAGACGAGACGGAAACCGCGGTAGCCATCCGAGCACTCCTCGGTGGCCATGCCGCTGACCACGGGGGGATCCTGGTTGTTGATGCCGTGCGCTGTGCTGGACGACGAAAGCGTCACCATGCCCGCATCGTGCAGCGTGAAGGAGTCCACGGACGCCGGACTGCCGCCATAGGACGACAGATCCCAAAGCCAAGCGACCGCGTCCGTCGCCAGAATGGGACCGAAGTGGCCAACGACCAGTCCGGCATCGTTGATGTCATTGGCGGCGCTGCTCTCCTCCTCGTCAAGTCCGGCCAACGTGTGGAGGTCGACGAAGATCCCGTTCAGGGGATTGGAGTCGGCGTCCTCGGCATCGAGGTCGAATGCGTCGACGGGAAGCCAGACGAAGGCATGGACGTAGTCCTCTTCCTCGTTGGGCTGGTACGAGCCGACGATCTGGCCGTGGGCGTTGATGCCCAACGTGTTGTCGAGCGTTTGGGGCGCGCCGAAGTTCTCGAAGCTCTCCGGGAACCGGTGAGCGCTGGGCTGAACGATCACGACCCCGAGTCGGATGAGTCGATACGGGCGGGCAATCGGCGGGTCGGGCGTTCGGCCGGATGCTGGGGCGGCGGACAGGAGCCAGAGGCCCGTCATGATCGCCAACGTCGCCACCAGCCGAGAGGAACGCTGCCGGGCTGCCGAACTGCCGGGCTGCCGGCTGCCGGAATCGATTCGCTGTTTCATCAAGATAGCTCCTTGTCCATGCCATGGTTGTTGCCACGTTCCGATCGACTGGCGACACAGGCCAAGCGAGCCTGCCTACCGAAGTATGCCGACCATCGTCCGAACCTGCGCGCGTTTCCCTTCTTTTTTCTCGGGCAGCCAGGAAGCCGAAAGGACAGCCATCGGTTTTCGATGTCATGAGGCATTGGCTCGGGCTTGGGACTTGGTCGTCCGGGCAGCGGGGATTCCGACAGCGGCGCCTTCCCCCGAAGCCACCTCGTCCACCCGATCGTCCACGCGTGCGCCTCCGGCTCCTGCACGCGCTCCTGCCGCATGACCGCGCGGACGTGCGGCTTGCACGCCGTCCGCTGCCGAACCAGCGACTCCCGGTGGTTCAAGAGAGCCGAGGCGATGCGCCACACGCCTTCGGCACTCCGCTCACGCGTGAACGCCTGCCGCACGCCTAAAGCATCGGATACAATGCGGCTGATTCGACTGCGAGCGCCCCATGATCCCATTGTCCAACGTGCATCCGTTGACGGACTTCAAGCGCAACACGTCCGCGTTCCGCGCCAAGCTGCGGAAGAGCGGTGAAGCTGCCGTCCTCACGATCGATGGTCGGGCGGCCTTGGTGGTCCAGGACGCCGCCGCGTACGAGCGCCTGCTCGGAGCGCTCGATCACGCAGAGACGGTCGCAGGAATCCGAAGAGGTCTCGACGATGTGGCGGCCGGCCGGACCGTCACCGCGGATCGCTTCTTCACGGAGATGCGCCGTCGTCTGAAGCTGCCCACGAAGGCGCGCCCGGGCAAGAGGTCGTGATCTTCGGGGTTGAGATTGCAGACGACGCTCGACGTGAGGCGATCGCCGCGGCCGAGTGGATTGCGCGATCGTCGCCGGCCGCCGCGGCCAGGTGGTACCTGGAGCTCGAGGCTTTGATCGAGTCGCTGGGCGAAGTGCCTCATCGCTGCCCCATCGTCGCCGAGTCCGAGACGTTGGGTGTGGAAGTGCGGCGGTTGCTGTTCGGTTCCTACCGAATCCTCTTCACGATCCGGGGCTCGACCGTGTTCGTGCTGCACGTGCGACATGCCGCTCGCCGACCGCTTTGATGCCAACCACAAGCCGGAGGGACAGCCACCGTTTTCCGATGTCATGAGGCATTGGCTCGGGCTTGGGACTTGGTCGTCCTGGCAGCGGGGATTCCGACAGCGACGCCTTCCCGTGAAGCCACTCCAGCCACGCGATCGTCCACGCGCGCGCCTCCCGCTCCTGCACCCGCTCCTGCCGCAGGACCGCGCGGACGTGCAGCTTGCACGCCCTCCGCTGCCGAACCAGCGACTCCCGGTGGTTCAGGAGCGCACGGCACTCCCGCGCGCGCCGCGGAGGAAGCCACACGCGCGGGATCCAGTTCGCCCGCCCCAGCGTTGAGGTGCCGGGCGAGCATGCGATCGCCCTTGGCAGTCGGCCGTTGCCTAGCAGCCCGTGGCGAAAGTGCTTCGACGGCGAGGGCGAGCAGGATTTCGCAGGTCCATGATCAAGTTAGGAGCCGCCGCGCAGCCGTATTCCACGGAATCTACGGCAAGCGGCGGCGACGCAGAGACGCGGAATCCTGCTCGGCAGCAGCCCGAATGACTTACGCCACGGGCTGCGAGCGCAGCCGCACCCCTCCCGCCTACATTCGTGCGCTTCACATCGGAACCCCTCGCATGCCGCAGCTTCCATTCCGTCGATCTCTCGTCCGATCGCTCGTCGTCCGATCCGCTCGCTTCACTCCTTCTCGCGTCGGGAGTGGCGGGCGGGATCTCGCTCGCCGCGTGCGCGAAGCACGAGCCGAAGCCTCCGGCGCCGGTGCAGGCAGGGCGGTCGACCGGTTCGAGTGCGGGCGGTCAGGCGCCCGCGGCATCGACACCTTCCGCGTCGGCCGCGGCCGCTCCCGGCAACGACGGCGGCCGCGCGGGTACGGGTGGCGCCGGTGCGGGTGGCGCTGGTGCGACCGCCGCGGCGCCAGCCGCTGGAGCACCGCACGGCGGGACCGCGGGCGCTGGCGGCGCGGCGGCGCGGCCCGCGTCGCTCGCGGAGCTCGGGCCGATTTCGGGTCCGAAGGACGACGCGACGACGATGACCATCGCCGGCATTCGCGCCCCGAAACCCGCGGAATGGACGTGGCAGCCGCCGACGATGGAGTTCCGGAATCTCCAATACGCGGTGCCGGCACCGGATGGCAAGGGCGAGCCCGCCGAGTTGATCGTCTCGGTCTTCCTCGGAAACGACGGTGGTCCGCTCGATGCCAACGTCAATCGATGGGCGAGTCAATTCCGCACCGACGACGGCAAGGCGGCGACGCCCGTGCGCAGCGAGATTGAGGTGAACGGGCTGAAGGTCCACCTCATCGAGCTGAAGGGCAAGTACCAGGGCATGAGCGCTCCGATGGCCAAGCCGGGCACGACGCAGCTCGGCGCCATCGTCGAGACGCCGCGCGCCCGCGTCTTCGTTCGCCTCGTCGGACCTGAGGCCACCGTCGAAGCGAATCGCGCGGCGTGGGACCGTTTCGTGAAGGGCATGGCACCTGTGGCCGCGGGCGGCTGAGCGATCGCCGCGCGCCGATGTGACACGCGTCCCAGTTGACTCTCGCGCCCCACCCAACCCAATTCCGCCGTGAGACGCCGCTGTGGGCAAGGCGTCGAACGGATGGAGGTCTACTGGAATCCGTATGAGATCGCACGCCGTCCGACCCGCTCGGTCGCCAGGCGTCCGTCTGTCAATCGACTTGCGACGCTTCCCGTTCGCTGCGCACGTGCACACGCATCCGCGCATCCGTGCGCACGCGCCCGCGCACCCGTCCGCACGCACCCGCACCCGCCTGCACGCACCCATCCGTCCGCGCACGCGGGCGACCCACCAACGCTCACTTCGCGCTGAGGTACTTCTCGACGCTCTTGACGTCCGGAAGGATCTGCGGCGTCAGGCGAAGCGTGAACGTCTCCCCGACGGCGGGATTCACGAGCTTGGTCACGCGCACGCGCGACGTCCACATGCGGCCGCCACGGGCGTGCACGTCGTTGTCGTCGCGCTTGCGGCGCGTGGCCACGCGCCGGAGCCCGCGCTGGATCGTCGGCTGGAGCCGCATCAGGCGCTGAAGCGTCTTCACGCCATTGGCGTTCTTCGGCAGGCTGGTGATCGTGAACGTGACGGTCTGCTGCGGAGAAAGTGCGGTCGCGGCGGTGGCCATGGGAGTCTCGCGGAGTCTCGCTGGGAAAAGAGGGGAGCGAGTGTAGCACGCGCCGGGGCGGAGGGGAAAGGGACCGCGGCGTTGGATGGACGCGGTGTGTGGAGTCCACGATTCAGGTGGTTCCGATCCTTGGCAACACACGGGATTCGGGGCGACGGCCGCGCCGCCCGCCGCCGTGGAATCCGGGGTTCCGATTCCTCAGTCAACTCGGCAATCGCAGCCCGGATTCCTCCGCCGCGCAGCGGCGGCCCCCGATCGCCCTGCCGGGCAGCACCGCCCGGATCTTGGACGACACCCGCCGCGGTCTGTCGCGGCCGGGCGGGCGCGGGGCGGGGGTGGAGGGCGGCCCGAGTGACATGCACCGCGAGCTGCTGCGCCGCGGCCGGAAGGTGAGCCCCAATACGGTCGCGAAGGCGATGCGTTCCGCGGGAATCAGGGCGAAGACGGCACGGCGGCTCCGCGTGCGCACGACCGACAGCAACCATCCGCACCGGATCGCGCCGAACCTGGTCGACCGCGACTTCACCGCCGACGGCGTCAACGAGGTCTGGGTCTGCGACATCACATACGTGCCGACGCGCGAGGGCTTCCTCTACGTGGCGGGGATACTCGACCTGCACAGCCGGATGATCGTCGGCTGGAGCATGGCCGACCACATGCGGGTGGAGCTGGTCGGCGACGCGCTGGAGATGGCGCATGATCGAGCCAGCCCCGCCGCGACCCGCCGCGTGAGCTTCTGCTGCACAGCGACCGGGGCGCGCAGTACGCCTGCGACGAGCACCGCGCGGTGGTCGAGCCGCACGGCGTGGTCCAGTGCATGAGCCGCGTCGGCGACTGCCTGGAACCAGCTTCCGCGTGTCGGGCGATGAAGGACAGCTTCTGGGCGACGATGAAGAAGGAGCTCGTCCGCGACGCCGACTTCGCGACGCGCGACGAGGCTCGCCGCGCAACCTTCGATTGGATCGAGGTGTTCTACAACCGCGAGCGGCTGCACAGTTCTCCCGGCTACGTCAGCCCCGAAGCGTTCGAGGCAGCCGGGAGGTCGTCATAGCATGTTCGCCGTGTGCACCGGGCGTGGGGAAGTCCAGTTCCGTGTGTGTGGTTCGCCGTCAGTAGGTCCAGCCCGTAGCGACGATGCCTGCTGTCGGGGTGCCGAACGCCCCATTCTCGCTTGGCCCGACGAACCACGGCGTATCGGAGAGCTTGTAGATCACGACGATGTCACCCTTGCGAAACCCTTCGATCGTCTCATCGCCGATCGTGGCCGCGATTGCGCCGGGCTTCCGATCGACGCCATCGCGCTTGCGCGCCTCTCCAGCAGTGGCTTCCCAGTGATTCCATGACGTTGGCGGCACCCAGGCAATGGTTGCCACATCTGAACCGACCTTCTGGATCGCCACCTTGATGACAGCGACGCCGTCACCGGTCAGCGCGGGCTGCGAGGTTCCCTTGGCCAAGGTGAGAGCGTGAGCAGGACGCTGAAACTTGGCGATGGCGACGGCTGAGAACAGGGCCACCATCGCCGAAAAGGAAATCACGGCAGTTGAAGACCGTCGCATATGCGTGCCTCCAAAGGATCCTTGTGTACGTCAAATGGTTAGACGGGACAAGAGAGGTCCGTCGTGGTCGGCGTATGGCGCCACGGTTCGGTCTCACTGTCATGGCATTCGATATCGTCGCACGTCCACGTCATGCAGGAGTCATCGTTGCCGGCACATCCATCGGGCAGGTTGCATGTGCCTTGATGTGGCCCGATCCAAGCATGGCCGGTACCGCAATCGCCGCACGTCACTCCGATCAGATACCACTTGTGCAAGCCCGTACCACACGCTTGGCTCATACAGAGTGACAAGAGCTGATGCTGATTCCATGCCTGCGATGTCACACAAAGCGTCCTCGATTGCCAGATCCACGGTGGGTTGTGAGTGGCGTCGTAGCGACAGCACCACACCTTCAACTCGGTTCCGTCGCATACCAGAAGGGGCGACGGATCCGCCTTCGCCAACACGAGAGCGAGCGCAATAGAGAGCCCCATGCCGCGTGTCCTTTCTGATTGATGGAATCTCTGGCTCGATGTGGCTGACTTGGAGTCCTTGCTCCTGGAAACGGCCACCGCGTTGCGGCGTCTATTGGAATGTACCCCCCCGGGGGGGGGCACGACAAGTCCCATCTGGGTCTTTTCTCGTCGACCGCGTCGCGGGTGTCGCTGCCATCGCGGGGACGCGGATCGCTGGCACGAACCGCCAGCTGGCTGCGTCACGGGAAGGCGGGCGCGTCGCTGGGCGTCGAGGACGACCTGAAGCTGGTCGCGGCGGGGCTGCTGAAGGAGAATCTCGACGCCCGGCCTTACGTGCGGGCGGACGCGGGCGTGGCGGGCCCGGAGCTGTACAAGTGGTGCGATGCCGGCGGCCACGCGTCTTCCTGCGGGATCGGGCCGAACTCCAAGCTGAAGGGGTGGGCGGAGCCCTTGGTGCGGGAGGCGGCGGCGCTCTACGCGAGGACGGGCGAGAAGCAGCGCCTCTTCGCGGCCACGAGGTACCGCGCCAGGACGTGCGGCGGTACAATTCCACGAGACTCGAATCCGCGGTTCTGGAGGTCCACCATGGCACTCGGGGAAGAGCGGGCGCGCAAGGCCGTGTTCATTGGAGTCAGCCACTATCCCAAGGGGACGCAGTGGGGGCCGCTGCCGTGTTGCACCAAGGACGCGAAGGCGATGCGCAAGAAGTTCGCGAGCTGCCAAGACGTCGAGGATCACCCGGTCGACAATTTTCATGCCAGGGTCCTGACGAGCACAAAGAGGCAAGTACTCGGGACGCCGGTTGTGAAGGAGGCGATTCGCAAAGTCTTGAAGACTGCGCACGGTTCAGCCCTCATCTACTTCTCGTGCCATGGCAGCCTTGAGAAGGACGAGGGCTGGCTGATCATGCAGGACTACACGACGGCGAATCCCGGAGTCCCCATGAATTGGCTCATGGACGAGATCCGCGGGGCCATGGGCTCGGAGAAACTCAAGTCCGTGCTCCTGATCCTCGACTGCTGCCACGCCGCGCAGATGGGTGATGTGGAGCGGCCGGAGTCGATCCGAGGGCCGATCGTGCGCATTTCACAGCTCCCGGAAGGCATGACGATCCTGGCCGCCGCGCGCGCTGACGAGCTGGCCGAGGAACCGATTGAGGGTGACCATGGTCTGTTCACCGGCGCGCTTCTCAAGGGCCTCGATGGACATGCCGCCGACATCCTCGGCAAGGTGACCGCCGCGTCGCTCTATGCGTTCGCCGAGGGAGTCTTCGGCGCCTGGGAACAGCGCCCCGTGCTCAAGGCGAACGTCAGCAGCCTGGAGCCGATACACGTCTGCAAGCCGAAGGTCACGCTCGCCGAGCTGGAGCTCCTGACGAAGGACTTCAAGACCGCCGGCGGAACGCATAAGTTGAGTCCCGCCTACGAGCCGGACGAGGACGCCAAGAAGAGGTACAACGGGGATCCAAGCGACAAGGTCGGCGGCGTACTCAAGGGTCCGAAGTTCCCGTCAGCACGGGGCATCAGGATGGACAAGGCCAAGAACGCGATCTTCAACCGATTCAAGCACTATCGCGACGCCGGCCTCCTGCGCGGCGAGCAGTGCGCGAACGGGAGTCGGCGCGACCTCTATCACAGCGCGATGATGAGCCGGCCCGTCGAGCTGACCTCCCTTGGCCAGTACTACTGGGACCTGATGAAGCAGAAGCAACGGTGGCGCGCCGGTCACCGGTACTGATCGCCGTACCCGGGCGGAATGGGATTGGGTCGGGCGCGAAACTCGACTGGGACGCGTCTGATACGGATTCCAGTAGACCTCCATGCGTCCGACCCCTTGCCCACAGCGGCGTTTCACGGCGAAATCGGGTTGGGTGGGGCGCGAGAGTCAACTGGGAGGCGTCCGAGGGCCGCGTGAGCGCGTGCGCCGCGGCGTGCGCGTCGGCGGCGGGCCGCATCCGTTAGACTCCTCGCGGAAGCAGGAGATCTTCGGTGCCGCGGGTGTTCCTCAGCTACAGCCACGACAGCGTCGAACACGCGGAGCGCGTCCGCGAGCTGGCGGATTGGTTGATCAGGAGCGACATCGACGTCGTGTTCGACCAGTATGTGGAACACAAGCCGTCCGGGGATGGGTGGAACCTCTGGGCGAAGAAGGCGATCAAGGGCGTCGACTTCGTCCTGGTCATCTGCACGCCAACCTACCGACGGCGATGGGACAAGGAGGAGAAGCCCCGCGCCGGCCTTGGTGCAACGTACGAGGCGGCGATCCTTCGGGGATGGCTCGCCCGGGATTCGATGAAGAGCGAGCGGTTGATTCCGGTCGTCTTCGAGGCGTCGGATGTCGACGCGATTCCGGACGAGCTCTTCGAGTTCGATCGAAGGATGCTGCTTCACGGCGATCCTGCGCGGCGCGACGAGGAGTTCAAGCTCCTTCTTCACCGGCTCTACGAGATGCCGGTCGCGAGGCGCCCGGACCGTGGCGCGCGGCCGAAGCTCGCCTCCAGGCCGTCGCACGACCTTCCGTCCGACGCGTCGGCGGCGCGACGACTTGAGCCGCTTGGCGTCGTCCGGCGGTTCCTCGATTGGATGTGCCCGCGCACGCACCGGTGGTTGACGGACGTCGGCATCCTCCGCAAGCCGGGCGAGTACGACACCGTCCAGGCGTTCGTCGGCGAGCAGGTCGCTTCCCTGAACCGGATGATCCGCGAGCGGACGGACCGCTACGTCGATCTCGGTGCCGTCTCCCAGGAGCCGACCTCAACGGCGCCCGATCCGTGTGCCGGACGCGACTCCGTGCTGTCGGTCGTGCAGCAGTCGATCCGCGAGCTGGTTGGAGCGATCGGCGGCGACGACGCCGTGTCGGTCGAGCTGGCGATGTACACCCGGCGCAGCCGTCGCGTGCGCCGCGTGGCGAGCCGCGTGCTCTCGGCGAGGGAACCGCTGATCCTGCTGGGCGAGCCGGGCTCGGGCAAGTCGTTGACGCTCCTTCAGATTGCGCGCTCCGTGGCGGCACGGGGCGGCGTTGCGCCGGCGGTCTGCGTCATTGTTCGTCTCGGCGAGTTCTTCGTCGGTCCGGACGTCACGACCAAGGACGTCTGGGCGTTCGTCAAGCGATCGGTGCAGGATCCGAGCCTCGGCCCGCTGCTCGAGGCGCTCCGAGCCGAGCGGCGCCTGATCGTCATGTTCGACGGCGTCGACGAGATGAGCCGACAGAACTACGAGCGGCACATCGCCGCGCTCGACGACTTCGCGGGCGGATACGCGAGGACCGTCTTCTGCTGCCGGATCACCGACTTCCTGCCGACCTTCACCCATCAGCGGCTCGTGCTGCTGCCCTTCTCGCGAACGCAGGTCCTGGAGTACGTCTCCGCGCGGCAGTACATGTGGCCGCTCGAGGTCGACGGCAGGAGATGGAGCAGGCAGGACCTCGTCACCCACCTGATGACCGCCACGCTGCCGGTCGAGCCGACGAATCCCTTCGTGCTCTGGATGCTCTGCAACTTCCTGAAGGAGCGGAGGACGTGGCCGCGCTCGCGGGTCGAGCTGCTTGATCACATGGGCCGAAGCACTTACCGCCGGAAGTTCGCCGAACATGGCGACGAGTGGTGGGCGGTCGACGCCACGGCGATGTCGAACCTCGCGCTCTCGATCACGCTTGCAAACCGCAGCGCCTCGATCAGCCGCGGCGCGGCGGAGAATTTGCTCGGAGCGGGCGCGGAGGAGTCGATTCGGCGCGCCGTCGTGGCGGGCGTCCTGCTCGAGTCGCGCGAACGCGTCGGGATCGGCGCCACCGCCGGGGCGTCGCTTCGCTTCGATCACCATCGATGGCAGGAGTTCTTCGCAGCCAAGGCGATCAGCGCCGCCACGCCCGACGGGCTTCGGTTCGACTCGCCGCGTCTCCAGGAGACGCTCATCAATGTCGCGCTCATGGATGGCGTCGGGACAGCGGCTGGCGCCGACGCCGCGGCGCCGCTCTTCCAGCGGGCGATCGACGAGGTCGCCGTCACCCTGGATCGACTCGACCAGGAGCGCGACGAGTCGTGGGAACTGGAGGCCGAACTGCCGTCGACCTCGCCGGTCCCATACCGCGAGGAGATGGTCGCTTCCGACCGCATCGAGTTCATCGCCCGGCTCCTCGAAGCCTCTTCGAAGGAGCGGCTCGGGGGCTCGCATCCCGCGCTGCTCGCATCGTTCGATCGCGGTGTGACGGTCCTCGCGCGTCGAGGTCGACCGACGACCCAGGCCAAGATGATCCGGGCGGCGCGGCGCGTGCAGGGGTTCGACGTCGGCAGGGTCGCCGAACCCGCGCTGGCAAGTCCCGTCCGCTGGCTCAGGACCCAGGCGATCGTTGCGCTGGGCTCGGACGTGGACGCGCGCGGCCGGCGGCGCTTTCGCGGGCCCGACGAAGAGATGTTGCAGAGCCTGGCCGACGAGAGCTTCTTCTTTCGCTTCGGCGAGTTCGTGCGAATGGCTCGAGCACTTCGCCGGCGGAAGACCTGGCTGGTTCTGGCGATTGTCACGATGCTCTCGCTCGTCCCGATCGTCGCCACGGCGGCGACGGTGTCGGCGGCCCCGAAGGCCTTGGTGCTCTTGCGCGAGCTCGGTGGCGCCTCGTCGTCCCACGCAGCGGAGGAAGCGGCCAGGGCGGAGGACATCCGTGAGCGTGCCGACGGTGTGCGCTCCGAGCCAGCGATCGGTTCGCACAAGGCGGAGTACGTGAGGCTACGGATGAAGGACGCCTGGAATGACCAGGGCGTCCGGACGATCGCACGACTCCCCTGGTCGGCGGCGGGAATGGCCGCCATCGTCATCCTCACATATGGGGGTCTTCTCGCGATCGCGAGACGCAGGATCTGGCTCCAGTCCGGTCCGCTCGTCGCCCTTTCCGGGGTCGCCGGAATAGTCGTGCTCGTGGCGTCAGCGGGCGTGTTGATGAGCGGGTGTCCATTCAACCGGGCGACCGAGCGGGGATGGACCGCCATTCTCCCGTTGTTGGCGCTCCCCATGGCGTATGGAGCGCTCTGTGTGGTCGCGGCGGCGACCCATCTCGCGAGTGTTGCGGTGGTTGGATTGGTGCTCCACGGTCCGGCGTTCGCGGTTGCGTCGGTCCGTGGCGCGATCGAGCATCATGCGAAGGTTCCTGGTTCATGGGCGAAGGCCTTCGCGGTCTGGGGAGGATACAGCTTGGCGGCATGGGGCCTCGTCCTGATCTTCGGCTGGTGCTGGTCCTCGGTCGTGCGCAAAGGGGCGATGCTCGTCAGTGTCGGCGACCCGATGCTCTCCCAGCGGGAACTTGCGATCATGATGGCCCTGATCGTGTTGAACGTCATCGGGGCATGGATCGTCGGCGGGTGTCTGACGAAGCGGGCGTTCAGGGTGCACCAGCGTCACGCCATGCTCTTCCCCGTTTCCGTCCGAGAGCACATCGAGTCGTGGGCCTTTGCACCGGTCGAGTCGTGGGCCGGCCTCGGAGCGACGGCGGCGTTCGGAGCCGTGTGGATCGGTTTGGTCGGCGTTGTCGGACTCCTGATCGCCGGCGCCAACGGGCTGCTTGGTCGGCTTGTTGGGAAGGTGATCTTCTGGATCTTTGTCGGATGGCTCGCTGTCTCGGCAAGCCTTGCGGCCATTGGCCTGGGTCCGGGTTTGGTCAAGCGCCTCTGGGTGATTCGATTCGGCATGCGGCCGCCGAGGATCCGCACCCCCGACGAGTGGCTGAGCCGTCTTGCGGCCCTCGCGGCGAAGCCCTCGCTGCAAGCGGAGTTCATTGCGCAGTCGAATGCCAGAAGCGCCGGCGCCACGACCACCGATGAGTACTTCTCGCTGCTCACGCTGGCCGAGCGGCATGTGAGCAATGAGCCGGCGCTGAGCGAGCTCGCGAGGAAGCTGCACGACATCGAGGCGATCGTGCGTCAGGAATCGCCGCCGGGCGGATGACTGAGTTCTGAGACTGACTTGGCAAGTGAAGTCGACCGACTCGAAGCCGCCGCCTCGCACGCCGCGGTGCGGGCCGTCCGCGAGCGAGCTTCCTCGTCGCTGGCTACCGCGCCGTGACCACCATCACCATGACCGTGGCGTCGCGGTCGTCGGAGCCGCCGGAGATCTCGAGCAACGTGCCGCCATCGCGGAGGGGGAGCGATCCGACGGTCGAGGCGCGGCGCTTCTGGCCGTCGCGCACGAGCTCGAGGTCCGTGGCGATCGAAAGGACGCTGCTCGCCGCGTCGAGCGTCGGCTTGACCATGAGGAGGACGTGTTCGCGCGGAGCGCGGGACGCGCCGTTCGCGGCGCCCTGCGGCGAACCCGCTGTTGCGCCGCCGGGCGGTTCGCTCGCCGCCGCGTCCGGTCGTTCGTTCGTCGCGATCGAGTCCGAGCCACCGGCCTCGGTCTCCACCTGGGCCGACTCGCCCAGGCGAACCAGCACGGTCGAGCGCCAGAGCGTGACCGCGTCGGTGGCCCCGGCGACCGCACGGGCGAGCGCCGCGGTGCCCGGCGCGTGACGGCGGCGGAGCAGGTCCAGCCGCGCGCGGTCGATGCGCGCGATGGTCGTCTCGATCTCGACCGCGGTGGGGTGGAGCGCGTGCAGCCGGCCGAGCAGGTCGCGCAACGTTCGATGGACGCGCGGCGTCGCGGTCACCATCAGCACGCCGTCGTGCTCGTCGATCCGCGCGCCGCCACCACCCGTCTCGAGCCAGCTCTCCGGGTCGATGTGCTGCATGAGGAGCTCGGCGAGGCCGCGCCCCGGGCGTCGGGGACGACGGGAGGCGGCGGTGGCGCGTCCTCATCCGGCACCGGATCTCCCGGAAAGACGACGCACAGGACGCGCCCGGGGACCAGCGGCGGATCCGCGGAGGGGCGCCCTGGGAGGACGGCGGGCGGGCCTGCGGGCGGCCCGGGTCGTCGGAGCCGCCGGCCGGCGGCTCGCCGGCGTGTGCCGGCCGGGCGCCGTGGTCGCGAGGGGCACGGCGGCCGCACGGCTGCGAGAGTTCCGCGCGAAGAACTCGGCGGGCGCGGACGCCGGCGAGAAGCGATCGGATGTCGTAGAGGTCGGTCTCGCGAAGCGCCGCGCTGCCGGCGAGCGTGGTGAGGACGACCTGTCCCGCCGCGATGTCGAAGAGGGGCCGTTCGTAGTCCCGCCCGATCGAGAGCGCGAGTGCGGCGAGCATGTTGCCGACCGGCGCATCGGCGAGGCGGAGGGTCACGCGGTCGTTGCGGTTGACGCCCAGCGAGGCGAGCGATTCCCAGTCGGCGCGCACCGGGATCCCGGCGATCGACTCGATCGTCGCGATGGCCTGATCGAGCGGAACGTCGCGGACTTCGAGGCTCCCGCGGCGTGCCTCGATGGTGTCGAGCAGGGCGAGCGAGCGATCGAGGCTCGATTCGGGCGCCGCCATCGACGCGGTGAGGAGGAACGCGGTCAGCAGCGACGTGAGCATGGCCATCCGACGGTATTCCGCCGGTCGCCTCCGGTTGCGGGTCGGAGTTGCGAAGTCCCCGAGGATGCGTTCGAACGCGCTGGGAGTCGATCGACGCCCGTCCAACGCGACACCATCGCTCGCGTCGAGTCGGGCCCGCCGCGACCGTTCCGTCGCCAACCGCTTCGCCGTCTCGGGTATAAACGTGGTCGATGAGCGACGTTCCTGCGTCATCGCAGCCGACCGAGCCCGGCGCGCCCTCCTCCGGCGCCACGTCAGCGGCGTCGGGTGGAGGGTCGGCGCCGACCGCGGCCGGTTCGTCCGATTGGTGGTCGCGCCGGCGGAAGTGGTCGCGTCGGATCGTCGTCGCCGTTCCGACGGCGATCCTGCTCTACACGCTCGTCGGGTTCTTCGGCGTGCCGCTCCTGCTCCGGCACGTGGTCGTCCCCTGGATCGGCAGGTCGATCGACGGAACGATCGCGCTCCGCGCGGTGCAGGCGAATCCCTACACCTTCGACCTCGGCCTCGATGGGTTCGAGATCGCCGACGCGCAGGGCCGGCGGACGATCGCCTTCGATCGCGTCGAGGTCAACTTCGAGCTGTGGCGATCGCTCTTCAGGCCCGGATGGCACATGCGCTGGCTGCACGTGCGCGACCCGTTCGTCTTCGCCGAGTTCGACAAGCGGGGCGTGCTCAACCTGGCGGCGCTCGTGAAGCCCGATCCGAAGCCGAAGGAGGCGAAGCCGCTCGGGTCGATCCCGCATGTGGTGATCGACGAGCTGACCGTCGGAAACGGTGCCCTGAACATCGACGATCACACCCTTCCGGAGCCGTTCGCGCTCATGCTTGGCGGGCTGAGCTTCTCGCTGGACCATCTCGACACCTCGCCCGAGAAGGACAATCCGCATCACCTTCGTGCAACGACCGAGACCGGCGCCGTCCTCGTCTGGGACGGCACGCTCAAGGCGGATCCGCTCTCGTCGCAGGGCACGTTGACCGGCACGGGCCTGGTCATGTCGCGCTTCATGCCGTACGCCATGCGCTACACCGACGCGCGGGTGGTCGGCGGCACGCTCGACTTCGAGCTTCGATACGACTTCGCTCCCGTCCGCGAGTCGCGCGTCGCGACCTTCGACTTCAAGTCGATCGCCCTCGACGGCGTCGCGATCGAGCGCGAGAAGGCCGGGCTGGCGACGCTTCCGAAGATCCGGCTCGAGGACGTCTCGATCAACGCCATCACCCGCGTCGTCTTCGGTGAGCTGCGTGGCGCTGGAGGACGGCACGCTGCTCGTCGATCGCGACGGGGCCGGCGACGTCAACCTCGCGAGGATGCTGGTGCCGCCACCTCCGGCCGCCGCAACTGGGGCAACGACCGCGAGTCCGGCGGTGGCGGGTGGCGTCCAGGCGGCGGCAAGGAATGCGCTGCGTCGGGCGCGCGTCGACGTCAAGACGATCCCCTATCCGTTCCAGCAGGTCATCACGGGCGTTCTCGTACCGGGTCGAGGATCTCTGCCGGGAACGTGGTCGATCGAGTTGCAGCAGATCGCGATGCCAGTCGATCGATTTCGTCGACCGCGGCTTCGCCCCGGCGTCGGTTGCCGATCCGCGACCTCGCCCTGACCGGGCCGATCCTCGGCGGCGAGGGATTCCGGCGTCCTACGCGACATCCATGCGCGTCGGCGCCGATGCGTTCGGTGGCCAGCGAATGCTGCCGTCAACAAAGGCGATCGGTGCTGCTCGACGCCAGGTGAAGGTGGACGGCGTCGCTTCGAGCCCAGGCGTTGCCGTACCTCGCGGTCCTGCTCTGCCGCCGTTCGCGTTGCCGACGCTGCGCTCGTCTCGCCTTCGTCGATGCGCACATCACGGCCTCGGTCCCGAACGCGAAGAAGCTTCGAGCAAGGAGCTGGTCCGGCGAGCGCGGCTGGAGAACTCCGTGCTCGACCAGCGCCGACTCGGCCGCGTTCGCGTCGGCCGACCGCATCGCCCTGCGCGGCGACGCGACCGTCGGCGTGTCGGAGACGGACGGGTCGCGTCTCGGCTGGAAGGGCCTCATCGAGATCGGCAAGGTGAGCGGAGATGCGGCGCTCCTGACGGAGCGCTGGGACTCGGATCGGAAGGACGCCGGTCGAGAAGCCTGCTCGACGGCGAGGCGACCAGGTCGAGGTCGGTGCTCGCGAAGGATGCCGACGGTCACGTGCAGACCGGGCCGCGACCCGAGCATCGGCTGGAACGGCACGGATCACGCTGGCGGGCGTCGACGCGTCCAGATCGAGCCTGGCGGGACCGGTCGACGCCGGGCTCGGCCGACTTCGCTCGCCGGCGCAGCCCAGGCGATGGTGCCGGACGCTTCGAGGATGCGCGCCGCCCCGGGGCGTTGCCGCCGGTGTCCCGACCACCGCGAACTGCTCGGCAGGAACCTCGAGCTGGAGGCGGTCCGCCTTGCGGCGCCGCATCTGGCGGTCGACGCGAAGAAGCTCGTCGTCGACGGCACGGCCGACGCATCGCGACGCCTTCAAGCGCCGACTCGACCGTGCGCTGGAAGGGCAGGACGACCGTCGACGGCGGGACGGTTTCGTGCGGCCGCCGGCGAGCCAGTCCGAGGTCGCTGCTGGGCGCCGCGACCCTTTCGACCGACGGAACGCTGGAGGCGATGGCCGGGCGTCGATGTCGTCGTTGACATGGTCCGCGCTCGATGGCAGCGACACCAAGGCGAGCGGCGCGGATTGGTCGACCGCGCGGCGGCGTTGCGCCATGGCGATGCCGCGCAGCCGAAGGCGGCGGCGATATTGACCTGAACGGACGCGTCGAGGAGCGCGGCAACCTCAGGCGTGGGCGACCGCCGGCGGAGGACCCGCCGAGGTGCGGCGTTGATCGTCGAGGGCGTGCTGGGAAGCGACCCGGGCGCCGCGAATGCGGGCGACGCCGGCCAATCCGGCTTCCCGGGTATTCATGGAAAGGTCGGATCACGCGCAGCTGCTCGAGCGCGGCCGGCACGCCGGCGGCGTGAAGGCGGTGCGACGCGGCTGACGGTCGGTGGTATCTACGATGCTGCTCGGCGAGCCCTTCACGCCTGTCCACCGCGGCCCGGTCGAGATCGACGGTGCCACCGCCGACGCGGCGAAGATCGCCGGCGCGCTCAACGCCACGCCTGGGCGCGCCGCGACTCGACGGCGCGCTCGATCTCGCGGGAGCGTATTTCGGCGGTCCGGCGACGTCGATGCCGACGCGCGACGGCGCGGGCGCGATGCCGGCGACCGATGGAGCTTGGTGGCAGGGAATCGCCTCGAAGACGACGCTCGGCATCGTTCCCGCAGGCGGCGGAACGCGGGTGATGCTTGGTCGGGCGACGCCACGCTCAAGCCCACGAAGATCGCCCCGCGCAGCGCGCAGCGATGCTCGGCGTCGAGGCCGCGACGCCCTCGGTGGCGACCTCACGCTCGAGAAGCGCCACGACGGCCGGTCGAGTGGAAGGGCGCGCTGAAGGCGACGAGGGCGACCGTCGAGCGCGCCGGCGAAGAGCCGGTGAACGCGGCGCTCGAGGCGCTCGATTCGACGACGACCGCGTCGCTTCGCGGCGATGCCCTCACGCTCGCCGGCGACGCCACGCTCCAGGGTCCGAGCGCCAAGATCGCCGGCGGCTCGGTGACCGCCGGAGCCAGCAGCGTCGCGCTTCGTGGGATCGACTCCGTCGCGGCCGAGAAGCGCCTCGGGATCGGACAGCTTCTCGTCGAGAAGCCGTCGATCGTCGGCGACGTGACGATGATGCCGCCACCGACCGACGGCGGCGACGCGCCGAGGAAGGAACCGAAGAAGAAGGTCCTCACGCCGGAGGGCCGCCGCGAGACGCCTGGCCGTCGACTCGCACAGCTCCTGCCGTTCGCGCTCTCGCTCAAGGAGTTCCGGATGAGCGACGGCATCATCGAGCTTCGGGACGGCGCGACCACGCCGCCGACCAAGATGATCGTCGACGAGATCAACGCCACCGCGGCCGACTTCGCGACGACGGGGCAGACGATCGGCCAGATCGAGGCCAAGGCGCGCGTGCAGGGCTCCGGCCGCTTCGAGGTCGGCGGCAGGCTCGATCCGTTCCGCGACCTGCCCGAGGCCGACGTGAAGATGGTCGTCACGGGCGTGCCGCTTCCGCCGTACAGCGCCTTCTCGGGTCGCTACATCGGCTACCGCATCGAGAACGGCCGGGCGAGCACGACGCTGCCGATGACGATCAACGCGGGGAAGGTGAAGGGCGAGCTCGAGTTCCTGCTCGACAAGATGAAGCTCGGCGACAAGGTGCAGAGTCCCGACGCGCCGAACATTCCCATTCCGCTCGGGCTGGCGCTGCTGCGCGACCAGAACGACCAGATCAAGGGCAAGGTTCCCTTCAGCGGCGACGTGACCGATCCGGAGTTCTCGCTCGGCGGCCTGATCTGGCAGGCGGTGCTGTCGCTCTTCGCCAAGATCATCACCGCGCCGTTCACGCTGATCGCCTCGGCCTTCGGCGGCGCCGAGAACATGGACCTCTCCTTCGTCGCCTTCGATGCGGGGAAGAGCGACCTCTCGGCCGGACCCGGACTCTCGAAGGTCGACGTGCTTGGCAAAGGCGCTACAGCTTGCGTGGAGATCGTCGGCCACATCAACCGCGAGGCGGACGTCCTCGCGCTCCGCCCGAACCTGCTCCGCGAGGAAGCGAAGCTTGCCGGTTGCCAGCGCTTCCCGATCGAGGTCGTGCCCGACGGCGTCTATCGCCAGATCGTGCTCTCGATCCGGTCGACTGCCCGAGTCGGCGCGTCCCGGCGGCGCTGGCGGACCGCAGCCGCCTTCGAGCGGTCGAAGGCCGTCCCGCCGCGACGATGGAGGTCACCGAGGAGATGCTGCGACCTCGCCGCGCGGCGCCCCAGCATCGCGGACGTGCTCCTGAAGGAGCAGATCGCCCCGAGCCGTCAAGGTCTCGGTGCCCGAGGGTCCGGAGATCGAGCAGGACGCCGAAGGCGACCTTCAAGCTTCAGTGAAGCGCGGGAGGCCTGGCACGAGACGCTACCTTCCAGAGCCGCACCGGCGCATCGCCCCGCGAGCACGTTCGTCGAGGCCGGCGAGTCCGCCTCGTGGCGCACGACCCCAGCGACGCGGCGAAGCCTGAGGCCGCCACCAGCGCGATGCCAGCGACGAGCGGTAGCCGTCGATCTGGGCGTTGACCGCCACCCAGTCGGCGAGGTCGCCGGGCCTACGCCGACGCCGCCTCGTGCTGGCTGCCGCGCGGAGGCGGCTGGCGGCGAGATCCGCCTGCACCTGGAACGGCGAGGCCTCGTCCGCATCGACTGCCGCAGGTCGTCGAAGGCCGCGTCGCCGGCGGCGAGATGAGTCCGACCGCGAGCGATCCGAAGATGAGCGTAGGGCGGTCTTGATCGTCGCCAGCCGCTGCGGATGGATGCCGGCCCTCGAACGTGAGCCAGAGGCCCGTGGGAAGCGCCAGCCCGCCTCCGGCGGCCCAGACGCAGAGCACGGCGCAGATCCAGCCGCGGCTGGTGTACAGGTCGATCCGCGTGAGCAGCACGGTGCCCGCCGCGAGCACGGCGAGTCCAGGCGCATCGTCCGGAGGTTGGCCGCGCGGCCGACGATCGTGCCCGCGACCAGCACGAACGCGACGAAGACGATCCCGCACGGCAGCAGCACCCAGCCCACCTGCGGTCCCTGGTCGCCGCGCAGGATGAAGTAGCCGGGCAGCGTCTCGAGGATGCCGATGATCACGATGCTGAAGAGCCCGAGCGCGGTGAGGACGAGACCGAGCGTCCGCGCCGGCGGAGCCGAAGTCGACGGCCGGCCGTTCGGTCGTGGCTCCGCGCCCAGACGAAGAGCAGCAGGGCGACGATCATCGAAGACCGTCGAGACGAGCGGGTCGGACCACCAGCGAGGATCAGGAACGTGGCGCACAGGCCACGTCGCGAAAGAGCGCGATGCCCGGCACGTCCCATCCGCCGCGCGGCAGGTCGCTCGGTCGATCAGCAGCAGCACGAACCAGCCGAGGAGCGCGGCGGCGGCGAACCGGCGCCCCGGCCAGCGCGTAGACGGCGCACGACGGATTGAACGCGAGGAAGGCGCTGAGCGAGAGGGTGATGGGGATCGACCCGAAGGTCGCAGCCAGCGGGAATAGAGCGCTGGCCGCGCCCGGCGCCGGAAGACGATGAAGCGGACCCTTCGAGACCGCGAGCATCACGCCCTTCCCGGCCATCAGCAGGCGCGCGACGATGAGCACGTCAGCCGCGTCGAGACGGACGCGAGGAGCAGAGCCCACGCCGAGGCGACGAACCGATCACGAAGGGAATGCGCGAACCGAGCAGGCAGCGGATGCGCGGTAGGCGACGATGGCGGTCACGAGCGCGACCAGGGTCAAGCGCTGGTGTACCGGTGATCTCGATCTCCTGGATGATCGTGGGCGTTCCGAAGATCGCCCCGCCAGGCTCCCGCGCAGCAGGCGGCGGCGAGACCGCCGCCAGCCACCACTTCCCGGGCCTGCCCAGGACGAGCGGCCAGTCGCCCGGCGAGATGTCTCCGTCGTTGGGCGGTGGGCGGCGCCGGCGCGGCCCCGGGGCTCGTCGGCGAGGCCCATCCTCACCGGGAGGCGTCTTCCCCTCGCGGCGCGTCCGTCGTCGCGGCGGCAGCGTCGCACCCGGACCGTGTCGGCCCGGCGCCGGCCGGCGGGGAACCTCGCGTTCCGCCGGCGGCTCGTGGGAGATCGCCACCGTGACCGAGAGCCCCGGCGAGAGGCGCGCCCATCGCTCGTCGCGATCGATCAGGAGGCGGATCGGCTTGCACGACCTTGGTGAACTCGCCGCTGGAGATTCCGCGGCACCAGCACTGGGCGCCGGTCGCCCGCCCGACCCAGCACGCGTCCCGCGAAGGGTTCGTCGAGCACGTCGGAAGCCGGGCGCGACGCCGTGCAGGCGCGTCTCGGGCATGTTGGCGGTGACGAACAGGTCGTCGTGGTCGTAGGAAGCGAATCGGCACGCCGGGCGTCGGCGTGATCGCCCTGCGCCGCGCGTGCGGCGTCGGGGGCGACGACGGTGGTGACCACCTGCTCCGCGGTGGCGATGCCGTGGTCCACGGTGTCGCGGACACGGTCGAGCGTGCGCGCAGCAGCGATGCGCTCTCGGCGACCGCGAGCAGTTGCTCGGCCACCGCCACCTCCCGCGAGGCATGCGCTCCCTCGAGCCGGGTGAGCGCGCTTGCGGGCGGTGAAGTCGCCTCGGCGACGCCGAAGCGCACTCCTGCCGACGCGCGGCGCAGGGCTTCAGGTCCAGGCCGGCGAGGGCGCGGCGGGTGCTCGTTGTACTGCACCGGCATCTCGACGATCCCAGCAGGCGCAGGGCATCGACGAAGATCAGCTCGACCAGGCGTCGTCGGTCACCGATGTCGAGGTGACCGACACCAGGTAGCGCTTGCGGCAGCGCGATCAGGCGATCAGCACGTCGGCACGGTCCTCGACTGCTGCCGCGCGCGTCGAGCTGAAGCCGGACATCGCCAGCGGAGGCGGTAGTCGCCGGTGCCGTCACGGCGCAGACCGAGCGGCATCGGCGTTGTTCATCTGCCGAACTGCGAAGAGCTTGCGTGTGCCGCCGCGGGAACGGCGCGGTCGGCGGCGAACGACGCGGATGGCCCTCCAGTGCGACATCGACTCGGCCGCCCGACCTTGATCCATCGCCGGCTCGCCGCGATCGCGCGGCGGCGACCGCTCGTCCTCCTGGCGTGGTGCGCCGCGGCCGGGTCCGTCGCCGGCTGCATGGTGGGTCCCGACTACGCGCCGCCCGTCGCGCCGATCGCTCCCGCGTGGCTGGAGGAGACGACGGCGACCGCCGTCGCGGATGGCCACGACGCGGACGCGCAGCTCGCGACGTGGTGGACCGTCTTCGACGATCCCGTTCTCGACCGACTGATCGCCGACGCGCTCGCGCAGAACCTCACGCTTCGCGCGGCCGGGCTGCGCGTCGTCGAGGCCAGGGCGCGGCGCGGCATCGCGGTGGGGGAGTTCTTCCCGCAGACGCAGAAGGTGGGCGGCGACATCGGCGCCACGCGCATCAGCGACAACTCCGCGGCGTCGACCAGCGACAACTCCTACGCCTTCAACGACGCGTTCTTCACGGCCGCGTGGGAGCTCGACTTCTGGGGCAAGTTCCGGCGCGGCATCGAGAGCGCCGACGCCGAGCTGCTGGCGACGATCGCCGACTACGACGCGATCGTCGTCTCCCTGCTCGCCGACGTGGCCACCGACTACGTCCTGGTGCGCTCGTTGCAGGAGCGCGTCGGCTACGCGCGGGCCAACGTGCAGCTCCAGTCGGAGACGCTGGCCCTCACCGAGCTGCGCTTCCGCGGCGGCGCGGTCTCCGAGCTCGACGTGGCCACGGCGCGCTCGACGCTGGCGTCGACGCAGGCGCTCGTGCCGCAGTTCGAGGATGGCCTGCGCCAGGCGACGATGGCGCTCTGCGTGCTGCTGGGGCGCACGCCTTCCGACCTCGCCGCGGAGCTTGGAGGAGTCGGGCCGATTCCCACGCCGCCGCCTTCGATCGCCCTGGGCGTCCCCGCGGACCTGCTGCGCCGACGTCCCGACGTGCGCCGCGCCGAGCGGATCGCCGCCGCCGCGTCCGCCGAGATCGGCGTCGCCGAGGCGGACTTCTATCCCGCGGTCACCCTCGCCGGAAGCACCGGCTTCGCCAGCAGCGATGCCATGGTGATGGGGCGAACGCCGGGCCTGAACAACATCTTCGACGCCAGCTCGTTCCAGGGGTTCATCGGGCTCAACGTGAGCATGCCGATCCTCAACTACGGACGCATCGCCAACAACGTGCGGGCCAAGGCCGCGCTCTTCGAGCAGGCCGCGGTCGACTACCAGAACACCGTGCTTCGCGCCGCCGCCGACGTCGAGTCGTCGCTCTCGAGCTTCCTGCGCAACCGCCAGCGAGCCGAGTTCCTGGCCGACGGCGTGAAGGCGTCGAGGCGGAGCGTGGAGCTCTCGGTGCTCCAGTACGGCGCCGGCGCGACCGACTTCATCCGCGTCGACCAGGCGCAGAGCGCACTCGCGCTCCAGCAGGACGCCCTGGCGCTGGCCCGCGCGCTCGCCGCGCTGGGCTGCGTCAACACGTTCCGCGCCCTCGGCGGCGGCTGGACGAGCGTGGGAAGCGGCGCGCCGAACCAGTCCTTCGTCCCGCCGGAGACGGTGCGCGAGCTCAAGTCGCTCACCGGCTGGGGCGACCTGCTCGACGGCGACACCGCGACGCGCGACGCCAAGCCGTAGACGCCACGACCGCCGCGCGGGCGAGGCGAGGGCGTCGTCGTGACGACGGGCGGGGCGCCAGGTGGGACGCCATGTCGAGCGAGTCGGGCGAGTCGAGCGCGTCGGACGAGTCGGGCGCGTCGGGCGCGTCGGGCGAGTCGGGCGTGTCGGGCGTGTCGGGCGCGTGGGGCGCGTCGGGCGCGTCGGGCGCATCGGGCGCGTGGGGCGCCAAGGAGGCCTCCCCGCCGCCCCGTCGCACGACGGGGGCGGCCGCGCGCCCACCGAACCACCGGCAATTCTCCTTTCCCCGCGCGTTGCCGCGTGCTACATTGCCCGCGACCTGCCGCACGTCGACGCGCGGCCGGGGCGACCCGACGCACGGCGCGTGTTGACGCGTGCAATCCCAACTCCCGCTCGACGAACGCATGGCGCATCTCCGGATTCAGGTGGACCTCCATGCGTTCGAGCCGCTGCCCACGGCGGCGTGTCACGGCGGAACTGGGTTGGTTGGGGCGCAAGCATTCACCAGGATGCGTCGCAGCCATCTGCGGAGACCCGTCGCGCGCCTCGTCGCGTCGACGCGCGGGCCGTCGACATGTGGACGATCGTGAACGACCCGTCGGCCACCGGCCCGATTGGTCGCGTTTTCTTCGCCGGGACCCAGCTTGAAAGGAATCAGCCATCGCTCAGATGAGACGTCCGTTTCACCGCGACGACCGCGTGCAGGGCCCGCGTGTCAACGACCGCATCCGCATCACGCCGATCCGCCTGATCGACGAGAACGGCGAGATGGTGGGGGTGGTCGAGCTCGAGGAAGGTCGGCGCCGCGCCCAGGAGCTCGGGCTCGACCTCGTCGAGATGGCCGCCGACGTGCGGCCGCCCGTCGTCCGCATCATGGACTTCGGGAAGTTCAAGTACGAGAAATCCAAGCAGGACAAGGTGAGCCGGGCGAAGACCAAGACGTCCGAGCTCAAGGAGGTGCGCCTCGGCCGATCGATGAAGATCGATCCGCACGACGTGGGCATTCGCCTCGACCAGGCCCGCCGCTTCCTGCTGGAAGGCCACAAGGTGCAGATCGTCCAGAACTTCCGCGGCCGCGAGATCGCGCATCGCGATCGCGGCGACGATCGCATGGACGACATCATCCAGCGGCTCAGCGACGTTGGCCGGGTCGAGCTGCCTCCGCGCCTCAACGGCCGGCGCATGACCATGATCATCGGACCGGATCGCGCGAAGATCGACGCGATCAAGCGGCGCGAGGAGAAGGAGAAGGGCAAGGGCGGCGCCCCCGGCGAGGCCGGCGCCGCACCAGCGGCCTCGAAGCCGGCGCCGTCGAGTGTCGCGGGCGGCGCTGCGGCGCCCGCGAAGGCGCCCGCGCGCCCCCCCGCGACGGCGCAGCCGGCGCCACCCGCGTCGCCGACGATGGCGGACCGGGCCCGCTGACGCA
>JAXMAF010000027.1:0-68081 GCA_046350555.1 Phycisphaerales bacterium
CGAGCGACGTCGCCTTGTCGGCGGGGCCGTCGTGGTTGCGCTCGTGCGGGTTCACGTCGAGGCCTTCGAACGGATCGATGTTGCGCACGTTCTCGTCGTTGAGCTGGCGCCGCGCGTCGCGCTCGTAGTCGCGATCGATCCCGGCCTTCGAGAGGGCGTCGAGCTGGGCCTGCTGGACCGCCTGGAGCTCGGCGAGCTTCGACTCGAGCTGGTTGAGGTTGCCGACCTTGCCGAACTTCTCGTAGTCGGCGAGGATCGCCTTCTGCTGCCTGGTCATCTCGATGAGTCGGTCGTTGCGCTCGATGGCGTCGATCTGGCGATCGATCTGCCCGAGCTTCGTCTCGAAGTCGCTGTACTCCGCATCGAGCCGCCCGACGATCTCCTCGAGCCGCTGCTTCTGCTCGCCGAGGAACTTGAGCTGGTGCTCGTTGCTGGCGACGCGATCCTGGTACGCCAGGCGGATGTCGCTGACGCGGCGCGCCTCCACGCGGGCCTCGTCGATGTCCAGGCGCACGCCGCGCGTGCGGATCGAGACCTTCACGCCCTTGGCCGCGGCCGTGCCCTCGGCCTCGGCGAGCAGCTCCTTGAGCTCCGACAGGTCGCCGCCGGCGTTGGCGACGACGCGCCGCGCAATCTCGCTGTCCTGCGAGAGCTGCTTGATCTGTCGATCGACCGCGGCCAGCTCGCCGCGCACTGACGCGATCCGCTGCGGATACGCCTCGCCCAGCGCGACGAGCTGCTGGCGGAGCGCGACCGGATCGTCGACGAAGCGGTTGGCGAGGGCGGTCGCCTTGGAGCGCACCTGGGCGAACCCGGCGGCGACGACGTTCGGTCCGACGAGCATGCTGGTGCCTCCAAGCGCGAGCGCGCCGATCAGGCCCCAGCGGAGCAACGAGCGAGTGAAGCAAGGCATTGGAGAGTTCCTTTCGTAGGGCGCGAGGTCCGGGGAGTGTTCGAAGGTCCTGCTTCGCGCGGGGCGGGGGGCCAAGGAAGGTCCCGCGGCGGCGAAGGCCGCGTCTTCGGTCCGAGGCCCGCTTCCCACAGGAGGTTCGGCGGCGGGCGCAGGGTGGCGGACCAGGCGGCTGCACGATGGTTGGGAAAGGACGCACGCGGTTTTCGCCAACCCCTACGATCGTCGCGCGTCGTCCCTTCGGTCGCCCGCACCCGCGGCGCCGCGGGCGCGTCGCACGGGCCACGCCCGAAACCGGGCGGTTCGTCCCCCCAAACACCCTCCGTGCTCGCGATGTCGCCGTTGACAACGTCCTTCATCCGCAGGCTGCGCGACCAGGATCAGGCCGCGTGGTTCGAGTTGTGGGAGACGTTCGGACCGGTGATCCGAGCCCAGCTCGCCCGCTGGGGACGCGGACAGATCGGCGTGGAGACGATCCGCGACCTGACGCAGGAAACCCTCGCGGCCCTCTCCAACGCGATCGATCGCTACGACCCGGCGCGGGGGGCGCGCTTCTCCACCTGGCTGCTCTCGATCGCCAAGCACACGCTCGGCGACGAGATCGATCGCCGCATGGCGCAGAAGCGCAACGTCGGCAAGCGGCCCGCGGCGCTGGACGAGACCTTCATGGGGCGCTCCAACGCGCTCCAGGCCGACGACGCGTATCACCAGAGCATCTTCCGCGCCAAGGTCTACGCGGCGATCCGCAAGACCGAGGCCGAGGCCGAGTTCGTCGGCTTCCAGGTCTATCGGATGCGCGTGCTCGATGGCGTGCAGGGCAAGAACGTCGCCGAGCAGCTCGGCATCAGCGAGCCGACCGTGACGCGCCACCTTCAGCGGACGCGGGCGCTGCTGCGCGATCGCGTGCGCGAGTCGATCGCCACCTATTCGTTCACTCCAGAGGAGCTCGCCGAGGCCGAGAAGGCCGGCCTCGCGGGCGACGACGGCCTCTTCGACGAGGCGGTCGCGGACATCTATCACCTCCAGTCGCGGTTGGCCCTGGCCGACCAGTCGGCCAGCGACGCATTCTGAAGCGCGGCGGCGCCGCGCGCACCGGCCCAACGGCGCCGGTTTCCAGTCATCGACGCGATCGGTCATCCGCGCGTCCACCTCGTTCATGCAGTGCGCCGACCGGCGCGCTGCCACCGTCCGGAGAGAAGGCGACCATGGGATCGGACCTCGAGAGGCTCTTCACCGTCTTCGGCGTGATCGCCGCGTGCGTCGTCGGATCGCTGGCGCTCATCTTCGTCGGCGTGCCAGTGCTCAAGGGCGTCGGCGGCGCCGTCGGCGCCGCGTTCCGCGGCATCGGCTGGCTTGTCCGGCACATCGCCGACTTCGTCGTCGGGATGCTCGGCGACGCCGTGCGGCTCGTCGGCACGATCATCGCGGGAATCGTGCTGCTGCCGTTGATGGTCCTCAGCGTCGTCTTCGGACGATGGTCGCGGGCCAGCCACTTCGCCAGCGGCGTCTCGCGCGAGGCGAGGGTCTTCGGCGGCTGTCTCTACCGGCTGGTGCTGCGGCGTCCGCTCAAGCTGCTTCTCCTCGGCGGACTGCTCGAAGGCATCGAGCAGCGCGTTCCCGAAGCGGTGCTGGCGGCGCCGGGGCCCGACCAGCCCGGCAGGCGGACCGGTCAGTTCGATGGCTACCGCATCGTCGGGTCGCTGCGTCCGGGCGGGTCCGGCGCCAAGCTCTACGTCGCGGAACCCGAGGACGCCGTTCGCGCCAAGCACCCGGGGATGCCCGAGCTGGTCGTCATCAAGAGCTTCGCGATCACCGACGGCTCGTCCCTTCCACAGATCGTGCGCGAGAGCCGCTCGCTCGAGTCGGCACGGCAGATGAAGCTGATCCTCGACCACGGCCTCGACGAGCACCGCTTCTTCTACGTCATGCCCTACCACGCCGGCGAGAACCTCGGCGTCGTGACGAGGCAGCTCCATGGCGAGAGCGGTGCCGAGGGACTCGAGGGCCGCGCGCTCCGCGCCGGCGTCGGCTACGTCGGCGATCTCGTGGCGACGCTGGCGACCTATCACGCCGGCGGCCTCTGGCACAAGGACGTGAAGCCCGACAACATCATCATCCACAACGGCGCCGCCCACCTGGTCGACTTGGGACTCGTGACGCCGCTGCGCTCGGCGATGACGCTCACGACGCACGGCACCGAGTATTTCCGCGATCCGGAGATGGTCCGGCAGGCCCTGCGGGGCGTGAAGGTGCACGAGGTCGACGGCGCCAAGTTCGACATCTACGCCGCCGGCGCGTGCCTCTACTTCGTGCTGGAGAACACCTTCCCCGCGCACGGCGCGCTGAGCGCGTTCACCAAGCGCAGCCCCGAGGCGCTGCGGTGGATCGTGCGCCGGGCGATGGCGGAGTACACGAAGCGCTACGACAGCGCCGCGATCATGCTGGCCGACGTGCGGCACGTGCTGGCGTCGGCCGATCCGTACGCGGTGCGTCCGGCCGACCTGCCCTCGATGCGCGGCGTGCTCGCCGATGCCGTGCCCGGCATGGTCGGTTCCGGCGTCGGCGCCGTGGGACCGCAGTTCGCGAACGCGGCTGCGGCCATCGGCGCCGCCGCGGTCGGCGCCGTCGGCGCGGGCGCGGCGGTTCCGGCGCGTCCCCGCATCCGGGTCACCAACTGGTGGACCGGCGCGTACGTCGTCGACGACATGGCCGCGCAGGCGCCGCCGGCCGTTCCCCAGGCGGATTCGTGGCGCAGGCAGGCGGTCGCCGCCGCGGAGTCGTTCCGACCCGCGGCGGAGGCGCAGCTCGCCTCCGCGCGGCGCCGCGCCGGCGAGCTGCGCACGCGGGCCCGGGCCCGCGTCGCCCAGCACGTCGCCCGTCGTCCCCACCAGCCGTCGAAGGGTCTCATCGTCCTCACCTCCCTCGCGATCGCGGCGATCTGCGGCACCGCGCTCTTCGGCGTCACGAAGCGAAGCCATCGGTTGGCTTCGTCGCGCGCCATGTCGGTTGCGACCAACGTCGCCGGGTCGGCCGTTCCGCGGATCCCGCACCTTCCCTTCGACCATGCCGCGGTGGTGCAGGATTCGATCGGTGGCGCGTCGCAGGCGGCCGACGCCGTGGCGGAACGGATCGACGGCGTCGTCCAGGACATCGAGGCGAAGATCGCCGACCGGCTCAACGCGGCGCGGCGCGCGGCCGCGGCCAGCGCGTCGGCGGCGCCTTCGGGCGGGACGATTCCCTCGCAGCCGAAGCGGGCGATCCTCGTGAACACGCACACCGATCCGGCGAATCCCGCGGTGCTCTCGCGCATCGAGGCCGAGGTTGCTCGGCACGCCGCCGAAGGATGGCTCGTCTGCGCCGAGGACATCGACGCATGCGCGGCGCTCGCGCCGGTGATCCCGGCATGGGCGCGCGAACACGACCGCTTCGACGCCCAGGTCGAGGACGCCCTCGAGCAGTCGAGCTACGCCGCCGTGCTCTGGGTGTACACCGAGCCGGGAAGCGGCCCGGCGGCGAACCGCACGGGCCTCATGTGGGTGACCTCCACCCGCGCGGGCGCCTCGGAGCGCCGCGGAGGGTGCGGAAGCGTCGTCGGCGTTCCGGCCTCCGCGACCGCGGATGCGCCCGAGGCGCCGGACGACGAGATCGAGACCGTCGCGGACGCTGGGTCGGCCGCGGATTGACGCCGGCGATGCGACGCGCCGCGTCCGCCGCGCGACGCACTGCGCCGCGTCCGCCGCGCGACGCGCTGCGCCGCGTCCACCGCGCGGCGCGATGGGCCGCGGTTGCCTCGGCGGCACCGGGCGGGGACACTTCCGCGCGTCCATGCCCACGTCGCCTTCGCCGTCTCCTTCGCCCTCGCCTTCTCATCATCGGCAGCCCGCGCACGAGGTTCATGCGGGTCGCCGCCTTCGCGAGCTGATGGCCCGCGGAACCGTCGTGGCGCCCGGCGCGTTCAACGCCCTCGTCGCCCGGTCGGTCGCGCGGCATGGCTTCGACGCGTGCTACATCTCCGGCGGCGCAACCGCCAACGTCGCCGGCTATCCCGACATCGGCCTCGTCACGCTGACCGAGATGGCCCGCACGATCCGCGAGATCGTCGATGCCTCGGGACTTCCCGTCATCGCGGACGCCGACACCGGCTACGGCGAGGTGGAATGCGTCGTGCGCACGGTCGTCGAGTACGAGCGCGCCGGCGCCGCGGCGCTGCACATCGAGGATCAGGTCTTCCCGAAGCGATGCGGCCATCTCGACGGCAAGGATCTCGTGGCCGCCACGGCGATGGCGGAAAAGGTCGCCGCGGCCGCCGAACATCGGCCCGATCGCGACTTCGTGATCATCGCCCGGACGGATGCGCGGAGCGTCTCGGGCATGGACGACGCCGTCGAGCGGGCGAACCTCTATCGCCGCGCCGGCGCGGACGTGATCTTCCCCGAAGGACTCCACGGCGAGCAGGAGTTCGCCGACTTCGCCAAGGCGTCGCCCGGGCCCCTGCTGGCGAACATGACCGAGTTCGGCAAGACACCGGACATTCCCGCGTGGCGCTTCGCCGAGCTTGGCTACGCGATCGTGATCTACCCCCTGAGCATGATGCGCCTGGCGATGGCGGCGGTGGACTCCGGGCTTCAACACCTGAGGCGGCACGGTTCGATGAAGGAGATGCTCCCGCGGATGCAGACGCGCAAGGAGCTCTACGAGCTGTTGGGCTACACGCCGGGGGCGCAATGGAACTTCGGCGGCGACGTTCCGTCCACGTGACCGGACCAGGCGGATCAGCCGGGCGGATTCCTCGCGGCGCCACGCCAGCGCCCAGCGGGCTGCGCCGCCGCGATGTGGGGCACGCACGTCGGCGTCTTCATCGTTCCGCTGGCGCCGACATGACGACCGAAGGCGCGCCTTCGACCTTGACGAACTCGTAGCCGCCCTTGACCGCGCCCCAGACCTGCTGGCCGCTCGCGTCCCAGCCGCGGTCCCAGCTCACGATCATTCCGGCGGTGATGCGCACCTCGCTCGTCGCGTAGCTCGCGCCGCGGAGGGCGCTCGAGCAGCCGTGTCCCTCGGTCCCGCCGACGAACGCGTCGCCGTCGGCGCGCATCACGATCGAGCAGCCGTCGCGCGGAACGAGGTCGTTCGGCCGCAGTCCGCCGAGCAGGGAGACGTCCTGCCACGCGCCCGCGTACCGCAGCGGATCCCCGGCGAACTCGAAGACGTCGCTCTGGAGCCGTCCGGACCCTTGGGCATCGATCACGGAGTGGAGTCGATAGACGCGCTGGCGGTACGGCTTGTCGCGCGAGGTCGCGGCGGCCTGCTCGACATAGAGCCAGTGGCCGTCGCCGCGATCGGTCCAGATCGGCGTCATGTGCAGCTCGATCACGCGGAACTCCGGATCGCGCTCGGCCTGCGCAGCCGACGTGAACGATCCCGACATGTAGGACGTGAGCCGGTCGACGTCGGAGGAGTGCTCCGCCGGCGGCGACGATGGCTCGACCGGAGGGATCGATGCGGTCGCGGACGGGCTGGCGCCGCGAGCGGCCGGCGTCTCGTTGGCGCAGCCCAGCGCCGCGCACGCGGCGAGGCATGCGACCAGGCGCGCTGCGGCGCGCGCGAGGCGCGTCCGGGCCGACGCTCGCGCCCCGTCCGCCCCAATCCCGCCCCGAGGTGCCACCGCGGGCCAGGGGTCAAGCGCAAGGCGGTCTGCGGGGATCCCGATGAGACCCTCCATGCACGATTCCGCCAGCGCGGCGATCGGGCGGCCAGCGGAACGCGCGACGGCGGGTGCAGCCATGCACGCGAGGCATGGCGCGGGGCGAAACGCAGGGGCACGGGTCATGCGGACACTCTATCGACCCCTCGAATCCAGAGCGGCCCATCGCTACCATGGCCCCTTCGTTGCGTTTCCGTTCGCCATCGGACGGCATCCTCGCGGCCAGCGAGGTCTCGCCCCTGCCTCCGCTCTCCACGCACTCCTCCCATGAGCGCCACCACGACCTCCTCCGGCACGCCCGCGAAGGCTCCCGACACGCGCGGACTCGCCGGCCAGACCGTCGGCGACACCGCCATCTGCGCCGTCACCCAGACGCAGTTGATCTACCGCGGCTACGAGATCGCGGACCTCGCCGAGCACGCGACGTTCGAGGAGGTCGCGTTCCTCCTGCTCGAAGGGCACAAGCCGAGCGCCGCCGAGCTGGCCCGCTTCAAGGCCGAGATCGTCTCGATGCGGGCGATCCCCGAGGGCCTCAAGGCGCTGCTGCGCGAGATCGTCACCAAGGCGCCCAGGACGCACCCGATGAGCGTGCTGCGCACGGGCATCTCGTATCTGTCGCACTTCGATCCGGAGTGCGAGGACCACTCGCCCGCCGCCGAGCTGCGCAAGTCCAAGCGTCTCCTGGCCCAGATCCCGACGATCATCGGCCATGGGCAGATGGTGCTCGATGGCAAGACGCCCGTCGAGCCCGATGCGTCCCTCTCGCACTCGGCGAACCTGCTCTGGTGCGTGACGGGACGCAAGCCGACCGAGCTCCAGGCGCGGGTCATGGACGTCTCGCTCATCCTGTATGCCGAGCACGACTTCAACGCGAGCACCTTCGCGTGCCGCGTCATCGCATCGACCGAGACGGACATGCACTCGGCCGTCTGCGGCGGCATCGGCGCGCTGAAGGGCCCGCTGCACGGCGGCGCCAACGAGATGGCGATGGAGATGCTCAAGGACCTCGATCGCGACCTCGCCGCATCGAAGGGCGCGATGAACGTGGAGCAGTGGATGCAGCGCGCCTTCGCCGAGAAGCGCAAGCTCATGGGCTTCGGCCACCGCGTCTACAAGAACGGCGACCACCGCGCCGGGATCCTGCGGTCGTGGGGGCTCCGGCTCGCGAAGGAGCAGGCCGCCGCGAGCGGCGCCGGCGCGGCCGACGGCCCGACGAAGTGGTTCGATCTCGGCGACAAGGTGCAGGCGATCATGCTCCGCGAGAAGAACATCCATCCGAACGTGGACTTCCCGTGCGGCATGACGTACTTCGTGATGGGCATCCCGGTGCCGCAGTACACGCCGATCTTCGTGGCGAGCCGCATCACCGGCTGGTGCGCGCACATCATGGAGCAGCGCCAGAACAACCGGATCATCCGTCCGCTCGCGGACTATGTCGGTCCGGCGCTGAAGCCGTGGCGCGGCTGACGATCGCGCCGCGCTCGATGGTGACGATCTCCCCCTCGTCGCCGACGATCGCCCGCAGCTCCGCCGGATCGTGGCTGACGTGGAGGATGGGGATGCGCACCACATCGCGCACGCGTTGAAGCAGTCCCAGGACCTGGCCGCGCAGCCGTCCGTCCAGCGACGCGAGCGGCTCGTCCAGCAGGAGGATCCGCGGAGCGGAGAGGAGCGCCCGGCCGAGCGCCACGCGCTGTCGTTCGCCGCCGGAGAGTTCGCGCGGCGTCCGCCGAAGCAGCCCCTTGAGCTCGAGGAGATCGACGACCTCGTCGAATCCGGGGCCGCGCGGCGCCCCGGCGCCGTCGTCCGCGCGGCGCATCCCATAGCGCAGGTTCCCCGCCACGGAACGATGGGGGAAGAGGCGAAGCTCCTGGAAGACGAAGCCGACGCGGCGGCGGTGCGCGGGAAGGCAGACGGCGCGGCGCGTCTCGAGCATCGCGACACCGTCGATGACGATGCGCCCCTCGTCGGGTCGGAGGAGTCCGGCGACGATCTCGAGCAGCGTCGTCTTCCCGGCGCCGGACGGGCCGAAGAGTCCGACCACGCGGGCGCTCGTGGAGAAAGAGACATCGAGTCGGAACGGGCCGCGATCGAGCCGCGCCTCGATGGCGAGCAGGTCGTCGCGGACGCCCGTCGTTGCGCACGTCGTCACGCCGCGCTCCCGAACCGCCGGCGCATCCGGCGCGAGAG
The DNA here is from genome assembly GCA_046350555.1 of Phycisphaerales bacterium. Classification (GTDB taxonomy): domain Bacteria; phylum Planctomycetota; class Phycisphaerae; order Phycisphaerales; family SM1A02; genus JAXMAF01. The sequence goes on from JAXMAF010000027.1 coordinate 8,805, forward strand.
GATCTCGCCGCCCGCGAGGGCGACGAACGAGACGGCGATGGAGATGACCGCCAGCCGCGTGGCGAGCTCGTCGCCGCCGGGCACCTGCGTCGCGGTGTAGATCGCGCTGGGCAGCGTGCGCGTGCTTCCCGGGATGTTCCCGGCGAAGGTGATCGTCGCGCCGAATTCGCCCAGCGCCCGCGCGAAGGCGAGGAGCACGCCGGCGCAGACGCCGGGCAGCGCCAGTGGAAGGGTGATCGTCGCGAAGACGCGCCATCCGTTGGCGCCGAGCGTCCGGGCCGCGTGCTCGAGTCGCGGATCGACCGCCTCGATGGCGAGCCGGACCGCGCGCACCAGGAGCGGAAAGCCCATCACCGCCGCGGCGAGCGCCGCGGCCTTCCAGGTGAAGGCGACGTCGACGTCGAACCGGTCGTGAAGGAGGCGACCGAGCGGTCCGCTTCGGCCAAGCAGCCGAAGCAGGAGATAGCCGACGACGACCGGTGGCAGGACCAGCGGCAGGTGGACGAACGCGTCGACGAGCGTCTTGCCGACGAACTCGCGCCGCGCGAGCAGCCAGGCGCACGCGATGCCGGGCGCGAGCATGAGCGCGACCGCGACGAGCGCCACGCGAAGCGAGAGCAGGACGATTCCGAGCTCGTCGGTGGATGGAAGCGCCGGCATGGGTGGTCGCTGGTGGATGCTCGCGGCGCCGCGAGGCTCATGCCACGGCGCGGCTTCGGAAGGGACGCCGGGGCCTCCCGGTGGTCGACGTCGTCAGCGCGGGGCTGGGTGGGTCATGGCCGACGGTAGGTGGGCCGTCCGCGACGGCGACCAAGCGTCGTCGCCGGCCGATTCCAGCGGACGTTCATGCATCCTGTCCCTCGCCCGCGATCGCCGCTCGGCGCCGGACCACCTCGAACGACGCGCGCGGACCGACCGGGGCGCGCATCACTCCGGCAGCCCGGTCGTGCGCACGTCCTTGCCGTGGTCGACGCGCACGCCGTAGGTGACCGGAAAGGCCGTCTTGCCCGACGCGCCGGCCGGCACCTTGAGCAGCCACTTGAGGAAGCCCTGCGGCTTGAGCTCGTTCACGTACTCGGCGTCGGTCGCCAGCGGCGAACCGAGGTTGACCAGCGAGATGGCGATCTTCTCGTTGCGCGAGACGGGCATGCGGTCCATGAGCTCCACCGTGATCGGCGCCGAGGTGGGATTGTCGATCTCGATCCGGTAGTCGTACGCCGTCTGCACGCCTCCGCCGAGCAGTCCGGTCCTGCTCGTGTTCTTCGTGACCAGCTTGCGCGTCGCCTTGAGGTTCCGGTCGACACCAAAGAAGAGCTCGAACGAGGCGCCGGGCGCGACGGTGGAGAGGCGCGTTGGACCGATGAAGTCGTTGCCGAGGAAGATCGCGGCGCCGCCCGGAAGGAGCTGGTACTGGCTGGCGTTGCTCACCTCGCCGCGAAGGTAGACCGATTCGGTCAGCAGTGGCCGCGCGACGTGGATGAACTCCGGCTTGGCGTCGATGGTCGCGATGCGCGTGCGCTGCTGGCGGTCGGCGTTGGTCTTGACCGTCACCGTGCGCGGAAGCGTGAACGTGACCGCGGGGCCGCCCGCGCTCACGCTCGCCGCCGCGGACATCTCGTCGAGCGCCTTCCGATACTCGGCCTGCTTGTCGGCCTCCCCCGCCGTGCCGAAGACGGAGCCGCCACCGCCACCGCTTCCACCTCGACCCGGCTCGCCGGTGGGCCGTCCCGGGGGCGGCGCCGGAGGCGAGGCGGCGACGGCGGACCGCAGTGTGTTCTCCGCGGGCTGCGGCATCGAGACGTCGACATAGACGGGATTGAGGACGGGTGGGTTGGCGGCCGTGGTGGGCTGCGCCGTCGAGAGCGTCATGGCCACGTCGTTCCAATCCTCGCCGCTGCGCTGGAGCAGGAGCGCGTCGTACTCGATCGCCACCGTCTTCGCCGCGACGTCGCCGCGCACGTTGTAGATCGGCTCCCAGGCGGCGTTGGCGACGAGATAGACCAGCTCGACGACGAGCTCGCCCGCGGACGGCGCGGCGACCGTGACGATCGCGTCGCGGCGCACCTTCGTCTGGTCGGCCCGCGCGGCCCGCGCCGCGCGGTCGGCTTCGAGCACGGCCAGCGACTTCTGCGTGGCGTCGCCCCTGTCCACGAGGTCGCGCCTGGCCTTGAGCAGCGTCTGCCGTTGGCTGGCGACGAAATCGATCTGCTTCTGGAGCGAGGCGAGGTCGAGCGCCGGCGTGCCCGCCTTCTCGCTGGCGTCGCCGGTCGCCCGGACGGAGATCGCGTCGATCAGCTTCTCCTGTTGCGCGACCGTCGCGAGGTCCTCCGCGAGCCGCGCGATCTCCTTCTTGTGGGTCGCGATCCTGGCGTCGAGGGCCGCGAGCTCGGCGTCGGCCGCGACCTGTGTCGGTGTCTGTCGGTAGTCGACGCCGATCACCTTCGCGACGCCGCTCGGCGTGCGCGCCTGGAGGGAATCGGGCTGGATCGCCTCGGGAAGCGCCGCGAAGAGCACCTCGTAGACGCCTTGCTGGACCGATGCGACGGCGCGCCGGGTGACCGCGGCGCGCCCCGGGAAGAGGGTCACCGCGGTGATCGTCGATGGCGGTTCGATCGGCCTTGGAACCAGCGAACCGTCGGCAGGGGCGTCGCTCGCGCGGGGGCCGGCGGCGCCAACCTGTGTTGCGAGCGCGTCCGGGACCGCGTCGGCGCCAGGGGCCATCGCGACGAACCGCCCGAGCGGGCTCGCCGGTTCGATCGTGGGCGAGGCGATGACTGGAATCGACGACGCGGCTGGCGTGATGCGCGTCCCAGTTAATTCTCGCGCCCCATCCACCCCAATTCCGCCGTGCGACGCCGCTGTGGGCGAGGGGTCGAAGGCATGGAGGTCTGTTGGAATCCGTATGACAAGGGCGAGCAGTCCGACGAGGGCGATGGGATGCATGGGGACTCCGTGGGCCTCTTGGTTGAATCCTGGCCGCATGTCCGATGCACGCGGCGAGCGCGGCGCAGCGATGCGCGGCTTCGCTGGCACGAAGCCGCGGGCGGCCTTCCACGCATTGTGGCCGATCGGAGCGGATTGTCTCGTTTCGGAGAGCGCCGGATCCGCCTCGCCGCACGGATCACGGAACGCTGGACAGGCCATACAACGGCCCCCCCGGTCACTCCGCCTTGCGGAAGAGGTCGAGGAAGCGGTCCTCGTACGCCCCGAAGACACCGAATCGGTCTAGCTCGCGCTTGAGCGACGGAGCGTTCGCGCGGTCGCGCTGCGCCGCCTCGAAGAGCGACTCGATCAGCGCGTGGCCCGCGGCATCGAGCGCCGGCACGCGGCGCCGCGCCATCGGTGGTTCGTCGCGCTTGCCGGACGGCGAAGCGCCCGATGACGGCGAGCCGGGCGAGCGCGCACCGGATGACGGCGCGCCTGGCGAGGCCTTGCCGGGCGCGTTGCTTCCGGTTGGACCCTGCTTGCCGCGCGGAGGCTCTGGCGCCGTGGATCCCTTCGAATCGGCTGGCGAACGCCCCTTCGGCGGCGCGTCGTCGTCGGAGTCCGCGGCATCGCCCGGCGCTTCCGAGGATTCCTCGTCGGCGAGAAGCTCGCTCGCCTCTTCCATGGCGTGGCGGAGCGCCGCCTGCTGGCGGCGAAGCTGCTCGTGCAGCTCGATCAGTTGCGGTGTCATCGTCTCGGACTGCTCGGCGAGCGCCGTCGTGTCGACGTCGATCCCGGCGAGTTCGGCGAACATGCGCACCGCGGCGAGCGCCGACTTCGGGTTGGGTGCGCCGGCGGCGAAGAAGGGCATCTCGCCAAGCAGGCACATCGCCGGCATGCCGCGTTCGGCGGCGGCGGCGAGCAGGGCGCCGTTGAGGCCGCCGATCTGGCCCTCCGGCAGGAGGTCGAGCGAGTGGCTGCGCATTTCGTCGAGCATCGCGGGCGCCGTCACCGCGGCGTAGACGCGCGGATCGTCCTGCGGGCGAAGGGCGCTGGCCATCGCGGCGAAGGTCACCACGCGCTCGACGCCATGCGCCTGCGCCACGTCGAGGATCCGTCGGCACAGTGCATCGCCGTTCATCGTCGGCTGCGCCTCGCCCACGAAGAAGACGAGGTCGCGCCGGCCCTGGGGGTCGCGCCACGCGAAGAAGAGCGAGCGCGGAAGCCGCCCGGCCCGGGCGATCCCGTTTCGCACCTCGACGTGATCGACGCCGAAGAACTCGCTCTCGGGAAGCATGCCGAGCGGCTTGGCGTCGAGCGCCTGCGCCAGATGGCCCGCGGCGATCGACGCCACGCCGCCCATGCCGGGCCATGCGGCGACGAGCCATGGACGAACCATCGGCGGCGGTGTCTGCGCCCCGCGCCCGAGCGCCGTCGGCTCCGCGCCGCCGTCGCCGAGCTCGAGTCGGCCCGGCGAGGCCGCGGCGTCGCGCGACGGATCGCGCACCGACCGATCGGTCGGCTTGCCGGCGGGGTCGCTGGGGGAGTCGTGGATGTCGCGTGGCATGTCGTTCATGGGTTCCTCGTGGCGACCGCGTCGATCGAACGAGCGTGACGCGCTCGCCGTAATACGCATCCCAATTGACTCTCGCGCCCCACCCAACCCAATTCCGCCGTGAGATACCGTTGTGGGCACGGGGTCCAACGCATGGAGGTCTACTGGAATCCGTATGAGTGAGACGCTGCAATCGACGTGCCAGTTCGCCACACGCTCCGGCGACGGCCGCGGATATGGTTCGGTCAAGCGTTGACGTCGTTCGCCTCCGGCTCGTGGATGCGGCCCAACGGCTTCGGCTCGCTGGCCTCGGATCCTTGGGCTTCGCGCGCCGGCCTCGGGCCTGCTGGGCCGCACCGTCGTGCAGCCGCCGACTTCCAGCTCGCCGGCCGACGAGTTCGACCTTGGCCAGCCGCCAACACCACGCTCGGCCAAATCCGGAATGTCGGTGACATCTTCGCACCTCCTGGCATCGAAGGAAGCGTCGCGGTGGGCCCTCGATCCGGCAGCCATGCCGGAACATCCGCCGCATTCGAACCGTCGGGCGAACCGCTCAACACGACGCGAGCGCTCGACGCGATGGGAACAACCATGAACCGCTCCGGTCCACTTCTTCCAATGCTCGCCTTCGGGCTCGCGACCGTCCTGGCGACGGTTGTGCTTGCCCGCAACGCTTCCGACCGCTTGGCGGCCGATGCGCCCGCCGACGGCGGCGCCTCCACGGCGCCGGCGACCCCAGCCCCCTCCAACGACACCATGAAGACCACTCCTCAGCGCTCGGCCACGGCCGGCGCGGCGAACCCGACGTCCGGTGGCGTGAAGCCCGTCTACTCGAAGTCGCGCTACGACATCACGCCGCTGCCGCGCGAGACTGTCGAACGGCTCGCCTCGAAGCTCGATCCGGAGGCGTACCGCGTGACGCAGCGCGCCGGCACCGAGCCGGCCTTCTGCGGGAACCTCTACGACAACCACAAGCAGGGCTTCTACGCCTGCGTCGTCTGCGGGCTTCCGCTCTTCTCGTCGGAGCACAAGTTCGACTCGGGCACCGGCTGGCCCAGCTTCTTCCAGCCGTTCGACCCCGCGCACGTCGGCTCGCGCGAGGACCGCTCCCTCGGGATGTCGCGCGACGAGATCTTCTGCGTCCGCTGCAACTCCCATCTCGGGCACGTCTTCAACGACGGACCGAAGCCGACCGGCCAGCGCCACTGCCTCAACTCGGCGGCGCTGCGCTTCATCGAGAAGGGCCAGCCGGTGCCGGCCGAGAGCCAGCCCGTGCAGACCCGGACCGCCTACTTCGCCGGCGGCTGCTTCTGGGGCATCGAGCACTACTTCGACCAGGGGCCCGGCGTGCTCGAGGCGGTGAGCGGCTACATGCAGGGCAAGACCGAGAACCCGACCTACGAGCAGGTCTGCGCCCACGACACGGGCCATGCGGAGACCGTGAAGGTCGTCTACGACCCGAACCGCATCAGCTATCGCCGCCTGCTCGAAGCGTTCTTCGTCATGCACGACCCCACGCAGCTCAATCGGCAGGGGCCCGACTACGGCGATCAATACCGCTCGGGGATCTTCTGCACCGACGACGAGCAGCTCGCCGAGGCGCAGCGCTTCATCGCCGAGCGACAGGCCGATGCCCTCTTCAAGGGACGCAAGATCGTGACGCAGGTCGAGCGGGCGAAGACGTTCTATCCCGCGGAGACCTATCACCAGGACTATGTGGAACGCACCGGTCGGGCGTGCCACGTGAGCAATCCCTGGTAGCCGGTGTGGCCGTCCGCGGGCCGACCGACCGCGCGGGACTTGATCGACGAGACTTGGGAACGAACCACGGCCCCGGCAATGTGCCGGGGCCGTGGTGTGTCGGTCGTTCACCAGCGTTCCGGTGCGCGCAGCGCGCGTCCGGCACATGGATGCCTCACTCGATCTCCGCGTACGCGGTGATGTTCGCGCTTGCCGCGAGCCCGGCGCCGCTGCCGTCGAAGAAGAGCGCGAACGTTCCCGCGGTCGTCGCGCCGAGCGACGTCGGCGAGAAGTCCACGAGGTCGAGGCCGTCGCCGCTCGCGCCGGTCACCGAGAAGGCGCCGAGCGTCGAGAAGGTGATGAGCCCCGTCGAGAGGATGTTCACCGCATCGACGTCCTCGTTCGTCGTCGTGAGCCCGACGTCGCTGGCGTCGAAGAAGTAGGACCACGTGCCCGCGGTGTTGGCGCCGAGCGACGTCGCCGTGAACTTGATCAGGTCCTTGTCGTCGAGCCCCGAGAGTCCCGTGACCGTCGCCGAGCCGGTCGTCGAGATGACCAGGTTGCCGTCGGTGGCCACGGCGATCGCGTCGATGTCCTCGTTGCTCGTCGTGAGCCCCACGTCGCTGCCGTCGAAGTAGAAGTTCCACGTTCCGGCGGTGTTGGCGCCGAGCGAGGTCGGCGTGAAGCGGACGATGTCGCTGTCGTCGATCGACGTTCCGCTCGGCCCGCCGACGAGCCCGGCCAGCGTGCCGTCGAGGTCGACCGAGATGAGCAGGTCGCCGTTGGCGAGCCGATGCAGGCCGTCGATGGTGAAGCCGGCGAGGCCCACGTCGTTGCCGTCGAAGTAGAGCGACCACGCGGCGGTGCTCGGGTTGTACGCGACGATCTGGTTGCCGCCCACCGCGCCGACGCCGGGAATGGTCGGATTGCCGGTGAAGACCATCAGCATCGTGCCCGGTCCCCACGTCGGCGGCGGGGGCGGCGGAGGCGCGCCGTTGATGGCGTTGTAGAGGTTCACGCGCCCGGCGCCGAGGAGTCCGCTGTACGACGGGTTCAGCGCGCTGATGTCGTCCACCGTCGTCTTGAGCTGGTTCCAGACCTGCGCCGCGGTCCACGTCGGGTTCCTGGACCAGACGCTCGCGGCGACCGACGCGGTGATCGGCGTCGCCATCGAGGTGCCGTCGAGCGCCGCGATGTAGTCGTTCGCCGGATCGCTGTGCACGTGGTAGAGGCTGTAGATGCCGACGCCCGGCGCGGAGATGTCGACCCACGTTCCGTACGACGAGAAGCTCGCCTTCTTGTCCGCCTGGTCGGTCGCCGCGACGGAGTAGCAGTCGCTGCGCGAGTTCACGTAGCCGGCGGTCTGGTTGTTGCTGTTTCCCGCGGCGACGAAGACGAGCCCGCCCGCGTTGATGAAGTAGGTGATCCCCGCGTCGATGCCGCCGGAGTTGCTCGATCCCCACGAGCACGAGGCGATCCGGGCGCCCTTGTTGGCGGCGTAGTAGAACGCGCTCGCCGCGAAGTCCATGCGGATGTAGCCGACCTCCTGGCCAAGGTAGCTGCCGGAGTATCCGATGCGCAGGGCCATGACCTTCACGCCGTTGCCGGTGGGCTGGAGCGTTCCGTTGCCCCATCCGCCCGACGAGCTGCACGTGGCGTAGCCGTTGTTGTTGATGGCGGCGATGTTCCCCGCGCAGTGCGTGCCGTGGCCGTTGAAGTCGCGCGGATCGTTGTCGGCGGTGAGGCAGTCCTCGCCGCTCCAGCAGCCGCTGGTGATGCCGGTCACGAAGTCCCAGCCCACCCAGTCGTCGACGTATCCATTGCCGTCGTCGTCGACGCCGGCGACGCCGTTCTTCTCGGCCGTGTTGATCCAGATGTTCCCGTCGGTGCCGCCGGGGTTGGCCGACGACGCGTTGCTGCCGCCAAGGTCCTTGTGGTAGTAGCGCACGCCGGAGTCCATCATGGCGACGATCGTGTTCGTCGTTCCGGTCCACGTGTTCCACGTCTCCGGCGCGTCGATGTCCTTGTCGCTCGCCTGGTTGAGGTGCCATTGCGACGCGTAGTTGCCGTCGTTGGGCGTGGCGTAGACGAAATGCACGCCGATCGGCTGCGCCTGGATCACCATCGGATCGGCGGCGTAGAGGGCGAGCGCATGCTCCAGCGTCGCCTTCGTGGGGTCGATCCGCACCCGGTACCAGCCGGAGAGGTCGGCGAGCCCGTTGCGCTGCGAGATGCGGTGCGCCTCGGGGAAGAGCGGCTCGAGCGCGAAGACGCCGAGCTCGTCGACCAGCTCGTCGAGCGAGCCGATGCCGCTCAGCCCCGCGTCGAGCACGGGCGACGCCGCGAGGACGCGCGCCGCGGCCTGGCGCACCTCGATGACGAGCGCGTCGGGCACGTACTCGACCCCGGGATCGATCGCGGCGATGAACGCCGGATCGTGGCGCAGCTCGGGCTGGGCGACGAGCGCGTCGCCGGGCTTCTGGGCCGGTGAGGGCGCGACCTGCGCCACGGCGATCGCCGCCGGCGCGAGGGAAAGCACGAACATTCGTCGGACCACGTTGAACCTCCATTCGCCGCGGGCGTGCGGCGTTGGTCCGGTCGACCTCCGTCACGCGAAGTCCGCGCAGCCGGACACGCCGCGGCGGGCATGCCGTTCATGCCGCGGGCGTCGACGTCGATCGATCGGTGATGAATCCCACACGCTGCGCTGGCGGTCCGCCGCGGCCGCCGGCACGGTGCCGGCGACGTCTCCCTTCGCAGGGGCCACCGGGAACGCGACGCTAACCGGAGCCTTGGCGGGACGCAAGGCAATTGCCCCCGGCGCCGCATTCATGGTGCAGGACTTCCGCCCGTCCGTCGATGCATCCTGCAACCGAGACGTAGCCCGGTCCGTAGTGTACTATGACAGTCATACACATCCCATGCCGCCGCTTCGCTTCATCCTCGACCTCGAGAGCACCGTGCCGATCTTCCGGCAGATCGTCGACGGGCTGCGCGGGGAGATCGCCAAGGGGGCGATCGCGGCGGGCGAGCTCCTGCCAAGCGTCCGCACCATCGCGGAGGAACTCGGCGTGAATCCCAACACCGTGCACAAGGCCGTCACCGAGCTCGAGCGCGAAGGTCTCGTCGCGACCGAGCGAGGGCGCGGCATGGTCGTCGTCGACGGCGTGCGCGTCGCGGCGCGGGCCGGCGCCGAGGACGCCGTGCTGACCCGGCTCAGCGCCGCCGTCCGCCACGCCCGATCCGTCGGCATGTCCGACGAGCGGTTCGAGACCCTGCTTCGCAAGGCGCGCCGTCTCGCCGCGGACGCGGCGGTCGACGCGCGCGACAACGCGCGCAAGGAGGAGTCCGATGAACGCTGAGACCCGAGCCGGAGTGGACGTCGCGGCCGCCGCCGACGCGCTTGCCGCGGACGCCATGGACGCCACGCGCGCCGCGGCGCAGCGCCCGGAGCGCATCGGCGAGGCGCCGGCGCTCGCGGCGGCGGGGCCGCTGGGCATCACGTGCACGGGGCTGCGCCGGCGCTATGGCAGGGTGCGCGCCCTGGACGGCCTCGATCTCGTCGTGCCGCCCGGCGTCGCGGTCGGGCTCGTCGGGCGCAACGGCGCGGGCAAGAGCACCCTCTTTCGCGTGATCCTCGGATTGGAGCCGGCCGACGAGGGAACGGTCGCGAGCGAACCGATGCTGCCGCGCACCGCATTGCTCGCGCGCACCGGCTTCGTGCCCGACCGTCTCTCGGCGCACGACTGGATGACCGTCGCCGGGGCAATCGACTTCGTCGCCGCGCTCCAGCCGGGATTCGTTCGACGCTGGTCGGACGAGCTCGTCGGTCTCCTGGGACTCGATCGATCGAAGAAGGTGCGCGCCCTGTCGCGCGGCATGCAGGCGCGGCTGGCGTTCGTGCTCGGGCTTTCGCACCGGCCTGGACTCGTCCTGCTCGACGAGCCGCTGCTCGGCGTCGACGCCGTCTCGCACGAGTCGATCCTCGAGACGCTCGCCCACATGCGCGCCGAGCTGCGCTCGTCGATGCTCGTCGCCTCGCACAATCCCGGCGATCTTGCGCGGCTCACCGATCGCGTCGCCTTCATCGATCGGGGCCGGATCGTCGAGGTGATCGCCACCGACGAGCTGGTTGCCGAGACGAAGCGGATCGTCCTCCATCCGGCGCCGGAAGCGTTCATGGCGCCGCCCGAGACCGTCCACGTCGCCCGTCGCGACGACGCGGTGGTGCTCACCGTGCGCCGCTTCACGCGCGAGCTCGCCGAGCGCGTGCGGGCGCTGATGCCCGAGGCGCGCATGGAAGTCGTCGACCTGACCATCGCCGAGGCGTGCACTGATCGGCTGCGCGCCATGGAGGTGCAATCGTGAGCGCTCTCCTTGCCAAGGATCTTCGGCTGTCGCTGGACACGCTGCTTCCGTGGGGGTTGATCGTCGGCGGCTTCGCCGCGATCGCCGCGGCACTGACCCGCGTGCCCGAGACGGTGATGCCGGAGGTGATCGGTCGGATGTCGATCGCCGACATCCTCTTCGTCGTGGCGATCGTCGTGGGAGGATCCGCCGCCGCGATCGGCGCCTGGGTCGCCGCGGCGGTTGCGCAAGGCGATCGAATCCATGGCGCCGAGCACCTCATGATGGCGCTGCCGGTCTCGCCGTGGCGGCGCGGTTCGTCGAAGCTGCTCGCGGTGGCGCTTGGCGCGGCGATTCCGGCGCTCGTCTCGACGGGCAGCGCCGCGGCGTCGATTGCGCTCTCGGGACGCACGGACGTCGCTGGCGACGACCTTTGGCGCTGGGCCGTGGCGACCAGCGGCGCCTCCTTCGTCGGCGCCGGCCTCGGTCTCGGCGTCGCTCCCCTTGTTCACGGGCCCTTCCGGGTCGTCTTCATCGCGCTGCTGCTGGGTCTGTTCGGTGGGCTCGCCGGGCTTCTTGCGTCGTGGGTGACCTTCGATCATGTGCCTTTCGGCGTCCTGGAGTTCGCTCGCCACCAACTGAAGGGCACTTCGAAGCCCAGCCTCGGCCATCCGTTCGACGTCTCGCGCAACGTCGCCGCGGTCGTCTCGGCGATCACTGGGGTCGGGGCGATCGCGCTTGTCGCCGCGCTCGCGGGCACGCTCTCGCTCGCCCGCCCGCGGCGGCGGCGCGGCCTCCTTGCGGTGCTTGGCGTCGGGCTCGCCGTGTCGTTCGCGGCGGGCGCGGCGGCGACCATCGTCTGGGTGGACCGGGATCCGGCGATCCGGCGCAGCGTCCAGTGGGCGCAGTGGCGATTCTCGCGGATGAACGACGCGGAGTTGATCCAACTGGTGACCGCGACGTATGTGTCGCCGCGCTCCGGCACATCGCCCGTGTTCGATGCGCTCATCTCCCTGGTCCCGAACGAGGTGCAAGGTCGCCTCGGCCGGCTCGATCCGGCGGATCGCGCCGACCACCCGTTGATGAAGGCGGCGATGGCGTTGCAGGACAATTCCACGGAGTCCCAGGCGGTTCGCACCGTCTCGTTCCTTCCGCCGGGACCGGAGAGTCTCGAGCGCTCGCTGGACGCCATGCGACGCCATCCGACGCTGCGCAGGTGGTTCCTGACGCGTCTGATCCTCAACAGCGGGTTCGCCGCAGAGTTCTACTCGCTCGGGCCCAGCGCTGGAGACGACTCGACCCGCAGGTTCGACGACCTGGCGAAGCGCACGCTTCGCGCGCTGCAAGAGCGGTACCCCGCCCAGCGCGACGCCATCCAGGCGTTGCTCGACGAGATGGACGCGTCCGGCGAGCAGTAGACCGCGCAGCTCACCGCAGCGTGTGCCATGGCCTCGCCGCGCAACGGCACGGCCATGCGTCGCACACGACGCCTGGGGAGTGCAACGCGTCGGCGGGCCACGTCGCAGTCCCCCGAGTCCCCCGCGCCGCGTTGCGCAACCGTCTCGGCAGCCGTCAGTGGCAGTGCGCGTTCGGTTACGATCCGAACGGCACAGCCGCTCGCCGCCCGTTGCACATGCCACACGCGCCGCTTCGCATCTTCATCTCCTCCACGGAGAAGGATCTCGGCGCGTATCGAGCCAAGGTCGTCGAAGCGATCCGCGGGCTGCACCAATCCGCCGACACGTTCGAGGTGTGGGACGCGGACGAGCGACCCACGGTCCAGGCATGCAAGGACGCGGCGCGCACCGCGGACCTCACGATCGCCATCGTCGCCCATCGTTACGGATGGAAGCCAACGGTCGATGAAGGCGGCGATGGCGCCACCTCGATCACGGAGCTCGAGGTCCAGGCCGCCGTCGCGAGCAAGGCGACGCCGAGCCTTCGTGCCTTCGTCGTCGCCGACGACTTCAAATGGGACGGCGCGCAAGACACGGCGGCGGACGATCTCGCGAAGTTGGTCGAGTTCAAGAACTCCCTCCATCGCTGGTGCACGCCGCGGCGATTCACCACGCCCGACAATCTCCACGCCTGGGTCACGCAGACGCTGGCCAACTGGTTGCTGGCGCGACGGCCTGCCGATCCGGCGGAGAAGCGCGCCATCGACGACTACCTGAAGCGGTACCTCGCGGACTGGCGTCGCTTGCCGCTGAGCGTCGATCGGGGCCGAGCCGACGCGCGCCGCGACGGCAAGCCGCGCGAGCTCGACCAGGTCTACGTCGGCCTCAACGTGACGCAGCCCCGGCCCGTCCCGGACGGTGACGAGGGCGAAGTCCGAGGCAAGCACCAGCGCAGGGATGGGATCGCCCCGATGGACGCGGGCGGGCGGGATGGCGTCCCCTGGACCGCGCTTGAAGCATGCGCTCATCACCAGACCGCGGTGATCCTGGGTGGGCCCGGCGCGGGCAAGAGCAGCTTCCTGCGGATGCTGGCGATCGAACTCGCCAAGCCGTTCGTCGGCGAAGCGCCCACCGACGATGCCGATGCCACGCCGCTGCCCTTCGATCGGGCGCTCATGCCGGTGATGGTGGTCGTGCGCGAGTTCGCGGCGTTTCTTCAAGGCGACGAGCAGGCCGCGATCGAGAAGGGCGATCGGGAAGGCGCACCGCTCGCGGATGTCCGGCTGACGAACTTCATCAAGCGAAGCCTGGAGAAGCGAGGTCTCTCCGTCGCATTCGACCCGATCGAGCGCCGGCTGCGAGATGGCGACGCGATCCTTCTTCTCGACGGGCTCGACGAGATCGTCCACTCGGAGCGCCGCGCCGAGGTCATCGCGGCCATCAGGGCGTTCGCGCGGTACTTCCCGGAGACGCGCATGCTGGTGACGTGTCGGGTGGCGGCGTACACGACGCACGCGGGCGGCGACGCTTCGACAACCGGGGGCGACGAGCCGGGTCACAGCGACTGGCATCTTCCATTCCCCGTCGTCGAACTCGCCGGATTCGATCAAGGTCAGCAGGCTCGGTTCATCGAGGGGTGGTATCGACAGCTCGGGTCCACCGGCAGCATCGAGCGGGATCCGACCGATCGATCGGAACAGCTCGTGCGGGCGTTGAAGCGATCGGACCTGAGGCGGATGGCGTCCAACCCGCTGCTCTTGACGCTCATGGCCATCGTCCATGAGCGCGGCGACAAGCTGCCCGACGAGCGCACCGCGCTCTACGACAAGGCCGTGGAGACGCTCCTGTGGGACTGGCAGCAGGGGCGCGACCCGGGCCATGAACTCGACGACGGTCGGGGCGTGCTCGCCATGCTTCAGAAGGCGCGCAGGCCCAAGTCGAAGTCGAGTCTCGAGACGCGGCTCCATTCACTGGCCCGGGCCGCGCACGCCGGCACCGCCGACAAGGGTTCGGATGACGTCGCTGACATCTCCCGCGAGCAGCTCATGGCGGAGCTGGAGAAGCTTCACGAGGATCCCATTGGCCGACTCGAGTGGGTGGGAGGGCTCATCGAGGCGCTCACGCAGCGCTCGGGACTGCTCGTGGAGACTCGACCGCGCGTCTTCGCCTTCCCTCACCGCACATTCCAGGAGTACCTCGCCGCACGGGCGATCGCCTCCTCGAAGCACCCGGCGCAGGAGGCGATGGCGATGCGAACCGCCGCCGGCAATCTCTGGCGGGAGCCGATCCTGATGATGGGGGGCGCCTTCGCCCATGTGATCAAGCTTCCGGAACAGGGAGCGTCGTTGCTGCGGAAGTTGATCCGCGAGGTGCGCGACGGTCAGTCCGAAGCCGAGCGACGCATCGAGGACCTGATCCTCGCCGCCGATCTGGTCTGCGAGATGAATCCGCGGTGGAGCGACGTGGAGGATGGTGAAGAGCTGATCAACGAGCTTCGTGGGTTGCTCCAGACGGAGATGTTCGACGCCCGACACGAAGTCGAGGATCGAGCCCGCCTCGGCGCCGCCTTGGGACGGGTGGGCGATCCGCGGGCGGGTGTGGCCCGGGAGCGTCTCTCCAAGCAGGGCGTGCGCTATCCCGAGATCGAGTGGTCGGCGTTGATTGAGCCGGGTCCGTTTCCGATGGGCAACGACAATCCCGAGGCGAAGTACGACGATGAGATTCCGCGCTTCACGTGCACGATCATCCAGCCGTACAGGCTCTCGCTCTACCCGGTCACGGTCGCGCAGTATCGACTCTTCATCGCCGCCGGGGGCTATCGGCCCGGCGTCGGGGATCGCTTCTGGACCGAGCAGGGACGAGCGTGGCGGAGCGAGAACGGCATCACCGGACCGCGCACCGACGACCTTCCCGAGGTGTTCGAGACGCCGAACCACCCCCAGGTGCGCGTGAGCTGGCACGAGGCGACCGCCTTCTGCCGATGGCTGGCCGAAATGAGTGGCCAGCCGATTCGCCTGCCGACCGAGATGGAATGGGAGCGTGCGGCGCGACACACCGATGCGCGGCTGTATCCGTGGGGGAACGCGCCGAGCGACGCTCAGGTCTTGGAGCGTGCAAACGTCGAACAGTCAATCGGCCATACGACACCTGTTGGGCTGTACGTCAACGGCGCCGCCGAGTGCAAGGCGCTGGACATGGCGGGCAACGTCTGGGAGTGGTGCCAGACGGTGTGGCAAGTGACAACTACGCGGAGTACCCCCGCGAATCGGCGTTGGACAACGACGAGAACCCAAGCGCGCGTGCGTTGTCCGCGGCGGCGCGTGGCACGCCCTCCACGTCTCGCCCGCTGCGCCTTCCGGTTCAGGTTCGGTCCGGTCAGCCGGCACGGCGACGTCGGGTTCCGTGTGTGCGTCTGCCCATTTTCCCCCTCTGATCTCTGATTGATCGCACCAGCGGCATTCGGACGCCACATGCTTCCTTCGCGATGACCACCCATTCCATCAACGAGAACGGCTTCGAAGCGGCACCCGCGGAATCGGCCGACGCGCCGTCGGTCGCGCTGGGACCGGCGCAAACACCCGCCGACCGCGAGCGCATGGTCATCTTCGTCCGCACGTTCGACTTCCTGGCGTGGTTGCTGCCGATGACCAACAACTTTCCGCGTGCGCAACGGCACACGATCACGCGCCGCCTTCTCGACGCGGCCTTGGACCTTCGCGAACGGCTCGAAGAAGCCAACCAGCGGCGCGGTGGGTCGCGCCGTGAACGGCTCGATCGCGCCGATGAGTGTCTTGCCAAGGTTCGGTTGTACCTCCGCCTCGCCTTCCACTTTCGGTGGATGACCGAGGGGCAGTACTTCCATGCGGCTCGTTTCACCACCGAAATCGGGAGGTTGTTGGGAGGCTGGAGGCAGTCGTAGTGCGGCGCACTTGACGATCTCCGCCGTCGGCTGCACCATCCGCCCGGGCTGGCTCGCCAGCGCACGCGTGTTGTCCGCGGCGGCGCGTGGAACAACCACCACGACAACGCCCGCTGCGCCAACCGGAACAGGAACGATCCGGACAACCGGAACAACAACGTCGGGTTCCGTGTGTGCGTCTGCACGCTTTCCAACGCGAAGGAATCCAGAGGCTGGGATCGTGGACCGGGTACGCCTTGTCCACCGAAGCGGAAAATGGCGGAGCCACGTCCAGGCCGCGTGCGTCGGGATCATCGCCGGCGCACCGGGCGAAGAACAGCGCACCGATGCCCTGGGCGGCGAGTTGTCCACCCTGGCATCGGTGCTTTCGCGAGTGGACATGATCCCGTACGACGCGATCTGCTCCTGGCGCAACCTGGTTCGGGCCAGCCATCAGGCGCGGCGCGGTCGGCGCGGCACGGCATCGGTGGCCGCCCACGAGTATCGCCTCGAAGCGGACCTGATCGGTCTGCACGACGGGCTCGTCTCGGAGACGTATCGACCGGGCGTCCCCACCAGTTTCTACATCCACGACCCGAAGCGCCGCCTCATTACCGCGGCCCCGATGCGCGACCGCGTGGTGCACCACGCCTTGTGCAACGTGCTCGAGCCGGTCTTCGAAAGGACGTTTGTCGCCGAGTCGTTCGCCAACCGGCGCGGCAAGGGCACGCACGCGGCGCTCGACCACTGTCAGCGACTCATGCGCCGCCACCGCTTCGCGCTGCCCTGCGACGTGCGCCAGTTCTTCCCCAGCATCGATCACGCGCTCCTGAAGCGCATCCTGTTCACCAGGATCCCCGACCCGCGCAGCCGGCGGCTCGTCTCGATGATCATCGACGCCGGGGCCGGCGTGCTCGACTCCGAGTACGACCCGGTCTGGTTCCCCGGCGACGACCTCTTCGGCGTCTGCCGCCCCCGCGGGTTGCCGATCGGGAACCTGACCAGCCAGATCTGGGCGAACTGCTACCTGAGCCAATTCGACCACTTCGTGAAGCGAGAGCTGCGGTGCGCCGGGTATGTGCGCTACGTCGACGACTTCATCCTCTTCGCCGACGACAAGCGCGTGTTGTGGGACTGGAAGCGAGCGATCGTCGAGCGGCTGGCCGCGCTGCGCCTGACGATGCACGAAGGCGCGCATCCTCGACCCGTCGCCGAGGGAATCCCGTTTCTCGGCTTCATCGTCTTTCCGCGGCGACGTCGGCTGAAGCGCCGCAACGCCGCCCACTTCGCAAGAAGCCTGCGTCGTGCGATGGCAACCGGCGAGACGTCGACCGAGCGCCTCGAGGCGAGGATTCGGGGCTGGATCGCCCACGCGTCGCACGGCAACACGGTGGGTCTTCGGAAGTCGATCCTGGCGGCGAACGGACTGTGCATGAATGCGGCACGTGCGCTGTGCCATGGCCTCGCCGCGTCCGCGGCACGGCCATGAGACGCGCAGGACGTCTCGGGAGCGCTGCGAGTCGTCGGTCGCACGCGCCCGAACCCCGCCGCCCCGCGTTGCGCAACCCTGTCGAGAGCCGTCTCTGTCCACGCGCGTTCGGTTACGATCGACCAGTCTCGAAGTTCCCGCCTTCCGTCGCATATGCCAAACGCGCCGCTTCGCATCTTCATCTCTTCCACCGAGAAGGATCTCAGCGAACATCGAGCCAAGGTTGCGACGGCGATCGAGGCCATGGGGCAGGCCACCAACCGATTCGAGCTGTGGCCCGCGAGAACCGGGAAACTGGTTCAGGAGTGCGAGAACGACGCACGCAGCGCAGACGTCACGATCGTAATCGTCGCCCACCATTACGGAACCAGGGCGACGCCCGCGAGGGGCGGTGATGGCCGGAAGTCGTTCACAGAATACGAGGTTCGTGCGGCGGTTCGTGCCAAGCGTCCCGTCCTTGCATTCATCGTCGATGACAGCTTCGACTGGCAAGAGCTGCGCGACAAGTCTCCCGAAGACATCGAGGCGTTGAACAAGTTCAAGGGCTTCCTGCGTGACGAGACTGGGCCTCGACCGTTCACGACGCCGGACGACCTGCGTGCATGGGTCGCCACGTCGTTGGCGGTCTGGTTTGTCAATCGCGGGTTGAAGCCCGCCGAGAAGGTCGCAATCGACGACTACCTGACGAAGCAGCTCGTTGAATGGAGGCAACTGCCTCTCTGGGATCGGGGGCGCACCGACCAGCAGAAGATGCTGAAGGCGACCGATCTGGACAAGGTCTACGTCCAGCGCAATGTCATTGAAC
Source organism: Phycisphaerales bacterium (assembly GCA_046350555.1). Lineage (GTDB taxonomy): Bacteria > Planctomycetota > Phycisphaerae > Phycisphaerales > SM1A02 > JAXMAF01. The sequence continues at coordinate 26,961 of JAXMAF010000027.1, forward strand.
CGCGGCCGACGCCGGGCGAACTCGCCACCGAGGAGGGGACGAAGGCGCGGGGCGATTCCGACCGATCACCGAGCAGGACTGTTGCACCCGAGCGAGACCAATCGCCTTGGAGTGCCTTGGATGCATGCCGTCATCATCCACGGCTCGTCATCCTCGGCGGGCCTGGCTCGGGCAAGAGCAGCTTCCTTCGGGCGCTCGCGATCGATCTCGCCAAACCGCTCGTGGGCCCGGGTCAGCATGATGGCTCGCGACCAGCGCCGGTGCGGTTCGATCGGGCGCTGCTGCCGGTCCTGGTGGTGGTGAGCGAGTTCGCAGCGTTGCTCGAACCCAAGAACAAGGAGGGCAAGTCGATCCGGGCAGGTGATCCGGGCGTGCAGCTTGCGAAGTTCATCAAGTGGTCCCTCGAAAGGCAGAACCTGGGGGCGGCGTATGAGGCGATCGAGCGGCAGCTCCGCGATGGCGATGCGATTCTGCTTCTGGATGGCCTCGACGAAATCGCCAAGCCGGACCTTCGCGCGAAGGTGCTTGCTGCCATCGAGGCCTTCGCCGATGTCCACAGGCAAACCCGGGTGATGGTTACCTGTCGGGTGGCTGCCTACACGATGCACGAGGGCGGCGGCTCGTCCACCAGCACGCGCGACGTACCCACGAATGCCGGCTGGAGCCTGCCGTTTCCGAGCGTCGCGCTCGCGGACTTGAACGAGTCGCAACAGGAGGAGTTCATCAAGGCGTGGCATCTGGCACTCGAGGGTGTACCCGATGCGACGGAGCGAGCGAACGCGCTTCGTCGCGCCGTGGTGCGCCCGGACGTGCAGCGACTGGCTCGTGTTCCTCTGTTGCTCACGCTGATGGCGATCGTCAACGACGGTGTCGCGCCGCTTCCCGATCAGCGGACAGCGCTGTACCAGATGGCCTTGGACGAGCTGCTGTGGAAGTGGCGGCACGGGCGACGTTCGCGCATGAGCCCAGCCGACGAGTCGCCTGTGCAGGAGTTGCTCGCCGATGTGGGGCGATCGACGTCAGACCTTGAGGATCGGCTCAGGCGAATCGCCCTCGCGGCTCACGAGAGTGTCGCGGACAAGGAACAGAAGGACCGAACCGACATCACTGTCGCGGCGCTTTCAATGGAGCTGGGATCCCTTTGCGGCGACCCGCTTCGCCGCTCGCAATGGACCGGCAACCTGATTGACGTCATCAGGCTGCGCTCGGGCCTGATCGTCGAGACGAAGCCAAACGTCTACGACTTCTCCCACCAGACCTTTCGCGAGTACCTCGCCGCACGGGCGCTTGCTTCGTCCGAGACGAACGTACAGCAGGCGATGGAGCTTCGCACCGCCTCGAACAACCACTGGCGGGAGCCGATCCTGATGATGGGCGGCACGTTCGCTCACGTCATGAAGCTTCCGGAGCTGGGTGCCTCGATGGTGCGGGCGTTGACCTCGGCAGCGTGCGACGAACGCGCCACGGCGCCGCGTCGCATCGAGGACCTGATCCTCGCGTCGGATCTGCTGGGCGAGATGACCCACGCGGTCTTCGGGAAGGTTCACAAGGGGGACGCGCTGATTGACGAACTCTCCAGCGCCCTTGAAGCCGCGATGTTCCGATCAGAGCACGACATCAAGGACCGAGCCCGCCTCGGCGCCGCCTTGGGACGGGTGGGCGATCCGCGGGCGGGTGTGGCCCGGGAGCGTCTCTCCAAGCAGGGCGTGCACTATCCCGAGATCGAGTGGTCGGAGCCGATCGCGCCCGGTCCGTTCCCGATGGGCAACGACAAGCCCGAGGCGAAGTACGACACTGAGACTCCACGCTTCACGTGCACGATCATGCAGCCGTACCGGCTCTCGCTCTACCCGGTCACGGTCGCGCAGTATCGACTCTTCATCGCCGCCGGCGGCTATCGGCCCGGCGTCGGGGACCGTTTCTGGACCGAGCAGGGGCGAGCGTGGCGGAACGAGAACGGCATCACCGGACCGGGCACCGACGACCTTCCCGAGGTGCTCGAGACGCCGAACCACCCCCAGGTGCGCGTGAGCTGGCACGAGGCGACCGCCTTCTGCCGATGGCTGGCCGAGGTCAGTGGTCAGCCGATTCGCCTGCCGACCGAGATGGAATGGGAGCGCGCGGCGCGGCACACCGATGCGCGGCTGTATCCGTGGGGGAACACCCCGAGCGACGACGAGGCCGTCGAGTGCGCAAACATCGCTGGGTCCATCGGACACACGACGCCAGTGGGCCTCTACGCCAACGGCGCCGCCGAGTGCAAGGCGCTCGACATGGCGGGGAACGTCTTCGAGTGGTGCCAGACGGTCTGGCGCGACAACTACGTCAAGTATCCCCAGAATTCGAGGTTGGATGACGACGAGAGCCCAAGCTCGCGTGTTGTCCGCGGCGGCGCGTGGTACGTCCGCCACGCCGTCGCCCGCTGCGCCTTCCGGGACGGGGTCGTTCCGGGCGGCCGGAACAACTACGTCGGGTTCCGTGTGTGCGTCTGCCCATTTTCCCCCTCTGACCTCTGATTGATCGCACCAGCGGCATTCGGAGACGACCGGTCTCCGCAGTCGTCGAGTCGACGGACCAACGAGGAGGGTTCGACGCGCGCGATCGCCTTGGGCCACGGGCTGCTTGACCTCGGCGGGGCCGACTGGGCCACCTAGACTAGTCTGTCATGATCTCCCGCATCGGCGCCTTCGAGGCCAAGACCAACTTCTCCAAGCTGCTCGAGCGCGTCGCCGGCGGCGAGCACATTGTCGTCACGCGCAACGGTCGCCCCGTTGCGGAGATCGTCCCGTACCGCGAGGACTCGGGCGTCGATCCAGTGCGGGCGGCGATCGATGGATTGACGGCGGCCCGTCGTGGTGTGACGCTGGGTCGCTTGACGATCCGCCAGTTGATCGACGAGGGGCGTCGCTGAGATGGTGCATGCGTTCGTGCTCGACTGTTCGGTGGCGTTGAGTTGGTGCTTCGAGGACGAGGCGCGCCCGGAGACGGACGCAGTGCTGGCGCGATTGGCCAAGGCGCGTGCGCTCGTTCCCGTGCTGTGGCACGCCGAGCTGGCCAACGCATTCGTCGTCGCCGAGCGCCGCGGCAGGGTGACCTCCGCCCAGGCCCAGTCGATGCTCGCGTTCGCGCTGCGACTGCCGATCGATGTCGACGATCGCCCGCGATCACCGACGATTTCCGCAGTCGTCGCCGTCGCCCGCGCCCATCGGCTCACCGGCTACGACGCGTTCTACGTCGAGCTGGCGTTGAGTCGATCGCTGCCGATCGCCACCGCCGACGCAGCGGTGCGCAAGGCGGCGGTGGAACTTGGAATCCGGTCGCTGGTCTGAGCGCGCGACACTCGTGAGCGTTGCGGCAGCCGGGACGGCTGCACCACAAGGCGGCGGCGCAGCCGGGTGCGGGCGTCGGACGGCGCGACTACCCACACCACGTACCAACCCACACCACGTACCCACCCACACCACGTACCAACCCATACCACGTACCAACCCACACCACGTACCAACCCACACCACGTACCAACCCACACCACGTACCCGCCCACACCACGCACACGGCCTCCGCTACCATCGCCCCCATGTCCCTTCCCACCTCCATCGCAGTCATCGGTGCCGGCACGATGGGCTCCGGCATCGCGCTCGTCGCCGCCAAGAGCGGGGTCTCGGCCTGGCAGATCGACGTCAGCGCCGAGCAGCTCGACAAGGCGAAGTCGTACCACCGCAAGACGCTCGACCGTGACGTCGAGAAGCAGCGCATGACGCGCGAGCAGGCCGACGCGGCGCTGGCGAGGATCGCCTATGTCCGTTCCATCGACGATGCCGAGCGGGCGGAGTTCGCCATCGAGGCCGCCGTCGAGAACGTCGAGATCAAGCGCCGGATCTTCGTGCAGATGAAGGAGGCGCTCGCGCCGACGACGATCCTCGCCACGAACACCTCGTCCATCTCGATCACCGACCTCGCCCGCAGCGTCGGCGACGCGGCGGAGCGCGTGATCGGGATGCACTTCTTCAACCCGGTGCCGGTCATGAAGCTCGTCGAGGTGATCAAGGGGCTCGCGACGAGCGAGGCGACGACGGCCACGACGATCGCGCTCGCGACCGCGCTCGGCAAGACGGCGATTCCCGCCAACGACCGCGCCGGCTTCGTCAGCAACCGCGTGCTGATGCCGATGATCAACGAGGCGTTCCATGCGTGGATGGAGGGCGTCGCCGAGCCGGCCAACATCGACGAGATCATGAAGCTCGGCTGCAACCTCCCGATGGGGCCGCTGCGCCTCGCCGACTTCATCGGGCTCGACGTCTGCCACGACATCATGATGGTGCTCTACCGCGAGCTCGGCGACCAGAAGTACTTCCCGTGCCCGAAGCTGCGGCAGCTCGTGCAGGCGGGGCGGCTGGGAGACAAGAGCGGGCAGGGGGTGTTTGGCTATCGATAGTCACCGGCGTGTGACGGATCGGCTCGGTTCGCCTCGGCGGCGTCGATCGAAGGGAGATCGCCGAAATTGGGCGACTCCTCCACGACGAGTGACGGCCGCCAGCCGCGCGATGAGCAGCGCGCCTCGCCGCATCCGGATTTCGATGGCCACATCGAGCGGCCTTGCCACCGCTGGGGCGCCGCGTTGGGCGAGCATGCGATCGCCCTGTCGCCCCTTCAGCGCTCTTTCCGGCGCAATCGGTCGATCGCCTACATTCATGCGGAAAGCGGGCTCGCGCGAAGTTGGTCTGGGCGGCCGTGGGGCCGCATTTGTCGACCCGAGCTTCAGTCCACGCCCATGCGGCAACCACCCATGTCCACCGTCAACCGCCCGATGACCCAGATGGGCAAGCCGTCTGTTCCCTCGGTCTCGCCAGTCAAGCCGGCCGTCGATCCCGAGACGGTGACGCTCTCCGGCTACGTCGTCGACGAGCGGTACGGACCGAAGGAGGTCCAGGCGACCGATCCGAAGGATGCCTTGAAGCCGCATCCGCGCATCGGCGAGCCGGGCGAGTTTCCCTTCACCCGCGGCGTGCACAGGACGATGTATCGCTCGCGCCTCTGGACGATGCGCCAGTTCGCCGGCTTCGGCTCGGCCGACGACACCAACCGGCGCTTCAAGTACCTGCTGGAGAACGCCCAGACCGGCGAGGGTTCCGGCGGCGCGACGGGTCGCGCCAACACCGGCCTCTCGACCGCGTTCGATCTGCCGACCCTCATGGGTCGCGACAGCGACGATCCGCTCGCCGCCGGAGAGGTCGGGCGCTGCGGCGTCGCGGTCTGCACGATCGACGACATGCATCGGCTCTACGCCGACATCCCCGTCGACGAGGTCACAGTGAGCCAGACGATCAACGGTCCCGCCGCGGTCATCTGGGCGATGTACCTGGCGATGGCCCGCGAGCGCGGCATGTCGTGGAACGACCTCGGCGGCACGCTCCAGAACGACATCCTCAAGGAGTTCCACTCGCAGAACGAGTTCATCTATCCGCCCGAGGCGAGCGTGAAGCTGGTCGTCGACACGATCGAGTTCGCCTCGCGGCAGACGGCCAGGTGGAACAGCGTGTCGATCTCGGGCTACCACATCCGCGAGGCCGGATCGACCGCGACGCAGGAGCTCGCCTTCACCCTGCGGCGACAGGATGGAGTACGTCGAGTGGTGCCTGAGGGCGCGGCCTCGTCGTCGACAGCTTCGCGCTGCGGCTCTCCTTCTTCTTCAGCCAGCCACACGAGTTCTTCGAGGAGATCTGCAAGCTGCGGGCGGCGCGGCGCATCTGGGCCGAGGCGATGCGCGACCGGTACGGGGCGAAGCAGGCGCGGTCGCTGCTCATGCGCACGCACGTGCAGACCGCGGGTTGCTCGCTGACCGAGCAGCAGCCGCTCAACAACATCGTGCGCGTCGCGTACCAGGCGCTGGCCGGCGTCCTTGGCGGCTGCCAGTCGCTCCACACCGACTCCATGGACGAGACGCTCGGACTTCCGACGGAGGAGGCCGTCCGCGTGGCGCTGCGCACGCAGCAGATCCTCGCCCACGAGACGGGCGTCCATCGCACCGTCGATCCGCTCGGCGGAAGCTGGTTCGTCGAAGCCCTCACGGATCGCATGGAGACGGACGCGAACGCGATGATCAAGGAGATCGACGAGATGGGCGGCGTCGTCGAAGGCATCCATCGCGGCTATTTCCGCCGCGCCATCGCCGAGGCGAGCTACCGCTTCGGACAGGAGATGGAGGCGGGCGACCGCATCATCGTCGGCGTCAACGCCTACCCCGAGGGCAACGAGGCGCACGGCGTGGAGATCCTTCAGATTCCGCACTCGGTCGAGGTCGAGCAGTGCGCCCGGCTCGAGACCTTCCGTCGCGAGCGCGACGCCGACGCGGCGCGCCGGGCGCTCGACGCGATCCGCGCCGCGGCCCGCGGCGGCGACAACGTCATGCCTTCGCTGATCGAAGGCGCGCACGCCAAGTGCACGCTCGGCGAGATGGTGCAGGCGATGGCCGACGTCTTCGGGCGCTACTCCGGTGGACCGGAGTGGTAGAGGCGAAGGCTCGATCGAGGGCTCCGTCGATGCGTCGCGGGCGGCGTTCGTCGGTCCGTCGGAGTGGTGGGGTGCGAACGCGCGATCGGGCGCCCTCGTCGCGGCGCCGACGGCCCCGGCGACCGGCCATGCGCGTGCTGGGAACGGCCCTCGCGTTGTCGGATCGTCCCGACGATCGGCCATGCACGTTCTGGGAACGGAACGGCCTTCGCGTTGCCGGATCGAGGCGTTTTCGCGGCGGGACGGTGAATGCGCGTGGGCTGGAGATTCCTCGACGTTGGCGGTATACGTCTGACGGAGCAGTACCATGCCACGCGTCGAGCAACGGGTCTTGAAACGTGCGCGGCGTGCGCAAGCCGATCGCCTTGCATCGGTCGGCACACGGCCCGCGCGAACGGGTGGGGCGCATCGGATGACCTTCGACCAGATCCAGCGCCTGCTTCGGACACGGCCGTTCCGCCCCTTTCGCGTCCACATGTCCGACGGCCGGGCGTTCGACGTGCGCCATCCGGAGCTGGTGGCGTTCATCCGCGGGATGGAGCGGACGATGATCCTCGGCTTCCCCCGGGAGGATGCGTACGAGCTGATCGATCTCCTGCACGTCTCGTCGATCGGTGATTGCCCTCGGCGCGCGGGGGGACGCCGTCGGTCGAGCGCGAATTGAGCGATGCCGGGGCCGAAGCCGTGCGACGCGGCGTGAGCGCTTCCACGCGCGCCCGTTGATCCTCGCGCCCCGCCCAACCCGATCCCGCCGCGAGCCGCCAGTGTGGGCAACGGGCCGAACGCATGGAGGTCTGCTGGAATCCGTCTTACAGTCCCGCCCAATGCGTTTCCAAGCCCCGCGTGGCACGCGCGACTTCTTCCCCGCCGAGATGGCGGTGCGCCGGCACATCGAAGGTGCGTGGCGCAGCGCGTCGATCGACTTCGGCTTCGAGGAGGTCGACGGACCGACGTTCGAGCACCTCGATCTCTACACGGTCAAGAGCGGCGACGCGATCGTCAGCGAGCTCTTCTCGTTCACGCGCGCCGGTGGCGAGGACACGTACGCGCTGCGCCCCGAGTTCACTCCGACGCTGGCGCGCATGATCGCGTCGACGGGGGGGAAGCTGCCGCTGCCGATCAAGTGGTTCGCGATCCCGAACTTCTTCCGCGCCGAGCGCCCGCAGCGCGGCCGCCTGCGCGAGTTCTTCCAGTGGAACGTCGATCTTGTCGGCGTCGATGGACCGCGGGCCGACGCCGAGGTGATCGCGGTCGCCGTCGCGGCGCTCGAGCGGCTCGGCCTCGGCCCGCGCGACGTGCAGGTGAAGTTCAGCCATCGCGGGGCCGTCTCCGGGATCCTCTCGTCGCTGGGCGTGCCGGCGGAGCGGCTCGGCGCCGCGTTCGAGCTGCTCGATCGGCGCGACAAGCTCGAGCCGGCGGAGCTCGCCCGCCGGCGCGATGCGCTCGGGCTCGCGGGCGACGCCGCGGTGCGCTTCGACGAGGCGGTGCGCACGTCGGTTCCGCTGGCGGCGCTCCTTGGCGGCACGGCGCCGCTCGAGGTGCCCGCAAGCGACCTCCAGCCGCTGCGCGCGCTCGGCGAGGAGCTTCGCGCCATCGGACTCCTCGAATGGTGCCATCTCGACCTCGGCATCGTGCGCGGCCTCGCGTACTACACGGGCACCGTCTTCGAGATCCACGAGACGAGCGGCGCGGAGCGCGCGGTCGCCGGCGGCGGGCGCTACGACGGCCTCGTCGAGCTCTTCGGCGGCCCGAGCATGCCGGCGATCGGCTTCGGCATGGGTGACGTGGTGCTGGGACTGGTGCTGCGCGAACGCGGACTCCTTGGCGCCTCGTCGCCGGCGACCGGCGCGGGCGGAACGTCGGTTCCGTCCGTGGGGGGCGAGATCGACCTGCTTCCTCGCCCCGACGCCTTCGTCGTCTCCGCCGGCGGCGACGACGCCGATCGCGCCGTGCGCGAGCTCGTGTCCAAGCTGCGGCGCGCGGGGCTCCACGCGCGCTTCAGCTACAAGTCGACCCGCAACGTCGGCAAGCTCCTCGGCGAGGCCAACCGGTGCCGCAGCCGGTGCGCGGTCATCGTCGGCGCGGAGCTCGCGGATGGACAGGTGGTGGTGAAGGATCTCGCCTCGGGTGCCCAACGGATCGAGGCCCTGGATGAGGTGATCCGCCTCGTCGCCGACCTGCGTCGTCGGGCGACGTAGCGGTCGTCGTTCGCGCCGATCCCCGGCCGACGGTACGATGTCGTCACTCCCATGATCCCGCTCCTCGCCGCCCTCGCGCTCGCCCTCTCGCCGCAATCGGTCGATCTCGGCCAGCCGGTCAGGATGAACGGAGCGCCGTATGCGCCGATGACGATGGGCGCCAAGCCGCAAGGCCTCGATGGCAGGGCGATCACCCTCTTCAACGGATCGAACTGGAGCCAGTGGGTCGATCGCCAGGGCAAGCCGAGCGCGTGGGAGATCAAGCCCGAGGGCGCGATCCTGGTGAAGGGCGGGGACGCGCTCACCACGCGCGAGTTCGGCGACGCGCAGATCCATCTCGAGTTCCGCTGCCCCAACATCGAGGGCGCGACGGGCCAGGCGCGCGGCAACTCGGGCGTCTACATCCAGGGTCGATACGAGGTGCAGGTGCTCGACAGCTACGGCGGGCCGCCGAAGGAGAACGGCTGCGGCGGGATCTACGGGCAGGCGACTCCCTTGGTGAACGCCTGCGCGCCTCCCGAGTTCTGGCAGACGTACGACATCGTCTTCCGCGCGCCGCGCTTCGACGACAAGGGCGCGGTCACCGAGAAGCCGCGCCTGACGGTCTTCCAGAACGGGGTCGTGATCCACAACAACATCGAGCTCAGCGGACCGACGGGAGGCGCCATCGCCGAGAACATGGTCCCGACCGGCCCCCTTCTTCTCCAGGACCACGGCGATCCGGTGATGTACCGCAACATCTGGATCCGGCCGCTGTGAGCGCCGCGGGAGCCGGGAGCCGGGCATCAGGCGTCAGGAACGGGGAAGCAGGAGTCGAGGGTCGTGGCCACCGTCCGTGCGCGAGAAGCGGCGCTTTGTTCCCACCGTCTCCATGAGCTCTCGGCGTGCGACTTCTCGTCATCACCGCCGTTGAAGCCGAGGCCGCGGCGATCGGAACGCACGCGGACGTCGTGGTCGTCGCCGGGGGCGTCGGGCGCACGAACGCGGCGTGCGCGACGACGGAAGCGATCCTGCGGCGCGGACCCTTCGACGGTGCGATCAACGCGGGCATCGCCGGCGCCTTGCCGGGCGCCGGACTTGGGATCGGCGACGTGGTGGTGGCCAGCGAATGCGTCTACGTCGAGGAAGGAATCGCGACGCCGGACGGTTTCCTGGACATGCGAGGGCTCCGGTTCGCGCTGGGCGACTTCGAGGGCAATCGCGTGCCCGTCGATCCGGCCATGCTCGCGGCGATCCGCGGCGCGTTTCGCAGCGGTCCGATCGCCACGGTCGCGACGTGCTCCGGCACCGACAGCGCCGCCGCCGAGGTCGTTCGCCGCACGTCGGCGCTCGCCGAGGCGATGGAGGGCGCGGCGGTCGTCCACGCGGCGCGCCGCCTTGGCGTTCCGGCGATCGAGCTGCGCGCCGTGAGCAACTCGACGGGCGATCGCGACCGCCAACAATGGGACGCGAAGCGGGCCTTCGCAGCGCTTGGCCCGGCGTTGCGCGAGGCCATCGAACGACTCCGCGCGCGGTAGTTGGTTCCGGGCCCGGGCCGGGGCCGGGGCGTGCGTCGCGTGCCGCGATCGGTCAAGCTCGTCGTGCGGCGCGGCGGGGGCCATCGTCGCGTCAGCGTCCAGCCTTCCACACCGTCGCACCCTGGCCAACGAACATGCAACGCTCGCACCATTGCGTCCGCTGCGGCGAGGACCTCACGCGGGTTCCGACCTGGATCGAATCCGTCTACGGCCTGCCGATCGTCCAGTGCAGCGACTGCGGCGCGACGATCGTGCGCCGGCGACATCCGATGGAGCGCGTGCTTCACCGCCTTCGCGTGCTCGACCTGGGGCTTGGCATCCTGGCGTCGCAGGTCGTCGCGCTGGCCCTGGCGACGATCGTCGCCTGCGGCTGCGCGATCTTCACGCAGCGCGCGGTGCGTTGGCTGCTCACCTCGTCGGCGCCTCCCGACATCGAGCTGGCGATGGTGCTCGCGGCGGTGGCGGCGACGGCGCTTGGCGCCTGGCTCGCGATCGCCTTCGGCCACCTCCGCATGCGCGTCGTCGCGCCATGCTTCGCGATCTGGGTGTGCCTCTGGTTGGCGCTTCCGTTGATCGTCGAGTGGTTCGACGCCGTGCCGCGCGGCGGCAAGGTCAGCGTCGCGAGCGCCCGATCGGTCCTCTCGACCTGGGGCGCCGCGGCGGCGCTGGTGCCGGTTGTCGCCATCGGCGTGCCCGTCGGCCTGCTGATCCGGCGCGGCGCCGCCCGCGCGTACCACCTGTTCTGGCGCCGCGCCCTGCGGCGTGCGCGCCGGCGGAAGACCCGAGTGCTGCCATGACACGAGCCCATTCCCCCGATGGCCCGCGCGCCGGAGCGGCGACGACGGTCGCCAAGGATTCGGCGGCGAGCCCGCCGCGCGAGTCGTCGCCATCCTTCGCCGACGCGCCGCGCGTCTCCACCATCGCCGCCGATCGGCTGTGCGTCGCGTGCGGCCACAACCTCATCGGCCAGCCGGTCGTGCGCGAGCCGCACTACGGGTTGATCGTGGCGCGCTGTCCCGAGTGCGGCGAGGTGGCGGCGCTCCAGGAGTATCCGTTGCTTGGACGGTGGGGAAATCGACTGGGGCTGATGCTCGCGGCGATCTGCATGGCGATCGGCATCGCCCTGGTCGTGGCATCGAGCCTCGCGCTGACAAGCATGACGATGGGCGTCGGAGGTGCGTTCGCCACGGGCCTCACGCGGCAGGTCGAACAGGATCTTCAGCGGTGGGCTGCGTCGGCGCTGCCGGCGACACCGTGGTGGCAGGCGCGGGCGGCGCCCGAGGCGCAGCAGTGGTGGGACGAACAGGGTGGCCTCGACGGGTTCGTCACCGCGCATGGCGGCTGGTTCCGTTGCGGCAACCGGATGGCGCTGCTTCTTTGGATTCCGTGCGCCGCCGCAGCCACCAGCATCGGCGTCGTCTGGTCGGTCCTGTTGCTCGGCGTGCGCCGACAACGGCTCTGGGCGATCGGTCTGGTGCTGATCGGGCTCGCGGCGACGTTCGAGATCCTGGTCATCTCGGCGGACCTGGACCTGTTCAGCGCAAGCGGTGCCCGGGGCTGGTTCGACGAGGCGTACCGCAGCGCGATGATGCGCCTCGACTGGCCGGTGCGCGGCGTCACGCTGGCGTTGCTCGCGGTCGCGCTCGCCGTCGGGTTCGCGGTGGGCCGACCGCTGGCGCGCGCTGCGACCTGCCTCCTGCTTCCGCCCCGGTTCCGCGGCGTGCTCTCGATCCTCTGGACCGCCGACGGCAAGCCGCCGCCGCGCGCCGCGGACCGATAGCGAAGGCGCACGCACGGGCGCTGGAGCGCTACGGCCGGAACGCCGCGACGACCAGCACGACCCACGCCGCCGCGGCGCACGGCAGCTTGCCGAGCGTGCCGAGCAGGCGCCCGATCGCCGCGCCCTGCGCGGGCTTGAGCGTGTCGCGCAGCGTGGCCCCCTCGCGCGAGATCTCGCCGAGCATCGCGCCGCCCGCGGCGCCGGCGACCGCGCCTGCGATCGACCCGACGACCGGGATCGGCAGCAGGACGGTGCCCGCGATGCCGCCCAGCATGGCGCCGACGACCGAGGCGATCATTCCGCGCCGGCTCGCGCCGCCGTGCTTGGCGCCCAGCGCCGAGGCGATGAACTCGAGGAGCTAGCCGGCGATCGCCAGGAGCAGCGCCGCGAGGAGCACGCCCCACGAGAAGGTCGGCTGCCGCTCGGGCGCGAGGTAGAGCCCGTCGGCAAGCTCGATGACCAGCGCGAAGAGGAGCATGAGCCACACGCCGGGCAACCCGATCGCGACGAGCAGCACGCAGATCAGTCCGGCGATGGCGAAGATGAAGGCGACGGGCAGGTAGAGCCAGGACATGGATGGTGGACTGACGCGCGCCGGGGCGACGAGCCGTCGCGATCGGCTCCCGGACGGCTGCCGCTCGATTGCGCGGCGACTCGGATCAGACCCACACCTGAACCATCAGGTGCGGTTCGCGCAGCTTGCTCGTGAAGTCGCCGATCGACGACGAGACGAACTTCACCTCATATTGGGGATGGGCGTCCAGCCATTCGTTGAGCGTTTGGTCGAGGAACACCAGGGATTCGTCGGTGAGCTTGCAATGGAAGGTCTTGACGTGGATCGCGCCGGTCCCGGTGGTGTTGGGCGTGCGCGACCAGGAGTCCTCGTGGCGCTTGCGATCGCCGAAGTTGCGGATGATCTTCTGCCCGGGCGGGGCCGTCGTCGCGGCGCCCGGGGCACCAGGGGCGCCGGCCGGAGCGGCCGGACCCGGCCGCCCGCGGGCGGGGCGGCTTCCGCCGGCGGAGCAGTTCCCGCAGCGCTCGCGAGGCTGCCCGGCGGGACTGGCGCCGCCGACGTCGGCGCGACGGCGCCGCCGGCCGCGCCGATGCCGGGCGCGGAATGCACGATGCGAGAAGGTCGCGCCGGATCGTTCGGATGCGGTGTCTCTGGCATGAGCGCTGCTCCCGTGCGCGCCGCCCCGAGCGGACCTGGTGGGGAGGTGCCGATGCATTCGTCGAGGACGCGGCGGTCGCCCGGGCGACGCCAGCGTCGGTCCACTTCGGCACCATGGTACGGGCTTCATGGTCATGGCCTCATCGCGCAGCGCGGGGTCGCGGCGCCAGCTCGAGCGCGCCGGTGAGGTGCACGTCCCGCTGGGGAAAGGCGATGTTGATCTTCTCGGCGCGGAAGCGATCCGCGATCGCCATGTGCAGCTCGTGCCGCACCGCGGAGAGGTTCTCGACGCTGGGAACCACGACGCGCAGCTCGAAGGCGAGCGTGCTCTCCCCGAACGCGACGAAGACCGCCGCAGGCGCCGGCTCCCGGAGCACGATCGGATTGGCGGCGCCGATCTCGCGCAGCAGACGGACGACCAGGTGCGGATCGGCGCCATAGTCCACGCCGACGGGCACGACGACGCGCAGCGCCGCGTCGGAGAGCGTCCAGTTGATCACCTGTCCGGTGATGAAGGTCTTGTTGGGAATGATGAGCTCCTTGCGGTCCCAGTCGGTGATGGTCGTGGCGCGGATGCGGATGCGCGAGACGGTGCCGCTCACGCCGTTCACCGTGACCGTGTCGCCGACGCGGACCGGCTGCTCGAAGAGGATGATGATTCCCGAGATCAGGTTGGCGACGATCTCCTGGAGGCCGAAGCCGATGCCGACCGACGCCGCGGCGACGAGCCACTGCACCTTCGACCAGCCGATGCCCACGGCCGCGAACGTCGCCGTGATGCCGATGCCCCACACGGCGTAGCTGGTCAGCGTGGTGATCGCGTAGCGCACGCTGTTCTCGACGGGCAGCCGCTGGAGGATCGAGATCTCCAGCAGTCCCGGGCTGTTGCGCGCGACCGCGATCGTCGCGATCAGGATGATGATCGCGCCGACGAGGTTGCCCAGGGTGAGGCGCGCGTCCTCGTCCTGCGAGCCGCCGGCCGAGATCGTCGCACTGGCCGATTGACCGCCCGACTGGCCGATCGGCGCGGCCGCGGATGATCCGACCGGCGGCGTGCCGGATGCGACGGGCGACGACGGCGCCGTGGCCGGCCCTGCTGACGATGGTGCGGACAGCGGGGGCGCTGCCGGTGCGCCTCCGGTCGTCGCGGACGGCGCGATGGACGAGCCGGTGGCCGGCGCGCCGGCCGGCGCCGTCGGCGAGATCGACGTTCCGACCGACGACGGCGAGGCGCCGGTGCCGCTCGGCGCCGGGACCGCTGCCGCGGCGCCGGTGGCCGCAGCGCCTGCGGATGATTCTCCCGGCGCCGGCGCGGGGCTGCCGCTCGTCGATGCGCCCGTGGTCGGCGCGCTGCCGGGGGATCCCGCAGGCGGCGGTGGGGGAATCCACGGCAATCGCTGCGAGTTGAGGATCGCCGACGACGGCGGCGGAAGGTTCGCCACCTCGCGCACCTGCCCGAAGTTCGGCCAGAGCTCGAATCGGTTGAAGCCGTCGAGCGCTGGGAGGACCTTCGCCCAGATCGCCCACATGCCCAGGAGCAGCGTGAACGTCACGGCCGTTCGCAGGAGCTGCCGCGTCTGCGCATCGATGGATGCCATGCTCGGTGCGGTCTCCTCGACCGGACCCGATCCGCCCTCGGCGCTCGCCGCCTGCCCGGGCTCCTCGGCAGCGCGCAGCGCCTCGCGGCGCTTCCTCATCTCCGCCACCGCCATGCGCCGCTTCGACAGGAGCAGCCATCGCGTCACGAAGGCGTGGGCGAAGATCACCGCGACGACGAGTCCCAGCGACGCGGCGAGGCGGATGTTGAGCTGCAACGCCGTGTAGTACCAGCCGAGCGCCGCCAGCATGCCCTGCGCCACCGGCGTGGCGATGGCCAGGAGGCGCCAGAGCGGCTCCAGCCGCTGCGTCCAGGGGCTTCGCGAGTTGGCGACGACGCCGGTCAGGACGCCGCGCCCCGGACGCAGCAGCACCGCGAACGTCGCCGCCACCGCGAGCGCCGAGATCACGAAGGCGAGGCGTCCAAGCAGGTCGCTGCCGGCGTCGCGCGTCGACCATTCGGTGGCGCCGACGATGAAGCTCATCGGGACGAGCACGACACCGAGCCGACGCAGCCAGCGCCGAAGCTGCCGTCTCGTCTCGTCGCGCCAGCCGAAGTGGGCGCTGCCGAGGCCGTTGGTGCGCACCAGCGCGAGCATCGGCAGCAGCACGAGCAGCCCGAGCATCGCCCGCTGCACACCGGCGATCATCGCCTGGAGGCCGGGCGACGCGTCGGCCCGCATGCCCAGGCGCGAGCAGGCGAAGAGGATGATGCATGGCCAGAAGAACGCCTGAATGGCGGTGAGCGCCGTCGCGACGAGCGTGGGCTTCATGCCGTCGGTGGCGAATCGCGAGGTCTGCTCGGCGAGCCTCGAGAAGTGACGTCGCCGTCGCCCGATCGTCGCGAACCATGCGATCACGAGCACGCCGATCACCCCGAAGACGAGGCGTTCGGAGTCGACGGCGCGGAGCAGCTCGCCACCGAGGACGACATCCTCGACCGACGCGACGAGCGCCGTGAACGTCGCCCAGCAGCGGTCGAGGTCGCGCGGTCCGATCGGCTCGACGCTGCGGATCCAGAGGATGCGCTGATCGATGAACGCCGAGAAGTGCTCGGCGATGGCGATGAAGCCGGGAAGCCCGTCCATCGCCCGCAGGAGCAGTTCCTCGCGCTCGCGATAGGCGGCGAGGAGCAGGTCGTATTGCCGTCGCTGATCGAGGATGCGCCGGTCGAGCTCGGCCGCGATCTCGCTGCGCAGCTCCGGCGCCATGGCGCCGTCCTGGGCGTCCATCGCCGCCAGCAGCGCGTCGCGCTCCTCGGTCGGGGAAGGCAGCGCGGCGATCTCCGCCTCGAGCTCCGCCTGGCGGCGCTGCGTCGTGAAGAGGTCCTCCTTGCCGCGCGCCAGGACGCCGTCGAGGTACCGCGCGTCGGGAAGCTGCGCCCGCTGGAGCCGCAGCCGGGCGCTGGTGAGACCCGAGGTTCCCGTCGAGGCGGCCCGAAGTCGCTCGCGGTCGTACTCCGCGGCGAGCGCCGGAAGACGCGTGGCCAGCAGATCGAGGCGCCTCCGCGTGTCGGCGTTGCGCGCGATGAGTCCGGCGTCGCCGGTGCGCTGTTCGATGAGCTCGAGCGTCTTCCGCGAGACGGCGCGGACCGGCGCGACGCCCTGCGCCGTCTCGCGACGGGCGTCGAGCGCCTCGCGCTCCGCGTCGCGCGAGACGGCGGCGTCGATCCGGCGCTGCCACGCGTGGGCCTCGGCCTCGCGCACGGCGACGCGCTTCGCGGCCCGCTCCTTCAGGAGCGCATCGAGCTCGGCGCGATCGTCGATGGCCGCCTGTTCGGCGCGGAGCGCCTCGAGCCTGCTGCGCAGCTCGGCGGCACGTGCGCCACGCTCGGCGCGGTCGATCGCGACGAGCACGGGGCTTCGATCGGCCGCGGCGACCTCGGGCGTCGCGGCGAGTTCGTCGAGGTCGCCGACGGCGCGCCCGATCTCCGCGGGAAGCGCCGCACGCCGATCGGCGCGCTGCTTGATGTCGCGATCGACCTCGGCGACCTTCTCCTTCGCGAGCGCGAGCGCCGCGCCGGCCTCCTCCAGCTTCTGGCGCGCCGCCTTGGGCGACTCGGCGTCGGGTGTGCCGGCGGCGGCCTGGACCGCGGCCGACACCGCGGCGGCCGCCGCGGCGGACGGATCCTTGAGCGCCGCGAGGTCCGCCTTCACCTGTGGAAGCTCGGCGGCGGCCGCGGCCCGGCCCTGCTCGGCGCGGGATGCCCGATCGGTCCATTCCGCGATCGCCGTCAGCTTCGCCCGCACACGATCGAGTGCCGCGACCGCCGCGGCGCGTGTGGCTTCGTCGAGGCCTTCCGTCGCCGCCAGTTCAGTGCGCAGCGCCGCAAGGCTCGCCTCTGAGGGCGCCGCCGGGAGCGCGGCGGTCGCGTCCGGACGCGCGGCTGGCGGCGGCGATGGTGGCGCGGCCGCAACCGCCCCGAGACGGGAGAGGGGGGCGACGATCGCCAGTGCCGCCGCGACCATCGTCGCGATCGTGAAACGCCGTGTGAAGTGCGAGGCCATGCGCCCGCATCATCGCGTATCCGCGGCCGGGCGGCATGGTGACATGGTGACATGGTGACATGGTGACATGGCGACGATCGGGAATGGTCCCGGAGACCGAACGATCGCCGGTTCCACGGTCTCATGCGCGTCCCAGTCGATTGTCGCGCGCCACCCTGAACTGCCCGTTCGCGACGAGCACCCGCGCATCCTGCGCCGGAATCGACAGCGGCGCGCCGGCGGCGAAGCGATGCAGGCGACCCGACGCGGCGCCGCGCACGACGATCTCGCCATCGTGCACGTATTCCACCGCGATCGGTTCGTCGGGCGCCGATGTCGGCGTTGCGGTTCGCACGCTCTGGCTGAACTCGCCCTGCGCCGCGCGAAGCGCCGCTCGTTGGCTGCCACAGCAGGACATCGAAGGTCTCCGTTGCGGCGTGGCCGCGTTGGGGGGAGTCGACGCTCGCGTCGGCGGCGAGGCCGGATCGGCGCAGAGCAGCATCACGGGTTTCCGGGCGTCCGCGTGGTGCGACCGGTTTCGTCGCGCGCCGTCACCCGTTCGATGATCGCGGCGCCGCCGGCGACACCCCACCAGGCGAGCAGCCATCCGGCGAAGCTGCCCGAGAGCGGCAGCGCGAACGCCGCCGCGGCCCACACGCCGATGCAGTACGGGCAGTCCATGAGGCGCCCGAGCATGCCCGTCCCGGCGCGCCGTCGCAGCCGCACGATCACGTCCCACGGACCATCCTCGAAGGCGACGAGGTGCGCGACGCGCCAAGTCGCGAGCACCGCCAGCACGAGGATCATCCAGGGCATGTCGAGCATGTCGAACGTGTCGAGTCACTTGGGCATGTTGAGCATGTCGAGTCAGTCGAGCATGTCGAGTCAGTCGAGCATGTCGAGTCAGTCGGACCGGTCGACGCGAGCGGCGCACGGCGCGCCGACGGTGCTGGCCCAGGCGATGCCGCGCTGAAAGACGTCGCGCCGGCGACCGTCGAAGGCTTGCGCCTGGGATGGGTCGCCGGCGGACGTCTGGACCTCGTGCGCTTTCGATCTCATCCGTTGATGACCGCGACGTGAACGGCCGTCGGCGTGTAGTTGTACACGACGTCGTAGTTCCAGTCGGCCAGGTGGCCTCCGTCGCTTCCGGCCGGGTTGAACGCCCGCGAGTTGGCCGTGGCGCCGAACGAGTAGACCCCCTCCAGCGCCGCCGCGGGAATCCGATATCGAGCGAAGAGGAGCTCGCTGTTGTCGAGCGCGTCGGTGTGCCAGTGCGCCGTGTGGTGCGGTGGCGCTGGGCTTCCCGGCACGAAGGGCAGGGTCGCCAGCGAGCATCCGCTGGCGCCGATCGACGCGTCGCGCAGGTGCGACGCCGAGACCTGCACCTCCATGAGCACGTCCACGTCCGCCGGGGACGCCCCACGACGGATCGTCGGGCACGTTCCGAGCAGGTTGCGGCCGGCCAGTTCGAACGCCGCATCGGCTTCGCTCGCGAACTTCCACTTGAGCGTCTGGTAGAGCACGTTGGGAGCGCTGTTGTCGACCTGGAAGTTGACGGTGTGTGTCGTGGGCAGCGGAGACTTCGCGGCGTTGCCCACTTGCAGCGTCACCTCGTAGCGGCCCTGCGCGCCGGTCGGCCACTCCAGCAGCATCTGATGCGGATGCCAGTTGTCCGCGGCCGGCACGATCTGGTACCAGCCGTTCGCATCGGGCGTGACGTTCAGCACCTGGAGCATGCCGCCGACCATCCGATAGAGCGGCCACGAGAGTCCGAGGAACGGAACCTGCGAGCCGCCGTTGAATCGATAGAGCAGCCGGTAGAACTGCGCGCCGGGAATCTCGACGCATCCGTAGAGCTGGAGCGTTCGCGTGAAGGGCGTCTCGGTCTGGAGCGGATCGCCCGCCGGATCGGCCGGATTTCCCGATGGCCGCGGACGGTTCGGCCGCTTCGCATAGCCGGCGAGCGCGTCGAAGTACGGCGCCGCCGGCGCAGGAAGGTTGCTCAGCGGCATGAGTCCGGCGAACTGGATCTCGGGTGCATTGCCGCAGCGGACGATCGGTCCGTCGCAGATCTTGCCCGACACGGCGATGGGGGAGGCCTGGAGCTTGACGTCGGGAATCGATCCAGCGTTCCAGCGAACGTCGAAGTAGCCCTCGTTGTAGATCGTCTCCTCGGTGCCGTCGCCGTTCACGTCCTGCGTGACCCGGAAGGTGATGTCGGGGACGTCGACGACCAGCATCCACTCCGGCACGAGGATCGTCACGCAGCGGCGGAACGGGCCGATGACGCGGCGAGGATCGAACGCCGCGAGGAGCTTCGGATCGACGTTGAGGCGGGCGGCGACGCCGGCGCGCACGGCGTCGAGGGAGAAGTTCGCGGCGCCGGCGCGCTCGCGCCGCTCGCTCGTGGCGTTGAGCGGGCGCAGCTCCGCCGGGAGCGGCGCCGGCAGCTCGCCGTCGAACGCACGCCTGCCGGCGAGGCCGGCCGCGCCGCCCAGGTGCGCGCCGAAGCTGACGCGCTGCGCCGCGCCGGCGAGTCGCTCGGCGAGCTCGGCCCCGACGTTCGCCGCAAGCCGCTCGCGGCCGAGGTTCCCGATCGCCGCAAGCCGCTCGATCGGCGAGGGATCGCCCTTGTCCGGGACCTTGATCGGAGGCCACGGTCCCTCGACGAGGTCGTCGAAGAGATCGGCGATCGACGGGCGGATGAAGATGTCGTCGAAGCAGATGCGCTCCGCGCGCCATCGCAGGATCGCATCGATGTCGAACCAGGGAATCCATGCGCAGAACTTGCCGCACTCGTCGGTCTTGACCGTGGCGATCACCTCGCGATGACAGCCGATGGGGAAGTACCAACCCCACTTCCAGCCCTTCGGGAAGTAGCCGATGAGGTTGCAGTCGGTGTCCTCGATGTGGACCGTCGCGAACGGAACGGGATACTCGACGCCGGTGACGGGATCCTTCTTGACAACCTGTCCGCAGACGCGGTGCATCAGGAAGTACTTCGGATCGACCGTCCACTTGAACTTCTCGGCGAGATCGGCGTGGGCGACGCCGACCAGTTCCTTCGCGGTCGCGCCGCTCAGCGCGGCGAAGCGCTTCGCCTGGAGCTGCGTCAGTGGGCGCCGATCGGGCGCGACGTTCGCATGCGTTTCGCGCGGAGCGGCGTTCGGCTTGTTGCTCATGGTTCTTCTCCTGGCGTCGGCGTTCGACGCGATGGGTGGTCGGGACATCGACGGACCTGCCGGGCCGCTCCGACGGGAATGCGGCTCGCCGACGCGGACGTCGGGGTTGTCACAGATGGATCCTCCCCGGGTCGCTGCGCGGGCTGCACTCGCGAAAGAGTTGGTGATTGTGAGCCAGCGGCCATGGACGTCGCGAGAGGTTCTTCGGCGTGCTGCGCCCCACACTCCCGTCGAGATCGTCCCGAACGACAGGATGCGAGTGCAGAAATTGCACGCGCCGAGTGCGCTGGCGGCCAGGTCGAGCGCGAAACGTCGCGATGCGCGTCCCAGTTGATTCTCGCGGCCCACCCAACCCAACGCCGCCGTCAGACGCCGGCGTGGGCAAGGGGTCGAACGCATGGAGGTCGACTGGAATCCGTATGAGTGGTGCCCATCGGATGCTCGCCCGAGCGACGCCTCCGGGTGCTCGGTCGCGGTGCAGGCACAGGGCGTGCAAACCCGTCAAGCCCGTCAAGCCGTCAAGCCGTCAAGCCCGTCAAGCCCGTCATGCGCCGACCTCGTCGCGCGGTGGCCATCGCGGACTACGCTCCCACGCTGACGCGATCATCCATCGGACATCGCCTTCGCGCCGGCCGCGCCCAACCTTTCG
The DNA here is from genome assembly GCA_046350555.1 of Phycisphaerales bacterium. Lineage (GTDB taxonomy): Bacteria > Planctomycetota > Phycisphaerae > Phycisphaerales > SM1A02 > JAXMAF01. Next base: position 48,050 of record JAXMAF010000027.1, read on the forward strand.
ACACCTGTTCCATGATCAAGATGAGCAGCATGCCCCGCCTGCGGCGCCTGGTGGCCGTGGGTCTGGTCACCGGATCGAGCGCGCTGATCGCCGCGCGGTCGTCGATGGCCTCCATCTCGTCGCCTTCGGACTCCTCGGGCGCCGCCGCGCGCGGTCCGGCCGCCGGCACCGAGCCGGCGCCTTCCGCGGCGACGGCGTCCGTGCCAGCGCCACCCGTCCCCGCGCCTTCCGTCGGCGCCGATGCGACCGTCGCCAACCAGGTCATCATCGCCGCCACGCCGAAGAGCATCTGGTGGGCGCTCGCGACGCGTGAAGGGCTCGAGACCTGGATGGCTCCGCACGTCGACGTCGATCTTCGCATCGGTGGCAAGGTGCGCAGCACGTACGACCCCGGCGGCGTCATCGGCGACGGCTCGACGATCGAGAGCACCGTGCTCGCCTTTCTTCCAGAGCGCATGCTGGCGCTCAAGGCCACGCTCTTCCCCGACGGCTTCCCGTACGCCAAGGCCGTGGAAGGAACGTGGGCCGTCTTCATGCTCGATCCGATCGACGCGACACAGACCAAGCTGACGCTCGTCGGGCTCGGCTACGGCGACGACCCGACGTCGCGCGAACTGATGGCGTTCTTCAAGGCTGGCAACCAGGAAGTCCTCGACACGCTCAAGTTCGCGCTCGAAGGAGCCGACGTGGCGGGCGCACCGAGCGTGCGAAGCGCAGCGGGCGCGCCGGGCACACCAGGCGCAGCAGGCGCACCAGGCGCACCAAGCGCACGAGGCGCACCAAGCGCACCAGGCGCACCAGGCGCCTCAGGCACACCAAGCGCAGGCCTCTCGTCCAGCGCCGCGGGCATCGTGAACGATGCAAGCGCAGCAGCGCCGACACCCTCGAATCGAGCCAAGCTCGGCGCGCTCGCGCTCCTTCCCGGCGGCGAATGGCGCGCCGAGGGCGCGTGGAACAGCGTCGACACGCTCATACGGATTCCAGTAGACCTCCATGCGTTCGACCCCTTGCCCACAGCGGCACCTCACGACGGAATTGGGTTGGGTGGGGCGCGAGAGTCAACTGGGATGCGTATCACCGCGCGACAGGTCAGCGAGTTCCTCCTCGACGGCACGATCGTCCGGACGCGCGTCTTCGTGACGAGGCCCGATGGTCGCGAGGAGCAGCGCTCCGAGAACTTCGCGAGTTTCCGCTCCGATCGGAACGAGCTGCGCTTCGTGACCTTCGTCCACGACGGCACGCAGCAGGAGGGCGAGATCATCCCGACCGACGCCCGCACCCTCGACTATCCACCGCGCCGCTACGCGACCGAAAGCAAGGAGATTGAGGTCAAGGAGCAACTTCAGTTCCTCGACGACAACACGATGGCTTGGCGCGTCTGGAAGCGCGATGCGCCCGAGACGCCCGACGCGCGGGCGCCGCTCGATGCACGGCAGCGGACCTCCGCGCGGGTGACCTCCGCAACCGGCGCCACGCCTCCAACGGGCACCTTGGCCGCTTCAGCCGATCGTCCCGCGTCCAACGGCGGCTCCGGGACGGGCTTCGGCCTCGATCATGGACCCCACGAGGGCCCGAGCCCATCGACGAGTGCTCGAACCATCCAAGCCTCCACGGCCGTCGCCGGTGCCCGCCCTGCGGCCGGTGCCGGCACGGGTACAGCGACCGGCACCGGCAGCGGAACCGACACAGCCACCGGAACCGCCACCGGCACCGGAACTACCAACGGCGCCGGAACCGCCAACGGCACCGGAACTGCCAACGGTGCCGGAACCGCCAACGGCCCCGGAACCCCCGCAGGCCCGGCAGCCGCCACCAGCGCCAGCACCGGACCCGCCGCCGGAACCGGCAGCGGCTGGACCCAGATCATGGCGACCACGTGGAGGCGCACCGGCGGCGTCGCGACGTCGCCATCGCCGAAGTAGGCCACTTCCCCCACGCGACGCGCTTGACCCCGCGAGCGCCACCGACCTACTGTCGCGTCCACTGATTGCGGGGTAGAGCAGCCTGGTAGCTCGTCGGGCTCATAACCCGGAGGTCGTAGGTTCAAATCCTACCCCCGCTACTTACCCGGATCGGTGGAACGCCACCGACCCACTGGTGAACGGCGAACGCCCGCGAGGCAACTCGCGGGCGTTCGCGTTGGTAGGCCAAGGATTCGCAAGGAGTTGCGCGAGCGCGAGGTCTCGCCGAGTCTCTGCTCGCCCGTCGCGCGCGACAACCGGCGCGCTGTCTGGCCGACCTCGCGGCGAGAGTCTCGGAGTCTCTTAACCCGAGACTCGGGTTGGGTTATGGCAAGCGTGGTCATCACCCGGCGGTCGCTTCGCGTGCGCGTCGAGCAGTCGACCAGACCCAGGCCCTCACCGGTCCCGCCGCGCACGCTCCAGATTGACCCACGTCCTGACAATCTCCGGGAGTCGGGTCACGACCTCGCGCCCAACGAGAACTTCGTCGACGTATCCCATGTGAAGCATGTCGACGATGCGGCAGAGGTAAGACTTGCCGCAATCCCACCATGTGTACCGCGCGTCGATCATCAGGTAGTGCAGCACGTTGATACCCTCGTGCTCGCGCAGCTCCTCAAGTTCCATGCCGTCCAAGAGGCTCTCGTACACCCCATCCGCAACCCGGCTTCCGAACGTAGTGGTGTAGTAGTACTCTTTGATCTCCCATACAGCGATTGGGTCTACGACGGCGGGGAACGCGCCGTCCACGCGGCGTGCGAGCGTCCGCAGCGGTTCTCCACCGCGACGAACAGTGGTCAGCTCCCGAGGATCATGATCGCACGACAGGCCATCGGCGTTCGCCTCGATCAGCATGTTCACGAGACCTGTCAAGTACGCCGGCGCCTTCTTCTCACCCTTCTGCTTGTTCATCGGCAGCGGGCACTTCGGGCACAAGCGGCGGCTCAAGTCGTCGAACAAAGCCTTGGCCTCCCCAGCGTCCATGAGGTTCGGACGGACGGAGTCATGAAGCAGCCGTGCACGATGCTCGAAGTAGCCAAGAAGCAGTTGCCCTCTCGCGGTCGGGCGACCATCTGCGCTGAAGAGAGAGCCGCAGGACAGACCGAGCTTGGTGTACGCAGCCACGATCTCACCCTGCGTCGGGATCAGAATCTGACTTTCGCCACGTCGCGTGTATCCGACCGCCTGTCCGATCGTGCGCACGTGAGCCCAGAACGACTTGTCCTGTCGCGTAAATCGAGCATCAGCGAGCATGCCGACGCCCTCGAACCCGTTCGATCAACTCGTCCGGAGCCAAGGCGAGCGCTGAGCAGACGGTCAGCACCTCGACGAACTCGAGCTCGCGCTCACCGCACTCGTACTTGCTCACGAACGACTGCGGCTCGCCAAGACGGTCACCAAGGTCCACCTGGCGAAGCCCGCGCTCAAGCCGGGCATCGCGGAGCACTCGGCGAAGGCGCTCGCGTTGGCTTCGCAACGACGACTCACGGATCATCCCGGTGAGGATAGCATCTCTGGCGTCGTATCCCGTTTTCGGATATAGTTCGGGTGTCCGGCTCGTACTCCACCGGACCTCGAACACGAGGACCTCTGTGTCCCAGATTGACCTCTTCGATCCATCCTCATCGCCGCCACGGTCCCGCCCGCGTGGGCAACTCCTGAAGTGGATCGGTAGCAAGCACCGGGTGTCGGACGGCATCGCGAACTTCTTCCCGCGCGAGTTCAGAAGGTACTTCGAGCCCTTCCTCGGCACTGGGGCGGTCTTGGGCGCGCTCGCTCCAACCTCGGGTCTCGGTTCCGACGCATTCGCTCCGCTCGTCGAAATCTGGCGGACGCTCAAGACGGACCCCGACACGTTGTGCGACTGGTATGAGACGCGGTGGCGACGATTCATGTCGGGCGACCGTGTGGCCGAATACGAGCGGGTCAAGGCGGCGTTCAATCGCAAGCCAAACGGCGCTGATCTCCTGTTCCTGAGCCGAACTTGCTATGGCGGAGTCGTAAGGTTTCGCCGCGACGGCTACATGTCGACGCCATGCGGACCACACCGGCCAATCCCGCCCGAAGCCTTCGAGTCGCGTGCCCGCGAGTGGCATCGCCGGGCAGGCGGATGCGACTTCGAGTGCCTTCACTTCGCCGATGCGATGTCACTCGCGAAGCGCGGCGACTTGGTCTACTGCGATCCGCCCTACAAGCACACGCAATCGATCCTCTACGGCGCGCAGAGCTTTGACCTTGGCGAGCTTTACGTCGCCATCGATCGGTGCAAGCTACGAGGGGTCAAAGTGGCCCTGAGCATCGACGGGAGCAAGAAGTCGGGGCAGGTCGCGTGCGAGGTCGCAGCGCCTCCCGGACTCTTCGAGCGCGAGATCACCGTGCCGTGCGGCCGGTCGATGCTCCGCCGATTCCAGATGTCGGGTCAGACGCTCGAGGCTGAGCACGTGGCGGATCGACTGCTCCTCACCTATTGACTTGACGTCGGGTTCGATCCCAACTCGGGGTCGATGCTCTGAGTCTTCAACCACCGGCGAACTGCGATACGGGATCGCCGCGTGGCGGACACTCTGCGCGCCGACGGCGTACATCCCAAGTAGCCGCATCCCGCCCTTTACCCCGCAGTCGCCGGTCGGACCGGCGATGCTCGAGCCGCTTCATGCCTGCACGGACGCAGCCGCCGCTATCCCCTGTCGATAGACGCCGTGAACTCGCGAGCATCCTCGCGGTGGCAATCATCCGGCGGCATCGTCGCTCGCGCGACGCCGCGCTGCTGACATCGAACTCGTCCGAAGAATCCTCGCCGCCGGGCCTTGCGGTTCCGGCGCGGTTGCCGCTCAGTGTGGCTCGTACCCGCGGGTGAACCCGCGGGCGATGCACGGAGACGCTCATGACCACACTCGACATCACCAAGGAACTCGCCGCCCTCTCACGGATGAGCGTCGGCCAGCTCCACGACCGCTACGCCGAGGTGTTCGGCGAAGCGGCGCGAAGCCGCCACCGGCAGTACCTCATCCGCCGGATCGCGTGGCGCGTCCAAGCGAACGCCGAGGGCGGCCTCTCGGATCGGGCGCTCCGGCGTGCCGAGGAACTGGCCAACGACGCCGACGTGCGCGTCACGCCTCCGCGCGGAGCGCTGGCCCGCCCGATGCGCACGACGCCCCCACGGCCCGACGTCGTGGCCGTGCCGCCGGGCTACGACTCTCGCCTGCCCCGGCCCGGCACCGCCATCGTCCGCGACTACAAGGGTCGACGCCTCGTGGTCACCGTGCTCGTCGACGGCTTCGAGCATGACGGCGAGCGCTACCGATCGCTCTCGGCGGTTGCCAAGGCAATCACCGGTTCGCACATGAACGGCTTCCGCTTCTTCGGCCTCGAGGCGACGCGATGAGTCGACGACCGGTGAAGCCGGAGGCGGCGTCGAAGAGCGTCCGCTGCGCGATCTACACGCGCAAGAGCACCGAGGAAGGTCTCGCGCAGGAGTTCAACTCGCTCGACGCGCAACGAGAGGGTGCGGAAGCGTTCGTCGCGAGCCAGAAGGCCGAAGGTTGGATCGCGCTGCCCGACCGCTACGACGACGGCGGGTTCACAGGTGGCAACACCGAGCGCCCGGCGCTCCAGCGGATGCTCGCGGACATCGCCGCAGGCAAGATCGACTGCGTCGTCGTCTACAAGGTCGATCGCCTCAGCCGATCACTGCTCGACTTCACCAAGATCCTAGAGACCTTCGAACGGCACGGCGTGTCGTTCGTCTCGGTCACCCAGCAGTTCAACACGAGCCACTCGATGGGGCGGCTCACGTTGAACATCCTGCTCTCCTTCGCCCAATTCGAGCGAGAGATCATCGGCGAGCGCATCCGCGACAAGCTCGCTGCCCAGCGCCGCAAGGGGAAGTGGGCGGGCGGCAAGCCGGTGCTTGGCTATGACGTCGACCGTTCCGGCCCGAGCCCGAGGCTCGTGGTCAACCGCGACGAGTCCGCTCGCGTCCGCGCGATCTTCGACCTCTACATCGAGAACGGCTCGATGCTGCCCGTCGTCACCGAACTTGCGCGGCGCACATGGTCGAACAAGGCGTGGACGACTCGCGGCGGGAAGCCCCAAGGCGGACGGCCGTTCGACCGGCCGACGCTCTACGCGCTGCTGACGAATCCGCTCTATGCGGGACGTATCTCGCACAAGGGCGAGCAGTTCGCCGGTGAGCACGAGGCACTGATCACCAGCGAGCGATTCGCCGAGGTGCAACGACGGCTCACCGCAAACGGACGGCGCGGTTGCGCGGAGCCCAGCGGCAAGAGCGATGTCCTGCTTCGCGGCCTCCTGAAGTGTAGGGCCTGCGGCTGCTCGATGGTCCACGTCCTCGCGGGGAGCGGCACGCGGCGGTACCGCTACTACGTCTGCTCCAAGGCGAACCGGACCAGCCGCGCGCTGTGTCCGGCGAAGTCGCTGCCTGCGGCGGAAATCGAGCGTGCCGTCGTCGACGAGATTCGCGGGATCATCCGAGATCGATCGCTGGTGAAGGAGGTCGTGTCCGCTGCCCGCACCGCTTCCGATGCGGAGGTCGCTCGAGTTGGCGAGGCGCTCGCCACGGCGACTCGGTCCAAGGCCACGCTCGACTCCGAGATGCGGCGTCTTGGCGCGAAGCACGACCGCACAGGCTCGGACACCTCGCGGATGGCGGCGATCGCCGAGGAGATGCGACGCGTCGACGAGCGGTGCGAATCGCTCCGCGCGGAGCGCCGCGACGCGGAGGCGACCATCATCACCGACGCCGAGGTCACGAGCGCGCTCGTGGAGTTCGACGCGCTGTGGGAGTCGATGGCACCGCGCGAGCAGGCACGCATCGCCTCGCTCCTCATCGACCGCGTCGAGTTCGACGCCACCGACAGCAGCATCGAGATCGCGTTCCACGCCGCCGGGCTGAAGGCGCTCGCGGCGGGCACCTACGAGGAGGCCGCATGATCACCGTGAGAAAGTCGCTTCGCTTCGGACGAGGGCCGCGCGGCCAGCGGCTAATCTCGGAAGGCTCCGGGCCCACCGTGCCCCAAGGTCCGCGCGTCCCGAGGATCGCGCGGCTCATGGCGCTGGCGATCCGCTTCGACCGCCTGCTCCGCGACGGTACGGTTCGCGACCTGTCCGAACTCGCCCGGCTCGCCCGGATCACGCAGCCGAGGGCGACCCAGATCATGAACCTGACGCTGCTCGCACCCGACATTCAGGAGCAACTTCTGTCGCTTCAAGGAGTTGCGCACGGCCGCGAGCCGATCCACGAACGCCGCCTCCGCTCCATCGTGTCGTGCATGGATTGGAAGGAGCAGCGCCGGAACTGGAGACGACTCCACCACCGCTAGGAATCGACAACGGCCGCATTCCGATCCCATCATCTTGGGGAATGGGGCGGCTGGAAGTCATCTCGCGCGATGCGTATTCTCGCCTCCGTGGGGGGCCCGGGAGGTCCGGGTCCTGTTCGGCCAGTCGAGCGGTCGACTTCCCTGCAGTTCATCACCTGAGCACTTGCCCGATCGGTCGCCGATCGCGTGCCTGCGGCCGTTGGCCGAGGACAGCGGGTGCATCGGCGCTGATGAAGATCAGTGCTCGCCAGCGATCAACAATCCGATGACCAAGCCGTTCGACCCCAAGCGCACTCTTCGAAGCCTCAGTCCAGAGCTCCGCCGCCGACTTCTTGAACACCTCCGTGTTTCCGATGTCGAATGGGACAAGGTGAGTCCTCGGAAGCTCGGCCCTCTCATCGACCGAATCCTCGCACTGCCGCGCCCCGACCTCCTTCGGTTGCAGTCTGTGCTGCACGGGATTCACATTCTCGACAACGAGCCAGGCACTCAGATTCTGATCACCCAGTGCAGACGCGATCGGCGCGACATCGCGGGTGAAGTCGCTGGCACGCCGGGAACGACGGATCGCGCAGCCCTCGCATATCTGTTGGCGAGCGACGTCTTCCAACTTGCGTCGCGACTCGCGCGGCTCCAGGCGCTTGCCAGCAGCCAGTACTGGGCGCGCCGCGAGTCCCTGCCCAAGATGGTTGAGCCCATCTCGGACGCGACGCGAGAAAGGCTGGGAGAAGTGCTCTCCCTGCACTTCAGCAACACGGAGATGCGAGGACTCAGCAAGCTCGTCGAAGCGGAGCCGCTGCCGGACGGCTCGACCTGCATCACCTGCTACTTTTCCAGCTACCCCGACGCCGAGGTCGTGTTCGACAACGGTGAACCGGTGCGCCAGGTGTCTCTGAGAGCATTCGAAGTCCTGTTCGTCTACGACCCAACCGATGGCGCACTTGAAATGCATGCGCGGGGCGGGCGAAAGGTTCGAGAGCCGATCGCCCGCATCTTCGCGAAGGTTGTTCTCGACCACGACCTCGAGCCGGAACAGTCGGCCAAGCCGACGTACAAGCTGGATCACCTGCTCGATCCGACGTTCGACCTGATCGTCGATCCAAGCCTGCCGGTGTGCGATCCTCGAATCGTCAAATTGCGACTCGAACCGATCGACGCTCCCGGCGAGTACGTCGAGATCCGGGTGGCCGATGACGCCGCCCCTGCACGCATCTACGGCGCGCTCGCAGAGTATCTGAATCGCGTTCGACTCACCCGCGATAGCGTGCAAGTCCGAAGCGTTCGCTTTGGGATGAGCGTCACTCTCGGCGGGACCGAGGAGGAGGTCTTCCTCGACGTCACTGTGCCGGGCACAACGAATCTCAGGGGCATCGAAGAGCTTCGCGACATACTGAGGCGGTGCCTCGCTGACTGGAAGATCACCGTTGCAACTGCTGAACCGTCTGTTGTCGCTGCTTGAGTCCGCGGCCCCTTCGCTCGTCACGAACGAACGAGACGTCACCTTCGTCTCGCTTCGGTCGGCTGGGCTCCTTCGTAAGAGCGCGACCGCCAAGGCAGTGTCCTGTCCGTCATGCGATGACGGGCGACTACTTCACGTTCTCCGTCCGGTCGAAGACGACTCCGGTCGCAGAACCGTCGTCTGCCCCGAGTGCGGCGTCATCGACATCGACCCGAGCGCAATGCTCCGGTGGACCGTCGACGGGTCCGCGTTCGCGCGATGCATGAAGCGCGGCCTTCCGTATGAAGGGAACCTGACGGCCCGGATCGCCGACCGCCTGTGGCGACTCGGCCGCATGTCCTTCGGCTGTGTCGATCGCGACATCTACTTGGCGAGAGGGCTGACTCGCGAAGACGCCGATCGCACGGTTTGGGCACAATCGTGGTCTCGGTCCGACGTCGTCATTGTGACAGCGACTCCGCCGTCGGAGCCCGGTCTTCTCGTGCGCCCGGCGACCGTCGAAGTTTCCGAGTTCGTCTGCTGGGCCGACAAGGGACCGGTCGCAGACCACGGAGCGCTTGAGCGAGCGATCGTCGCGGCGGACGCGATCGCCGACCGGCTCGACAACTGCGTCAAGCTCGCCGATATCGAGGCAATCGTCGAGGTGGCTGTCGAGCGCCAGGCGGAGTACACGCCGAACGATCGGCTGGCACTTCAGCTCGCGGCCATGGGCGGATCGAGTCGTGCCATCGAGGAGGAGCTCAGGAAACGGAAGATCGAGATGGACCACGCGTCCATTGCAAGGCTCATCAAACGAGCCAAGGAGAGTGGGTTGCTCGAGCGAGTGGCGGCTATCCGCGAATCTGCCAATCTGTCGCAGAAAAAGGGTTGGAAGCGACTTCCAAAAAACTGTTAAGTCACTACAGATACTGGTGTTACGAGCTTTGCGGTTCCGGACACGGCACCCGAATCTGTCGCAACGATGCGACGCCCCGGCGACGGGTGATGGCCAGCAGCCATTGCCCGCACACCAAGTCGTCGGGTCCCGTTCGCGGCATCGTGCCGCGACACCCGGACGATCGTCGCGCGTGCTCCTGAACCTGCTGGCCTCGGAGTCACTCCGTGGCCGATCGACCGCTCGACCTGCTTGACCAGCCCACCGTCCGCCGCGCCATCCGGAGCCGCGGGCTGACACTCGCCCGCCGTCGCGACTTCGCCCGCGACGAGCTCGCCGACATCGAGAGCGCGTTGCGCGTACTGGTCGCGCCGCGCCTCAGGCTCTTCGACGTCGGCCGATCAAGCCTCCATACCTTCGCCACCCGAATCGCTCGGAGCGCAGCGGCGACGCTCATCAGAGACCGCCATCGCGACAAGCGGCAGGGCGAGATCCACACGCAGTCGTTCGACGCGCTCCCGCCTGATCCGAACGGCGACCCTCGATGTGCCGAGACCGTCAGTGAGGCAGACGCCGCGCGCCGCCGACGCACCGATGTGCGCGACGTCATCGACGACCTCATCACCCGCCGGTCGATCGACGAGATCGTCGCGAAGCTTCATCCCGACCTCGTGATCGTCGTGCGCGTGCTGAGAGAGGACGCACCGGCTGCGGCCGCCGATCGGCTCGGCATGTCGCGACACCGAATGCGCGTCCTGATCGCCGAGCTGAACGAGCACTTCAGTCGCGGTGGCTTCGGTCGCTGATGGCACGACTCCGGACAGTCGTCGCGCAGACGGCGTACATCCCAAGTACCGGCGCTTCGTCGCCCTCCCACGCCATGAACACCAGCGTCATCCGATTCTCGTTCGCGCCGAACGTGTCCCTCGCGGATGCCGAGGCGTCGCTTCTCCTCGCCGCCGTTGCGACCGAAGGACTTCTCGGCGAGACGGCGGTGAGGCTTGACCTCGCCTACTTCGTGGACCCGCCTCGCCGAGCGATCCTCGTCGACGGCACCAGCGAAGTCGGCTTTGTGGCCGTCCGCATCTTCACGCAGCTTCTCGCCCGCGAGTTCGGCGGGTCCGCCTTCGAGGTGCTTCGCATCGGGTCCCCAGGCAATCGGTCTCCGGGCAACGGATCAGGGCGGATCAGCGGAGCGGCGGCGTGAAGTCGCTGCTCACGTACTCGGCGCTCAACACCTTCCGCAACTGCCCGCGGAAGTACCAGCTCAGGTACGTCGAACAGCTCCGACGGCCGGAGCGACCCGATGCGCTCGCCTTCGGCTCAGTGATCCATGCCGCGCTGGAGTCGTGGTATCGACTCACGGACGATCCGCACCGACTCCTCAAGGTCCAGGCGCTGATCGATGCGGCGTTCCCGCTGCGCGACGCCGATCCCGAGGTACGCCATCACTGGCATCTGGCTCGGGCGATGATCGAGGGCTACGCCGCTCGGTACCCGACCGAGCCCTTTGAGGTCGTCGAGATCGAGAAGGAGTTCACCGCCGAGATCCGCAATCCCGACACCGGGCGTGAGAGCCAGACGTTCGTGATCGGCGGAAAGGCCGACGGCATCGTCCGACTCGACGGCGAGCTGTACCTGCTCGAGCACAAGACCGCGTCGAGCATCACGTCGGACTATCTCGACCGTCTCTGGACCGACACGCAGATCGCTCTCTACTCGCACTACCTGCGGGAGCTCGGCTATCCGATCGTCGGCGTTCTCTACAACGTCCTGCTGAAGACGCGGCTGCGGCAACGCGCGGGCGAGACGCAGGACGAGTTCGAGACCCGTCGCGCCGAACTCGCCGCGAAGAACAAGTCCGGTCGCTCGACGGCGCAGCGACAGGAGCCCGAGACCGACGCGGAGTTCCGCGCTCGGCTCGCCGACTGGCACGCCGCGCCCGGCGCGTTCCACCGCGAGCGCATCTACCTGTCCGAGGACCGCATGGCCCTCCTCACCGAGGAGGTCTGGCAGATCACGCAGCAGTACCTCGACGCGAGGCGCCGCGGCAAGTGGCTGCTCAACACCTCGCACTGCTTCAGCTTCCAGCGGCCGTGCGACTACCTGCCGCTCTGCCAGTCCGGCTTCAACCCAAACGTTCGCGCCAACCTCTACGAGGTCGTGCCGCCGCACGAGGAGCTCACGCAACTCACCGTCTCGGCTGGCGTCGACGACTCGTTCTGACCGCCAACCGGAAGGACCACTCCATGCCCATCGCCTTGCCCACGACCAAGTCGACGCCGACATCGACGCTCGCCACGAAGACCACGCTCATCTATGGCCAGCCGAAGATTGGCAAGAGCACCTTCGCCAGCCAGTTTCCCGACGCGCTTTTCCTCGAGTGCGAACCGGGATTGAGCGAGCTGTCGGTCTTCAAGATCCCGACCTACTCGTGGGAGGACTTCCTCGCGGCCTGCAAGCTCGTCGCCGCGGGCGACCACCAGTTCAAGACCATCGTCGTCGACACGGCGGACAACGCCTTCAAGCTCTGCTCGGATCACATCTGCGCGAAGCACAACGTCGAGTACGAGGGCGATCTCCCGCACGGCAAGGGTTGGTCGTTCGTCAAGAACGAATGGCACCGGGTCCTCACGCGGCTCGCGAGCCTGCCCTACGGGCTGGTGCTCATCAGCCATGCGGTCGACCGCCAGATCGAGACTCGGACGGGCGAGTACACGAAGACGCTGCCGAGCCTCCCGGATCGCGCGCGCCACGTGGTCCTCGGGCTTGTCGACATGATCCTCTTCGTCGACTCCGTCGCGCGGAAGGACGAGCGCGGCCAGATCACGGTGCAGCGCGTCATCCGCACGAAGCCGCATCCGACATACGAGGCCGGTGACCGCACCGGCCGCCTGCCCGACACCCTGCCACTCGACTACGCCGCGTTCGCCCAGTGCTTCGAAGGCCCGGCGATCGCCGCGCCCACCACGAACCCCGCATCGACACGAAAGGACGCACCGCGATGACCACAACGTTCGCCAACGGCTCCGCACATCCCGACGGCTTCGAACCAGAAGAGCGAGGCGGCGTTCGGAGGGCGCGAGCCGCAACGGACCGGCCGCCGATCTCGGCCGCCTTCGACGCCGACTACAGCGAGGTCGAGGCACCGAGCCACGACGACGTCACCGACGGCAAGTACCAGATCAGGGTGCATCGCGTCGAAGCTCGGACGGAGCCGGGCGGGCGATCCCATGCTGAAGTGGGACCTCGTGGTCATCTCCGGTTCGCACGCCGGTCGCCACATCTTCAAGAACTCTGTCATCACGCAGAAGTCGCTGCCGTTCGTGAAGGGCGACCTCGAGACGCTCGGCGTGCGGCTCGCGAAGTTCAGCGACCTGCCCCGACACCTCGACGCGCTGCTTGACCAGACGATCGACATCACGAAGAAGACGAAGGGCGAGTACGCCAACGTCTACTTCAACCGGCGCATCACCGTCCCGACAGGCTCGCGCGACGGCGGCTTCGCCGACGAGCCCGTTCCCTTCTGACAGCCGAGCTCGACACGCATCGATCGTCGTGGGGCCGCCTGCGCAGTCCCCGACCTCTTCATCGAGGTCGGGGACCGAAGGTCGGCTTGGACCGCCCGGCCACGGAGGGACACACAGATGGACTTCAGGATCGTCATCGACACCCGTGAGCAGCATCCTTACGGGTTCTCGTGCGCCACGGAGCGCCGGAAGCTCGATGCGGGCGACTACTCGGTCGTCGGCTGTGAGTCGCGGATCGCCGTCGAGCGGAAGAGCCTCGCCGACTTCGTCCACACCGTCATCCACGACGCAGATCGATTCCGCGCCGAACTCGAGAAGCTCGCTCGCTGTTCGCTCGCGTGCGTGGTCGTCGAGGCCGATCTCGACGCGGTGCTCCGCGGGCTCCGTCAGTCGGACCTCCGCATGGTGACGCCGTCGGCAGTCCTCGGCGCGGCGCTGCACATTGCGATCCAATACCGCGTGCCGGTGCAGTGGTGCGGAAGCCGCCAGGCGGCGTGCGCGTTCACGGAGCAATACCTCCGCATGGCGGTCCGCGAAGGCGCCGTCTCGCTGCCGGGGGTGGCCCATGCCTGATGTCGTCACCGGCACGGTTGAGCGGACCTACTACAGCGACGCGGCATTCTCCGCAGGCATGCTTCGCACTGACGACGGCGCGAAGGTGCGGTTCCGTGGCAAGTTCTACGCCGCCGAGGGCGACCGCCTCTCGGTGATCGGCAAGTGGACGGTCGACCCGAAGTACGGCCACCAGTTCGAGGTGCAGCAGCTCGACTACGAGCTCCCGCAGACCCGCGAGGGCATCGTCAACTACCTCGCCAAGCATCCCGCATTCGAGGGCATCGGCGAGAAGACCGCCGAAAAGATCGTGGGCGTCCTTCGTGACGGCGAGTCGCTCGAGGACGTTCTGCGCGATCGTCGGGACGCGCTTCAGGAGGCTGGCGTCGCCGCCAAGGTCATCGAGACGCTCGCCGCCGCCTGGACCGCTCACTCGAGCGAGAACGCGGTGCGGTCGTATCTCGCCGGGTTCGGGCTGACGCACCACCAGATGCAGACGCTGCTGGAGAAGTTCGGCACGAGCATCGTCTCGATGCTCAAGCACGATCCGTACCTGCTCATCAGGCACCTCTTCGGCTACGGCTTCACGCGCGTCGACCAGATCGCCCTCAAGATGGGGATCGCCAAGACCCATCCCGGTCGGATCGAGGCGGCGCTTTCCCACTGCCTCGCCGAGCAGGTCGGCGGTGGCCACACATGGACTGCGGGCCCCGACCTCGTCGATCAGGCGAACGAGCTGTTGGTCATCGACACGCTCGACAGCCGCGAGCTGATCCAGCACGCCGGGAACCGACTCATCGAGCGCGGCGATCTCATCGCCGACGGGCATGCTGTGACGTCGGCGAGTCTCCGCACCGACGAGCTCCTCATCCGAGACGCACTCTTGCGCCATGCCTGGCTCGAACCCAGTCGCGAGATCGATGCCCTGCCCGACCACGATCTCGGCGAGGACCAGCGCGAGGCGTGTCGGACTTCCCTCGCCAGCCGCATCAGCGTTATCTCAGGCGGCGCGGGCACGGGCAAGACCTTCGTGGTCGCCCGCATCGCGGCCGCTTGCCGCAGGTCGGGACATTCGCTCGCGCTGTGCGCGCCCACCGGCAAGGCCGCGAAGCGGATCGAACAACTGCTGGCGAAGCACGGCGTCGATGCGTCGGCGTCCACGATCCACCGGCTTCTCGGCTACAACGGCATCGAGTTCCGCGAGGGCATCCTCGCCGCCGACGTCGTGGTCGTCGACGAAGTCTCGATGGTCGATGTTCGGCTCATGGCCGAGCTGCTTCGGCACATCGACCTCGAACGCACGCAGCTCATCCTCGTCGGCGACCACCACCAGCTCCCGCCGGTCGGGCCGGGCAACGTCCTCCGCGACATCATCGAGCACGGCCTCGCGCCCGCGACGGTGATGACGAAGGTCCACCGGCACGCTGGCGTCCTCAAGACCAACAGCGTCGGAGTGCTCGACGGTGAGCTCGGCCGGAGCGCCGAGGACGACCAGTCCCGCTGGATTGTCGTCGACGGATTCCGCGAGGCTGCGGCGATCAAGAGTCACCTGCGCGATCTCATCCTCGACGAGATTCCCAGGCGATTCGGATTCGACGCGATCGCCGACGTCCAGATCATCACGCCTGAGCATCGCGGCGAGCTCGGCACGAAGTCCATCAACCAGATGATGCAGTACCTGCTGTTCGGCTCGGTCGACGGCAGGTTCGCCGTCGGCGACAAGGTGATCCAGACCCGCAACGACTACGACATCAACGTGATGAACGGGACGATCGGATTCGTGCGCGTCGTGGCGAAGGACGGGGTGACGATCGAGTTCGAGGGAAGCGGCACTCACACGATCGACTGGGGCAAGGCGAAGCTGGTTGATCTCGCCTACGCGCTCACGGCCCACAAGGCGCAGGGCAGCGAGTTCCCTTGCGCGGTGGTCCTCTGCCACAAGTCGCACTTCTTCGCCGACCGCAACTGGCTCTACACGGCGGTGACGCGGGCGTCGAACACTTGCATCCTCGTGGGCGACGACTACGGCCTATGCCGCGCGGCCCGGCATGTCCGGAACATGAACCGTCGCACGCTCCTGAGCCTCTGGGCGGGACGTGAGCGAAAGGAGGCCGCAGCATGAGCGCGGCTTGCGCGACGCTTCCGGCGGCGATCGATCGACTCGCGCTCCTCGAGTGGCTTCGCCCTAACTGCGAGCCCGATCGGGTTGCGCTCCTCTATCCCAAGCGCGGCGGCGATCTCTCGCCCGGATGGGTGATGTCGCAGGCCGACGCCGAGCGGGCGCTCGCTTCCTATCGCGATGGCACCCTGCCGACGGAGTCGTTCCAGTCGATCACCAAGAGCGGCAAGGCGTACCGCATCAAGGGCGCGGTGCGCCTTGGACTCGTGCCGCATCGCAACGGACGCGTGCTTGCGTTCTGCGTCGACCTCGACGACCACGCCGGTGACGGCGGCACGGTCCATCTCGGCGATGCGGTCGCCCGCTTTCTCGGTGCCGAGCCGATCGTCTTCACTTCGAAGGGAGGCAAGGGGCTCCACTGCTTCTTCCGGCTCGCGCAGCCGATCGAAGCGGATGCCTTCGTCGTATGGTCGCGCGCCTGGGGGTTCAACCGACAGGGCGAGCCCGAGGTCTTCCCGAAGACGACGAAGAACACGCAGGCGTGGCTTCCGAACGAGCCGAACGATCATGGCGGCGATGCCTACGTCTCCGGGACATTCGATTCGTGCGTGGTGACGGCAATGCCGATCGCGCCGTCCACGAAACTGACAACGGCGACGCTCCACTTCCTGCGCGGGTTCGTCCGGCAGCCGGGCCGCAATGAGGCGCTCAACAAGTCGGCGTTCGAGCTTGGCAGGAAGCGCGTGCCCCGCGCCGACGCATCGAGGCTCTGCATGGCGGGAGCGCGGCTCTGTGGACTCGATGCAGAGGAACCGGAGCAGACACGGACGACGTTCGAGAGCGGGTTCGAGGCGGGTGCCAAGTCGGCCCCGGACGGCGATGCGCCTGACGGTGATGAAGGCGTCGATCCGGTCCCGAAGTTTCGGCGGCTCGACGGCATCGGCAATGGCGAGCGCTTCATCGACCAGCACGGCCGCAACGTGCGCTTCAGCTACGAGCTCGATTCCTGGCTCGTCTGGACCGGCAAGCGATGGTCGCTCGACGCGCAGTCCGCCGTCGAGTCGATGGCGAAGAAGACGGCTCGCCTCATCCTCAAGGAGATGGAGCGGGCGCTCGACGAGGCACGCGAGGCGGGCAAGACCGACGACGAGCTTGAAGCGATCGAGTCGGCCTATCGCAAGCAGTACGTCTCGGCCGCACGCGTCCACGGCGTCCGCGACATGCTCACGATGGCGCAGTCGGAGCCGGGCGTGAAGGTGACCGTCTCGCAGATCGACGCGAGCCCGATGCTCCTCAACGTCCGCAACGGGACGATCGACCTGACGACGGGCAGGCTCCGGCCGCACGATCGATCCGATGGCATCACGAAGATCGCGCCGGCGACGTTCGATCCTGATGCGGACTCAACGCTCTGGCAGTCATTCCTCGACCGCATCTTCGCCGGCGACGAGGAACTGATCGCCTACATCCAGCGCGCCGTCGGCTACTCGCTCACCGGCCAGGTCGGTGAGCAGTGCCTCTTCTTCCTCCACGGCACTGGGCAGAACGGCAAGTCGGTCTTCATCCAGACGCTGCTGGCCGTTCTCGGCGAGTACGCCCAGAAGGCGCCGACCGAGATGATCATGAAGCAGGATCGGGCGTCTGGCGGCGGCGCGACGCCCGACATGGCGAGGCTGCGAGGCGTTCGACTGGCGGTCACCGCCGAGCTCGACGAGAACCAGCGGATGGGCGAGGCGCGCGTGAAGGACCTCACCGGTGCGGATCGAGTCGTCGCGCGGAAGCTCTACTGCGATCCCGTCGAGTTCGATCCGACGCACAAGCTTTGGATCTACGGCAACCACAAGCCGTCGATCCGGGGCACCGATGACGGCATCTGGCGTCGCATGCGCCTCGTCCCGTTCGCGGTGACGATCCCCAACGCCGAGAAAGACCCTCGCCTCATCGAGAAGCTCTCCGCCGAGCGCGACGGCATCCTCGCTTGGGCCGTCCGCGGGTGCATCGAATGGCAGCGCGACGGGCTCGGCCTGCCGCACGCCGTAGCTAGCGCGACGGATGCCTACCGCAGCGAGAGCGATCGGCTTGCGGCGTTCCTCGAGGAGTGCTGCGTCGTTGGCCAGTGGGCGAGCATCGGCAAGAGCGATCTCTACTCGACCTACGAGGCGTGGTGCCGTGAGTCGGGCGAGCACGCCATGAGCAAGCGGTGGCTCGGCATCCGGCTCGCCGAGCGCGGCTTCGCCGACTGTCGCGACAAGCACCAGCGGTCGTGGATCGGACTCGGACTCCTCGAAGGAGGGCTGCCGCATGCCGCTGGGTGACACATACGGGCGATCGATGACGCAAGGTGACGCATCGGAAACGCGATGTGTCACCCGTCAACTGTTGGCAACTGCACGACTTGCGCTGCGGGTGACGCAAATGACACAAATCGGCCTCTCTACGCATGGCGCGGGCGCGCACACGCGCACGCACGCGCATGCAAAAGTCCCGTTTCTCGGCGTCACTTGTGTCATGCGTCACCGGCCGTCGACAACGCGGCGCGTTGGCCCACGTGGCGGCCGGTTGGATCGAGCCGAGGACCGTCGCCGCCAATGCCCTGACGCCTCTTGGGCGAACGTAGGCGATCCGGCCACGAACGTTGACGATCGTAGGTACTTCCCCGGCCTGAGCGGCCCGAACCCCCGCACGGAAGACCCGCAATACCCGACTGGGTTTGTTGCGCTGGACCGAACCCGCCCCCGGAACGCCCGGACGCCTCGCGTGGCCCGCCACGTTGGCGACCGTTCCGCCGTTCCCGCTCGCCCCGCCAACCGCCGCCCCCTCGTTCCCGACGCGCCCCGTGGCGACGTCGTGGCCCGCTCCTGACCCCGACCTCCACCCGCGCCCCGGACGGCGTGGCCAACCGCAAGGACGCTCCCCATGCAGATCGAACTCCGACCGCTCGCCGACATCCGCCCGTACGAGGCCAACCCGCGCATCAACGACGACGCGGTCGAGGCCGTCGCCGCGTCGCTCAAGCAGTTCGGCTTCCGCCAGCCGATCGTCGTCGATGAGGCGGGCGTCATCGTCTGCGGCCACACGCGATGGAAGGCGGCGCAGCGACTCGCGCTCGACAAGGTGCCCGTGCATGTCGCTCGCGACCTCACGCCCGAGCAGATCCGTGCCTACCGCATCGCCGACAACAAGACCGCCGAGCTTGCCGAGTGGGACATGGACCTCCTCGCGGTCGAACTCGGTGCGCTCCGCGAACTCGACATCGACCTCGCGTCGCTCGGCTTCGACGAGGACGACCTCGCGAAGATCTTCGCGGGCGACATCAAGGACGGGCTCACCGATCCGGACTCGATCCCCGCGCAGCCTGATGCGGCGACCACGCGGCCCGGCGATCTCTGGCTGCTCGGCGAGCACCGACTCCTCTGCGGCGACAGTTCATCGCCGACCGATGTCGATCGCCTGCTCGGTGGCCAGCCGATCCACCTCGTCAACACCGACCCGCCGTACAACGTGAAGGTCGAGCCGCGCTCGAACAACGCGATCGCGGCGGGCCTGTCGACCTTCCATCCGGTGAAGCAGGACGGGCCGAACCACCATCGGAAGTTCGACGTCGCCCGCCACCCGGAGAAGGTGAAGGCAACGCACGATCGGCTTCGCGCGAAGGACCGCTTCCTCGCCAACGACTGCGTGAGCGACGCGGAGTTCGACCGCCTCCTTGTGGCGTGGTTCGGGAACATCGCTCGGGTGCTCCAGGCAGGCCGGGGGTTCTACATCTGGGGCGGCTACGCCAACTACGCGAACTACCCGCCGGTCCTCAAGGCATGCGAGCTGTACTGCAGCCAGTGCATCGTGTGGGACAAGCAGCATCCTGTGCTGACGCGCAAGGACTTCATGGGCGCGTTCGAGATCGCGTTCTACGGCTGGCGCGAGGGCGCAGCGCATCTCTACCTCGGGCCCAACAACGCGACCGACCTCTGGCACGTCAAGAAGGTGAATCCGCAGTCGATGGTGCACCTAACCGAGAAGCCTGTCGAGCTCGCGGTGAGGGCGATGACGTACTCGTCGCGCCCGGGCGAGAACGTGCTCGACCTCTTCGGTGGATCGGGATCGACGCTCATCGCGGCAGAGCAGACCGGGCGTCGCGCGTTCCTCATGGAACTCGACGCGCTCTACTGCGACGTCATCGTTCAGCGCTACGAGGAGT
>JAXMAF010000028.1:0-67175 GCA_046350555.1 Phycisphaerales bacterium
GATCGCAGGTTCGTCATCAAGTGGGCGCAACCGGACGGCTGATACACGGTGCCCGGAAGAAAATGCACCGACGAACTTCCCTTACACTGTCGCAATGCAATCCAAGGCCGCCACCGTCGAGCAGTATCTCGCCGAGCTTCCAGCCGACCGTCGCGCCGCGATCAGCGCCGTGCGCGACGTGGTCCGCAGGAACCTCGACAAGCAATGCGCCGAGGGCATGGGCTACGGCATGATCGGCTGGTCGGTGCCGCACAGCGTCTATCCCAATGGATACCACTGCGATCCTCGACAGCCGCTGCCCGTCGCCGGGCTCGCCTCGCAGAAGAACCACATGTCGCTCTACCTCATGTCGATCTACTGCGGCTGCGAGGGTGGTGGCGAGACGGAGCATGCTCGCTGGTTCCGCGAGGCGTGGGCCAGGACGGGGAAGAAGCTGGACATGGGCAAGGCGTGCATCCGCTTCAAGAAGCTCGAGGACCTGCCGCTGGAGGTCATCGGCGAGGCGATCCGGCGCGTCTCGGCGAAGAAGTACATCGAGCAGTACGAGAAGGCGCTGGCGATGATCGGATCGATCCCGCGCAAGAGGAAGCCGGCGAGCGAGGGCGCTGCGAAGCGAACCAAGGCGACCGGGAAGACCAACGCCGCGAAGGCGAGGACTTCGAAGATCGGCGCTCCGAAGGCCGGCGCCGAATCGAGGGCGTCGAGCCCCGGCGCGCGGAAGAAGGCTGCGCGCCGATAGGGCGGCGTTGGTCCACCGGTGGTCTTGGACGCGTGCGCCGCACGCTCGCCGTGGCGAGAGGGGCATGGACGACGCGCGACGCGCTCCGTGTGCACCGGCTCTGCCCTACGTCCGCGATCCGGGCGCCGCCCGTCCGCTTCCGACGACGAACGCCAGGAGAAGTGCCGCGGTGGCGACCTTCGTCGTTCCCGAGCTGAACGATCCCTCGTAGGTCGTCACGATCGTGTTCACAAGCGTGAGCACGAGCGCGCCGATCGCGGTGCCCCAGATGGTTCCCGTTCCACCGCGCAGCAGCGTGCCGCCGATCACCACCGCGGCGACGGCGTCGAGCTCGAGCCCGACGCCTTCGAGGTGGCTTCCGCTCGAGAGGTAGAGGGTGAGCACGATTCCCGCGAGCGCCGCACACGCGCCGCTGACGGCGTACGCGGCGACCGTGACGCGCCCGACCGGAACGCCCATGAGCCGCGCTGCGTCGGGGTCGCCGCCGACCGCGCAGACCATGCGGCCGAGGAGCGTGCGCCGCAGGACGAGCGCCCCGACGGCGGTCGTGGCGCCGAATGCCAGCGCGCTGACGGGGATGCGCACCGAGCCGACGATCGCCGTCGAACCCAGCGCCGCGTGCGACGCGTCGTGGATCGCCAGGGGCTCGAGATGCACCACGAACGCCAATCCGCGGGCGATGAAGAGCCCGCCCAGCGTCACGATGAACGGACGAAGCCCCGTCGCGTGGATGAGCGCGCCCTGGGCCGCACCGAACGCGGCGCCGAGCGCGAGGACCGCGAGCAGCGCCAGCGGCAGCGGCCAGTGGCCCGTGGCCAACAGAGAGGCAAGGACGATGCTGGCCAGTCCCATCACCGCGCCGACGGAGAGGTCGATGCCGCCGGCGATCACGACAAACGTGAGGCCGACCGCGGCGATCCCCAGCACCGCCGCATCGGAGGCGAGGTTCACGGCGACGATCCACGAGAGGAATCCCCGATCGTGATAGCGGATCGCCGCCGCGGCGTAGATCGCGGCGAGGACCACGATCCCCGCGAGCGGGCGGGCGCGCTGGAGCAGGCGATTCATGCGCCGCATGCGCCTCATGCGCGTCATGGTCGGCCGCTCCGCGCTCGCCGCCATGCGAGCATCGCGGGCGACTGGAGCGAGCAGACGGCCACGGCCGCTGCGCCCTTCACCAGCAGCGTGTGCTCGGTGACGACCCCGTGCATGAGCAGCGCGACCGTCAACGTGCGCATGAAGAGTGCGCCGATCAACGATCCCGCGAGGCGCGGAGCGCCGCCGGCCAGCGCCGTGCCGCCGATGGCGACCGCGAGGATCGCATCGAGCTCGATCGAGCGTCCGCACGACGCGACGTCCGCCTCGCCGATGTCGGCCGCCGCCAGGAGTCCGGCGACTCCCGCGAGCAGTCCGCTGCACGCGTAGGTCGCCACGCGCACGCCCGCGACGGGCAGCCCGGAAAGCTGCGCGGCGCGCTCGTTGACGCCGATCGCTTCGACGTACAGGCCGGCGACGGTCGTGCGGAGAAGGAGCGCCGCCGCGCCGGCCGCGGCGAGCGCCACGACGATCGGTGTCGGAATGCCCGCAAGCGTGCCATCCGTCAGGCGCGCAAAGGACGTCGAGGCGATCGGCACCTTCTGGTCGTGGGTGAGCGCCTGCGCGACGCCGCGCACCGCGACCAGCGAGACGAGCGTCGCCACGATCGGCGGCAGGCGCAGCGCGCAGACCATCGCGCCGTTGGCCAGGCCGGCGGCCAGTCCGGCGCCGAGCCCCGCGGCGACCGCGACGGTCGTCGAGCCGCCGTCGCGCAGGAGCAGCGCCGCGACGGTCGCCGCGAGCGCCATGATCGAGCCGACGGAAAGGTCGATTCCTCCGGCGGCGACGACGAAGGTCATGCCCACCGCCACGAGGAGCGTGGGGGCGCCGTTCTGGAGGATGTCGACGATGGCGCCCGTCCAGCGGCCGTCATGCATCGACAGGTCCAGGAAGTGCGGCGTGGTCAGCGCGACGAGCGCCACCAGCGCCAGAAGCGCCGCGAGGGGGCCGGAGAGCCCGATCAGCGCCGAACGCAGCGCCCGGCGCGCGCCGCGTCCATCGTGCGCCGCCGATGGCGCGACGGCGGGCGCAGCGGGCGTCGAGGCACGCGAGGGCGCGGGTTGGCGGCCGGTCATGCGTCGTCTCCGGCGAGCGCCGAACGCGCGCCTTCCCCGGCGATCGCCGCGTGGACCGCCTCCTCGCCGATCGAACGACCCTCGGGGCCGTTCAGGTCGATGGTCGCCACGTGGCGGCGGTCGCGGAGGATCGTCAGCCGATCGCACTGGTCGAGCAGCTCGCCGACCTCGCTCGATGCGAGGACGACGCCGACGCCCGCCCGCGCCTCGGCGGCGACGACGGCGGCGATCTCGCGCTTGGCGCCGACGTCGATTCCGCGCGTGGGCTCGTCGAGCAGGAGCACGCGCGGCCGCCACGCCAGCCAGCGCGCCAGCAGCACCTTCTGGCGGTTGCCGCCGCTGAGCGTGCCCACGGGGCGGTCGAGCGTGCGCACGTCGAGCCCGACGCGCAGCGCGAGCGCCGCGGCGATGCGCCCGTGGGCGCGGCGCGACAGGAGCCCGATGCGACTCATCCGGCGCTGCACGACCAGCGCGATGTTCTCGCGAGCGGTCATCGAGAGGCACAGCCCGTCGCGGTTGCGATCCTCGGGACAGAACGCGAGCCCCGCGCGGATCGCCTGGCGCGGCGAGCGCACGACCGTCGCGGCGCCGTCGATGGCGATCGACGAGCCGCCATCGGCGCGGTCGGCGCCGAAGATCAGGCGAAGCGTCTCGGTGCGTCCGGAGCCGAGCAGGCCGGCCAGGCCGCGCACCTCGCCGGCGCGAAGCTCCAGGCCAAACGGGGCGATCGATCCGCGCCGGCCGAGATCGCGGACGCGAAGGAGCGCGGGTTGGCCCGCTCGCGGCGCGGTCGCGGAAGGCTTGGCGGGTCGTCGCGCCTTCGAGGAGCCAGTCGTCCGGCCATCGGCCTCGTGGCGCCCCAGCATGTGCCCGACGAGTTCGCGTTGTGGGAGCGCATCGACCTTCCATGTTCCGACCCGTCGGCCGTTGCGCAGCACGGTCACGCGGTCGGCGATCCGTGGAAGCTCGTCGAGGAAGTGCGTGACGTAGACGATGGCGATCCCTCGCCGGCGCAGTTGGCGCAGGATCTCGAAGAGCCGATCCACCTCGGCGCGGTCGAGCGACGAGGTCGGCTCGTCCAGGACGAGGACGCGCGACTGGCTGTCGATGGCGCGGGCGATCGCGACGATCTGCTGCATCGCCAGCGGCAGCGCCTCCAGCGGCGTGCCGAGCAGCGCCGTCGAATCGACTCCGGGTCCAAGCGGCGCGAGGGCGGCGCGGGCGCGTTCGCGCAGCGAGCGCCAGTCGATCCCGCCGAGGCCGCGCAGGAGACGCGGGACGGCGCCGCGTCGGCCGAGCAGGATGTTCTCCGCGACGGAGAGCGTGGGAACGAGGCCGATCTCCTGGTGCACGACGGCGATGCCCAGTTCCTGCGCCTCGTTGGGGGAACGCGGCTGAACGACGCGGCCGTCGAGCGTCATGCGTCCGGAATCGGCGCGGATGGCGCCAGTCACGACGCGGATCAGCGTCGACTTTCCAGCGCCGTTTCCACCCATCAGCGCATGCACCTCGCCCGCCTCGACGTCCAGCCCCACGTCATCGAGGGCGACGACGCCGGGAAAGCGCTTGTGGAGCGAGGTGACGGAGAGCAGCGGCACGGGTGGCTCGAACGACGCGATTGGCTCCGGCGGCGCGAGGCGCGGGGCGATGGGCGCGAGTCGACGACCGGGGCAAGGCCTGTGTCGCGCGTCGGCCGTCGACGCCGCGTGCATCACGCACGCTCAATACTCGCGCTTCGCGATCTCGTCCGCCGCCTTTTCCTTCACGAAGAGCCGATCCTCCTGCTTCATGAACTTCGGCAGCGTCTCGCCGCGACGCAGGCGGTCGATGGCGTCGAAGGCGAGGGGACCAAGCAGCGGATTGCACTCGACGCTCGCGTTGAGCGTGCCCGCGACCATCGCGTCGAAGGCCGGCCTCACCGCGTCGATCGAGACGACGAGGACGTCGGTTCCCGGCTTCATGCCCGCTTCCTCGAGGGCCTGGATCGCACCAAGCGCCATGTCGTCGTTGTGCGCGTAGACGGCGTTGATGGCGCCGCCGCCCGATCTCCCAACGGACTTGATGAAGGCCTCCATCACCTCCTTGCCCTTGGCCCGCTCGAAGTCGGCCGACTGGCTCTTGACGACCTTCATTCCCGGGTGTTGGGCGACGATCTCGGCGAAGCCCCGCTGGCGATCGATGGCGGGTGCGCTGCCCGTGGTGCCCTGGAGTTCCACGATGTTGCACGTTCCGTTGGTGCGCTCGGCAAGCCAGCGCGCGGCCATCCGGCCCTCCTCGACGAAGTCGCTGGCGATGAGGGTCGAAGTAGAGCTCCTCGATCGGTCGTCTCGATGCCGCGATCGACGAGGATGACGGGAATGTTGGCGGCCTTCTGCGTCGCGCAGCACCGGCTCCCATCCCGTCGAGACGACAGCGCGAGGACGATCGCCGACGCCCTGCGCCACGAACGAGCCGCAAGCGCTCTGCACTGCTCCGCCTGGGCGCCCTGGGCGTCGGCGAAGATGAGCTTGACGAAGCGCGGGCTGCGGCGGCATCCTTCATGGACTGGGTCTCCGCCGTGCGCCACGCTCTCGGGCGCCGACCTCAGAGAAGCCGTTGACGACGAGGGCCTTCGTCGCCGGCGCCGATGCTGCGCGCCACTGTTCTCGTTCGCCGATTGTAGACGGAAAGCGCGCGCGAGCACGAGGCGAGTGCGAGTGCGAGCGCGAGCGCCGCGAGCGCGCCGGGCACGGAGTGAGCACCGCCGCGGAGAAGGGCGCCGAACCGGGTGCCGAATTGAGTCGCCGAACTGCCGCCGAATTCAGCGCCAGCGTCGTTGTGGAACGGACGCCACCGTTGAACTGGAAGGCGCATGCGGCCATTGCGCCGCAACGGCGGGCGGTCGCAACCAGTGCGGCGACCTCTACGGCTCGCCCATGTTCACCGCGGGTCCGACCGTGGCGAAGAGGCCGAGCCTGGCGGCGAGCCTGGTCGGAGCTCAAGCGCTGTCGCCGCCAGCGCCGATGCCTGCTGATCTCGGCCGCCTTCGAAGGAGCATCGAAGGACCTGCGTTCCATGAGCCATGGTGGCCGGTACAAGACCGAGCGAACGACGCCACCCAGTTCGGCGCGCCGCAGCCCGCAGGGCCTCGCGCGCTTCGCCGAGCCGCGCCTGACGCAGCCGTTCGATCGATCTTCAGCGCGCTCAGCGTTCCGTCGTCTGGGCAGACGCTGCGGGCGATCGCCTTGAAGCGATCGCCCTCGCCGGACTCCGAGAGCGATTCCTCGAGCATGGCCGGGTGCCTCGGCGGTCGCGGCGCAGGGCCGCCGCGGTCGCGGGATCGCAGACGGCGGCCATCGCGTCGAGCGTGCGATGCTCGAGGTCGAACTGCCGGCGAACGGCGGCGGCACCGCGCTCCGCGGCATCGCGCATGGCCGGATCGCGCCAGAACGCGTGCGGGCCGTCCATTTCGTCACCATCGTCCGGCCGTCCATCGCGCCGCATGGCGCGGATCCAACGGATCGCCACTTCGCTGCCGGCGGCGAGCGCCGCGTCCGTCTCGACCGCGGCGGAGACAAGTTCGTCGCCTCGCGCGAGGAGGACCTCCGCCGCGGCTCGGACCGAAGGGTCGGCCAGGGCACTCCGGCGCGGGCGCTCAATCGACGTTCCGGCTGAGGCGTCGGCGGCCGTGGTCGCGGCTTGATCATGGTCGATGCGATCCGCGCGGTCGCCCGGAGCCAGGTCCTGCTCCCCGGCGCTCGTCCGTCGACCCCGCACGAATCCATGCTCCAACAGCGCCTTGGCCGGATCCAGCGGCGACAGGAGCACGGTCCAGCTCATGCCGAAGACGTGGTTCGCGTCGAACGCACCGTGTGCGATGGAGAGCGCCGCGGAGAGCTCGATCAGGCGCAGGCGCAGGCGTTCCTCCTCGTCGTCGAGCAGCGGCTCGATGCCGGCGACGATCCGCTGGTCGACCTGGCGCACCGAGTCGCGCATCCGGACCTCCAGCGCGGCGCGCTCGATCGCGGGCGGCTCGCCGTCGCCGCCCCCCGTCGCGGCGATCCGTCGCGCGAGTCCGGCGATCTCGTCGCGCGCCGCGAGCAGGGCATCGGCACGAAGGGCCCCGACGATGGCCAGGAAGTCGTGGACCGCCGGCTCGGCGAGGCGCCCTTCCATGCCAAGCGCCTCGGCGATCCTCGCGACGCCGAGCGGTTCGGGAACGAAGTTGGCGAGCGGCGCGCTGTCGATCACCTCGGCGACGGTGACCTCGCGCAGGCCCTCGAGCGCCCCGCGTGGCGCAGGTGTGGCGGCGCCGAGGTCGGGCACGATCACGGAACCCGTCCCCAACCGGATCGTGCCGGTGAACATCTCGTCCGGTGCGAGCGTCTCGGGCGGAGCGGCCTCCGGGGGCTTGACCACGGCTCGCAGGGAGTCCAGCGCCTGCGCGGCGAGCGGGCGCCACTGCTGCACCAGCTCGATGCGCCGCCGCTCCTCCTGCGCCGCCGCGGGCGGCTCGACGCGCGCTCCGGTGTCGAAGAGGACGTTGGATCGTCGACGGATGATCTGGAGGATCTGGTCGGCCAGCGGCGCCGCGACGGCCCAGTGGTCGGCGGCGATCGCCTCGACCGCGGCGATGTCGATGGCGTCGCGCGTCGCGGGATCGATCGCGCGACCGAGGAGCGTGCCGATGGCGCCGAGGGTCTCGCGCAGCGGCGGCTGGCGCGGTCCGGCGTCGCCGCGCCTGGATTCCTCGGGGATCTCCAGCGCGGCCGTCCGCAGCATGAGTCGAATGCGAAAGAGCAGGCGGGCGCGCGCGGGAAGCGCCGACTCGATCGCAGGCACCATGCGCCGGCCCATGCGCGCGAGACGTCCGGCGCGCTCGCGGGCGGCGCGTTCGTTGGCCGACTCGGGCTCGTCGGCGCCGTCATCGGAGTCGATCGTGTCGCCCGCGGCGTTGGAGTCGGGTGGCGCGTTCGCGGCCTCGTCGACGGCGCGGTTGGACGGGTCGGCTCCGCGGCCCTCGTCCCCCGCATCGTCGCCGCGCAGCGTCGCGTCTCCGGGCTCGGGCGACGCGTCCGGCGCGGAAGAGCGATCCCCGGCGTCGTCGCCTGCGCGGCGCTCGGCCGCCCGCCGCGCCGCGAGATACGCGCGCCCAGAGCGCAGGATCCGCCGCTCGTAGTCGACCAGCGGTCCCGCGGATTCCGGCGCGGCCCAGACGACCGACGGCGGCTCGAGCGCGACGTCGCCGTACGAGAGCAGCGAGAAGCTCACATCCGCGGTCTGGACGTCGAGGTCGCACTCGCAGGTCGCGAGCGTGCGGCGCACGTGGAGCCATTCGATCGACGGCGCGATGTCCGGTCCGGCGGCCGCGACGATGGACTCGAAGAGATGATCGTCGAGCTCCGCGAGCGCGCCGCGCAGCCGGAGTCGCCCGCGTTCGAGCGCGCGGGCCTCGCTGGTCTCCTCCCGGCCCGCCTCGATACGGGCCTCGAGGCTGGGATCCAGGTCGGGGCCGGCGCCGCGCCGCTCGGCGGAGAGGATCCAAGGCTCCACCTCCACGTCGCGAATGGACCGCTGAGCCGCGAGGTAGGTCGAGTGGGCCCGAAGGATGGACGGCCATGCCTGGGGGTTGCCCACCAGCAGCGGCGCGAGCGACTGGACGAGCTCCTCGGTCGAGATCGGATCGGGGAATCGTTCGTCGAATCCCTGCGCCGCGGCCGGGCGCACCGCCGCGCAGGCGACAATCGCGACGGCCGCGGCGACCAGAGGCGCTCGCGCGATGCCACGCCCCGGTCGTCTCTGCCGTTCCTGCATCTCCTGCATGGTCCGCTGAATGGAACTGTGCATCGCACGCGGTCCCCGACGCGGGCGGGCGGCTCCATCGAGCAGCTTCGGCCAGGCACAGGGCAGCTCGTGCCTTCGCCGTCTCACGCGTGTCGACGATTGTACGTGGATCGTCACGAGGCGCATGGCGGACGAGCGCGCGCTGGACGCTTCGCGCGCGCTGTCCGGCAGCTCGTTCCATGCATGTCCCGCGCGCTTACCCGGCGCGTCATGGGTGTCATGGGCGCGTCACGGGCGCGTCATGGGCGCGCCGGCGACGATGGCTCGGCGGCCCTCGCGGCTTCCGTCCTCGCGCCCGATGGCGCCGGCGAGTTCCCGCGGCGCGTCGGGCATAGCCGGTCTCCTCGGTCAAGGACCGCAGCGCGTGAGCGAACGATCGACCGTGACCACGGCGAGCGCATCCTCGCCGGCACCCGGGGCAACTCGATCCGCGGCGTTGTCGAACTGGTCACGTGCCATGGG
This sequence comes from Phycisphaerales bacterium, assembly GCA_046350555.1. GTDB lineage: Bacteria > Planctomycetota > Phycisphaerae > Phycisphaerales > SM1A02 > JAXMAF01. The sequence goes on from JAXMAF010000028.1 coordinate 9,196, forward strand.
CGTGATGAGCGTCGGCCGACCGGAGCGCAGGCCCTGCGCAGTCGTGCCCGCGCCGCCATGATGGATGACGATCGAGGCGCGCGGGAAGATCGTCGAGAACGCGGCGTAGGGCACGGCCTTCATGCGGCCGTCGGTGGGCAGGTTCGATGGCGGCGGCTGGTCCCGCCCGACCACAAGCAGCGCCCGAAGGCCGAGTGATCGACAGGCGTCGACGACGTGCTGGTAGAAGCGTCCGGAGGCGTGAACGCCCGTGGAACCGAGCGCGGCGACGACCGGCGCCGGTCCTGCGTCGAGGAAGGCGAGCAGTTCGGCGTCGGGCGTCTCCTGCGTGTGATCGCGATCGTGCCAGGTGAACCCGGTGATCGCCGAATTGACCGGATCGCCCGGCAGCGGCCCGCGCAGCAGCGGGGACCAGATGCCGAGGTTGAGGTCGGCGCCGACCGCGTCTCGATGGAAGAGATCGCGGCCGGGCGGCAGCCCGATCTCGCGCCGGGCGCGATTGAGGCCGGGATCGAGCGCCAGGCGCATGAACCACCGGCCGACGAAGCGGTCGAAGCGCACGGCGCGCGGCGTGGGGTGCGCCGATCGGAACGGGAGCATCACGAGTCGGTCGTCCGGCGTGCTCCAGATGATTGGCGACGGCGCGATCGAGACTGTGCGAACGCCCCCCTCGAGCCCGCAGGCCCACGGCGCGCCGAGGACGATCGGGTGGTACGCCACGACCTCCGGCCGAAGCTCGCGGATGAGCTCGCGCGTGCGTTGCACAAAGTGCGGGACGAGCGGCAGCGTGAGCGTGCGCATCACCACGAGCGGCCCGCGCAGCGGATCCATCACCTTGTGATCGCCGATGATCCGCTTCAGGTCGGCATGCTCGGTGAGCGCCGCGAAGCCGGTGCCGGCCGCCCGGATCTGGGCCTCGTAATAGGGATTGGTGGCGATCGTCGCCTCGTGGCCGCGGTCGCGAAGCGCGCGACCGATCCCAATGAAGGGATGGATGTCGCCGTGCGAGCCCATGGTGAGCAGGAGGATCCTCACGGGGCGAGTGTAATACGCGCTCCAGTTGATTCTCGCGCCCCACCCCCACCCAATTCCGCCGCGAGACGCCGCTTTGGGCCCCGGGGTCGAACGCATGGAGGTCTACTGGAATCCGAGCGATGCGCGGAACCCGGCGCCGCGGCCGGCGCCGCCGGTCGTTTCGCCGATCGGGCGCTTGGAGCGCGACCGGCGTTCCAGTACAGTCCATGCATGCGCAACACCAACGAACCAAGCGCCTCGATCCAACGCGCACGCCGCCCGATCGCCGTGCCGGCCACGGCGGTCGCCGCTTCCCTCGCTGCGCTGCTTGCCGCCGCGCCCGTCTCGGCGGTCGTCACCGCCCCGGCGGGTTTCGCCGTGGAGACCGTCGCCAACGGCTTCGATCGCCCGATCGGGATGTCGTTTGCGCCGGACGGGCGCCTCTTCGTCGCCGAGCAGCGCGGCATGGTGTGGATCGTGGATCCCGTGCTCGGCAAGCTGCCAACGCCCTTCATCAACCTCCAGAACGAGGTCGGCAATGCGGGCGACCGCGGCCTCCTTGGCATCGCGCTGGATCCGTCGTTCGCCGAGAACCACCTGGTCTACCTGCTGTACACGGTCGATCCGATGCGCGGCCAGCCTGACGAACCCGGCGAGACCGCCACGTTCTCGCGGCTGACGCGCTACGCCGGAACGGCCGAGAGCAACGGCAACGTGGCCGACGAGGCGACACGAACGGTGCTGATCGGCGCCATTCCGAGCGAGGGCATCCCGGCGTGCTATTCGTCGCATGTCATCGGCAGCCTTCGTTTCGGCTTCGACGGCTCGCTCTTCGTGAGCGCCGGCGACAGCGCCAGCTTCGGCTGGGCCGATGTCGGCGGCACAACACCCGGCTGCTTCGATCCCGGACTCTTCGGTCCCGAGGAGGACATCGGCGCCTATCGAAGCCAGTCGCTCGACTCCCTCGCGGGCAAGGTGCTGCGCGTCGATCCGCAGACCGGCGCCGGCCTGGAGAGCAACCCCTTCTACAACGGCGATCCGTTCGCGAAGCGTTCCCGCCTCTGGGCGACGGGGCTCCGCAATCCGTTCCGGATGGCCATCCGTCCCGGCTCGCCCGCTCCGGGCACGCTGTACATCGGCGACGTCGGCTGGAATCTCGTGGAGGAAGTGAACGTCGCGAAGGGTGGTGAGAACTTCGGCTGGCCTTGTTATGAAGGCAACACCGCCGCGCCAGAATATCCGGCGCTCGACGTTCCATTCTTCGGGTGCGACACGATCGGGACTCCCGTGAACCCGGGTCCGCTCACGAACCCGCTCGTCCGCTGGCACCACTTCAACGACTTCATCTCGTTTCCGCCGGGAGTGATCGGACGCTGCGCGGTCTCGGGCGTCTTCTACGACGGCAGCTCCTATCCGACGAAGTACCAGGGACGCCTCTTCTACAGCGATCACATCTTCGGCTGGCTCCGCATCCTGACCGTCACGACGACCGACACCTACGTGAAGAGCGAGGTCTTCGGCGGTGGCGTCAACGGCGTGGTCGACTTCGCCGCGCATCCGCAGACGCGCGACGTGCACCTGTTGCTGCTGGGCGGCGACATCCTTCGGATGCGCTACGTCGGGGCCGACCTCAACGGCGACGGGGTCGTCAACGGCGCCGACCTGGGCATCCTGCTCGCGGCGTGGGGGCTTTCGAACTCGCCGGCGAACCTCGACGGGATCGGCACGGTCGATGGCGCCGACCTCGGGATCCTCCTTGCAAACTGGAGTTGATGCGGATTCCCGCGGGCCGTTCACGCATGCGTTCGATCCGTTGTCCACGGAGGCATCTCGGGGCGGAATCGGGCCGTGGGCGGGGCGCGAGCGCCAACGGCACGCGGATGAGCCAAGCTTCTTCGAAGGAGCGGTCGAATGTCACGGAGCCCATTTCAATTCGCCGGGATCGCGGCGTGGCTTGCGGCCACCCTCGTCGCCGTGCATGGATCGGCGGCGCACGCCGAGGACGCAAGTCCGGTGCGCCTCGTGGTCAAGGAGGTGCCCCTCAAGGTGCTTGGACGGGAGGTGACCGTCATCGCCATCGAGCAGGCGGACGGAACGCAGGGCTATGCCCCGGAACGCGCCGCGGGCTTCGACGTCGAGGTCGTGAACCAGCTCAAGGTGCCCACCGCCATCCACTGGCATGGGCTCATCCTGCCCAACCTCATGGACGGCGTGCCGTTCGTCACGCAGGAACCGATCCAACCCGGAGCGTCGTTTCGCTATCGCTTTCCGCTCCGGCAGAGCGGAACCTACTGGATGCACTCGCACTATGGACTCCAGGAACAGTTCCTCACCTCGGCGCCGTTGATCATCTGGTCGCCGGAGGAGCGCGCGAAGGCCGAGCACCAGCACGTGGTCATGCTCACGGACTTCTCATTCACGGCGCCGGCCGAGATCCTCGAGCGGGCCCGGCGGGGGATGCCGACGTCGATGCCCTCGTCCATGAAGATGCCCGAGGCGCCGCCGATTGAAATGGTCGCGCAGAAATGGGACGAGCAGGCGGGACGGCTCACGCGCGCCGTCGTGCGTGGCCCCGCGCCGGACATCGACGTCGCCTATGACGCGCTGCTTGCGAATCGGCGCACGATCGACGATCCGGAGGTCGTCCGTGTCAAGCCCGGCGAGACGGTGCTGCTTCGGCTCATCGCCGCATCCTCGGCGACCAACTTCGTGATCGACACCGGCGCGCTCGACGCGGAGGTGGTGGCGGTCGACGGCAAGGGCGTCCGGCCGTTGAAGGGCGACTTCTTCCAGCTCGCGGTCGCCCAGCGCATCGACCTGCGCGTGAGGATCCCCGCGGAAGGAGGCGTGTTTCCGATCCTCGCTCAGGGCGAAGGCACGCAGCTCCTCTGTGGGGTGATCCTCTCGACGCGGGAGGGAGCGGAAGCGGTGCCGGTGGCGGCCCGCACGGCGGCGATGCCCGCCGCGGCGCTCGACCTGAGCCAGGAACGGCGGTTGCAGGCGACGGCGCCGTTGGCCGAGCGAACCGTCGATCGCACGCTGCCCGCCGTGCTGGGTGGCAACATGAAGACCTATGTATGGACGATCAACAACCAGGCCTATCCGAATCGCGATGCGCTCACGGTCCGGCGCGGCGAGCGCGTCGAGATGACGCTGACGAACACGACCAGGATGGGACATCCGATGCACCTGCACGGCCACGACTTCCAGATCGTCGGGATCGATGGCCAGCGGGTAAGCGGCGCCTTGCGCGACACCGTGCACGTCCCGCCCGGCGCCACGGTGGCGATCGCCTTCGACGCCGACAATCCCGGGCTCTGGGCGTTTCACTGCCACCTGATCTACCACCTCGCCTCGGGGATGTTCACCGTCGTCAAGTACGACGATGCCGACCTCCGCTTCTGGCAGCCGGACGGGACCCGCGAGGAGGTCCTTGGACTGCGATAAATCGTCGCGGCACCGTCGGCGGCGCATGCAGATTCCAATCTTGCTCTATACTGCATCTTCACACTTATGGCCCCCATATGGCCTCCGCAGAGCCCCGCACGGCCCCCGGGAAACGACCAAGGAGACTGATCAGAATGCCACGACCCAAGAAGAACGCCGGATTGCTCGCCCAGGCCTCGATGGCCGACCTTCAGGCCGAGTTGGCGCGGCGCGACCGGCTCGCCAAGTCCCTCATGCTCCAGCGCTCGGAGCTGGTCGCGAAGATCCGTGCGATCGACGCCCAGCTCGGAACCGCCAGTCCGGTCGCCTCTGCGCCAACCGTGCGCAAGGCGGCCGTCGTGGCTTCGGCCGTCGCGGCGGGCGCGGCCCGGCGCGGCCGGCGCCGGCGGGCGAAGAACTCCACCAGCCTGGTGGCGGCGCTCTCCGCGGTGCTCAAGGGGAAGACCATGTCGGTGGGCGAAGCCGCCGAGGCCGTTCGCAAGGCTGGATATCGATCCGATTCAAAGCACTTCCGGACGATGGTCAACATCGCCCTGATCAAGAAGGATCACTTCAAGCGGATCGCCAAGGGACGCTACACGGCGGTGTAGCGTCGATCAGCCCGATCGCCGGATCAGCCATCGCCACGCGAAGTAGACCGGCACGCCCGCGGCGAGCACGCCGAGCCACGTCAGCGCGCGCCTCGGGTCGTCCTGGATCGAGAGCACCGTCATGACGATGCTCGCCAGGATGAAGACCGCGGGCACGATCGGATAGCCGGGCACGCGGTAGGGGCGGGCGCGGGCATGGTGGCGCCGGCGCAGGATGAAGAGCGATGCCGCGGCGAGGCCGTAGAAGATCCACATCGTGAAGACGAAGCTGTCCGCGAGCTCGGAGAAGTCGCCGAGGACGAGCACCGCCAGGCACGAGAGCGCCAACTGGACCCAGAGCGCCACCGCGGGCGTCTCGCGGCGTCCATCGATGCGGCCCAGGAAGCGGAAGAGCAGTCCGTCGCGAGCCTGCGCGAAGGTGACGCGCGCGCCGGTCATGACGCTTGCATGGGAGGAGCCGAGCGTCGAGACGATGATGATGACCGTCACCGCGGCGGCGCCGATCGGGCCCGCCAGCCGTTCCAGCAGGAGCGGCGCGACGGTCTTCGTCTCGCGCATCTCCGGCAGCGGGATGTGCCAGAGGTAGACCGCGTTGGCGAGGACGTACAGCGCGATCACGCCGACGGTTCCGACGATGTAGACGCGAGGGAGCGTGCGCTCGGGGTTCGTGACCTCGCCCGCGATGGCGCCGACATCGCTCCAGCCGTCGTAGGTCCACATGATGGCCGCCATCACCGGCACGATCGCCGCGAGGAGCGGCTTCGGCGCCGGGACGGCCGCGAAGTGTCCCGCGGCGCCGCCCGTCGCGAGGATCTCGCGGGCGGCCGCGACGATGCCGAGCACGATCACCATCGCGACGGCCGCGTACTTGAACGTCGTCAGCACGATCGCGAAGCGGGCGCTGCCACGGACCCCGAGCACGTTGATGAAGGTGAGGACGAAGAGCGCTGCACACGTCAGGGCGGGCGCGTTCCACCGCAGTCCGGTGAGCGCGTTGAAGTGCTCGGCGAAGATGATCGCGATGCCCCCGGCGGCGGCGGGCTTGGTGATGAGCATGTACGTCCATCCGAAGACGAACGCCGGGCACGGCCCGAAGCCCTCGCGCAGGAAGACGTAGATGCCTCCGCTGCGCGGCATCATCGCCGCGAGCTCCGCGTAGGTCAGCGCACCGCAGAGCGAGACGAGGCCGCCCGCGAGCCAGAGCGACAGGATGAGCCACGGATTGCCGAGGTTCTCGGCGATGGTGGTGGGCGTGCGGAAGATGCCGCTGCCGATCACCACGCCGACCATGACCGCGATGGCGCCCCAGAAGCCGACCTTCCGTGGGAGGTCGGGCGTGGTCGCGGGCGATGCATCGCTCATCGCCCGCACGATAACCGCCGCGGGCCTTCCACGACCGGGCCCGCGCGGACCCGGCGCGGCGAGCGCGGCGTCGACTCGCCATGGGAAGCGAACGAAGCGTCGCCGGGGCCGCTCGCGCCGGGGCGAAGGTGCGACGAATCGCCCGCCGAAGGTGATCGACGCCACACCGGGAGCGCTATGGCCTGGCGGCCGGCGCTGGCGCGACTGGCGCTGATGCCGGCGGCGCCGCGCTGGCCGACGTCCGGATCATCCTCTGTTCGTGAAGCTGCCGGCGGCCACCGTCGCGGGCGTCTCGGCCATCGACGAAGAACCCGACGTAGAGCTGGTCGTCGAGTTGCCGCGGCGCGATGCGGTCGGTCGCGAGCGTCATCGATCCGCCGCCGCGCCCCGAGAGACTCGTCAGCACCGCGTCCTCGCCGCCGGGGAGCACGCCGTCGCGCACCCGCTGCGAGGAACGAAGGGGCGTCCAGAGCGCATAGCGCTCGATCGTGGCGGTCGAGGCGCCACCCGGGACCGTGTCGGGAGCGCGGGTCAGCGAGACGACCCGCATGACGAGCATCTCGCGGACCGCGATCGGGGCATCGGGATCGTCGAAGAGCACGCGCCACCGGCCGCCGACGCCGAGCTGGTCGTCCGGGGTCGGCGTGAAGAGCCGGACGATCCCGTCGACGACGCGCTGCACGACCGCGCCCCGCGCATCGTCGGGCCAGAGCTCGGGCGGGACGCGCACCTCGACGGCGGCGCCGCGCTGATCGAGATCGACCTCGATGCCGCCCCCGCGCAGCACCGCGAGCGCTCCGTCGATCTGCGCAAGCTGCGCCGCGTCGTGTGCGGGGTCGATCAGGTGCGACGCCTCGCGCACCACGGCCTCGACGGTGCGGCCGCCGTCCGCCCTGGCCTCGCGAACGCGCAGGTCCAGGACGAACTCGAGCGGCACGGGCTTCTCCAGCACGAGCGCGTCGCCGTCGATGAAGCGATTGACGAGCGGCTCGATCGAGAGCTTGATTCGCTCGACCTGTCCGACCGGAACGCCGGCCCGCAGCGAGCGTCGGGGTTCGTCGCCAAGCTCGATCACCTCGATCCGCGCCGGAACCGGCTTGACCACCTTCGGCGCGGAAGTCGTCGCCGCCGGGCCCGGTGCCGCTGCGCCGGCGCCGGGTGGCGCGACGGGCGGCGCGACGGGCGGCGCATTGGGCGCCGCCGCGACCGTTGTCGAGCCGGTCGAGACGTGAACCACGCCGAGCGACAGCGTGACGGCGAGTGCGGCGAGTGACGGCATGGTGGAGGACGCGCTGCGCCGATCGGCGCCGCGCACCCGCATGAGCGTATGGGGCGGGCCGCGGGCGCGTCGATGACGGGGCGGCCGGCGTGGCCCGGTCTACGCTGCTGGCGCCCGATGCCTGTGCGCAGCCAATCGTCCCCGTCGTCCTTCCGGGGCGTGCTGACCGTGGTGCTCACGCTGCTGGGCTGGTCGAGCGTTCCGCTCTTCCTCTTCCACTTCTCCAAGTCGATCGACTTCTGGACGAGCAACGGCTGGCGCTACGGCTTCAGCGCGATCCTCTGGCTTCCGGTCGTGCTCGCCGTCACGGTCCGTGGGCGCCTCCCGCGCGGGCTCTGGGCCGCGGCGATCGTCCCGAGCGTCGCCAACTCGCTCGGACAGGTCTGCTTCACGTGGGCCCACTACGAGATCAGCCCTGGCCTGCTGAGCTTCGGCCTGCGCAGCCAGCTTGTGTTCGTCGCCATCGGCGCGTTCCTGCTCTTCCCGGCCGAACGCGCGGTGATCCGCCGCGCCGGCTACCTGGCCGGTCTCGCGCTGCTGGTGGCCGGAACGGCGGCCGTCCTCGCCAGCGGAGTCCTCGAGCTCGCGGGCGACGGCGGCGATCGCCACGTGCAGGCCCGCGCCGGCCTGCACGCGCCGATGCTGGGTGTCGTGCTCGCCGTCGGCAGCGGGATGCTCTTCGCGGCGTACGGGCTCTCGGTGCGGAAGTTCATGGCCGGCTACCACCCCGTGCTCGCGTTCGCGGCGATCTGCCAATACACGGGGCTTTCGATGGTGCTCCTGATGCTCGCCTTCGGTTCGCCCTGCGCGGACGGCGCCTTCGCCGGGCTGCGCGGGATGATGGCGCTTCAGCTTCCGGCGGAGCAGCTCCTCTACCTGCTCCTTTCGGCCGTGATCGGCATTGCCCTCGGCCACGTCTTCTACTACATCTCGATCGCGAACCTCGGAGTCGCGGTGACCGCGGGCGTGCTTCAGCTCCAGCCCTTCATCGTCGCGCTCGCGCAGCTCTGGATCTTCGGCGAGGCGCTCACGTCGATGCAGTGGCTGGGTGGCGCCGTCGCCGTGCTGGGCGCCATGCTCATGCTGCGGACGCAGCAGCGCGCCGTCGCCGTGGGCCGCGACGCCGCGTTGCGGGCCGACGCGGAGCTGCGCGCCGAGGCGGAGTCGGGCGCATGACGCCGCGCTCACGCGGCCGGCGCGCACGTGGCGCATCGGCCATAGAGCACGATCTCGTGCCGCGCGACGACGAAGTGGCGCGGCACGAGCTCCTCGATGCCGCGCGGGCAGCCGGCGACGTCGAAGACCTTCCCGCAGGCGTCGCAGTGGAAGTGATGATGGTGGCGCGCCGCCGCGCGGGCGAGCTCGTAGCGCGGCGGCTGGCCGGGCAGCTCGACGGCCACCGCGTCGCCGTGCGCCACGAGCTCGCCGATGGCGCGGTAGACGGTCGCCTGGCCGAGCGAGCGCACGGCTCGTCGCGCCGCGGCGAGGATCTCGCCGGGCGAGAGCGGACGCGCCGCATCGTCGAGCGCCGCGAGGATCGCATCGCGCTGGCGCGTTCGGCGCGGCGGCGGAGCGGACGCGGGACTGGTGCGCGCGGAGCGGCGGCGGACGTCGTCCGTCGACGACATCGTCGCACGTCCGGCCGGCGGCTTCGTGCTTGGTGTCATCGTGGTTGGCTTCATCGCGGATGGCTTCGCCGCGCCGCGACCCTCCCGCGCCGACCTGGTCTCCCGTCGCTTCGCCATCATGTCGCTCCCTGCCGGATTCGGCGTACGACCAACGAGAGAAGGTAGACGCCGGCGGCCGCGATGACGATCGCCGACTCGGGGCTCAGCGGCGTGCCGTAGACCGCGGCGCGTGGCAGCGTGGTGAGCATCATCGAGAGGCCGATCGAGGCGAACATGATCGTGCCCAGCCGCGAGAGATGATGGCCGGCCGCCGCCGCGGGAAGCGTGAGGAGCGCCAGGACCAGGATCAGTCCAACGACCTGCACGAGGCAGATGACGGTGAGGGCGGTCAGGGCCAGCAGCAGGAGGTTCGCGCCGAACGCCGAGACTCCCTGGAGCGTGCACTGCTCCTCGTCGATGCAGAGTCCCTGCAACCGCTTGTGACAGAGGAGCACGGCGCCCACGATGATCAGGTCGAGCGCCGCCATCAGCCGCACGTCGCTCCAGTCGACGAAGACGATGTTGCCGAAGAGGTAGCTCATCAGCTCCGTCTGGTAGCCGGGCGTGAACTTCATCAGCAGGACCCCGAAGGACATGCCGATCGCCCAGAGGGCGCCGATGAGCGTGTCGACGCGCTCGGCGGCGCGCTGGTGGATCACGCCGACGAGGAGCGCCGCCAGCAGCGCCGCGACCATCGCCCCGTGGATCGGGCGCAGCCAGCCGAGCGAGTCGCCGCAGCGGGCGTGGAGGAAGATCGCCGCGCCGACGCCGCCGACGGCCATGTGGGCGATGGCGCCGGCCAGGAAGACGATCCGCCGCACGACGACATAGGGACCGATCGCCCCGCACGCAATGCTCGCGAGCAGGCCCGCGAGAAGTCCCGTGAGCAGGAAGGGATTCTCCGGAATGTCGCGGAAGAAGCTCAATGTCCGTGCTCCACCGCATGGCAGTGGTCGTGGTGGTCGACCAGCCGCACGCCGCCGCCGTACATGGTCGCCAGGGCCTCGCCGGTCACGTTCCGCGGCTCGTGCAGGGAGAGCGTTCGGTTGAGGCAGGCGACGATCCCGACCTGCGTCGACACGAACGCGATGTCGTGCGTCACGACGACGATCGGCATCTGCTCGTTGAGCCGTTGCAGAAGGTCGGTGAGGCCGCGCTCCGCCTCGGCGTCGACGCCCGCGGTGGGCTCGTCGAGCAGCAGCAGCCGGGCGTCGCCGCAGAGCGCCCGCGCGATCAGCACGCGCTGCCGCTGTCCGCCCGAGAGCGCGCCGATCGATCGCCGGGCGAGGTCCGCCACGCCGGTGCGCTCGAGGGCCGCCATCGCGGCGCTGCGATCGAGCCGGCCGAACCGGAATCCCCACGGTCGCCGGCCGAGCCGACCCATGAGCACGACGTCGAGAACGCTCGCCGGCGCACCGACGTTCACTGCGGCGCGCTGCGGGACATAGCCGATGCGCGGCCGCGCGGCGCGCGGCGGAAGGCCGAAGACCGTGACGCGTCCCTCCTGCGGCTCCAGGAGCCCCAGCACGATGCGCAACAGCGTCGTCTTGCCGCCGCCGTTGGGTCCGATGATCCCGACGAAGTCGCGCGCGCCGATCGAGAGCGTGACGCGGTCGAGCACGGCGCGCGGGGCGCTCTGTGGTCGCCAGGAGAAGCTCACGTCGCGGAGGTCGACGATGGGGGGTGTGGCGGACATGACATGACATGGCATGGCGCGTCGCGATGCCGCGGCGCCGTGGTTCACGGCGACCGTGCGCCGGCCTTGCAGCCGCGCGCCACCGCCTCGGCCACCTTGCGCAGGTTGGCGGGAACGTCCTCGGCCATCGGATCGATCCGCTCGACGCGGCCGTCGACCGCCGCGGCGACCGCATCGGCGGCCTTGCTGGAGATCTGCGGCTGGACGAAGACCACGTCGACGCCCTCGGCGCGGGCGAGCCGCTGGAGCGCCGTCAGCTCGTGATCGGTCGGCGCCTTTCCCTCGTGCTCGATCGCGACCTGGCGGAGTCCGTACGCATCCGCGAAGTAGCCCCACGCCGGATGGAAGACGAACATGGCCCGTCCACGGCAGGGGGCCAGCGTGGCGCGCAGCGAGGCATCGAGCTCGTCCAGCTCGCGCTCGAGCGCCGCCAGGCGCTCGCGGACCTGCGCGCGGACGCCTTCGCGCGCGGGCTCGCGCGGCGCGTCGCCGGCCGGCGCGGTCGTCGGCGCAGCCATCGGCTCGCCCGAGGTCGCGGCGAGCAGGTCGGCGATCACGGCGGCCATCGTCCGCGCCTGCGCCTTCAGCGTGGCCGGAGTGGTCCAGATGTGCGGATCGCGTCCGTCGCCAGCGCCGACGTGGTCGCCGGGAGCATCGTGGGACGCGCCCTCGCCGGTGGCGGCGCCGGAATGCGGGCCGTGGTCGTCGTCATCCCCGTGTGCATGCGCCTCGAGCGTGCGCGGCGCGATTCCCGCGGCGCAATCGACGACGCGCACGCGGGAACGGACCGCCTCGAACCATCGGCTGCGCTCGAGCGGAAGCCCGATCGCGAAATAGACGTCGGCGCGCATCACGTCGCTCGCCTGCTTGTCGGTGGGCTGATACGTCTCGTGGCTGGCGCTGGGTTCCACCACGACGATCGTGTCGACGGCGTCCCCGGCGAGCCGCCGCACGAGCCATCGCTGGGGCGGGATGCTCACTGCCGCGACCGGCCGCATCGCCGCGCGCCCGCCGGGCGCGGCCGGCGGGGGCGACGCGGTCGGGCCCGCCGCCGACGAGTGCGCCACGAGCACGACGAGGATGGCGAGCAGGGCGCGGACGGACATGGCGGGGATCCCGGCGAGCGACCTTCGGAGGCGACCGTCGGGCCGGAGCTCCACGGCCGACGGTCGTGAAGATGATAATCCATTCTCATCAACGGGTCCACGGGCAGGGGGCACCCCCTGTGCACCGAGCTCACGATGATGCGAGGAGCGCAGCCGCGCGCTCGGCGTTGCGCTCGACGCGCGGGTCGTCGGTGGCGAGTTCGAGGTCCGCGAGCGAGCGGTACACCGGCAGCCGCGCCGCGAGGAGCGTGCTCGCCTCGTCGGCGACCCCACCACCGGTGAGCGAGGGCCGGTCGCCGGGCTGGCGCGCGAGGCGCTTCGTCAGGACGTCGATCGAGGGAAGCAGCAGCAGCGTGACCACGCGTCCCGCGGCGCGAGCCTGGGCGATCGCCTCGCGAACGGCCGCGACGGTCGGCGCGCCGCCGCCCAGGGCGATCACGGCCGGCTCGAGGCCGCGATCTCGTGACAGGAGTTCATCGAGCGCGGCGCCCTCCGCGAGGCGCCACGCCGACTCGCCGTGCGCCTTCCAGATCTCCGACACCGTTCGTCCGTCGAAGCGGTCGCGCACACGGTCGTCGAGATCGATGAACGGCCGTCCCAGCCGCGCCGCAAGGGCGCGCCCGACGGAGGTCTTTCCCGCGGCGCGCGGTCCGAGCAGGAGGATCGTGGGCGGTGGCGCCGAGGTCATTGGCTGGCGGGGTCGAGCCGAGCGGGTTCGGCCGAGGCGTGCGCTCGTTCACCCGCGCGGGTGGAGAAACGAAAACCCCCGCGCTGTCGTGCGAACGCGGGGGCTGGATTCGATTCGCGGCCCGGCTGGATGGGCGGCCGACGAGGAGAAGAGGTTCGGTCCACCCGAGGCGTCGGGCGCGTCGGTCGTGCCCTTGGCGCCAAGGCGAGCGGGCGGCGCAGCCGCTGCACAGCGCCCTAGCGGACGTAGATCCGCCGACCGAGGCGCCGCTTGCTGTTGAGGATCTTCCGACCCTTGGTCGTGCTCATGCGGGCGCGGAATCCCACGCTGCGGATCTTCTTGATGCGGCTGACTCGGTGCGGATAGTGCATGGCTGGACCTGAGGTGGGCTGGACCGTCGGGCGGGTGCGGGGCGGAGAGTGTAGCACGCGCCGCAGGATGGCGGAAGGTGATGGATCGCGCGTCGCGGGGTGCGCCCCGGGATCGCGGCGGCCCCGATGGTTGGTCGCGAACAAGGGGTCCGGACCGCGGCCTGTTCGCGGTGGGATCCGGCGTCCGGCACCTCGATCGAATGCGCAGCCGCAGCCCCGGCCCCTCCGTCGCGAAGGGACCGTTTCCGCCCGCGATCCCCCGACCGACCCGCACCGCTGCGCTCCCGCAGGTCTTTCCCTTGAGTCCGAGGGTGCGGCGGGTGATACTCTCCGCGAGGCATTCGCCTCGGCCTTGGCGCGTCTTCGGGTGCCGGTTGCGTCCGACACCTCGAACACCCGCCCAGGAACGTTCGCTGCGGCGCTGCGCCGCGGCCATGGCTTCAACGACCTGGGACCCCGCGCTCGCTCGCGGGGAAGCACACATGGACGACAAGTTCGTCGACGAGGCCACGGCGGTCCTCGGCTACCGGTTTCACGATCCGGCGATCCTGCGGCTTGCGCTGATGCACGCGTCGGTGGCCGACACGCCGGTCGAGAGCAACGAGCGGCTCGAGTTCCTGGGAGATGCCGTCCTCGGACTGGTCGTCTGCGCGTCCCTGTACGAGCAGTTTCCCGACCTCATGGAGGGCGAGCTCACCAAGATCAAGTCGGGCGTCGTGAGCCGCCGGACCTGCGCGGAGATCGCGACCGAACTCGGGCTTCCCGACTTGCTGAAGCTCGGCAAGGGGATGAATGGACGTTGGGACTTTCCCTCCTCGGTGGCGGCCGCGGTCTTCGAGACGATCGTCGGCGCCATCTACGTCGACGGCGGGTTCGACCCGGCGCGCACCTTCGTGCTGCGGCACATGGGGCCGAAGATCGACCAGGCGGTCCGCCTCGGTCATCAGTACAACTTCAAGAGCGTGCTCCAGCAGACGCTCCAGCGGATCGGCCACCACCCGCCCCAGTACATCGTGCTCGACGAGAAGGGTCCCGACCACGCCAAGTGCTTCGAGGTCTGCGTCGAGAGCGGCGCTCGGCGCTTCGAGCCATGCTGGGGCCCGTCGAAGAAGCAGGCCGAACAGCAGGCCGCGCTCGCCGCGCTGCTGGAGTTGGGCGCCGCGGAGCTCGACATGAACGGCGACGTGCGGATGAGGAGGGAGGAGGCTCGGAACGCCTGACGCGGATTCCGGCGGACCTCCGTGCATTCGACCGCCGCGCTCGCTCGCCGATGCGCGCCGCGCGATGGATGCGCATCGGCTGCGGTCAGTCTCCTCGGCCGCCGTCGGCCGGTGAACAGCCACCCCACGCCGCGATCAGCGCCGCGAGGTCGTTCGTTCCGACCACCCCGTCGTGGTCGAGGTCGGCGATCGTCTCATACGCGTCCCAGTTGACTCTCGCGCCCCACCCAACCCAATTCCGCCGTAGGGCGCCGCTGTGGGCAAGGGGTCGAACGCATGGAGGTCTGCTGGAATCCGTATCAGTCGTTCCCCAGGCGGCGAGGAGCATGCCAAGGTCGGTGGCGTCGATTGCGCCGTTCGCGTCGAGGTCGCCGAGGCAGGAGATCGTCAGCATCGCCGCGGTGGTCGTCGCCTCGCCACAGTCGTTCGTGATGCGGAGGGCGAAGGTGCCGGCGCTGCGAGCGCTCACGTCGAACAACGTCAACACCGGGGTTGTCGCGCCGGGGATCGTCGGACCATCGACGAGCTCGACGCCATCCTTCAGCCACTGAACGCTCGTCGGCGCGTCGTCGTCGAAGGAGAGCGCCGATGCGCCGAAGGTGACCGTCGCGCCGATTGCCGCCGTCTGCGAGCTCGGCGCGAAGGTCACGACCGGCGCCGAGGCGACCGTGCGCCGGCCGCGCTGCTACTTCCCGGTTCTGAGCGACTCGACCAGCTTCGCCTGTTCGTCGGGCGAGAGCGCGCGGGCCGCGCCGCGCACCATCGACGCGAAGTGCTCGATCTCCTCCGGCTTCGCGGGGAATCCGGTGTTGGCGCCTCCGGGCATCGTGCTCGTGGCGATCGCCGTGCCGTCGGCGTCGAGGATCGCGAACCACGGAATGCCCGAGGTCCCGGCCTTCGCGTTGTACTTCGCGAGGAGCTCCTTGCCGCCGGTCATGCGGTCGACGTCGATCTTGACGTCGATGAAGTCCTTGGCGACGAGGCCTCGAACCTCCGCGCCGCGCAGCCAGTCGTCGAGACGATGGCACCATGGGCACCACGGCGCTCCGAAGTGAAGCAGCACGCGGCGGTTCGACGCCTTGGCGTCGCGCAGCGCGCCATCCATGACGTCCGCGGCCGCCAGCGGCGGCGCCTGGTGCTTCCTCAGGAAGGCGAGGACCTTCGCCGGATCGTGACCGGCGCTCACGCCGGCCGACTCGCCCTTCTCGTTCTTGACCTCGAGCGATTCCGTCTCCTGGTTCGCGACCGGCTTGCCGTTCTCGTCGAGGATCGTCAGGTAGGGGAAGCCCTTCGACTCGACCTCGGCGCCGAACGACCTGGCGAGATCGACGTTCTTGCCGGTCGGGTGGCCGGTGTCGACCATGACGACGTCGTACTCGTATTGCAAGGTCTTCGCGATCTCGCGGTCCGATGAACAGAGCGCGTGCAGCCGGATGCACCACGGGCACCAGTTGCCGCCCCATTGCACCAGCACGCGCCGGTGCTCCGCCCTGGCCCTCGCGATCGCCGATTCGATCTGCGCCTTGGCGTCGGCGGATTCGTCGTAGACCTTCTTCGCGTCGGCCGCGGGCCTGGCCGCGGCACCCGCGGCATTCGCAGGCGCCTCGGCGCCGCCGGTTGGCGAAGGAGGATCGGCGGCCGCCGGCGCCGCGAGCGCCGCGGCGAGACCCAGAACGCAGGATCGGAGCAGTTGCATGGTGATTCAGGGTACCCGTCACGTCTTCCCGGCATCGCATCCGCGCACGCGCCACGGGGCGCGCCGCGCCGATGCACATCCCGGATGAGGCGCGGATGTTCGCCGGCGGGATGGCCGCACCTGCACTTGGGCGATGGTGGGCACGCTGATACGCGTCCCAGTTGACTCTCGCGCCTCACCCCACCCAGTTCCGCCGTGAGACGCAACTGTGGGCAGGGGGTCGAACGCATGGAGGTCTGCTGGAATCCGTAAGAACCATCCGTCGCGGCGGCGTCGCAGGAGGGGAACGCGGATTTTCATGGAATCCGCGAAAGGTCCGCGCGCCCGCACCGCACTGCTCCATGGGAAGTCTCGCGCTCCGCGAGACCGCCGCATCGGCGCCGTCGCCGGTTGCGGCGATGGTCCAATCCGCCGCCGTGCCCTTCCGAGGCCTTCGCCATGTGTCGCTTCACGTCACGACCCGATCCGCTCGAGCTCGATGCTTCCCACCCCAAACAGGTCGCCATGATCCGCCTTGCGTCCGCGCCGATCCTGGCGTGCTGCATCCTCGCCGTCGCGGCGCGAGCCGGGGGGTTGTACGTCGTCACCGACCTCGGCGCGCTGGCGCCCGATCACGCCAGCAACGCGTACTTCCTCAACGGCTCTGGCCAGGTGGTCGGCAGCTCCGTTGGGCCCGGCCAGACCGGACGGTCGTTCCTCTGGTCGCCCACGTCGCCCAACGGCACCGTGGGCTCGATGGTGGATCTCGGCACTCTCGGGGGAGACAGCTCGGTCGCCTACGGGATCAACGATGCTGGCCAGGTCTGTGGCTACGCCGACGACGCCCGGGGTGGTCGCTTCGCGTACGTGTGGAGTCCGTCGCGACCCAACGGTTCGACGGGCGCAATGACGAGCCTTGGGCTGTCGCTTCCGGCGAACATCGGCGCGAGGACGGGAATCAACTCGATGGGGCAGGTCGCGGGCGGTGCGGAAGGCGACTACCCGCCGCAGCCGTTCCTTTGGACGCCGACCACGCCCAATGGTGGCATGGGCGACGCCGTCTTTGTCGGCGCCACGTACGGATACGGCAACGGCATCAACGACACCGGTCAGTTCACCGGCTTCCTCGGCAGCGAGGCGTTCCGCTGGACGCCCACGAGGCCCAATGGCGCCACCGGCACCCTGGAGTTCATCAGCTCCGACGCGGGCCGCGACTTCTCCACTTCGCGCAGCGGGATCGGGATCAACGCCGATGGCGTCGTGGTGGGCAGCTACCAGCCCGCGGCGCTGGGCGGGCAAAGCCACGCATTCATCTGGACCTCGGACGCCGCGATCGACCTGACGCCCGCGCTCACGACCCTGAGCGACGCCTGGGCCATCAACAACCTCGGACACACCGTCGGCCGCTTCGCCCTCAACCTCGACGGCAACAACTTCCACGCGTTCCTCTATGACGGCTCGCCGACAGTGCTCGAACCGGGCCGCTTCCACGATCTCCAGACGATCGTCGACGATCCCGACCTCGACTGGCAGTTCATCGAGGCATCTGGCATCAACGACGTTGGCCAGATCGTGGGCTACGGAAAGCATCAGGGGCTCATCCGCGCATTCCTGTTGACGCCGGCGATCCCCAACATCACCGAAGGCGTGCTCGTCTGCGACGACGGCATCGCCCTCGCCGGTTGCGCCGTGACGATCGAGTTCTGGGATTCCGCCGGCATCGTCAAGTCGGTGACCACGACCACCGACGGAAGCGGCTACTTCTCGGCGCTCCTGTCGTGCATCGCGTCCAACAACACCGGCGAGCATTTCGTCATCTCCACGCCCTGTTGCGCGCAGTCGTGGACGATCCCGTCGACGTGCTGCTGCGGCAACCTCGGCACGCTGACGTGCGCGTCCTGCTGCCCGTTCCTCGATACGTGCTGTCGTGAGAACGACGCCTGCCCCGATGGCGCCATCGTCGAGAACGAGATCTGCGGACTGGACGCGAACGGCGGCTGCAACTCGACGCCACCGAAGTTCCAGCAGATCGCCTGCAACGACACCATCTGCGGCGCGTTCTGGTACGACGGCTCGACGCGCGACACCGACTGGTACGAGTTCACCCTCAGCGCGCCGCGCGCAATCGCATGGCTTGTCTGGGCCGATGTTCCCGTCGATGTGTTCGTGCTCTCGACCGAATGCCCGCCGGGAAGCATCCTCGCCACGGGCGGCGGAACGTGCCCGACGATTGCCGCGACGCCATGCCTGGCGCCGGGGACGTACCGGCTCTTCGTGGCGCCGAGCTTCAGCGCGCCGCAGCTCGACTGCGACGACCTCTTCGGCGGGTCGAAGTACCTCGCCTACCTCGACTGCGTGCCGTGCGGCTCCGTCTGCGAACCGGGCTTCGGCAGTTGCTTCGCGGCGCATCCGTGGGGCGGCTGCGACGACGCCAACTGCTGCACGACGGTCTGCTTCGGTCTGCCGCAGTGCTGCACGATCGCGTGGGATCAGGCGTGCGTCGCCTTCGCATGGACCTTCGGCGAGTGCCAGTCGGGGTTCATGGGCTGCCCCGACGGCGGCGTGCCGACGGTCTGGGTGTGCGAAGGCGGTTGCCGCGATGGCTTCGCGACCAGCGACGGCCCTGAGCCGGCGAACAACGGCAACTGCCCATGCGCGAGCTGCATCGACTTCGACGTGGCCCAGCCGGACAGTTGCTTCCAACACACCTTCGAGCGGTGCTGGCCGAGTTGTCCCGCCGGATGCGGGCCGTTCGCGTGCGGCGAGGTCGTCGGCGCATTCCTCGAGATCGGCCTGAAGCAGGTCTTCGGCAGTCCGTTCCCGATCGACGCCGCCGACACGCTGACGCTGCTCGACGGCGCCGACGGCTATGCGATGTTCGACCTGACGGGTCCGGGCAGCATCGTGGGCGGCGGCGGGACGATCCTGCTCGACCTCGCCAACCTTCCACCCAATCCGGGCGTGACCGACATGCTCGCGACACTGTGCGACGGCGAGCTGACGATCGAGCTCTCCGACGATGTCGCCGTCGACTACGCGTGGCTCACGGTGATCCACTGCCCGTGCAAGTTCCAGTACCGTCCGTTCCATGAAGGCGACGCCGACGACGGCTTCACGTCACCGACGGCGGCGCACCCCGATCCGAGTCTCGTGAACCACGTGAACACGCTCGGTGGCGTCGTCGATTCCACGTACGACACGATCCTCTGCAATCGATGGTTCCTGGAGTCCTTCGACAACCTGCCGTCGTGCACCGACGCCGCGACGCTCATCGTGGGACTGAGGAAGCAGTGCCCGCCCGACTGCGGCCAATCCGACGACACGATCTCGCTCGAGCTGGTGCAGCAGTGCGGCAAGGTCTACGGCTGGTCGATGCCCTTCTCGCAGCTCGCGGCGTACATGTCGACGCCGACGATCGGTTGCACCGCGACGACCGTGCTGACGCTCGACCTGGCCAACCTTCCGCCCGACGCCAACAACGTGACCAACGTGGTCCGGCTTCTGCTCGATGGCCGGCTGGACATCCTGATCGAGGACGACACCGCGGTCGATTACATCTACCTCTATCCGACCGTGTGCGACTGCTGCGACGGCGACGTCGACGGCGACGGCGAGATCGACGGCGCGGACCTTGGCCAGCTCCTGGCCAACTGGAACGGTTCGGGCATCGGCGATCTCAACGGCGATGGCGTCGTCAACGGCGCCGACCTGGGGCTCGTGCTGTCGGCGTGGGGACCCTGCGGCGGATGAGGCGCGGCGCGCGAGTCAACCCGCACGGGCTTCATACGGACTCCAGTCGACCTCCATGCGTTCAACCCCTTGCCCACAGCGGCGTCTCGCGGCGGCATTGGGTTGGGCGCGGCGCGCGAGTCGACGGGAACGCGCATCACACCTTCGAATGCCGCACGATCTCTCCCTCGATGAGGAAGATCACGTCGCCGGCGATGTTGTTGGCGAGGTCGCCGATGCGCTCGAACTTCTGCGCGGCCGAGAGGATGTCGATCACCGACTGCGTCGCCTCCGGGTTCCTCGGCATCTCGGTGCGGGCCCAGTGGAAGACCTCGCGCCGCAGGTCGTCGACCCGCTCGTCCGCGGCGCGCACCTGCCGGCAGAGCGCCGCGTCCTCGCTGCCCATGGCGGCCAAGGCGTCGGAGAGCATGTTCCTCGCCGCCTGGCCGATGTCCAGGAGCGCCTGCGGCAGCTCGACGGCGGGGAGGATGTTGATCGAGATGACCCGCTTGGCGATGCTGCGCGCCAGGTCGCCGACGCGCTCGAGCTGTCCGTCGATCCGCATCACCGCGAGGACGAATCGAAGGTCGCCGGCCACCGGACTTCCCAGGGCGAGGATCCGCAGGCACTCCGACTCGATCCGCACCTCGAGCTCGTCGATCTCCTTGTCGCCGCCCTTGATCTGCCGCGCCAGCTCCACGTCGCCGTTGAGCAGCGCCTCGACGACGCCACGGACGCGCTGCTCCACGATGGCGCCCATGTTGAGGATCTCGCGGCGGAGATTGAGGAGTTCTTTGTGGAGGTCGAGGGCCAAGTGGGGCTCCGGGGGGAGGGGGGGGCGGCGGGGGAGTATTGGTTGCTGGTTGCTGGTTATTAGTTACTGGTTACTGGTTACTGGTTACTGGTTATTGGTTGCGGGTTTGCGGCCATCATCCGAACCGTCCGGTCACGTAGTCCTGCGTGTCCTTGCGCCGGGGGTTCTGGAAGATGGCTTCGGTCGGACCGTACTCGACCAGTCGGCCCAGGTACATGAAGGCGGTGTAGTCGCTGACCCGTGCGGCCTGTTGCATGTTGTGCGTGACGATCAGCACGGTGTAGCTGCCGCGGAGCTGCTGGATCAGCTCCTCGACCTTGGCGGTCGCGACGGGATCGAGCGCCGAGCACGGTTCGTCCATGAGGAGGATCTCGGGCCGCGTCGCGACGGCCCGCGCGATGCACAGCCGCTGCTGCTGGCCGCCCGAGAGGGCCAGGGCGCTCTCGTGCAGGCGGTCCTTCACCTCGTCCCACAGGGCCGCCTCGCGCAGCGAGCGCTCGCACACCTCCGCGAGCGTCGCGCGACGGCCCTCGCCGGCGATGCGCAGCCCGTAGACGACGTTCTCGAAGATCGACTTCGGGAAGGGATTGCTCTTCTGGAAGACCATCCCGATGCGCTTGCGCAGCGCGATCACGTCGATGTCCGGACCGAAGATCGGGACGCCGCTGATGCACATCTGTCCCGTGGTCGTCACGTTGTCGATCAGGTCGTTGAGCCGGTTCACGCTCCGCAGCAACGTGCTCTTGCCGCAGCCGGAGGGGCCGATCAGCGCCACGACCTTGTTGTGCGGCACGTTCATCGAGACGTTGTGCAGCGCCTTCTTCGCGCCATAGAAGAGCGAGAAGTCGCTCACCGTCAGGACGTGCGGGGCGTCCTGGTCGACGGACTCGTGGGTGAGCGACTCCACCGCCTTGTTCTGCTGGATCGCCTGCATCACCGAGCCGGCCGACTCGTCGGCGGAGACGAAGCGGCGCGACCGGTCGGCGAGCACGCTGCCGGAAGGAATCGGCGCCTCGGCGCGGCGCAGCGGGTCCGGCATCGCGTGCGAGGGCTCGGCGCGATCGGCGCCCGCTGCGGCGTGGGCGGGGTTGGGTGTTGGAGTCGACTTCGTCATTGGCGCGACCTCGACCGGCATCAGAATGCTCCTGTAGCGTACTTGCGGCGCAGCCGTTCGCGGATGACGATTGCGCCAAGATTCATCGAGACCACGAGGATGATCAGCAGCAGGGTCGTCGCGAAGACCATTGGCCGGGCGGCGTCGGAGTCGGGCGACTGGAACCCCACGTCGTAGATGTGGAATCCAAGGTGCATGAACTTCCGGTCCAGGTGCAGGAACGGAAAGGTGGTGTCCATCGGCAGCGTCGGCGCGAGCTTCACGACCCCCGTGATCATGAGCGGCGCGACCTCGCCGGCGCCGCGTGCCATCGCGAGGATCATGCCCGTGATGATGCCCGGCGCCGCGGCGGGAAGGACGACGCGCTGGATGGTCTGCCACTTGCTCGCGCCGCATGCCAGCGACCCTTCGCGCACGCCGCGGCTGACCGCGGCGAGCGACTCCTCGGTGGCGACGATCACCACCGGCACGGTCATGAGCGCCAGCGTCAGCGACGCCCAGAGGATGCCGCCGGTGCCGAAGACCGGCCCCTCGTTGTCCGGGTAGAAGAGCCGGTCGATGCCGCCGCCGAGCACGTAGACGAAGAAGCCGAGGCCGAAGACGCCGAAGACGATCGACGGCACGCCGGCGAGGTTGTTGATGGCGATCCGCACGGCGCGCACGAGCGGGCCGTCCCTGGCGTACTCGCGCAGGTAGATGGCCGCGATGACGCCGAACGGCGTGACGGCGACGCTGAGGATGAGCGTCATCACGAAGGTGCCGAAGATGGCGGGGAAGATGCCGCCCTCGGTGTTCGCCTCGCGC
Source organism: Phycisphaerales bacterium (assembly GCA_046350555.1). GTDB lineage: Bacteria > Planctomycetota > Phycisphaerae > Phycisphaerales > SM1A02 > JAXMAF01. The sequence goes on from JAXMAF010000028.1 coordinate 31,772, forward strand.
GGATCCTCGCTGACGAACGCCCAGACGTTCGCGAGGAAGACCCCGACGCGCTGGATCGTCGAGAGCGTGTTCGGCGTCGACGCCGCGACGACGTCGCTCACCGGGATCGTCTTCTCGCGCCCGTTGAAGATGACATAGGTCAGCGTCTGCTCGCCCTGCCTCGCGCGCAGCGTCCGCGCCTCGGCGGCGAGCGTTTCGTACGACGCCTGGAGGTCCGCGGTGCGGGCCTCGATGCCAGCGAGCGCCGCGGCCGGGACGGCGCCTCCGCCGGCGGCGCGCTCCAGCCGGCGCTTCTCGCGGCGCAGCTCCTGCATCGACGAGTTGATCGCGCCGATCTCGTCCTTCTCGATGCGCTCGATCTCGGCCCGTCGGGCGTTGCCTTGCGCGACGAGCTCCCGCAGCGCCGGAAGGAGCGCGACGCCCGAGTCGCGCGGCGCCTCGCCCTCGGCGCCCGCCCGTCCGATCGCCACGAGCCGCGCGAAGGCGGGGCCGTACTCGGTGCGCTCGAGCCGGACGATGTCGGCGGGGTGCGAGATGGACGTCACCTCGCTGGCGTCGATGTAGAGGAATCCGTTGCCGAGCAGGTCCTTGCTTCCAACCTGGACCTTGTACTCCAGGGCGCGCCGGCCCTTCTCGTCGAGTGGTCCGGTCCGCTTCTCCTCGAGCGAGAGGATCGCGCCCTCGATGAACTCGGTCTTGAACGTCTCCCGCCCGGCGTCGGTGAGCGCGAGCCGCGCGATGCGCGGCGGCCAGAAGGCCTTGACGCCGTTGACGAGGATGATCGCGAGCAGCCCCGTGATCATGGCGAGGCCGAGGACCAGCCCCATCCCGGTGAGCCACACCAGCGGCTCTCCGGAGCCGGTGCGAGGTCGATGATGTGTGCTGCTTCCGGCCATGAGTCGTCGGCGCGCCGCCCGATCCCGAACCCCGAGTCCCGAACCCCGAGTCCCGAGTCCCGGGTCCTTCGCTTCCCGTCCCACCTACGCCGTCCGGTACTTCTTCCTCAGGTGCTGCCGCAGCACCTCCGCCAGCGTGTTCACGATGAACGTCATGAGGAAGAGCAGCATCGCCCCGAGGAAGAGGGCGCGGTAGAGCGTGCCGCCCTCCGGCGCCTCGGGCAGCTCGACCGCGATGTTCGCCGAGAGGGTGCGCATGCCCGAGAAGATGTTGAAGTTCATGATCGGCGTGTTGCCGGTCGCCATGAGCACGATCATCGTCTCGCCGACCGCGCGGCCCAGCCCGACCATCAGCGCCGAGAAGATGCCTGCGGAGGCGGTGGGAAGCACCACGCCGATCGCCGTCTGCCAGCGCGTCGCGCCGAGGGCCAGCGAGCCCGAGCGGAGGTTCTGCGGAACGTTCGAGAGCGAATCCTCGGCGATCGTGAAGAGGATCGGAATGACCGCGATTCCCATCGCGAACCCGACGATGAGCGCGTTGCGCTGCTGGAAGTCGGCGCCGGTGAACGCGGGCCACCAGAGCCGGAAGTCGGCGACGCGCTGATGCGTGACCGGGTCCACGACCGTGAAGAACGTGCGCTCGAGGACGGGACCGAGCGCCCAGCTCGCCGCGATGGCTGCCAGCAGTCCCAGCGAAAGCGCGCCGAGCTCGCCGAAGAGCCCCATGCGGTTGCGCATCCGCATGGGCATGCGCGGCCAGAGCGCGCCCAGCAGGAGCGCCGCCGCGGGCACGAGGATCAGGATCGCCAGCACCGACGGCACGCGCGTCTCGACTAGCGGCGCCAGCCACAGCGCCGCGATGAAGCCGAGCACGACCGATGGCAGCGAGGCCATGATCTCCATCGCGGGCTTCACGAAGGTCCGGACCTTCCAGTGGGCGAACTGCGACGTGTAGAGCGCCGCGGTGAGCGCCACGGGAACCGCGAAGAGCATCGCGTACAGGGTGCCCTTGATGGTGCCGATCAGCAGCGGAACCATCGAGAGCTTCGGCTCGAAGTCGTCGGTGCCTCCGGTGGACTGCCACTCGAACCTCGGCGCGTCGCTTCCCTCGTACCAGATCCTTCCGAAGAACGCCTTGAAGCCGGCCTCCGGATGGGGATCGTGCAGCGCGTACTCGTGGAGGATCGCGTCGTCGCCGAGGAAGAAGATGCGGTCGTTCTTGCCGCTGATCGTCGAGAGCCGCGGCGCAAAGGGCAGTTGCTCGTGCCAGCGGACCGATTCGGTGGTCGAGAAGCGCAGTGACGCGTCGCGCCGCGAGGTGAGCAGGAACGCCTTCGTCCGGATGCTCTTCGCCCACGTGCTCGGAGCGCCCGCCAGCGCGGGGAAGTTGGGCTTGGTGAGACCCCAGACGCGCGTTCCCGGGTCCGGGGGAAGCTCGCTGCTGAAGTCGGTGACGGCCGCGGGCGCCGCCGTCGTCGCTGTGCCGTCGGCGTCCCGGACGACGCTGGGCGAGAAGACGCTGAAGACGCGGTTGACGCCCGAGTCGTTCACGAACGCCACCGACGCGTCGCCGAAGATGAACTCCGCCAGCGCGATGCGCTGGTCGCGGGGATCGGGCATGTCGGCGAAGGGCTTGAACCGCTGGCGCAGCTCGAACTCCTCGCCCGCGAGGAAGAAGTAGTCGACCTCGCCCCGATCGGTGACGACCAGCACGCTGTCGCCCTTTCCGCTGGCCAGGACCCGCTGCGGAACGCCACCGAGCTTCGCGGTGATGTCGACGTTGCCCTTCACGAACGGCTTGCCGCTGCCCGTCAGCGTCCGGCGCTGGCCGATGAGCAGGGCGTGCACCTCGCGAGCGCCGGCCCGTTCGACGATCACCGCGAGCACCTTGTCGCCGCCCGAGTCGCCGTAGTCGACGTCGACCACGCGCGAGTCCTCGGGCGCGACGCGGAGCGGCTCGCCGACGACCGTCTTCTCCTCGATGGTGCGTCGGCCGTCGGCGAACTCCGACGAGTAGTTCACGTCGACCAGCGAGACGCGGCCGTCGTCCGTTCCCATGAGCAGCGTGTTGGTCGCCGCCCGGAGCCGGACGACGCCGATCGCGGCGCCGATCTCCTTCGCGACGTCGATCGTCTGGACGAGTCGGTCGGTCTTCAAGTCGACGAAGGTGATCGTTCCGTCGTCGCGGACGAGTCCGGGCAGCTCCGACCATTCGTCGACCAGCAGGACCGCGTAGTCGCCCGGCGGAACCGGATGATCGGCGACCGGCGAGACGCTCGCGCCCCGGAAGAGGGGCATGATCTGGACCAGGATGAAGAGGAAGATGCCGAGGACGGCGACGATGATGCCGATGCCGCCCGCCTGGATCAGCACCGACATGGCGCCGTCCACGATCTTCACCGATCGCGCGACGGCGAAGCGGTTGTCCGGCGACGCGCCCGGGGATGACGAAGGCGTTGCGCCGGCTGGACCGGGGACGGAGGGCATGGTTCGCGTCGCAGTCGAGTCTCGCGCCTCCGTCCGGCCCGACCCCGCACGCCGCGGCGGGGCGGCGGGGTCGAACGCATGGAGGTCCGCTGGAATCCGGATGAGATGAGGTCCGCCCGGATCTTCGCCGGGGCCGCGCTTCCCCGCAAGAAGCCCGTCGCTGCCGCGCTCAGTTCAGGCCCTTGAGCGCCTCGGCGGCGACCTCCTTCGGAAGCGGGAAGTAGCCATCCTTGACCACGACCTGCTGGCCCTCCTGCGAGAGGATGTACTTCAGGAACTCGCCCGTCAGCTTGTCGAGCGGCTGTCCGGGCTTGCGGTTCACGTAGATGTAGAGGTAGCGGGCGAGCGGATACGTGCCGTTGAGACAGTTCTCGTAGCTCGCCTCGTGGAACTGGCCGTCCTTCTCGGCGAGCGGCACGGCGCGGACGCCCGCGGTCGCGTAGCCGATGCCCGAGTAGCCGATGGCGCTCACGTCGGCGGCGACGCCCTGCACGACCGACGACGAACCCGGCTGCTCCTTGACCGAGGTCTTGAAGTCGCCCTTGCTCAGCGCATGCTCCTTGAAGAAGCCGTACGTGCCGCTGGCGCTGTTGCGACCGAAGAGCGAGATCGACTTGTTCGCCCACTCGCCGGTCAGGCCGACCTGGCCCCACGTGGTGATGTCGCTCGTGCCGCCGCGCTTGCGCGACGACGAGAAGATCGAGTCCACCTGCTGGAGCGTGAGGCCCTTGATCGGGTTGTCCTTGTTCACGAAGACGCCGAGCGCGTCGATCGCCACCTTGACCTCGGTCGGCTTGTAGCCGAACTTCTTCTCGAACTCGTCGACCTCGGTGTTCTTCATCTGCCGGCTCATCGGACCGAGCTGCGCGGTGCCGGCGATGAGCGCGGGCGGCGCGGTCGTCGAGCCCTTGCCCTCGATCTGGATCTTGACGTTGGGATAGAGCTTCTGGAATCCCTCGGCCCAGAGCGTCATGAGGTTGTTGAGCGAGTCGGAGCCGACCGAGTTGAGGTTGCCCGAGACGCCCGACGCCTGCACGTACGCGGGAATGGCCTTGTCGACCGAGACCTGGTTGGCCACGGCGAGGCTGCCGGCGCCGACGACGGCGGCGGCGAACGCGAGCTTGACGGGGCTGGACTTGGGGAGGCGGCCGAATGGAAGCTGGGTAAGCGACATGTGCTGGATATCTCCGAGTGGTTGTGTCGGAGGAATGTTCGATTCGATGTGCTAAGAACGCGCAAAGGATGGGCGAGGGCAGGGCGAAGAAGCGCGCGGTGGCCGGCGGCCGATCGTCGCGGCCCGATTGACGCCGCCGGTCCCGAGCTGCCATCGCGGGCGGGGGCGGGGGGCGGGGCGCACGGCGGCCCGCGGGAATCGGCATCAGGCCTTGGCGAAGGGGTTCACGACGGTCACGTCGTCGAAGACGCGTTCCGCCTGGAGATCCTCGGTGAGGAGGGTGCGGCATCCGGCCACGCGCGCGGCTTCGACGATGAGCGCATCCCAGGTCGAGATCGTCTCCTTGCGTGCGCGCGCCAAGGCCGCGAGCACGAGGCCGACGTCCGTCTGGACGACGGTCCATTCGGCAAGCGTTCGGACAAGTTCCTCGGCGTCCGCCGGCGCCATCGGCGGGCGGCGCTTGCGCGTCAGGACGACGTGGAGTTCCAGGAGCACCTGCGTGCTGACCACCAAGGCGCCCGCCACGCCGCGCGCCGCCACCAGCTTCCGCACCGTGTCGCGCTTCCTGGGAGACGTGTCGTCGAAGAGGTAGACGAGCACGTTCGTGTCGACGAACGCGCGATCCATCGCAATCATCGCGCACCGCCGCGCCGATGAAGCTCGTCGCGCGCGATCGGGCGCTCGATCCGACCCTTGCCGGCCCTCTCGGCGATCGACAGCAAGCGGGTCGCCGCCGCGGCCTGAGGCTGGCCGGCGCCGGCGAACGAGACCAGATACTCGCGCAGGATCGCGTTCACGGACGTTCCCATGGTGACCGCGCGGATGCGCGCGGTCCGCAGGACGACGTCGTCGACGGTGATGGTGAGGTTGGCCATGGCGGGAATCGCGTGCCGGTGTGCCCGAGTCACTCGTGCTACACGGAATCAGTGTAGCACGGATCCGGAGGGGCGATGAGCCAGCACGCCGTCACCCTGTTCCGCGCTCTCGGAGAGGGCGATTCGCGACGGAATTCGCCGCGGAATTCGTGGCGGCGAGCGTCTCCCGCCCACCGCCGCCGGGCGGGGCGCGTCGCGGCGCGACTCGTGCCTACCCCGCCATCTGGGCCGCGCCGACGGTCTCCGCGGGGAGCACCAGGCGAAACGTGCTGCCGGCGCCGGGCTTGCTCTCGACGTCGATCCGCCCGCCGTGGGCGAGCGCGATGTGCTTCACGATCGCGAGGCCGAGCCCCGTGCCGCCGTGGTCGCGGCTGCGCGCCTTGTCGATGCGATAGAAGCGCTCGAAGATCCGCGGGAGGTGATGCGGCGCGATCCCCGGGCCGTTGTCGATGACGGAGAGCTCGGCCATGCCGTCGTCGCGCGCGGCGCCCACGATGCGCACCGTGCTTCCCGCGGGGCTGTAGGTGATCGCGTTGGCGACGAGGTTCGCGACCGCCTGCTCGACGAGCGACGGCATCACGTGCATGACGAGATCGCTCGGGACATCGACGGCGATGGCGATCTCCTTGGCCTGCGCAGCCGGTTCGAGGTGCAGCCGGGCGCTCTCCACGATCTGCCGCAGCGGGGCGTCGACCGCCTCGAGCGTCTCGCGGCCTCCCGGCTGTTCGAGCCGGGCCAGCGCGAGCAGGTCCTCGATGATCGCGCCCAGCCGCTGCGCGTTGCGCCGGATGATCTCGAGGAATCGCCTGGATTGCTCGGGGTCGTCGACGCCGACCTGGAGCATCGTCTCGACGTAGCCCTTGATGTTCGTGATCGGCGTGCGCAGCTCGTGCGAGACGTTCGCCGCGAAATCGACGCGGAGCGACTCGAGCCGGCGGATGCGCGTGACGTCGCTCAGCGAGACGAGCAGTCCCGCCGGATGGCCCGCGGCGTCGCGCAGCGGCTCGCTCACCGCCTGGACGGTGAGGCGCACGGGTTCGCCCCGCTCGGCGCGACCGCCGCGCCCGACGCGCTCGATCACGAACTCGGCCTCGGTCGGCCCCTCGGCGTCGATCGCCTCGGCCAGGAAGCGGTTGAGTCCCGGCTGGCGCACGACCGCCTGCACGAGCCGCCCGCGCACCGCGTCGGGATCGTCGATGCCGAGCATCGTCGCCGCGGCGCTGTTCACGCGCAGCAGGTGCTGGTCCGGATCGATGGCCAGCAGGCCGCTGCTCATCGATTCCAGGATCGCCTGCTGCTCGCGCGTGGTGCGTTCGAGCCGGTCGAGGGTGGCGTCGCGGTCGCGGGCCGCGTTCGCGGCGGCGTCGCGCGCCGCCTCGTTCGCGCGACGCACCTCGCGCCGGGCGACCCGCAGCGCCATCGCGGCGCCGATCAGCCCCAGCAGCAGGATGGCCCACGGGGCGACGCGTTCCAGCATGGCGCAAGCGTACGACGCGACGGGCGCCGGCCTACTCGCCCGGGCTCTCCGAGAGCCGATATCCCACGCCGCGCACCGTCTCCACCATGCGCCCGAGCTCGCCGAGCTTGCGGCGAAGCGCGGTGATGTGCACGTCGACCGTCCGGCTGGAGAGCACGGTCGACTTGCCGTGGACCGCCGAGATGATCTGGTCGCGCGTTCGCACGAAGCCCGGTCGTTGCACCAGGAAGTGAAGGAGGCCGAACTCCGTGAGCGTGAGCTCGACCGGCTCGCCGTTGGCCATCACGACGTGCCGCGCCGGATCGACCACCAGCGCACCGCCGGCGAGCGAGATCCGACCCTCGGCGTTCGCCGCCTGCCCCGCGCCCTCGCGCCGGCGGAGGACGTTCTTCATGCGCGCCATCAGCACCTTCGGGCTGAATGGCTTGGTGACGTAGTCCTCGGCGCCGAGCTCGATCCCGGCGACGATGTCGGCCTCCTCGCCCTTGGCGCTCACCATCACGATCGGGATCGAGCGGGTGTCGACGTTCTGCTTGAGTCGCCGGCAGACCTCGAGGCCGTCGAGATCCGGAAGCATGAGGTCGAGCACGATCAGGTCGGGCCGCTCGGACCGGACCCGCTCGAGCGCCACGCGTCCCGAGGCGACGTGCCGCGCCGTCATGCCTTCGCGCTGCACATGGAAGCGGATGAGCTCGGCGATCTCCGGTTCATCCTCGACGATCAGCACGTCACTCTGGGCCACGGAGCTCTCCTGCGCGCGGGTTGTCCGGACGGGGGTCGTCGAGGCGGTCATGCGGAAGGGAGTATCCCAAGTGGCATCGGACCTGTTGTGAAGATCGTGTTCAGGCGCGGTGAGGGTTGGGGGAGAGGGCAGGGGAGAGAGGAGAGAGGAGAGAGGAGAGAGGAGACAGGAGACAGGAGAGAGGAGAGAGGGAAGGGAAGCCGCCAGAGCGCCGCGACGCGCGGGGCTCTGATCGACGGCGCCCGCGCCCAAACGTCAACCCGGATCCCGGATCCCTGATTCCCGACTCCTGTCCGCCGCCTCCTCACGACCTCGGCGCATCCGCCGGCTCTCGCACCGTGGCCGGTGTCCGAGCGTTCGAGCTCAGCGTCGCCCGGCCGTCGATGCGGATGATGCCGCTCGGGCGACCGGCAGCGGCGAGGAGGTCGAGGAGCTCCGTGTCGTCGACCCGCTGGATGCTCCCGTCGCCGCCGATGCGGAGTCGATCGAGCACCTCTGGATCGAGCGCCATGCGGGCGATGGCGAAGTCGGCGGCGACCGGCCGCTCCTGGGCCGTCGGACCGGCCGGGGTCGCGGCGCCGCTGTCGATCGCCGGGCCTGCGTCGGCGCGGCGATCGTTCGTCGAGGCGTCCATCGCCGCGCGGATCGGAAGCAGCGCCGCGGTCGCGAGCACCGCGATCGCGCCGAGCACCGCCAGCGTGCGGGCGCGGCGGATGCGTCCGGCGCGGCGCGATGCCTGGGCTCGCAGCACGACGCCGAGGATCTCGTCGCGCCGCCGCGCGAGCATGGCCTGAGACTCCGCCGTGGCGCCGTCGGCGATGGCTGCGGCGTCGAAGGACGAACCGTCTGATTCACGTGGGATCATCGTCGAGCTCCTTCCGAAGTCGCGCGAGGATGCGATTGAGTCGGCCATCGACCGCGCCCGCTCCGAGGCCGAGCGCGGCGCCGATCCTTCCGAGCGTCCAGCCAAAGCGGAAGCGCGCCGCGACGAGCTCGGCGTCGCGCGGCGCGAGCTTCGCGAGCCGCGGGGTCAGTTCGGCGACCTGCGCGTCGAGTTCGGCGGCCTCCGTGACCGGATCGGCGCGGCGCGGCGCCGGCGTCCTCGGCGCCGCGACCGTCTCTCGCCGGGCCGACGCATCGGGCGTCGCGTCGTCGAGGTTCAGCGCTGGTCGCGGGACTCCTCGCCCGGCGCTCGCAGCGGGCGCGGCCGGCGCCACTCCGGCGCGCCGCGCCTCGCGCCGGGCGCGCCGTTGCTCGGAGCGCAGCGCGTCGAGGACGCACGACTCGATCGTCCGGGCGAGCCACGCCTCGAGCTGCGCCTCGGTCTCGATCGCCGGCAGCGATCGCACGACGCGAAGGAAGGTCTCCTGGACGGCATCGAGGCAGAAGCTCTCGTCGCGGCCGCTGCGACGTCGCGCCACCGCCAGCGCCCACGCGAAGCGATCGCGGTAGAGCTCGGCGAGCGGCGCCGGTTCGCCGGCACGGATCGCCCGCGTCAGTTCGCCGATGGTTCGCGCGGCGGACATGTTCGATTCTTGGCATGGATGGCGGTGCCACGCCGCGGTGCGCCATCGCACGCGCCGCGGCCTGAGATGCGTCACTTCCCCTTGGTCGCGGCCTCGAGCTCGCGAATGCGCGCGTCGCGCGCGGCGATCTCCTTTCGCCACTCCGACTCGGCGTCCACGAGCCGACGCTCCTGCACCGCCGCGCGGTCGCGCTCGGTCTGGAGGGCGCTCTTCGCGGCCTCGACGGCGCCTTCGAGCTGGCCGATCCGGCTGCGCGCCTCGAGAAGCTGCGACTCGAACTGCTGGCGCGCCTGCTGCATCGCCTGTTCGACCGACTGCTTGGCCGAGAGATCGGACCTGGACTTGGCCGCGCCGGACGAACCGCGGAGGGCGCGGATGATCTCCTTCAGCGTCTGCTGCCCCTCGACGGGTCCGCGGGCGAGGATCAGGCGCGTGGGCTCGTGGTACTTCACGTCCATGAGCGACGCGCGCTCGCCCAGCGCCACACGAAGGCCCGACTCCACCGCGTCGAGGATCGTGCCCGCGGGAATCCCCGATTCGATCACGTCGCCGATCGACTCGACGGCCATCGCGTTCGACGACACCTGCATGGCGCCGGTCACCTGCACCCTGAAGGTCGGCTGGGCGTCGGGTTGCTCGGCGTTGACGCGCACGATCTCGACGACCAGCGCGTCCGGCGTTCCCGGCTTCTCCTCGCGCTCGATGAGGCTCAGCGCGGTCACGAGGTCGATGCGCTTGAGGGAGAGCCGCGGAATCGGCAGGGCCTCGGCCTCCTGCCCCACGACGAGGTTCACCGCGGGAGTCGCGCGGCGCAGCGCGGCGAGGTACTCGCGAAGCGTGCCGCCCGCGAACTCGAGGTCGAAGAGGACAGGCGCCTCGCCGGGCTGGGCTTCCGTTGCGGCGGGCGGGGCGCTCTTCGCCGCCGCGGCCTTGGCGGCGGGTCCGTCAGCGGGGCTGGCCGCGCCCTTCGCGGCGACGGCGCCAGGCGCGACGGCCGGCGACGCGGCGTCGTCCATGGCGGCCACCGCATGGGCGGTCAACAGGTTCGACGAGAGGATGGCGGCGAAGATGGTCGTGGCGAGAGAGGTCAACGGCATGATGGTCGTCTCCTTGGCTGGCATGCATGGGTCCCGGTCGATCCTCGCGCCCCGCTCAACCCGCTCCTCCGCCTCGGGCGCCGCCGTCGTGGGCAACGGATCAGAAGCGTCGAGGCCGTCTGGCATCCGCACGGGTCGGGCAGAGCGTTGCGCGAGCGGCACGAAGGCGCCGACCACGGAGAACGCCGCCGACGAACGCGTTTCGCGCGCGTCGTCGGGAAAAACGGCGTGGGCCGGAGGTCGAGCCGCTCGGGGCTTGACCCGCGCGGACTCCCGTTCGCGCCGCCTCAGCCAATCCAGGACCCGGCCCGGCCCGCGCGGCCCAGCCGGCCGGTGACCTTCGGGCAGGTGATCTCGACGCCGTCGTCGGCCAGGGCGCCGAGCACCGCCATCGCGAGCGCCTCGCGCGCCTCGATCGGCACGCCGAGCTCCACGGTCGTCCGGAGCGGCGCCGCGCTGCGCCGCGCGATGGCGCCGAGCAGCGGTCGATGCCGCGCGCCGCCGCCGGCGACGACGATCTCGTCGACGCGATGCTCGCGGATGGCGGCACCGATCTCCTGGCAACGGCCTCCGTCGCGGTCGCGGCGAGGTCGTTCGGCGCGAGTCGTCCGCGATGCGCTCGATCCAGGCCAAGGCCTCGTCTCCCGTGCCGAGCGAGCGATGCGCTTTCCGTTGCGGCGCGAGGATCGCCGCGAGCGCGGCGCGCGCGGACTCGTCGACGCGCCCCGCCGCGGCCGCCGCGCCGTCGGCGTCGAAGGGAACGCCAAGCACCGATCGCGCCACCGCGTCGAGCACCTGGTTGCATGCGCAGACGTCGCCGCCGGCGAGGTCGCACACATGGCCGACCGAATCCGGCGGCAGGACCGTCGTGTTGCAGAAGCCGCCGAGGTTCACGACGGCGCGGCGCCTCGCTGCATCTCGGAAGAGCACCCAATCGGCGATCGGCGTGATCGGTGCGCCCTGTCCGCCGGCGGCGAGGTCCGCCTGGCGCAGGTCGGAGACGACGCGACAGCGCAGCCGTGCGGCGATCGGCGCGGGATTCAGCAATTGCCACGAGACCGGCGGCGCGTGCACGACGGTCTGGCCGTGGGCGGCCACGAGGTCGATCGGCGCGTCGGCGGCGTGGCCACGACCGCGTCGATCGATCGGGTCACTTCGATCGACCTGATCGCCTGGTTGACCTGGTTGACCTCGTTGACCTGGTTGACCTCGTTGACCTGGTTCATCTCGTTCGCTTCGATCAGTTCGTTCACCCTGTTCACGTCGCTCGACAGGCGCGCGTTCATCCGGCGAGGTCGAAGGACTTCCCGCGACCAGCTCCGCGATCGCCTCGGCGTGCAGTTCGCCGAAGCGCCACGCGATCGTCGCGAACTCCCGCGCGGTCATCGGCCGCTGCGACGCCGCATCGCGCAGCGCCGCGGCCAGCGCCCCGAGGGGACGCGATGCATGGCGGACGAGCGTGGCGCGAAGCTCCAGTCCGCCGCCGTCGATCCGGGCGAGCGCGAGGTCCATCCCGTCGATGCTGGTGCCGGTCATCACCCCGACGACGAGCCGCGGACGCGTTGACATCGCCCACGGTAGCGCCGCGCCGCAGCGCGGCTTCGTCGCCCGTCTCGCCGCGCGGGCCGGCGCGCAGCGCTCACGCGTGCGCCTGGGCGCGCAGCCGCGCCCACGCCTGCACGACGTCTTCCCGCGTCGTCCACGTGCCGCCGATCGACATCCGCAGCGTCGTCCGGCCGTCGAGCTTCGTGTGCGTGAGGTACATCGCGCCCGAGGCGTTGACCGCGGCCATGAGGCGTTCGTTCATCTCGTTCGCCCGATCGATCCCCTCGCCGCCGCGGAGCCGGAAGGCGACCAGGTTCAGCGGCGGATCGACCGCGAGCTCGAAGCGATCGTCGGCGCGAACCCATCCGGCGAACTCCTGCGCCCATGCGACATGCTCGCGGACGCGGGCGCGCAGGCCCTCCACGCCGAAGTGGCGGATCGCGAACCACAGCTTGAGCGCCCGGAAGCGCCGCCCGAGCGGAACCTGCCAGTCGCGGTAGTCGATCACCTTCCCCGACGATGTCGCGCTGTTGCGCAGGTACTCGGGCAGCACGCTGAGCGCCCGCACCAGGGTGGCGCGGTCGCGCACCCAGAAGCAGTCGCAGTCGAAGTTGACGAACATCCACTTGTGCGGGTTGAAGCAGTAGCTGTCGGCGTGCTCGAGGCCGTCGTGGATCGAGCGGAACTCCGGGCAGAGCGCCGCCGTTCCGCTCATCGCGGCGTCGACGTGCAGCCAGGTGCCGTGGCGGCGGCAGATCTCGCCGATGGCCCGCACGGGATCGATCGCGTTCGATCCGGTCGTGCCGACCGTCGCGCAGCAGAACGCCGGCACGAGTCCGGCGGCGCGATCCGCGGCGATGCTCCCTTCGAGCGCGTCGGGCCGCATCGCGAATCGATCGTCCACGTCGACCAGCCTCAGGTTGGCCCGTCCGAGTCCGGCGATGGCCATCGCCTTCTCGACCGACGAATGCGCCTGCGTCGACGTGTAGGCGACGAGCGGTCCGTGCGCACCGGGCGCGATCTGCGCATCGTCGCCGGAATGCGCGGCGTCGCCGGTCCCGCCGGGCCCCGCGCGCCACTTCGCCGCCCGGGTCGTCGCCTGCGCCATCCCGTGCGCGTCGCTCTGGAATCCCGTGGCCCGCTCGCGCGCCGCGACGAGCGCGCACAGCACGCTGCTGCTCGCCGTGTCCTGGATGACGCCGCCGCCCGTTCCGGGACCGCCGCCGGCGTCGCTCAGGAAGGCGCGCGGCAGGTCGAGCATCTCGACCAGCCAGTCGAGCATGTGCGTCTCCAGCTCCGTGCATGCCGGGCTCGTCGCCCAGAGCATGCCCTGCACGCCGAGGCCGGCGGAGAGCATCTCGCCGAGGATCGCCGGGGGAGACGAATTGGCCGGGAAATACGCGAAGAACGAAGGGTGCTGCCAATGGGTGATCGCCGGCATCACGATCCGCCGGACGTCCTCGAGCATCGCGTCGAACGATTCGCCGGTCGTCGGCGGACGGGATGGAAGGAGCGCGCGCACGTCGCCCGGATTCGCGCGCGACAGGACCGGATAGCGCTCCGGCGTGCGCTGGAGCCCTTCGAGATAGTCGGCGATGAAGTCGACGACGCGATGCGCGTCGCCTCGGAAGGAATCGAGTGTGGACACCGGTCAGTATTGGAACGCAACGGCGCCGGCGGCCGTCCCCGTCCGGCCATTCGCGCCGCCGCCGTCCGACGGCGCCCGTCGCCCGCGGTGCATCGCCCGTCGCGGCCCGCCATGTACACTCTCCGCCGTGATCCAACGCATCCTCGTCACCGGCGGCGCCGGGTTTCTCGGCTCCCATCTCTGCGATCGCCTCGTGGGCGCGGGACACGACGTCATTTGCGTCGACAACTTCTTCACCAGCCAGAAGAGCAACATCGAGCACCTGCTCGGGAAGCGCAACTTCGAGCTGATCCGCCACGACGTGACGCATCCGATGTGGGTGGAGGTCGATCAGGTCTACAACCTCGCGTGCCCCGCGGCGCCCGGCCACTACCAGTACAACCCGATCAAGACGATCAAGACGTCGGTGATGGGCGCGATCAACGTGCTCGGCCTTGCGCGGCGCAACCGCTCCAAGGTGCTGCACGCCTCGACGAGCGAGGTCTACGGCGATCCCACGGTCCATCCGCAGCCGGAGACGTACTGGGGCAACGTCAACCCGATCGGACCCCGGGCCTGCTACGACGAAGGCAAGCGCGCCGCGGAGACGATCTTCTTCGACTACCGGCGCCAGAACGGCGTGAACATCCGCGTGGTGCGCATCTTCAACACGTACGGTCCGCGCATGCATCCATACGACGGTCGCGTGGTCAGCAACTTCATCCGCCAGGCGCTCGAGAACGCGCCGATCTCGATCTACGGCGATGGCAGCCAGACACGCTCGTTCTGCTACGTCGACGACCTCATCGACGCGATGCTGAGGATGATGGACATGCCCGACGACTTTCCCGGTCCCGTGAACATCGGCAACCCCGGAGAGTTCACGATCCGCCAGCTCGCTGAGATGGTGATCGAGCTGAGCGGGTCGTCGTCGAGGATCGTCGGCGGCCGGCCGAAGCCGCAGGACGATCCGATGCAGCGCAAGCCCGACATCACGCTGGCGCGCACCAAGCTTGGATGGGAGCCGAAGGTCGCCTTGCGCGAAGGGCTGCGCCGGACGATCGAGTGGTTCCGGTCGATCGACCTGACGCAGTACCGACCGCCGACGCCGAACTACTAGGAGCTTGCGTCACAGCCGAGATCCGTGACCGTCTTGCCCGCGCCGTGGGTCGATTCCCTCGCGACTGCGGCGTCGACCCGATCGGGGACTCCTCGCGGCGCTGCGGCGACCGCTTCGGGATCACACCGCCATCGTCGCCATCCGTCTCAGGTTCATCGCCATCGTCACGAGGTTCAGCTCGCCAGTCACCTTCCTCAATCCTCGCAGACTGAACTGCCTGAATCCCATCGCCTCCTTCAGCCATCCGATCGGTGGCTCCGCGAGGTGCTTCCTTTCCTTGTATCTCTTGCGTCCCTCCTCCGTCCTCAGCATGGCCGCCATCCGGCCGCGCGCCGAGTCCGGATCCGGCGGCCGCCTCGACGCCTTGCCCTCCCGGCCCACGGCGAGACAGCCAGTCGTCCCCTCGCGCGCTCCAGCCGCCACCGGTTGCGCTCGCACGAGAAGCCGGCGTCGGCCAGCACCGTCTTCACGATCGTCGTCGGCGATCCGTCGACGCCCACGCCCAGCGCCCGCTCGGACCTCTCGATCATCGGGATCAGCATCGACTGGTCGCACGGGCACTGCTGCACGTCCACCGCCACCACGATCCTCGCGGTCGAGTCGACCGCGAGCGCCGCGTTGTAGCACTGCTGATACGCGCCGCTTCCGTCCTGCATGATCCGACTGTCGGGATCGGTGAAGTTCTCCTGCGCCTTCGGCTCGGGCGTGCCGGAGTGCTGGCGGGGCGGCGAGCCTGCGTCGTCGTCCTCGTCCCTGCGGCGCTTCGCCTCCGCCGCCTTCGCCTCGGCGTCGGCCTTCGTGCGCTCCTCCAGCCGCCGCTTTGCCGCGACGATCCTCGTCAGCCGCGACTCGCGGCGGCGCAGCTCCTGCGGCAGCTCGTCGCCGCGGAAGTCCGGACCGAACTGCACGTCCTCGGCCAGGTCCTCGCCCTTGGCCTTGGCGACGATCGCCGCGATCTCCTTCCCGATGCGCTGCTCCTCCTCCTTCATGCGGGCGTGGCTCATCGCCTTCCGCTTGCTGGCATCGGCCCGGATCTTCGTGCCGTCGATGGCGAGCGTCCCGAGCGTGACGAGTCCGGTCTCGGCCGCGATGCGGACCACCTGCGCGAAGAGCGCCTGGAAGGCGTCGAGGTGCCGTTCCCGGAAGCGGCAGATCGTCCGATGGTCCGGCGCGTGGCCCGCGGCGAGGAACCGGACGGGGACGGAGTCCTCGATCGCCTTGGCGATGCGCCGCGACGAGAAGGTTCCGGTGCAGTAGCAGTAGACGAGCACCTTGAGCATCATCGCCGGGTGGTAGGGCAGGTTGCCCTGCTCCCGGCCGCGATACCAGGACAGGATCGGCCCCAGGTCCAGCTGGTCCACGGTGTCGGAGACGAAGTGCGAGAGGTGGCCGCCGGGCAGCCACTCCCGAAGCGACGGCGGCAGCAGCAGGTGCTGGTCGGGCTCGTACGGACGAAAGGCGCTCTCCATGCGGCTCTATTCGCACCAGGGCCGCCAGCGGTTTTTTGTGGACGCGAAAATGGTTGTGCAATCAGCCTGTGACGCAAGCTCCTAGGTTCTGAGACAGAACCTCGCACGAGCACGACAGCGCCGCCCGGATCCGGCGCGAAGCCGTCGCGTTCGATCGGTCCAGGACATCAACCATCCTCTCACCAAAAAAATACCGTACATTCCACCCCGTCGCCGATATCCGTGGTATCCTGACGGAAACCGAACGCAATGAAGCGGCTCGGTCGCGTCCGATACGAATCACGACACACCACTGGACATGCACGGCATGGAAAGGCCCTCGGTTATGGTGAGCATCAAGACAACCAATGGAACGGCGAATGGGAGCAACGGCACGGCGGCGAGCGGTACCGTGACCGCATCCAGCGGCGGGCTCGGAAACCGCAGCGCGGTCGCGAGTGCCAGCGCGAGTGCCGGCCCGGGGAGTGCCACGGTGGACAGGCCCCGTGCGACCTCCTTCGCCGACGCCAAGCCGACGGATCGAGACAAGACCATGAGCAAGCCAGCGATCGACGACACCAAGGCCCACCCAGCCGCCCACAAGCCAGGCGCCGCATCAGGTTCGGCATCGGGCTCGGCTGTCGCGGCCGGAAGCGGCGGAAGCGCCGTGGCGAAGGCACCGTCGCCGACCTCCACCAAGCCTCCGATCGACAAGAACAAGCTCCAGGCGCTCACCAGCACGCTCGGCCAGATCGAGAAGGCGTTCGGCAAGGGCTCGATCATGCGCCTCGATGGCGATGCGATTCCCGTGATCCCGGGCGTCTCGACGGGCTCGATCTCCCTCGATCTCGCCTTGGGCGGACGCGGCCTTCCTCGCGGCCGCGTGGTGGAGATCTACGGTCCGGAATCGTCGGGCAAGACGACGCTCGCGCTCACCACGATCGCGAACGTGCAGAAGACGGGCGGGATGGCGGCGTTCATCGACGCCGAGCATGCGCTCGATCCTTCGTGGGCGAAGCGCCTCGGCGTGAACCTCGAGGAGATGCTCGTGTCGCAGCCCGACACCGGTGAACAGGCGCTCGAGATCTGCGAGATGCTCGTCCGCTCGAACGCCGTCGACGTGATCGTCATCGACTCGGTCGCCGCGCTCATTCCGCGGGCCGAGATCGAGGGCGAGATGGGAGACAGCCACGTCGGACTTCAGGCGAGGCTGATGAGCCAGGCGCTCCGCAAGCTGACCGGCGCGATCTCGAAGAGCGAGTGCATCGTCATCTTCATCAATCAGCTTCGCGAGAAGATCGGCGTCATGTTCGGCTCGCCGGAGACGACCACGGGCGGCCGGGCGCTCAAGTTCTACGCGTCCATTCGCATCGACATCCGGCGCATCGGCGCGCTGAAGGATGGCGAGCGATCCATCGGCAACCGGGTCCGGGCCAAGGTCGTCAAGAACAAGATCGCGCCGCCGTTCCGCGAGGCGGAGTTCGACATCATGTTCGACGAGGGGATCAGCGCCAGCGGCGACCTGCTCGACCTCGCCGCCGCGGATGGTGTGATCGAGAAGTCCGGCTCGTGGTTCAGCTACAAGGACATCCGCATCGGACAGGGTCGCGAGAACGCGAAGCTCTTCCTGCGCGAGAATCGCGATCTGTTCGACGAGGTCCGGGCCGAGGTGCTCAAGCGACGTGCGGCGAATCCGCTCGGACCGATGGCATCGTCGTCGAAGTCGGGAGCTGGTTCCGCATCGGACGACGAGTGACGGTCAGGCGATCGCATTCTCGCGTTGAAGCCGCGCGCGCAAGCACGCGACGGCGGCACGATGGTGCCCGAAGCGGCGAATCGCCGTGGAATCGGTGCTCTGCGACAGCCTGTCGCGTGCTGGCCCACGCGGCTTGGAGGCGATGGGCGAGAATGCGATCGCCCTGGTGTGACGGTTGACGGTTGACGGTTCGTCGGCTCGTCGCCGAAGGCGTGCAGCGGCTACCATGGCCTCCTGCCCGCGGATGTGGCGGAACTGGCAGACGCGCAAGATTCAGGTTCTTGTGGGAGTAATATCCCGTGGAGGTTCGATTCCTCTCATCCGCATGAGCCCGAGGCCGCGGACCCGATCGATGACCTTGGATTTCTGATCCCGGCTTCCGATCGTGGCCGCGGCCTCGGGCGTTCTTGCCCTTCGGCGCGAACGCGCACGGAGATGCCTGAGAACGAAGCATTCGCCGCAGCGGCGCTCGGGCGTTCTTGTCCTTCGGCGCGAACGCGCACCGACGCGAGGACACCGGTGGCGGGTCGGCGCGGCCGCGACCACGCGCGACGGCTCATACGGATCTCAGTAGACCTCCGTGCGTTCGACTCCTTGCCCACAGCGGCGTCTCACTGCGGAACTGGATTGGGCGGGGCGTGAGAATCAACTGGGACGCGTATCAGTCGGGTAACGCCATCGCCGCGCGACGGCACCGCCGCGCACCGGGGCGCAACCGCGTGGCCACGCGCCTGCGCGACTTCGCGGAACTCACGTTCGAGCACGAGCAGGCCGGCGACGGCATTTCCGTGCGACGGCGCCGCCACGCAGGCCGCGCTGCAGGGCGATCGCATGACCGCCGCCACGCGTGGCGACCCGGACGAGCCCGGAGCGAAGATGTCCTCTCGCTGCCCTGCGCTTCGCGTCGGAGGGCGGCTTCGCTTCGCTACGCGGCATGTCGATGGGGGTACCAGCGACGGGAGGGGCGGCCAACGACGACGAGATCGCAGGGTGGACTGAACGTTCGTCCGCTCACTTCGTTCGCGGCTCGTCCACACGTCCGCCGCGGCGTGCCGATCATGCGATCGCCCTGGACCGCGCTGCGACCCGACGACACCCCGGCGCGCCGGCCGCTACGCTCACGCGAATGCGCAAGCCCGCCTGGCTGACTCGTGCGGTCCTCGGCTGGTCGCTCTTCGACTTCGCAAATCAGTCCTTCACGATCGTCGTGCTCACGGCGATGTTCGCGGTCTACTTCGTCGAGCGGATCGTCGCGGACGACGAGCCGTTTGTCCGTTGGGTTGCGGCCGTGTCCGGTCGCGAGGCGCTGGCGACCGCCGCCGACGCCGCACCCGCGCACGATGACGCAGCGCAGCGCGATGGCGCGACGCAGCGCGATGGCGCGACGCAGCGCGATGGCGCGACGCAGCGCGATGGCGTGACGGCAGCGCCGTCCACCGACGGCGCCGGCTCGAGGCCTTCGGCGCCGCTCCGCGACGACTACGCGCGATCCGTCGGTCGGCAGCTCTGGTCGATCAGCGGCATCGTCACGCAGATCGTCCTTGTCCTCGTCGGTCCGGTCATCGGCGCGCTCGCCGACTTCTCCGGCACGAAGAAGCGACTGCTCTTCGTGACGTATGTGGGCTGCGTCCTCTTCACGTTCCTGATGGCCTTCGTCCAGCCGGGCCACGCATGGATCGGGGCGGCGCTCTTCATCGTGGCCTACCTCTTCTACGGCGCAGGCGAGAACTTCCTCAGCGCGTTCCTGCCGGAGCTCTGCTCGCACCGCGACATGGGCCGCGTCTCGGCCTTCTCGTGGACGATCGCCTACGTCGGCGCCCTGGTCTCGCTGCTCGTCGCCGTCGCGATGATCCAGTTCATTCCCGGTGCCCAAGAGACGATCGGCGGCGCCGCCCCGACCGCGGCCGAAGCGGCCGGGGCGATCGCTTCGGGCGAGCCCGCGGGGACGGTCGTGGCATCGAGCGCCGCGCTCGGCGCCGTGGCGCCGGTGGTGCGCACCAGCGCCTTCGGCTACCAGCTCACGACGGCGTGGGCGGCGCTCTTCTTCCTCGTCGCGGGCGTCCCGATGTTCCTCTGGGTTCCCGAGCGCAAGTACCACGAACCGATGCCCGCCGGCCAGACGATGTGGACCGTCGGCTTTCATCGGATCGCGCTCACGTCGCGCCAGCTCGCGCGCTATCGCCAGCTCTTTCTCTTCCTCGCGATCATGACGTTCTACTTCGCGGGGATGCAGATCATCTACTGGTTCGGCGGCGTGCTCACCAAGGAGCTCTTCGGCTTCGACGATCTCCGGATGGGTCTCTTCCTGGTCCTCTCGACGACGGTCGCCATTCCAGGCGCCGCGATCACCGGGCGCTACCAGGACCGCATCGGCGCGCGAACGACGATTCTCATCGGGCTCGCCTTCTGGGCCATGGTCATGTGCGCCGCGGCCGCCAGCACCGCGCTCGCGAAGCATGTGTGGGTGCCGTGGGCGATCGGTGCGCTGGTCGGCCTGGGCATCGGGGGCCTCGGCAGCGCGAGCCGCGCGATGGTCGGGCTCTTCAGCCCGCCGCAGAAGTCGGCGGAGTTCTTCGGCTTCTACGGCATCGCCCACAAGCTCTCGGCGATGCTCGGCCTGGCGTGGATCGCGGCGATGGAGTGGATCTTCCCGGGGAACTTCGCCTATGTCGTCGCCTCGGCCTCGATCTTCTTCATCGGCGGGTTCGCGATGATGCTCTTCGTCAGCGAGAAGCAGGGGCGGATCACGGCGCTCCGCGCCGCGAAGGAGATCCAGCGCGCGGCCCAGGGCGCGTCCGGTGCGCTTCGGCCGATGGAGCATTACGATCGATCGTCCCTCGAGGGTTCCGCGCCGCTGTACCTCGACAACAACGCCACCACGCGCCCCGCCGCGGAGGTCGTCGCCGCCGTGGACCAGGCGCTCCTGGAGAACTGGCACAACCCATCGAGCGTCCACCGTCCCGGTCAGGCGGCGCGGCGGCGCATCGAGCTCGCGCGGGAGAGCGTGTGTCGATTGCTCGGCTGCGCGGAGCGCGAGCTCGTCTTCACCTCCGGCGGCACCGAGTCGACCAACCTTGCCATTCGCGGCTCCCTCCATGCCCAACCGGCGCGGCGGGTCATCGCGACGAGTCGCCTCGAGCACAGCGCCGTCCGCGAGCTCGCCGAGTCGCTTGGCGAGCCGCGGCCGGGCGGTGGCGACGTGCGCGACGCCGAGATCGTGTGGCTGCGGCATCACCCGGGCGGCGTGATCGATCTCGACTTCCTGGAATCGCTGCTCCGCGAACGTGCCCGCGAGATCGCCGTCGTCTCGCTGATGTGGGCCAACAACGAGACCGGGCTGATCCAGCCGGTGGAGCACGTCGGCGCGCTGTGCCGCGCCCATGGCGTGCGCTTCCACACCGACGCGACCCAGGGGATCGGCAAGATGCCATGCGATCTCTCGACGACGCCGATCGACCTGCTCAGCTTCGCCGCACAAGTTCCACGGCCCGAAGGGCGTCGGCGGACTCTTCATCCGCAAGGGAATCCGCATTTCCCGCGAGATCGTCGGCGGCCCGCAGGAGCGCGACCGTCGCGGGGGCACGGAGAACGTGCCGGGGATCGTGGGCCTCGGCGTCGCGGCGGACCTCGCCCGCGCGTGGCTCGCGACGGATCGGCGCGGCGAGGTCGCGCGCCTGCGCGACGCGCTCGAGCGCGGGATCTGCGCCGCGATCCCGGATGCCGTGGTCCACGGCGCCGGCCTGCCTCGGCTCTGGAACACGACCAACATCGCCTTCCCGCGCCTCGAGGCCGAGGCGATCCTCCTCCTGCTGAGCGAGCGAGGCGTCTGCGCGAGCGCCGGCGCCGCGTGTTCCTCCGGCTCTCTCGATCCGTCGCCGGTGCTGCTGGCGATGGGGATCGCGCCCGAGATCGCGCACGGCTCCATCCGCTTCTCGCCTCGCGAGACGACCGCCGACGAGATCGCGGACGGCCGAGATCGTCCCCGCCGTGATCAGCCGACTGCGACGCTCGATGGTCGGAAGCCCGCCGGTGCGCCGTAGCGGACTCCACGTGCGCGGGGTGGTGCGGACATCCGGTCCGCGCGATTCATGTTCCGCGTGACCGCGACCACCGCGACCCCACAAGCCTCGCGCACGCGATGTGCTTCGCCGACCGCTACCCCCACGCCGACAGGAGCAATCCCAGGTCCGCGCCGTCCACCACGCCATCGAGGTTGAGGTCCGCCGCGCAGGCGGCGGTTCCCCATGCCGCGAGGAGCACGCCGAGATCGGCGCCATCGACCATTCCGCTGCCGTCGAAGTCCGCCGATGGATCGGCGTCGATCACGAACTCGACGGTGTGAAACTCGCCGGAGCCATTGCCACAGCTCGAGCCGGCGCCCCAGCCGATGCCGGGAACCTGACTGAGTCCGATGGTGTGCCCGAGGTAGTTGCTGACGACCTCGACGCCATCGATGAAGAGGTCGGCGCTCCCCGCGCCGGCATCGAAGCGCAGGTCGAACTCGTGGAATCCCGCGGTCCCGCAGTCGAGGCCGTCGCCGGTGGTCGCGGTCGGCCCGCCGATCACGCACGCCCCGTACGTGGTCATCAGCTTCACGGTCGTCTGTCCAGCGGCGTCGCACGAGAACCACATGTCGTACCGTCGCGAGAGCGTGTTGTAGCCCACCCAGATGCTCTCCGTGCCCGGGGCGTCGACCACGCGCAGGCACGTGCGCAACGACCACCCCGATGCCGACGCGATCATGTCATGGCAGGGCAGGAGCGTTCGGCTGTACACCGCCGCCGAATCGCCGCCATTCGATGGATCGTCGATCCGCCACACGCCGATCGGAGGCGACCCGACCACCGCGGGACCGACCGTCGTGAACGGCCCCGGTCCGCTCAGCATCCAGCCCTCGTCGACCGGGTCCGAGGCCCCGCTGTGGGCGAAGACCGTGACGGCTGCGTGCGCTGCCGTCGTGCACGCAAGCGCGCACGACATTCCGACGACTCTCGCCGCGCGCCAATGGCGAGGCGATGACGCGCGATTCCAGTTCGTCAACATGCTCGGTCTCCCGTGTCGTGCGAGGAACTTCGCGCGAAGCGTACGCGCCGCGCGGGCGGCGTCTGATCCGCAGCGTGCCGATGGCGTGCGGATGCTGGCCGTCGTCACCAGCGGTGAGTCGCGCGGCGACGTCCTTCGTGTGGTCGCCACGCGAGGCCTCTATGCCTTCATGCCTCCATGCCTCCATGCCGCCATGCCGCCATGGCTTCATGCCCTCATGACGAACGCCATGGCCGACTTGCCCGCGTCGTTGCCGTCGGTATACTCGTTCCTTCGCCGTCGGCCTTCGGCCAGGCGACTCTGCCGCGGGTGTAGCTCAGTGGTAGAGCGTCACGTTGCCAACGTGAATGTCGAGGGTTCAAGTCCCTTCACCCGCTTGCTTCGCGAAGAAAGCCCGCCCACAGAGGCGGGCTTTTTCGCTGCGCCAGCGGGTGAGCGTCTCGGCTGCGCCGATCCGCGTGCCGCGGCGCGGCACAGGGCCTTGCGCTGGCGCGTCGAGTCCCTTCACCCGCTTGCTCCGCGAAGAAGGCCTGCCCACGGAGGCGGGCTTTTTCGCTGCGTCACGGGGTGAGCGTCTCGGCTGCGCCGATCCGCGTGCCGCGGCGCGGCACAGGGCCTTGCGCTGGCGCGGTGACCGGCGGCGACGTCGGTGCACTGCTTGCCGGTTGGGGACCCTGTCCGGCGCAGCAGGCGTGCGTGGGCGACATCAACCGCGACGGCGTCGTCGATGGAGTGGACCTGGGGTTGTTGCTTGGCGCGTGGCAGTAGGGGGGATCGAGCGCCCGTCGTCATACGCGTCCCATTTGACTCTCGCACCCCACCCAACCCAATCCCGCCGTTAGGCGCCGCTGTGGGCAAGGGGTCGAACGCATGGGCGTCGACTGGAATCCGTAAGAGACGCGTCCCGGTTGATTCTTGCACCCCACCCAACCCAATCCCGCCGTGAGGCGCCGCTGTGGGCAAGGAGTCCAACGCATGGGGGTCGACTGGAATCCGCAAAGGACGCGTCCCATTTGACTCTCGCACCCCACCCAATCCAATTCCGCCATGAGGCGCCGCGGTTGGCAAGCGGTCGAACGCATCGAGGTCGACTGGACTCCGTATAGCATGCCTCGCCGTGGCTCCGTTCACGGAGGTGCGGTGCCACGAGACCGTCTCGGGCCGCACGGAGCGCCGCGCATGTCCAGCGACGAACCAGCCGCACCGCACAAGTACGACGGTGTCATGGTCTCCAGCACGTTCAGGGACCTTCGAGGGCACCGTGAAACGCTGCGCGACGCGCTTCATGCGGAGGATCTCTTCGCCGTCTGGATGGAGAGCCACGTCCCCGGTCCGGGCGAGACGGTCATCTCGTCGTCGCTGGAGATGGTCCGACGGTCGCGCGCCTTTATCGCGCTCATCAGCCATCGGTGCGGCGACATCCCCGAATCCGCGGAGCACAATCCCCTCGGCCACTCGATCACGCGCCTCGAGTTCGAGGAGGCACAACGGCTCAAGCTGCCAACGCTGGTCTTCGTGATGGGGGAGATGCATCCGGGCACGAAGGCCGATTTCGAGCACGACGCGACGAAGGTCGTCAAGCTCGAGGAATTCCGCGAGCGGGCCAGGTCGGCCCTGCTCTGCATCACCTTCGACAGCATCGAGGACTTCGCCCTCAAGTCGGCGCAGGCCGTCGCCAAGCTCCGCCGCTGCATCGAGGCGCAGGATCGGCAACTCGGCGCCGCGCCGAAGGAGGGCAATCCTCGACATGGCGAGACGAGCCGTTCGACGGCGCATCCGCGGATGCCGAGTCCACCGCAGTTCCACGCCGAGCCACCCTACATCGGCTCCCACGACTTCGTCGGCCGCAAGGGCGAGCTGGAGACCATCGATGAGTGGGCGGACGCCGCCGATCCGCATCCCGTGCTTCTCTTCGAGGCCATCGGCGGCGCCGGCAAGAGCATGCTGACGTGGCACTGGGTCCAGTCCCACACCGATCGCGCGGAATCGACGGGCGCGCCGGTGCGCACGGGCGGTGCGCTCGTGGAGGATCTGGTGCGACGGGCCGTCGTGCGCATCAAGGGCGTGGCGGCATGGAAGCGAGCTCGCCAGCACGCCGATCCGGCCCGACCAGCGGGCACCAGGTCGCGCACCGACTGGGCGGGTCGCTTCTGGTATTCCTTCTACGAGCGCGGCGCGATCATGGAGGACTTCGTCCGCCGCGCCGTCGCATACATCACCGATCGTCCGGTCGAGGAACTCCTCAAGCGGCGCATGGCCGACCTTGCCGACGAGTTCCTCGGACACGTGAAGGCCAGGCCGTACCTCTTCATCCTCGACGGATTGGAGCGGGTGCTCGTCGCGTACCACCGCATCGACGCGGCGCAGGTCGCCGACGACGCGGTGGAGAGCGTCACGGACCAGGTCTCCGACGGCGATCCCTGTTCGGCGATCCGGCCGCAGGACGATGGCTTCCTGCGCGCCCTCGCCGCGCCGGGGCCGTCGAAGTTCCTCATCAGCACCCGGCTCACCCCGAAGGCGCTGCTGAACCCTTCGCACATGCCGCTGCCGGGAGTCCGGCGCATCGCGCTCGAAGGGCTGAGGCCGTCCGACGCGGAGGCGCTTCTCCGCTCACAAGGGATCACCGGCAGCTCCGCGGCCATCCAGGCGTATCTCAAGACCAATTGCGATTGTCATCCGCTGGTCACGGGGTCGTTGGCGGGCCTCATCAACGACTACCTGCCTGCCCGCGGAAACTTCGATCGATGGGTGGCCGATGTTGGTCCGTCGGGGGGCGCTCGGCTCGATCTCGCCGCGCTCGACCTGAAGCAGCGCAAGAACCACATCCTCCTGGCGGCGATCGCCGCGGCGCCCGAGCCGGGCCGGCAGCTCCTTTCGACCCTTGCGCTGCTCGCGGAGGCCGCGGACTACGAGACGCTCGAGGCGCTCAATCCACACCTGCCACCGGAGCCACCCGATGTCGCGGAGGCCACGGTGAATCTGGGCTCCGGGTTGCTGGGTGCGTTCGTGGACCTCGACGTCGAGTCGATCGACCGCGGCACTGGCTTGCTTGAGTCGATCGACGTCGGCACGGGCCTGCTTGAGTCGACCGATCATGGCACTGGGCTCTTCGAGTCGACCGACGCTGGCACTGGCCTGCTCGATCTGACGGCCGACCTCGAGCCACCCACGATCCAGGAACGGCACCGGGCGTACGAGGAGGCGCTGAACGCGCGCCGCGCCTCCAAGGAATACCGGGAGGCCGCGGCGAAGCTCGCGGGCACCGTGACGGACCTCGAGCGTCGCGGGCTGCTCCTGTACGACCATGGCCGCCAGCGATACGACCTGCACCCGGTGGTGCGCGGCGTCGCAGCGCGCGGCCTCGAGTCGACGCAACTTGAGTTGTACGGCCAGCGCGTGGTCGACCACTTCTCGCATCGGCCACATCGGTCGTACGAGGATGCGGAGACGCTCGAGGATGTGGCCGCGGGCATGCAGGTCGTGCGGACGCTGATGCGGATGGGCAGGAAGCAGGCGGCGGCGGATACCTACATGGAAGGCCTCGGAAAGGCGCTCCGACACAACCTCGAAGCGCATTCGGAGGTCCAGTCGCTCGTGCGTCCGTTCTTCGAGGATTCGTGGAGCACGCCTCCGGCCGATGTCGACGAGCGCACGGCGTCGTCGCTGATCACCGATGCGGCACGCGCGCTGGGAGCCCAGGGAAAGGCCGACGAAAGCTGGGCGGCGTACTCCGCGGCGCTGCTCCTTGACGTGCGACGAGAGAATGCCCCGGATGTGCGAGTCGACCTCACCGATCTCGCCCTCGCGCTCTTTGCAAGGCACCGGCTCGCGCGCGCCGACCGATGCCTGTCGCTCGCGGCGGACCTTGCATCGATCATGGGCGGCGAGCACGCCTTGCATACGGCCAGGTTCGGACAACTCCTCCGGCTCTTCGGGTGGGGCGGTCTGGAGGCGGCGCAGCAGGAATGCAATGTTTCGGAACAGTCGAGGACCAACGTCTGGATCCGCCTCCACCGTGGCGATCTCCAGGAGGAGCACTTGGCGGAGGCCGAAGCGCTGGCCGCCCGGACGAGGGACCGTCGCAGCATCCGCGAACTCCACCGATGGCGCGGCGAGTGGCTCGCCGGGCAAGGTCGCTGGGAATCGGCGACGAGTTGCCTGGCCGAGGCCGTTCGCATGGCCCGCGAGAGAGGTCTTGCCGATCGATACTCCGAGTCTCTGCTGGCACTCGCCCGGTTCAGGACCGGCGCCATCGACGCCGAGGAAGCTCGGCACGAGGCCGCGCGGCTCGAGTCGGGTGGCTCCCACCGCTGGCTTGTCGAGCTTTGGCTTGCCCTCGGCGAGCGCGAGCTCGCGGAACATCAAGCCCTCCAATATCACCGTTGGGCGTGGGGCGACGGAGAGCCGTATGTGAGCCGAATCCACCTGAAGCGCGCCGTGGAGCTGCTCACGCAACTGGGCGTCGCCGTTCCCGAGCTGCCGTCGTACGACCCGACCAAGGACTCGCCGTTCGAATGGGAGGCCGAGTTGAGAGCCTTCATCGAGCGATTGGCACGCGTGCAAGTCGACTCTCGCGCCTCACCCAACCCAAGTCCGTCGTGAGCCGCCGCTGTGGGCAGGAGGTCGAACGCATGGAGGTCGACTGGAATCCGTATAATTACATTAGCCTCCGATTGCTGCCGCTTGGGCATTCAGCCAGTCAAGCTGAATGCCATTGAGCTGTCTACGGTTCTGCGTCCTTCCGGAAGTCTTCAACAGGACATCACTTTGCGCAACGATGAACTACACGCCCGCTTCCCGGGCCTGATGGAGCAACTCCTCAAGCACGCCGTGGCGATCGAATGGCTGGACTCGAATCCAGACGGATCCGATCAGCAACTCTTCACGTGCAGCGCGTTCGTGGTGTCTGTCCGTGGAATGTGGTTCTTGGTCACAGCCGGTCACGTGCTCGATGGTCGGGCCAGTCGTATCGCCGCCGGTCGTCGGATCGCTAGCACACTGCTGTTCGATGCGTGCGCCGGCAACAGCTTCCCAGGCATTCTGATCGACCTTGAAGGATGCCCGGCTCTTCGGCACGACAACAACCACGGGTGGGATTACGGCATCGTGCTACTGCGCCCGTACTACGCGCAGCTTCTTGCCGCCGGCGGCATCAAGCCCGTGAGCGAACGGGCTTGGAGCAACCAGCCGTCCGACGTGTTTGCTCGCGTCATGCTGGGTGTTCCCGGCGAGCTTCGACGTCCCGTGATCGTGAAGCAAGGGAGCCAGACGAAGGCGCAGTCAAGTTCCGCTTGGGTGCTATTCGGCTTGCAGCCGGCAAGGCACATCCCTGAGTGCTTCGGCGAGGACCGCGACATCAGAATCTATGGCGTGGTCGCTCCCGGCGAGGTTGTGGAAGATGGCGTCGGCACCCCGATCACCGACATCCGAGGCACAAGCGGAGGGCCGATCTTCGATCTCCACCGCGACGCGGAGGGGAGAGCCGTCTACTCGCTGGTCGGTGTGCAATCGAGCTGGCACAAGCCAACCGGAACGATCTCGGGAACTCCACTTTGGCCCGTGCTCACGTCGTTCGCCGAGGGCCTCGACGCAGGGTTGCGGGACAGACATCAGATGGGCGAGGCACCCCAGGCGGCGAATCCGTAACACCAACCACGCGGAACGTGGGCACGCACATCCATCGCACGCTTCGACGTCGGCCGCTCGAGGGTACTTCGCGTGTCTCTGCCGCTCGATGCCACGCTCGCAGGTCGACTGGAATCCATCTCACTCGACCGGCGACATGCGCGATCCCGTCACAAGACGCACACTATGAGCACGGTCCCCACGCGCCCAGCATGAGTCCCAGGTCGGCGCCGTCGACGATGCAGTCGCAATTCAGATCCGCGCTGGCGGGTTCGCCGCAGTCAGCCATCGAATCCCAGGCGCCCAGCAGCAGACCCAGGTCGGCGCCGTTCACGACGCCGTCGCGGTTGAGGTCGCTGCGGCAGTCGAGCGGTGGAAGATCGAGCGCTGCGAAGTGCGCGAGAACCTCCGACTCGGTGAGGACGTGGTCGTAAAGCACCACCTCGTCGATGGCGCCGGCGAAATAGCGCGTGCCGTCGGTCGCCTTCTGGACCCGGAAGGTCGTCGATGTCACGTTGATGACCGGCGCGCCGGGAAGCGTGTTGTCGGGTTCCATCGGCACCGCCACGCCGTTGATGTAGAGCGTTGTGCCCGCGTACTGGCCCGCGGTTCCGCCGGCTGAATCGCGCACCCAGACGATGTGCAGGAAGCAGTTCTGCGGCATCGTGCCGACGGTCCGAAGGCCGCCGTTGTAGAAGCCCGCGTAGTAGCGGTTCTCGGTGAAGCGGAAGAGGCTGAAGTAGACCGACTCGCCCGTGAAGGGCGCGCCCCAGTGAAGCATCGGGGGGTAGCCGAAGTTGCTCATGTTGGCGTCGCCCGCGTTGACGCGCACGATCGCCTCGGCGGTGAAGGTCGGATTGCCGGTCATCGAGATCGGCGCGGCGGCGAGCGACTCGACGTACTGCTGGAGCGTGTTGTTGAACGACGCGATGCCGTCGCCGACGATGCCGCCGGGGCCGAGGGATACGCCGTTGAACGTCGTGCCGTTGAACGCCGCGCCGAGCGACCCATGGTTGACGATCGTCGTCGATCCAGCCGGTTCGTCGAAGCGGTACCAGAGCATCGGATTGCTTGCCGCAACGGCGGCATGGAACGGATAGACGGGAACGCCAGCAGAGGCCGACGCAGCGATGGCGAACGCGAGCAGGGACGTGGTGGCGCGTGCTGTGGGGATCATGAGGATCATGGGTGACTCCTGAGCGACGGAGCGATCGTATCGGCGACGGTCCCTCCGGGCGACGGTGTCATACGAACCCTCACTGACGCTCGTGCGCGCTCGGCGCATGTTCGGTTGCGACTTGCGCCTCGATCGTCGATGGTGCGTCCACCGACGCAAGGAGGCGCTTCGTGGAGATCGAGCAACGACGCGACAGAGATGTGAACGAACTTCGCCGCATGGCGCGTCGCGAGCGCAGCGCCGAGCAGCGCGACTGGCTGCTGGCGACGGCCCACGCGGTGCTGATCATGGACCAGGCCGGCTGGCACCGCAGCCGTGCGCTGAACGTGCCAGACAACATCGCCGTGCCCGGCAACATCACCGTGCTCCTGCCGCCGCCGTACTCGCCGGAACTCAACCCGGTCGAGCGGCTCTGGGCGTACCTACGGAGCCACTTCCGCACCAACGCGTCTGCGAGAACGACCAGGCGCCGCTCGACGCGGGCGCCGAGGCGTGGCGCACGCGCACGCCGGAGGTGCCTCGCTCGGTGTGCGCGTGCGGGTGCATCAGGCACGAGCATGGACGGTGATTCGCAGAGAATCGTTCACGCCGCAAAACAGGGAAATTTCCCTATAGACGGTCCGGAGACGCACCGTCACGATCGGGGTGAGCTCGGCGTG
The DNA here is from genome assembly GCA_046350555.1 of Phycisphaerales bacterium. Lineage (GTDB taxonomy): Bacteria > Planctomycetota > Phycisphaerae > Phycisphaerales > SM1A02 > JAXMAF01. The sequence continues at coordinate 62,046 of JAXMAF010000028.1, forward strand.
CGAGCTCGAGTGTCCGATCACCCTCGCATCAGCATGGCCACAAGCGCGTTCACAGCAGCATCTGGCCAGCGCGGCTGAATGAGGGCTCCGTCGATTGATCGGGCGCCCTGCGGGACCGCCACCACCACGCCCAATGGGGACATTCCAATGAGACTGACGACGAACGGTGTGAACGTACATGCATCCCGCAACAGGGCGCAGCGAAGGGGCGGCCACGCCTGCGCGGTCTCGGCCGGGGCGCTGATGGCATCGGCATGGCTGCTGGCTGCCCCGGCGGCTCGCGGCGACGAGCGCCCACCCGAGGGCATCTCGGCTTCTGACTGGTCGAGCCTCCGCGCCGCATACGAAGCCAACCGCCACGCCGCATTGGCCGTCGACGGCGGATACCGGGCGCGAAACCCTGGCCAGCAGTGGACCACCCGCTTCGACGGGCGCGGATTCGTGACCACGCCGGACCACGCCCAGTGGACGTGGGGACTCGACCTGGTGCAATGGGGCCTTGAGGGCAGCGAAGGCGAAGTAGGCGGCGTCGCGCCGATGTGGGCGGACGGCCAGCGTGTCACGTACGAGTGGGACGCGTCGCTCTCGGAGTGGTATCTCAACGACGGTCGCGGACTGGAGCATGGATACACCGTGCTGGCGCGCCCCGAGGGGGCGGGCACGCTCGTCTTCACGCTCGCGGTGCGCGGCGACCTGTGCCCCGAGGCGCAGGGCGACGCGCGCGGTGTGCGCTTCATCGCCTCCGATGGCGCCACGGCGCTCACGTATGCGGGCCTCGTCGCCTTCGATGCCGACGGGCGAACGCTGCCAGCGTCGATCGAGGCGACTTGCGACACGATTCGGATTCACGTCGATGACCGCACGGCGCGATATCCGCTGACGATCGACCCCATCGCCCAGGCGGCGTATCTGAAGGCGTCGAACACCGATGCCGGCGACCGCTTCGGGAACTCTGTCGCCGTCTCCGGCAACACGGTCGTGGTCGGAGCGCCGCGGGAGGACAGCGCCGCGACCGGCGTGAACGGCAACCAGGCCGACAACAGCGCGACCGACTCCGGCGCAGCCTATGTCTTCGTGAACAACGGCGGGGTCTGGACACAGCAGGCATATCTCAAGGCGTCCAACACCGGTGCTGGTGACGCCTTCGGAAACTACGTCGCCATCTCCGGCGACACGATCGTGGTCGGTGCGCCGCAGGAGCGCAGCAACGCAACTGGCGTCAACGGCAACCAGGCCGACAACAGCGCCCCGGACGCCGGCGCGGCGTACGTCTTCGTGCGCAACGGCGGGACATGGACCCAGCAGGCCTACCTCAAGGCGTCCAACACCGATGCGGGCGACCTCTTCGGGGTCGCGGTTGCCGTGTCTGGCAACACGATCGTGGTCGGGGCAGCTCTCGAGCAGAGCAGCGCGACTGGCGTGAACGGCAACCAGGCCGACAACAGCGCGGATGACTCCGGTGCAGCCTACGTCTTCGTGCGCAGCGGCGCGGCATGGACCCAGCAGGCCTATCTCAAGGCGTCGAACACTGGAGCAGTCGACCGCTTCGGGTTCTCGGTTGGCGTCTCCGACGACACGATTGTGGTTGGGGCATACCAAGAGGACAGCAACGCGACCGGCGTGAACGGCAACCAGGCCGATAACAGCGCGCATGACGCCGGCGCCGCATACGTCTTCGTTCGCAACGGAGTGGCATGGACCCAGCAGGCGTATCTCAAGGCGTCGAACACCGATGCCAACGATCTTTTCGGGTTCTCGGTCGCCGTGTCCGGCGACACGGTCGTGGCGGGGGCGTATGAAGAGGACAGCAACGCAACCGGCGTGAATGGGAACCAGGCCAACAACGGCGCTGCGGAGGCCGGCGCTGCGTACGTCTTCGTCCGCAGCGGCGCGGTGTGGACCCAGCAAGCCTACCTCAAGGCGTCAAATACCGATGGAGGCGACCTCTTCGGATTCTCGGTCGCCACCTTTGGTGAGACGGTCCTGGTGGGGGCGTGGGGTGAGCGCAGCAGCGCAACCGGTGTGGACGGCGACCAGAACGACGACAGCCTCGGTTCCGCAGGTGCGGCCTACGCCTTCGTGCGCGACGGCGCGGGATGGGAGCAGCAGGCCTACCTCAAGGCGTCGAACACCGGAGCGAACGACCTATTCGGGTATTCGGTCTCCGTGTCCGGCGACACCGCCGTGGTCAGCGCGATCCAGGAGGCCAGCAACGCGACGGGCGTGAACGGCGATGCCGCAGACAACAGTGCGCCTGACGCCGGCGCTGCGTATGTGTTCCTGCTGTCAGAACCACAGACGCTCGAGGTGCCGTCGCAGTACGCGACGATCCAGTCGGCGATCGATGCCGCGGCGTCGGGCGACACGATCGAGGTCGGGGCGGGGACGTACAACCAGACGCTCGCACTCACCGGCAAGGCGGTGACCATCCGAGGCGTGAATGGCGCGGAGGCAACCATCATCAACGGGGCCGGCCTTCCGGCGGGCATCATGACGATCTCCGGCGCCGCCGCGTCCGGATCGCTGCTGGAGGGGCTGACGTTTCGCGCTGGGAGCGCCTCCGGCGCCAGCGGTCCGACCAGCGAGGGCGGCGCCCTGACCATCGGGCAGGCGAGCGTCACCATCCGTGATTGCCGGTTCGACGACAACCATGCGAATACCGTCGGTGGCGCGATCAAGTTGAATGGAGGGACCGCGCTCGACATCTCCGGTTGCCTCTTCACGGAGAACCACGGAGTCCAGAGAGGAGGGGGAATCGGCGTGGCTGATCTCGGTGGCGTGTCGATGACGATGAGCGGTTGTGCATTCACCGGCAATACGACCAACACGAGCGGCGGTGCGATCGGCTGGGTCCAGGCCACGGGAGGCCAGGAGCCGTGCACGATCACGGACTGCTTATTCGACAGCAACGTGTGTCTCGTCCTCACAGAAGCGAATGGCGGAGGGGCGATCGAATTCTTCGGGAGCTCGTACTGGAGTCCCACGCTGACTCGGTGCGACTTCTTGGAGTGCTCGAGCTATGTTGGAGGAGCCGTCGCGCTGCGCGACGTGAACGCGAGCTTCCTCCAGTGCCGGTTCATCGATAACGCAGCGAGCGGCGGTGGCGCTGTCGTCTACTACGGAGTAGGCGGTGCTTCCCGGGTGGCGTCCTTCCGCTCCTGCCTGTTCATGGGCAACCATGCCAGTGCTGGTGGTGGAGCTGCGGGGTCGTGGGGTTCCAACCACGGATTGCAGTTCATTGGATCAACAATCGTGGACAACAGCGCGTCGAATGTTGGGGGAGGGATCTACCTGCCATTTGCGGGAACGCACTGGCTGTTGGGGTCAATTCTCTGGGGTAACACTGCCCCCAACGGCGCCAACGTCTACGACCCTAACAACAGCCTCTACGTCCGCGACTCGGACCTCCAAGGGTCCGGAGGAAGCAACGCCTGGCACCCGGGCTTCGGAGGTGACGGAGGCGGCAACATCGACGCCGATCCTCAGTTTTTCGACGACGGCTTCCATCTCACCGCGACTTCCCCGTGCATCGATGCGGTCATCGTGGGCGGGTATTCAAGTTCCCAGTTCGATCTCGACGGCAACCCGCGAACCCTCGATGGCAATCTCGACGGAGTTGCGGTCACGGACATGGGGGCGGACGAACTGGATCCGTCGACGACCGTTGCGCCCTTCGTTCACAACCTCACGCTCGGCAAGAACTACGGCTCCTTCAGCGCCGCGATTGTCGCGGCGAGTCCCTACCACGCTCTCGTCGGCAACCAGTCGGCCATCGACGCCCAGCCACAGATCCTCTGGCTCGGCAAGCCGATCGAGATCAGGTCGTTCGCCTCGTGGGCCCAGCCAGCCGGCGGCCTGTACGTGCTGGCCGACGGAGCACTGATTGGCGCTGGCTCGGGCGGCGGTCTCTCGTTTGCCGGAACGCTCCGCGTGCCCGCGTCGACCAGCGCCGACGTCGATGCCTCGACCTGGTCGGGCGTCGGTTCGGCCGTCGACGTGCTGGCCGGTGGCACGATCGAGGTCCGGCCATCGGCGTCCCTCTTCGTGGAGGCGCCGTCGGTTGCAGTGCATGGAACGCTCGACCTCTTCAGCGGCGGTACCGTGTCTTGTAGCGATGCCCTGTCCGTCGCCGAAGGGGGCACGGCCCTGGTCCTCGATGCGGTGGTGGAGAGCGGATCCCTCGCCAATGCCGGCGATGTGTTCGCCCTCGACAGCACGCTCGTCGCCGCGGATGGACTCGCCAACGACGGGGCGATGACGTGGCGCGGGGACATCATCGGCGACGTGACCAACGAGGGCACGCTCGAGTGCGTCGGCGACTCGGTCATCGCCGGCGACCTCGACAACGGCGGCGCCATCACCATCCAGCTCGGCACGCTGGCCATCACCGGCTCGCTGAACAACGGCGGCACCATCGAGGGCGACCTCGTGGGCGGCGTGGCCGGTGGCGAGGAAGTCGACGGCTTCTCGATCGCGGGCAACTTCGTCGCGGCCGCCGCGTCGTCGATCCATCTGCCGGACCCCGCGTGGCACCTTGGCCTTGGCGGCAATGCCGATATCGCCATCGATTCGCCGTCGCGATTCGACCTGTCGCTTGCGACCGTCGCCATGACGGCTGCCGGCCCGAGCACGTTCGAGGCCATGAGCCGCAACATCGGGGCGAGCAAGGCAGGGCTTCAGGCCGGCGGACCTGGCGCCTATCCGATCGGGACCTTGATCGTCCAGTCCGGTGCAACAGTGACCCTCGTCGATGTGCACGACAACGACCACGGCGCAGCCACGACCGAGTCGATCTACGTTGCGTCGCTGATCATCGAGCCCGGTGGTTCGCTGGTGACCAACGGCATCGTGGTCTTCTATCAGTCCGCGACCGTCGCGGGCCGGATCGACGATCCGAGCGATCTCGTGCCCATCAAGGCCGGGCCCGGCGACATCAACGGCGACGGCGCTATCAACGGCGCCGACCTAGGCCTGCTCTTGAGCGCCTGGGGCACGTCCGTGCCCGTCGCCGACCTCAACGGCGACGGCATCGTGGATGGCGCCGATATCGGGCTCCTGCTCAGCGGCTGGTCGGGTTGAGGCTGGGCTTGAAGAAGGGGCTTGAAGAAGGGGCGCGAAGGTGTGGGGTTC
>JAXMAF010000029.1:0-64371 GCA_046350555.1 Phycisphaerales bacterium
GTTGGTCGGAGCGTTCCTGGCCGGAGTGGCCGGCGCGTCCGCCGCTCCACCCGTCGGTGCCGGAGCGGTGCCGCCGGGCGGTGCGCCCGCTGGCGGGCCCGCGATGCGACCAAAGACGATGAACTCCTGGAAGCGATCGCCGACCCTCAGGTTCACGGGGCCGTAGACGAGGCCCTTCAGCCCTTCGCGCGGCGTGATCTTGATCGTCACCAACGTGTCCTCGCCATCCTCGGTCTGGCCGACGAGCTCGGCGGTGAAGTCCGGCGACTTCGACTCGGCGGCGGTGAACTTCGTGCCCGGCGCGATCTTGTGAAACTGGGCGTCGCAGGTCGCCGGGACGCCCGGCTGCATGAGTCCCAGCGAGCCGCGGAAATCCTTGATCCCGCGCACGCCGGAGTTGAACGTCACCGTGTCGTGTCGAACGAGCGCATCGGCGACGGGGCACGCCGGATGATCCGTCTCGATGATGAAATAGCGGGGAATCGTTCCCTTGGCGAACTTCGTCAGGTCGTACTCGATCACGTACTTGTTGCGGGGCTCGTCCTTCGCCGGATCGAAGCCGACGAACTGCGGCTCGAATCCGTGTGTCGACAGGATGTGAAAGGGTGCCTGGTCGGTCGACTCGACGACGATGCGGCCCTGCTCGCTTCGTCCGCCGACGGCGTTGATGTAGCCCGGCGTGAGCTTGATCGGCAGGGTCACATCGGCGCGCAGGGCCAGCTCCAGCGGACGGCCGAAGCCGTCGATGAGCACCTTCACGTTCGCGGCCTTCGGTCCGACCGCCGCGCCGGCTTCCATCGCGGCGCCGAGCTCGATGAACGCGCCCGGTTCGATCGTCTTGCCGACGATGTCGGTGGTCGTCGTGCACTTGCAGCTCGGATTGACCGCGGCCACCGTGATCGGCTTGTCGCTGGTGTTCCAGAGCTTGAAGTCGATCTTGTTCAGCGTCTTGGGCATCACGAACCCGAAGTCCTTGCTGGCTGGATCGACTCGAACGGGCGGCATTGGCTCGGCAGAGTCGCCCTGCAACGGCGACGGCCGGCGCGGCGGCGTGACGCCGTCGCGAGCATTCGGCGGCGTGGCGCCGTCGCGAGCACCCGGCGGCGTGGCCGTCGGCGGCAGAACACGAGCCCGGTCGGGTGCGGCCCTTGGGGGCGTTGTGGCTGGAGGCGTTGTGGCTGGAGGCGTTGTGGCTGGAGGCGTCGCCACAGGAGGTGCCGAGACGACGGATGGCGCGGCGACGGCCTGCGGACGACCGCCGATCTCGAACACGCCGCACAGCAACACGGCCACGCCGATCCGGGCAAGATTCCGGCGCCATCGACGCGAACCGGAACTCGCGGCGCGACACATCCCGGGGGCGCATTCAACCGCCTCGACGCATCGTGCGACCCGCGCTTCGACGAACGCGTCGGCAGATGTTTGGACGATGGTTGGGCCGTGAGCCGACGATGGGGTGGCGGGTGGTAGCGGCATTGGAGCACTCGGGCGATCGATCCTTCGGAGTCGAACGGGACGAGTGTACAACAACGCCGGAACGTTCGGTCATCCATCGATCTGATCGAGAGAGGTCGATCGCGGGTGGGTGGACTCCGGCAGCCGGGGAATCCACCAACCTGAGAAGACCGCTGCACGGTCCGCGCTGGCTCGTCCTGGCTTGACGCCGCGCGGGCCGATGTTCCGAGGGGTCGATGTTCGGAGGATGATCGGATTGGAACGGCGTGCATGAGGCCGGACGGCGACCATCGGGGGCACCCCGTCCACGGAGTCGTCTTCGGCCACATCGGACCTCCGACCCGACGGGCCGCAGGGGCGGGGCGACCGTGGAAAACGACGCCCGGGAATCGCCCTTGGCCGCTTGCGTTCCCCCGACGTTTCAGTACCATTTCCGAAGGCGATGCAGATGGAAGGTCCGCTCGCCCCTGTTTTTCGCCCGAGCCGTCTTGTGTGGACGGCTCATCGTGTCTGTGTCTGTTCCCTCTGTGGAAGGAGACTCACTCGTGTCAAATCTGTTCATCAAGTGCGCGTGTACCGCGACGCTCGCTTTGGCGACCTCTGCGTTCGCCGGCGGCGTCAGCAACTGTTGTATCCCGGGCGCTGGCCAGGTTGGTTGCGACGACGCGACCTGCCAGGACACCGTCTGCGCCGTCGACTCGTTCTGCTGCGCCACGCAGTGGGACACCCTCTGCGCCGGTGAGGCGTTCGACCTCTGCGGCGTCTGCGCTGGCGTCAGCAACTGCTGCGTCGCCAACGGCGGCGTCGGCTGCGACGACGCGACCTGCCAGGACGCTGTCTGCGCTGTCGACTCGTTCTGCTGCGCGACGGCCTGGGACGGCGTCTGCGCCGGCGAGGCCGCCGATCTCTGCGCGGTCTGCAGCACCCTCGGTCCTTGCAACAAGGACTGCCCGACCGACCTCAACTTCGACGGCCAGACGGACGGCGCCGACCTCGGCCTGCTCCTCGCGGCCTGGGGCACCAACGATCAGTGCGCCGACCTGAACCACGACGGCATCGTTGACGGTGCCGACCTCGGCCTGCTCCTCGCGGCCTGGGGACCGTGCCCGATCGTCTCCAACTGCCCGCCGAGCGATCACGACTGCTACACGCCGGGCGGCATCGGCTGCACCGATCTCGCGTGCTGCGATGCGGTCTGCGCGGTCGATTCGTTCTGCTGCACGGTTTCCTGGGACACCGTCTGCGTGAACGAGGCGTTCACGATCTGCGGCGCTCCGCCGTGCGACTTCTCCTGCCCGCCGGGTTCGACGCCCGAGGGCGAGCCCTGCGGCGAAGACACCAACGGCGGCTGCAACACGCCTCCGTCGGGCAACAGCAACTGCTGCACCGCCAACGGCGGTCTCGGTTGCGATGATGCGACGTGCCAGGACACCGTCTGCGCGGTCGACAGCTTCTGCTGCGCGGTCGCCTGGGACGGCATCTGCGCCGGCGAGGCCGTCGCGCTCTGCGGCGATCTCTGCGCGATCAACTACCAGTTCGGCTCCGTCGAGTGCGGCGAGACGATCTGCGGCACCGCGTGGGCGTCGGGCGGAACGCGCGACACCGACTGGTTCCAGTTCACGATCAGCAACGCGACCGCGATCACGGTGACCTGCTCCAGCCAGCTCCCGATGGTCTTCGGTATCGTCGACACGGGTGGCGTTCCCGATTGCGCCCTCGCGGCGTCGATCAATCCGTTCGGCACGACCGCGTTCTGCGGCACGGCGTCGTTCGACTTCTGCCTCCCGGCCGGCACGTGGTGGCTCTTCGCCGCCCCGAACGGCTTCGACGGCTTCCCGTGCGACAGCGGCAGCAACGGGTACTGGATCTCCCTCGAGTGCGGTGGCGAGTGCGCTCCTCTGGCCTGCGGCAACGCCGGTCACGACTGCTTCACCACTGGTGGCCCGTTCTGCGATGACGTTGATTGCTGCAACCAGATCTGCGCGATCGACAGCTTCTGCTGCACGGTTTCCTGGGACGGCGTCTGCGTCGGCGAGGCGCAGTCCTTCTGCGTGAGCTGCCCCGACTTCTCGTGCACGGGCACGGATGAGGGCGAGATCTGCGGCACCGACACCAACGGTGGCTGCAACAACCCGAACCTCAAGTTCGGCTCGATCTCCTGCGGCGAGACGATCTGTGGCACGGGCTGGGCCGCTGGCGGCACCCGCGACACCGATTGGTTCCAGTTCACCCTCGACGAGGCGACCGAGATCACCCTCACGGGTTCGGCTCAGTTCGCGTTCGTGATCGGTATCGTCGACACGGGCGGCATCCCGGATTGCTCGCTCGCGTCGTCGCTCAATCCGTTCGCCACGGGCAACGCCTGCGGCACGGCGACGGTCACCGGCTGCCTCGGCGCTGGTACCTGGTGGGCGTTCTTCGCTCCTGGCGTGTTCGACGGCTATCCCTGCGATGGTGGCAACAACAGCTACTCGTTCACGCTCGATTGCGGCGGTCCGTGCACTCCGGCGGCCTGCGGCAACTCGGATCACGACTGCTTCACGGTCGGTGGCCCGTTCTGCTCCGATGAGGCGTGCTGCAATCTCGTTTGCGGCATCGACTCGTTCTGCTGCACGGTCTCCTGGGACAGCATCTGCGTCCAGGAAGCCACTGACAACTGCGGCGGCGAGCCCATCGCCAACGACGAGTGCACCAGCGCGATCGCTGTCGGCCTCGGCACCTTCCCCTTCACGACCGTCGGCGCCACGACCAGTGGTCCGGCGCTCGATCCGAGCTGCGAGAAGGGCTTCGGCCTCGCGTTCGTGAACGACATCTGGTACTCCTTCACGGGCACGGGCTCGACGACTGTCAGCCTCTGTGGTTCGGGCTATGACACGCGTCTGGCCATCTACTCGGGCAACTGCGACAACCTCGCCCTCGTGGCCTGCAACGACGACTTCTGCTCGTTGCAGTCCCAGACTTCGTTCACGGCCTCTGGCGGCACCACCTACTTCATTCGCGTCGGTGGTTTCAGCGGCAGCGGCACGGGCACGATGACGATTTCGTCGCCGTGATGAGTTTCGTCAACGACGGTTCCTGTTCCGTCCAGGCACGCTCAACACCCTGAATGCTCAAGGCCCCCCGGCTTCGGCCGGGGGGCTTTCTTTTTGCGTCGCCTGCTCGCCGCCCACGCGAGCTCGCATGCGCCGTTGCCCTACGATCGGCCATGGCCGCTTCACGCGTCGTGCGCTTCGCCTCTTCGGTCGTTTTCCTGATGGCGGCCACGGCGTTGCCGGGGCTCGCACATCCAAGCGACCAGGGTTCGCCACCAGCGAAGCCGTCGCCCGCCACGCCTCCACCCGCGACGCCCGAGGCACCGAAGCCAGCCACGCCCACCACGCCAGCCACGCCGCCCCCGGCGACACCTCCGACGTCGAAGCCCGGCAAGGACCAACCGACGGAGGCCCTTCCAGCCGAACAGAAGTACCCGGACCTCTTCGCGGTGCTCGAGACCGATGCGGGCGTGATCCGCGTGAAGCTTGCGCCGAACCAGGTTCCGCGGCTCGTGGCCCACTTCGCGAACCTCGTCAATCGCGGCTTCTACAAGCAGATGACCTTCTACAGCGTCGTGCGCGGCCTTCAGATCCACTCCGGCGATCCGACCGACACCGGCGAAGGTGGCTGCGGCTACACGGTGCCCAAGGCGTTCCACAAGGACCTTCTCTTCGGCCAGCCCGGCGTCTTCGCCCTGTGGACGACGCGAGGCAATCCGAGCAGCCAGTTCGTCATCACGCTCGCGCCGAACGCGAAGAAGTTCGACCTGAACGAGACGGGCATCGGCCACGTCGTCGAGGGGCTCGATGTGGCCGGCAGGATCACGAAGGGGGCGATGCTCAAGTCGATCAAGCTCGAGGGCGACGCGAGTCGGCTCATGGCGGACTTCACCGAAGAGCTCAAGCGGTGGAACGAGATCCTTGATCGCGAGCGGGACGCGAAGACCAGGCCGTAGCCGGGGACGCCGGCCCGCCAGGCGCGCCGGCGCGCTCAACGCGCTTCCCACACCGAACGGCAAAGCCCGTACAATCTCAACCCCCGCCGGGGCCGGCGATGTTCGCCGCCGCGGGATGCCGCTCGTGCTGCTCGCCGCACGCCTCGTCGATCGACGTCTTCTCTCCAGCGCACGAACGATTCCGGCGCTCAACCCGCGAACCGAACTGGAACTCCACCCGTGAAGTCAACCGACCTCCGTCCGGGCATGGCCATCAAGATCGACGGCGTGCTCTACGTCATCACGCAGTTCACCCACGCCACGCCGGGCAACCTGCGCGCGTTCGTGGCGCTCAAGATCAAGAGCGTGGCGAGCGGCGCCGTCGTCGAGAAGCGCCTTCGTTCGGGCGAGGAGGTCGAGCAGGTCGACGTGGACAAGCGCCCGATGGAGTACCTCTACAAGGAATCCGGCGGCTACGTCTTCATGGACACCGACACGTTCGAGCAGATCACGATCTCGGAGGCGATGATCGGCGAGATGATGCCCTTCGTGAAGCCCAACACGGTGATCACCGTGCTGCTCAGCGAGGAGAAGCCCGTCCTGATCGAGCTGCCCAACGTGGTCGAGCTGGTCATCACCGAGTGCGCTCCGGGCATCAAGGGCGCGACCGTGACGAACCAGATGAAGGACGCCGTCTGCGAGACGGGCCTCAAGGTGCGCGTCCCGCCCTTCATCGAGGTGGGCGAGGCGGTGCGGATCAGCACGGCCGACGGAACGTACAACTCGCGGGCGTAGACGCGATCAGCTCCGCGGCGCCCACTCGACGCGGCCGCTTCCCAGCAGCGTGCCCGTCGCGAAGGCGAGATCGACCTGGGCGATCTGGTAGTCGGCGAGCGCGTTGACCTCCTGCGACTGCGCATCGGCGAGCCGCGCCGCGGCGTCGAGCACGTCGGTGCTGGTGCGCAGGCCAAGCTCGAACTGCCGCTTCTCCGCCTCGAAGGTGCGGCCGGCGAGGATCGTCGCCTGCCGCGCCGCGAGGATCCGCTGCCAGTTCTGCTGAAGCCGATCGAGCGAGTCGAAGACCTCCTGGCGGATCGCCTGGCGTCGCTGGTCGCGCGTGCCCAGCCGCTGCACGCGCGTCACGACCGCTCGGCTCACCCGCGCCTTCGCCGCCTCGTTCCCGAGCGGAATCTCGAGTCTCGCGTTGAATTGCCAGTTCTCGAACGACTGGTCGACGGTCTGGGTGAACGCCGCGTTGTAGCTGGTTCCAAGCCCGTCGCGGCTGTACGTGTAGTCGAGCACGAAGAGCGGCAGCGCCTGGTTGCGCTGGAAGTCGAGGTTGCTCGCGTCGATGGCCAGTTGCAGCTCCAGCTCGAGCATCTCCATGCGGTTGGCGATCGCCCGCTCGGCGAGCTGCTCCGCGTCGAGATCGAGTCCCATCGGGCTTGGCGACGTGGCGGGGATCACCTCGGTCGGCCCGCCCATCGGCAGATCCTCGCGATTCACGATCCGCTTGAGGTCGCGCTGGCGGATCTTGAGGCTCGTCTCCGCGACGATGATCCCGTTGAGCGACTCCGCGACGCCCGACTGGGCGCGGATCACCTCGACCTCGGCCGACGTTCCGGCGAGAACGAGTCGCTTGGCGCGCTCGAGCTGCTCCACGGTGAGCTCGTAGCGCTGCTGGCGCACCTCGAGCTCGCGCCGCGCCGCGTACAGCGCCCAGTACGCCTTGTCCGCCGCCGCGAGGATGCGGATCGCGGCGAGCTTCGTCTGCGCATCGCTGATCTGCGCCTGGAGATTGGCCACGCGGATGCCGTTGGTGTTGGCGGAGAATCCGGCGTTGCGCAGCAGCGGTTGGCTGATCGAGAACTGAATCGCCGCCTGGTACGACGGGTTCAGCGTCGCGAAGACGTCGTTGGTGGTCAGGTCGGAGAAGGGCGCGTCGACCGTCACCGTTCCGCCCGTGCGCATCGGGATCCGAACGCCGAGGTCGTAGTTGTTCGAGGTCGCCTGCGAGGCCTGCACCAGCGTCGCTGTCGGCGCGTCCTGCTTGGCCCGCCCCGCGGTGCCGAAGAAGGTCCATTCGAAGCGGGCCTCCTCCTCGCGCACGAACGTCTGCGAGATCGTCGGGTTGTACAGCTCGACGCCGAGCTCGAGGTTGTTGTGCAGGGCCGCGGCGCGGACCTCGGCGAGCTCGAGCTGCGTCGTCCGGGCGATCAGCTTCGGCGCGACGACCTCGCGCAGCGTCGCGTTGCTCGCCTCCTCGATCGACTTCGGCGGCGTCCTCGACATCGCCTCGAAGTCGACCTCGTCCGCGGTCCGCAGGCGCTGGACGTCTGCCTGGACCGGTCCGCCGTCGAGCGGCCCGCGACACGAGGCGCAGATCGCCGACAGGGATCCGATCGCCGCGAGCGCCGCGAGCGCGCCGGCGGCGCACGGCGCAGCGGCTTCCGCGGGTGGGCGCGCTCCGCGGCGCCGACGGCGGTTGAAGGCCGGGGGCATGCCGTGGCGCTCACTCATGCCGGAGCGCCTCGATGGGATCGAGCTGTGCGGCCTTGACCGCGGGGAACATGCCGAAGACGACACCCACCACGCCGCTGAAGGCGAACGCCATCGCCACGGCCCAGAGCGGAACCTCGGCCCGATCGAGCTGCGCGCCGGGGATCTTCGTGAGCGCGTATGCGAAGCCCTGGCCGATCGCGACGCCGACGAACCCTCCGACCGCGCAGAGCGTGACGGCCTCGAGCAGGAACTGCACCAGGATGGCCGCCGGCGTGGCGCCGACGGCCTTGCGAAGCCCGATCTCGCGGGTCCGCTCCGAGACGGAGACGAGCATGATGTTCATGATTCCGATTCCGCCGACCAGCAGGCTGATGCCGACGATGCCCCCCGCGATGGCGGTGACTCCGGCGGCGAGCGCCTTGAACTGGCTGATGAACTGGTCGATGGCGGCGACCTCGAAGGTGTCGGGACTGTCCCCGGTCAGGTTCCGCATGCGCCGCAGGACGGCCCGGACCTCGGCCTTCGCCTCGTCGGCGAGGTCCGGCGACTTGATCCGCGCCGAGATGCTCATGAAGAAGTCGCGAGGCTGGAGCTTCACCGCGACCGAGAACGGAATGAAGATCTCCGCGGTGTTGGCGGTGCGCACGATCGTCAACTGGAGCGTCTCCACGACACCCACGACGAGAAAGCGGCGTTGGCCGATGAGGATGTACTCGCCGGTCGGATCGGCGCCAAGCTGGAGCTCGCGGATGGCGCGGTCGTTCACCAGGCAGACCTGCCGCGCGTGCTCCTCGTCGATGGCGCTGAAGGGCCGGCCGAGGATCACCGATCGCCGCTCGACATCGTGCCAGTCGGGCCAGATGCCGATGATGCTCACGCCCTCGAGCCTTGTTCGGTCGCTCTTCACGTCGAGGCCGAGCGACGTGACCGGCGTGATCGATCGGATCGACGGACACTGCTCGCGGATGGCGACGAGCTCCTCGGGTTTCAGGCGGATCTTCTCGAAGGGATAGAGGTTGCGCGCCGCGTTGTCGGGCCGCGAGGGAAAGACGAAGAGTCGGCTCGCGCCGAACCCCTCGAACTCGCTCAGCACCTTCGTGCGAAGTCCGACCAGCGCCGCGATCACCGCCGTCACCGACGCGACGCCGATGATGATGCCCAGCGCCGTCAGGAACGATCGCGTCTTGTTGGCCCAGATCTGGCCGAGCGCCAGGGCGATCGCCTGGAGATAGAAGAGCGGATTCAGCATCAGGGCCGCTCCTTCGGCGGCGCCATCGCGCCCGCCGCGGGGGCGTGCACACGGGCCGTCGCCTCGGCCCCGTCCGGCTCGAGCAGCCGCCGGCCCGCGACATCCTCGCGCACGGGCAGATCCGAGAGGACGTTGCCGTCGCGCAGGCGGATGATGCGCTGGCACCGCGCGGCGACGTCGTCCTCGTGCGTCACGAGGATGATCGTCTGGCCCTCGGCGTGAAGCTCTCCGAAGAGATCGAGGATCTCGCGGGTCGTCGCCGAGTCAAGGTTGCCCGTTGGCTCGTCGGCCATGAGGATCGCCGGCGTGTTGAGCAGCGCCCTCGCGATCGCGACGCGCTGCTTCTGGCCGCCGGAGAGCTGGTTGGGACGATGGCTCATGCGGTTGCCAAGCCCGACGCGCTCCAGGACGGCCTTGGCGCGGCGCCGGCGACTGCCCCACCAGCCACCGCGCCGCGAGTAGACCAGCGGCAGCTCGACGTTGGAGAGCGCCGACATGCGCGGCAGCAGCTCGAACGACTGGAACACGAAGCCGATCAGCTCGTTCCGGACCCGCGCCAGCTCGCCCGCGCCCATGTGCGAGACGCGCCGCCCGTTGAGGTGGTACTCGCCCCCGGTGGGGCGGTCCAGGCAGCCGAGCACGTTCATGAGCGTGCTCTTTCCGCTTCCGGAGCTTCCCATGATCGCCACCCACTCGTTGGGCGCGATGTCGAGGTCGACGCCGCGCAGCGCGTGGATCTCCTCCACGCCGACGCGGTAGACCTTGGTGAGCTGGCGGGCGCGAATCGTCATGGGCGAGGCTGGCGGCGCCGATCGAGCGCGCGGACGGGGAGACGGCCGCGGCTGCGCGGCGAGCGATCCTGCTTCGCGCTACATCCGCACCTGCACGGAGCTGCCGTCGCGGGCCTCCGCCGCACGGCTCTCCTTCGCGGAGTCCTCGATCCTGATCGGGTCGTTGTGCTTGATCTTCTCGAGCGTCTTGAATGGTCCGATCACCACGGTATCGCCCGCGGCAAGGCCGTCGCGGATGAGGGTCGTGGTCAGGTCGCTGGCGCCGAGCCGCACCGGCGTGCAGACCGCCTTGCCGTCGATCATCCGGTAGACGACGGGAACGACGCGCCGGCTCGAATCGACCGCGGCGCTGTCGCGCACCTCGACCGGCAGTTCCTCGACAGGGCGCTGGAGGACGGCCTGGCTCGGCACCACGAGCCCACGATGCGTCTCGATCTCGACGTCCACGTTCGCGGCCAGGCCGGCGAGCACCTGTCGGCCGTCGAGATCGATGCTGATTTCGGCCTCGAAATAGGGTGTCTGGCCCGTCTTCTCGGTGCGCTGGAGATCGACCCGCTCGAGCGTGCCGGTGAAGACCGTGTCCGGGTACGCGTTGATGTGGATGCGCGACTTCTGGTTGGCCGCGAGGCGGGCCACGTCCGTCTCGGCGACCTCCGCCTTGAGCAGCATGCGCGAGAGGTCGGCCACCGTCAGGATCACCGTGCCCGGATTGTTCATGGTCCCGACGAGGGCGAGCTCGCCGACTTCCGCGTTCAGCCGCGTCACCAGTCCGTCGATGGGGCTGATGATGGTCGTGCGGCGCACGGCTTCCTCGGCCCGCGCGATGTCGCCATCGGCCGCCGCGAGCGAGCTCTCGAGGACCGCGATCGTCTGTCGCGCCGATGCGATCGACGCCTCGAGATCGCGCACCCGCTCCTCGGCCTCGTCGACCACCTGCTGGCTGACGTCGCCGGTCGTGAGCAGCTTCTGCTGACGCTCCAGTGACTTCCGCTGGTAGTCGAGCGTGGCGATCGGACCGGCGAGCCGCTGCTGCTCGGACTGCAGCCGGTACTTCTCGGCGTCGCGCCGCGCCATGGTCGACTGGAGCGCCGCCTTGAGGTCGCGATCGTCGAGCTTCACGACGACGTCGCCCTTGTGAACGAACTCGCCCTCGCGGAACGGCAGCGAGACGACGCGCGCCGAGACCTCGGCGGAGATGTCCACCTTGCGGAACGGCTCGACGAGGCCCGGCGCCGTGACGACCTCGGTGACCTCGCCGGGCGCCGCCTGCTGCACGCGCACCGATGTCGGCGCCGCGCCGCTGCGCATCGCCGCCGCGATCTCCTTCATCCGCGGCCCGGCGATCACGAGCAACCCAATCGCGACCACGAAGACGGTTCCGACGATGGTGAGAAGCGTGCGCACAGGGTGGGGGACGGAGAGCGTGAGAATAGTCCTTCGACAGGCGGCGGGCGCGAGATCGGAGTCGCGCCGGGCGTGCGCTTGGCAAGCGCGTGCCGCGGAAAAGAAAGCCCCCCGGCGTGGGCCGGGGGGCTCGAACATTCACAGTCGCTTGAGTCCGATCGCTTCGACGAACGTCAGTTCGTCGGGCACGGACCCCAGGCCGCGAGCTCCAGACCGAGGTCGGCGCCGTCGACGAGACCGTCGCCGTTGAGGTCGAAGATGCACGGCGCCGGGCAAGAGCCCCATGCGGCGAGCTGGAGACCGAGGTCGGCACCATTGACGATGCCGTCGCCGTTGAAGTCGCTCGGGCACGGCGGCGGACCCGAGCTCTCCTTGGTACCGATCAGGCGGAAGCCCGTGGTGTAGAGCTGGGCCGGGTCGAGCCCGTCCTGCTGCATGATCGTCGTCATCGGCAGCGTGTACGCCACGAAGCCGGGCGTCGGATAGAGGGACGAACGCCACATGCCGTTCGTCGCTCCCGGCGGAACCGTGTAGCCGATTCCGTTGGCCGAGTTCGTGAACCACGCCCAGTTCGAGATCGTGCCGTTGGTGTTGTTGGCGTAGATCGTGAGCCAGTAGTCACCCGCCTTGAGGGTGAAGTTCGTGGTGATCTCGAAGTCCTCGTTCGCGGCGCCACCGACGATGTCGAACGGCGCCGGCATCGGCACGCAGCCGAAGGCGGCCGCCGCGTCATCCGGCGGGAAGTCGTTCGGCGGGTTCGGCGGCGTGGCCAGGCTCGTCCGCTTCCAGATCCGCCAGCAGAGCTGCTCGTTCGTGAAGCCGGTCGCCTCGAAGCCGTAGCCGTGGATCGCCGTGACACGCCAGATCGTGTTGGACGGCAGGGCGCCGACCGTGAACGCCTGGCAGGCCCACCGCTGCTGGCTGGTGGTGCCGTTGAGGTTGCCCGAAGACCAACCGAGGTTGGTGTTCGTGTAGTTGCCCATGTTCGTCGAGTCGAACTTCACGGCGTTGGTGTTGCCGGTGTTGTAGATGACGCGACGGCAGACGGTGCTGATGTCGCCAGCGCCCGACTCGGCGCCCTGGCCGCCATCGAAGCCCGCGACCTGGATCAGGTACCAGTCGCCTTCGACGGCGTCGATGAGGACGACCGCTTCGCCGCCCGGACCGTTGGCGTCGACGCAGCCGATGAAGAGGTTGGGCAGGTCGTTCGGATCGAACGTCGGGCTGGCGCCGAGGGCGTACAGCGCCACCGTCGAGTCGAAGGTCGGCGTGTTGACGTCGAGCTCGAGCTCGCCGCCGCCCACGCCGTCGAACTGGAGGATGTACCAGATGTCCTTGCCGTACGTGCAGCCGGCGTTCGGCGGACCGTCGGTCGTCGCGTTCGTGGTGTTGAACGCAACGGCCTCAGCGCCGCAGGTGAGCGAAGCCGCAGCGGTCGCGCAGTTGTTCGCCGGAGCGCCCGGGACCGCCGGGCAGTCGTAGATGAACAGGCCGCAGAGCTTCACGGCCAGGTCGACGCACGTCTGGTCCCAGCCCGTCGAGCAGCAGTCGGGGTTGAACGTGCAGACCTGATCGCAGCAGGCCAGGTTGTTGCAGCCGCCCGTCGGGTGCACCTGCGTGCACTCCGCCGTCCCGCCGCACGCCGCGTCGATCAGCGCCGTCACCTCGATCTTCGCCGAGTACGTCACCGGGCACGCCGGTGGATCCGGCGCGAACGAGTTCACCGTGATGATCACCACGTGGTTGCCCGCGGGCAGCGCCACCTCGTCGCTCACGAACGGGCAGCTCCCGCTCGCAACCGCGTACTCCACCACCTGCGTGTCGCAGTCGTCTCCGTTGATGATGAAGATCGTCGCGTTCGTCACCGGGTTGCCCGACGCGTCCTTGTGATTGAGCGTCACCTTCAGCTTCGCCGGCTGCGACAGGCTGAACCGGTACCAGTCGAGGTCGCGGTTCGCGTCGCCCCACGTGCCCACCGTCCCGCACGTCGTCTTCGAGCTCACGCCCACGATCGCGCCGATGTCCTGGTACTGCACCGGCGAGAAGTTGCACCCGCCGTTCGGATCCGGATTCAGACCGCCGCACGCGTCGTTCTGCTGGATCCCGCCTCCCGGACACGTGTTGTTGCACTGCCCGAACGCGGCGCTCGCCGCGAGCAGCGTGGTCGCACCGATCGCGAGCAAGCTGCCACTCCAAAAGTTGCTTCGCATACCTTTCCTCCTGTGGGTTCCCCAACTCTGTTGGATGCGGTCGACCGTGGGGCCGGACGACCGCTCGCGCAACTTTGATCATGCCCGGAAGCCCCAACCGCTGCAAGGGTTGCACCGCCCCATTTGTGGCGAAATCCACTCGGCCACGCTTGCGGCGGCCGAGCGAGCGGGCTTTCACGGCATCGTGCGCGAGCGCCGCTCGCCAGACGGCGATGCGCGCCAATCGACCTCCGTTTCCCTGACAACCGCCAAACGAAAGCCCCCGGCGAGAGCCGGGGGCGCGCGATGGGAAACCCAGAGGTGCGACTGTCGACGCATCCGCTGCGCCATCACGGCTTCCAGGAGACGATGCGTGCTTCCAGGATGACGCGTCGGTCATGACGGCGCCGTCGGTTCGACGCCACGCGCCGAGGCTCATCCGTTGCCGCTCATCCGTTGATCTGGGTGTCGGCCTCCTGAATGAGTTGTTCGGCGGCCTGGAGCTGCGCCTCGACCTCCACCTTCAGGATCTGGAAGAGCGGATCGGAAGGATCGAGCCGCTCCATCTGCGCAAGCTTGATCTCGGCTCGGATCAGCAGCGCGTCGGCGAAGTCGAGCTTGACCTTCGCGCGGTCGAGCGCCTCCTGCGTCGGGCAACCGCCTCCACCCGCGATGATCGCGTCGATCTGGGCAATCGCCGCCTCGAGCTGATCGATCACGTCCTTGATCTGCTGGCGAACGTCGCCAAGCAGGATCTGAACGAGATCCGGAGGCGTGCCCGGCGTGATCGACTCGAGCTTCGCGATGGCGCGATCGAGCTTGGCGATCGCGCGGTCGAGCTTCTCGATGACGCGATCGCACGTAGGCAGTTCGCCCTGCGGGCACGGACCCCACGCGCCGAGCTGAAGGCCGAGATCGGCGCCGTCGACGAGACCGTCGCCGTTGAAGTCGAACGGGCATGGCGCCGGGCACGGACCCCACGCGCCAAGCTCGAGGCCGAGGTCGGCGCCATCGATGATGCCATCGCCGTTGAGGTCGAATGGACACGGTGCGGCTGCGTTCTCCTTCGTGCCGATGAGGCGGAAGCCTGCGGTGTAGAGCTGGGCCGGGTCGAGCCCGTCCTGCTGCATGAGCGTCGTCAGCGGCAGCGTGTACGCCACGAAGCCGGGCGTCGGGTAGAGCGCCGAACGCCACATGCCGTTCGTCGCTCCCGGCGGAACCGTGTAGCCGATCCCGTTGGCGGAGTTCGTGAACCACGCCCAGTTCGAGATCGTGCCGTTGGTGTTGTTGGCGTAGATCGTGAGCCAGTAGTCACCCGCCTCGAGGGTGAAGTTCGTCGCGATCTCGAAGTCCTCGTTCGCGGCGCCACCGACGATGTCGAACGGCGCCGGCATCGGCACGCAGCCGAAGGCGGCCGCCGCGTCATCCGGCGGGAAGTCGTTCGGCGGGTTCGGTGGCGTGGCCAGGCTCGTCCGCTTCCAGATCCGCCAGCAGAGCTGCTCGTTCGTGAAGCCCGTCGCCTGGAAGCCGTAGCCGTGGATCGCCGTGACGCGCCAGATCAGCCCCGCCGGAAGTGCGCCGACCGTGAACGCCTGGGCGGCCCACCGCTGCTGGCTGGTGGTGCCGTTGAGGTTGCCCGAAGACCAACCGAGGTTGGTGTTCGTGTAGTTGCCCATGTTCGTCGAGTCGAACTTCACGGCGTTGGTGTTGCCGGTGTTGTAGACGAGTCGGCGACAGACGATGCTGATGTCGCCAGCGCCCGACTCGGCGCCCTGGCCGCCATCGAAGCCCGCGACCTGGATCAGGTACCAGTCGCCCTCGACGGCGTCGATGAGGACGGCCGCCTCGCCGCCCGGACCGTTGGCGTCCACACAGCCGATGAAGAGCATCGGAAGATCCTGCGGAACAAACCCCGGATTCGTCCCCAGCGCATAGAGGGCCACCGTCGAGTCGAAGGTCGGCGTGTTGACGTCGAGCTCGAGCTCGCCACCGCCAGCCTCGGTGAAGTGCACGATGTACCAGATGTCCTTGCCGTACGTGCAGCCGGCGTTCGGCGGACCGTCGGTCGTCGCGTTCGTGTTGTCGAACGGAACGGCCTCGGCGCCGCACGCGAGCGGCGCCGGCGCCACGGCGCAGTCGTTCGGCGGAGCGCCCGGGACCGCCGGGCAGTCGTAGATGAACAGGCCGCAGAGCTTCACGGCCAGGTCGACGCACACCTGATCCCAGCCCGTCGAGCAGCAGTCGGGGTTGAACGTGCAGACCTGATCGCAGCAGGCCAGGTTGTTGCAGCCGCCCGTCGGGTGCACCTGCGTGCACTCCGCCGTCCCGCCGCACGCCGCGTCGATCAGCGCCGTCACCTCGATCTTCGCCGAGTACGTCACCGGGCACGCCGGCGGATCCGGCGCGAACGAGTTCACCGTGATGATCACCACGTGGCTGCCCGCGGGCAGCGCCACCTCGTCGCTCACGAACGGACAGCTCCCGCTCACCACCGCGTACTCCACCACCTGCGTGTCGCAGTCGTCTCCGTTGATGATGAAGATCGTCGCGTTCGTCACCGGGTTGCCCGACGCGTCCTTGTGGTTCAGCGTCACCTTCAGCTTCGCCGGCTGCGACAGGCTGAACCGGTACCAGTCGAGGTCGCGGGTCGTGTCACCCCACGTGCCCACCGTCCCGCACGTCGTCTTCGAGCTCACGCCCACGATCGCGCCGATGTCCTGGTACTGCACCGGCGAGAAGTTGCACCCGCCGTTCGGATCCGGGTTCAGACCGCCGCACGCGTCGTTCTGCTGGATCCCGCCTCCCGGACACGTGTTGTTGCACTGCCCGAACGCGGCGCTCGCCGCGAGCAGCGTGGTCGCCGCAAACGACAACGCGAATCCCATCAAGGGACCGTTCGTCCTCACAATGACACCTCCCTCAGAAATGTTGTGCGTGACCCGACGCAGGGACCGGATCCCCGCGTCACCGCACCCTCCCCTCTCCGGGTGTCGAGCCTCGCGAGTGCCCGTCGCGATTGCAAGGGAAATGGCGAAAACATGCGGGCAAACAGCCGTGAATGCTGGCACGTCCATTGCTGGGCCCGAAGCCATGGACTCGTGCGTCAACTGGGATGAATCCGCGGGTGCGTCGCGAGGGGAAGCCGCCGTTCGACAGGCTCACGGCGGCGGAATTCGGAGTCGGGGACCCTGCTCGCACTGCGCACGCACACGTGGGACACCGACGCGAGCGCCCGAGACCGCCACACCGTCCGTCGTCGGACGGCGTCCCCGATTCCTGATTCCTAATTCCTCGCGCGTGAACGCTGATGAATCCGCGGGCGCGTCGCGATGGGAAGCCGCTGCGCGGCGGAATTCGGAGTCGGGGACCCCGCTCGACGCACACATCGACGCTGCCGCGCCGACCCAAGACGCTGGCGCGGCAGCCAGCCCGAGCCCGGCGACACCGTCCGTAGTCGGACGGCGTCCCCGATTCCTGATTCCTGATTCCTGATTCCCCTCGCGACGCGCGACCAAACGAATCCAACGAACGCCCCCCGCTCAGCCCGCCGGGCTCCGCCCGGCGCGGCGTACGAAAGCGAGTGTCGGCCCGGAGGGCCGAACGGAGCGCCCAAACTAGATCGCAGCGTCCTCGTGCAGCTCGTCGAACCCGCGCAGCCCCGCCTGCCGCGGACGCACGCCGGTGCGCGTGCCTTCGCCCGGGAGCACCTCCGCGTCGCCGGTGAAGCGCGGCAACCACGCTCCGGCGCGGCGCAGTCCGATGTGCGTCTCGTGGATGATGCGCACGGCTTCCTCGACGTCGTCGGTCACCGAGAAGAGATCCATGTCCTGCGGGGAGATCGTGTGCTGCTCGGCATCGAGCGTCTCGCGCATCCACTTGAGCAGCCCCGACCAGAACTTGCTTCCGACGAGCACCACCGGAAACGGAACGACCTTCAGCGTCTGGATGAGCGTGAGCGACTCGAAGTACTCGTCCATCGTGCCGAAGCCGCCGGGGAAGATCACGAAGCCGCGCGCGTACTTCACGAACATCACCTTGCGGATGAAGAAGTAGCGGAAGTCCAGCTCGACGTTCTGGAACGGATTCGGCTCCTGCTCGGTGGGCAGCGCGATGTTGAGCCCGACGGAGACGCCCCCCGCCTCCTTCGCCCCCTTGTTGGCCGCCTCCATGATGCCCGGCCCGCCGCCCGTGATCACCGCGAACTGGTGCTGCACGAGCAGGCGCCCGCACTGCACGGCCTTCGCGTAGTACGGGTCGTCGGGGCCCGTGCGCGCCGAGCCGAAGACGCTCACCGCCGGCCCGATGCGGGCGAGCGTGTCGAACGCGTCGACGAACTCGCTCATGATGCGGAAGACGCGCCAGGACTCGTGCGCGAGGCGATGCTTGTGGGTTTGATCGGCTGGCGCGGGCGTGGGGTTCATCATCGTTGGGGATCTCGAATCGGGCCGGGCATTCTCGCGTCGACTCGACGTTCGTGCATGGAGACGGCACATGGTCTCCAGGCGCGAGAACTGTCGCAACTCATTGTCATTGCTGTACTTGCATGCGTCGCTTGGACGTTTCGCCTCGGCTTCGATACGATATCCTCCTTATGACCAGCAAGCCGGCGCCGATGCGGCGACCGGGGCGCGACGCCGCCGCCCCGACAACCACAGCCGCGGACATCACCAGCTACACCGCCGCGCTGAAATACCTCTACGACCGTTCCGACATCGAGCGGATGCGCACGGTGCGCTACGACCAGCGCACGTTCAAGCTCGATCGCATGCGCCAGCTCCTCGACCGGCTCGGCAATCCCGAGGCGCAGGTGAAGATGGTGCACGTCGCCGGCACCGTCGGCAAGGGTTCGACGGTGGCGATGATCGCGCAGATGCTGCGCGGCTGCGGGTACACCGTCGGCATGTACACGAGCCCGCACCTCGTGGACGTGCGCGAGCGGATCATGATCGATGGACACATGATCGGCCGCGCCGAGTTCGCGGAGCTGATGAAGGAGGTCGCGCACGCCGCCAGGAAGCTCGACTCGGAGTGCACCTTCTTCGAGCTGATGACGGCCGTCGCGTTCAAGCACTTCGCCAACCAGGCCGTCGACATCGCGGTGGTCGAGGTGGGACTCGGCGGCCGCCTCGACTCGACCAACGTGATCACGCCGGAGGTGAGCGTGATCTGCACGATCGACCACGATCACAACCGGCTTCTCGGCCAGACGCTCCCGGAGATCGCCCGCGAGAAGGCGGGCATCCTCAAGCGCGGCGTGCCGGGGCTGACGTTCGAGCAGGCCCCCGACATCGAGCAGGCCATCCGCGAGATCGCGACGAAGGTCGGCGCGCCCCTTCAGGTCGTCAACAAGGAGATCGAGTTCTCGTCGCGCTTCTGCGCCACGCCCGATCTCGGCCCGCACACGCGCGTCTGCCTCTTCACGAGCACGAGCCGATTCGAGCACCTGCCCGTTCCCCTCGCCGGCGAGCACCAGGCGGTGAACTGCGGCCTCGCGCTCGCCGCGGTGGACATCCTCAAGAGCCGCGGCTTCGACTGCCCCGAGGACAAGATCACCGCGGGGTTGGCGCAGACGGTCGTGCCGGGCCGCATGCAGATGCTCAGCGAGCGGCCGAAGATCCTCGTCGACGGCGCGCACAACCCGGCGGCGGTCGGCGCGCTGATGCGCTGCGTCGGCGCCCACGTGCCGTACGACTCGATGGTCTGCGTCTTCGGCTGCTGCGCGGACAAGGACGTCGGAACGCTGCTCGATCGGGTCAACCTCGGCGCCGACAAGGTCGTCTTCACCCGCGCCATCGGAAACCCGCGCGCGGCCGACCCGGACGAGCTCCAGCGCATGTTCGCGGAGCGCAGCGGCAAGATGAGCCAGGTCGGGCGGACGTTCGCCCAGGCGCTCGAGCTGGCCCTGAGCGCGGTGAGCCGCGAGGACCTCATTGTCGTCACCGGGAGCTTCTACCTCGTCGGCGAGGCGATGAAGTACATCCAGGAGCGCCGCGAGCGCGGCGCGGAGATCGCGCGCGTGCGGTCATCCCACGGGCGCGACGAATCGTCGCGCCACCCGACGGGCCACGGGACCAATCACGCGGTCGCGCATGGCGCGGGCCATGGAGGCCATCACGCGACCGGCGCCGAGCTCCGCCATGACACTCGGGACACCCGGGACACCCGGGACAGCCGGGAAAGCCGCCACGACGCGCGCGGCGAGCCGAAGGCCGATGGCCGGACCGAGGCGCGCGCGGATTCGAAGTCCGCGGCCAGGCACGTCGAGCGAAACACCGACAAGCCTGCGTCGAAGGCCGACGCGCGACACGCGCCACGATCGAGCGGCGCCGGCGCATCGTCTCCATCGCGCGGCGACAAGCCGGCATCGCGCGGCAAGCTCACGACCGCGCCCGGGTCCGCAGCACCGCCAGCGACGAACGCCTCCGCCGCGACGGAGGCCGGCAAGGCCGCTGCGGCGAAGCATGCCGCGACGAGGCGACCCGCGACCAAGCGGTAGCGGCGAAGCCATCGCGTGGCGCCGAACACCGGCCCTACCTCCGGCGGCCGGTCTTCTTGGCGGCGCCGCGCTTCTTCGATGCCGTCGTGCGCGCCGTCTTCCTGGTCGCCTTGCCGGCCTTGCTCGGCTTCGATGTCGACCTCGCCGTGGCCGCCGCGCCGAACGGGAGCGTCCGCCCGGTCAGGTGCTCGTAGGCCGCGGCCGCATCGACGATGCCACGGCCGCCGCGCTCCTCGGGCATGTCCGCGGGCCGCACGCACGTGGTGAAGATCGCATTCTCGACCTCCGCGACCGTCGCGTCGGGCTTCGCCTCCATGAGCAGCGCCGCGACGCCGGCGACGTGTGGCGTCGCCATCGACGTGCCGTCCATCTTCATGTACCCGCCGGGCACGCACGAGAGGATGTCGACGCCGGGAGCGACGAGATCCGGCGTGATCGGGCGCACCGGCCGCGCGAAGCGCTGGCTCGACGAGAAGTCGGCGACGTCGTTGCCGGAATCGCACGCGCCGACCGACAACACCTGCGGATAGTTCCCGGGCGACCGGCTCGTGTTGCGTCCCTCGTTGCCGATCGCGAAGACCGGCAGGATGCCGCGATCGCGAAGGATGTCGACCACGGGCATGAAGTCGTCGCGGTAGCCGCGCAACCCGAGCGACATGCTGAGCACGCGCACGCCCTGACCGACGACCCAGTCGAGGCCGCCGAGGACGCGGGCGATCACGTCGCCGCCTTCGATCACCTTCGCGCTGGCGAGCTGGGCGCCCGGCGCGACGCCGAACTGCGTCTTGCCAACCTTGCGCGCGAGGATCGTCCCGGCGGTGTGCGTGCCATGCTCGGCGCTGTCGACCGGCGCCGACCCCTGCACCTGCGATCCATCCATGTCGAACTCGGCGAAGCTGTGGATGGCCTTCTTGAGGGCCTTGTGTCGACCGTCGACTCCGGTGTCGAGATGGCCGACCAGGACCCCCTTCCCGGTGATGCCGGCGGCCCAGAGCCGCGGCACCTGCATCTTCGCGAGTCCCCACGTGACGCCGGTCCCGGCTTTCGCCGCCGATGCGGCGAGCGGGCGGACCAGGCTCAGCGTCGGCGCGCCGACGACGGCCACCGCCGCGGGATCGCGCTTGAGCGACTCGAGCCCGTCGCGCGTCACGGTGCCGAGGACGAGGCCGAGATTGTTGTATGAGCGGTAGAGCGGCGGCGGCGCGGCGGCGCCCGCGCCCCCACGTCCGCGCCGACCGCCGCGCGTCGCGGAGACCGCGGCCTCTCCCTCGACCCTCGTGAAGTGCCTGGAGACCGACGCGGCGGCGCCCGAGATGTCGCCGCCGCGCGACCGCCCTCGCCTGCCGTCGCCCGCCGCCGCCGCGGTGGCGTCGGGGCGCACCACCACGATGACCTTGGCGAGCCCCGTCGCCTGCAAGCCTTCGGCGATGCTGAGCGAGGTGCCGGGATCGAGACCAGTGCCGGGATTGAACGTGGACATGCGGGCTCCGGAGAAGGACTGAGGAAATGTGAGGCGCGCGAGGCCGGGACGGCGAGCGCGGTCGAGATGTGTCGAGGCGCGATCCGATCGCGAGCTTGTCGCCAACGACGCGCCAGCCCGACTCGACTCGCCTCTGCCGCAGAAGGACGCCGCGCGCCGCGCTGTGCAGGCCGGCGCTCGAGGCGCTGCGGCAGCCGGGCCGCGTTGGCCGGCGTCCGGGGCGTCGACACGACGCCGACATGGCGCCGCGGATCGACGCCCGCCACGACGTCGGCCGCATCATCGCGCGCGGGCCTGCCACGTCAAGGCCGACGGGAGCGTTCGAGCTTCGATCGTCCGGCGCGGCGGCCCGATCGACGCCGTTCGCACGACAGCGTCCCAGTTGATTCTCGCGCCCCACCGAAACCAATCCCGCCGCGAGACGCCGCTGTGGGCAGGGGGTCGAACGCCTGGCGTTCCGCTTGAATCCCTCTCAGACCCCGACGAACGACGCCCCGCACTCGCCGCATCGACCCGATCCTCCTTCGAGCGGCGTTCCGCGCAGGTCGTGGCCGCACGCGACGCAACGTTCATGCTGCCGATCCACGAGCCGGGCGAGTCCGCGCCGAACCAGCCGCGTCGCCACCGCCGCCAGGATTCCCAGCCAGGCCAGATCGAGCACCAGGCGCATGTCGTAGCTGAGACCGTTGTACGACGCGTCGAGGGACGCGAACGCGGGATGGCGCAGCCGAAGGGCCAGCACGCCCAGCCAGAGTCCGAAGATGCCCGCCACCGTGATCAGCGCCAAGGCCATCGCGCCGGTCACCAATCGCAGCGCCGAGACGCGCCGCGGCGATGGCGACGACCGCCACTGCCCAGCATGCAACGGGCCGCCGCACGACGGACACTCCGCCCGACCGGCCTCGTCGAAGGTCGGTGGCGGCGCACCGCATTCGAAGCAGACCGGAGCGGCGCGCCGGAGATGGCGCCGACGGAGCACCTCGAGCGCCAACTGCGCCGCGCCCGCCGCGCCGAAGCCGATTCCGAGCATCGCTCCTTCCGTGGGACGAGGATTGATGAAGACGTTCGCCACCAGCCAGCCCACCGGGCCGCCCACGAGCGCGCCGAGCGCCAGCGCAGCGCCGATCATCGCGATGGCTCGCGGTGAATCGAGCGTCTCCTCGATGCTCCAGCGGAGGCGGTCGTGCGCCAGCCGACTCGCCCCGCGCGGCCGTCCGACGGGGCCGCTCGCCCAGAGCAGCGCCACCGCGAGCGTCACGCCGATCGAGCTGGCCAGCACGTCCAGGGGCGAGACGGTCCGGCCGAGACCCGGAATGCCCTGCGAGATCTCGTCGCAGACGGTCCACGCGACACCGGCGAGCCAGAGCAATGGAAGCGATCGGACGATCCGCGCCTGCCACAGCAGGAGCGCGAGCACGCCGAACGCGCCGGCGTGGATCAGCTTGTCGGAGACGGGATACTGCTCGGTGCCAAGTTGAAGGTGCGGCCAATGCGTGCCGATGGTCAGCGCGATCGCGTAGCCGGCGAGGATCCAGCGCCAGCGCCGCGCGAGGCGCTGGCGACGGACGACGATCGGCGACGAGTGGGCTTTCGGCATCTCAAGGCGTCCATGCGCCTGCGCGGCTCATGCGCATCCGAGTCGATCCATGCGCCGCGCCCGACTCGATGGCGACCCGAGCTGCCGCCGGGGACGAGGGGTTGCGCGCATGGCGGGCCACGGCAACCCGCATCAGGCGCGGCGCGCCACCGGCCTTCGGTCCGGGCGCGCGGCGGCGCTCGGGGCGGCGTCGATCGAGGCGGCGATCGAGGCGTCCATGGCGATGGATCCTCCGGGCGACGCCGCACCGTCGCGTGCGGCCGGTGAACGCGTCGGTGCCGCGGTCGACGGAGCGCCCTCGCGCTTCGCGAGCATCGCGTCCCACTCGCCGACGACCCGCTCCGCGAGCGCGCGGTAGTCGATCGCCCCGGGACACCACGGCTCGTAGTCGAAGATCGTCTTGCCGAAGCTTGGCGCCTCGGCCAGCTTGATGTTCCGGCGAATGGCCGGACGGAGCACGCGACAGGAGCTCCACGGCACATCGGTGCCACGAGCCTGCGCGAAGAAGTCGTCGAGATCGGCGACGACCTCCTTCTGGTGCGAGATGCTCGGTTCGTGCTGGCACAGGACGATGCCGGTCACGCGCAGCGAGGGATTGACCGATTTCGCCACGAGCCCGACTGTCTCGAGCAGCTTGCCGACGCCCTGAAGGGCGAGGAAGTGCGCCTGCATCGGCACGAAGACCTCGCGCGCCAGGCAGAGCGCGTTGAGCGTCAGCAGCCCCAACGACGGGGGACAGTCGAGCAGCACGAACTCGTACGCCGGCAGCGTCTGGGCGAGGCGTCGCGCCAGGATCCGGTTGCGCTCGCCGGCGCCCGCCAGCTCGGTCTCCGCGGCGGCGAGATCGACGACCGACGGAACGATGTCCAGGTTCGGCCTCGCCGAGACGATCGCCTCGGCGGCGCTGCGCTCCTCGTCGATCAGCAGGTCGTAGATCGTGGCCGGCGCGGCGGTGGCGTCGACGCCCAGGTGCAGCGTCGCGTGCGCCTGCGGGTCGAGGTCGATCAGCAGCGTCCGTCGCCCCGCCTCGGCGATCGCCGCCGCGAGATTGACCGTGGTCGTCGTCTTGCCAACGCCGCCCTTCTGATTGAGCAGCGCGATCGTGCGCGTCGGACGAGCCATGGCGAAGCGTAGGACGGCGCTCCGCGCTACTCGTCCCAGCGCGACAGGTCGATCGCCGTCGGCGCCGGCCAGAGGTCCCACGGAACCTGCGGAAGGCCGGCCGTCTCGATCGCCTCGTCGCCACCATGCGTGCGCGCGACCCCGAGCAGCAGCGATTCGCCATCCCGCGCCGGGAGCCACGACTTCGGCAGCACGATCCGGCAGCGCCAGAGCGTGGGAAGCGAACGCCGGACGATCTCGAACCCGCGCGGCGGCGCGCTCGCGCCTGGGCCCGGGTCGGCGCGCCCGCCCGCGGCGCCCTCGCCCGGCGCGACGGTCGCCATCGCCGCGGCGCGCAGTCGCTCGGCCGTGCGCAGGGCGATGCGCGCCTCGACCGCCGCATCGCCCTCGACGATCCACGGCGCTCCGGCCTCGGGCACGACCAGCACCACGCTCGGCGCGTCGCGCGGTCCGAGCGCGACGACGATCGCCTCGCGTCCGATCGGCAGCGCCCCGTCGGAAGGGCTGGCCGCGTCCGGCGCGCCGGGCGCGGTCGGACGCGCGCACTCGATGAAGAGCTCCCATCGTCCCTGCGTTCGCCGCAGCATCCCCGCGGTCGTGCGAGAACGATCGACCGCGCGCTGCGCCCCGGCCCGGGCCTCGCTCAGGCGCAGCGGCGGGCGGAAGACCGGAAGAGGCACGCCAGGTGGCTCGGCGAAGGCGACCGCCGGACCGACGCTCACATCGCGGCGATGGCCGTCGCCCTCGATCACCAGCACCAGCGGCGCCTCGCGCGGATCGCGCCGCGCGAGCGGTTCGCCGGGAAGCTGCGAAGGGCGGGCCACGTGCAGGCGCGCCAACTCGCCGCCCCGCACGGTGCGCGTGGTTGGCGCCGCGGCGCCGCTCGCCCACCGCGCCACCGCCTCGACCGGCGCGGGAAGGGCGTTGGCCGCGGCGATCGTGACCAGCCCCCCCTGCTCCTGTTCGGTCCACAGCACGAGCGGCGCCCGCGAGTCCGACCAGGCGAGCGCCGCATCCATCACGGCGCGATCGCGCCGATTGAAGTCGAGCAGCAGCGTCAGCAGCGCCCCGGTCTCGACCGGGTCGGTCACCCACGCGCCGATCGAGCGATCGCCATCGACGCACGTCTGGGTGAGCGCCTCGCGGCATGCGGCGGCCACGCCTTCGCTCTGCGCCGCCAACCGCGCCATGCCGACCGTCCACATCTGGGCGCCATGCTGCGCAATCAGCGTTTCGAGGCCGTCGCCCGGCGGCGCCGGAGGGCGCAACCCGCGCCGCTGGGCGACGAGCATCCAGCGCCAATGGTCGAATGGCGACGTTGGATCGGGCAGCGACGTCTCCTCGCGTCGTTGAAGCATCGGCTGGTCGTCGCGCGGCGCCATCGACGCGAGCGACGAAGGCTCGACCCAGTGCGGTCGAACCGGCACGGGAGGCGCGCCGTTCGACGACGGCGCGGCGCTGGCCCGCGGATCGACCACGACGAAGTCGCCGCCGCGCCCGAGCGGGAGCGCCACGACGGCGTATGGCGCGCCGCCATCGGCGGGCGCCGTGGTGTCGTCGGTCGGCGCGATGGGTCGCACGGCGAGGGCGCTTGGGTCGTCGGTCCATCGGCGTCGCATCGGCGCCGGCGCAGCGCTCATCCAGACGACCGCCGCGTCGATCGACTCCCCATCCTCGAAGCGCAACGCCACGCTGGACGGCCATCGGTCCCCGGCATGCGCCGCGACAAGGGGCAGCACGAGCACGCCGCCGCGCACGATCACCGGCCGCGCCATGCCAGGCGCGATCCCGGCGACGGGGTCTCCGGCGAGCGCGGTGGCGGCGAGAAGAAGGGCTGCGAGCGGCACGGGGAAGGTTAGTGGCGCGTGCAACACGCCACTAGTGTTCTTCATGCCCATCGCCTCCGTCCCCCTGGTGCGCCACGATCCGGGGCTCCCCGCCGAGGACGCGGCACGACGGTTCCACGAGACGATGCGCCTGCGCCGCACCGTCCGCGAGTTCTCGGATCGACCGGTGAGCCAAGGCGTCATCGAGCAGCTCGTCGCCGCGGCGGGAACCGCGCCGAGCGGCGCCCACAAGCAGCCATGGCGCTTTGTCGCGGTGCAGGATCCGGCGATCAAGCGCGAGATCCGCGTCGCGGCCGAGGCCGAGGAGCGCGAGTTCTACGCGCGGCGCGCCAACGAAGCGTGGCTGAGGGATCTCGCCCGCTTCGGCACCGATGAACACAAGCCCTTCCTCGAGGCGGCGCCGTGGCTGATCGTCGTCTTCAAGCTGATGAAGGACGACGATCCGGCGAATCCATCCGACCAGGTCTACTACGTGAACGAGTCGGTGGGAATCGCGGTCGGATTCCTGCTCGCCGCGGCCCATCACGCGGGGCTGGCCACGCTGACGCACACGCCCAGCCCGATGAAGTTCCTCGGGCAGATCCTTCGACGACCCGACCACGAGCGTCCGTACCTGCTCATTCCCGTCGGATATCCGGCGGACGACTGCCGCGTGCCGGCGATCGCCCGCAAGCCGCTCGACCGGATCATGGCCATCGATCGTGGTGGTGATTCGCGTTCCGGTTGATTCTCGTGCGCCGTCCACGGCCGAACGCGGCCGCGCGTCGCCACGGTGGGCGAGGGGGCGAACGCTTGGAGATCCACTGGAGTCCGTATGCGGGGGAACCCGGAAGCCGCTGCGCGGCGGAATCAGGAGTCGGGGACCGGCAAGGCGCTTGCACGCCTGCGAGCGGATTTGCGCAAGTCGACGCATCCGGAACGATCGGCGGCGCCGTCGACCTCACCACGCACGGGCGATCGTCGAAGGTCAGGGAGCCGTGACGGACCGAAGCAAGCTCCCGAGTCGGCCGCGTCGATACGACTCGTCGGCGACGAACTTCGGCATCGCTTCGGACGTCGCGCGATCGGTGGCCTGCCACGCGGAGGTCGACGAGGTCGATGAAACGCCGCCGCTCGCGTCGCCGCGCACCGGGTCTGTCGCGTCGCCGGAGGCATGCGTGCCGGCGGAAGGTGACCCGGCGGACGACGGCCACGCGGCCTCGCGCGGCGCGGACGACGTCGATGGCTCCGGCCGTCCGGCGCTCAGGTCGAGTCGATGGGTCAGCCGCGGAACAAGACTCGGTCCCGATGCATCGGCATCCTCGCGAAGCTCGATTCGGTCCGTGACGGCCGCAGGCGACGATGGCGCGTCGTTTTCGCGCGGCGCGAGCAGCCCGCACGGAAACCCGAAGCTGTAGGTCGTTCCCGCCGGCACGACGGAGCGTTCGCCGCCCTTCGCTTTCTTGACGTAGAGCGAGCGCGGGAAGACCGCGTAGACCGCCCCGCTGCGACGCACGAAGATGTCGTTGCGACCTTCGACCGCGTAGAGATCGTCGAAGTTGAGTGGCGACGCCATGTCGATCCGCGGGTTGCGAAGCGAGAGTGCGAGGGGATCGCGACCGTCGAGATCGGAGTCGACGCGGTAGAGCTTCGGGACCGAGGCACGGTTCGCGGCGCCGCTGACGCCACTGCTGGGAGCGCTCGCGGGAACGTTCGCCATCCCCGATCCCGACGAACGACCCGAGGCGGCGCCGACCGTCGACGCCACGGTGGCCGACAGCGCCATCGCGACGGCGGCCAGCCAGTGGCGGCGGTTGATCGGTCGGAGCGTCACGACCCAAGGATAGACCGAGCCGGAGGCAGTCCGGCGCGCCGAACCCGATGCGCAGCGCGAGCGAACTTCGCTCGAGTCGGCACGCTTCGTACCATCGAGTGCCCGCGCGCCGAGCCGCCGCCGCGCGAGGCATCCATGTCGAACCACCCGAAGCCACCCAATCCCTCCGACGACGCCACGCGCATCCTCGGGCGCATGGCCGAGGGCGACGCTCGCGCGGCGGACGAGCTGCTTCCGCTCGTCTACGAGGAGCTGCGCGCCCTCGCCTCGGCCTTCATGCGGGCCGAGCGCAAGGGACACACGCTTCAGCCGACGGCCATCGTGCACGAGGCGTACCTGCGCATGGTGCAGTCGACCAGCGCCCACTGGAGCAGCCGCACGCACTTCATGGCGATCGCCGCCAGCGCGATCCGCCGGGTGTTGATCGACCATGCGCGGCGCACCAACGCCCAGAAGCGCGGCGGCGAGCGCCAGCGCGTCGCGCTGGCCGACGACGACCGCGTCGCCACGGGACCCGATCTCGACCTGCTCGACCTGAACGAGGCGCTCGAGCGGCTTGCGGCGGCCAATCCGCGACAGAGCCGGATCGTCGAGCTGCGCTTCTTCGGCGGGCTCACCAACGAGGAGGTCGCGACGGTGATGGATCTGTCGCGCGCGACCGTCAGCGACGAGTGGGCCTTCGCGCGGGCGTGGCTGGCGCGGGAGATGGAGGGGAAGTAGGCGTCGTCGGCCGCCGCGCGCGGCGCGGCGGCCGTCAATGCGCCGGGTCGCCGTGGCGCGGCCCGCGCGCCGCTACGCCAGCGCCGCCGCGATCGCGGCCGCGAGCGCCTCGCCTTCCTCCAGCGTTCCAGCGCTCCAGCCCAGCCCGAGCCCCGCATCGCCGAGCTTCGGGATGACGTGGAAGTGAACGTGCATGACCACCTGGTGGGCCGCGGCGCCGTTGTTCTGGAGCACGTTGTACGACGTCGCGCCGGTGGCCTTCACGATCGCGCGGCAGATGCGCGGCAGCGCACGGCCGATGGCCGCCGCGGAGTCGTCTCCCAGCTCGTGCAGGTGGGCGCGGCGCTCCTTGGGGATCACCAGGGTGTGCCCGCGGCTGAGCGGCGCGATGTCGAGGAACGCGAGGACGTGCGCGTCCTCGTAGACCTTGTGGCAGGGGATCTGGCCGTCGAGGATGCGATCGAAGATCGTGGGCATGTGGTGGTCCGCTGGACGAGTCCGAGATCAGAATAGAGTCGGCACGCCTCGCGCCGCACTTGGTGACGTGCCTGGCGACGCACCTGGCGACGCACGCCGCGCCTTCCCGTGGTCCGTTCCACACCGCCCATGATCGACCTCGACACGCTGACCCTGCCGCAACTGTGGCGCGAGCTGGTGAACGAGCGTGCGCTTCGCACGCTGCTGGAGCTGGCCCGCGACGAGGACCTCGATGCCCGCGGCGACATCACGAGCGAGCTCTTCATCGACGCCTCGTCGCGGGCTCGCGCCCACGTGCGCGCCCGACGGCCGGGCGTGGTGGCGGGGCTGGAGACCGTTCCCGCGCTGCTGCGCGTCTTTGGCGTCGATGTGCGCTGGACGCCGCGGCTCGTCGACGGCGCGCCGGCCGCTCGCGATGCGACGCTCGGAACGCTCGACGGATCCCGGCGCGGGATCCTCGCCGTGGAGCGCACGCTCCTGAACATCCTCTCGCGGCTCTGCGGCGTGGCGACGACGACGCGGCGCTTCGTCGAGGCCGTGGCAGGCTCGCGGGCCGCCATCTGCGACACGCGCAAGACCACGCCCGGCCTGCGATCGCTCGAGAAGCACGCGGTTCGCTGCGGCGGCGGATCGCTGCACCGGCTCGGCCTCTTCGACGCGGTGCTGCTCAAGGACAACCACATCGCGGGAACGACGCCGGGCGACCTCGCGCGCCGCGTCGCCGAGATGGCCGCGCGGGCCCGCGCCGCGCACGACCTGCGCTTCGTCGAGGTCGAGGTCGATGCGCTCGAACAGCTCGATGCGCTGCTCGCGCTGCCTGCCGGCGCCATCGACATCGTGCTCCTGGACAACATGACGACGGCGCAGCTCGCCGACGCCGTCGGCCGCCGCGGCGGGCGGACGCGTCCGCTGCTCGAAGCGTCCGGCGGCGTCTCGCTGGAGACCGTCCAGGCGATCGCCGCGACCGGCGTCGACCGCATCTCCGTCGGCGCGCTCACGCATTCGGCAGGAATCCTCGATCTCGGGCTGGACATCGAGTGATGCGCGTCCCCGTCGATCCGCGTGCGTCGTCCGGGCCGGTGGTGCCACTGTTTCGGATGCCACGTACGCCAGAGGCCGGCACCTCATACGCGTCCCAGTTGACTCACGCCCCACCCAACCCAATTCCGTCGTGAGACGCCGCTGTGGGCCCCGGGGGTCGAACGCATGGAGGTCTCCTGGATTCCGAATGAAGGTCGCCTACATCACGAGGTTGACCATCTTCCCCGGCACCACGACGACCTTCTTGGGCGCGCTTCCCGCGAGCA
The DNA here is from genome assembly GCA_046350555.1 of Phycisphaerales bacterium. Lineage (GTDB taxonomy): Bacteria > Planctomycetota > Phycisphaerae > Phycisphaerales > SM1A02 > JAXMAF01. Next base: position 30,417 of record JAXMAF010000029.1, read on the forward strand.
GTTCCTGGACCTTCGCGTCGGCGAGGGCCAACTTCTGGATGGCGTCCGGCGCCGCGTCGACGGGCACCACCAGCCGGTGCCGGACCTTGCCGTTGAACGCGACGGGCATCTCGACGGTGTCGTCGACCAACATCGTGTGGTCCACCGCGGGCCATGAGGCGAGCACGATCGATTCCGCGTGGCCCAGGCGCGCCCAGAGTTCCTCGGCGACGTGCGGCGCGAACGGTGCGACGCACAGGGCGAGGCGCTCGAGCTGGTCGCGCGTGAGCGGGCCGGTCGATGTGGTCGCGCTTGCACGACCCGCGGCGCCCCCGTCGACGCCGCCGCCCGGCGCGCGGCCGCCGGTCGTCTCGGTCGCGGCCGTCGTCGCCGCGTTCACGAACTCGATCATCGCGGCGATCGCGGTGTTGAACGAGAGACGCTCGCACTCCTGCGCCACGCGATGGATCGTGCGATGCAGGAGCTTCTCCATCGCGGCGTCGGGCGCCGTCGCGACCAGGATCGCGCCGGAGCGCTCGTCGACGAAGAGTCGCCACAAGCGCTGAAGGAAGCGGGACTGGCCGGCGATGTCGCGCGGGTTCCACGGCTTGGCCGCCTCGAGCGGCCCCATCGCCATCTCGTAGAGGCGCAGCGTGTCGGTGCCGTACTCGGCGATGACATCGTCGGGATTCACGACGTTGCGCAGCGACTTGCTCATCTTGGCGACGACCTGCACGAGCGGCGTCTCCGCGCCGCCGCGCTCGACGTACGTGCCGTCGGGACGTTGCTCGACCTCGTCCGCCGCGACGAGCGTCCGATCCGGGCGCTGATAGGCGTACGACTGGATGAGACCCTGATGGAAGAGCCGTCCCGCGGGCTCCGGCGTGCTCACGAAGCCGAGGTCGAAGAGCATCTTGTGCCAGAAGCGCGCGTAGAGCAGGTGCAGCACGGCGTGTTCGCTGCCGCCGACGTAGAGGTCGACGCCACCGGCATGGACGCCGCCATCGCGCTTGGCGCTGGTCATCCAGTAGCGCTCCGCCTCCTCGCCGACGAAGCGCGTCCGGTTGTGCGGATCGCAGAAGCGCAGGTAGTACCAGCACGAGCCCGCCCAGTTGGGCATCGTGTTCGTCTCGCGTCGAACGGGCGTTTCGGGGGGAAGCAGCGCGGGATCCACGCCCGCCTCGCCCGCGGTCGTGTTCACCCAGCTCGTCGCCTTGCCCAGCGGCGGCGTGGGCTTCTCGCTCTCGATCGGACGGAAGTCGGCGAGCTCCGGGAGGCGCACGGGCAGGAACTCCTCGCGGATTGGATGGCAGTTGCCCGCCTCGTCGTAGACCACCGGAAACGGCTCGCCCCAGTAGCGCTGCCGCGAGAAGAGCCAGTCGCGCAGCTTGTAGTTGATCCTGCGCGAGCCGAGTCCCTCGCGGTCGAGCCACTCGACGACGCGGCGCTTCGCATCCTCGGTGCCGAGTCCGTCGAGCGAGACGCCGGCGTTCGCGCTGTTGACCGCGACGCCTTCGCCGGTGAACGCCTCGGGCCAGTCGCGGCAGTCGTCGCCGTCCGTGCCGCCTGCGACGAAGCGGGACGCGTCCGGCGACTGCGGCGGCGGCGCGACCACCTGGCGCATCGGCAGCTTGAAGCGCCGCGCGAACGCGAAGTCGCGCTGATCGTGCGCGGGCACCGCCATGATCGCGCCGTGGCCATAGCCCATGAGCACGTAGTCGGCGACCCAGACGGGGATCCTCGCCCCGGTTCCCGGGTTGATCGCTTGGATCCCAAGGAACGCACCGGTTTTCTCCTTGGCGTCGGCCATGCGGTCGACGTCGGCGCGGTTGCGCGCGGCATGCACGTACCGCCGGATCGCCGCGGCGTCGATGCCGGCGGGCGGACGATGCAGCGTCTCGTCGACGAGTGGATGCTCGGGCGCGATCACCATGTACGTCGCCCCGAAGAGCGTGTCGGGCCGGGTCGTGTAGACGCGCAGCGACGGGCGGATGTCACGGCTCGGCGCGTCCTCGCAGAGCTCGAAGTCGATCTCCGCGCCTTCGCTGCGGCCGATCCACTCGGTCTGCATGATGCGCGTGGACTCGGGCCACTTCACGCTGTCGAGGTCGCGCAGCAGCCGCTCCGCGTAGGCGGTGATGCGGAACATCCACTGTCGCAGCGGCAGTCGCAGGACGGGGAAGCCGCCGCGCTCGCTGCGCCCGTCCACCACCTCCTCGTTGGCGAGCGCCGTGCCGAGCTTCGGACACCAGTTGACCGTCTGCTCGCCCCGATAGGCGAGGCGCAGGTTGTCGAGGAACTCGCGGCGCTCGCCGGTGGACAGCTCGTGCCACTTCCTCGCGCCGACCGGGTCGCCGGCGAGCGCCTCCATCTGTCCGGCGAGTCCGGGCCGGACGAGCTCGCCCGACGGACCGACGAAGGCGATGCCGTTCTCGAGCTCGCGCACCAGCTCCGCGATCGGCCGCGCCCGGTCGACGCCGGGGTCGTACCACGCGTGATACGCCTGGAGCCAGATCCACTGCGTCCAGCGGTAGTAGTCCGGGTCGATCGTCGCGATCTCGCGCGACCAGTCGTAGCAGAAGCCGAAGCGCTTGAGCTGCCGGCGGAACGTGTCGATCGCGCCCCTGGTCGTGATCGCCGGGTGCACGTTGGTCTGCACCGCGTACTGCTCGGCGGGAAGTCCGAAGGCGTCCCAGCCCATCGGGTGCAGCACGTTGAAGCCCTGCATGCGGCGCAGCCGGCAGACGATGTCGGTCGCGGTGTATCCCTCCGGATGGCCGACGTGCAGTCCGGCGCCGGACGGATACGGAAACATGTCCAGGCAGTAGAACTTCGGCTTGCGCGCGTCGAAGCCGGGCTCGCCGGGATTCGCGACGTGGTAGACGCGATCGCGCTCCCACTTCGCCTGCCACGCCACCTCGATGGCGTTCGCGAGCGCCGCGGTGTAGCGGTGCGGATGCTCGTCGAAGGGAGCGGCGGAACGTTCAGGCGTCGTGGACATGCGCGTCGTCGTGTGGAATCGATGGGGGAAACGTGCAGTCTACTCGCGAGGCGTGCGCTTCTTGGGGGCGCCGCGGAGGACCGCGGATTGGGATTCGCCGCGGAGGGCCGCGGATTGGCGCGGAAGGGGCATGAGCCGCGGAGGGCCGCGGATGAACGCGGAGGAGAGATTTGCCGCGGAGGGCCGCGGAGGGCCGCGGAGCAGAGACTTGCCGGGGAACGCCGCGGAGGGCGCGGAAGGGGCATGAGGCGCGGACTTCGCCGAAGAGAGACGACGGACTCGAGACTGCTCACAGATGCCAGTCACGATGACCCGACGTTCGGGCGCCAGCAGCGCCGTGCCGCAGTCACGTCGAGACTGATTCGACAGCTCCTCCTCGCCATCCACGCAGTTGCTGGCCGACGCCTGCACCGCGCCCTCCCCCACCAATCCCGACTCCGCGTCCATCCGCGGCCCTCCGCGGCGCCTCTCTGCTCCGCGGTGGTCCGCGGCCCTGCGGCAAATCTCTACTCCGCGCTCCTCCGCGGCCCTCCGCGGCAATTCTCTCCTCCGCGCTCTCCGCGGCAACTCTCTCCTCCGCGTTCATCCGCGGCCCCTCCGCGGCGAATCTCTACTCCGCAGCCTTCCGCGGCGAATCCGACTCCGCGTCCTCAGCGGCCACCCCGAACTGGCCCGTTCCTACGATCGTGCTCCAGTCCATGTGCTTCCCCGAACCGAGTTCGAAGGCGTCCGCGGAGCTCGCGGCGCAGCTCAGCGCCGCGAAGGGGGATGTCGGCGCCGCGTTCTATCTTGCGGCCCCGACGGGCGAGCGGCGCTCCCGCGGGGGCGACGACGTCGAGGGAGTCGTCTTGGAACTGCTGGCCCGCGCGACGAGGGAAGCGGGCGCGAAGCCGAGCAAGATGACGATCCAGCGGAACCTCGGCTCGTTCATCGTGGTGGGGCGGCCGGGGTTGATCGAGGCGATCCTCGCGCAGCCGGAGGTTTCGCGGGCGATTCCCACGCATGTCGACGAGGACATCCTCATTCGCCCGGTCAAGCAGACGCCGGTGAAGGTCAAGCGGACGCCGCGCGGACGCAAGGGCGCGTAGCGAGCGCCGGCGCATCGCCATCCTCGGCGCCGTTGCAAACGTCGGTCGCGGCGGGTCAGAACGTCGATCGCTTGGTGAGCGTGCACAGCTCCGGGTCGAACGTCGCGAGGGCCTGCGCCGTCTTCTCGCCGCAGCGGCCGTCACCGTACGGATGTCGATACGCCGGAAGCGGCGCGTAGCGGGCGCGCTCCACCGCGAGCTCGATCCGGTGGGCGTCCCAGTCGGGCACGTCGAAGACGTTCGGCGGCTTCTCTCGCCCCGCCTGGCGCGGACCGACGTTCACGCACCGCACGCCGAGCGCAGCGCACTCGATGAGCGCCGAGCTGCTGTTGCCGACGAGCATCTTGACGCGCCGCAGGAGCGCGATGAACGACTCGCGCGGAAGGTGCGCGACGTTGGGACTCTTCGCCGCCATGATCGCCGAGACGATCACGTCGTGCCCGGGATCGTGGTTGGGATGGAGCAGGAGCGTGCGACCGGCGCGCTCGCAGATGCCGATGAGGATCTGGGCGTCGAGCCGCTCCTCGTCGTCGGGCCGACCCTGCCCGTGCAGCAGCATCAGCAGCTCGGGCCGGCCGAGCGCCTCGTACTCCGCGTCGCCCATCGGGGCGATGTCGGCGATGCCGTCGACCGCGGGCGAGCCGACCAGCTGGACGCGGAACGGATCCTCACCGAAGCAGATGATCCGCTCGACCGAGCGGGCCGTCGCCGCGAAATGCAGATGCGAGAGCTTGGTGATGGCGTGACGGATGAGCTCGTCGGCGACACCCTCGGCGCGGTCCCCGCCGTGCAGATGCGCGACGCGGATGCCGCCGATGGCCGCGGCGCTCGCCGCCGCGAAGGCCTCGATTCGATCGCCGAGGACCAGGACCACGTCGGGTCGCAGCCGCTCGAATGTCGAGGCGAAGCCTAGCACGCCGCGGCCCAGCGCCGCCGCGTCGGCGAGGCGCCCGGCGCTTCCGGCCGCCTGCATCGGAATCGACGCGGCGATCGGGAACTCGGCGCGCACCTCCTCGACCGTGTTGAACGGCGGCAGCAGGTGTCCGCCCGCCGTCGCGACAAGCAGCCGCAACCGCGAGTCCGCCGCGATCGCGCGAAGCACCGGCCGCAACAGGCCGTACTCGTTGCGACTGCCGGTGACCGCGAGAATGGTTCGGGCTGTGGACACGGGACGGTGCGAGCGGTGGAGCGCCCGGCGGCGGCGAGGCTCGTCGCGCGGATCGCGCGCTCGTGAGCCGGTACCGTAGCGGCGGATCGCCGGGGACTGTGGGCGCTGCGTGGGGACTGCGGGCAGCTTGCCGCGCATGGCGATGCCAGTCGCAGCGGCGCCGCCGTCTCGCCGAGCTGTCGGCGCAACTGACGGCGCCGCGCGAAGAGGTCGCGCCACGCGTCGAGCAGGGGCACGCGGGCGAGGTTGCCGATCGACTCCTCGTCGCCGAACGCATCCAGCTCGCTCACCGGGACGCTGCCGTCGCTGAGGATCGTCATGCGTCGGAGTCCCTCGCGCAGGATGGCGCGCGCAGGGCGTGGCCGCGCTGCCGCCGAGCGCCATGGAATCGAGGCGGCCGTCGACGCGGGCGTCGAGCTCGGCGGCGACGCCGCCGTCGGTCCTGGAACGCGCACGCCCGTCGCGCACCGCCGCGTCCGGCGACGGCGGCCACGCCTCGTCGTCGGGAACGGGTTGCGGAGGCTCGAGCAGCACGGCGCCGAGGCGGCGCGTCCAGTGCGTCGCGAACGCGTCCGCCTCCGGGAGCGTGCGATCGACGAGCTGCATCCGCGGGACGATCCATGGAAGCGCGAGCGAACCGACCCGCCGACGCCGTTCCGCGAGCCGCTCGATGTTGCCGATCGCCATGGCATGTCGGTCGACGCCGTGCATGAAGGCGTAGGTCTGCGGCGTGGCGGCGTGCAGGTCGACCGAGACGACGTCGACCTCGGCCGCGAGCACGCGGTCGAGCGACGCGGGCGCACCGACCAGTTCCGTGCGCACATGGATGCCGCGCACGCCGCAGGCGCGGGCGAGGCGCACGATCGCCTCGAAGTCGGGATGCCGGAGTGGATCGCCCGCGCCGGCGAGGGTGAGCACGGTGTCGCGGCCTCCCCGGCCTGCGCGAGGATGCGTTCCGCCAGGCGCAACGGCATCGGCGGACGCTGGATCAGGCCACGCCGATGCGGGCTTGCCGCCGCTTTCCCGAGCCGGCCGGTGCAGAAGGCTCCATGACCCGGTGCGGCGGCGTGAACGTCGGCAACTGGAGCCATTGATGCTCGATCGCCCCGATGCACTCGGCCGCGTCGAGGCCGCGCGAGGCGATCGCATCGGGCGTCGATTCATGGTCGAGCACCAGCGCCTCGACGGCGCGGCGCAGCCGCAACTTGTAGCGCGGCGTGTCGAACGTCGCCCGCACGAGCTCGCGTAGCCCGCCATCAGGCGGCGCCGTTGTGCGCCGAGGGATGGACGTCGCCGTGCGGCCCATCGGCGTCGGGCGTCAGCGCGCGGATGCATGCGCCGAGCATCCGGACCGGTGCGCCCGGACCGGTCGGGGCGCCGGCGAGCTCGCGAAGGAGCGAGCGATGGATCACGCACGCCCCCAGCCCCGGCGGCGCTGGCGACGCCACGGCCCGACGGTGAGCCGGGTCCGCGCGGTGCGCCGCGACGAGCGCATCGATGCCCGTCGTGGCGGAGACATCGACGAGCGGCCAGTCCGGACCGCAGAGCACGACGGCGTCGAGCCCGCGTCGCTCGATCACGGGCCAGGCGACCGTCGCGTCGAGGACCTCGTCGAAGATGGACGCCTCGGCGATGCCGCCGCGCTTGGCTCGTGTCGCACCACATCCGCGCGCGACGACCGCCTCCTGACGGGCGCTGTGCGGCGACGGGCCGCAGCGCTCGACGACCACGCGGGCGTGGATGGCGTCGCGCTCGATGAGCGGCTCGACGTCGAGGTCGTCCGGCGCCAGGAGGACGATCTCGTCGACGGCGCGGGCGGCAGCGATGCACGGCTCGAGGGTGCGTTGGAGCACGGTGCGGCCCGCGAAGGTCGAGTCCGGCGCACCGGGGCGTGCCGAGCCCGCCGCGCTCGGGCTCGACCGGCACGAGCGCGGCGATCCGCTGCGGTGCGACGACCTCGACGCGCGCGGGGATCTCGATCGATTCGGCGCGGCCCGCGCCGTCGTCGGTCGCGGCGTCGTCGCCCGCCGCCGCCCGGCGACGCCACGTCGCGAGGGCCACCGTGTTGAACGGATTGAGCTCCGGGGCGACTTCGTCGGGCGTGACCTCGGCGCGCTCGATCATCGAGCCGATGCTATCGGACGAACGACGAGGCGCGCTCGCCGATCGCGCCGCATACGCTTGAAACGTCCCGGTCTGGGACATCCTCCATCGGAACTTCCATGCCTCCAGCACCATCGCACAATGCGCTGGCGCACTACGTCCTCGAGAATCCATGGCCCGGCGCGCTCCTGCTGGCATTCGTCGGCGCGCTCCTGACGTGGCGTGCGCTGACCGATGGACGCGTGCGGATGCTCGTGGCCGGTTCGGCGGTGATGGTGGCGGCGCTCGTGCTCGTCCTGGTCGCGTGGCTCGTGACCACTGCGGGCGAGCGGGCGGCGACCGTGGTGCGCGAGCTGGTGCGCGCCGCGGAGCGGCAGGACGTGGCGGCGGGCATGGCGCTGATGGCGCCCGACGCGACGCTCAGCTTCGAGCGACCCGAGAATCCGGGCTTCGGCATCGAGGCGATCGAGCGGGGCCTGGAGAGCGTGGCGACCGTGCATGTGATCGAGCGCAACCGCGTGACGCGGCTGCGGGGGTACACGGTCGATGGCGACACGGGGATCGTGCAGATGGCCTGCTGGACCACGACCAGCGCCAGCGCCGGCGCCGTTCCCTCGCAGTGGATCATGCGGGTCAGGCGGCAGGCGGATGGATCGTGGAAGGTCGCGCGGATCACCTGCGTGAGCGTCTCGGGCCGGACGCCCGACGCGCGGTTGTTCGGTTCGTAGACACGGTCGCGGCACCGGAGGTCGCATCGCATGGCACGGCTCTTCCGTCTCGGCATGATCGCCGCCGTCTTCGGCGGCATGGCGCTGGGCGTCTGGTTCTGGCTCACCTCGAACCAGGCGGCGACGCTGGCCCGGCAGCTCGCGCAGCTCCAGGCCGAGATGGACGCGCGCGTCGCCGAGCGCGACGCGATGATCGCGCGGCTCGGGCGCTCGCATCGCAAGGGCATCGTCGAGGTGCTGGGACAGAAGGTCGACGAGCACGGCAAGATCGTCGAGACCGAGGTCCGGTTCATCGAGGTCGACGACCAGGGCCGCGAGCTGGGCCGCGTGAACGCGAAGATCCCCGGCGACACGGTCTTCATCGACGCGTGGAGCGTGAAGTTCGAGGGTCGACTTGTCGCCGAGGGCCATCCGCTGATGGGTCGCTCGCTCGTGCTACTTCGCCGGATCTACTCGGATCGCATGGCACCGATGGATGGGGTGCCCATCGACACTCCCGGCGCCGTGCCCAACGGCTACGCCGCAAGCGACATGGCCAAGTTCGAGCAGAAGCTGTGGGAGAGCTTCTGGAGGATCTCGACGGATCCCGCGCTCGCGAAGGCCTTCGGCGTGCGCGTCGCCCAGGGCGAGGCGGTCTACCGGCCGGTCGTGACCGGCCAGCGCTACGAACTGACGGTCGACGCCGCGGGTGGGATGAACCTCGTCCCGGCGAGCTGACGCGGCGCCGCTCGAGGCCGCATCGACGGCGCGCCGGCGCCGGTCGCCCGGCATGCGGCCGCGGATGGAAGGATCAACCCTTCAGCTCCTCGAGCGACTTCCGCTTGCGCTTCGAGAAGATCAGGCGGATCGGCACCTCGCTGAAGGGCAGCGCCTCGCGCAGCCGGTTCAGCAGGTAGCGCTCGTAGCGCCCCTCGAAGAGCTTCGGATCGTTCACCACCATGACGATCGTCGGAGGGCTGACGCCGATCTGCGCGATGTAGAGGAGCTTCGCCCGCGTGCCGAGCTTCGACGAAGGGCCGCGCTGGGCGAGGATCCTCTCGACGATCTGGTTCAGCTTGGCGGTCGGCTCGCGATGCTCGGCCTGGCGATGGAGGTTGACGGCCATCGCCACCGCTTCCTTCAGCCCCTCGCCGGTGGCGCCGCTGGCGAAGACGATCGGCGCGAACTCCAGGCCGGCCAGCTCCTGCGTGAGGTAGTCGAGGTACTGCTGCGGCTCGAGCCGGTCCTGCACCTTGTCCCACTTGTTGATCACGATCACGGTTGGCTTGAACTGCGCGAGGAGCTCCTGGCCGAGCTTCTTGTCGACCTGCGTGACCTCCTCGGTCGCGTCGATGAGCAGCATGACCACGTCCGCGCGGCGGATGGACCGCAGCATGCGCTGCGCGGCGTACCACTCGACGTCGTCGGCGAAGCTCTTGCGCTTGCGCACGCCGGCGGTGTCGATGACGGTGATCGCGCGACCCTCGTACTGGAGCCGCACGTCGACGCTGTCGCGCGTCGTTCCGGCGATCTCCGAGACGATCACCCGGGGTTCGCCCGCGAGGGCGTTGACCAGCGTGCTCTTGCCCGCGTTGCGGCGCCCGACGATGGCGAGCTTGAACTCGTTCGACGCCGCCCGCTCGGCAGCCGCGGAGGGGTCGTCGCGCTGCGAGGGGATGCGGCTCCAGATCGTCTCGGCCAGCGTGCGCCGGCGATGCCCGCTCAGCGCCGAGACGCACATCGGCTCGCCGAAGCCGAGCCGCGCCGCGTCGAGGGCGTGCGCCTCCCAGTGCTCGTCGTCGCACTTGTTGGCGACGAGCAGGACGCGATCGGCATGGCCCGCCTTGCGCAGCATCGAGGCGACGGTCTCGTCCAGCACGGTCACGCCGCTCTGCGCATCGACCACGAAGAGGATCAGCGCGGCCCGCTCGGTCGCCAGCCGGATCTGCGATTCGATGTCGTCGGTGAGCGTCGAGAGGTCCGCGCCGACGTCGTCGAAGCGGTCGCCGTCCGCCGTGTAGACGCCGTATCCGCCGGTGTCCATCAGCTCCACCAGGCGCGGGGCGGCGTCGTCCTCGTCGCCTGCGTCGGTCGGCGGCGGCAGCTCGACGATGGAGGTCACGCGATCGCGCGTGACGCCCGGCGCGGGATCGACGATGGAGACTCGCCGTCCCGCCAGCCGGTTCATCAAGGACGACTTGCCGACGTTCGGCCGCCCGACGATGGCGACGATGGGAAGTGACATGGACCGACATGGTAGAAGCGGGCCCGTCGGAGGTCGCCCAGCCACGTATCCTGCGACGGTTTCCATGCGCCGCACGATCCTGCATGTCGACATGGACGCCTTCTTCGCGTCGGTCGAGCAGCGCGACAATCCGGCGCTGCGCGGCCGGCCGGTGCTTGTGGGCGGAACGGGTTCGCGCGCGGTCGTCTCGGCGGCGTCGTACGAGGCGCGGCCCTTCGGCTGCCGCTCGGCGATGCCCATGGCGCAGGCGCGGCGGCTCTGTCCCGAGGCGGTCGTGACACCGGTGCGGTTCGCGCGCTACCGCGAGGTCTCCGACCAGGTCTTCGCGATCTTCGAGCGGTACACGCCGCTGGTGCAGCCGCTGAGCGTCGACGAGGCGTTCCTGGACGTCACGGGGTCGGAGCGGCTGCATGGCGACGGCCGCACGATCGCGCAGCGCATCCGCGCGGACATCCGGCGCGAGGCGCGGCTCACCGCCTCCGTCGGTGTCGCGCCGAACATGTTCCTCGCGAAGCTCGCCTCTGATCTGGAAAAGCCAGACGGGCTGGTCGTGGTCGACGACGCATGGGTCCGCGATGTGCTGCCCACCATGCCGATCCGCCGCATGTGGGGGGTCGGTCCGGCCGCCGAGGCTCGACTGCTGCGCGTCGGGCTGCGGACGTTCCGCGATCTCGCGGCGGCGGCGCCGTCGTCGCTGGAGCGCGTGCTTGGACGGGATGCGGCGCGGATCCAGGCGCTGGCCCGCGGAGACGACGACCGGCCGGTCCACCCCGATCGCGACGCGAAGTCGATCGGCCAGGAACGCACGTTCGGCGTCGACCTGGCCGCGCCCGACGCCGTGCGCGACGTGCTGCTGGGCGAGGTCGAGTCGGTCGCGCGACGGCTGCGGCGCGCCGGCGTGCGGGCGCGGACCGTCTCGCTCAAGATCCGTTTCGGCGACTTCGAGACGATCTCGCGCTCGGCGACCGCGAGGATCCCACCGACCGCACCGACGATCTCTGGACGATGGCCGCGCAGCTCTTCGACGCGTGGGCGTCGACCTCGTTCACGCCCGTCCGGCTCATCGGCGCGACGCTGTCGCAACTCACCGCGGCGCCCCCGCAGCTTGGCCTCTTCACGCACGAGACAGACGAGCGCCGGCGCGTGGTCGACGCGGTGGCCGACCGCATCGCGGCCCGGTTCGGCACGAAGGCCGTGCGGCGCGGCGCGAGCCCGGACGAGTCGAGGCGCTGATCGCGCGACGACCGCCGGGGCCGCGCGTCGATCAGGCGTGCGCGACGTGCGCCTCGATCCGCGTGTTTCGTCCAACCCGCCTTCGGTCGACGTGGCCGGCGAGCTCGAGCCGCGTCAGGGCGTTGCGCACCGCGGCGCGGGAGGCGCCGCAGCGCCGCGCGAGCTCGAGCTCGCTCGCGCCGGCGTCGCCGTCATGCTCGATCGCCGCGAGGATCGACGCCCGCAGGTCGCCTTCGAGGAGCGCCCGCAGCGCGAGCGACGGGTTGTTCCGGAGGATCCACGCCGTGGCGCGCAGGGCGTCGGGCTTGTCCGGAAGCGACTCGGCGAGCAGGTTCCATCGGCGGGCGTGCGGCGACGCCGATCGCTCGAGCCGCTCCAGCAGATCCGCGTGCCGCTCGTGCACGCGGAAGACCGACCGCAGCCGCGAGGCGGGGCGGCAGACGGCGCGGACCTCGCGATAGCGGCGGTTGGCGCCGAGGGATTCGTCGATCAGCCAGCCGAGGATCGCCCGTTCGGTCTCGCCGAGTTGGCTCACCGCGAGACGCGCCAGGCGATGACGCGCCACCAGGGCGCCGTACGCCCGAAGCCACGTCGCCGCGACGATCAGGAGACGGGCGTGATCGCGACCGGCGCGGACGGTGTCGACGATGAGCTGCTCCAGGTCGGGCGTCGCCGGCGCGGGCTCGACGTTGAAGCTCGCACCGATCCGGGCCCAGTCGCGCACGATGCGATCGAGATCCGATCCGCGGCGGATCGCGCCGGAGATCGACATGGGCATGGACATGTGGGACATGTTGGACATGTTGGACATGGGGCTCATGGGGTCGTTGGCGGGTCGACGAGCGGGAATCACCAAGATGTCGTCCGGGCGGTCGGCGCGATCGGTCCGAGCTCATACGCGTCCCAGTTGATTCTCGCGCCCCACCCAAACCAACTTCCGCCGTGAGACGCCGCCGTGAGACGCCGCCGTGGGCAAGGGGTCGAACGCATGGAGGTCTACTGGAATCCGTATCAAGCGTCGCCTTCGGCGCGCTCGGCCGGGGCGTGGAAGTCGGCGAACCTCGGTGTCGGTGACGGAGCGGAGCCCCATTCCGACGCGAGCGCTTCGAGCAGCTCGACGGCGTTGGCCACGGCGCCGGCCGGCCAGCTTGCATCGGTCCAGCCGGTGAAGTGGGCGCGAAGCACGGTCACTTCCTCGGCGGTCATCGACATCGTCTCGAGATCCTCGATGTCCTGCGGGCGTCCGGCCATCAGCTTGAGCGCGAGCAGGTCGAGTCGTCCGACGGCATGAACGTGGAGCGGCCCGCGCACAAGCACGGTCTCGAGTCGCTCGCGCCAGCCGGCGGGCATGGCGTCCATCCACGGCGCGCCGCCGCTGTTCAGCCATCGTTCGGAGAGGCCGAAGTCGCCCGCGACCTCCGCGGCGATGCGATCGACGAGTTCCCGCGCCTCCGCCGGCTCATAGAGCATGACGTCGCAATCGGTGGTCGTGCGTTCGGCGTCGAGCAGGCCGGTGAGCATTCCGGCCGCTCCTCCGGCGAGTAGCAGGTGGACGGTGGGCGGCTCCAACCGGGGCCCGACCACCGTCTCACCGAGCCGTCGACGGACCGATTCACCGTGCAGCTCCTGATCCAGCCGGTCGCCGACGGCCGCGAGCGCCTCGACGATGAGCGGCGAAGCCATCGGCCGATTGGCGGGTGACGAAGATGATGGGCGAGGTGCCTGCATGAGCGGTTGCTGTGGGTGTCCGCACGCCCCAACCGGGATCGGACCGGATCGGGCGGGCACGGAACTTCCATTCAATCATACCTACGGCTGGCCATGGGTCGTGGTTTGAGTGTATTCCTGGACAATACAAAAGTAAACCGAACCGATGGATGAGAGTTGGCGGCTGGCGGCCACCAACCGGTGTCGACAGCCCGCAAGACGTGGCCCATGGGGGGACGGTGCCTGCGTTTCGGCCGAGTTCACTCGGACCGAGCGGCCTTGGGATGGCGCGGGCGGCGGGTCGGAGGCGTTCCGATGGCCGGTGCGATGAGCGCCGGGGGCGCGATCGTGCAATGATGCGTTCCAAGGCGCGAGACGCGCCCTTGACCCCACGGATGCCCGATGCCGACCGACACCCTCGACACGCGGCGCTGCGGCTTGATTCCGCGGTTGAGCCGCCCGTCGCGCCGCCACCGTGGACGGATGGCGAGAGCCGCGAGCCAGGAGGCCACCCGGCGTCGCCCGCACCGTCCGCACCGCGCGAGCGAATGGGCGTGATGCGCGACCTGGCCGCGGTGGCGGGCGACATCAAGCTCGCCCACAGCATCTTCGCGTTGCCCTTCGCGCTCCTGGCGGCGTTTCTCGCGGCGGTGCCGCCACCGGCCCCCACGGCGCCGGCGATGACCGGCGGCGGCGCCCGGGCCGCGGCGGTCGCGCTCGACTGGCCGCGCTTCGCGGCGCAGCTTGGGTTGGTCGTGGTCGCGATGGTCGCCGCGCGCACGTGTGCGATGCTTGCCAACCGCCTCCTCGACCGCGACATCGATCGGGAGAATCCCCGCACGCTCGGTCGCGCCCTGCCGTCGGGACGGCTCGCCGTCTCCCGCGCCGTCTGGTTCCTCGTGGCGTGCGCCGCGCTCTTCATGGCCGCGTGCGCCGGCTTCCTCGCCTTCGGCAACGCGTGGCCGCTGCTGCTGGGACTGCCGGTGCTCGCCTGGATCTGCGCGTATGGACTGCTCAAGCGCTTCACCACGCTCTGCCACGTCTACCTCGGATCGAGCCTGGCCATCAGCCCGATCGCGGCCACGATCGCCATCGACCCCGCGCAGGTCGGCCAGCGCACGGTGTGGCTGCTCGCGGGCATGGTCCTCTGCTGGGTGGCCGGCTTCGATGTGATCTACGCGCTCCAGGACGTCGACGCCGATCGAGGACAGGGACTGCACAGCCTGCCCAGCCGGTGGGGCGTCCCGGCGGCGATGTGGGCGAGCCGCGCGCTGCACGTCGTCGCAGCGGCGTGCCTGTGGATCGCGGTGCTCGGCGACCCCCGCTTCGGGACCGCGATGCGTCTCGCGGCGGCCCTCGTCACGGCGCTGCTCGCCGTCGAGCACGCGACGGTTGCGCGCTGGGGCACGTCGCGCATCGCGCTGGCCTTCTTCACGCTCAACGGCGTGATCTCGTGCATCGTCGGAGGGCTGGGAATCCTCGACGTGATGCTGGGCGCGGCGTGACGGCGCCGTGCGTCGGCTGTCGTGTGGCGGGCCTGCGGGCCGCCGCTCCGACGTCGGGTCGATCGCATCGCCGTCGGATGGATCGCACTCCGCAGGCTCCGGTGGCTGCGACGCGCGGACGACCTCCGGTCCGCCGATGTCACGACGCGCCGGTTGCGGCGCCTGGACGCACGCTCGACTCCCCCGGCTTCGCGCCCGCCCGGCGCAGATGCTGTCGGCCGAGGACGACGCCGTTGACGAGCCAGCCGACGGCGAGGGCGCCCGCGAGGAGCGTCGCGGCGGTCGCGGCGGCGGCGGGCGTCGTCGCCAGCTTGGCCACCGCGCGCGGCGCCCAGGCGCCGATGGCGTCGCCCGTGCGGTAGACGAACGTGTCGATGAACGCCTTCGTCTTGTACTTGTCGTCGGCGGAGAGCACCGTGAAGAGCGCCTCGCGCGCGGGACGGTCGACGGCGTAGTGCGACGCGCGGCGGACGACCTGGAATGCGCCGACGAGCACCAGCGACGGCGCCGCCAGCAGTGCGCCGAATCCCGCCAGCGTCAGCAGCGGCAGCACGAGGAGCGTCGCCGGAAGCCCGATGCGCGTGACGAGCCGACCGGTCACGGCGACCTGGAGCAGGAGCGTCAGCGCATTCGTCACGAGATCGACGCGGGCGAAGTAGCGCGTCTGGGCGGCGGTGCCGACGAGCGCCTCGTCGACGACCCGCGCCTGCTCGACGTACAGCAGCGTTCCGGTGATCGTGAAGAGGAGCATGTAGAGGCAGATCGAGAGCAGGTACGGCGAGCGCACCAGTCCCACGAATCCAGCCCACATGTCGCTGGTCGGTTCAGGGCCGGCGCGCCGCCCGCCGGCGCTCGCCTCCATCGCGGCGGCGGCGCTCGAGCGCTCGATCGGGGGTGACCCGGCGGGCGCACCGGCGCGGTGCGGCGCGGCGCTCGTCGTCGGCGCGACGGCGCTCGATCGGACGAACGACCTGAAACACCGGACCGCTCCTTCCAGCAGGAGCGCCGCGACCGGCAGCAGGTGCAGCGGCGAGAGCTGCATGGTGGCGCCGGACTCGGCGAGGCGCCCGAGGGCTTCGATGGCGCTCGATCCGACGATGGCGCCGAGCGTTCCCCCGACGCCGATGGCGCCGAAGAGCCGCTTGGCCTGCTCGATCGTGTGGGCGTCGGCCATCACGCTCCAGAAGACGGAGACCACGAAGAGGTTGAAGACGCTCGACCAGACGTAGAAGACCCTCCCCGTCCAGACCGCGGCCGCGCCCGTCGGGTGCGCCAACAGGAGCGCGTAGAAGACGAGGATGTTCAGCGCGAAGAAGCGATAGACCAGTGGAACGAACCGCCGGCGCGGCAGGCGCGACACGACCGCGGCGTAGATCGGGTTCGCGACCAGCATCGCCAGCAGCGTCGCCGTCATCAGCCACGAGAGGTTCTTGACGCCGCCGGCGACGCCCATCTGGTCGCGAATCGGCCGGATCATGTAGTAGCTGGCGAGGAGCAGGAAGAAGTACGTTCCCGCAAGCAGCAGCCGACGTCCTTCGCCGGCGCGCAGCAGCAGTCCGCGCGCCAGCGCACGTTCCAGCCAGGCGCCGGTGGTCGAGTCGACGTCGCGCACGCGTGTGAGGAGTTCTACCACGCGACGGCGCGTCGGTGGCGGCCGCATCGCCGGTCGCCGCCCGAGGGAAGCGCGGCGGGTCGCCGGGGCGCGCCGATCGCATCGCTGGCGCGCAGGGCCGTCTCGGCGCGGTCTCAGCGCGGACGAACGCCAAGCGTCCGCGCCAGCGCCGTCACGAGCCCCCGCGCCTCGGTCGTGCCGGTCGCCTCGGAATCCGCGCCGCCGTAGCGCACGGCGTAGAAACGGTCGATCACGGCGCGCAGCGGTGCGGCCACGTCGGGCCGCTTCGCGCCGACGTGCTCCGTGAAGACCAGCGGCGACTGCCACGACGGCTTCGGGAATCCCGCCCGTTCGAGCACGTCCAGGGCGTCGACGTAGAAGCCCAGTTCCCGCACCAGGCGGCTCCGCACGCGCTGGCCGCCGCGGCCACCCGGACTTCGGCCGGCGAGCCCGATGGCCTGGCGGATGCGCGCCATGCGACGGGCGACCGTCACGACGGCGAGGACGCCGACGACGGCGACGAGGCCGACGAGACCGAGCCAGATGTAGCCCGCCGGACCGAGCCGGAACGCATCGTTCACGCGGCGCGTGAACTCCTTCGCCGACTCGATCGACTCGCGCAGCCCGCCGAGCCAGTTCTCGCCGACGCGCTGGGCCAGGGTCGCCTGCGTGCCGCCGTCGAAGCCGACGAAGCGGTTGTTCCACATGAACTCGACGCGGTCGTAGATCCAGCGCCAGCGGTCGACCCAGCTTCGCCGCGCCGCGTTAATCGCCTCGAGCGTGTCCGGTGGCGTGGGATCGAAGGTCGTCCACGTGAACTCGCCGGAGCGCACCTCGACCCACGCGTGGGCGTTGCTCTCGCGCACGATGTAGTGCTGCGCCGAGTCGTCGTACTCCATCGCGATGAAGCCGGTGACGAGGCGGGCCTCGACGCCGACGCTGCGGCAGAGCGCCGCCATCGCCGAGGCGAAGTGCTCGCAGTGGCCGAAGCGGTACCGCGTCAGGAAGAGCGTGATGGGATCCTCGCCTCGAACGAGCGTGAAGTCGGAGAGGTCGGTCGTGTAGCGGAAGCGCGACGAACGCAGCTCGTCCAGGATGGCGCGGGCGACCGCGAGACGATGGCGGTAGCGCTCGCTCGCGGAGACGTCGGCGGCGGGCTCGCCCGGATCGACGCCATGCTCGCGCAGGATCCGCTCGGCCTCCTGGCGGACCACCTTGCCGGGGAATCCGGCGCTCGTGTGGGCCGCGCCCGCCTCGCCGACGAGCGCCTTCATCGCCTCGGGCGTCGCGAACGGCTGCACTCGCACCCTGTACTCCGAGTAGCTGCCAAGCTGGCTCCGGCGGCGGTCGCGCAGGCTCAGCGTGGCCGGCTCGAAGGAGAGCGAGCGTCCAGGTTCGCCGGCGATCGCGACCGGCGCGTAGCTCGAGAAGATCGTCTCGGTGGCCATCGAACGCATCGTCACGACCTGCGTGAAGGTCTGGACGCGCTGGTCGATCGGCGGCTCGGCGAGCTCGACGAAGGTGTCGAGCCCGAGCGCCTCGACGGGACGCATGGTGAGTTGCGCCGCCTTCGAGGTGACCCAGCGCCCATCCTTGGGCGAGTAGGTGTCCAGGACCGCGCCGCGCAGCCGCAGCGGCTCGGGGTAGCGGATCGGCACGCCGTGCGGATCGAGCATCGCGACCGTGAAGACCTCGCGCCGCGACTCGCTGATCCGCCCGTTCTCGTTCAGCCGAACCTCGTCGGAGAAGCCGCTGGTGCGCCGCGCGATGCTCGATGCCGCCGCGTCCACCATGAGCAGTCCGCGCGGGAAGAGCACGAAGACGACGATGCTCGCGGCGATGCCGGCGATCGACATGGCCGCACCGAGCGCGCCGAAGGCGCGGCCGAGATGTCGTCCGGCGACGGGCTGCACCGGCGGCACCAGCCGCGCGTCGGCCGGGGCCATCCGGCGGCGCTCGGTGCGGGCCCGTTCGTACCCGATGTGCAGTTGGAAGAGGAGCACCGTGAAGAGCCCCAGGAGCACGTACACGAGAAGGAGGATCGCGAACGAGAGCTGCACGGTCTGGAGCGCGCCGGCGACCATGAGGACCGCGGTGAGCGCGAGAAGCTGCGTGTAGTCGCGCACGCCCTTGGCCTCGTAGAGCTTGATGATCGTCAACCACATCGTGAAGCGGCCGACGACGCCCATGAGCTCGCCATCCTGCGGCTGCTGCGCCCAGTCGACGAAGGCGTTGAGCACCACCGCCAGCAGCAGCACGTTGGAGACCCAGCGGGGAAGGACCCGCCCGCGCGGACCTTCGGTCACATACCAGCTCATCGCCGCGAGCGCGCCGGCGACGACGAGCAGTCCGAAGCTCTCCGTCGAGACGCAGAAGCCGGCGATCGAGACGAGCGCCAGCGCGAAGGCGAAGACCGGGAATCGCCTCAGGAGGTTCACGTCCCGCCCCCCGCGACGGCGCTGCGCCGCGGCGTCGCCGCGGTGCGGGCGGCGCGCTGGGCGCGGCGCGACATGGACCCGCCGCCCGTCTCGGCGGGTCGGCCCGCGCCGGGGCTCGCGGCGTCGACGCGGAACTGCGCCGCCTGCCGCGCGGTGAGGTGCAGCACGCCGGTTCCCGTGCCGCCGGAGGCACCGGCACCGATGTGCGGATCGGCGCGGTCGGGGCTCACGACCACGATTCCGGCGCGCTCGGCGTCGGGCGTGGCCGAGGCGCCGGGCACCCGCGGCGCATCGAGGTCGAGCGCCGCCAGCGCTCCGAGCAGCTTCTGCACGTGCCAGTGGCCACGGCGGAGGGGCGTCGGCCGCTGCGGCAAGCCGAGCACCGTGAGGCCCACCTCGTAGCCGTGCCGATCGGCGAGCTCGATGATCGACGCGGCGAGCGAGATCGTCGTCTCCTCGAGGTCGCGCGGCGACTCGGCCTCGTTCGCCTCGTAGCGGAGGTCGGCCGTCGGGCGCCGAAGGTTCAACACGACGCGCAGCCGTGGAGGGCTCGGATTCGTGCGCTGCACGGTGATCGGCTCGTCGAGCGTCGCGGTGCGGCGCCAGGCGATGCTGCGCACGGAGTCGCCGGGGCGGTATTCGCGCATCCCGAAGTAGTCGGCGCCCTGGCCGGGCTGCCGCGACATGCGCATGCCGCCCGCGCCCGAGGGCGCCACCGCGGCGAGGATCTCCGCCCGCAGGTCGACGACGCGCGGATGGACGAGCGTCTCCTGCGGCTGGCTGGCCGTCACGCTCTTTCGAAGCAGTCCGAAGGGGAAGCTGCTCGACACGCGCACGGCGCTGAAGCGCAGGCGGCCACGACGCTTCGGCCAGAGCACCGCCTCGCCATGCGCCGTCTCGCCGGGGCCGACGTGCAGGATCGACGCCCACGCGGGATCGGCGGCGCGGCTCCAGTCGTCCGGATCGGTTCCGGGAATGTCCTCGACGCGCAGGCTGAAGGCGGAGAGGAATCGGTTGCGGTTGGCGACGGCGTAGCGCACCACCAGCGGCTCGCCGACGCGCCCGTGGCGCGGATCGAGGCGCACCATGCGCACGCCCATCATCATGCGCCCGGAGACGATCCCCGAGACCAGCACGGCGCCGATCATCAACCCGAAGATCCAGACCAGCAGGTTGTTCGGGCGATTCGCCGCCGCCACGCCGACCAGGACCGCCAGCGCGATGTACAACAGGGCCGGAAGCTGAAGGTGGTAGCGGCGGGTCACGGGAAGGGAAGCGTGGTCTTGCGGACCTACCAGCCGTACTTCTTCAGGTCGCTCTTGACCTGGTCGTCGAACGTTGGTTGATACGGCTGCTCCTCGGCGCGAGTTCCGTCGGCGCCACGTGCGCCGCTGGAGAGCTCGGCCTTGGTCATCATCACCAGCAGGCGCACCGACTTGGCGTTGGCGGGCAGCGCGAGCTGCGTCTGGAGGCGACCGGACGCGCCGCGCCCGGCCGAGATCAGCCATTCCTCCTCGGTGATGCCCACGCCGAAGACGTCGATGGGCAGCTTGATGTCGCCGTCCGCGGAGGAGTTGGCCGAGGCGACCTGCGCGCGGTTGGGCTTGGCGGGGTCGCGGATCACGGAGACGCCGACGCCCGGGACGCCGGGATCGTTCAGCCGCGGGTCGTCGGGCGAGACAAGCATGATGCCGCTGTAGGCGCCGCGCACCGCGCGGCCCTGGAGCGTGTACGGGCCGCACGCGGAGAGGAGCGCGGCACCGGCGAGGAGAAGGATGCGGACGAGCCGCGGGCGACGACGCGATGGACGCATGGTTGGCTTGGGGTGGCTGGCGTGGATCCGTCGGCCCGCTGCGGCGACCGACGCGAACACCATACGCGGAGCGTCCGCGATCGACCGCGGCGCCGGCTCACCGCACGATCATCATCACCGAGGCCGCGATCATGATGAGGATGAGCGCCGCCGCGACGACGGCCCCGACGATCGCCAGCGCCGGCAGCCGGCCCGGCGCGCGGCCCACGAGCGAATCGGTGCGCTGCCCGACGTCGACCGCGTCCCAGTCGATCCGACGCGATTCCTCGATGTGCCGCCGCAGGGCGGCCTCGGCGCGGCGCTGCGCGTTGGCCCGCACGCGCACCGGAACGCGCATGTGACGTTGGCGCAAGGCGTCGCCAAGCGGCACCAGCATCGGTTCGTCGCACAGCGCCTCGATGCCGGCGTCGCGCAGCGCCGCGAGGATCATCTGCGCCTCGAGCTGGCTTCGCCCATAGGCGATGATCGCCCAGCCGCCGTCGTTCGACGGCGGCGCGCCGGGAACGTGCCCCGCGGCATCGAGATCGAACATCCACGGAAGCACCGTGGCAAGCTCCTCGTCGGAGGTCTGCCGCGCCCACGAATGCGGTCCGTCGGGCTGGACCGGGGCGCTGCCCTGGGACGCGTGCGAGGCATGCGAGGCATGCGGCGCGGCGGGTTGCTGCGGCGCGCACGGCGCATCCCATGCCATCTCGCGCGAGAGCGCATCCGAGGCGGCATGGGCGGCATGCGCGGAGTCGCCCATGTGGCCGCCCGCGTCGAAGGATCCGCCGCCGCCATCGGTTCCGTGGCTGAACAACTGCGAGTGAGCACGCATCGGGATCCTCCGTGAATGGGCCCTTCACTTCAGCGATCGACGTTCGACGGGCCGCGATCGCTCCCGGCGAGGTCGGCCGGCTGCGCCCGCGCCGCGATCCACGCCTCGACCGCGGCCAGGAGGTCGCCTGCGTCGTCGGGCGCGAAGGTCCGGTCGCCGCAGCGGACATGCCAGTCGGCGATGCGATCGTTCGGCACCGTGACGCGCTCGCCGCGCTGGACCGCGGTCGTCAGCACCGGCGCGTTCAGCACGCGACCGACGATGCCCTCGTCGGTCGCCTCGAGCGCCCGAATCCAGAGATGCTCGCGCGTCCCGCCGGCATCGAAGGTGGTCTGCACGACCAGCGTCGGCGCGCCGCCGCGCATCGCGCCTGCGGCACTCCCGTCGCGCGGGTCGTCGCGGCCGTCCTCGTCATGGATGGCGCCGGCGTCGCGAAGGCGGCACAGGGCGCCGATGAAGCCGCGCAGCGTCCGTTGCGCCACGCGATTGGCGCGCCGGGCGGCGGTCTCGGAGTGCGCCAGCGCCGCCTCGCCCGACTCGAGGCGCGCACGCGCCGCCTCCAGCCACGTCCATTGCGGTAGGTTCCTCGTGGCTCCAGGGCGCCAGATCTGGCGCGAACGCCCCTTGGCAGGTGCATCGACGGCGGCCCTGGCCGCCTCGTCGAAACAGCGCGTCGCCAGCGAACCAGCGTCGCGGGGTCGAGGAACAGCACGACGGCCTGCCACGGCTGAAGCGCGATGTCGAGGTCGTGGCCGATCGACCACCGCCGCGCCCGGGTGGCGGCGGATCGTCCAGAAGCAGCGCGCGACGCCGTCCGCAGCAGCGATGCCGGCCTTGCACTAATGTTCCGTCAGGATCTCGAGGATCTCCAGGGGAAATCCCAGCCGTCGCAGCATATGCGTTTCGCTGGTCCGCAGCCATGCCGCGCTCCGCCCGGCTTGCCGAAGTCGCGATCGCCGCTCGCGGCGTGGACCGTCCAGAGGATCCACTCCGGCGGAGTCGGCGTCGAACGCCGTGAACCATCGGTCGATTCCGCAGCGGCTCGTGCCGTGTTCGATGCGACGTCGAGGATCGCCAGGCCCATCAGGCACCAGCGCTTGAGGCGAGGCATCGCGGCCGAGAAGGCGCGCAATAGCTCGTCGCGCGGAAGAACAGGCTCGATGCCGACGATGAAGCGGCACGAGCGCGCGTCTCGGGCCGAGTCGCTCGGCGTCGCCGCGCCGTCGGCGCGAGCGGCGCCCGACGAGGTGTCGGACGCTCCGAACTCGCCTGGCGGAAAGCTCCACCCTGCGGCAGTTCAGCGGAGCGATCACCCGGCCGTCGATCGGACCAGGAAGGTCGACGATCGTCAAGAGCGACTCGTCCGGCGTGCTCCATCTCGCCGACGACGACCGCCTCCAGCGCCGGATTGGACGAGCGCCTCGGCGATCGCCTCCTGGGCGGCCGGCCGCGATCCGGGCCAGAGCGGCAGCGTCGTCCCCGGCCTGCACCGGCAGCGTCCATGCCTCGCGCCTTCCAGCGTTCGCCGAGATAGAAGAGGTAGCGAATAGGACTCGCCGGCATCAGGACATCGCACGAGGTAGGTGTCGTGGTCCGCCGACGCGCAATCTGCGTCGCGTGCGTCGTCGCGTGCACATAGGGTGGCGCCGGACGACGTCCGCATCGTGTCGCCGTTCCGCGCCGAGCACTCCAGCGCCCCGGTTCCGGTCAGGCGGAACCGAGCCGCTCGGCGACCTTCGCCTTCGCCGTGCTCGTCCCCATTCCGCGGCTACCGGATGCGCTGTCCACGGCGACGATGCCCGCAGCCGACGCCGTGGTCACGGCGAGAAGGTGCGGGGCCAGGAGATCCTCTCCGACGGACCGCCCAGCCCGCCGCCGGGAAGCTGCCTTCGGCCCCGGGCGTCGTCGACGGAGGCATGGCCACGCCGCGATCGATCACGGTTCCGGCGCCGGACGATCCGCCGGCCAGTTCCATGCGCGGCGGCGCGGCGTGAGCGTGCGGATCGCGACGTTGGCCAGGCGCTGGCGTGCCGTCGTCGCCGAAGAAGCCGATGGCGCGCAATAGGCCCCGCGGCTCGAGGAGCCGCGGCTCCTCGATGATCTGCATCGCGCGCTTCTTCGGCGCGCCCCGTGACCGATCCGGGCGGGAAGGTCGCGGAGCAGCGCGCGAGGTCGACATCGTCGCCGCCGAGGGCGCCCTCCACGGTCGCGACCGCACGGTGCACCGTCGGATGGGCTCGACGCGTGCCGCTGCTCGCTGACGCGCACCGAGCCGGGCCGGCAGACGCGGCCGAGATCGTTGCGCATCAGGTCGATCGTCATGGTGGAAACCGGCGGCGTCCTTCTCGGAGCCATCGGCGACTCGGGATCGTCGCCGTCGGGACGCGGCCCTTGATCCAGGCCGTCGGCCGGCGCCCGCGGCGCAGCTGCGCGTCCACCAGCAGCAGGCGGAAGGTTCCCTGAAGGAAGAGCTCGGGGCTGAGCGAGACGATGGCGCTGCCGTCGAGGCGACCGAGCAGCGCGCCGTGCCACGGCTGCACCGCCTCGAGCACCCAGGCCGACACGTCGCGCGGCGGCGCGAAGCGTCGAGCGAAGCGGATGGGCGAGGTTCGCCTGGAAGATGTCGCCGACGCCGGATATTGCTCGATGGCCCGTTCGACGGATGCGGTCCAATCGCGGCGCGCAAGGGACGATGTTGGCGAGGGCGCAGCGACCACGGCTCGGGTCCGCGCCGGCGACCGTCGTCGACGCCGCTCTCGACAGTGTCGTCGCCGAGGCGGCATCGTCGTGCGCCACCGACCACCACAGGTGCCGGGCATGTCGTGCACGAGGGCGGTCGGGCACCGCGAAGGCGGCGAGCGGCCACTGGTGTTGGTCGTCGGGACGCGGCCGTCGCGGGCCGCGGTGCGACTTCAGTTCCAGCGAGCACTGCCCGAGGTCGTACGCGAGGAAGCCGATCCAGCCGCCGAGGAACGGGATCTCGTCGACGAGTACGCGCCGGTCCATGACGCAGGACGACCGAGGCGCTTGGTTGCGATCGGGCCGGCGGGAGCGGCAGCGCGGCGTCCTTGTAGGGCGCGGGTCAGCGCCGCGGGCGGCTCCGGTTCGTCGGCATCGACGACGACCCAGCCGTCGGCTCGGCGAGGACCGACCAGCGCGACCAGCGGGTGCGGTTGCCGCTGCCGAGCATGAGCAGCGGATGGTCGCTGGCACCAGCGCCCATGATCGAGGCGGTCCGCCGTCGAAGGGCGCTCCGGAGGCAGCGTGACGATCGGTGGCGGCACCCCGGGTCTACCGGGGCGTGCGGGCAGCCGGCGGAACGCATCGCCTCCGCTACACTCCGCCCGATTTCAAGCAGCGCGCCGCGGTCCCGCCGCCGTCCCCCGAGCCGCGATCATCATGAAGAAGCACAAGGCCGGCGCGTCAAGGTCGGCAAGTCCCAATCCCGAGGCCAAGTCCCCGAGGGCGAGTCTCAACACCGCGTCCAGCCGCGAAAACCAGGAGCCATCAGGGCGAATCGGGCGCGCTCCGCAAGGCGCTTGGGAATGGTCTACTCGTTCGGCAAGGGCGCCGAAGGACGCGGCGACTGGAAGGCTGCTCGGGGGCAAGGGCGGTCTCGCGGAGATGACGCGCATCACGGCCTGCCGGTGCCCGCGGGCTTCTGATCACGACCGACGCGTGCGCACATAGCCTGCAAGGCGAACCGGCAGTGGCCGGCCGGGCTCCCAGGAGCAGGTCGAGGAGGGGTCTGCGCTTGCCACGGCGCGCCGAGAAGAAGCTCGGCGACGAGAACGACGCCCGTTGCTCGTTTCGGTGAGGTCAACGCGCCCGCTCCATGCCGAAGACGCATGATGGAGACGATCCTCAACCTCCGGACTGAACGATCGCAGCGTGCAGGGCTGGCACAGCGAAGCCAGAATCCGCCTTCGCGTGGGACTCATATCTGTAACTTCATCCAGATGCAGCACCGTGGTCGGTCTCTCGAAGGAGACGCTCGAGATGAAGCTGCACCAGGTCAAGCATCGGCTGGGAGTGCAGCGACACCGACATCCCCGCCGAGTCGCCTTGGCGGCCATGCCGCGACGAGTTCCAGGCCTTCTTCCGCGAGCAGACCGGCGGCGACTTTCCGCAGGATCCATGGACGCAGCTCGTCGGCGCCATCGACGCCGTCTTCGGTTCGTGGATGGCGGACAAGGCCGTGACGTACCAGCGCGTCGAGCGGATCGACAACTGCAGCGCACGGGCGTCAACCCCATGCAGCAGATGGTCTTCGGCAACTTCGGCGACGACAGCGGCACGGGCGTCTGCTTCACGCGCGACCCGAGCACCGAAGCCCAACGGTTCTACGGCGACCTGCTCATCAACGCCCAGGGCGAGGGCGTCGTCGCGGGCATCCGCACGCCGATGGCCCTACGCGGCTCGCCACGCGGATGCCCGAGGCTGGGACCAGGCTCAACGCCGTGCCGCGTCCTCCTCGAGACGCACTGGAGATCAGGACCTCGAGTTCCGATGAAGCCGGCGTGCGCTCTACATGCTCCGGTGCCGGACGGGCAGGCGCACGCCCACGGCCGCGTTCCGCATCGCGGTCGAGCATGCGACCAAGCCGCTCCTTTCCGGGGCGGGAGGCCAAGCGCGCATCGTGAAGGCGAGGCTCGCTTCCGCGCAGTACGCGGCCGCGGCGCGGAAGCCGATCCTCGGCAAGGACGACGCGGTGCGCGCGTCACGCCCGAGGACATCGAGCGGCTCTTCTTCCCCGTCATCGATCTGGGATCGCCGCCTCCAGCTTGCGCGCGCGCTTGCCGGTGGAATCAACGCCGTTCCGGGAGCGGCGTGCGGACAGGTCGCCTTCTTCGCCCACGACGCCGAAGCGCGCGCCGCGAAGGGCGGAAGGTGATCTGGTGCAGGGGACGTCGCCGGAGGGCGATCGGAGGCATGCACGCGGCGGTCGGCATCCTGACCGCGACCGGGCAAGACGGGTCACGCCGCCGTGGTCGCGGCGGCTGGGGCAAGTGCTGCATCGTCGGCTGCGGCGGCATCGCCATCGACTACGAGCACGCCCGGCGAGCTCGTCGCGAACGGGCGGACGATCGCCGACGGCGGCTTCCTCACCTCGACGGCTCAGGGCATCGTCTACGAGGGCCGGATGGGCTCGTCCGGCCGAACTTCGAAGAATACGAGACGCTGATGTCGTGGGCCGATCGGCAGCACGGCGCATGTGCGCGCCCAACGCCGACACGCCGTACGACGCCGCCAACGGTGAGGATGGGCGCCCGAGGGCATCGGTCTCTGCCGGACCGAGCACATGTTCTTCGACACCGAGGAGCGCCGCCTCGCGATGCAGCGCATGATCGTCGCCGACACCGAGCAGGAGCGCGCGCGCGGCTCGCCGAACTCTGCCGTTCCAGCGAGCGACTTCATCGGCATCTTCGAGGCGATGGATGGACGTCCCGGTCACGATCCGGCTCATCGATCCGCCGTTGCACGAGTTCGTGCCGCACGACGAGCAAGAGCAGCGCGGCTCGCCGGTATCGGCGTGCCGTTCGAGAAGGTCCGCGACCGCGTCGAGGCCCTGCACGAGGCGAATCCGATGCTCGGCCACCGCGGCTGCCGACTCTGCGTGAGCCATCCGGAGATCCTCGAGATGCAGGTCCGGGCCATCATCGAGGCCGCGTGCAACTGCAAGAAGCGCCGCGTGCCGGTGATGCCGGAGATCATGATTCCGCTGACGATCGACCGGAAGGAGCTCAGGATGCTCGTCGCCCAGACCCGCCGGGTCGCCGACGCGGTGCTCGCCGAACAGGACGTGCGGCTCGCGTACCTCGTCGGCACGATGATCGAGACGCCGCGCGCCGCGCTGCTCGCCCAGGAACTGGCGGAGGTGAGCGAGTTCTTCAGCTTCGGCACGAACGACCTGACCCAGATGACGATGGGGCTGTCGCGCGACGACGCCAGGCAGCTCCTGCCGATCTACGTCGACAAGGAGAAGGCCGCGATCTGCCGCCACGATCCATTCCAGTCCATCGACGTGGAGGGCGTCGCTTGCTGGTGAGCCTCGCCTGCCACAAGCGCGGAAGGCAACGCCGCCCACGGGTCCAAGGGCGGGACGAAGCGCTGAAGATCAAGCTCGGCGTCTGCGGCGAGCAGTGGCGATCCGCAGTCGATTCGCTTCTTCGACCGCGCCGTCGACTACGTGGGCTGCTCGCCGTTCCGGGTGCCGATTGCAAGATTGGTTGCGGGGCGAATCTGATACGGATTCCGGTCGACCTCCATGCGTTCGACCCAGGAGTACACAGAGGCGTCTCACGGCGGAGTGGGTTGGGTGCGGCGAGAATCAACTGGGACGCGTATGACCGGCGGCTCACGAGCCGATCGCGGCCCCCTCACGGCAGCGTGGCGGCGCCCTTGCTCAGCACGCCCCGCCGCGACCGCGGCGAGGACGAGGAATCCCCAGCACGCCCGCGGCCGCCTCGGAGAGGAGCATGCCCGCTGCGGCAGGCGCGTGTAGGCGGCGGCGAGCACGAGTCCCATGTAGGTCGTCGGCGTGTTGGAGAGCGACGCAGGCGTTGTACTTCGTCGCCGCGGCACCCTTGCCGATTGCATCGAGCACGAAGCCGGTGAACGCCGCGTACGCGAGTCCGGTCGTGAACGCGTAGGCGAGCGTGGCGATCACGTAGATGGAGGGGACGAACAGGGTGGTCGCCAGCCAATCGCGGCGACGCCGGCCATGAGCAGGCCGACGGCGGCGTAGACGCAACGAGGACTGAAAGCGACCGCGAATCTCGCCGCCGACAAGGCAACCGATGGCCGAGACGAGCGTTGAGCACGCCGTTGACGGCGAGACCGTGTTCTCGCCGACGCCCGCACCAACGACCACCTCGGCCTGGGCGAGCACGTTGGTGGCGGCGCCGGTGCCGATGGGCAGGATGCACAGGACCGCACTGGGGCGCGCGCGCGACGATCATCTGCCAGAAGTCGATCAGCACGCCGCATGCTGTGGAGCAGGCGCCGCGCGCCTCGGCGAGCGCCCTCGGGCACGAAAGCGCGCGCTGACCGCGACGAGGAAGAAGACGCCGAGCACGCCCGACATCCACGGTCCGGGCAGATGGGTCGCCATCCAGGTCCCGCGCCCGCCGCCAGGTCGGTTCCGCCAAGGTTTCCGCCTGAAACCAGCCGCCGACCCGTCCGCGCTTGCTCGCTCGGCGTGGCGTGGGCCATGAGTCCCTCGACCGCCATGCCCAGGGAACGTCGACGCGAGGTTCGTGACGAAGATCACGCCCTCGAGAAGGAAGGGTTCTCCTTCCGCAGCGGGATGGCAGCCATCGCGGTGACGCCGACGGCGCGACGCCCCACCGACGCGAGTGGCAACTCCTCGTGAGGGTCGTGTCGGCGATCGGCGCTGAAGGAACTTCCAGACGTGCGGCACCATGCCGCGGCGATCAGCAGCGCGCCCATCCTCGACCGACAGCCCAGTGCGTCGCTGGGAAGACCATCGCGACCGAGACGTAGCCGCCGACGGCCCCGAACGGCGCATGAGCAGCGTGTAGGCGAACGGATGCGGCGCGGTGGTGTTCGTGCAGGAGTCGCGGCGCCCTCTCCGAGAACCAGCTTCGGCCGCGGCTCGACAGTTCGATCGCCCGATGCGATCCGGGTCGGTTCGCGCAGGTGCGCGCCCACGGTGAGCGGGCGCCCGATCGGCGGCGCGAAAGCGTCCGTGCCGCGCACAGTATCCGTTTTCGTGCGCCGCCGTCTGCGCCGACGAAGCGCATGCCCGCACCGCGGCCGCGGATCGCATCCTCGTCGCAGGCCCGCGGTCGATCGCCGTTACGATGGCCGGCGCCCACCCGGACACCTTCCAAGCGGCGGCGGCTGCCTCGGCTGGGCCTGCTCGTCGGCATCCAGCGGGGGCGATCGATGCCCGCCTCGCCGGCCTGCGCACCTTCCCGATGATCACCGCTTCTCGGCGTGCTCTGCGCAGTGCTGGCGGCGTTCGGCGGCCTGGTCCTCGGCGGCGCATTCGTCGCCCTCGCCGCGATCGTGGTGATCGGAAACGTGATGGCGGCCCGG
Source organism: Phycisphaerales bacterium (assembly GCA_046350555.1). Lineage (GTDB taxonomy): Bacteria > Planctomycetota > Phycisphaerae > Phycisphaerales > SM1A02 > JAXMAF01. Next base: position 59,897 of record JAXMAF010000029.1, read on the forward strand.
CGCGAGCAGTTGCACGAGGGCATCACCACCGAGATCGCCATCCTGGTGATGTTCGCGGTGGGGGCCGTCCTTCAGACGGGGCCGCGCGCGGTCGGCGTCGTCGTGGGTGGCGGCGTGGCCGTGCTGCTCTACGCCAAGCCGGTGCTGCAATCGCTCCACGCGCGCTTCGACGATCGCGACGTCCGCGCGATGATGCAGTTCGCGCTGGTCACGCTCGTCATCCTGCCGGTGCTGCCTGACCGCGCGTTCGGCCCGTTCGACGTGCTCAATCCGCGCGAGATCTGGCTCATGGTCGTGCTCGTGGTCGGCGTGAGCCTGGGCGGCTATGTCGCCCAGCGGCTCCTGGGCAGCCGCCCCGGCGCGGTGCTTGGCGGCCTGCTCGGCGGACTCATCTCGAGCACCGCGACGACGGTCGGCTTCGCCCGGCGCAGCCGGGGGGTCGTCGGCGCCGATCACGTCGGACTGCTCGTGATCCTCCTCGCCGGAGCCGTGACGTTCGCGCGCGTGACCGGCGAGGTCGTCGTCGCGGGCCCCGGCGTCTTCCCGAGGATGGTCGTTCCGCTGGTGGTCCTCGGCGTCGCGAGCGCGACGATGTGCGTCGCCGCCTGGCTCAAGGCGCGCCACCAGACGGCGTCGATCGCGAAGGCGGAGAATCCCGCCGAGCTCAAGTCCGCGCTGCTCTTCGCCGCCATCTACGCACTGGTGATCTTCTGCGCCGCGGCGGCCTCGCACCACTTCGGTCCGCGCAGCATGTACGTGGTCGCCCTGATCTCCGGCGCCACCGACATGGACGCGATCACGCTTTCGAGCACGCGACTCGCCGCGAACGGCCAGCTCGACGTGCCGACCGCGTGGCGCGCCATCGTGCTCGCGTCGATCGCCAACCTCGCCTTCAAGTCCTGCACCGTCTGGATCCTCGGCAGCGCCCGCCTCGCCCGGCAGGTCACGATCGCCTTCGCGATCCAGGCCGCGGTGGGCCTGGCGATGGTCCTGGTGTGGCGGGGGTGATAGAGGATTGACACGCCCGCATGAATGCGATGAGGTGGTGGGCACGTGCCGACGTGGCATCGAGCGCACCAAAGGACGAACTCCGGTCATGATTCACGCGTGAGCGTCCCTTCGCGACGCCGTTTGAGGGTGGTCCGTCACCGCGTGTGGCGGTGGGGGTCGCCATCCGCTGGATGGCATGAGTTCCTCGATGGAGAACATGGAGAGCACAATGTCAAATCTCAGGAGTTTCGGCTCTTTCGCATGCGCGTGCGCCCCGGTGGGCGGCGCGCGCGCCGGTCGGCGCCGCGCGGTCGCGGCGTCGATCCTCGCGACGGTCGCGGCGGTTGGCTTCGCGGCCGCGCCGGCGGCGGCGGCGCCGCCGAACGACGACTGCTCGACGCCGACGATCATCGCGGGCGACGGGACGTTCAACTTCGACCTGACCGGCGCGACCACCGATCCCACCCAGGGAGGCCAGGCGTGCGGCGCCGCGGGAATCCTCAACGACGTCTGGTTCTGCTGGACGGCGCCGAGCACGGGACTCGTCACGATCAGCACGTGCGGACTCACGAACGTCGACACGCTCATCGCCTTCTATCCGATGGGCACGGCCGGCTGCGGCTGTCCGGTCGCCGGCCAGGATCCGCTCTGCTGCAACGACAACGCGTGCGGCAAGCAGAGCCAGCTCAGCTGCGAGACGGTCTGCTGCCAGAAGTACATGATTCGGATCGGCATGGCGCCGGGCGGCATCGTTGGATCGGGGCAGTTCAAGATCCAATCCGACAGCCCGCCGTGCCCCGACTTCCCGTGCGACGGCGTCAGGCCCGTCGTGTGCGACGACTGCTGCGGCGGACGTCCGACCTTCACCGGCTTCCCCGGCCAGATCGCCATCGCGACGCAGCACCGCTACTCGGCGAACGAGCCGGTGGTGCGGGCGTTCGACCTGAGCGGCCCCGGACTCAACGCGCCGGGCACGCTTTCGACCCCTCCGGCGTATGACAACCCGGCATGGACGCTCGCCAAGCTCGGAACGGTCTTCGGCATCACGCTGGACGACTCCGGCAACGTCTATGTCGCACAGAGCGCGGTCTTCTCTCCCGACGCCCTCGGCGCCGGCGGAGCGGGCGCGGTGTACAAGCTCGATTCCGCCACCGGCGCGGCGACCACGTTCGCCACGCTTCCCAACTCGGCGATCGTCGGCTGCGTGGGGACCGAGTGCTATCCGGGACTCGGCAACCTCTGCTTCGACTGCGGATCGCGCAACATCTACGTCACCGACTTCGAGGACGGCCGCATCTACCGGCTCGACCTCGCGGGCAACGTCCTGAGCACCTTCGATCACGCCACCGGCGCCATCACCGCGGGTGGTGCGCCGGAGCCCGGCGACGCCAACGGGTTCGCGCCCCTCGGCGAGCGCGTCTGGGCGGTGCAGGTGAACGGTGGCCGGCTCTACTACAGCCTGTGGGTCGAGGATTCCGCGCGGCCGAGCGCCGTGCAGGGCAACCAGATCTGGTCGATCGCGATCAACGGCGCCGGCCAGTTCGTCGGCGCGCCGCAGCTCGAGATCACGGTGCCGGCGTTCCCCAACGACGTCTGGTCGAGCCCCGTCGCCGACATCACGTTCACCGAGAACTGCTGCATGACGATCGCCGAGCGCTCGATGAGCGGCGACACCTACTCCAGTGCGCACATCTCGCGCGTGCTCCAGTACTGCTTCGACGCCGCGACGGCCGGTTGGGCGCCTTCGAGCGCGACGTTCGCGGTCGGCACGGCCGGGCTGGACACCTCCGCGGCGGGTGGCGTCGATCTCGACTTCTCCACCGGCGGCCGCCTGTGGGCCACGGGCGACGCGGCCAGTTCGCCCGATGTGATCTACGGACTCCAGGGGCTGCCCGCGACGGGCGGCAACGACACGAACAGCCTGCTCATCGACCTCGACGGCGAGGTGACGCAGCAGGACAAGACCCAGATCGGCGACGTCGAGCTGCCGTGTCCATCGGCGTGCGCGACGATCGACGAGTCGACGACGAAGTGCCAGTTGCTCAATGGCGTCGTGACCGGCAACGCGACGTGGACGTTCAGCCTGACGAACCACTCCGGCGTGCCCGTCCGCTACGTGCTCTTCGCCGATTCGAACATCTCGCCCAACGTCGTCGTGCTGAACCCGACGCTGGCCAACGGCGCGTCGACGACCATCACGGTCACGATCTCGGGACTCGATCCGACGGCGACGACGTACTGCACCGACCTGATCCTGGCGGACACGCAGTTCAACGAGTGCTGCACGATCCACTACTGCGTCGACCTGCCCGACTGCGACTGCATGCTCGTGCAGCTCCAGAAGGTCGTCTGCGTGCCCGGCAGCGGCGGCGATGCGCAGGTCTCCTTCAACTACGTGCCGGTGGCGTTCAACGCCGAGTACATGTTCATCTCGCCTCCGCTGCCGCCGGATCCCAACAGCGGCATCACGATCTCGCCGTCGTTCATCGACATCTCGACGCCGGCGATGACCGTCGGCTTCGCGGGACCGATCACGATCGAGAACGCGGTGCCCGGAAGCGAGGTCTGCCTCACGGTCTCGATCCACGCGGCGAACCTGAGCGAGTGCTGCGCCGTCCAGTTGTGCTTCGACGCTCCGTTCTGCCAGGTCGACGCATGCCCGGGCGACCTCAACGGCGATGGACTCGTCGATGGCGCCGATCTCGGCCTGCTGCTCGCGGTCTGGGGCTCCGGCGGAGGCACGCCGGCCGACCTCAACCAGGACGGCCACGTCGATGGCGCCGACCTCGGTCTCCTGCTCGGCGCATGGGGCGGCTGTGGCTGATCCGATGCGCACCGGAATCGACCGGGCGCGACGTGCGTGACGTTTGAAGTGTGCATGCGACGGGGCCCCGCGAGGGGCCCCGTCGTCTTCTTCCTCGCCGCGTCATCGCTCCAACTGCGTCAACTCCGCCGGCAGCCGCCGGACAAGGCCCTCCGCGACCCGGACGCGCAGGTGGCTCATGGGATCGATCTCGACGATGGTGCCGGCGATGCGTTCGCCTCCGCATCGCAGGGTGCGGCTCGTGCCGGTCAGGACGTCGCGGGCATGGAACTCCGATTCGAGCGACGCATCGGGCTCGCTCCACGTCGCGGCGATCGACTCGACGAGCGCGCAGGCGACGTCGAGACGATCGACATCGCGCCCGGAACGGGCGATCTCCGCCAGGCTCGTGGCGATCTCCGCGAGCGGTGCCGGCCAGTTCCGCTGCGCGACGTTGATCCCGATGCCCAGCAGGGCGACACCCTCGATCCGCTCGACCAGCACGCCCGCGAGCTTCCGCTCGGCGACGACGATGTCGTTGGGCCACTTGATGCCGACGCGCAGGGATCGCCTTGCGGATGCCCGGCCACGCGGCGCCAGCACGGCCTCGACCGCCCGCGCGGCGGCGACGGCGCCGGCCAGCGCCAGCCGCGCCGACGGCGCCGAGTCGAGCACCGCCGTG
>JAXMAF010000030.1:0-59760 GCA_046350555.1 Phycisphaerales bacterium
AGCGGCGTCGGGTCGATCGCGGGGGATGATGGCAGCACTTGGCAGTCCAGTCAACTGCGCCTGCGGCCGGTCGTTCCGGTCGCCCCGCGGTGCGCGTGTGCGGCCGAGCCGCCACCGAGCGATCGAGGCAGCGATCCGATCCTCGGCCCGCGTCTTGGAGAGCGCCGTTGGACGTGGTATCGTCGCGTCGGCGCGGTGTGTCGCGCGGGCCTGGTGCGGGGCTCGATCATTGCCCGCCCGACGCGAAGCAAGCGCGCACGTGGAGGAGCGCCCCATGGGACGTCCCGTTTCGATGGCAGGGGTTGTCGGTTCGCCGTTGGTTGCGATCGCATCGACGGTGCTGGTCGCTGGCTCGACGCCGGCGGCGGCGCAGATCTCCGCCTTCACGGACGAGGCCGTGGCGCGCGGCGTGTCGTACCAGCTCATGGATTGGCCGCCGCCGGCCGGCTATCTCGGCTGGGGTTGCGGCTTCGCCGACCTCGATGGCGACGGCGACCAGGACCTGATCGTGCTTGGGCGCCTCGACGGGCAGGTCGGGATCTTCGAGAACACCGGCTCGGGGTTCTTCGTGAACCGCAGCGCGACCTCGGGAATCCCGGCGCTGCCGCAGGCCTCGGCGTTCGCCGTCGGCGACTACGACGGCGACGGACTGCTGGACATCGACTTCACCCAGCTCGCCGCCGGAAACACGCTCATGCGCGGGGTCGCGCCCTTCGTCTTCGTGAACGCCACGGTAGCCGCGGGAGTGGGCGACACCGGCGCGGGCAAGGGCTGCGCGTGGACCGACTTCAACAACGACGGCTGGCTCGACCTGCACATCTGCAACTACGACGGCATCGTCCCCGGCACCGCCGGCAAGCCCGACCGCCTCTACCGCAACAACGGCAACGGGACCTTCACCGACGTGGCGCCGGCGATGGGCGTGAACGCGAACGGCTATGGCTTCCAGTCGGTCTGGGCCGACATCGACAACGACGGCGATCCGGACATGTACCTCTCGCAGGACCGCGGCCACCTGCCGCCGCTCATGCAGGGCAACCGGCTCTGGCGCAACGACAACGGGACGATGGTGGAGATCTCCGCCGGATCCGGCGCCGACGTGAAGCTCTTCTCGATGGGCCTCGCGGCGGGCGACTTCGACGGAAACGGCTTCGTCGACTTCTACACCGCCAACATCGGCTCCCCGGTGCCGCCGATGAACGGGAAGAACCCGCTGCTGCTCAACCAGGGCAACAACACCTTCGTCGAGTCGAGCGTCCTCTGGGGCGTCCAGCACCTCAAGACGAGCTGGGCCGCGATCTTCTTCGACTTCGACAACAACGGATGGCTCGACATCTTCGTCGCGAACCAGTTCCTGGCCAACACGCTCTACTCGAACTCGGGCACCCCACCATGCACCGACGTCTCGGCGCTGGCCGGGGTCCAGGGCCCGGTGGGACCGACGTCGGGGCCCTACGCGTCGTTCTGCGCCGCGGTGGGCGACGTGGACAACGACGGCGACCTGGACCTGGTCGTGGCCAACCTCGGCGCGAACGTGCAGTTGCTGATCAACCACGAGGGCGAGAAGCGCAACTGGGTCAAGTACCGCATCGTCGGTGTCCGACACGATGCGTCCGCGGCGGGTGCTCGCGTCAATAGCAGGATCGGAAGCGCGTGGAAGCTGCGCGAGGTCTATCTCGGCGGCAACGGCTACCTCGGGCAGAACGAGCTTCCGGTGCACGTGGGGCTCGGGAGCGCCACCATGGTGGACGAGGCGGTCGTCTCATGGCCGTGGGCGGGCGCCGGCGGCGGCCCGACGCGCACCCTGACGAACGTTCCCGCGAATCACGTCTGGACCATCTATCCACCGTCGCGCCTCGGCGACTACAACGGCGACGGCGTGGTCGACATCGTCGACTTCCACGCGCTGGGCTCGTGCTTCGGCTCGCCGATGCTTCCCGGCTTCGAGATGATGGACTTCGACGGCAACAGCGTCGTCGATCTCGCCGACGCCAATGCCTTCACCGGCGTCTACTCCGGTCCGATCGAGGACTGCGACCATGACGGCGTCGTCGACCTCATCGAGATCCTCATCGACGCCTCGCTCGATGCCGACGGCGACGGCCGGCTCGACCATTGTGGTGGTCCGGTCGGCGATCTCGACGGCAACGGCACGGTCGACGGCGCCGACCTTGGCATCATGCTCGGCAACTGGGGGGTCACGTCGGGCGGCGCCGGGGCCGGCGATCTCGACGGCAACGGGGTCGTCGATGGCGCCGACCTGGGCATCCTGCTTGGCGCGTGGGAGTAGGACGCCCGACTCGTCGGAGGCGCTCCAGCGGGTCGCCGTCGGTTCGACCTCCTGCCCGCAGCGGCCTCTCGGGACGGGATCGGGCCTTGGCGCGGCGCGAAGGTCGATCGCGACGCGTCCTACGCCACGCCCAACGTCGCCGTGGGAACGTCGTAGGTCGCTCCGGCGAGTCCGGCGATCTGCGGCATCGCGCTGCGGACATAGATCGCGCGGTCGAGATCGTCGCCGGTCGGCGCTCCGGACGTCCGCCGGTTCGGTGAGGAAGTTCGGAAGACGGCGCTGAGCAGCGGCGCCGCCGCGGGACCTTCCGTGGACACGAGATCGACGTGAAGGTGTCCGTTGAGGCGGTGCACGCGAGCGCGGGCGGCCGTGCGTCGCAGCACTTCGCGGCGACCGAGTGGTCCGTCGATCCACGCCGCGACGGTGGCGTCGCCGTCGGGAGCGATCGACGCGAGAAGGACGAGTTCGCCGTGGGCGATCGCGGGGGGTTCCGTGGCCCGTGCGGTGAAGAGCCATCGCGCCGTCACGGCCTGCGCCGCGATCGCCTCGGTTTCGACGGGGCTGCGCCGCGGGCCGGCCTCGAACGGCGCCGTGTCGCCGTCGGCATCCCTCGCCGCGCGCCGCGGCGACCTCTGGGAGAGGCAGGAGTTGGGCTTCGGCGAGAGCCGCTGCGGGGTCATCACGAGACCTTCTTCCTGCCGAGCAGCTTGGTGGCGAGCTGCATGCCCGGTCCGCCCGAGGCGATGAAGCGCTCGCTGAGCTGATCGAGGGTGCGAAGCGTCTCGAGCATGCGGTCGAGCCGGCGCCGGTGCGCGTCGAGCGCGGAGGCGTCGCGGTCGATCTTCCGCCGGCTGCCTGCGGCGGACGCGGTGAGCGAGCGACACTCCTCGAGCGCGGCGAGCAGCGGGTCGAACTCGCGGCGCTTGCGCTCGCGCACGATCGTGGCGAAGAGCCGCCAGACATCCTGCTCGGCGCGGAAGTACTCCTTGCGGTCGCCGCGGTTGTGCACGCGGGCGACCAGCCCCCATTCGACGAGCGTTCGCAGCGTCATCGACGCGTTGCCCCGGCTGACATGCAGCCGATCCATCACCTCGTCCGTGTTCATCGGCTCCCCGACGATGTACAGCAGCGCATGCGCCTCGGCCATCGTCCGCGGAATCCCCCAGGCCGAGCCCATCTCTCCCCAGAGGCCGATGAAGCGCTCCTGCGCCGTCGCGATCCGCTCGGACGGGGAACCAGCCGGTTCGGGGTCGGAGTTCCGGTCGGGCATTGATGGAAAATGGTACCCCGCCGCGGAGCGATGGCGAGGAGTTTTCAGAAACTTTGAAATGACGGGAGGAGAGCGGGGATGGGGGTGGGGGTGGGGTGGGGTGGGGTGAGGCGGGGGTAGGAATCAGGAATCAGGAATCAGGAATCAGGAATCAGGAATCGGGGACGCCGTCCGATGTCGTGTGGCTGCGAAGATGTCGACACCGGTGTCGATGTCCCACGTGCGCGCCCGTCGTGCGCCCCATGGCCCGCAATTCCGCGGCCGCGCAGCGGACGCTTCCCGACTCCCGACACCGGCGTCGATGTCCCACGTGCGCGCCCGCCGTGCGCCCAATGGCCCGCAATTCCGCGGCCGCGCAGCGGACGCTTCCTGATTCCCGACGCCGGCGTCGATATCCCACGTGCGCGCCCGTCGTGCGCGCCCGTCGTGCGCGCACGAAGCGCACCGGTCTCACGCCACGAGCCCCTTCGTCAGCCGCATGAACGCGGTCTCGAGGTTGACCTGTTCCTCCCTCAGCTCGCTGATCCGGAATCCGTTGGCGATGAGCCGGTTCGGAAGCTCGCTCACCATCAGCCCGCTCTTGGGATCGATGGTGACGTCGATGCGCGGCTTGCGGGTCAGGCCGTCCTCCTTCAGCACGTCGACGCGGGTGATTCCCTTCACCTGGCGGAGCAGCTCCGCCGCGAGCTCGGCGCGATCGTCGACGACGACGTGCACGACGTGTCCGGCGCTCGTGCGGGCCATGATGTCGGTGACGGGGCCGGAGTAGACGAGCTGGCCCTGCTCGATGATCCCGACGACGTTGCAGAGCTCGGCGAGCTCGTGGAGGATGTGCGAGCTGATGATGATCGTCTTGCCCATGCGGCGCAGCTCCTTGAGGAGCTCGCGCATCTCGATGCGGGCGCGCGGGTCGAGTCCGCTCGCGGGCTCGTCCATCAGCAGGACCTTCGGATCGTGCAGCAGCACGCGGGCGACGCTGAGGCGCTGCTGCATGCCGCGGGAGAGGCCGTTCACCTCGGTGTTGGCCTTGTGCACGAGGTCGGTGAGGGAGAGCACGTCGCCGATCACCCGTTCCCGCTGCTTGCCGTGGATGCCATAGCAGGCCGCGAAGAACTCGAGGTACTCCGTGACCACCATGTCGTCGTACGCGCCCATGAAGTCCGGCACGTAGCCGATCTTCGGCCGGATCAGGTTGTTCTGGTATCCGACGGTGTGGCCGTCGATCCGCGCTTCGCCCCACGACGGCTTGAGCAGCGTCGCGAGGATCTTGATCGTGGTCGTCTTGCCCGCGCCGTTTGGTCCGATGAACCCGAAGCAGGAGCCCTGCTCGATGGAGAGGTTCAGGTTGTTGAGCGCAATGAGCTCGCCGTACTTCTTGGTCAGGTTGATGGTCTCGATCATCGCCATGGGGCGATTGCTCCGCGACTGATGGGGTGTGGGTTCGTGCCGGGCTCGGGCGGGATGGCGTCGCGCACGGTGTGGGCGGGGCGCGCGCCGCGGTGGCGGTGCGCGGGGAGAGGGCTATGGCTCGTCGGCCGGCGCGTCGTTCGATCCGTCGCCGGCGCCGGTCGCGTCGCCGGGACGAGGCGCCGGCGTCGTTGGCGGCGCGGGGCGTTCGTCGGGAACGACGAAGTCCGCGGCGAGCGGCAGGGGCATGACCCAGCGCACGATCGTGACGCCGCTGGCGGGGGGCCTCTCGCCGTCGACGGTGAGCGGCATCGGCGGCACGGCGCGTTCCTCGCGGAGCAGGCCGATCACCATCACGCAGGGACGGCCGAACCACGCCGAGAGATCGAGCTCGCGCCCGAGCTGGCGCTGGAAGCGGAGGGTCGACTTGCCGGGCTGGTTCTCGAGCCATCGAGGGGGCGGGAGCATGTTGAAGACGCTCAGCGCCTGCTCGAGCCGCGCCCGCGTCTCGACGGTCAGCGTGATCGCGTCGCCGAGGGTGATGGAGGAGTCCAGGTCCTCGACGTACAGGGCGCGCATGGTCATCGGCAGGCTCACCTTCGGCTGCCGGTCCGGGATGGGCATCGGCTGGCGGTCGAATCCGAACGCCGCAGCGAGGTCGAGATCCGTGCCGGGCGGCCACTCCGCGATGCCGGCGATCCGCCCGAAGTTGAGCATCTCTCCGGGAACCGCGGGCTCGGCGGCCGACGGTCCGGACGCCGCGGCCATCCGACGAAGCGGCGTGCGACACGAGCTGATGTAGATGACCTGGACGTCCATCAGCGGGCCGCGCAGATCGTGCCGGAGCGCGCCGCCGAGAGCCGCGGAGGCGTTTGGGCCGCGCACCAGCGTCTCCTGGACGGTGGCTGTCGCGTAGGGCATTCGTCCGATCGTGTCGTCGACCGGGCCGAGCCAGCGCGCCTCGAGCGTCGTCGCGGTGGCGCGGCTCGGGATGCGATAGGCGTTGGGCGATCCGTACGCGACCGTGTAGCGGTCGATGTTGGGAAAGCGCTGCGAGACGTTGCCGGGGGGCGCGATCCACGATGCGAGGAGGTCGCGCTGTCCGGTCTCGGAGGTCAACGCGAGCTTGCCGCCGCCGTAGCCGGGCAGGTAGACGGAAAACCACGAGACGCCGCGCTGGTACTGCGGCTCGTCGCCCGTCGGCGCGCCGGGCATGCGGGCGATGTGGTCGAGGAACGTCACGTGCTGGATGCGCACCGACCGCTGTCGCAGCAGCGAGCCGCCCGCCCATGAGACGAGCGTGAAGATCACGCTGACGCCCACGAAGGCCAGCCACGCGTGCCGCACATAGCCCACCTTCCGGAGCATCGCGAAGCTCAGCCAGCCGGCGAGCAGCCAGTAGAGCGCGAAGACCGCGACCGCCGCGAGCAGGCCCAGCGCGGCCTCGCCGGACATGCCGATCTGCCCGGCGATGAGCTCGCCGCCGCCCATGAAGAGGTTGGTCCCGCGACCGCTCACGAGCCGGCGAGGCTGCGCCGTGTCGAGCGCCTTGAGATCGCCGGCGGTGGGGGTGTCGCCGCGCCGCGCGAGCACGCGGTTCCAGAAGGCGTCCGGCTGCGGGAAGCCGCCCGGCTGAAGCTCGCTGAACGAACCGACGTCGACGCCGATCAGCGAGATCCGTCCGAAGCCGAGCCGGCGCTGCACGGCGACGATGGCGCCGGCGACGCTCTCGGGGCTTGGACGGCCATCGGCGCCGATGCCGGCGAGCACCCGTCCGTCGACCGGACTGCGGCGCGCCGGAACGGCCATCAGCGGTTCCCACCCTCGGTCGAGCCGTTCCGGATCGAAGACGAGCAGGTTCGTCTCGGCCCGCGGGTTGCGCAGGGCGTCGACCTTGCTCAGGATCGGCACGATCTCCGCGATCGGCACCGACTCGACGCGGCGCGGCGCCACCGAAGGAAGCAGGTCGTGAAGCTGGTGCGAGGACGGCGCCCCGATCGCCCACGGATTGCCCGCCTGCGGCAGCACGATCACCAGGTGGCCGCCGCGGCGGATGTACTCGCGCAGCGCCTCGGCCTCCTCGAGCTCGAGCGCCTGCGGCGGCACGTCGCCCCAGACGATCGCCTCGAAGCCCGAGAGCCCCTCCCAGCGGTCGGGAAGATCGCGCGCGTCGAGGCCGGCGACGACGCGGGTCGTCTCGTTCATGCCCGGCGGCATGAGCAGGTTCCCGTACACGGTCGAGTAGCCGTCGAGGTTCATGCGGAAGCGGCCGAGGACCGCGAGCATCGACTCCTCGATGCGCACCTCGGCGGCCGGCGGCTGCGCGGTGGCGGGGCTGATGCGCGTCGCGGCGAGCTCGCGCCCGCGCCGTCCGTCGTTGTCGTCGTAGACGCGCACGGTGAAGACGGTCGCCGCGTCGACGCGCGGTCCGAGCTTCGCGGAGAGCCAGCGCACCGACGGCGATCCGGGGTTGAGCACGAGCGTGCGCACGTGCTCCCCGATGTCGCCGTCGACGTTCTCGACTTCCCAGACCAACTGCACGCTGCGCGGCTCGCCGTTGCGAAGCGTGAGCTTGAAGCGCACCGCGGTCCAGTCGCCGGGGCGGAACTGGTTGCCGACGCCGAAGGTCTCCAGCTCGATCGCGACGTCCTGCGCCGCGGCGCGCACCGCGAGGACGAGCAGCGCAACCGAAAACAGGCTCGCGATGCGACGGATCCCGGAAGGCGAGGGGAGCATCGGTCGGGAGTGTAGTTCCGGTGCCGCGCCTCGGCGATCAGGTGCGCAGCGCCGCGAACTCCGCCAGCATCGCCGCGTGCGACTTGATGCCGTTGCGCAGACACGCCAGCTCGAACTTCTCGTTCGGCGAGTGGACGCGATCGTCGTCGAGCCCGAAGCCCACGAGAAGCGAATCGAGGCCGAGGATGCGCTGCATCGAGCCGACCGCCGGAATCGATCCGCCGGTCCCGATCAGCACCGGGCGCTTCCCGAAGACCCGCTCGAGCCCGCGCGACGCCGCCTTGAGGAAGGCCGAGTCGGTCGGCACCTGGATCGCCGGGCTGGCGCCGTGCTGAAGGAACTCCCAGCGACAGTCCGGCGGCGTGCGGTCGCGCAGGAAGCGCTCCAGCGCCGCGCGGATCCTCTCGGGCGACTGGTCGGGCACGAGGCGGCACGAGATCTTCGCGGCGGCGAAGCTGCCGATGACGGTCTTCGCACCCTTGCCCGTGTATCCGCCGTAGAGCCCGTTGATGTCGCATGTCGGACGCGACCACATCCGCTCGATCGTCGTGCGCCCCGGTTCGCCGAATGGCGTCTTCATCCCGGCGCTGGCGAGGAATTCCCTCTCGTCGAACTCGAGCCCCGCCCAGTCGCGCCTGCGGCCCTGGTCGAGGTCCCTCACGTCGTCGTAGAAGCCGGGGATCGCCACCTTGCCTCCGGCGCCGAAACCGTCGCCGGGAGCGCTCTCGTGAAGCTGTCCCAGCACCCGACAGAGTGCGTTGCAGGGGTTCACGAGCGTGCCGCCGTACATGCCGGAGTGAAGGTCGTGCGAGGGTCCGTGCAGGATCGCCTCGATGTAGACGAGGCCGCGCAGCATCGAGGTGATCGCCGGGGTCGAGACGTCCCACATGCCCGTGTCGCTCACGACCGCGACATCCGCGCGCAGCGCCTCGCGATGCGCCTCGAGGAAGGGCTCCAGCGACCTGCTTCCGCTCTCCTCCTCGCCCTCGATCAGCAGCGTCACGGCCACCGGCGGCGCGCCATGGGCGCGCTGCCACGCGCGGAACGCCTCGACGAACGTCATCACCTGGCCCTTGTCGTCGACGGCGCCGCGGGCCACGATCTTGCGATCGCCGCGCACCGCCTCGCTCGGGCGCAGCACCGGCTCGAACGGGCCGCTCTCCCAGAGCTCCAGCGGATCGACCGGCTGCACGTCGTAATGGCCGTAGTAGAGGATGCGCGGTCCGTCGTAGCCGCGCGGACCGTCGTGGTGCGCGACCACCATCGGGTGGCCGATCGTGTCGTGGAGCTCGGCGTTGAAGCCGATCGTGCGCAGGTCGTCGACCAGCCACGCCCCGGCGCGGCGCGTCTCCTTGTCGTACGCCGGATCGGTGCTGATGCTGGGAATGCGCAGGAAATCGCCGAGGCGGGCGACCGCCGCGTCGAAGTCGCTGTCGACCTGCGCAAGGACGGAGTCGAGTGCGGGCATGACGGGATCGTAACGATCGGTCGGCGATGTGCGCGCCGAGCTCCGCGCCGGCTACGCGCCCGAGAGCCGCGCCAGCAGCGCCGCCGTGGCGATCACGACGACGATCGCGACGACCGCTCCGGCGAGCCAGCGCTCGATGATCCGCTGCTCGTCGGCGCGGTGGGCGGGACGCTGCGTCGTCGGCGCCGGCACCAGGCCCTCCATCTCGGCGTAGCTCCGCGCCGGACGCGCCCGCAGGTCGCAGCCGCAGCGGGCGCATCGTGGCGCGCGTCCGCCCTTGAGCAGTGCGCCGTCATATCCGCAGCGCACGCAGCGACGAGCGTGCAGGCGGGCAGGCGAGGTGCGAAGCGGACTGGCCATCGACCCACTACCGTAACGCATCCATCGTTCCGACCCAAGGGATTGCACCCGAATTCGCCTTCGACGAAGGGGCGCTGCACCGGCGAGGACGTTGCGCCGGCGCCCGCGGCCGCCAAGCCGCGAGCGCCTCGGCGGCGCGACGTCCCCGCGGCCCTCGTGCACTCGTCGAGCCCGTCGGGCCGTGTGTGGTCGATCCGGCGCTCCTCGCGCCGCCGGAGCCGGAGCCGGAGCCGGAGGCGGTCGTCGACGTCCGGCGCTGGCGACCCGTCCACGAGTTGTCCCCGACACCGGACGGTGGCCGTGGCGCGGCGGACCGGTTCGAGCGGGCTGTCGCGATCGTCGCGGGTTCCGTCGCGTCCGGGCCTGACCGCCGGGGGCGACGGGGTCGGCGCAGCGCGTGCGGCCGCGGGGTAGCATGAATCCGTGGACGAACCCGCCGCGTTGCCGGATTCCGATCGATCCGCCGTTGCGCCGCAGCGGCCGCGCGACGAGGGCGAACCGATGGAGATCACCCTTCGGCGGGCCTTGCGTCCGCTCGGGGCGATCACGGCGTCGATGCAGTTTCCCCGGCTCGCGGTGGCGCTCTTCCTCGTGGCGGCGGTCATGCTGCTGGGCGCCGCATGGGACGCCGTGCACCGGGCCGGTGATCCAGCCGATGCGTCGACGATGGAGCGGGCGCAGGCCTCGACCATGGGCCAGGCGCTGCGACGGACCGGCCCGATTCCCACCGATCCAATCGGCTTCGACGGCGCCGTGCGGGCCGTCGCGACCGATGTGCAGGGGCTCGCCCGCGACGCGCTCTCGCTGCATCCCCGCGAGGCAGCGGGGCACGTGTTGTCGCTCGTGACGCTGCCGTTGCGGCTCTGGGCGGCCGACCCGTGGACGCTAGTGGTCGGCGCCTCGATGGTCGTCCTGTGTCTGGGGCTCTTCGGCACGGCGCTGTCGCGCATGGCGGCGGTCCACATCGCGACGGGCGCCCAGATGACGGTCGTCGATGGGCTCGTCTTCGGCGGACGGGCGTGGCTGCGGGCGACCCTCGCGCTGCTGGCGCCGCCGGTGAGCGTCGCCCTGGTCGCGCTGGTCCTGCTCGTGCCGGCCGTGCTCCTGAGGATCCCCGCCCTCGACGTCATCGCCGGCCTCTTCTATGGCCTCGCCCTGGCGGGAGGGCTCGCCGCCAGCATCGTGGCGCTCGGGGCGACGATCATGTGGCCGATGCTCGTGCCCGCGGTCGCCTGCGACAACATCGACGGCGTCGAGGCGCTCCAGCGCGTGCTGGCGTATCTCGTGCGCCGGCCGATGCAGGTGGCTGGCATGATCGTCGTCGCGCTCGTCGGACTCGCCATCGGCTACCTCGTCGTCGCCGGAGTGGCCCCCCCGACGCTCAACTTCACCAATGGATGCATGCGGGCCTTCGATCCGCCGACGGCCGCCGCGACGCCGGGCGGCTTCGATCTCTTCGCGCTCGATCGCGCGCTGGCCGCCGCGCCGGCTGGCGCGGGTCCGTTCGACGGATCGATCGCCGAGCCGATGCACGGCACGGCGGCCGTCGCCGCGGCGCTCCTGCGCTTCTGGCAGCGCCTCCTGCTGGCCTTCGTCGTGGCGTGGGTCGTCTCGTACGTCTTCACCGCGGCGACGCACGTCTATCTCGCGGCGCGCGAGGCTTCCGACGGCCAGGATCCATCCGAAATCTGGCTCCCCGGCCACGTTCGCGGCACCGGCGTGCGCTGAACACGACGGGCTGCGAGCGGCGACCGGACGATGGGGCGGCGCCGAGCGCGTTCACCGGGCGATCACGCGCCGCCCATGTCCGCGCCGAGCTCGCGCAACGTCGCCTTGATCGTGGCGAGCTCGCGCTCCAGCCGGTCGAGGCGGGCCTCGAATGCACCCTGGTCGAACGCGCCTCGATCGCGCGCTTCGCCTCGCGCGACATCGGCCGGGCCCGGCGCATCGCCACGGGCCGCGGACGTCGCATCGCGCGACCAGCTCGCCGTCGCGCTTCCCAGCGGATGAAGCGCCGGACAGAGCAACTGCATCCAGCGCGGCGAGCGGCTTCCCGGAAGGGGAGGGATCTCGCGCACCAGCGGCGACTCGCGCCGCGACAGCGCGTCGAGCACGTGTTCGACGACCTCCATCGAATCGAGCGGATGCATCCGCGAGGCGCGGCCGCGCAGCTCGCCGACCGTCTGCGGCCCGCGCAGCAGGAGTTCCGCGATGACGACAAGCTGCGGCGTGTCGACGGCGAGCGTCTCGCGGGCGACGTGGCGGTACTTCGGGACGCGGCTGCCCTCGAGCGACACCTCGCGCACGAGGGACTTGGCGCGAAGCCCGTCGAGCGCCACGAGCGCTCGCTCCTCGTCGAACTCCACGACCGGCTCCCGGTTGTTCTTCTGGCTGCAACCGACGACGACGCCGTTGAGCGTGAGCGGATACTGGGCCGGCGTGGTCTGCGCCTTCTCGATCAGCACGCCAAGGGCCCGGCATTCGTCGGGGAGCAGCGGAGAGGACATGTCGGGGACTGTACTCGGTGCCGCGATCGAGCGCGCCGGCGCTGCGCCGCGGCTCGCGCCGTAGACTGCGGCCAGCGCGAACAGCACGGGCTCCGCGCGCCGCGAAGCGTCGTCGCACCGTCTGGATCACCGTTCTGCGCTCCGGCATGTCCACACTGACCGAACGACTCGCCATCCACGCCGCGCAGCTTGTCGTCGACGGTGGCGCCCGCGACGTCGAGCAGGCGATCCGCCTCGCCGTCGAACGGCTTGGCGCAGCGCCCTCGGCCGCACCGACGGCCGGGCTGGTCCGACAGCATCTCCAGCCCATGCTCATGCAGTCGCTCGGCGCCGATGGCTACGCGGCGATGACCAGGCGGCGGCTCGAGGTCGCCGAGGAGACGATGACCGTCTTCGCCGAGCGCAACGACGTGCTCGACGTGGTGCTTGCCGGGCGCGCCGCGGCGGGGCACCTCGACGGCGACCTCGCGCTGCACGTCCGCGTCTACACCCGACGGCGCATCGGCGAGCTGGCGCAGGACCTGGTCGATGTCGGCTTCGCCGAGCCGCGCTTCGCGACGGCCGAGACGCGCTTCGGGCGGCTTGATCGGCTCATCTTCGTCGACGGTGACGTCGAGGTGATCGTGACCCGGTGCCTTCCCGAGCAACGTGGCGAGGCGGCGCGCGATCTCTTCAACGGGCGCCGGGTCGCGCACGTGCGCCTGCCGGCGCTCCGCTCGGCGATCGCGTAGCGGTCGCATGCCGGCCGCGGCGCGGGGCCCTCGACCGTCACTCACTTCAGTCGCGATTCAGGCAATCCCGCCCTTGAGCGTTCCGGTGCCCTTGGCCTTCGCCTTCGCGGCGGCCGCTGCGGCGAGCTTCACGCGGAGCTTGCGCATCGTGGGATCGTCGTCGCGAAGCGTCGTCATCTCGTCGCCGCGAGAACCGCGTCCCCAGTCGCCGGCGCCGCCGCGGCCGCCGCCTCCCGGACCGCGACCGCCCCTGCCGCCGCCGCGGCCCTCGCCGCGGCCACCACCGCGCTCGCCGCCGTCGCCTCCGGCTTCGCCGGAGGGGGCCGGCGCCGCCGGGCGATCGAGGAGCGCCTTGATCGACAGGGCGACGCGCTTGCGGTCGGGATCGATGCCGAGGATCTTCGCGCTGACGACCTGGTCCTTCTTGAGGGCCGCTTCGACCGTGGGAATGCGCTCGAAGCTGATCTCGCTGATGTGCACGAGGCCCTCGACGCCCGGTGCGACCTCGACGAACGCCCCGAACGGCATGAGCTTGGTCACGCGCCCGGTGATGGCGCTTCCGACGGAGAGCTCGCTGAAGCGCTCGACCGAGGGATCCGTCGTGGTCTGCTTGAGCCCGAGCGCGATCTTCGGCGGATCCTGCTCGCGGACGATCTTGAGCACGCGCACGCGGACCTTGTCGCCCTCGCGCACCAGATCGCTCGGGTGCCGGATGCGCTCCCACGCCATGTCGCCGACGTGAATGAGCCCGTCGACGCCGCCGAGGTCCGCGAATGCGCCATAGGGCTGCACCGAGACGATCGTGGCGTCGTGGTCCTGTCCGACCTCGATCTCGGAGAGGACCTTCTCGGCCGAACGCTGCCGCTCCTGCTCGAGCACCGACTTGCGGCTGAGCACGATGCGGCCGCGCTGCCGGTCGAGCTGCGTGATCTCGCACGGCAGCCGCTGCCCAAGGAAGATCGAGATGTCGCGGATGTGCCGGAGATCGACCTGTCCGGCCGGCATGAACGCCTTGTGATGCGCGACCTCGAACTCGAGCCCGCCCTTGTTCATGCCCGTGCACGTGGCCTCGACGACCTGGCCGACCTGAAGCGCCTCCCAGCTCGCCTTCTGCACGGCGCCTTCGCGCGACAGGACGAAGAGCCCCTCGGCGGAGTCGAACCGCTCGACGACGAACTCGATCCGCGTGCCGATCGGCGGCGGCTCGCCGAACTGGCCAAGCGGGCAGATTCCCGAGGATTTCGGCCCGAACTCGACAAGCACATCCTCGCCGCGCACGCGCACCACCGTGCCCGTCCGGAACTCGCGGTGGATCGTTCCCCGGGCGCTCTCGCGCGGCGGGCGCGCGGAGGTGTCGGGAACGTCGAGCAGGTCGGCGACGCTCATGTCGCCGAGCGCCGCGTTGATCTCGTCCTCGAGCTTCGCGTCGACGAGTGCGGGGCGGGACGGATTCGGATTCGGGGTGGTTGGTTCGTTCATCGCGGGATGGAGTGTGGGGAAAGGGCAGTATCGCGCGGGCGGTCGCGAAATGGAAGCGGTCGGTCCCGACCGAGCGTCAATGACGGCTCCCAGGTCTTCGGGCGAAGGACCGCCGCCGAGGCGCCGCCGGCGGTCGCGCCGCGTTCCAGGTTCGCCCCGGCGTCGTTGGAGAGCTTCCGGCCGACCTCTCGCGCCGGCACCCGTTATCATCTCTCCCGTTCCGCCCGGAGACGTGCGTCTGCGGGCGGCCACAGTACGTAGAGAACGACGGCGGGATGCACGCGATGGAAATCCCGCGCGGTCCACGCAGAGCCTGCACACGCATCTCATCCAGAGAGCGAGCAGGGCGTCTTGTGCCGGCCTTGCCCGGAAGCGGCCCCGATGGGCGGGCGACGCGGACCGGTGCGAACCTGTACCGGGACGCGTGGACGTCAACCGACACGGGCCGCGCGCGAGCGTCCTGCCCGAGGAGCACCCGACGACATGGCATCTTCGAAGATCGCCTGGGGCATTGAGGTCGGCGCCGACGCCATCAAGGCGATTCGGCTCGAACGCAGCGGCGACGACGTCAGCGTCACCGACTTCGCGGTCATCCCGCACAAGAAGGTGCTGACCACGCCGGATCTCGACCAGGACGAGATGATCCGGCTTGGACTGGGCCAGTTCATCAGCCAGAAGGCGCTCGAGAGCGAGCGGCTGGTGATGTCGGTGCCCGGCCATGCCGCCTTCGCGCGGTTCGCCAAGCTTCCGCCGGTCGAACCCAAGAAGGTGCCGGACATCGTCAAGTTCGAGGCGGTGCAGCAGATTCCCTTCCCCATCGACCAGGTCGAGTGGGATTACCAGACGTTCGCCTCGCCCGATTCGCCGGAGGTGGAAGTCGGCATCTTCGCCATCACCCGCGAGCGGGTGAACCAGCGGCTCTCGCTCTACGGCGAGCTGGGAATCCAGCCGGACGTCCTCACGCTGAGCCCCGTCGCCGTCTACAACGCGATGGCGTACGACCTCCGGCTGGCAACGGCCCACGGCGAAGCGGGCGGAAGCACGAAGCCGATGGTCTTCATGGACATCGGCACGAGCGCCACCGACATCATCATCGCCGACCAGGGGCGATGCTGGATCCGGACCTTCCCGCTCGGCGGCACGCACTTCACCGACGCCGTGACCGAGGCGTTCAAGCTCACCTACTCGAAGGCCGACAAGCTCAAGCAGGAGTCGGCGACGAGCAAGTACGCGAAGCAGATCATGCAGGCCATGCGGCCGGTCTTCAGCGACCTGTTGCAGGAGGTCCAGCGGTCGCTCGGCTACTACCAGTCGCTGCACCGCGAGACGAAGCTGGAGACGATCGTCGGAATCGGTTCGACCTACAAGATCCCGGGGCTTCGAAAGTTCCTCGGCCAGCAGCTCCAGATGGATGTGCTGCGGCTGGACGAGTTCAAGCGGATCCGCGTCGAGGGGCGCGACGCCGCGGAGTTCGCGGCCCACACCGTCTCGCTGGCCACGGCGTACGGGCTGGCGCTCCAGGGCGTCGGGCTCGGTGCCATCAGCGTGAACCTCGCGCCGGTCGGCTCCCTTCGCGAGCAGATGTGGCGCTCCAAGACGAAGTGGTTCGCGGCCGCCGCGGCGCTGGCTGTCGTGGCCTCGGGAGCGATGTTCATCCGGCCGTGGCTTGATTCCGCGAGCATGCGGCCCGGCGGAGTCGATCCGCAGGTCGAGGACACGATCCGCCGCGCGAAGTCGCTCAAGGAACAGCACGCGCAGCTCGAGGCGCAGAGTTCCGTCGGGTTCGTCGCCGAGAACATGCGACGGCTCGTCGACTACCGCTCGGTCTGGCCGCGCCTGGTCGAGGACGCCGTCGCGTCGCTCCGTGCCGCCGACCCGCAGCCGGAGCTCGTCGGCGACGATCCGGACGCGGTCGCCAAGATCCCCGCACCGCTGCGGCAACTGGTGTCGCTGAATCGTCTCGATGGAACGTACAACGGAAACGCCGACAACAAGCGGCTGGTCAGCGTCGTCATGGAGGTCGAGTTCTCGCATGATCGGCGCCAGAACTTCCTCAACGACACCGTCGCGAAGTGGCTCCGGGAGAAGGCCCACGAGAACCGCCCGGACGTGCCATACCGGATCCTCGACTCGAAGGAATTCCCGATCTCGATCAACACCAAGGACATGTCCACCACGAAGGTCGCCGAGGACGGCAAGCTCGGCGCGGGTTCCGCTGGCGGCGCCGGACATGCTCCCGGCGACGGCGGCTCCGGCGCGCCGGGCCAGCCGCGTCGCGGAGGCGGGACCGAAGTCGCGCCGCCATCCGGTGGCGAACTTGGCGGCGGCGGTGGCGGCGGGGGCGGTGCGAACATGGGCGGCTTCAAGCCGAACCGCCCTCGCAGCAGCGAGCAGTTGGCCGCACCTGGTTCGGGTCTCTCCATCGGCGGCGGTCCCACCGGCGGCGCAGCCGGCAATCCCGCCGGCAGCGCTCCGACGGAGACGGGCGGCACGACCATCTCCGCGCCGGTCAATCCCGCGGCGCCGGAGCCCAAGCTCGGCGACATCGACAAGGTGGCGCCGATTCCCTCGCGGCCGAAGCTCTACAAGGCCGGCGATGAAGTGCATCGGGCCATCATCACGTTCACCATCGAGCTTCCGCCGGCGCCCGGCGCGGCTCCCAACGCCGCAGGCGCGGCCCAGCCGCCGAGCACTCCCGCATGAACAACGCGCTTCACTGGATCAAGACGAACCTCGCCATCGTCGTCCTCGGGGGCGTCATGGTGGTCGCGATCGTCCTGGCGATCATCTTCAGCGGGCGCTGGAACGACGCGATCCGCGAGGAGGCGGCGCTGCGCGCCCGCAAGCTGCCGGAGATCCAGCAGCTCCAGAAGACGCCGGTTAACCTGACGATTCCCGGAAAGCCGCCGGTGCAGATGACCGCCACGGTCAATCCGACGCTGCTCCGCGAGTACGAGCGCCTCACCGGCGAGCTTCGCGAGGACGCCAGGAAGGTGCGCGAGCTTGCCGTGGCGCACAATCGCAAGGACCGCGGCGTGCTCATTCCGCGACTCTTCCCGGAGATGCCCTTTGTCGAGAAGGACACGCTTCCGCCGGAGATGTACGAGGAGACCCTCAAGGCGTTCCGTGAGCTCCTCAGGTCGGTGAACGCCGGCGCGCCACCCACCGCCGACGAGGTTGCGACGGCGCTGCTGGGGCGCGAGGAGCAGTACATCTCGAGCACGCTCCGCAAGCAGGCCCGCAAGGACCTCGACGCGCAGGAGACGAAGGATCTCTCGGACGAGCTCTCTCGCGCCCGGCTCGCCCTGTACGGCGAGACCGCCAAGTCGATCAGCGTCTACGCGTCGCTCGACGCGCTCCCGCTGCCCCCGGCGTCGCTCAAGGCCGCCGCCACGCCGTCGCAGATGTTCGATTGGCAGTGGAACTACTGGATCGCCAGCGACATCCTCCGCGCCATCGGCGCGGCGAACACCGAGGTGAGCGGTCCGAAGGGTTCGGTGGTGATGAACCCGGTCAAGCAGGTCATCTCGCTCCGCATCCTCAATCCGATTCCGGTCGATTCCGCCACCTCCGGCACCTCCTCGGGATTTGGCGGTGCCGGAGGACCGGGCGGGCGCCAGGCGCCGAACTTCGGCTCCATGAACCCCGGCGGCGCCCAGGGACCGTCGGGCGGCGATGGGGCCGCAGGCGGCGCCGCGACCGGCGCGCCCGCAGGCCCGGGCGAGGCCCTCGATCCGGGGAAGGAGGCGCCGCTCGATTACAAGGTCAGCTTCACCGGGCGCGTGACGAACCAGCTCTACGACGTGCGCAACGTGGAACTCCGCCTGGTCGTGAGCATGGAGCGGCTTCCGGTGATCATGGATGCGCTCGCCCGCGAGAACTTCATGACGGTGCTCGACCTGGAACTGCGTCCGGCCGACCCCTTCGCGGCGGCGGCGCTGGGCTACATCTACGGCAACGAGCCGGTCGCGGAGGCCACGTTCCTCATCGAGACGATCTGGCTTCGCGAGTGGACGTCGCAGTTCATGCCTCAGAAGCTCCGCGAAATGATGAAGGTCGTGCTGCCATCGGCCAAGAACGCGCCCGCCGCCGGCACCGATCCCAACGCCCCGCCCGCCGACGGCCTGAAGCCACCCGGTTGACGGACGTTCGATCGAGAGTCCGATCAAGTTGGATCAGGGGACCCCCCATGAAAATCAAAGGCATCTCGCTCGTCGAACAGCACATCGAGAAGGTGGTGCTGCTCGTCGCCGTCGTTGGACTGCTTCTCGTGGCCGGCTGGGAGCTGGTCGCGCGGCCGAACCGGGTCCAGATGGACGCCAAGGAGGTCGACCCGGGCCAGGTCGACGTGGTCCTCAAGGAGCGTGCGGACGCGCTCGCCGCCAAGCTGCGCGACGACGCCAAGCTCGACGAGGACGTCCTCGCCCAGCCAGCGCCACGGATCGCCTCCGACTTCGAGTCGTCGCTCGGCGGACGGGTGTCCACCACGCAGAACCTTCCGCGGCTGGCGGCCGGTGTCGGCAAGGCGCTGCTCCCGATCGACCTGGGAAGCGACACGTGGTACTACGAACCGAAGGTTCCCACGGCCATTATCCTGACGGAGGTGGTGCAGACGGCCGATGCGCTCGCCGACGCGGCGCTGACGCAGCATCCCGAGCTGGCGTCGCGCTTCTCCAACGCCGCCGCGCCCAAGGACATCGTCTGGACGACGCCGGCGGCGGTGATCGATCCGAAGGCGATTCGCGACGAGCTTCGTCGCGCCGACGCAAGCGCCACGCCGCCGCGCGTCCAGGTGCCGACGCCGTGGTACAACGATTCCCTGTACGTGCTCGACGTGCGTTTCCAGCGCGAGGAGCGGAAGGCCGATGGATCCTGGGGCGACGCCGTCACCGTCGAACCGATCCCGGGCCAGACGAGCTTTCGGGCCAAGCTCGGTGGTCAGGTCGACGCCGGCCTGCGCAACGAGCTCTTCGCGAAGCTGGGGGACAAGGTCGTTCAGCGCCAGCTTCTCCAGCCCGACTTCCTGCCGACGCGCAACAACGCGTTCGTTCCGCCAAGCATGCCCGGCGTGGCGGCGGTCAAGGCGGGAAACGAACAGGCCGACCAGATCGCCGGCATCGTCGCGCGACTGAAGGACGAGCGGAAGCGGAAGAACGACGAGCTCACCGCCATTGGCGGCCCACTCGAAGATGAACCGAAGGACAAGGGCAAGGGCAAGGACCAGGGCGGCGGAAAGGACGACAAGGGCGCCACGGGGGGCAAGGGTGGCGACAAGGGCGCCGCGGCACCGCCGAGCGGCGGTGGCGGACTGAGCGGCGGCTTCTCGGGGCCTCCCAAGGGTGGCGACAAGGGTGATCCCAACGCGGACAAGAACAAGCCTCGGCGCATCGCGCTCACCAAGGCCGTGAAGGCTCTGGACGAGAAGATCTCGCGATACGACGCCGAGCTCAAGACGCTCGCGCCGAACCTGAAGGCCGAGGGCGGTGCCGCCAGCGCGGGGGGAATCGATCTCGCCGGCGAGCAGCCCTTGCTTGTTTGGGCGCACGACATCGGCGTGCAGCCAGGCAGGACGTACCGCTACCGCGCCGTGATCGATGTCTACAACCCGTTCTTCGCCCGCAAGCGACAGCTTGTCAAGGAGCAGGCCAAGATCTCCGACGCCATCACGATGGCTTCCGTGGCGAGCGACTGGTCGAAGCCGGTCGAGGTGACGCCGCCGGTCGCGTTCTTCGTGACCCGCGCCAGCCCCGCGGAAGGGCCGCTCGGACTCGGAACGGCGCGGATCGACGTCTATCGCCTGCACGACGGGAAGTGGCGCAAGGAGGAGTTCCTGGTGAGCCCGGGCGATCGCATCGGTCGCGTGGTCGACGCCGGCCGTGTCGCGAGCACCAAGGAGCCATCGGGCAAGGATGCGAAGGACACCAAGGACTCGCCGAAGGATGGGAAGGAGAGCAAGGAGACGAAGGAAATGGCCGTCGCGACGGGTCCTGTGGACTTCTCCACGGACTGGTACGTCGTGGACATCGTCGAGGACCAGACGGCCGAACGTCGCGGTGGATCCGACCAAAAGGTCGGCATTGTCGTGCTTCAGAAGGTCGGGGGTGAGGCTCGAGTCGAGCTCCGCGATCCGGGCCACGACATGTCCAGCGAGCACCGAAAGCGGCTGGAGCGTGACTGGAAGGTCGGGTCCCTCTCTTAGGAGATCGCTTCAGGACTCGGCGTCGGCCCAGTGGTGGCCGGGTTGGCGGCTCGGCGCTCGACGGAAACACGATTGGTTCGGCCCGGATTGGCTACGAACTGCCTCGAATCAGTGGCGTTCAGGCGTGAAACACCCGTCAGCATGCTGTGGACTCCTGGTGGATACCGAGGCGTGGTGCCAGCTGCTGCCGAAAATAGACACCGGTGGCGTTGACAACGGTTCAGGTTTCGCTACCATACGTGACTTCTCGCACGGAGCCCCATCCGGGGCCACCGGCGTGGGAGGACTGACGAGCTTCAACGTTTGGCCCCTGATCGAGGCGGTTTCCAGGCAGCCCTCGGCTGAGCTGGAATCCGTGACTGGAACCCAGGCCCGGAATCCGGGACTGGAATTCGCAAAGGGGACAGACAACTCCGACCTTGGCGTCGGCTTCGATGGTGGAGCATGCGCACGGGCCGGGGATTAGGTCGTCGGTTTGTTTTGTGCGATCTTTGACAAGTCGTGAAGCAATGTCGCGATTCGCGCCGCCGTCCCAACGGTGGCGCGATCAAGACCGAGATACGATCTCAAGCAGCTTGAGTTGGCTGCTCGGTTGGGCGCTGGCGATCTTCTGCCATTCGGTTGAACGGTGGACCGAGGTGACGGAAGGGCGGCCAGTGCGGACCGAGTGTCCAGGAGCATGATATGAGCATGGCTAAACATGCTCGCTCCGGACTGGCGCGTCTCCGCATCAAAGGCATGTTGCAAGCGGCCTCGACAGGATTCAAATCCTGCCGGGCCGGGAACAACATCTCCGACGGGATGTGGTCGACGTGGTCAAGCGATCAAGGGCATACGGTGGATGTCTTGGCGTCAAGAGGCGATGAAGGACGTAGGAACCTGCGATAAGCCTAGGGGAGCTGGTAACCGAGCTTCGATCCTAGGATCTCCGAATGGGGAAACCCGACTCATCTGAGTCATTCATGCCCGAATGTATACGGCATGAAAGCGAACCTCGCGAACTGAAACATCTTAGTAGCGAGAGGAAAGGAAAGCAAAAGCGACTCCGTCAGTAGCGGCGAGCGAACGCGGATAAAGCGGCGTAAGGCGTGAAGCGTCTGGAAAGGCGCACCAAAGAGGGTGATAGTCCCGTAGAGCTGGTGCCGTGAGGCCTCGAGTAGGTCCGGGCTCGTGAAACCTGGACTGAACACGGGGGGACCACCCCCCAAGCCTAAGTACTCCTTGACGACCGATAGTGAACCAGTAAGGCGACTGAATGATGAAAAGAACCCCGACAAGGGGAGTGAAAAGTACCTGAAACCGTGTGCCTACACAGCGGTCGGAGCCCCATTTGGGGTGACGGCGTGCCTTTTGCATAATGAGCTGACTAGTTACTTTCTGCGGCAAGGCTAAGGTGTTTCGCACCGGAGCCGAAGGGAAACCGAGTCTTCAACGGGCGTCGAGTCGCAGGAAGTAAACGCGAAACCGGTTGATCTACCCATGGGCAGGTTGAAGGGAGGGTAATGCCTCCTGGAGGACCGAAGCCGTGAACGTTGAAAAGTTCTGGCATGACCTGTGGGGAGGAGTTAAAGTCTAATCATAACCGGAGATATCTCGTTCTCCTCGAAATAGTTTTTGGACTAGCCTTGCGTTTTGTCGTGCGGGGGTAGAGCTACTGAATGGGGTTTGGGGGGCTACCCGCCTACCCGCTCCAATCAAACTCCGAATACCGCACGATCGTACGCGGGAGTAAGTCTGCGGGGGATAATCTCCGCGGTCAAAAGGGAAACAACCCAGACCGCCGGCTAAGGCCCCAGAACGACTCTCAGTTCTTAAGGTAGTTGGATTGCCGTGACAGCCAGGATGTTGGCTTAGAAGCAGCCACCATTTAAAAAGTGCGTAACAGCTTACTGGTCGAGGAATCCAGCGCCGATAATTATCGGGAATAAGAGTCGTGCCGAAGCCGCGGGCTCGCATTGCGAGCGGTAGAGGAGCGTAGTTGCCAGCGTCGAAGCTTTCCCGTTAGGGTGGGTGGAGCGGCAACTAGTGATTATGTCAGCTTGAGTAACGATAAAGGGAGTGAGAATCTCCCTCGCCGAAAGCCTAAGGTTTCCTGGGGAAGGTAAATCCGCCCAGGGTTAGGCGGTTCCTAAGGCAAGGCCGAAAGGCGTAGTCGATGGACAGCCGGTGAACATTCCGGCCCTCTCGTGTGCGGTTGATCCGGCGTGACGGATTGCGAAGCTTGGCGGGACTGTGAAGCTTAGTCCAGGCCCCTGTGGCCGATGCCAGGTGGAGTGGTTCCAAGAAAAGCCGTCCGGTGACAAGCACGAGAACCGTACTAAAACTGACACAGGTAGGCGTGGCGAATAGCCTCAGGCGCTCGAGAAAACGGTCGTGAAGGAACTAGGCAATTTAACCCCGTACGTTCGCAATAAGGGGGCCCTACTGGCAACAGAGGGCGCAGAGAAAAGGCTCTGGGAACTGTTTATCAAAAACACAGCACTGTGCTAACTCGCAAGAGGACGTATACAGTGTGACGCTTGCCCGGTGCCGGAACGTCAAAGAAGCTGGTTAGCCGCAAGGCGAAGCTAGCGACTGAAGCGCCGGTAAACGGCGGCCGTAACTATGACGGTCCTAAGGTAGCGAAGTTCCTTGTCGGGTAAGTTCCGACGCGCATGAATAGCGTAATCACTGGAGCACTGTCTCCACGA
This sequence comes from Phycisphaerales bacterium, assembly GCA_046350555.1. Taxonomy (GTDB): domain Bacteria; phylum Planctomycetota; class Phycisphaerae; order Phycisphaerales; family SM1A02; genus JAXMAF01. Next base: position 23,138 of record JAXMAF010000030.1, read on the forward strand.
CCGACTCGGTGAAATAGTAGTGGCGGTGAAGATGCCGCCTACCCGCGGCAAGACGGAAAGACCCCGTGGACCTTTACTGTACGCTTGCAGTGATCATGGATTAATTCTGCGTAGGATAGGTGGGAGGCTGTGAGACCCGGTTTTCGGATCGGGTGGAGCCAACGTTGAAATACCACCCTGAGTTGATTCGTGGTCTAACCCTGACTCCCGTGAAGCCGGGCAGGGGACACTGCATGCCGGGCAGTTTGACTGGGGCGGTCTCCTCCCAAAAAGTAACGGAGGAGCGCAAAGGTTGGCTCAGCGCGGTTGGAAACCGCGTGTAGAGTGTAAGAGCACAAGCCAGCTTTACCGTAAGTCGTACAGGACGAACGGTCTCGAAAGAGGGCTCTAGTGATCCGGCGATTCTGTGTGGAAGGGTCGTCGCTCAACGGATAAAAGGTACCCCGGGGATAACAGGCTGATCGCTCCCGAGCGTCCATAGCGGCGGAGCGGTTTGGCACCTCGATGTCGGCTCATCACATCCTGGGGCTGAAGGCGGTCCCAAGGGTTAGGCTGTTCGCCTATTAAAGTGGTACGCGAGCTGGGTTCAGACCGGCGTGAGCCAGGTCGGTCCCTATCTGTCGTGGGCGCTGCAATACTGCGAGGAAACATCTTTAGTACGAGAGGATTGGGATGGACGTACCCCTGGTGTGCCAGTTGGACCGCTCGGTCCATGGCTGGGTAGCTAAGTGCGGCAGGGATAACCGCTGAAAGCATCTAAGCGGGAAGCCCCCCTGAAGATGAGTGTTGCATGTCGCAAGACGAGAGACCCCCGGAAGACCACCGGGTTGATAGGCCGCGCGTGCAAGCGAAGTAATTCGTTGAGCGTAGCGGTACTAACGGTCGAAAGCTTGGCCGCGTCGACCGTGTTCCGTCGACCGAGGCCCACGATGGTCGCAAGTGCGCGATCGTCTGTGGGAACCTTGGCCGAAGAACGCGGATCGGCCGCGAAAGCCAACGTGGCGCTTGAATTCGTATCTGGTTTCGCGACCATTGCTTCATGACACTGCATATTGCGTGTCGCCGGCGAGAGCCGACGACACGATTTGTCGGTGAATATAAGCAGAAGGAAACACCTGTTCCCATCCCGAACACAGCAGTTAAGCTTCTGCTGCCGATGATACTGCTCTGCGGGAAAGTAGGTCATCGCCGACTTCATGATCGCGGCGAGCGAAAGCTCGGCCGCGATCGTTTTGTGATCTTCCGGCGGCCGCTCGCCTAGCAGCCCGTGGCGAAGGTCATTCGGGCTGCGGCCGAGCAGGATTCCGCAGGTAGTGTCCGTCAAGTTGCGCACATTCGTCGAGCATCCCTCCTCGGGAAGGTCCTGCCGCCGGTGAAGCGGAGGCCGGAAGCCCGAGGACCGAAGGGTCCGAGGGCTGGAGGCCGAGCTTCACCGGCGGCTCGCGCCGCGGCTACGCCGCCGACGACGCCATCTCCTCACGTCGCGCCGCCTCCAGCTCGCGCAGCCGCGACATGTCCATGTAGCGCCGCAGGCCCCAGCGCGTCCCGGCAACGTGCCGCAGCCGCGCCGCCACCAGCATCAGCGCCGACTGCCCGTCGGGGAACGCGCCCACCACGCGCGTCCGCCGACGGATCTCGCGGTTCAGCCGCTCCATCGGGTTGTTCGTCCGCAGGCAACGCCAGTGCTCGCGCGGCAACGACATGTACGCCAGGGTCTCCGCGAGTCCCTCGCGCACGATCGCAGCCGCCTTGCCCAGCCTCATCGCCTCGAGCTTCTCCGCCACCGCCAGGGCCTTCTGCCCGGCGCTGTCGCGGTCCTCCTGGGCGTGGACCGCCTTGAGCATCGCCGCCACCTCGCGCATCTTTCCCGACGGCGTCACCGTCATCACGTTGCGGTAGAAGTGCACCACACAACGCTGCCACGAAGCCTCGGGGAAGAACTCGCCCAGCGACTCCACCAGCCCGAGGCACTTGTCGCTCACGAACAGCCGCACGCCGTGAAGCCCGCGCTGCTTCAGGTGCCGAAGGAAGCCGCGCCAACTCTCCGCGTCCTCCTTGGCGCCCTCGCACACGCCCAACACCTCGCGGTAGCCGTCCTGGCCCACGCCGATGGCGATCAGCACGGCCACGTTCCTCACCTCGCCTCCCCAGCTCCGCTTCATCCAGATCCCGTCCAGGTACACGTACGCGTGCTCGCCCTCGATCGGCCGGTTCCGCCACGACTCGATCTGGCCGTACACCTTCTGCGCCAGCCCGCTCACCGTGCTCGCGCTCACCCGCGTGCCCCACAGCGCCTCGGTGATGTCCTCCACCCGACGCATGCTCACGCCGGCGAGGTACATCTCCACCAGCGCCTCCTCCACCGAGCTCTCCCGCCTGCGGTATCGCTCGATGATCGCCGTCTCGAACGGCAGCCGACGAAGCCGAGGCACCGTCAGCGTCACCTCGCCCGCCTTGGTCTCCAGCTTCCGGTCGTAGCTGCCCGCGCGGGTGTCCGCGCGATCCGCCGAACGCTCGTACCGGCCGGCCTGGCAGATCCGGTCCGCCTCCGCGTCCAGCATCGAGTTGAGCGTCTGCTCCACCGTGCTCCTCACCACCTCGTCCACGTGGGACCTCACCTTGTCCGTGTCGATCAGCACCGCCGACCTCAGGACGTCCGCCTCAGTCCCCGCGCCTTGCTGCGCCATGCCCTGTACGCTGTCCATGCAGCTCTCCTTCGGGTAAGGGGTAACTCACATCACCACCTTCCCGCGGGAGGGCTGCTTCTTCAAATGTGCGCAACGTTCAGGACCTTATCATTCCGCATCTCCGCGTCGCCGTCGCTTGCCGTAGATCCCGTGGAATACGGCTGCGCGGCGGCTCCTTGATCTGCGATATCCTGCTCGCCCTCGCCGTCGAAGCACTTTCGCCACGGGCTGCTAGAGCGCACAACAGGCTGCTCGACTGGCCGTCCCATCGCGCGCCGACGACCAGTTGATCGCGAAGCCTGCAAGGGTCTGGCGACGACGATCGCCCGCCGGGCCCGTCACGCCTCGACGACCACCCCATCGCGAAGCACCACGCGCCGGTCGGCTCGTGCCGCGATCGCGGGGTCGTGGGTCACCATCACGATGGCCATTCCGCGGCGATGCTGCTCGGCGAGCAAGTCGAGGATCTCCTCGCCAGTGCGCTGGTCGAGGTTGCCGGTCGGTTCATCGGCCAGTAGCACGGCGGGCTGGTTGAGCAGGGCGCGCGCGATCGCCACGCGCTGGCGCTCTCCGCCGGAGAGCTCGCGAGGGCGATGTGCGAGGCGATGGCCAAGCCCGAAGGAGTCCAGCAACTCGATGGCGCGGGACCTTCGAGCGCGCTGCGCGGCGGAGAGCCTGGCTCGAATCCCCCCAAGCTCGGCCAGCAGCGCCGGAACGGCGACGGCGCCGGCGACACCGCCCGCCGCGGCGGCCGTAGCGATGGCCGCTGGCGAACTTGCGGCCGATCCGCCGGCAAGCCGTGCGCCAAGCGCGCCGACGAGGAGGCCGGCGGCGCCGCCGATGGCCGCGGCCGTTGTCCACTGCCATCCCGGCCGCAGCGCACCGCGCACCATGCCGGGCAGCAGCGTGTTCTCGAGAACGTCGAGTTCCGGAAGCAGGTGGTAGAACTGGAAGACGAACCCGATCGTCTCGTTTCGATACCGGTTGCACTCCAGCGGCGTGAACTCGGCCAGCGTCCTTCCGCGGTGCACGACGGCGCGTCCGTCGTCGTCGTCGCGGTCGAGGTCCCCAAGGAGATGCAGCAGCGTGCTCTTGCCCGAACCCGAGGCGCCGAGGATGGCAACCCATTCTCCAGCCTGCACGGCGAGCGATGCGCCGCGCAACACGGGCACCATCACACGTCCAAGCCGGTACGTCTTGCGGATGTTGATCGCCTCGAGCAGCGCACCCGACGCGCCACCGGGAGGCGCCGAGCGCGAGGGAGCGACGTGCGTCGCCGGACTACTCATAGCGCAGCGCCTTCACTGGATCGGTGTCCGCCGCCCGAGCCGCCGGAATGGAGGCCCCGACGACGCTGAAGACGACCGCGCCGACCATGGTCAGTGCCGCGGTGAAGAGATCGAGCTGGCTCGGAATCCGGGCGAAGTAGTAGACGCTCGGGTCCCAGACGAGCACGCCGTGATGCAGGAGCAGGCCCACCCCGGCCAGGCCGAGCACGCCCGTGGCGATGCCCCAGAGGAGGGTGGCCAGAAGCCGCTGGCGCATCGCCATCGTCGCTGCGGCGACGGCCGCCGCCATCGCGCAGGCGAAGGCGGCGATCCAGCTCCAACGGGGTGCATCGCGTCCGATGGCCTCGTGGATCGCATTGATGTTCCACACGACCAGCCAGGCCAGGCCGACGCCGATGACCGCGCCGACGGCGCCGATCACGAGGCCATACCGCAGGAAGATCCAGACGATGCCCGAGCGCGGCGCGCCGACGCTGCGCAGGATGCCGATGTCCCTCGTCTTCTCGTAGACGATCGCCCAGAAGATGGAGAGCACGAGGCCGGCGCAGACCAGGTAGATGATCGAGAAGAGGATTCGCATCATCTCCCGCTCCTTCTCGACCGGTGCGATCAGGTCGCGAAGGAGTTCCTCCCATGTCAGGACCGAGACGAAGGCGCGTGGCGGCGGCTTGACGACGGCCGTCTCGTCCGCGGCCAGCTCGAGTTCGAACCGGTCGTACGCCTCGGAGACCGCCTGGCGAAGCCGCTCGGGCGTCACGCCGTCCTTCGCGCGGACGAGCACCTTGGTGACCTTCGCCGGGTCGACGCCGATCACCCGGGGACGGCCCTCCTCGTCGAGCTCGCGCGGATCGGTCCTGGTCGCGGCGTTCATGCGGAGCATCTGCTGCGCATCCGCCAGCGGGATGATCACGCGTTGCTTGTCGACCTGGTAGACGCCGGAGAAGAACTCGTTGACGACGGGGAAGATGACCTCCTTCGGTTCGGCGATCTTCCCTCCGCCGCCGATTGGCACCAGCGTGAGCGAGACGTTGTGCATCGGCATCCACCAGCCGGGAGAGCTCGGTCGGTACGTCGCGTCGTGCTGCCGCTTGTTGAGCGCCGAGACGTGGATTCCCGGGACGATGCCCGGCTTGCCGGAGCGCGAGTCGCGAAGCTCCATGCCGTCGCGGAGCAGTTGCTCCGGAACGCGGAGCCGCAGGTCGTCCGGATCCAGCCGCGCCCGCGCGTCGCCTTCCACCGGGCGCCACCAGAGCGTGTCGTCGAACCCGGTGACGTCGTTGAACGTCGCCGGATCCACCGCCCACACCTGCACCGTCACGATCTCCTTCTCGTCGCCCGGTGGGTATGGCATCCGCAGCAGGCCGTACGTGTCGATGATCGGCGCCGCCGCCGCCGCCTCGGGCAGGCCGCGGACGATCTCCAGGAGGCGCTCGTAGTGGGGAATCCCGCGGATCGGGTAGGAGACGACGACATCGCCCATCAGCGTGCGACCGCTCTTCTTCAGCATGTCGAGGAATCCCGACATGACGGAGACGACGATGACCACGAGCGCCACGCAGAGCGCCACGGCCGCGACGGCGATCAGCGGGATGATCCGTGACGTCAGGTAGCGGTTGGTGAGCAGCGTGTGGTACATGCGGCGGGGAGGGACGCCCCGCGGCGCGCCGAAGGGTCGAGATGATATCGGCGCCCGTGTGGTGGGCGCTTCATCGACGCTTCGGTCGCTGCCGACTTGGGGGCGACGGAAGGACGCGCCGCACCGCGAGCCGCTCGACGAGCTCGCGCGGCGCGCCGATGTCGGCGACGACCAGCCGCCCGACGAACGGTCGCGCCGTCGGAACCAGCAGCCCGGCCTTGGCCGCCACGAACGTGACGGTCGTCGTGGCGCGGACCGCCTCGCCCAGGGGCTCGCCCGAGTCCGCGTCGAGGCCCGAGGGCAGGTCGATGGCCAGCACCGGGGCGCCGGCGGCGCCACAGCGATTGATCGCCGCGATGGCGACCGCCGCGTCGCCTTCCGCGGCCCGCGTCAGGCCGGTGCCGAGCACCGCATCGACGACGAGCGCGTCGGCGATGGCTCCGGCATTCGACGGGATCGCGTCGAGCTGCTCGCGTCCCGTGATCGCAAGGCCCATTCGGCGGCAGATCTCACGGTTGATCGCGGCGTCGGAGCCCGGGCGCGATGGCGCCACCTCGATCACCTCGACGTCGATCGAGGCGTTGTGCAGATGCCGCGCCATCGCCCAGCCATCGCCACCGTTGTTCCCTTCGCCGCACACCAGCACCGCCCTGCGGATGCCGCGCTGGCGCAGCATCGCCAGCGCCTCGCCGGCGGCGCCGCGCGCCGCGTTCTCCATCAGGACGATGCCCGGAATCGCGTAGCGCTCGAGCGCTTCCCGATCGAGCCGGCGCGCCGCGGCACGCGTGAGCATGAGGTGGCTCGTGGCGGGTTCGTCGGACACGGGAGGATGCTACCGGTGTCGACGGGATCGGCGCGCCGGACGTGACGCCAATCGCGCGTCCTGTATCGGGTGGCGCAGCGCCACGGGCTCGCGCAGCGGCTGCTAGACTCGGCCCCTTCGTGTCCGCGACCTTCGTCATCCTGCTTGCCGCGACCGTCGCGGCGCTGGTGCTCTGGCTGGTCGTCCTCGGGCGCGTGGCGCGCAGCGTGGCCCGCATGCCCCACGTGCGCGACGGTGTCGGCGCCGCGCCGCCCGTCGGGGGCTGGCCCGCCGTTTTCGTGGTGGTGCCGGCGCACAACGAGGAACGCGTGATCGATGCGTGCGCGAAGGCGCTGCGAGCCCAGGATCATCCGCGGCTCAACGCCATCTTTGTGCTCGATCGATGCAGCGACGCGAGCGCGGAGATCGTGAGGCGGCACGCCGCCGCCGATCCGCGCGTGATCGTGCTCGAGAACGACGCATGTCCGCCCGGATGGGCGGGCAAGTGCCACGCGGCGTGGATCGGCGCGGAGCACGCCCGGACGCTTGCCGACGGCTGCGACGCGGCGTCGATCCTCATCTTCACCGACGCCGACACGGCCTTCGATCCGCGGCTCGTGCGCGCGAGCGTCGCCTGCGCCGTCGCCCGCGACGCCGGGCTCCTCAGCCTTCTTCCCCGCCTCACCACCATCCATCGGTTCGAGCGCATGGTCCAGCCCGTGGCGTCGATGACGCTGATGCGCATGTATCCCATCGAGCGGGTCGACCATCCGCGGCGTCCGCGGCCGTTCGCCAACGGCCAGTTCCTGCTCTTCCGGCGCGGCGCCTACGACGCGGTCGGGGGGCACGCCGCCGTGCGGAACGATCTCCTGGAGGATCTCGCCTTCGGACGCCGGATGGTCGACGCCGGGCGACGCGTCTCGCTGCTCGCCGCGGACGAGCTGCTCGAGGTCTCGATGTACGACTCGCTCGAGGCGTTCGAGCGTGGCTGGACGCGCATCTTCATCGAGGCGTGCCAACGCCGTCCGAGTCGCCTGCGCAAGAACGCCGTCCGCGCGCTCGTCACCGGGGTCGCGATCCCGCTGGCCCAGGCTGCGCTCGCGGTCGTGTGCGGCGCGATGCTGGCGCGCGAGCCGTCGTCGATGGTGGCGTGGCTCGGCGTGGGCGCGCTCGTCGCGTCGCTCGCGGCGCAGGCGGTGGCGCTCGCGTGGATCTATGCGCTGGCCGGCGCTCCGCGGAGCGCAATCCTCGCCTATCCGCTCGGCTCGATCGTCGTGGCGCGATGCCTCTGGACCGGCGCGACCGACCTGCTGCGGCGCCGGCCGATCCGCTGGGGCGGGCGCGAGTACGTGCTCGATCCTCGCTGATCCACGCTGATCCACCCGTGGGTTCGCGCCGGCCCGATGATCCGACGCCCCGTATCCTCGAACCGTCGTTCGACCCGCCGCCATGTCCAACCTCCGCATCCTGCTCACCAACGACGACGGCATCGAGGCCCCCGGCATCGCCGCGCTGCACGATGCGCTGCATGGTCTCGGCGAGATCGTGCCGATCGCCCCGCGTTTCGTGCAGTCGGCGAGCGGGCATGGGATCACCTTCACCTCGCCACTCATGGTGAACGAGGTGCGCGTCAACGAGCGGATGCGCGGCTACGCGGTCGACGGCCGTCCGGCGGATTGCGTGAAGGTCGCCCTCCGGGCGATCTGGCAGGAGAAGTTCGGCGCCGGCGCGCGACCGGACGTGACGATCAGCGGCATGAACATGGGCGCGAACGTCGGCATCAACGTCATCTACAGCGGAACCGTCGCGGCCGCCGTGGAGTCGGCGTTCCTCGGCGTCCCCGCGATCGCGGTGAGTCTCCACCTCGGCGACCGCGCGAGGACCAGCTACCGCCGCGCCGCGGAGATCGCCCGCGCGGTGATCGATCGCGTGCTCCTCCATGCCCTCGATCCGCATGGCGTCGTGAACATCAACGTGCCGCGCACCGAGAGCGACGATGCGCCGATGCCTCCGGTGCGCGTCGTCTCGATGAACACCGCGGCGGGCATCGATGCCTACGACCGTCGCGTGAGCCCGAACGGGCAGGTCTACTACTGGCCCTGCGGCAACGGAATGGAATTCGCGCACACGGCGCCGGACACCGACGTCGAGGCGCTGCGAGAGCGGGCGGTCACGGTGACACCGCTCACCTATGCGATGACCGACGTCGCCCGGATGGAGACGTGGCGCGAGCGGTTGGGTTGACCCAGGCCGTCAACAAAGCTGGATCCGCGGGTGGGACTCCCGACACTAGCCTCCGCCCAGCATCAACCGCATCTCGATGCGCATCGTCTCGCCCTCGCGCAGGCGGGCCAACTGCGAGCCCGACGCGCGCCAGCGGTAGAGCGAATCGACCACGGGACCATCGATCCGGGGGTCGCCGGAGCTTCGCACGATGTTCGCCTTGCGCGGAACGCCCGTGCGATCGAAGAAGATCTCGACGACGGGATTTCCCGGTGCCGCGGTCAGGCGCGTCAACTCGGGAAAGACCGGCCGACGCGTCTTGATCTCGAGGCCGCTCGCGGCGAGCGGCTTGCCGCGCTTCCATTGATCGGGCGGCACGTCCACGACCGAGGTCGCATCCGACTCGCGGTCGGCCTGCGCGCCGTCGGCGTGAGCCCGATTGACCGGCGGCCCGGGCGCGGCCGGAGGCGCCGACGCGCTCGACGGCGTCGCGTTCGGCCCGCTCGCCTCGCTGCCCGCCGTCGACGATCCGGGTTGGCCGGAGCGACCCGGCTGATTCGGCTGCGCCGGATCGTCCGGCGCCGCACCGGGTGCGCCATGCGCCGCGCCCTCGCCCGACGCCGTCGGCGCATGTCCACCGTCGCCTGCGCCTGGCGAGTCGGCTCGCGGCGTGGTGGCGTCCGGTTGCGTCGCCATGGCGCCATCGGCGATCGGCGGTGCGTCGGCCTCGATCGACCGACCGAAGATCCACATCCCCTTGAAACCATCGACGACAGGCACAATCAGCGGAAGCTCGCCGTTTGCAGGCAGCACCGGCGTCATCGCCGACGATGCGATCGGATCGGGGGGAAGCGCCGGCGGGGCGACGATCGTCGGGTCGTTCGACGGCTTCTCCGCCGGCGTCGCCTGCGCCGCTTCGTTGCTTGTCCCCTCGAGCGGCGGCGCGGTGGTGGTGGCGCTCGTCTCGGCGGGCGGTGGCGCCGTGGCGCTCGGTTGCGTCGTCGCCTCGGGGCTGGCCGCCGCAGGCTCGACCGGGGGCGAAGGTGGCTGGTCCGCGCCATCGGCCGTCGCGCCGCCCGGTTCACCCCCCGGCGCCGCGGCGGCGACCGATGGAGGCATCGGTACCGGGACCGATTCATCGGTCGGCACCTGACCACCGGCGCCCGCGGAGGGATCGTCGTCGAAGGCGGCCTGCTCGACCTCGCTGTGCTGCGCGATCTGCTCGACGAACTCGTCGTACCCGATCCACGTCATGCTCGACGGCGTCTTGGCCTCGATGCCAAGCGTCAGGTCGTCCGGATCTGGGACATGGGCGGCCTTGACGTCCTCGGGCGCGATGTCGCCGCGAATCACCTCGACATCGCCCTCGCCGGGTCGAGCGTGCGCAAGCAGCGCAAAGCCACCGGCATGCACGGCGAGCGCCAGCGCGAATGCGAGGGGAATCGGCAGCGAACCGTCGCGAGCCACGTCGAACAATAGGGGGTTTTCACCGAGCCGGAGGGTCGTTGCGGTTCACGGACCGGCGCCGCTGCCGGGATTGGCCAGCGGGCCGTTGGTCGCGGCGGGCGCGCTCCGATCGGTGCGCGGATGTTCCTTCGGACGGCCCACGAGGTTGATGTCCATGCCCGCGTCCTTGAGGACGTCCCAGATGTCCTGAAGAAGCGGGGCGCGATCCACCGTCGACTCGCCATCGGCGACCGCCAGATAGAGCACGGTCGCCGGATCGGCGAGCTTGCGCGCCTGGAGCCGCGGAAGGAGCGTTCCAAGATCGATCGGGTCGCGATCGAGCCAGAGCGACCCGTCAAGGGCGATCGAGACGACCGCGGCGGGCTGTGGCTTGGCCGGCTCCGCCGCCTTGAACTGCCGGAGCTTCATCGGCAGCAGTTCGGCGCGCACCATCAGGATCATCGCGTAGATGAAGAACGTCAGCAGCAGGAAGATGACGTCGATCATCGGCGTCATCTCGATGCGGAGTTCGGGAGCGGTGCGCCGGAGACGGAGCATGCGTTGTGGGGGGGGTGGTTGCGGGGGGCGGGGTGCTGGTTGTTGGTTACTGGTTGCTGGTTACTGGTTATTGGTTACTGGTCTCCGAGATCTGAGATCTGAGATCTGGTCTCTGGGATCCGCCGCGCGCCATGGGCGTGGGGGGTCTCGCGCGCATGGTGGTGCGCGTCGGTTCCACGAGCCGGGTCTACAGCCCCAACTGCAACGACGTCAGCGATGTGCTCACGTCGTCGGTGAACTCGAAGAGCTTGTCGAGCCCGGTCACCATCATCACGCCCCAGACCGAGTCGCGAACGCCGCAGACGCGCATGCGGCGGTTCGCCGACACGACCTTCTTGCGAAGCCGCAGGAGCTGGGCGATGTTCGAGGAGTTGAGGTACGACACGCCGCGCAGGTCGAGGATCACGTCCGGCGGCTGGCCGTCGGAGTCGTAGCGACGGACCACGGCGGCGAGGTCGTCGGAGAAACCGGGCTCGTCGGCGAGCTCGGCGATCAGGATGTCGTCGGACCAGTCGTTGATGGGCATGGGAAGTTCGCTGGAAACCGAAATGAGAACCGCTCCGACGCCCGATGTCCACTGGCCGCCGGCCGAACTGGGCGAACTCGGGCGAACTCGGGCGAACTCGGGCGAACTGCCGCCGCATCGCGTCCGCCCAGCCCGCCGGGCTTCGCCCAGCCCGCCGGGCTTCGCCCGGCGCGGCGTACGAAAGCGAGTGTCGGCCCAGCGGGCCGAACGGAGCGCTCAAGCAAGTCCCACGCGCCCGTCGCACGGCACACGCGCCCTCCCCAGCCCGCGCCGGGCTCCGCCCGGCGGGGCGTACCAACGCGAGTGCCGGCCCGGAGGGCCGAACGGAGCGCTCAAACCAGACTCGACTGCCCCTCGGTCTCCGGCAGCGTCGCCACGCCGATCAGTCGGTCGCCTTCCTTGAGGTCGACCAGCTTCACGCCCTGCGTGTTCCGCCCGATCCGCGAGACGCTTCCGGCGGCGATGCGCACCAGCATGCCCTGCACGCTCACGAGCACGAGGGAATCGGACTCGACCACGGCTCGGACCGCGACGACCTTGCCGTTGCGATCGGTCGTGCGGATGTCGATGCGGCCCTTGCCTCCGCGGCTCTGAAGCCGCGTCGAGCCATCCTCGACCTGCACGAGGTATTCGCCGAGCGAGGTGCGCTTGCCGAAGCCGTTCTCGGTCACGGTGAGCAGGTCCGGCTCGCCCGCGCTGGGAACCGCGGCGCAGCGCACGAGTCCCACCACCTCGTCCTCGTCGCGGAGCTCGATGCCCCAGACGCCGGCGGCATTGCGCCCCATCACGCGGACGTCGTTCTCGTCGAAGCGGATGGCCATGCCTGTGGCCGTCGCCAGCACGACGTGATCGCCGCCGCTCGTCCGCACGACGTCGATCAGGCGATCGCCGTCGTTGAGGCTCACCGCGATGATCCCGCTGCGATGGACGTTGCGGTAGTCCTTCAACGAAGATCGCTTCACCCGCCCCTTGGCCGTGGCGAAGAAGAGGTAGTCCTCGCTGCGCTCGAAGTCGGGCACGGTGAGGAACGCGCAGATCGACTCGTCGGGCCTCAGCTCGAGCAGGTTCACGATCGCGCGGCCGCCCGACGTGCGGCTCATCTCCGGGATCTGCCAGACCTTCATGCGGAAGATGCGCCCCGTGTCGGTGAAGCAGAGCAGGTCGTCGTGCGTGCTGGCGACGAGCACGTGATCGATGTAGTCCTCCTCGCGCGTCTCGCCGGCGCGGATGCCGCGCCCGCCGCGGCCCTGCTGGCGATACGTCTCCGCGGGAAGCCGCTTCACGTAGCCGCGGTGCGAGACGGTGATCACCACCGTGTGCTCGGGCACCAGGTCGCCCAGCTCGAAGTCGTCCGCGTCGGAGTCGGCGATCTCCGTCTTGCGTTCGTCGCCGAATCGTTCCGCGAGCTCCAGCTCGTCCTCGCGGACGATGTCCAGGACCAGTCGGCGGTCGGCGAGGATGCGCTCGTATCCGTCGATCTCCTCGACGAGCTTGGCGTACTCGGCGGCCAGCTTCTCGATCTCGAGTCCGGTGAGCTGGATGAGCCGCAGCGCGCCGATCGCCTCCGCCTGCACGCGCGTCAGCCGGACCCCCTCGCCGCTCGCGCCCTGGGCGATCGTCTGCGACCGCTCGACGAGCCGGCGGGGAACGAAGCGGGCGTAGGGATGATCGTTGGCGATGCGGAAGCCGCGCACCTGGAGCCGTTCGATCGCCTGTTCGCGGGTCCGGCTTCCGCGGATGATCGCGATGACCTCGTCGATGTCGCAGACGGCGAGGATGAGCCCCTCCAGCCGATGGGCCGCCTGCTTCGCCTGCCGGAGCAGGAACTCGGTCCGGCGCGTCACCACCTCGACACGATGGTCGATGTGGCACTGGACGAGCTGCTTCAGCGTCAGCGTGCGCGGCTGCCGGTTCACCAGGGCGATGTTCGCGACGGAGTAGGTCGTCTGGAGCTTGGTGTACTCGTAGAGCTGCTTCTCGACGACGCCGGGATCGGCCCCCTTCTTGAGCACGACGAGGATGCGCGTGCGCGCCCCGCGGCCGGAGTGGTTGTGGACCTCGGCGATGTCGGGGATCCGGTCGTTCTTCCGGGCCTCGACGATCTCCTCCATGAGCTGGGCCTGCGAGACCTGGTAGGGGATCTCGTGGATCACGATCGTCTCGCGACCGTTGTACTTCTCCAGCTTGATGCGGCCGCGCACGACGATCCGGCCTCGTCCCGTCGCGTACGCCTCGGCGATGCCGCGACGGCCCATGATGATGCCGCCGGTCGGGAAGTCCGGTCCCGGGACGATCGCCAGCAGCTTCTCGATTCCCACCTCCGGATCGTCGATCACCGCGACGACGGCCGCGCAGATCTCCCGCACGTTGTGCGGCGGCATCGAGCTGGTCATGCCGACCGCGATGCCGCTGCTGCCGTTCACCAGCAGGTTGGGCAGCCGCGCCGGCAGCACCGTCGGCTCCATCAGCCGGTCGTCGTAGTTGGGCTTGAAGTCGACGGTCTCGAACTTGAGGTCGTCGAGCATCGTCACGGCGGCCGCGGTCATGCGCGCCTCCGTGTAGCGCATCGCGGCGGGTGGGTCGCCCTCGATCGATCCGAAGTTGCCCTGCTTGTCGATGAGCAGGTAGCGCGTCTTCCAGTCCTGCCCGAGGTTCACCAGCGTCGGATAGATGACCGACTCGCCGTGCGGGTGGTAGTTGCCCGAGGTGTCGCCGCAGATCTTGGCGCACTTGATGTGCTTGCGCCCCGGCGCGAGGTTCAGGTCGTTCATCGCGACGAGGATCCGGCGCTGCGACGGCTTGAGCCCGTCGCGCACGTCCGGCAGCGCGCGGTCCATGATCGTGGACATCGCGTACGTCAGGTAGCTGTCGTGCAGCTCGCGCTCGATGTCCTGCTCGACGACATGGCCGAATCCACCGTCGACCGTCTCGCGGGCGGGCCCTGCGCTCGGCGCGCCGTCGGTCGATGCGGGATTGGGTGCGTCGCCGCGCGATGCCGCACCGTCGCCCGCGGGAACGCTCGCTCCCGGCGTCGCGTCGCCGTCCTCGGCTGGGTGGTTGGGATTCTCGGCCATGGGGATCGGGACCGCGCCGCGCGATGCGCCTTGCGCTCATCTCCGGCGTGCGGCAAGAACGACGATTCTATCAGTTGCCGCCGCTTCCCGGGGCCTCTTGGCGAGCTTTGGGAGAATTCGCAAGTACTTGTCGCAAAGCATCTTGCGATGCTTCCGGCAACGGCTCTCCGCCCGGGTCGGCGCTGCGCACAAGGAGCGCGAGGAACTCCCGGTTTCCGGCCCCCTTGCGCGACGACTTCGCGCCCACGAGCGGCGACTCGACGATCCCCGCGACGCGCACGCCGAGCGCGGGAAACTCCTCAACGACGCGCGCCAGCACGGCATTGGAGTCATCCGCCGAGAGGCCTCCACGATGCGGCGAGCCCCCGCGCGACGACGCTTCGTAGTGGGGCTTCACCAGCGAGACGATGCGTCCGCCGGCGCGCAGCCAGCGCAGCGCCGCCGGCACGGCGAGCCGCTGCGGCGTCCAGCCGAGATCGACGACGACCAGGTCCACGCCGCCCTCCGGCGGGGGCGCATGCAGCGCATTGGTGCGCTCCATGACCACGACGCGGGGGTCGTTGCGCAGCGTCCACGCAAGCGCGCCGTAGCCCGTGTCCACCGCGTGGACGCGCGCCGCGCCGCGCCGCAGCAGGCAGTCGGTGAAGCCTCCCGCGTTGCATCCGAAGTCGGCGCACGCCAGCCCATGCACGTCCAGGCCAAAGGCCCGCAGCGCGTGGTCGAGCTTCCCGCCGGCCCGCGAGACAAAGGGATTCATGGGGGCGTCGCCGGGATCCCAAGCAGGGCCACGCCCAGCCGATCCGCCTTCGCCAGCACCGCGGGCTTGTCGAGCAGGATCACGCGCCCCGCGCCGACGGCGATGCAGCGACAGCCCGCCGCGGCGGCGAGCTCGATCGTCTGCATTCCGATGGTGGGCACGTCGGCGCGCATGTCGTGGTCGCGCGCCGACGTCTTCAGCAGCGTCCATCCCTTGGCGCGCGAGAGCGTGCCGGCCCGCTCGATCATCGCATCGGTTCCCTCGACCGCCTCCACGGCGATGACGTCGCGGTCGCGCACCGCGATCGACTGGCCGACGTGAAGCTCGACGAGGCGCGCGAGAAGCGTCCATCCGAAGGCGACGTCGGCGCTCGCCGCGGACGAGGGCGCGACGCGCCCGAGCGTCCCTTCGCCGGCCAGGTGCTGCGGGATGTAGGTCGTCGAGTCGATGAGCGTGATGCCCGCTGAGTGGAGTTCGTCGGCCACCGCCGCGAGGAGCACGGCGTTGCGCCGATCGTGCCGCAGGCGACGATACCACACGTCGACCGCGCGCCAATCGGGCAGTTGGCGGAAGAGTCGCAGGGGATCGTGCATGCGCACCTTCGCCACGCGGCCGACCATGATCGCCTCGCGGGCGCCGGACCTGCGCAGCAGGCGAATCCAGCGGCCGAGCTGGACGATCCCGGCCGTCGCGAACTCGTCGCACAGCGCCGGAAGCGCCGGATCGAACTGATCGCGCAGGCCGACGCCGACGACGCGCCGTCCGGCGTCGCGCGCCCCGCGCGCCACAAGCAGCGGCAGCACGCCCTGCCCGGCGACGAGGCCGAGGGGCGCGAGCGGCGAGGCTGGGGCGACGAGCGTCACGGGTGAAGACTACGGCACCGCGCGTCGATCCGCGGCCCTCGTGGTGCCGGCGTCGCGCCCGCCGCGCGATCGCGGCGCCGCCGCACGCGCCAACCGGTCGCCGAAGTCGCTCCGGCAAGTACCATCCCCTCGTGCTCACCCTCGTCCTTGCGACCATCCCGCTCGGTCTGGCGATCGGCCTGCCGGTGACGGCGCTGCTCGTCCGGCTCGGCCACCGGCTGCGGGCGATGGACACGCAGGGACACGGCACCCATGTGAAGGTGCTGCGCACGGTCCCGAACATCGGCGGCATCGCCATCTTCCTCGCGGTCGCTGCGCCGCTCGCCACGTTCCTGGTCGTCACGGCGACGATCGGCGTCGACGGGCTTGCCCGCCGGGTCGACGCCCTTGCGCCATACACCGAGCGCATCCACGAGTCGCTTCCGACGGCGGCGGCCCTGCTCGCGTGCCTTGCGCTCCTTCACGTGACCGGACTCGTCGACGATCGTCGAGCGCTCGGGCCGTTCGTGAAGCTCTCGCTCCAGGTGATTCCGGCGGTGCTGTTGGCGGCCGCGTTCGACGTTCGACTCTTCACCTTCCTCGACAAGGCGATGCCGTCGCTGGCGCCGGTGCCCAGCGTGGCGCTCTCGGCGATCTGGATCGTGCTCATCACCAACGCGATCAACTTCCTCGACAACATGGACGGACTCGCGGCGGGCGTCTCGGCGATCTCGGCGCTCCTCTTCATGGTCGCGGCCATCCTGAACCAGCAGTGGTTCATCGCCGCGACGCTTGGACTGCTCATCGGAGGCCTCGGGGGATTCCTCGCCTTCAACTTCCCGCCGGCGAGGATCTTCATGGGCGACGGCGGCTCGCTCGTGATCGGCTTCCTGCTCGGCGTGCTGACGGCGCGGACGACCTTCTACGACTACCTGCATCCGGGACGGCCGCTCGGAGGCGGTTGGTACGGCGTCTTCATGCCGCTGGTCGTCCTCGCCGTGCCGATCTACGACTTCACCTCCGTCACGGTGCTGCGACTGCGCCAGGGCCGAAGTCCCTTCGTCGGCGACCAGCAGCACTTCTCGCACCGACTCGTGCAGCGCGGTTTCACGCGTCGCGGCGCCGTGCTCGTGATCTGGACCATCGCGGCGGTGACCGGAATCAGCGGGATCACGCTGGGCAGTCTGCACGAGTGGCAGGCGATCCTGGTCGGCGTGCAGACGATCCTCATCCTGCTCGTCCTCGCCGGGATGGAATACGCGAGCCGGCACGCAGGACATGCCGGACATGCAGGACATGCAGGACATGCAGGACATGCAGGGCGGCCCTCGCCGGACAAGCCATGAACGGTCCGATCGATGGCGCCATGGGTCCCGCGGCGCGGCCCGTTGCCGAGCGACCGATCCTCCGGTCGCTTCGGTGGATGGCGACGGCGGTCCTCCTCGGCGCCGTCGCGCTGCGCTGCCTCTCCGTGCAGATCGCACAGTCGGTCTTCGATGTCGATCCGCTCATGGCGCTCGCGCCGCAGTCCGGCCTGGTGCCGGGGTGGTCGCTGCTGCTCGATGCGCTCCTCATCGCGATCGCGCTGGTCGGACTCGGCGCGGAGGCCCTGACAGGTCGGCGCGTCCGCTGGTGGCTCGTCGCGCTGGTCGTCGCGCCGCTGCCGGCGCTGCTCGGGCATGGTGGCGAGCGCATGGAGCACCTCTGGCGCGGCGGCGCATGGATGACCGGCCTGCTCGGCGCCGTGGCGCTCGCCCACCTGGCGCGCGACCGCGAGCTGCGCCTGCTTTCGCTCGGCGTGCTCCTCGGCGTCGTCGCGGCGATGGTCGTTCGCGGCGCAGTCCAGTTGGCGATCGAGCATCCCGACACGGTGCGGGCCTTCGAGCGCACCCGGGCGCAGTTTCTCGCGGAACGCGGGTGGACCGCGGACTCTCCCGCGGCGCGCGTCTACGAGGAGCGCCTGCGCCAGCCGGAGGCGAGCGGCTGGTTCGGACTGGCCAACGTCTTCTCGACGTTCATGGCGGCAGGGGGCCTGCTCGCCGCCGGCGTGGCGCTCGGGGCGTGGCGGCGGCGATCTCCCAAGGAAACGCCGAGCGGCTGGACCGGCGCGATGGCGCTGCTCGCGCTGGCGTGCGCCGGGCTGCTCGCGATCAACGGATCGAAGGGCGCGCTCGGCGCCGCGGCGATCGGCATGGCCATCTTCGTGGTGGCGGCACGCGCCATCGCGCGCGATCGCGTCCCGCCGCGCTCGTTCCCCATCTGGTTCGCGGTTGGACTCGCGGCGACGATCGTGGCGGCGGTGGTCGTGCGCGGCGGGCTCCTGCCCGAGGGCCTCGCCCACGAACGGAGTCTTCTCTTCCGCTGGCACTACCTCGTCGATGCCGCGAAGGTGATCGCCGGCAATCCGCTGCGTGGCGTCGGTCCCGACGGGTTTCAGCAGGCGATGGTCCTCGTGCGTTCGCCCCGCCATCCGGAGGAGGTGGCCAGCGTCCACAACGCCGCGCTCGAGTGGTTGACCTCGTTCGGCGTGCTCGGAGTGGCATGGATCGTCGCGGCGACGGCCCTCGCCGCCGGCACGGCGGAGGCGGCGCTGGCGGCGCGCGCGAGCGGCGCGCCGGCGATGCCATCGACGCCGCCGCTCGAGTCGCCGACGCCGTCGCGTCGCTCCGCGGCACCATCGCGAACTTCGTCAACCCGGCCGCGGATCGACGCCGATGCCCGCGCGCCCGGCGCGGCCACCGCACGCGCGGCGGTCCTCGTCGTCCTTGCCGCCTCGGTCGTGGGGCTGGCGCTCGAGGCGGGATCGCTCGATCCACTGCTGCTGGTGATGCGCCTGGTCGGCGCGGGCGTGGCGTGCGCGCTCGCATGGGTCGCGGTTCGGACGATCGCCTTGGTCGACGGCGGCGCCATGATGCGCGCCGGGCTCTTCGCAGCCGCGTGCGTGGTGGTCGTCCACGTGCAGATCGAGATGACGCTCTGGCTTGCCGGCGGCGCCGGTTGGTGCCTGGCGCTGCTGGGCGTCGCTGCGGCAGGCGACGCTCCGTTGCCGGCCTTCGCGCGCCGCGCGAAGGGCGGGGCGATCGTCGCGATCGCGGCTGCGGCGGCACTGGCGCTGGCGGCGGCGTGCTTCGTGTTCACCGGCGTCCATCTCGTACAGGACGAGCATGCGATGATCGCCGCGGTGCAGCCCATCGTCGCGGTGGGGCGGGCGCGGGTCGCCGCCCGGGCGGTGGCGGGTTCCCTGGCCACGACCGCCGCGGTTGCTGGCGCCGGCCCGGCCGTTGGCGCCGACGCCCTCCGCGCGTCCACCCGCGTCGGCGCGCCACTCGAGGCGTTCGAGGACGCGCTGCGCGACGCCGGGGTGCCGCAGGCGACGATTGCGAGCGTGGTGAAGCGTCTCGCCTCCGCGAACCGCGACGAGCGCGAGACCGGCCTTCGCACCGCCGACGAAGCGATGCGCGAGACGGAGGACGCGGCGCGACTCGCCGCGATCGACGCGCTCTCCCGCGTCGGCATCGACGGGCGGCTGGCGCCGAACCTGCTTCCGACGCTGGCGGTCGCCGACGAGGCGCTCCGTGCCGGCTCGACGCTCGAACCGGCGCAACGCCGCGAGATGCTCAATGGAGCGCGGTCCACGATCGCGTACGTCCTCGCGGATCACCCCGACGACCTGCGGCTGCTGCGAAGCCGCGCCGAGCTCGACGAGGCGATCGCCCTCGTCTCCGGCACGAAGCCCGACTGGATCGCGGCGCTCGCGTCGTGGCAGGCGGTGGCGCAGGGCGATCCCCAGGCCATCGCGCCGCGGCGGCGCGTCGCCGAGGCGGCGAAGCGCTGCGACGAACCGGCCGTCGCGGCCGATGCGCTCCGCCGGGTGCTCGAGATCGACGCCCAACTCGTCCTCGATCCGCGCAAGCGGCTTGGCGATGCGGAACGGGCGGCCATTCTCCACGAGCTCTCGTCGTCGCGCGACGCCACGCCGTGATCGGAGACAGCGCGGATCGGCGCTACCGTCGCCCCATGAGCGAGCTCTTCAGCTACACGGTCGCCGCCGAGTTCGACGACCCCGCGGTCGCCCGCGAGTGGGTCGACTGGCTGCGCGACGAACATCTCGACGAGGTCCTCGCCGCGGGCGCCCTCGACGCGAAAGTCGTCGTGCTCGACGCGCCCGGCGGTTCATCGACGAAGCCGGGCTGCCTCTGCGAGGTCCACTACCACTTCCCGAGCCGCGAGGCGTTCGCGATCTACGAGAAGCATCATGCGCCGGGGCTTCGGGCGAAGGGCATCGCGCGCTTTCCCGTCGAGCGCGGCGTGCGGCTCGTGCGCCGGATGGGCGTCGTCGCGGCGCGCTCGGCGCACGCGGATTGAGCGGAGCGCGACGACGGCGAGGGCGCGGGTCGCGTCCATGCGCTTGCGCGGGTCGCTCACGGCCGCTTGAGCAGCGCATCGAGGGCGCTCACGATCGCTGGCGCCTCGGTCGACAGGCGCACGGCCTCGACGACCTTGGGCATGGCCGTCCGCAGGAGAGCCTCGCTGCGCCGCAGTGCCTCGGCATCCGCGGGCTGGAAAGACGCGAGCTCGGCGATCGCCTTGGCCTGTTCGGCGAGCGCGGCGCAGGCGTCCTGCACGTAGAGGTCGCTCAGGTCGAGCAACACGTCGTCGTCGCGACCGCCGCAGTCGAATGCGCCGACGGCCTCCGCCGGAGTCGGCGATGCGCCCGCGGCGGTGGTCTTCGCGGCGTTGTCGTGCTGGGCTCGCGCGATCGCGATGGCGACTGCGAAGATCGCGTCGGCATCCAGGCGGGAGACCGCCTTGCGCTGTTCCTCGTGGACCGTGCGATCCTGTCCAAGAGGAAGGACGGCGGTCAGCCGCTCGCGATCCGCCGCCAGCCCGCGCCGATGGCCCAGCGGGTCGATCCGGTTGAGCCGGTCGACCGCGGGCCGGATGGCCTCGGCGGCCGCGTCGTTCCACCATTTCATCCGGGTCGCCGCGGCGATGGCTTGGCGCGTCTCGTCGAGGATCGACTGGGCGAGGATGGCGTTGGCGAGCGATGCATCGGACGAGACGTGGTCCGCCACGCGCACCGCTGCGCGCAGGCGGGCGAGCGAACCGTCGATCGCCTCCGCGCGGCGCTGCGCGTCGCGCGTCGCGGCGGGCGAGGCGAGCGGCCCATCCGGTGGCGAGTCCGCAGCCGAGCCCCCGTGCGAACCGGCTTGCGAACCGGCCGGCGCGTTCGTCAGCGAGTTGGGCGGCGCCGCCGACGGCGGAACGGATGCCGCAGCCGATGTTCCCGCCGCGGCCGATCCTGCTGCGCCGGCGGTCGCGCCGACATCGGTGGCGCCCAGCGCCTCGGCGGCGCGGCCCATCAGCAGGGCGTCGGCGAGAAGCACGCGTGTGGCGGCGCGCAGTCCCGCCGCGTACGACGGAAGGGCGACGACGGGCGGCGAGCCGGCCGATCGAGGGAAGGCGCAGCGGCCTGCCTCGGCCCCGAGGAGCAAGGGCTCGATGACGGCGCTGCGGCGCTTCTGGAGCGAGCGTGCGACGTCGTCGCGCACCATCGGATCGAGGTCGCCGTCGACGACGCGGCACACCTCGATCAATCGCTGATCCTCGGGATGCAGCGCCGCCGCGGCCCGCGCCGCGGCGAGGTACCACGTCGCCGCGTTGGCGAGGGAGGCCGGCGAGATCCTGCCCGACGCAAGGTCGCGCAACTGGGCGACGCGCGCCGTCACCATCGCCTCGCTTCGCAGCTTGGCCTCGTACACCCTCGAATAGGCGGGCATGAGCGCCTTCGTGAGCGGACCCAGCTCCTGCGCCTGCCGCTCGATGTCGGCGAGGGCGGCCTTCGCCGCATCCGGATCGGGATTGCGGAAGGCGTCCGCGGCCTGGGCGTACAGGCGGTCGGCGCCCGCAAGCTGGTCGAGCATCTCCTCGCGCGACATCGACGCGAGCTCCGGCGCCGCATTGCCGCCGAGGGCGATTTGGGCGAGGGCGTTCGCGTCGCCCGTGGAATCGAGCAGGCGCTGGGCCGTCGCATCGAAGAGCTCGCGCTCGCCGTCCACCGCCGACGCGTAGTGAAAGGGATCGCTCCCCTGGAGTCGCTCGAGCGACTTGGCCATCGTCTCCGCCCGGGCCGCATCGACGAGTCCGGCGTCGAGGGCCATCTGAAGCGTCGAATCGCCGACCCCCGAGATCGCGCTGCCGACGAGCGACGAGATCAGGATGTTGTCGTTGCCGGTGTGCTGCGCCAGGCCGGTCACCGCCGAGAGCGCGACGACCGCGCCGTCGCCATCGCCGTCGGCGATGTGCATGGCCGCGTCGGCCTTGAGCAGCCGTGCCAGGTCGCGCATCGGACTCAGGTGCGGCAGCAGGACGTCGAAGCCCTTCGAGCGCTCGAGGTGATAGTCGCTGGTGCCCAGCGCCGCGGCCTCGCGCACCAGCTCCAGGATCGTCGCGGCCTTCCCGAGCGCGGCGCGCACCTCGGGCGTGACATCCTGCGGGGAGACGACGTCGGCGATGGCGATGCGCTCCGCGGCTTCGAGCAGTCCGCGGCTCTCGATCGTCACCTTCCCCAGCGGCGCACCCTGGAGCAGTTCGATGGCCTTCATGTATCCATCGGCCGCGTTGGTCGAGGCGACGCCAGGCGGCGGGGGGCCGACTTCCGCGGCGACAAGGACGACGGTGCTGACGAGCAGAGCGAGCATCGGGATCCTCTCTTGCGATCGAGTTCGAGTCGATCGGACCCACAGGTTCAAGCGCCGCTCGCGACCGGCGGGACGTCGTGGCGACGGGTCTCTTCCTGAGAGCGTCAGTCCCTCGCCGCGACGCGATAGATCGCTCCGGGACCCTGTTCGCTGCCCTCGAACGCAGTGACGTAGAGCTCGCCGTCATTGGTCTCGCCGAAGGACGAGATCATGACGCCACCCTTCTTGAAGACGACGCTGGGCGCGCCGGCTGGCCTTCCTTCGACGACTCCGTCCACGCGAGCGCCCCACACCGTGCCGTAGCCGTAGTCGGCGAAGAGGTAGACACCCGCGAGTTCTGGGAACCTCGTGCCGCGGTACACAGAGCCACCGGTGACCGAGACGCCCTCCTTGCGGCCATATTCGAAGACCGGATCGATCATCTGGCCGAGCGACTCGCCTTCCTTCCTGAACGCGTGCCGCCCCTCGCGCAGGTTCCATCCGTAGTTGCCACCGCGCTCGATCCGATCGACCTCCTCCCAGAGGTTCTGCCCGACATCGCCCGCCCAGAGCGCGCCCGTCTGGCGATCGAAGCTCATGCGCCAGGCGTTGCGGAGGCCGTACGCCCAGATCTCCGGACGCACGCCGGCCGGCGCATCGGCTCGACCGACGAAGGGATTGTCGCGCGGCACCGCGTACGGCTTGTCGCCGTCGCGGTGGTCGACGTCGATGCGCACGATCTTCGCCAGCAGCGTGCCGAGGTTCTGCCCGTTCTCGTGCGGATCGTTGGCCGCGCCACCGTCGCCGATGGAGAGGTAGAGCATGCCGTCGGGGCCGAAGAGCACCGTGCCACCGTTGTGGTTCCAGTACGGTTCGTCGATGGCGAGGAGGATCTCCTCGCTGCCTGGATCGCCGACGAAGTCGAGCGTGGCCGGCGCGGCCGCATCGTCGGTCGCCGCGGCGCCGGGCTTGGCGCCGTCGTCCTTGCTCGGGCCCTTCTCCGTTCCGCTCGTCGCGCCCTTCGCGCCACCGGACGCCGGCGCCACGGCGTCGCCCGGCGCGGACGCCTTCGGCGCCGGGATCGCCTTGAAGCGTGAGAGGATCGCGCGACGCGGCTTCTCGGCGCTGTAGTAGACGAAGAACTCGTGGTTCTCCTTGAACCTCGGATGAAACGCGACCGAGAGCAGGCCCTCCTCGTTGCTGCCGAAGTTCACGCGATCGTCGATGTCCATGAAAAGCGCGGCCGGCGCTTGCGGCATCGACGCGCGCACCACACGGATGCGTCCGCCCTGCTCAAGGACATAGAGCTGGTCGTTGTCGTCGGGTCGCTGAAGGATCTGCGTTGGCCGCTTCCACTTCGTCGACGTGAAGGCCCGGTCGAGCCGGATGGAGGGGACCGGCTTGCTGGCCGGCGGCGCGGCGTTCCTGGGCGCGGCGTCCTTGGGCGCGGCCGTGTTGGCGGGTGGGGGCGAGGCCGAGGAGGCGGCACCGTCGGACGCGGCGAGCGCGGCGAGCAGGGCGAAGGCGGCGAGTGTCATCGGCTGAGGGTAGCGCGGCGATCCGATCGATCGGGCGAGCCTTCAGTCGACCACGGACGGTCGCGTCTCGCCGAAGTACGTATCGAACGCCGCCTGGTCGAATCTCCGCGACGCGCGGCCGTCGCGCATCGTGACGGGCTCGATCACGCCCTCCACGGCACTCGCGTCGGCGGCGGTTCCGACGACGTAGAGCACCTTCGTCGCGCTCTCCCCGAATCGAACGAAGATGCGCCGTTGGCGAACCTCGTCCGGATACGACGCGGTGCTCGCGGTGGCGAGCAACGTGCCGTCGGCGAAGCGCATCCGGATCGCCGGGTTCTGGTCGTCGATCAGGTTGAACGGTCCCGGCACCGCGCCATGCACGATGGCGTCGGGTGGCGCCGTCAGTTCGAGCGAGCGCACGCCGGGCGACGGCGCAAGCCCGGTCGGTGCGGTGTCGATGGCCACCGCGACGGGTCCGCGATGGCCATCGGGCAGCACGATCACGATCTCCGGCGGCGGGGGCGCGAAGAGCGCGAGGCGCACCCGTCCCTCGCCGTCGCCCGTGAACTCGGCCGGGACGACCTCGTGCCCGGTCTGATGGACCTGCGTCTCGTATCCAGCCATCGAGATCGCCCACACCACGGGGACGAGCGTGGCCACGCGCATCGTGACGACGCCGTGCTCGTCCGACGTCGCCGTGACCGCGCGGGGCGCGTTGAGCACCAGGTAGTCATGCTGATGCCACACGTCGACGACCGCGCCCGCCAACGGCGCCGCGGTGTCGCCGTCGACCACCTGCGCCGTCACCTCGCGATGGCCGTAGATCGCGATGCAGCCGGAGTTGAGCAGAGCGCTCGAAACCCCGATCAGCGCGGCGACCCAAGCACCCCCGCATCTCCCGCGAAGCCGCGAGTCGAGCAGACCGGTGGCGACGCCGATCGGTGCGACGGTCCTGCTTGTGGCCATGGTTGCGGTCCGGGACGCGGGCATGGCGGAGCGTAGTGCGCCGGCGCGTCGTCGCGTTGCCGTGTCGCCGCGTCGTCGCGTCGCCGCGTTGCCGCGGTGGCGCGTTGTCGCGTCGCCGCGTTGTCGCGTCTGTGGCGTCGCAGAGGCGAAGCGGCCGCTGCGCTCGACGACCGGCGAGCGACAGGGCGCGCGTCGCACGCGCTGCCTCAGGTGTGCCGTTTGGGGCTTGGTGGCCGGTCGTGGTTGCTGGTTGTTGGTTACTGGTTGCTGGTTACTGGTTGCTGGTTACTGGTTGCTGGTTACTGGTTGCTGGTTACTGGTTACTGGTTACTGGTTGCTGGTGTCGTCTCGGGGGTGCTGCCCGGAGCTTGCTGGCCTGTTCCTTGGCTCGCTCCTCGACTCGCTCGGGACTCGCTCGCGACTCGCTCCGGACATTCGACTCGTCCCCGCTTCAGTGTGCCGCCCAATGCAAGTGGCCTGCCATGAGCGAGTCCCCGCTGCGGCGCCAGCCGCAGCGGGGACGAGTCGAATGGAGCCGGAGGGATTCGAACCCCCGTACAACTCGCGAATCTCGCGGAGATGACGCGAGTTTGGCGCAGCGCGCAGCGCCAGGCGCAGCGCGGTCTGCACGGCCCTACCTCCGCTCCGTCGACAGCAGCCGCGTGAGCTCGTGGGCGAACCAGTCGAGATCGGCGCTCCGCGGGCACAGTGGGTGCTCCATGAGCCGCAGGCGACCGAGTCCGGCCGGACCCGCGAACAGGTCGTGTGCGGTCGTGATTGCGGTAACGAGCACCGGATCACCGGCATGCTGTGCCGCCATGAGGGCTGCGTTCGCATCCTCGGCTGCGGTGAGCATCGCGACGATGCGGTAGAGGTCGAGGGCGTGATGTCGGCCCTCGTCCTTGTTCGCGTCGTTCAGTCGGTCACGCAGCGCTCCAAGCTTCATGAGGGCGAACGGGAACGCCTGCGGCAGCAGCACCTCGCAGGATCGGTTCGCGTTCGTGATTCGATGTGGCAGCGGCGATGCCTCGATTCCGAGGGCATCGTCGGTTGCCCGAGCGTGCAGTCCGGACGACTTGGCTGGTCGCACGCGCACGCTGTCACGTTCAACTTGCCCGGCGAAGAAACCAAGAGGACCGACCATGAGGTCGATGACGACGCGCTTCCCGTCGACCTCTCGCGTGAACTTCATCCACCTGGCGGCGTCATCCACCACGAACCCAAGCCGGTCCAAGGCCGCGCGATGCCGAGTCATCTCTGCCGCGCTTGCGACCACCTCGGCGCGGAGCATGAGGTCGATGTCCTGGGTGGTCCGAGCCGTCGGCCAGCGATCGATCGGCAGGAGTGTCCGGGCGCCGGATGCCTGAAGGTGCTGCTGCTTCAGGAAGAGCCCCAGCCCGCCGGCGAGAAGCAGACCGGCGTTGCCGCCGAGGGCTTCGTCCAGATCGATGACCGTCGTGATGAGCGGATCGCCCGATGCGGTGTCACGCATGGAGGCACGCTATCCGATGCTCTTGAGGATGGACTGCCGGATCTCCGTCGCGGCTTCCTGATCGCGCTTGTCGCCCGCTGCGAGCTCGAGGTAGGTCTGAACGGGCGATGAATACGCGATGCCGGACGCGTCGCGCCGAGCGTCGAAGAACGGGGTCCCATCCTTCGCCTGGACGACCTCGAGATCCGCGAATCGCTCGCTTTCGCGCCAGAGGCTTCCGGCGATCGCTCGAGCCTTCGCGAGATCGCTGCACCAGGCGAGTGGAGTGTCGGAGCGCCGGCCAGCCGTGTACCGCTCCTGCGACGACGCGCCGGAGAGGACGAGGCGCGGAGGAAGTGCCTCCGCGTTCACCCGCTTGAAGAGCTCGGGCAGGTCGTCGCACGCGAGGCGAGTTGTCGCAACGCGAGGGAGGCGCTCGAAGCTCTCGCGAAGTCGGTCGAGCAGGGCATCGGGCTGAACGAGGGAGATCCTGCCCTCACTCCGACGCACGATCACGTCCTCGGTCATGCGAGCGAGCGCCTTCGATACCGTCGACAGCGCGACTGTCCCTCCGCGCGACTCAATCTCGGCCTTAATCGCGCTCACGCTCTCGAACTCCCGGCGGCAGAGGAAGACCCGCGGCACGACCGAGGTCGCCCCGCGGTAGGCATAGCGCAACGGCTGCGACTCGGGGTATCGGTTGGGCCGTCCGGAGCGTCGCAGGTAGAGGACACCCGGGGCCATTGCCACTCCGTTTCCGCTGAGGTCGAGCCCGGAGACACCTTGTTCCGCGAGTCGATCGAGCGACGCCTCGCTGAGGTAGGGGACGATGACCATCGGAAGGAGCCCAGTGGTGTCGGCGAATCGACGCGCCTGATCGGCTGCCCGTTCGAGGGTCGCGGGGGTGCTTCGGCTCTTGGACTCGACGGCAAAGGCGAAGGTGCGGTCGGCCCAGCGGAGGTCGACCTTGAAGTCAGGGCACGGCTGGCGATTCGACGGGGGCCACGGCTCGACGGAGAGCGAGGTGCCCGGCCCCCATGGAGACTGGAGGGAGCCGAGGATCGCGGCGTCGAAGTTGGAGGGGCTGAACGACACGGCTTGCCAGTATATCGCCATTTTCCGGCACCGGAAAACAGGCCAGAACTATCAAAATGCCGCCGGTAGGACTATGGCTCCATCGCGACGCCCGGTACGTGTCCACCCGCCCACGCCTTGACGGCCGAAGCCACAGCGCATAAAACCTCAAAAGATTTGAGGGTTTGTGCATGGCCTACCGAGACACCAAAGCCGCCGTCCGGGCGCTCGCCGAGATTGCCGTCACCCAAGGGGGCTACTTCTCCGCCCGCCAGGCGGGAGAGGCGGGGTATGGCTCCTCGCACCTGCGATATCACCTTGCCGCAGGCAACTTCGAGCGCGCGGGTCACGGGCTCTACCGCATCCCGACGCTCCCTCGCGCGGAGCACGACGACCTGCTGCGTCTTCGCTTCTGGAGCCGCGATCGGGAAGACCGGCCGCAGGCGGTCGTCTCGCACCAAACCGCGCTGCGCTGCACGAACTCGCCGAGTTCATCCCGACACAGATTCACCTGACGGTACCGACGATATTCCGCAAGCGCCCGCCGAAGGGCTGCACGCTGCACAAGGCCCTGGTGCCGGCATCGGACGTCAGCGAGATCGACTCGCTGCGGGTCACGACGGCCTGCGAACGCTTCGTGATCTGGCGAGCGACGCAACGATGCCGACGGAGCAGTTTCAGCGAGCCGTCGAGGCGCGCCGAGCCGCGGTCTCATTCGGCGATCACAGACAAGTGAGCTCACGGCGATCCGTCGCGCGTCGACCTCCCCCCACACTGAGCGGGCAAGCAAGGCCGCTCGGTCGAAGCGGAAGAAGGCATGAGCCAGTCGTACACGAATGCCGCCGCGTTTCGCCAGTGCGCTCGAGACACGGATTCGCTCGCTCGCGGAAGAACGCGGCGTCCAGATCCAAGGTCTGCGGCTGAAGGTTGCCATCGAGCGCCTGCTTGCCCGTCTTTTCCATGGCACGGATCCACCGTGGCTCTTGAAGGGTGGCTATGCGATGGAGCCCGGTTCCGTCCGCGCGCCGGACGACGCGCGATGTCGATCTGACCATCAGTGAGGTGGTGCCGCCAGAGCCGCTCGCGGCGAAGCTCATCGAGGTCCACGAGGGCCTCATGTCCGCTGCTGCGCAGAACCTGGGCGACTTCTTCGAGTTCGCCATTCCGCCGGCTCGAAGCGAACTCACTGCGGCGCCGGGCGGGGAGGCGTGTTCAGCGTGGTCGCCAAGGTCGCGGGGCGCGAGTTCGCCCGATTCCACATCGATGTCGGCTTCGGGGACGGGGTGGTCGGTGAAGTCGAAGCTGCTGGCGGGCGAGGACCTCCTCGCATTCGCCGGGGTAGCACCGGCAAAGGCGGTCGCGATCCCTGGGCGCAGCAGTTCGCCGAGAAGATCCACGCGTACACGTTCCCGTGGACCGACCGCGTGAACATGCGATCGCGAGATCTCGTGGATCTCATCCTCCTGATCGAGAGAGGAGGACTCGACACTCCGACCGTGCGCGACGCCGTGGTCGAGACGTTTCGACGGCGAGCGAGGCATGAGATCCCGCAGGAGCTGGCGGCGCCGCCGGAGCCGTGGCGCGGTGAGTTCGCCGCGATGGCGGCCGAAGTCGGAATCTCGGCTCGCGACATCGACGCCGCCATCGACGTGCTCCGCGCGTACTGGGCAGCGCTCCGGCCGTTCGACTGAGTCGACGCCGGCTCCCGATCCGGGTCCCACCGGCCAGATTCCGGCTGCGGACCACGCGGTGGACGCGGACGGCCCCAAGGGGGTGCAGTGGATGCTGGGGCATGGGGCGGCCACCGGAGCGATCGGACAAAACGTCGGTAGACACGAACCACTACCGACGGATTGGATCGACAGATGGTGGCACTTGCCCCCAGGCAGGGGGCGGACTCTGCGATTGGCATCCGCGACGAAGTTCGCGGTCAGGGCGAGCTTGGCGGCAGGATCCAAGCAGACGCGGTTGGCAGCGGAAAGGGCGCCCGCCGGGATTCCGACGCCGACGGAACCGACGAAACCGACCGTTGCACCGTCGCGAGCGGGGTTCGGCCGAGGTTTCGTCAGTGTCGGACGCTGGCCACGGGTCCTCCCGGGCCGAGATCGAATCCTGATCCCCGTGGGAACACCTCCGATCGGCCACTGAGTTTGTTGCGTCTGTCCGAAGCTGTGCCAAGGCGCTCCAAGTGGGGGCCCGGCCGTCCGCGCGGGCCTCCACGCCGATCGACCGCTACGCGCCGCTGACATGCGGTCGCCATCACAGCAATTGACAACAACTGGGACGGGGCGTTCAATGCCTTTCCGTGGCTGCCTCGCGACGATCACCAGGTCCGCGCCGCGCCCCTGCCGGGGCCGTCGGTGACCCTCCATCCTCCGCTGCGGTCCTCACCGTCGACGACCTCGTCGCCTACCTGAAGCTGCCGAAGTCCACGGTCTACAAGCTGGCCCAGGAGGGCAAGATCCCCGGCCAGAAGGTGGGTCGCCATTGGCGCTTCCACCGATCGGTGATCGACCGCTGGCTCGGGGCGACCACGGAAGATGCCCCGCAGAGGACCACCGAATGAGCTCGATGCCGACTGGTCAGGAGACCCGCCATGCCTGACCACAACTACTTCGCGAACCTCATCTGGCAGATCGCCGACCTGCTGCGTGGTCCGTACCGTCCGCCGCAGTACGAGCGCGTCATGCTTCCCATGACGGTGCTCCGCCGATTCGACTGCGTGCTCGCGCCGACCAAGGCCAAGGTGCTTGCCGAGCACGCGCGGTCCAAGGACAAGTTCAAGGGCGAAGCCCTCGATGCCCGGTTGAACAAGGCGGCGGGCCAGCGGTTCCACAACCACTCGCCGCTGGACTTCGAGAAGCTCAAGGGCGATCCCGACCACATCGCCCAGCACCTCGACAGCTACATCAAGGGCTTCTCGGCCAACGTCCGCCGTATCTTCGACTTCTTCGAGTTCGAGAGCGAGATCGAGAAGATGCGCGAGTCGAGCATCCTGTTCCTGGTCATCTCGAAGATCTGCGACGTCGACCTGCATCCCGACCGCGTGCCCAACGAGCAGATGGGGCTCATCTTCGAAAACCTCATCCGTCGCTTCAACGAGCTGGCCAACGAGACCGCGGGCGACCACTTCACGCCGCGCGAGGTCATCCGGCTGATGGTGAGCATCCTGTTCATCCAGGACGACAAGCTGCTCGCCACGCCGGGCACCGTGCGCAAGCTGCTCGACCCGGCGTGCGGCACGGGCGGCATGCTCGCCGAGCGCAGAACTACCCGCGCGACCACCACGGCCGGCGAGGCTCTACGTCTACGGGCAGGACTACAACAAGCGAGCGTTCGCGACCGCCGCCTCCGACATGCTGATGAAGCAGGTCGACCACAACGGCAGCGGCGACAACATCCGGCTCGGCGACAGCTTCATCGAGGATCGTTTCGCCGGCGAGACCTTCGACTACTTCCTCACCAACCCGCCCTTCGGCGTGGACTGGAAGAAGCAGCAGAAGGAGATCGAGCGCGAGCACGAGAAGCAGGGCTTCGCCGGGCGTTTCGGCGCGGGCCTTCCGCGGGTGAACGACGGCGCGCTCCTCTTCCTCCAGCACATGATCGCCAAGTTCGAGCCGGTGCGACCGGCCGAGCAGAAGCACGGGTCGCGCCTCGCCATCGTCTTCTCGGGCTCGCCGCTCTTCACGGGCGGGGCCGGCTCGGGCGAGAGCGATATCCGCAAGTGGATCATCGAGAACGACTGGCTCGAGGCCGTCGTCGCCCTGCCCGAGCAGATGTTCTACAACACCGGCATCGGGACCTACGTCTGGATCGTCACCAACCGCAAGGAGAAGCGGCGAAAGGGGAAGATCCAGCTCGTCGACGCCCGCGACTTCTGGACCGCGGGCGGCAGCGAGGAGAGCAAGCGCAGTCTCGGCGACAAGCGCCGGCACATCGCGGGACCGCAGATCGACGAGATCGTCCGCCTCTACGGGCGCTTCCTCGATGGAGAGAAGTCGAAGATCTTCGACAACGCCGACTTCGGCTACACACGCGTCACCGTCGAGCGCCCGTTGCGGCTCACGTACCGGATGACGACTGAAGACAAGTCCCGGTTCCTCGACGCCTGCCCGCACCTGCTCGACGACGTGGCGGCCCTCGACAAGGCGCTCGGTCGCACGCCCATCGCTGATTGGAACGCCGCGTGGGAGAGGATCGAGGAGGTGCTGCACAAGCGTCGCTCGCGCTGGAAGGCCACTGAGCAGAAGCTCTTCCGCAGCCTGTTCGGCGTGAAGGACCCGACCGCCGAGCCCGTGCGGAAAGGCGGGCGGGACGACGACTACGAGCCCGACGCCGACCTGCGCGACTTCGAGAACGTGCCGCTCAAGGAGGACATCGACGCCTACTTCGAACGCGAGGTGCGGCCGCACGTGCCGGACGCGTGGATGGACCGGAGCAAGGACAAGGTCGGCTACGAGATCAACTTCAACCGCCACTTCTACAAGTACGTGCCGCCGCGTCCGCTTGAAGTGATCGATGCGGAGCTGAAGCAGGCGGAGGAGGAGATTCTGCGGCTGTTGCGGGAGGTGACGGAATGAATCTGGCTGCCCGCAAGCAGCTTCGTCACGTCCTTGGCGTGACGAGCGGAGCAACGCCCGACAGCGGCAAGCCCGAGTACTGGGACGGCGACGTTGCCTGGGTCACTCCCGAGGACGTCAGCTCTGTGGACGGGTACTGGCTGTCGGCGACCCGCCGCGGTATCACGCAATCCGGCTACAACTCTTGCGGGACGACGTTGGCTCCGCGAGGCTCAATCGTGCTGACCAAGCGCGCGCCAATTGGACAACTCGCAGTGCTCGCCGAGAAGGCATGCTCGAATCAGGGCTGCTTCTTGCTCACACCACGTGCCGAGCAGGACAGTCGCTTCTACTACTACTGGCTTGCGACGCAGGCTGAGCGGCTTCAGGCGCTTGGTCGCGGTTCAACCTTCATGGAACTGAGCACCGATGATCTGAAGGCGCTGCAAGTGCCAGAGCCTGAGCCAGAGCAGCAGCGTGCCATCGCCGACTATCTCGACCGCGAGACGGCGCGAATCGATGCGTTGATCGCGGTGAAGGAGCGGGTGCTCGGCCTCCTGGCCGAAAAACGCCGCGCGCTCATCACGCGCGCCGTCACGCGCGGCCTCGATCCCGCCGCCCCGCTTCGCGATTCGGGTATCCCCTGGCTTGGCGAGATTCCCGCACATTGGGTAGTCGAGCGGGCGAGGTGGCTGTTTCGGGAACGGGACTTGCGATCCCCGGCGGGCGACGAGGAACTTCTGACCGTCTCGCACCTGACCGGAGTGACCCCGCGATCGGAGAAGGACGTCACGATGTTCGAGGCGGAGAGCAAGGAGGGGTACAAGATCTGTCGCAAGGCCGATCTGGCGATCAACACACTGTGGGCGTGGATGGGAGCGATGGGTGTTGCTCCTGTCGATGGAATCGTCAGCCCTGCGTACAACGTGTATGAGCCCTCCGAGCGACTGGAGCCTGCCTAC
The DNA here is from genome assembly GCA_046350555.1 of Phycisphaerales bacterium. Classification (GTDB taxonomy): domain Bacteria; phylum Planctomycetota; class Phycisphaerae; order Phycisphaerales; family SM1A02; genus JAXMAF01. The sequence continues at coordinate 56,210 of JAXMAF010000030.1, forward strand.
GTTGACGCTCTTGTTCGCATGCCTGTCTTCGGGGAGGAGGTGCGCCGCTACTCGAAAGGGGTGTGGTCCTCGCGGCTACGCCTGTACCCAGAGGGATTCTTTGAGGTGTACCTACCCGTCCCATCCATGAACGAGCAGCGCGAGATCATCGCCTACATTGCCCGCGAGACCGCGAAACTCGACACCATGCTCGTCGCCACCGACCGCACCATCGCTCTGCTCAGGGAGCGCCGCTCCGGCCTCATTGCGGCAGCGGTCACTGGCTATCTCGACGTGGGGGCGGCGGCATGACTCGGGTTTCCGTCCAGCCCCAACTGCTCCGGTGGGCCTGCGAGCGCGCGGGCATTGGTGTGCACGACCTCGCGCGGCGCTTCCCGCAGCTTCCTGAGTGGGAGCGAGGCGAGAAGCAGCCGACCCTCAAGCAGCTCGAAGCGTTCGCCAAGGCCACCTACACGCCGTTCGGGTTCTTGTTCCTGCCGGTGCCGCCGCAGGAGCCTTTGCCGATCCCTGATTTCCGCACCTTGAAGGACCGACCGGCGCGTCCAAGCCCGGATCTCCTGGACACGATCTACGCGATGAAGCGCCGGCAGGACTGGCTGCGCGAGGAGCGCCTGGAGAACGAGACGGACCCACTGGAGTTCGTGGGCAATGCTCGCTTGAGCGACGAACCGGCGGCTGTCGGGCAGGAGATGCGGCGCACCGTCGGACTGGACGACGGGTGGGCCGGCGCAGTGCGGAGCTGGCAGGAAGCGGTCAGCGAGCTGCGACGCCGCATCGAGGTCCTTGGCGTCATGGCCGTCATCAACGGCATTGTCGGCAACAACACGCACCGAACGCTTGACGTTGGCGAGTTTCGCGGCTTCGCCCTGACGGACCGCCATGCGCCGCTCATCTTCATCAACGGTGCTGACTCGAAGTCGGCGCAGATGTTCACGCTCGCTCACGAGCTCGCGCACATCTGGCTGGGCTCGGAGGGAGAGGGCATTTCCGGGTTCGAGGGGCTTCTTCCCGGAGACAGCCGCGTCGAGAAGTTCTGCGACCAGGCGGCGGCGGAATTCCTGGTGCCTGCTCGGGAGCTGAGGGAGCACTGGCGCGACGTGCGGAGTGCGCCGGATGTCTTCGAGCGGATCGCGCGGCTCTTCAAGGTCAGTCCGATCGTCGCCGGCCGCCGCGCGATGGATCTGCGCCTTGTGAGTCGCGAAACGTTCTTCGGCTTCTACAACGAATACGTGAAGCAGGAACGGCGGCGGACCCACGAGACCAGCGGCGGCAATTTCTACAACAACCAGAACACGCGCGTTGGCGAGCTGTTCGCGACTCACGTGCTGCGGGCAGCGATGGAAGGTCGGATAGGCTTCAAAGAGGCCTACGAACTCACCGGCCTCCGAGGGGAGACCTTTCAAAAATACGCACGACGCCTGGGGGGCGATCTCCCATGACGCCGGCGTCCCGATACCTCCTGGACTCCGATGTGCTCATCACGGCGAAGAACCGGTACTACGCCTTCGACATCTGCCCGGGCTTCTGGCGAAGCCTGTTACACCACCACGGAAACGGTCGCGTCTTCAGCATCGACCGGGTTCGCAACGAGCTCCTCGCAGGCGGGAAGACCGAGGATCTCGTGCGTTGGGTCTCGGACCAGCTACCGGGCTCGTTTTTTCTCGAAGCCGATCAGGAGAATGTCGCCACCGTCTACACCGAGATCATGCTGTGGGCCCAGCGAAATCCGCGGTACTTCGACTACGCCAAGGCGAAGTTCGCTACCGGTGCCGATGGCTGGCTCGTCGCCTACGCGAAGATTCACGGTGCCGTCGTGGTCACGAACGAGCAACCGGCTCCCGAGTCCAAGAGGGAGATCAAGTTGCCGGATGTCTGCTCGCAGTTCGGGGTGAAGTACAGCGACACCTTCCTCATGCTGCGAGAGCTCGGTGTACGGCTTGACCTCGTTGGGGCAACCGGCCACATCGACTTCAAGGCACCGGCATGAGCAATCTCCGCCCCTGGTCAAGCTTCGATCGACTCGTCGATGAGCTGGCGACCCTGCACCATCGCGCACGCGATGCCGCGGCCCGTTCGGTGGATGAGATCCTCACGCTGCGGAGTTGGTTCATCGGGATCTGGATCATCGCCTTCGAGCAGGACGGCTCTGATCGCGCTCGTTACGGTGACGGCCTCCTCGCCGCACTCGCTGCCGAGTTCAAGCGCCGCGGCGTCAACGGCCTGGGAGCACGCAACCTGAAGAACTGTCGCCAGTTGGCCCTCGCCTGGCCGCGCCTCGGAATTCGCCAGACGCCGTCTGGCGAATCTGTCCCCGCACTTCCGGCCGGGTTTCGGCAGACACTGTCTGCCGAATCGGTCCCCTTTCTCCCGGCTCGGTCCGAGGCGCTCCCTTGGCAGGACGCCGATCTTGAGGCGCGCTGCGCCGCGAGCCCGCTGGAGGTCACGCCATGAACCTCGCTGATCTCGAGCAGCTCGTCTCCAAGGGGGAATCCCAGGAGCTGGAGTTCAAGAAGTCCACCGCGCAGCTTCGCCGAGCCGGCGAGACTCTCTGCGGCTTCCTGAACGGATCCGGCGGGCTCGTGCTTGTTGGCGTCGCAGCCGACGGGAAGATCGTGGGTCAGACCGTCGCGGACTCCACGCTGCGCGAGGTCGCGGCGATGCTCGAACGGTTTGAGCCGCCCGCGCCCGTCGGCATCGACCGCGTCGAACTCGACGACGGGCGAGCGGTGATCGTGCTTGAAGCTCCTTCTGCGCGGGAGCACGCTCCGTTTCTGTTCGAGGGCAAGCCGTACAACCATCGAACCGGCGCCGTCGAGGTTTGGGGGCGAGGCACCAACCGCGTCATCGAGGCGTGCCGCGCCCACGGAGTCGCGCCGCCAGAGTTCTCCGACCGGGCCGGCGTCGTCACGGTCACGTTCCGGGCGGTGGTGGCTGAAGCGGTGAAGGCGCCAAGTTTGGACGAGAAGGGCGTCACCGACCAAGTCACCGGGCAAGTCACCGGGCAAGTCACCGGGCAAGTCACTCCGGAAGTCGGGCGGCTGATGCGCGTGGTGGCTGGCGACATGTCGCGGCGGCAGATCCAGAATGCCCTGTTCCTCAAGCACCGCGATCACTTTGAAAGGGCCTACCTCAAGCCGGCCTTGACTGCGCAGGTGATCGAAATGACCCTGCCCGACAAGCCTCGCAGCCGCCTCCAGCGCTATCGACTCACGGAATTGGGGCGCCGCATCAAGCAGGCGCTCGAGCAAGGACGAGAGGAACCGTGACCAGCACGCCCCGCCACTCCGAGGCCGCATTCGAGACCGTCATCGAGCAGCACCTGCTCGCGCGCGGCTATGCCGCAGTTCCGCGCGACGGTTTCGACCGCGAGCGTGCGATCTTCCCCGAGGTGGTTCTCGACTTCATCCAAAAGACGCAGCCCGCCGAGTGGGCCAAGCTCGAGGCGCTGCACGGACCGAAGACCGGCGACCAAGTCCTCGCCGACCTGTGCAAGTGGATGGACGCGAACGGTTCGCTGGCGACGCTCCGGCACGGCTTCAAGTGCTACGGGC
>JAXMAF010000031.1:0-58878 GCA_046350555.1 Phycisphaerales bacterium
GAACGCAAGGCGTGGCTGCTCGCGCACGAAGGCTGCACCGCGCGGGTCGCGCGGGACGTCTCGCGCGCGGCCTCGCGTGGCGCGGCCGTCGCCGTGTGATCGGCGCCGTCGAAGCCCGCGCGCCGCGAAGCCCGTCTACCGTTCGCCTCATGCGCTACTACCTGAGTCGCGACGGGCATCCCCAGGGGCCATTCACCGTCGAGGAGCTCGCGCCGCGGGTCGCCGCGGGAGAGATCGGCGCGGCGACGTGGGTCTGCCCGGAAGGCGCCCAGACCTGGAGGTCGCTGGTCGCCGTTCCCGAGCTGAGCACGCTCATCTCGCCATCGCCGGCGGCGCCACCGACGGTGTCGAGTCCCATGCCGTATGGCGGAGGTCCGCTGCCGCGATTCTCGGTCGGTGATGCGCTCCGCCTCGGCTGGTTGTTGCTCGGCCGCCGCTATGGACTGTTGCTGCTGCTGTCGTTGATCGTCTTCGCGTCGGGGGCGCTCGCCGGAATCCCACAGCAGATCGATCAGTTCCTGCACCCACCCACGCTGGGTGCCGGTTGGCAGACCTACGTGCTCCAGCCCTACACGAGGCCGGGCACGTGGATGACCCTCGCCCTCAACTTCATCGTGACGTATCCGCTGCTGCTCGGGGCGATGCTCGCGGCGGTGGCGGTGGCCCGTGGCGAGCGCACCGACGTCGGAACGGTGCTGCTGCCCTATCGAAGGTTCGGACACGTGGTGCTCGTCTACCTGATGATCGCGCTCGTCAACCTCGTCCTCGCGGGGATCCTGGTCGGCGCGGTGGTGGCGGCCTGGACGGGCGCAGGGGCGGGCGGCACGCCGCTCCTCGTCGGCGCATGGATCGGCATGGGCATCATCGCCGTCGGCTGGTGGATCCTGATGCTCTGGCTCACCGCCCGACTCTGGCCGGCGATCCTCATCGTCGCCGACCGGCTCTATCCATCGATCGGGCCATTCGAGGCGCTGCGACGATCATGGCGGGAGACGCGGCCGTTCCAGGGCGGCCTGATGGTCGTCGCGCTCGTGGTGATGCTCCTGGCGACGGCCTCGGCGCTCGCCTGCCTCGTTCCGATCTTCTTCTTCGGATTTCCCTTCATGGTCGCCACGTTCGGCGTCGCCTACGCGATGATCTTTCGCGGCGCGGAGATGGGGACGGAGCGGGCCCTGTAGCCGCAGCGGTCACGCGGGCGTCGGCGACCTGGGCGCATCGGGCGGATCGAGCACATCCAGCGCCGCGATCATCGGCGCCGGAATGCGCCGCGGCCGGCGCGACGGGAAGTCGACGAGAATCCAGGTGGCGCTCGAGCGCACGAGCGCGGCGCCGTCGTGCTCGCGGAAGAAGACGGTCTCGCGCCATGCACGGAGGCGTTCGACGCGCCCCACCCAGGTGGCCGCGACGAGGGTGTCGCCGCGCATCGTCTCGGCGAGGAACTCGATCTCGTGGCGCCCGATGAACCAGGCCAGCCCCGCGGCAAGCGTCCCGTCGCGATCAAAGGTGGTCGCGGCGATCTCGTCCAGCCAGCGCCCCAGCACGACGTTCGAGACGTGGTCGTAGGGAGCGATCACGTCGCCGTCGCCGACGGACCTCCGAAAGAGGCGCGGGCGCGGATGGCCGACGCCCTCGCGGGCGCCGGCGAGCGATGCGAGCCGCTCGACGGCGACCTCGGACCAGGCTTCCGGCGTACGACGATCTTCGTTGCGGCGTGTGCCCATGACGCGCCCGTGATGTGCCGATGATGCGCCAGTGACGCGACCGTGATGGGCCCAGATGGGCCCATGCCGCGCCGCCGGACGCCGGCGTGCGGTTGCGGACCGGACTCGAGAATTCTCCTCGCGCCCCCGGCCGGGCGCGGCCGATCACGCCTTCCTGGGCCGAAAGACGCGGAAGAGGCGCGTGAGCGGGTCGTAGAACTCGTCCACCACGCGCTCCTTCAGCGGAATGATCGCGTTCTCCGTGATCGTGATGTGCTCGGGACAGACCTTCGTGCAGCATCGGGTGATGTTGCAGTAGCCGATCCCCTCCTCGCCCTTGACCTGGCCGAGACGGTTCTCGGTGTCGAGCGGATGCATCTCCAGCGCCGCCGTGTAGACGAAGTGGCGCGGGCCCGCGAACTCGGGGTGCTTGTGGTGGTCGCGCAGCACGTGGCAGACGTCCTGGCAGAGGAAGCACTCGATGCACTTGCGGAATTCCTGCACGCGGTCCACGTCGGCCTGCGCCATGCGCCAGGTCCCGTCGGGCGCATCGGGCTTGCGCGGCCTGAACGGCGTGATGCTCCGCTTGACGCGGTAGTTCCAGCTCACGTCGGTGACGAGGTCCTTGAGGTGCGGGAACGACCGCATCGGCTCGACGAGCACCGGCATCGAGAGATCGATCTCGTCGAGCCGCGTCATGCACATCAGGCGCGGCTTGCCGTTCACCTCGGCGGAGCAGGAGCCGCACTTGCCCGCCTTGCAGTTCCAGCGGCACGCGAGGTCCGGCGCGCTCTCGGCCTGGATCTGGTGGATCGCATCGAGCACCACCATGCCCTCGGTGACCTCGGTGGTGTAGTCCTTCGGCGCGGACTGCTCGCCCTGCCCGCGCCAGATCCTGAATGTCGCCTTGGTCATGATTGATCGATCCCGTTCCTCGGTCCGCAACGCCGCCTCCGTCAACCCATCTCCTTGATCACCGCGGCAAGGTCCTCGCGCATCGGCGCCAGTGGCTCGCGTCGCAGGCGCATCGATCCGTCGGCGGCCTTGCTCACCACCGAGTTGTACTTCGCCGCGGCCGGATCCTTCTCCGGGAAGTCCTCCCGGACGTGGGCGCCGCGACTCTCGCGCCGGTCGCGCGCCGAACGGGCCACCGCCTCGGAGACCGTCAGCAGGTTGCCCAGGTCCAGCGCCGTGTGCCAGCCGGGGTTGTAGTCGCGGTTGCCGTCGACGCCGACGACCGCGGCGCGGCGCTTGAGCGACTCGAGCTGCTCGACGGCCGCCGCCATCTCGGCCTCGACGCGCACGATGCCCACCTTGTCCTGCATCAGGTCCTGAAGGTCGCGCTGGACCGCGTAGCCGTTCTCGACGGCGCCAGCGCGCTCGCGCTCGAACGGCGCCAGCGCCGACCGCTCGGCCGCCTTCACCTGCGCCGCGTCGATGGCGCCATGCGGGTTGGATTTCGCCCACGCGGCGGCGTGTTCACCGGCGCGCTTGCCGAAGACGAGCAGGTCCGAGAGCGAGTTGCCGCCGAGGCGGTTCGCGCCGTGCAGTCCGGCCGCCACCTCGCCCGCGGCGAAGAGCCCGGGCACGCTGGACATCTGCGTCTCGCCGTCCACGCGCACGCCGCCCATGACGTAGTGCGTCGTGGGACCGACCTCCATGCGCTCGCTCGTGATGTCGACGCCCGCCAGCTCCTTGAACTGGTGGTACATGCTCGGAAGCTTCTTCTTGATGTGCTCCTCGGCGTTGGCGATCTTCTCCTTGATCCACGCGATGTCGAGGTACACGCCTCCGTGCGGACTGCCACGGCCCGCCTTGATCTCGCGCACGATGCACCGCGCGACGTGGTCGCGCGTGAGCAATTCCGGCGGCCGATTGGCGTCCTTGTGACCGAGGACGTATCGCCACCCCTCCTCGGGATCCTTCGCGGTCTGGTGCCGGTAGTTGTCGGGGATGTCGTTGAACATGAAGCGGTGGCCTTCGCTGTTCACGAGACGCCCGCCCTCGCCGCGCACGCCCTCCGTCACGAGGATGCCGCGCACGCTCGGCGGCCAGACCATCCCCGTCGGGTGGAACTGGACGAACTCCATGTCCATGAGGTCCGCGCCGGCGTGGTACGCCAGCGCGTGGCCGTCGCCGGTGTACTCCCAGGAGTTGCTCGAGATCTTGTACGCGCGTCCGATGCCGCCGGTGGCCAGCACGACCGCCTTCGCCCGGAAGATGCGGAAGCGTCCGCGCTCGCGGTCGTAGCCGAAGGCGCCGACCACGCGCGAGCCGCCGCGCTCATCGGCCTTGAGCAGCGTCGTGACCGTGTGCTCCATGTAGATGTCGATGCCGCAGTGGATGCCGTGATCCTGGAGCGTGCGGATCATCTCCAGCCCCGTGCGGTCGCCGACGTGCGCCAGGCGCGGATACTTGTGGCCGCCGAAGTTCCGCTGGAGGATCCGGCCGTCCGCGGTCCGGTCGAAGAGCGCGCCCCACGCCTCGAGCTCGCGCACGCGGGCCGGCGCCTCCTTGGCGTGGATCTCGGCCATCACCCAGTTGTTGAGGTACTGGCCGCCGCGCATCGTGTCGGCGAAGTGCACCTTCCATCCGTCGCGGTCGTCGACGTTGGCCAGGGCGGCGGCGACGCCTCCTTCGGCCATCACGGTGTGCGCCTTGCCCAGCAGCGACTTGCAGACGAGCCCGACGGACGCACCGCTCGCCGAGGCCTCGATCGCGGCGCGAAGGCCGGCGCCGCCAGCGCCGATCACGAGAACGTCGTGTTCATGGGTTTGGTAGTCGGTCATTGGCGGTGTCGAACGGGCGTCTCCGTGGGGAATGGGTGATCGCGGCGCGTCGCGCGCCCGGCGCGGCAGGCACCGTTCCGGCGGTCAGATCAGCCGGACATCGGTGAATACCCCGGCGCAGAGCAGTCGCACATAGATGTCGGTGAACGCCACCCACACGAGGCTCGCCCACGCCCATTTCATGTGGCGGGCGTTGAGCCAGCTCACGCACGTGTAGCAGTTGTGGCGCACCGGCGACTCGGAGATCCGGTCGAGCCGGCCGCCCGCGAAGTGGCGTGCGCAGTGGCATCCGAAGGTATAGCCGCCGAGCAGGAACGCATTGGCCGCGAGCACGAGCGTGCCGACCCCGATCCCCCACTTCACCGAGCCGTCGGGCTGGGTGAACCACATCGCCTTCCACGCATCGTGCACCCGGAGCAAGATGAAGGCTGCGCAGTGAAGCTGCGATGGGCGTTCTGGAGGATCAGCAGCAGCTTGTTTTCGCCGCGATGCTCCTGTCGCAGGGACGGCTCGCCGACGGCGCAGTTGGGTGGATCGCCCCAGAACGCCTTGTAGTACGCGCCGCGGTAGTAGTAGCAGGTGAAGCGGAAGCCGGCGGGCGCCACGAGGATCAGCAGCGCCGACGAGAAGGGCAGCCACCCCGGCCACCAGGCCGGCTGCGTCGCGCCGAACCAGCGCGGCTCGTTGGGCTGGCCGAAGAGCAGCGGCGAGTAGAAGGGCGAGAGGTAGTGCGCTCCGCCCCCGTCGTAGAAGTAGTTGCGCCCCTGGAACGCCGCCCACGTCGTGTAGACGAGGAACGCGGTGAGCCCGATCAGCACGACCGTCGGCTGAAGCCACCACGCGTCACGGCGCGACGTCTCGCCGAACTTGCGAAGCTGCGGAAGTGGAAGATCGGTGGTCGCCATCCGGGGGTGCTCCTGCGGGGACACAGAGGATAGCGGATGTCGCGCTCGCTTGGCGAGCGTCGAAGACACCGGCGCAGCGCGCACGACGGGCAACGAGCATCGGACCACGGCGCGTCCCGGGCCTGGCACACGCACGTGAGTTCGTTACGCGTCCCGGTTGATTCTCGCGCCACACACAACCCAATTCCGCCGTGAGACGCCGCTGCGGGCAGAGGGTTGAACGCATGGAGGTCGACTGGACTCCATCATGATCGCCACGAGGCGACGACCGGATTCACCGCGGGCACGCCCCCCAGGCGCTCATCACGTCGGCCAGATCGGTGCCGTCCACGATCCCGTCGCGGTTGACGTCCCACGAGTCGCCGCAGATCGCGGACGAGCCGAAGGACTCGAGCACCACGAGCAGGTCGGAGACGCCGACCATGCCGTCGCCGTCGACGTCCGCCGCGCAATCCCCGGGCAGCGAGCGCGTGCCGTTGGCGACGTACAGGAGCGAGAGCACCGCCTTGTCCCCCGGGGTCACGGTCACGCCAAGGCGATGACCGAGACTCGAAAGTGTCGGAGGTCCCGGGCGCGACGGAAAGGGCGCGCCGAAGAGGCCGTTGGTGGCGATCGTCCCCGGACCGCTCGTGGCCATCGTGAACGGGCAGTAGAAGATCGTCTCGGTGACGGCGCCATCGCCCGTGGCGCTGACCAGGCCGGAAGTGTCGCCGCCGCACGTGAGCACTCCGCCGTCGGCGTCGCAGACGACCTTCGCGTTGGCCGAGCCGCCGACCAAGACGTCCCCCACGATCATCGGACAGAGTGGCGCCGAGAAGTCGCCCGCGAAGCTGATCGGCGCGCCGGTCGTGTTCTTGAGCGTCGTCGTTCCGTTGAGCACCGAGTTGCCCGTCGCGTCCATGTAGCCCTGGTAGCTCCAGGTGATCACCAGTCCGTCGACGTTCGTCGACGCGTAGAAGGAGTCCGCCCCGCTTGGCGTCGTGACCGACGGGATGGCGAGGCTCTTGGGTGCGCCACCCGCCACCGAGTACGTCACCGTCGCCGTCGAGTCGGCCGCCGATGGCGGCACGACAGAAAGAGCGCAACCGATCGTGAGCAGGGCGGGCGCAAGGCGCGCCGTGGCGTTTGGAGCAAGTTCAGGTGACATCGATCCCTCGGAGTGGTTCGGCGCTGGGCGTGAAGCGGAGAGCGTAACCGAAGCTCGACGTTTCCGCTGAAATGCCGAGGAAATGGCCGTGGCGCGGGAACGCTTCCCTTTCACGGGTGCAGTCGGCGCGGGCACGCCCCGCTCCGCCGTCGGCCCGCCAGAGGGACGCCGGTCCCGTTGCTGCGCTCTCTGGAGGCGAAATGGGTGCAGGATGCAAGCGCCCGGCCGCTGCACGTGCCCTCCGCATGCGCCCGGCCGAGGTGCCGCTGCGCCGCAGCGACCGCACCGGCCCGCGTTACCATCCGGCCTCGTCCTCGACGTTCGGACCCCTGGTCAGCTCCGACGCCCGGCGTCGACAACGCCGATCCGCGATCGACTCCCCTCTCCGCCCGCCTCCCGCCATGGCCCATCCGCCCTCTCGTTCCACGCACGGCGCTCCCACCGCCGCGGACTCCCACGCCATCGAGTCAGCGCTCCAGGAAGGTCGCGTCTTCGATCCGCCCAAGGACTTCGCGCGGCGCGTTGGCGGCGCGCACGTGACGTCCATGGCCGAGTACCGCGCGCTCTGGAAGCGGTCGATCGACGATCCCGAGGGCTTCTGGGGAGAGATCGCCGCCGGCTTCGATTGGTTCAAGCCGTGGGATCGAGTGCTCGAATGGAACTGCCCCGATGCGCGGTGGTTCGTCGGCGCCAAGACGAACGTCTCGCACAACGCGCTCGACCGGCACGTGCTGCGCGGGCACGGAGACGAGGTGGCCCTCGTCTGGGAGGCGGAGCCGACGGCCTCCGACGACGTCGCCGGCGCCGGTCCGCAGGTGCGGCGCATCACCTATCGCGAGCTCCTCCAGGAGGTCTGCGCCTTCGCGAACGTGCTCAAGGCGCTGGGCGTCCGTAAGGGCGAGGTCGTCACGATCTACATGGGCATGGTTCCCGAGCTCGTCGTCGCGATGCTCGCGTGCGCCCGGATCGGCGCACCGCACTCGGTCATCTTCGGCGGCTTCTCGAGCCAGGCGATCGTCGATCGCGTGACCGACGCGCACAGCCGCGTCGTCGTGACCTGCGACGGCGCATGGCGGCGCGGCCAGATCGTGCCATTGAAGGAGAACGTCGATCGCGCGTGCGAGATGGCGCCGACGATCGAGCACGTGATCGTCCTGCGCCGCTGCGGCAACGGCGTCCAGTGGAACGCCTCGCGCGACCACTGGTGGCACGACGTGGCGCTCTCGGCGCCGAAGACCTGCGCCTGCGAGTGGCAAGGAGCGAGGATCTGCTCTTCCTGCTCTACGTCGGTTCGACGGGCAGCCCAAGGGCATCCGCCACACCACCGGCGGCTACATGGTCTTCACCGCCAGCACGGCGCGCACCACGCCAGCCTCGCGCCCGGGCGGCCGCCTCTTCTGGTGCACGGCCGACATCGGCTGGATCACCGGCCATTCGTACATCGTCTATGGACTGCTGCCCAACCGCGTGCCGACCCTGATGTACGAAGGCGCGCCCCAACTTCCCCGGCGAGGACCTTCTGGAGATCGACTCCGAGCGCCATCGCGTCACCCACTTCTACGGCATGACCGCGATCCGCGCGCATGAAATGGGGCGACGACCATCCGCGGAGGCGCGACCTCGTCGCTGCTCGTGCTCGGCACCGTCGGCGAGGAAGCCGATCAATCCGGAGGCGTGGATGTGGCACCACCGGACCATCGGCGGCGAGCGGCACTTGCCCGATCGTCGACACGTGGTGGCAGACCGAGACGGGCGGGCACATGATCTCGCCGCTGCCGGCGGTCACGCCGACGTTGCCCGGCTCCTGCACGCTTCCGCTCTTCGGCGTCGACGCCGCGATCGTCGATCCACCCGGGAACGAGCAGCCACCGAACGTCGGCGGGCTGCTGGTCGTCCGGAAGCCGTGGCCGGCGATGCTGCGCGGATCCACGGCGATCGTCAGCGGCACATCGACACCTACTGGTCGCGCGTGCCCGGCATGTACCTCGCCGGCGACGGCGCGCGGCGCGACGAGCAGCGACTACTTCTGGATCATGGGCCGCATCGACGATGTCATCAACGTCTCCGGACATCGACTCGGGACGATGGAGGTCGAGTCGGCGCTTGGTGGGCCACGAGGCGGTCGTCGAGGCGGCGGTCGTCGGCATGCCGCACGAGATCAAGGGAACCGGCGTCGCCGCGTTCGTGACGCTCCATCCGGACCATCGGGCGGCCGACGACGAGCGTGCGCCGGCTCAAGGACCACCTGCGCGAGCACGTGGCCCGCGAGATCGGCGCCCATCGCGAAACCCGACATGATCCGCTTCACGCACGCCCTCCCGAAGACGCGGCTCCGGCAAGATCATGCGCCCGGCTCCTTCGCGACATCGCCGCGGGCAAGGAGACGACGGGCGACACGACGACGCTCGAGGATTTCGGCGTCCTCGCGAGCTTGCGCGAGAGCGAGGGTAGGGATCGTCGGGCGGCGATCGAGGGGCCGGGATCATGCAAGACCCGCGGCAACCCCGAATCCTCGGTTCACCCCAGCCGCGACCTGCCGATTCCACTACGCTCAGCGGCGGATCGTCGCCGGCACCTCGCCATCTCCACATCCACGCCTTCCCCGCGTAACACTTCCGATCGCCACAAGGCGGCGCGGTGGCCGCGGCCGCCGTACGACACGGTCACGACCGAGGGAGCGCGAGCAGCTCGCCGACGGCCGCCCATTCTCGTTCCTGCGCGTGACGCGTCCCGAGCTGGAGCTGGAACCGGGGACGTCGTCCGACGATCCGGCGGCGCATGCCACCGCGCGGCGCAACCTCGAGATGCTCGAGCGCGAGAGCATCCTCCGGCGCGAGGACCGGCCCCATGTGCTCCTCTACCGGCTGGTGATGCGCGGCCATCGGCAGATCGGCGTCGTCTGCTGCTGCGAGGTCGGGCAGTACGAGGAGGGAACGATCGTCCGCCACGAGCGCACCCGCGTGGACAAGGAGCTCGAGCGCACCCACCACTTCGAGGCGTGCGATGCGCACACCGAGCCGGTCTTCCTCGCCCATCGCGACGACGCGGCCCTCGACGAGCTCGTGCGCCGCGACGTCAACGACCGGCCGCACTTCCATTTCGTCGCCCCCGACGGCATCACGCACACCATGTGGACCGTGCCGGATCCAGACGAGTACGTCGATGCGTTTCGCCGGCTGCCGAAGGCGTACATCTGCGACGGGCACCATCGGGTGGCCGCGGCGGCGGCGCTGGCCCGCGCCCGGCGCGAGACGGGCGCCTCGAGATCCGCGGAGGCCCAGCGGTTCCTCGCGGTGATCTTCCCGCTCAGCCACCTGCGCATCATGCCCTACAACCGGATCGTCAAGGACCTGCACGGGCTCTCGCCCGAGCAGCTCATGCGCCGGCTTCGCGGCGTCGGGCAGGTCGAGCCGACCTCGGCCGCGGAGCCGTGCCAGCGCGGCCAGTTCGGCATCTACGTCGGCGGTCGCTGGTGGACGCTCACCGTCGACCCCGTCGTGGCGCAGACCACCGACCCGGTCGCGGCGCTCGACGTCAGCGTCCTCCAGCGGCTCGTGCTCGAGCCGATCTTCGGCATCGCCGATCCGCGGCGCGACCCGCGGCTGGACTTCGTCGGCGGAATCCGCGGCACCGATTCGCTGGAGCGCGCGGTCGACAGCGGCGAGGCGGGGGCCGCGTTCGCGCTCCACCCGACGAGCATGCACGAGCTGCTCGAGGTCGCCGACGCCGGCGGAATCATGCCGCCCAAGAGCACGTGGTTCGAGCCGAAGCTGCGGAGCGGCCTGGTCGTTCATCCGTTCTGATGCGGATTCCAGTCAACCTCCATGCGTTCGGCCCTTTCCCACAGCGGCGTCTGATACGGATTCCAGGAGACCTCCATGCGTTCGACCCCTTGTGCCCACAGCGGCGTCTCACGGCGGGATTGGGTTGGGTGGGGCGCGAGAATCAACTGGGACGCGTACTACGGCTGGATTGGGTTGGGTGGCACGCGAGAATCAACTGGGACGCGTATCGGCGCAGGGGCGAATCGCGCCGGGGCGTCGGATCCCACGGATGCTTCGGATCGCACAAGGGTGCCGGATCGCACAAGGGCGTCGGATCGCACAAAAGGTGTCGGGATTCTTTGCCACGGCATCATCCTGACACCTTTCCGCCTTCCACCGCTCCGCCGTCCGACACCGTTCCGCCCTCGTCCGCATCGCGTTCCTTCGGCTCGAACGCCTCCCAGCCGCCTCCCAGCGCCTTGTAGAGTCCGATGAGATCCGTGGCCAGCGCCGCGTCGCTCAGCGCCAGCGCATCCTCGGAGACGAGCAGCGATCTCTGCGCCGTGATCACGTTGAGGAAGTCCGTCTCGCCTCCGCGGTAGAGCTCGATCGAGATGTCGGTGGCGCGCTGGTTCGCATCGACGGCGCGCGTCAGCGCGCTGCGATGGTCCTGCTCGCGCGCGTAGGCGATGAGCACCGACTGGACGTCGCCCAGCGCCGAGAGGACCACCTGCCGATAGTTGTCGAGCGCCTCGTCGGCCTTCGCCTGGTTCAGCGCGATGTTCGCGCGGATGCGCCCACCCTGGAAGAGCGGCCACTGCACCGACGGGCCGAACGCGAGGGCGCTGCCGTTGCCGTTGAAGAGCGACGAGAGCTGCGTGCTCTGGAACCCGAACGCGCCGGTGAGCGAGAAGCTCGGGAAGAGCTCCGCCGTCGCGACGCCGATGTTGGCCGTGGCGGCGTGCAGCTCGGCCTCGGCGCGGCGGATGTCCGGGCGCCGAAGGAGGAGCTCGCTCGGAAGGCCGGCGGGAACGTTCGGCGGGACCGCGGGTGGAACCCGGTCGGCGCCGCCGAGCAGCTCGTCCTCCAGCGAGGTGGGCTCGACGTCGAGCAGGACGCCGATGGCGTAGATCGACTGGCGCTCGGCCGCCTCGAGCAGCGGGATCACGGAGAGCGTGCTCGCGACCTGGGCCTCGGCGTTCGCGAAGTCGAGCTTGCCGACGAACCCGGCCGCGAGCTGCCTGCGCGTGAGGTCGAGCGACTTCTGCTGCGTCTCGAGATTGCGTCTGGCGATGTCGAGCCGCGCCTGCGCGCTGCGCAGCGCCGTGTAGTCGAGCCCGATCTCGGCGGCGAGCGAGGAGAGGACCGCCCGCCTGTCCGCCACCGCCGCGTCGATCCCGGCGTCGGCGGCCTCGACCGCCCGGCGGGTGCCGCCGAAGAGATCGATCTCCCACGACGCGTCGAAGCCGGCGAGGAAGACGTTCGAACCCTCGTTCCTGCTGCCCGGCGCATCGATGGTCCGCAGCGCCGACGCGCGGCTGTTCACCTGCGGCCACCATGCGGCGCTCGCGATGCCGCTTGCCGCGCGAGCCTGCCGGATGCGCGCCTCCGCCGCCTGCACGCCGAGATTGGCCGCGGCCGCCCGTTCGATCAGCGACGTGAGCGTCGGATCCTGGAAGTTCGTCCACCATCGGGCGATCTCCGCGGGATCGGCGGTGACGCGGCTGATCGCGTTCGACGGGTCCGCCTGCGGGAGCTTGAACTGCGACGGCATCGACGGCGATGGCGACGGCTCGACGAAGTCGGGTCCGACGGTGCAGCCCGTCGCGACAAGCGCGAGCGCCGCCATCGGGAGGGCTGAACGTCCTTGGCTGGGCATGCGCTCACTCGTAGCGAAGCGCCTCGATCGGATCGAGCCGCGCCGCCTTCCAGGCGGGGTAGAAGCCGAAGATGACGCCCACGCTCGCCGACACGGAGACCGAGGCCACGATCGCCACCAGCGAGGTCTCGGTCGGCCAGTGCAGGAGCTCGTGGACGGCCAGCGAGATGCCGCGACCCACGGCGATGCCGACGATCCCGCCGGCGATGCAGAGGAGCACCGATTCGATGAGGAACTGGCGGAGGACGTCGCGGGAGCGCGCCCCGACGGCCATGCGCAGTCCGATCTCGCGCGTGCGCTCGGTCACCGAGACCAGCATGATGTTCATGATCCCGACGCCGCCGACCACGAGCGAGATCAGCGCCACCGCGAGCAGCAGCCGCGTCATGAGCGTGGCGGTCGAGCCGAGCGCCCGCGTCATCTCGGTCATGTCGCGCACATTGAAGTCGTCGGGCGCGCCGGCGCGGATCCGATGGCGTTCGCGCAGCAGGGCGCCCACCTGCCGGATCGCGTCGGGAATGTCCCTCGACGAGCGCGTCGCCAGCGCGATCTGATCGATGGTGGCGAAGCGCACCCAGCCGGGCGTGTCGGCCTGCTGCGCCGCCGATGGCTGCGGATAGAGCGCAACGCCGCCCGGATACTGCGCCCCGCTCGTCGCGGCCGTCGACGAGGCGCCCGGCGTGGAACCCTGTCCCGACGCGCCCGATGGCGTGCCCGAGACGCGATACTTGATCGTCGTCCATGGCGCGAGCACGATGTCGTCCTGGTCCTGCCCCAGCATGTTCGCCCCCTTGCTCGCGAGCACGCCGACGACGGTGAAGACGACGTTCTGGATGCGCATCTCCTTGCCGATCGGGTCCTGCCCTTCGAAGAGATCGCGGGCGATCGTGTGGCCGATCAGGCAGACCTTGGCCGCGTTGCGCACGTCGCGGTCGGTGAAGGGCTCGCCCTCGTCGAGCGTCTCCCAGTCGCGGACCTGGAGGTACGCCGGCGACGTGCCGTAGATGTTCTGCGGGATCCAGTTCCTGTTGCCGTAGACAAGCTGGGACCGGGAACGGACGATCGGTGCGGCGACGAGGACGTCGGGGCAGTCGCGGACGATGGCCTCGCAGTCCTCGGGCGTCAGCGTGAGCACGCTTCCCACGCCGAAGCTCACGCCGCCGCTCGCCGCCGCGCCCGGCAGCACGAGCAGGTTGTTCGAACCCATGCTGGCGATCGTGCGCTGGATCGCCGACGACGAACCCTGGCCGATCTCCATCATGGCGATGACGGCCGCGATTCCGATCACGACGCCGAGCGTGGTCAGCGCCGCGCGCGTCTTGTTCCGGGTCATCGCGACGACCGCCGTGCCGAAGGTGCGCGCCAGCTTCATGGGGCCGCCCCGGCCTCTCCGGCCGCGATCGTCGCGCCAATCGACGGATCGTCGGCGACGATGACGCCGTCCTGCACGCGGATGATGCGCGAGGCGTGGTGGGCCACGTCGGCGTCGTGCGTGACGAGGACCACGGTGATGTTCGACTCGGCGTTGAGCCGCTGGAGCATCCCGAGGATCTCGAGGCTCGTCTTCGAGTCGAGCGCCCCGGTCGGTTCGTCGGCGAGCACCAGCGACGGATCGTTGATGAGCGCCCGGGCGATCGCGACGCGCTGCTGCTGGCCGCCGGAGAGCCGCGCCGGCTCGTGGTCCATCCGATCCTTCAGGCCGACGCGCTCCAGCAGTTCCTTGGCGCGGCGGATCACCTCGCGGTCCGACCGGGCGATCCGGCTGTAGGCGCTCGGCATGACGACGTTGTCGAGCGCCGTCGTTCGCGCGAGCAGGTTGAAGCTCTGGAAGACGAAGCCGATGTCGCTGCTTCGGATCGCGGCCCGCTCGTCGGCGCTGAGGTGCGCGACCTCGCGGCCGTTGAGCCAGTACTCGCCGGAGGTCGGGCGATCGAGGCAGCCGAGGATGTTCATGAGCGTCGTCTTGCCCGATCCCGACGCGCCCATGAGCGAGACGATCTCGCCGCGCTCGATCGCGAGCGTCACCCCCTTCAGCACCGGCGTCTCGATCTCGCCGGTGCGGTAGGTCTTGTGGATGTCCTCCATCCGGATCATGCGATCCTCTCGCGCTAGCGACCCGGCGCAGCCGATTGGCCGCCGGTGGCGCTCTGCGTTCGTTGTCGGTTGATCTGCGGGACGAACGGGTTCGTCCCCTGGCCCGTCCGCGCGTCGGCGCCCCGCTGCTCGCCAACGACGACCCGCAGGCCCTCGTTCACATCGATGCCGGAGACCTCCGTGAGCTTTCCGTTGCCGATCCCCAGCGTCACCGGAAGCGGGCGCACGAACTCGCCGGCCTCCACCCAGACCGTTCCTCCCGATGCAGGGGGCGGGGCCGCGGGCGCCGCGGCCGGATCGATCCGCTCGGGCGTCGGCGTCCAGCGCAGCGCGGCGTTCGGCACGCAGAGGACGTCTTCGACACGGGCCGAGATGAAGCTGACGTTTGCCGTGAGATAGGGGAGCAGGGCGCCATCGGCGTTGTCGGCGACGATCTCGACGGTGTACGTCACGACGTTCTGGGTCATCGACGCGTTGAGGCGGATCTTCCCGACCGTCCCCTCGAAGACGCGGCCTGGATACGCATCGACGAGGAACGTGGCTTCCTGGCCGGGGTGGATGCGGCTGATGTCGGCCTCGTTCACGGCGGCCCACACCTGGACGCGGGTGAGATCGCGGGCGATCAGGAAGAGGCTCGGGGCGTTCAGGCTGCTGACCACCGTCTGTCCGATGTTGACGCGTCGATCGATGATCGTTCCATCGACCGGCGAGCGGATCGTGCAGTAGCCGAGGTTGCGCGTCGCGCGGTCGAGCACCGCCTGGGCCACGAGCACCCGCGCGCCGGCCTGCGCGATCGCGGCCTCCGCGGAGGCGAGGTCGGCCTTCGCGACCTCGAAACCGGCCTGATAGGCGTCGTAGGAACGCTTCGCGAGCGACTCGGAAGCGCCGAGCTGCTGGGCGCGGTCCCAGTCGCGCCGCGCCTGGTCGAGCTTCGCGACCGCCTGGTCGCGGGCGGCTTCGCTCAGGCGGACGTCGGCGCGGGTGGACTCGAGGTTCGCCTTCGCCGACTCCAGGTCCGACGCGTAGAGCGCGTCGTCGATCTTGGCAAGCACCATGCCGGCCGTCACGCGCGAGCCGTAGTCGATCGGCCGGCCATCGGCGTCGGCGCCGAGCGAGAGGATCATGCCCGCGACCTGGGCACCGACGTCGACGACCTCCTCCGGCTCGACGGTGCCGGTGGCGCCGATCGTCGAGACGATCTCCCCGCGGCGGATCTCGACGGTGCGAAGCGCGGCTCGCGGCTCGGTGTTCGCTCGCTTGACCCAGATGTACGCGCCGGTGGCGACCAAGGCCGCCACGACCAGGATGCCGAGCCAGGCCTTCATCGGTGCGTGCCTCCATTCCCCCTGCCTCCGTCGCCCAGTTGCGGGCGCGCCGCGAGTCCGGAGAGATGCGAGTTCAGGCGTTGAAGCAGACGCGCCAACTGCACCTGTTCCTCCCGCGCGAGTCCCGACATGAGCTCGTCGATGCGCGCCATGTGCTTCGGGGCCGCGCGGCGCAGCAGCCGTCCCCCGGCGCTGGCGAGCGTGACCACGCGAATGCGCCGATCGTCGCGTGCGGCGACGACGTGCACGAGACGGTCGGTGCGCATCCGGCGCACCAGCATGGTGATGCTCGGTGGCTTGACCAGGAGCCGTTCCCCCAGTTCCTTCATGGTGAGCCCGGGACGCCCCTCGTCGCCCGCCCGCTGAAGCGTGCGCAGCACCCCCCACTGCGGCCCCGTGACCCCGTGGGTCGCGAGGTGTTCGCGCGTGTGACGGGTCAGCAGTCCATAGGCGCGCAGGATCCCGCGGAACGCGTTGTCGTTCCGGAACGGTGCCGTCGGCGCTGGCTGCGCCGTGCGGGGTCCGCGGGCGTGGGGCGACGCAATCATTTGCGCGCTAAGTATTGGCGTGCGGCGCGGCGGGATCAAGCGCGGATGGCGTGTCGGCTGCGGGATTGCGCAGATCCGGCAAGCGATCGGGTACGTCGACCGTTGTGCCTCCGAGGATCGGAGGGTCATCGGTCGTGCTCGGTCAGACGCTGGAGATCTGGATCGCGCTCACCGCGGCGCTTCTCGCCGCGATCGTGCGAAGGCTCATGGCGCGCCCGGCGCGTGTCACGGCTGCGCAACGAGCCCCGCGCCGCACGTGAGCAAGGGGCGACCAGCGCCGTTCATGAAGTGGTCAACCCCGCGCTGCGCGGATCGCAGCTCGCATGAACGGAGCATCGACATGAATCCCATGACTCGCGTCATCAACCCGATCGTCGCCTTTTCTCTCGCCTGCGCCACCACCCTCGCGTTGGGCGCTCCCGCCTCCAACGTCGCCTCGGCGTCGCCGCCACCCGCGGTTGATTCGCAGCACGCGGTGCCACAGACCACGCTCACGCTCAAGCTCGCCGGTCGGGAGCGGGTCGGCACCTGGTCCATCAAGGGCGACAGGGAGCTAACGCTGGAGGCCTGCGTTCGCGCCAACGGCGCCGTCCATCTCGACGTCGTCGATCGTGCGGGCGCGGCGTTCGCGGAGATCAAGCTCAACGCAGCCGCGAAGTCGTTGCTCGCCGACCAACTCGCGGTGGCGGTGGGATCGCGAGCCGGAGCGAAACAGGCCGCGTCGCACGCCGGCGAGCAGGTCGAGAGGCGATTCGACTCGATGATCTCGTTCGGTCCCTACGACGTCCCCGCCGACGGCACGCTGTGCATCCCGAACGTCGTCACCAACGTCCTGCCGCGCTACCGTGGCGCCCGCGAAGGCGGCGGCACATTCATCGACGACCGCGTCACCTTCGTGGTCCAGGATGGCGCCAAGAACATGTGGCCGGTCATCGTGCTGCTGAAGGACGACGAGGCGGCGCGGTTGGCGGCGGTGTTGCGAGCGGGATGAGCCGCCTGCGGACGCGAGTGCCGTCTTGGGGCCCGTCCGACAAACGACGGGACGGGTTCGAATCCAACTCGCGATTCGAACCCGTCCCGCCTGTCGCACGTTCACCCCCGCCCGCCTTGGCGCAGCCGAGTCGCCGTCGGACGGCGCCGGCATCGCCTGCACGTCAGACGTCGCCACTCAACCCGGACAATCCCCCCACGCTCCCAGCAGGATTCCGAGATCGGCACCGTTCACGGAACCGTCACCGGTGAGGTCGCCGAGCCCCGTCCCACCCCAGTTGCCCAGCAGGAGCCCGAGGTCGGCGCCGTTGACCAGTCCGTCGTGGTTGAGGTCGGCGGCGCAGGTGAGCGGCGCACCCGACGTCGCCGCCAGCCAGAAGCCGCCGATCACCTGGAACTGGCCGCCGCTCATGACCACGCCCGCATCGGGCTGGCCGATCGACCCTCCGAGCGTGAAGCCCCCTCCGTTGGAGAAGGTGGCGCCTCCGCCGTCGACCGTGTGCCAGAAGAGATTGAACGTGCCCGGGCCGAAGGGCACCGCTGCGGCCGTCATCGCGATGGCCAGCGCGGCGAAGAGCCCGATGGCGCCGTTCGTGCGCGGCCCCGGCCCATCACGAAGCATCCCGGCGAATCGCGGCCGCGTCATCGTCGGCCCCCTTCCGTCGAGCGGGCGAGCGTCGCGAGCTGCGCCTCGATCGCCTGGAGCCGGGCGCGCAGCTCGTCGTTCTCGGCGCGGAGCGACTCGACCGTTCCGGCGAGCGCCGCGGCGTCGCCCTGCCGCTCGAAGCGGTCGTAGAGGACCGAGAGCAGCACGCGCTTGACGCCGTCCGGGCCCTTGTGCACCGCGGCCCACTCCACCGGCTCCGCGGCGCGAGCCACCACGTGGCCGACCATGAATCGCGCGGTGTCGTCCTGCATCGCGCAGCCGACGACATCCGACGAGATCAGCGCATCGCCGGGCTCGATGTCGCCATGACCGGAGTCGACGACCCACATCTCGCCGTTCCCGACCGAGGCGACCAGGTGATGGCTGGCGGGATCGGACGGATCCGGCGCGCCCAGGTACGACCCGAGACAGCGGGAATCGTTGGCCACCGTCGTCGGCGCCACCCCGTAGGTCGGTTCGCAGTTGGCGCCGGCGTGGTCGCGCTGGTTCCTGCCGGTGAGGGTCACCAGCGTGCCCGGCTCGATCGGCGTCTCGGTCCACGCGTTGTGGGAGCCGGTGAAGGTGTTGTAGCTCACCGTCGAACCGAAGACCGCGATGCCGCCGGCGAAGAGACCGTTGTTGTAGAAGCTGATCAACGTGCCATCGGAGGCGGTGCGGTTGAAGAACGTGCTCCCGCCGCTCGGCGTGTTCACCTCGAGGCCGCCGTTGGTGATCGTGATGTCGGCGCCGGTGTCCATCAGGATGAAGCCGTTGGGGCCGACGTCGATGCGCGGCTGCGCGCCGCCGTTGACGAAGAGGCTGTTGTAGACGGTCAGCTCCGCCGCGGCTCCGATCGGTCCGACGGTGACCTGGCCGCCACCGCTGCACATGCTGATGCCGCCGCCGTCGTTGTTGAGGAAGAGCGTCGAGACGGCGCCGTTGTTGCGGGCCATGATCTCGTTGTTGTCCATCGAGAGGTTCGCGTCGTTGGTCGCTCCGATCACGAGGAAGCCGCCGGTGCCGGGCTCGCTGTCGGTGCCGCCGACCAGTTGCAGCTTCGCGACGGGCAGCGTCGTGCCCACGCCGAGGTTGCCGGTGCCGGTGAGCGCCATCTCGACGACTCCGTCGACGGCGAAGTTGAACGCGTTCGCGAACAAGCCGAGGCTGGACGACATCTCGGCGCGCACGGCGTTGGTCTCGTCGAGGAAGCGGAGGGAGCCGAGCACGTTGGATCCGAGTCCGGACGGGGCGTCGCCCTTGAGGTCGAGCGTCGAGGTGCCGTTGACCGCGGTGCTGGTGAGCCGCATCGTTGCGTTGGCCTTGGAGATCTCCAGGTCCGTGGCCGGCGCGTTCGTGCCGATGCCGACGCCGCCGGTGTTGTAGAAGACGAAGTTGCCGTTGGTCTCCCACGGTGCCAGCGAGCGGATGGCGTACGGCGCCGGGGTGAGCTGCTGGCGCGGCGCGAGCACCGTGAACGTGGCGCAGTCCGAGGCGGGCGACTGCACCGAGATCTCGAGCCAGCGCTCGCTTCCGTCGAAGACGCTGAACCCGAAGTCGAGGTCGACCGTGAAGAGCCCGTCCACCAGGGTGAGGCCGCACGCGGTGAGCGAGCCACCGACCTGGCTTCCTCCCGCGGCCTGGTTGAAGAGCCGGAAGCGGGCGCTCGCCGTGCCGTTGATCGGTCCGCCGGCGTTGCGCAACTGACCTTGGTAGGTGAAGTTGGTGCCCACGGGCGTGATGCCGGCGTGGACGCTGGCGGCGACCGCGATCGCGGCCGCCATGCCGAGCACCGCCCGCCTCGCGTCCCCGATGCGGGTCACGGCCGAGCGACCCGCGGTCCGGGACGTACGACCCCGAGCATCCAACCGGGGTCCGACGAATTCACTTCGATGGCTCATCGCACGTTGTCCTTTCCTCCCACCATTGGCGGTGGGCTGCCTGATGTTGATGGCGCCGGCCACGCGGACCGGACACGTCGCTCGGGCCGCCGACGCGCGCACGCGCCAACGGTCGTCCGATCCGAGATCGGACGCACCGCGACGGCGGCGTCGTTCGCGCGACGCAGCGACGGCCCTCCGACCACCAAGCGCATTGCGGAGCCCGCGCGCCCGAAATGGCAGCGGAACTTCGTGGATGAAGGCGAGGCGGCCCGGACCCCTGCACGACGGTCCCGCCTCGCCGCCGGGACGGCGGCAGCGCGATCGGGCCGGAATAGACTCCGTTCCGATGATCACCCGTCGCATTGCAACCGTCCTCGCCGCCATCTCGATGCTCGCGCCACTCGGATGCGAGACCTCGGGTCGGACAGGAGCGCTCGCCGGGGCGGGCGTCGGAGCGCTGATGGGTCAGGCGATCGGAGGCAACACGACGTCGACACTCATCGGCGCCGGCGTCGGGACGGGCATCGGGTACATCATCGGCAACGAGATGGACAAGAGCCGGGCCGCGGCGATGACCCAGGCGCAGAGCGCCCCGGCCAGCGCAGGCGGCGCGGCGCCTGGCGGCGCCACCACGGTGAACTTCACGAACAACGAGGTCGGGCCCCTCGGCGGGACGCGCTGGCTGCTCGTCAGCGTGAATCCCGCGACGCCGCGCCTCCCCACGCCTCGATGCTGGTGGAGTTCCGCACCAACGGACGTGTCCTCACCACCACCACGACGGCCGACGGTCAGGTGCTCAGCGCCGACGAGTGCTTCCGGGTCGTGGGCGACACCCTCATCATCAACCAGCCCGGCTACCTCATCAACGCCCGCTTCCAGGTCGCCAACGACCAGTTGATCCTCAGCGCCGACCGCTTCAGCGCGGTGCTGCGCCGATTGCCGTCGTAGGAGCCCGCGCCTGCACGAGCCCGACGCCAACGTCACGCAGCTCCTGCGCGCCGCGGCGAGCGGCGATCGCCGGCAGCAGGACGCGCTGGCCAGCGCGATCTATCACGACCTGCGCCGCATCGCCGCCAGCCACCTGCGCGGCGAGCGGCGCGATCACACGCTCCAGCCGACGGCGCTGGTGAACGAGGCGTACCTGCGCCTCGTCGGCCAGCATTCCACGGACTGGAAGGATCGCGTGCATTTCTTCGCCGTCGCGTCGCTGGTCATCCGCCGCGTCCTCGTGGATCACGCGCGCGAACGCGCCGCCGCGAAACGTGGCGCCGGGATGGCCCGGGTGCCGCTCGACGACGCCGACGTTGCATGCAGCGCACCGGACGTCGACATCGTCGACCTCGACGACGCCCTGACGCGGCTCGCCGAGCTCGACGCGCGGCAGGCGCGGATCGTCGAGCTGCGCTTCTTCGGCGGGCTCACCATCGACGAGGTGGCCGGCGTGCTCGAGGTCGCCGGACGCACCGTCGACCGGGAGTGGCAATGCGCCCGCGGATGGCTGTACGCCCAGCTCAGCGATGCGCCGGGGCGCGACGGCGATGGTTGACGAACGGGAACGACGGGCCCACGAACTGCTTCGATCGGCGGTCGAGATCGATCCGTCGCAGCGCGCGGCGTTCGTACGCGAGGCGTGCGCCGGCGACGCCGCGCTCGCGGCGCGCGTGACGGCGCTGCTGAGCGCGGTCGACCGCTCGCGCGGCTTCCTGGAGACGCCGGCGCTCGCGCTTCGCGCCGAGCCGCCCGTCGATGCGGTGCGCCCGCGCGACGAGACCATCGGCGGCTATCGCATCGTCGGCGTGATCGGCGTCGGCGGCATGGCGACGGTCTACGAGGCGATGCAGGAGCGGCCGCGGCGGCGCGTGGCGCTCAAGGTGATGAAGCGCGGGCTCGAGCGAACGTCGGCGCTGCATCGCTTCCAGTTCGAGACCGAGGTGCTGGCCCGCCTGAAACATCCCGGCATCGCCCAGATCTTCGAGGCCGGCGCCCACGAGGACCGCCACGGATCGGCCATCCCGTTCTTCGCGATGGAGTACATCTGCGGCGCCCGGCCGATCACCGCGCACGCCCGCGAGCACGCGCTGGACGTCCGCGAACGGCTCCGGCTCTTCGCCGAGGTGTGCGATGCCGTGCAGCACGGACACCTCAATGGCGTGATCCACCGCGACCTCAAGCCCGGCAACGTGCTCGTCGACGCCGCAGGCCATCCCAAGGTGATCGACTTCGGCATCGCTCGCTCCATCGATCCGGCGCAGGCGTGGATCACGCGGCAGTCGGACGTCGGCCAGCTCGTCGGCACGCTCAACTTCATGAGCCCCGAGCAGTGCTCCGCGGGCGACGTGCTCCTGGACGTGCGCAGCGACGTCTATTCGCTGGGCATCATCCTGTACGAGTTGATGTGTGGCCGGCTGCCGCACGATCTCGCGCGCGTGCCGGTTCCGGAGGCCCTGCGCATCGTGCAGCAGGAGACGCCGGTGCGCCCCGGGGCCATCGATCCGGCGCTGCGCGGCGACATCGAGGCGATCATCCTCCGGGCGATCGAGAAGGAACCGGACCGGCGCTATGCGTCGGTCGCGGCGCTGGCCGACGACATCCGCCGCCACCTGCGCCACGAGCCGATCGAGGCGCGACCGCCGACACTCCTCTCCCAATGCAGGCTCTTCGCCCGGCGCAACAAGGCCATGGTCGTGGCGATGGCGGCGATCGCCGCGGCGCTGCTGGCGGCGACCGTGGTCAGCACGACGTTCGCGTTCCGGACGATGCGCGAGTCGAGGCTGCGCCGCGCCGCCGAGTCGGATGCGATCGTCGAGCGCGACGCGGCGCGCTGGCAGGCGTACATCGCCAACATCGCCGGCGCGTTCGCGGCGCTCCAGACCGACGAGTTCCAGCTCATCCGCAGCCGGCTTGCCAAGGCGCCCGAGGTGTTCCGCCGCTGGGAATGGGGCTTTCTCGGCGGGCTTGCCGAGCGCAGCGCGCGCACCGTCGCGGCACACGAGGAGATGATCTTCGCGTTCGCCGCGAGTCCGGACGGCGCCCGCCTCGCGACCGGAGCCCGCGACGGGACGCTGCGCGTCTGGGATGCCGCCGGTGGGACGTGCGTCGCGGACCTGGAGGCGCATGCCGGGCCACCGATCCTCGCCGTTGCGTTCAACGCCGATGGCACGCGCGTCGTCGCCGGCGCCGAGGACGGCACCATCCGCGCCTGGTACGTGGCGATGGCCCGGCCGGCGGGACTGGTCGGCGCGCACGAGGCCCGCGTCCGGAGCGTCGCGTGCGGTCCATCTGGGCTCGTCGCCTCCGCCTCCGCCGATGGAGTCGCCCGACTCTGGAACATGGAGTCGGGCGAGCTGGTGCGCACGCTCGACGTTCAGCCCGGCGGCATTCACGGCGTGGCCTTCTCGAAGGATGGCGCGACGCTGGCGACATGGAACCGTGGCGGTTCCATCTGGCTGCGCGACGGCGACGGCGCGGACGTTCGCCAGCGCCTGTCGTTCGACGGCGAGATCGAGGTCGCCTGCCTCAGCGCCGATGGCGCGCGCCTCGCCGCGGGCGGCGCCGGCGGTCGCGTGGCGTGCTGGAATGCCGACGACGGGGCGTGCATCGCCGAACTCACCGCGTCGGCAAGCCCGACGACGGTGGTCTCGCTCGCGTTCTCGCCGCGCGGCGATCGGCTGGCGTGCGGCCTCGTGCAGCGCCGCATCGTGCTCTGGTCGCTCGACGAGCCGGCTCTGCCCCGCGAGCTGCGCGGCCATGAGGAGGCGGTCTCGGGCCTCGCGTTCGGCGCCGACGGCGAGACGTTGTTCTCGACATCCTGGGACCGCACGATGCGCACGTGGCAGCTCGACGCGTCGGCATCGCCTGCGGCGATCACCACGCTGCGGGGGCACACCGATCACGTGCTCGCCGCGCAGTTCTCGCCCGATGGATCGCTGCTGGCGTCGGGGTCGCGCGATGGAACGATCCGGCTCTGGGATCCCGAGCTCGGCGCTGCGCTCGGTGCGCTCGGTGACGATGTGCTCGACACGCTCGGCCACGTCTACGCGATCGACTTCTCGCCCGACGGACGGCTGATCGCGTCGGGCTCCGACGATCGAACCGTCCGTCTCTGGAACGCGTCGACCGGCGAACCGCTGGCGCTCCTCGAGGGCCACGACGACGCGGTCTGGTCGGTGGCGTTCGATCCGACGGGCCGTCGCCTCGCGTCGTGCGGCAGCGACGAGACGATTCGAATCTGGGATGTGGCGACGCGCGAGACCCTGCGCGTGCTGGCGGGTCACACGGGGCGCGTCATCGACGTCCAGTTCAGCCCCGACGGATCGCTGCTCGCATCGTCGAGTCGCGATCACTCCGTGCGACTCTGGGACGCCGCGTCGGGACGATTGCTCCATCGGCTCGATGGCCACCAGTCGGATGCCTTTGTCGTGCTCTTCAGCGCCGACGGCGCCCTGCTCTACTCGGGATGCCGCGACCAGACGGTGCGCGTCTGGAACTGCGAGAGCGGCGCATGCCTGGACGTGCTCGACGGTCACGGCCAGTTCGTCACCTGCATGGCGCGCAGCCCCGACGGAACCCGGCTCGCCGCAGGTTCGTGGTTCGGCGAGATCCTCCTGTGGGACAGCGCCACGCGCGATCTCGTCGCTTCGTTCAAGGGCCACGACGCCGCGATCCGCTCCGTCGCCTTCAGTCCCGATGGCCGCTGGCTGGCGTCGGGTTCGTATGACAAGACGGTGCGGCTCCTTGACTCCGCGCCGGCGGAGGAGCGCACGCGGCGCCGCGCCATCGCCAACGCGAGCCGCGCCGAGGCCGCGGCGATCGTGGACGCGCTGCTGCTCCGAGTTGGCTCCGTGGCCGAGGCGCTGCACTCGCTGGAAGGCGACGGCGCCATCGAGCCGCGGCTGGTTCCCTGGATCCGGAAGGTCCTGCTGGAACGCTCGCTGGAGCGCGCAAGGGCGGAGCGCGCGGAACGAGCGCGGTGAGGCCACCGTCGGCGCAGGCCCGCGAGAGGCTCGCGGCGCCGTGAACATCGCGAATTCCATGTCGTCCGCGCGCCGGTTCCTCCGCGTGGTCGATTGACGTCCGACCGCGCCGGCCACGAGCCGGGACGTGCCCGCTTGCGGCGCGTCGCGACGTCGATTCAACCACAGCTCACGAGGACACTCCCATGCATCCGCCACGCACACGACCCGCTTCGCGGGCCTGGATCTCCTGCGCCGCCGCGCTCGCCGTCGTCTCCATCGCCGCGGCCGACACGGTCACGCTCGTCTCCATCAACGAGGAGACGAGTGGCTTCTTCGGCGCGTCGGTCGCCGGCATTCCCGACATCGATGGCGACGGCCACGACGACGTGATCGTCGGCGCCTCCGACGAGAATGGCGGCGGCGTCAGCGACGCGGGCCGCGTCTACATCTGGTCGGGCGCCACGGGTGAGCTCATCCGCGCCCACAGCTCGCCCAACGACACGATCGACGGCCAATATGGCTTCGCCGTGGCGGGCTTTCCCGATCTCGACGGCGACGGTCGCGGCGACTATGCGGTCGGCGCGCCCGGCGAGCTCTCGGGACGCGGACGGGTGTACGTCTACTCCGGCGCGACCGGCGCGCAGATCCGCCTCCACGGCTCGCCCAACGACGAGATCGGCGGCCACTTCGGCCGCGCCATCGCCGGCACGCCGGATCTCACCGGTGGCGGTCGCGGCGACTACGTCGTCGGTGCGCCCGACGAGAACGGCGGCGCCGGACACGTCTATGTCTACTCCGGCCAGACGGGCGCCCTCGTGAGGTTCCACAACTCGCCCAACGCGGAGGCGTCGGGGCTCTTCGGCTTCGCCGTCGGCGCGGTGCCGGACGCCAACGGCGACGGGAAGGCCGAGTACATCGTCGGCGCGCCGCAGGAGGATCCCGGCGCGGCGCCGAGCAACAGCGGGCGCGCGTATGTGTACTCGGGAGGCAACGGCGCACTGCTCTTCACGCTGGCGTCGTCGAACGCGGAGTCGCAGGGACAGTTCGGCTACGCGGTCGCCGGAACGCCCGACCTCGGCGGCAACGGAAGCGGCGATCTCATCGTCGGTGCACCGTTCGAGTCGACCATGCACGATGGACAGACGTACAACGATGCAGGCCGCGCCTATGTCTTCTCGGGAACGACCGGGGGACTCGCGAAGGTGCTCGAGTGTCCGCTCGACGATCTCGACGGCGCGAACATCTTCGGTCGCGCCGTCGCCGGCATCCCCGATCGCACGGGTGACGGCCTGGGCGAGCTTGTCGTGGGTGCGCCGGGCTGGCCGGGCTATCACGTCTACCTCTTCCGCGGAACCGGGGACTTCGGCCTGCTCGCCGACGTGACCTCGCCCGATCCGCTCGGATCGAACCAGCTCTTCGGCGGCGCCGTCGCCGCGGTGGGCGACGCCAACGGCGACGGTCGAGGCGACTTCGTGATCGGCGCCCGCGGCGCCGACGACTTCCCGTCGAGTCCCTCGGAGGCCGGTCGGGCGTATGTGATGCGCTCGCCGCTCGCCAACGACACCTGCACGCTCCTCACCCTCGGCACGCTGGTCGACGGCGCCAACCCCTTCACCAACATCGGCGCCAGCGGCAATGGCGGCGGAGCGCTGGTGTGCACCCAGGTGCTCGACAACGACATCTGGTTCAAGTACACGGCGACGTGCAGCGGCTCCGTCACCTTCAGCACCTGCGACGCGGCGACCTTCGACACGGTGATCGCGGTCTACGCGGGGTGCGGCTTCGTCGCGGTGCCGCCGCTCGAGGTCTGCTCGGTGATCGGCGCTCCGCTGGCGTGCAACGACGACGAAGGCGGCTGCGCCGTGAACACCTCCGTGGTCACGGTGCCGGCGCTCGCGGGTCAGTGCTTCTTCGTGCAGGTCGGCGGCTTCCTCGGCGACGAGGGCACCGGCGTGTTGACCGTGACCTGCAATGGTTGCCCGGCCGATCTCGACGGCAACGGCATCGTCAACGGCGCCGATCTCGGCATCCTGCTCGGCCAGTGGGGCGGCGCCGGCAGCGCCGATCTCGACGGCAACGGGGTGGTCAACGGCGCCGATCTCGGGGCGCTCCTCGCGTCGTGGGGAGCGTGCTGACGATCGTGTTCGGCGGGCGCGGGGGCGCGCATCGGCGCACCCGCGCCCGCCGCCGCCCGCCGGGAACCATCGCGACATGGACGATTCCCGCGCGCGGCGCGTCCTTGGTCGGCGCCTCGGCTCCTGGCACATCGCGCCACCATGCGCTCGCTCCTCCTACCGTTCGCCCCATCCCACCCAGGAGTCCGCTCATGCCCAGGAAACTCGAAGGCAAGGTCGCGATCGTCACCGGCGCATCGAAGGGAATCGGCGCCTCCATCGCCACGCACCTCGCGGCCGAAGGCGCCGCGGTGACGGTCAACTACGCCTCCAGCAAGGAAGGCGCCGATCGCGTCGTCGCCGAGATCGTCGGCCAGGGCGGCAAGGCGATCGCGGTGCAGGCGAACGTCGCGAAGCAGGCCGACATCCAGCGGCTCTTCGCCGAGACCGGGAAGGCGTTCGGCCGGCTCGACATCCTGATCAACAACGCGGGCGTCTACGAGTTCCTGCCGATCGAGCAGGTCACGACCGAGCACTTCCACAGGATGTTCGACCTCAACGTGCTCGGGCTCGTCCTCGCGACGCAGGAGGCGATCAAGCACTTCGGTCCATCGGGTGGCAGCGTCGTCAATGTCAGCTCGCTCGCCGCTGCGCTCGCGCCGCCGACCACGTCGGTCTACAGCGCCACCAAGGCGGCGGTGAACGCGGTGACGCGCTCGCTCGCCCAGGAGCTCGGCGCCCGCAAGATCCGGGTGAACGCGGTCAACCCCGGCATGGTCGAGACGGAGGGCGTGCACAGCGCCGGGATCACCGAGAGCGATTTCCGCAGGCACGTCGAGGCGCAGACACCGCTCGGCCGCATCGGCCAGCCGAAGGACGTCGCGCCGGCGGTCGTCTTCCTGGCATCGGACGACGCCGAATGGATCACGGGCGAGACGTTGTACATCTCCGGCGGGATGCACTGACGTCGCGGCGGCGAGGCGCCGAAAAGAAACCTGACCCCTTTTTGGGTTGCCCCCCCCGCTCCTGCAACATTGTTTCGCTCATCTTGGCGGGGAATGCCCTGGTGTTCGGTGGGACATCCTGTCGACTGCGAGAATGAACTTGTGCGACTGATCCCCGATGCCGGCCTTTGTGATGGGACCGAAGACGTCCAACATCGCACATCGGATCGTGACGGATGCTCGTCTCTGTTTCGCCTCGATCAGCCGTTCAATGGTCGTCGTGTCGTTGGTCTCAACCACCGCATAGATCGCAGAGAAGCCTTGTCCATGGGGGTCTTCCGAAGGATCGCCGGTTGCGACACGAACGATCAACTCCTTCACGACAATGACGTCATCCATGGGTCCGTCGCTTTCAGCGGCTGAGACCGCGGTATCAATCCACATCTTCATCGGCTCCGAATTCGAGATCGTCATGGCGCCGCGTCCAGGCATCGCGCCACGGTAGGCGTGCGCGGGTTGGCCTTACGGGGCGGGCGCGGTGCGGTCGGGGCGACGGCGACCTGTGTTGCGCTTGCGCACCATCGTGCCGTCCGGCGCGTTGATGAACGTGCCGGTCACCGTCAACTTCCCGAAGTTCTCGACGTCGAGGATGCCGTGGTTGGTGAAGCTTCCGAGGAAGGAGGGCGCGATGAAGAACTCGCGGTTGTTCACCATGAGCGCTCCGAAGTTGTCCTGAGGGGCGTACAGCCCCTCCATCGACGATCTGATCCGGCGAGCGCCACCGTGGCGCCGTTTCCGATGCTGGTGATCTCGCCGACGTGCGTCACAAGCTGGCGGCCGCCGGCGAGGATGTACGTGCCCGAGATCCGCGGTGTGCCGCCGGCATCTCTCGTCTCGCGACGCTTGACTTGCCGCGGTCAGAAAGGTAACCTATGAGTAACCAATGTCGGAAGACGCCGTCGACGCCGTGCTCGCCGCCCTCGCCCATCCGGTGAGGAGGCGTCTCATCGACCTCCTGGTCGAACGCGGCGGGCGATGCGTGTGGGAGCTGGCGGCACCCTTCTCCATGACGCGCATCGGCGTCATGAAG
Source organism: Phycisphaerales bacterium (assembly GCA_046350555.1). Taxonomy (GTDB): domain Bacteria; phylum Planctomycetota; class Phycisphaerae; order Phycisphaerales; family SM1A02; genus JAXMAF01. Next base: position 28,771 of record JAXMAF010000031.1, read on the forward strand.
CACCTGGCGGTGCTCGAACGCGCCGGGCTCGTGCATTCCGAGCGGCACGGACGCGAACGGCGCCTCTGGTTCAACGCCATGCCGATCCAGTCGATCTACGACCGCTGGACGAATCAGTACGGCGCGTTCTGGGCGTCGCGTCTGGCCGACATCAAGGAGCGCGCCGAGTCGAAGTCGCGCCGGAGGGCGAAACGCTGTGCCTGAGACGACGAAATCCGTGTTCAAGACGACGATCCGCGCCTCGGCCCACGACGTGTGGGAGGAGATCACGCGCACCGACGACGTCATTCCCTGCTTCTTCGACATGCGGATGCACGTCGACGCGATGCGCGCGGGCTCGCGCCTGCGCATGCGGACGCGGAACGGCCGTTACACCGGCGTCGTCGGCGAGATCCTCGAGTTCGATCCACCTCGACGCTTCGCCCACACGTTCCGGTTCACTTCCCTCGACGACCCGCCGTGCAAGGTGATCTACGAACTGCGCGAGCTGGCGGAAGGCGTCGAGTTCACGCTCACCATCGAGGATCTCGTGCCCGGCACGAAGAGCGCCAAGCAGATGACGCAGGGCGCTTCGTTCATCCTCAAGACGCTCAAGGGCTGCGTCGAGGAGGGACGGCCGCCGCTGGGCTGTCGCATGCTGCTGTTGCTGATCAAGCTCACGACGCCGCTGACACCGAAGCGGTGTCGGAGCGTCAACTGGCCATAGGGCCTGTCCAAGTCGACTCTCGCGGCGCACAGGCGCCGCATTCGCATCCGAGGAACACCACCGTGGTCCGATCCATCCTTGCCATCGTCGTCGGGTTCGTGGTCTGGAGCGTCGTGTGGCTCGCTGCCGGTCTCGCGACCCACGCCATCTTTCCGAGCGCCTATGCGGAGTCCGGCGCGGTGGCGGCGCTCGCTCCGCTGGCGACGCTCCTGCTTGCCAGCGTGATCTGCTCGATCGCGGCGGGCGCGGCGACCGCCGCGATCACCCGGCCGCGATCGATCACGCCGGCGTGGATGCTCGCGTGCATCCTGCTTGGGGTCGGCATCATGGTCGAGGCCTCGATCTGGACCTTGATTCCATCGTGGTACCACATCGTCTTCCTCGTGCTGCTGGTGCCCGCGACGATCGCCGGCGCGAGCATGGTCGCGGGCGCGAAGGCGGGGGCGGCGCCGACCTAGTGTCCCGAGTCAGAAACTCGCGGCATATGGGCGCGACATGATTTTGCCTGGCAAGGAGTCGAGACGAACGGCCTATCCGCAGCGATAGGCGGAGTCTCGACGACGCCGCCAGGCGAAATCAGGGCCGGACACATGACGCGAATTTCTGACTCGGGACACTAGCACGGATTCCAGGAGACCTCCATGCGTTCGACCGCGTGCCCAAAGCGTCGTCTCACGGCGGAATTGAGTGAGGTGGGGCGCGAGAATCAACCGGGACGCGCATCAGCCGGCACTCCCCGAGCGATGTTCCGCATCGGATGCCGCGCCGCCCCGTTGGATCGCGGCGACGCGTCGCACCGGCTCCGCGGCGCGTGCATTCCGCGGCATCGGCGGAATTCCGCGGCGGGGACGTCGATGGTACATTCGGGGTCATGACTCGGGCGACGCGTCGGCGGTGCTCTCGCTCTCGTCCGCTCTCGAACATGGCCCCGATCGCGCTGGCGCTGCACGCGCTCCTGTGCGGTTGCAGCAGCCCGACGCAGACCAACGGCCGCGTCACCGATGTCGCCGAGCAGATCGCCGTGCTCTCGCGACAGGCCACGCCGACGGAGATCCAGGCGTCGGTCATGGCGTTCGCCGACAAGTACAGCTCGCGCGCCGGAGACCTGTTCGATCGGATCCACGACGAGGCGCAGTCGTCCGCGGAGCGCGTCGAAGCGCGGCGGGCCAAGGTCTCCGGCGGGCTCGGTGCGACCACGATCGCCGCCGAGGTGAACCCCGTCGCCGCCTTGCTCGACATGGTGACGATGGTCTCCATCAAGCAGATGAGCTTCCGCGATCACGGGGCGTCCAGCTATTCGCCCGAGCATGCACAGCTCATCCAGGCGATGCACGATCAGAGCGCGGACGAGGTCTGGTCGCTCGCCGGCCGCTTCCTGAGCGACGACCAGCGCGCGGAGCTGCGCGACGTCATCGACGACTGGTATGCCAACAACCCGGAGGTTCGCACCGCCTCCTATGTGCGGCTCCAGGACTTCACCACCTTTCGTCGCGAATCCCCATGGCGCGCGCGGAACGGCCCTGCCAGCGTGCTGAGACTGCTGCACATCGACCCGCTGGCCAACATGGATCCGATCGCGCGCGAGATCCAGGAGAGCCGGATGCTGGCCGAACGGGCCCTCTTCTTCGCGAAGCGGATCCCGCCACTGGCATCGTGGCAGCTTCAGCTCGCGACGGCGGACCTGCTGGCCACGCCGGAACTGAAGGACCTGCTCCGGACCACCGAGAGCCTGAGGGCGTCCGCGGACCGTTTCGTCGCGTCGAGCGAGCAGTTCGCGCTGCACCTGGACCAGATGCCTGAGGACGTCAACCGGATCGTCGCCGGCGCGATCGCGGACCTCCACCAGGTGATCGCCGCCGAGCGATCGACCGCCATCGACCAGGCGTCGGCGGCGATCGATGCCCAGCGCGCAACCCTCATGCGCGACGTTGGCTCGTTGCAGCGCGATCTTCGCGACCTGATCGCGGACGTCAACAAGACGATCGTCGAGGCCCGCGCGACGGTGACCGACGTCGGCCAGTCGGCACAGGATGCCGTCACCTCCGCGCGCGTCGGCGCCACGGACGTCGTCGACCTCCTGTATCACCGGGTCCTGGTGCTGATTCTTGTCGTGTTGATCGGCGTTCCGATCGCCATGCTCGTCTATCGGTGGATCGCGTTTCGGATCTTCGGCGACCGGCGGACGTCGGGCGCGCCGCACGGGTGAAGGCGAGGACCGTGCCCTGCCGGCGACCGCCCGGCGTGCGAGGGCCACAGAACGGTGTCGGGATGCATTGATGGCTTCCCGCGTCGCAGAACGGTGTCGGGATTCGTTGATGGCTCCCGATACCGTTCCGTCCCCCCCCGCGTGAAGGCGCTCTCGCGCCTCCTCAAGCCGTTCGCCCCGGCGCGCGGTCGGCGTCAGCGTGCGGAGCACGCGCCTCCCGCGTCAGCCGCAGCTTCCCCACCCCGCCAGCAGGATCCCAAGGTCGCCACCGCCGACCACGCCGTCATCGTCGAGATCGGCGCTGCCGGGACCGCCCCACTGCGAGAGCAGCACGCCGAGATCCGAGCCGTCGACCATGCGGTCGCCGTCGAGGTCGCCCGGGCAATTCGCGCCGGCGGGGACGATCTTCGCGACGCGCTCGGCGTAGACCAGTTCCGTGGGCAGCATCTGGTCCGGGTAGATGTTCACCGTGGTGAACTGGCCATCGACGACGCAGCAGCCCGATGGCGTGATGCCGGTGACGGGCAGTTCCATGCCGGGACCGACGGCGAACTCGTTCGGCAGGTAGACCACCAAGGCGCCCGCCAACGACGACGAGAGCACCGACTCGACCGTGCCGAAGCTGGCCGCGTTGCCGTCGACGGTCAGGACGCGCACGAGCGCGCCGTCCACCGCGTTCACGAAGGTGCCGTTGACGGTGAGCTTCCCGAAGTTCTCGACATCGAGCACGCCGTGGTTGGTGAAGCTCCCGAGGAACGCAGGCGCGATGGTGAGCTCGCTCGTGCTCACGCTGAGGTATCCGTAGTTCTTCTCGAGCGCGTACAACCCCTCCATCGATGTTGCGGGATCGGCAGCGCGACCGTGACGCCGTTCGCGATGCTCGTGATGGCGCCGACGTGCGTCACGAGTTGCGACCCGCCGACGAGCAGGTACGTGCCGAAGCCGAGCTGGCCTCCGAAGACGTTGCCGAAGCTCTGCACGTCGAGGGTTGCACCGTCGAGGAAGAGCGCGCCGGTGGACGTGAGCGAGAAGGCGATGTCCTTCTCGATGACCGATGTCCCGCCGGTCGCCTTCATGTTCCCCCGATTGTCGATGCTCGAGTAGCCGCCCTGGGTCGGACCGGAGCTCCAGTCGGTGAACGACGCGTTCGCCCCGAGGTTGAGCTGGCCGGAAACCTCGTTGATGAGCGACGTGAAGGGATCGCCCTGGTTGAAGTTGCCCAGGACGATCGTCGCGTTGGGTTCCAGCGTCATCGGACCCTGGTTCGTGAACGAGCCGCCGCGGAGGTAGTGCGGCGCGCCCGTCTTCACGGTGGTGACGCAGTTGGGCTTGAGAACCATCGCGCCAAGACCGGTCTGGTGAATCCAGCCGCTGAAGTAGGTGAAGGATGTCCCGATCTCGAGCACACCCTTGTTCTCGAGGAAGATCGTGCCGCCGAGGTTGAACATCGAGAGCCCGCCGTTGAAGTACGAGTCGGCGTTGAGGTTGAACGTGCCCGAGCCGGAGAGCTTGATGAAGCCGTTGCTCTGGATGGAGTTCACGTTGCCACCGTTGACGATGTCGATCTCGCCACCCGCGAGGTTGAACGCGTCGTCGCCGGCCGTCGGCACGTGCGCCGGCGACCAGTTCGCCGGGTTGTGCCAGAGGAAGTCGCCGCCGTTGTTGGTCCAGAAGACGAACTCGGCGAATGCGGATGCGGGGGTCAGCCCAGTCGTGGCCATGGCGAGCGAGGCGAGCAGCCCGAGCGAGGCGAACGATGCGAAGGGCGAAGGGCGAAAGCGGTTCATGCGGTTCGTGCGGTTCGTGCGGTTCATGACGTTCTCCAGCGAACACGTGTGGCCGGACGAGCGGGTCCCATGAACCGATCGCACGACAGGAAACGAAGGCCACGACGGCCTCCGACCGTGGGGCATGCGACGCGGCGGGGACGGTTTGCGCGCGATTGCGGAAGAATCTGTCGCGGCCGGCGGGCGAACCGTTCCCCATCGGCCAATCCCGCGCTCCGAGCCACGAGCGCAAGCGGACGGTCGCTCGGAGTCCGAAACGACATTCCGCCGCCGCCGCTGCGCGGCGAGGCAATTGCACGCCGACGCGACGTGACGCTCACAGCGCGGCCGACTTCCTGATGCCGCCCATGCCTCGGCGCCCTCCACTCACCGCTCGCGGCGATTTCCGCAACGCGCCTGATCCCACGCGAGCGTCGATGGCGCGTATCCCCCGCGATGGCTGCACTCATACGGATTGCAGTAGACCTCCATGCGTTCGACCCCTTGCCCACAGCGGTGTCTGACGGCGGAATGGGGTTGGGTGGGGCGCGAGGATCAACCGGGACGCGCATCACGCGGAATTCCTTGGAGCGGGCGGTCGTCGGCGATAGGCTCGTTCCTGCACGCTGGAGGTTGGGGACAGAAGGGTGGGGCAAGGCGATCGCACGTTCGGTCGATGGAGGTGTCTGCCAAGACGAGCCGCGAACGAAGTGAGCGGACGAGCTTCCCGTCGCTCTGCTCCGGGCTCGTCAACACCGCCTATCCGCCGGCTTCCGGTTCGTTCTGTGTCAGTCCGGTCCGCTCCATTGCCAGCTCGGTCCAGCTCGGCTCGATCGCCACGGTGCACCGTGGCGCTTGGCCGTTTCACTTTCCATCTTCAGGGAGGTCAGCCATGACAGTCAGGTCTCTCGGATTCGCACCGCCGTCGCTGCCGAAGGTCGGCCGCGTCGCAGCGCTGTTGCTGTCCCTCGGCTTCTCCGCGGCGACGTGTTTGGCCGCGAACAGCTCCAGCCCGATCGCCCTGACCGGCGATGACAAGCGCGTCTGGGTCGTGAACCCCGACAACAACTCGGTCTCGGTGATGAACGTCGAAGGCGACGCCAACGTGAAGCTTGCGGAGATCGCTGTCGGACAGGCGCCCGCGCGGTTGGCGATCAAGGACGACGCCAAGGTGTACGTGACCAACCAGCGCAGCGGCACGGTGTCGGTGATCGACGCGAACCCGCCCTATTCGATTCTCTCGACGATCTCCGTGGGCACAGAGCCCGTCGGTTGCGCCCTGCGCCCCGACGGCACGCGCCTCTTCGTGGCGAACTTCGCATCGGGAAGTGTGTCGATCATCGACACGTCGACCGATCAGGTCGTCTCCACCGTCGACGTGGGGCCGAGGCCTCGCGCCATCGCGGCCACCGACAAGCTCGTCTACGTGACCCTGTTCCTCGCTCTCGTTCGCGACGACGGCACGCCGATCAACCAGCTCGAAGGCTTCGACAATGGCAAGCAAGGCCACGTGATCGTCCTTGACGCCGGCGCCAGCGACAGCGGCATCCTCGCCGACATCACCCTCGAGCCACTGGCGAATGTCGGCTTCAACTCCAACGGCTCGGTGCTGGGTGGAGTTCCGGCGACCAACCCGGCGACGTTCACCTTCCCAACCGGCGCATTCCCCAACCAGCTCGACAGCATCGTCATCAAGGGCGACCGCGCGTACCTGCCCAACACCGCGGCATCGCCCAACGGCCCGGTGCGCTTCAACGTCAACGTCCAGAGCTTCCTCTCGGTCCTGAACACCGTCACGGGGCTGGACTCCGGACAGACGATCAACATGAACAAGGGCATTCAGTTCGAGCCGACCGGCCAGAAGCTCTTCATCACCAATCCGGTGGCGATCGCGTTCAAGCATGGATCGGATGAGGGCTTCGTGGTCTCGGCGGCGACCGACCGGCTCGTCCGCGTGGAGCTCGGCGTCGACGGCGCCCCGACGATCAACGCCCCGACCGCGGCCCTGCCGCCGGGCCAGCAGAGCAACGTGGTGCGCATCGAAGTCGGTGTCGACCCGCCCGGCAACTATCACAACTCCAACCCGCAGGGACTGGTCATCAACTCGACGGACACCCGCGCGTATGTCATGAACTACGTCAGCCGCGACGTGTCGGTGGTGTCGATCGACGGCGATCCGTCGACCTACCTGGAAATCGGCCGCATTGCCTCGGCCGATCTGCCGCCGGCCAACACCCAGGAGGCGATCGTCCATCGCGGCAAGGAGCTCTTCAACACGTCGATCGGTCCAGCGGGCACCAACGACAACGCCCTTCCGCCGGCCGGGCGCATGTCCGACTTCGGCTGGGGCTCGTGCTATAGCTGCCATCCCGGCGGATTGCACGACGGCGTGACGTGGATGTTCGGCGACGGTCCGCGCCAGACGATCTCGATGGAGAGCACCTTCGGCCATCCGCCGGCCGACGCATCCGTGAACGCCAACGGCGCGCCGCTGCTGCCTCTCTTCCATCAGCGTGCGCTCAACTGGTCGGCGGTGCGCGACGAGGTGCAGGACTTTGAATTGAACATCCGGAACGTCTCGGGCGGACAGGGACTCATCACCGACGGGCTGCCGGTGACGAACCTCCAGCCGACCGCGAACACGGGACGCTCGGCGGATCTCGACGCGCTCGCCGCGTACATCGCCTCCGGCATCCGCGCGCCGCTGGCGCCGGATCGCGGCTCCGTGTTCGTCGGCCAGGCGCTCTTTCAGTTCAACAATTGCCATTCGTGCCACGGCGGCAAGAACTGGGACGTGAGCCACATCAACTTCGCGCCGCCGCCGCTGACCCCGCCGGTGACGATCACCGGCGGCCAGATGGTGGCGTTCCTCAAGCAGGTCGGAACGTTCGACGCCGCGGCGCCGAACGAGGTGCGCCCGTCGGGCACGACGCTGGTCCTGGCCAACGGAGCGCTCGGCTTCAATCCGCCGTCGTTGCTCTCGGTTTCGGCCGGCGCACCATACCTGCACAGCGGCAACGCCGCGACGCTCGCCGACGTGCTCGAGAACGTGGCCCATCGCTCCGCCGGTCGCGGCGGCGTCGACTTCCTGTCGAGCCCGCGGGAACGGGCCGAGCTGGTGAAGTTCCTGGAGTCGATCGACGAGACGACGCCGAAGTTCTACCTCTCGTCGGACATCAACGGCGATGGATTCGTCGACGGCGCCGACCTTGGCGTCCTGCTCGGCGAATGGGGACCGTGCCCGGGCTGCCGCTCGGACCTCGACGAGAACAACATCGTCGACGGCGCAGATCTCGGGTTGCTGCTTGGCGATTGGGGCTATTGAAGTCTGGCGCCCGCGGCGCCGGCGGCGGACGCCGGAAGTGGTTCGCGCTGGCGCCGCGAACGGCGTCGCGGACGGCGTCGCGAACACATCGCCGCGCCATCGGCGCAGACGAAGACGCACGCCCGGCCAAGCGGCCGGGCGTGCGTGCATTCATTCAGGAGTCCCTGCGCACGTCGTGCGTCGACGCATCACGGGCAACCGCCCCACGCGCCGAGCAGGAGACCGAGGTCGCCACCATCGACGACGCCGTTGCCGTCGAGATCGGCGGGTCCCGCGACGCCCCATCCGCCGAGCAGCAATCCGAGGTCGCCACCGTCGACCGTGCCGCTGCCGTCGAGATCGGCGGCGCAGGCGGAACCGACCACGAGCTTCACGACGCCCGTTCCATATTCGACGTGCGTGTCGTAGCCGTTCGCGGGGAGAACGACGGCCTGGGCGAACGCGCCGCTGATGAAGGCGCTCTGCGGATCGACCAGGTTGGCCACGACGAAGCTGGCCCCTTGGACCGTCGGCAGCATGTCGTCGTAGAAGTCCACCTGGAGCGTGCCGGAGAGGAGCATGCTGGTGTAGGTCTGGAAGACGCCGATGCCCGTCGGCGTCGCATCGGCCACCGCGATGTTGTGCGTGCCGTCGGCGTAGCAGGTGTAGCCGCCGTTGACGGTCATCTTGCCGCCGGGCCCGACGCCGACCTTGCCGTGGTTCTTGACCGTGCCGAAGAAGTCCGGCGCCAGCGTCAGCTCGGCGCCGCCGTCGACATACAGCACCCCGTAGATCGTGTCGGCGGCGTAGATGCCGTCCATGAAGGAGCTGACCCCGAGGCCGTCCTTGCCGGAGAGATAGACGAACGCGTCGGAATCGATGGTGTGGATCGCGTTCGTCGACTGCTGGATCCTGGCGCCGTTGTAGAGGTAGTAGCTGCCTTCGAGCAGCGTGCCGCTCCCGTCGATGCTCTGGAAGTTGCCGATGTTGAGCAGGCCGCTCAGCACGTAGTAGGTTCCCACGTTGTACGTCGCCAGTTTCGAATTCACGAAGCCGCCGGCGGCGAAGTTGCAGTTGCCGTAGTTGATGAAGTAGGACGGGCCCGAGAGGCTGGCGGCGTCGAGGCCGGCGCTGCCGTTGTCGAAGTAGATCCAGCCGTCGAGCTGGTTGGTGAAGTTGATCGTCTCGTTCGAGTTGAAGGCGGTCATGGTCACCGGCGCCTGGAGGTGCATCGTTCCGTGGTTGAAGACGAATCCCTTGATGAAGCTGAACGGCGCGTAGAAGGTGGTCGCGCAATTCGCCTGGAAGGTGAACGTGGTGCCGGCGTCCTGGAGCACGATGCCGCCGTAGAAGTGGCCGAACGTGCCGACCGTGATCGTGCCGTGGTTCATGAGCAGCGGCGAGCCTCCGGCGAGGAGGATGGTGAGGCCGCCGTTGAAGCTGGCGCTGCCGTAGACGTGGAAGTTGGCGCCGGCCTCGATCTGCACCGGGTGGCTCGACACCAGCGTTCCGCACGCGTCCAGCCCGCCGTGCACCACGACCGCGTCCGACCCCGGCGCGCTGATCAGGACGAAGTCGGTGCCGTTGGGCTTGCGGCCGAGGTCCCAGTTGGCCGGCGTGTTCCACTGATGGTCGCCGGTGGCGTTGGTCCACGAGATGAGATCCGCGGCCGCGATCGGGGCGAGCAGCGCGGCCGTGAGTGCGACACCGAACGTCAAGGTGCGACATGAAGGCGAGTTTCGAATCGAGCGATGCATGAGCGTCTCCGAGTGAAAGGGTGCGTGCAGCGTCGGTCCCGCGACCGGCCCGCGCTCGGCCCCGCCCCGACGAGACGTTGGCTCGCCGGCGATCGGTTCCACTCTCCATGCGTCGCTCGCCCCGCCCATTGCGCGGAATTCGAAGAAACTCCATCTACCGATCGAGCCCCCGTCGCGCCTCCTCGAGGCGCTCGCGCCACCGCGCGACGGACCTCTGGCCGAAGAACGCGACCGCGCTGGACGCCGCGGCGCCGACCGTGTCGTCGGAGGCAGCGAGGTCCAACTGCGCGGCGGCGGCGTCCAGATCGCGGACCATGGCGGCCGAGTTCGTCGCGCCGTGCGTCTGCTCGCCCCTGACCGTCGCGCCAGCGCGCGCGATCGTCACCGCCGCGCGGGCGCCGTGCAGCGGGCGCTGCCAGCCGCGCGATCCATCGGGCATCTCGATCGTGGCATCCGCGACGGCGGACAGCACCGCGTCGGCCTCGGCGACCAGCGCGGCGCTCTCGATCCGATCGGCGTCGCGGCGCGCCCACGACCGTTCCGCCAGCGCCGTCGCGAAGACCACGATGTGCTGGAACCGCTCGGCGCGGGGACCGTCCTCGGCGCGCTCGCCGAGCGTCGCGAAGTCGCGCTCCAGCTCGCGTCCGATCTCGATGGCGCGGTCTCGGCCCTCCTCGCCGGCCGCGGGCATCGCCGCCTCCTGCTCGACGCTCGCCTTGAGCGCAACCGTCGCCTCCGGACTGCCGTTGGTCGCGAGCCGCATGGCCGCGAGGGCCTGCTCGTAGAGCTCGAGCGTGCGCTCGGGAAACGTGCCGTAGTCGGCCAGCGCCCGGAGCGCCATCGCCATCGGGACGCTCTCGGGTCCGAAACGTCGGCTGATGGCATCCAGCGACCGGTTGGTGAGCTCGACCGTCTCGGCCCTTCGTCCGCCGAGCATCAGGAACTGGGCGACGGTCAGCATCGAGTGGATCGTCTGCGTGTGCTCGATGCCCAGCAGCCGCTCGTTCATCTCCATCGCCAGCCGAAGCTCCGGTTCCGCGTCGCTGAAGCGGTGCGACCAGGCGAGCGCCGCTCCGAGCGTCTCGTGGCTGGTGGCAACCTCGGGGTGATCGCCCGGGAAGAGGGCTTGGACGATCTCCAGCGCGCGCCGCGCACATGCCACCGCCTCGTCGTGGGCGCCCTGACGCGCGAGGGCGTGACTGAGGATCCGGAGCGTCCTCGCCACCTCGTCCGATCCGCTGCCGAAACAGCGCTCCCGGATCGCCAGCGCCTTCCGCAACAGCTCCTCGGCCTCCTCGAAGCGCCACCTGGTCACGCGAAGCACCGCCAGATCCTCGAGCGATGCCGCGTACTCGGCCGACGCATCGCCGAAGCGCCGCAGCCGCATCGCGGCGGCGCGCTCGGCGAGCACGCCGGCGCCCTCGTACTCCCCCAGCTCCCGCTTCGTCTGACCGAGCGCCGCCATGAGCGAGATCGCCTGGGCGCCGTCGGCGCGACCGGCCTGCTCCTCGATCCGCAGCGCCGACTCCAGCGCCGCCTTCGCGCGCGGATAGTCGCCGATGGCCGTCGAGACGCTGCCGATCGTCTCCAGCAGCGCCACCTGCACATCGGGCGCGGCGAGGTCCAGGTCGACGCGCTGCCGCGTGCGGTCCAGGATCTGCTTGAGGACCGTGTTGTCGCGTCCCCGGGCCATCGCGGGATCGACGCCTTCGAGCATCTCGCGCAGGAACCGCGCCACCTCGGCCTGCTTCGCGGCCTCGTTGCGGGCGCGCTGCCATGCCATCAGGCTCGTCGCCAGGCCGACGATCATCGCCAGCGCCGCGATCGCGAGTCCGGTCACCAGACCGCGCCGCCGCCGCGCGAACTTGACCAGTTGGTACGTGGTGCTCGGCGGCCGGGCGGCGATCGGCTCGTGGCGCAGGAAGCGGGTCAGGTCGGCCGCGAGATCGGCGGCCGACTGGTAGCGCCGGTCGCGGTCGCCGGCGAGCGCCTTGGCGCAGATCACGTCGAGATCGCCGCGCAGCTCGGGCCGGATCTCGGCGAGCCGGCGCGGCTCGCGCTCGCGGATGATGCGGATCGCGTCGACGATCGTCGCCCCGGCAAGGTCGTGCGGCAGCGCCCCCGAGAGCAGTTCGAAGAGGATCGCGCCGATCGCGTAGACATCGCTGCGCGTGTCGACGGCGTCGGAACCGCCCGCGGCCTGCTCGGGGCTCATGTACGCGAGCGTGCCGAGCAGGTGCTGCGCCTGCGTGAGCTGCGTGACGTCGGCGCCGGCGACGCGCGTCGCCCGGGCGACACCGAAGTCGAGCACCTTCGGCTGGCCGCCGGCGTCGACGAGGATGTTCTCCGGCTTGAGGTCGCGATGGATCACGCCGCGCCGATGGGCGTGCTCGATCGCGTCGCAGAGCTTGAGGACCAGGGCGATGCGCGCCGGCACGTCGAGCGCCGCCTCGTCGACGTGGGCGCGCAGCGTGCGGCCGTCGACGTACTCCATCGCGAAATAGGGCTGCGCGCCGACGCCCCCGTCGATCGCCCCGGCCTCGATGATCTGCGCGATGCCCGGATGCTGGAGCCGTCCGAGCAGCTCGGCCTCGTGCTCGAAGCGCCGCAGGATCGACTCCGTCGCCCGACCGCCGATGAGGCCCGGGCGAACGATCTTGAGGGCCACGGTGCGCCGCGGCTTCTCCTGCTCGGCGAGATAGACGACCCCCATGCCACCCGAGCCGATCGCATGCAAGACGCGATACCGGCCGACGACGGACCCCGGACCCAGCGGCGCGCCAGGCGCGCGCGGCGCCCGCGGCGGCACCGCCGCGATCATGCCGCCCGCGTCGGCGCAGTCCAGCGGGCCGCGCGAGGCGTCGTCGGCGAACGCCAGGAGCGCGCGCACCTCGGCGACGACGGGTTGGTCCCGCGGGTCGTCGCAGGCACGCGCCTCCAGGACGCGCTCTCTCGCCGCCGGCGCGAGATCGAGCACCTCGGCGAAGAGCCGATCGACGCGGGCGCTCTCGGCGGCATCCAGTTGCCGCGCGTCCGCCTGCGGCCTCATGCCCGCTCCATCTGGGCAAGCTCGCGGTGCATCCAGGCGCGGGACTGCGCCCAGCGCGTGCGGACCTCCGCGAAGCTCAGTCCCAGCGTGTCCGCGGTCTGCTCCAGGGTGAGCCCCGTGAAGTAGCGCAGCATGACCACCTGCGACTTCACCGGATCCTGTGCCGCGAGCCGATCGAGCAGCTCGTCGATGGCGAGGATGCTGTCGTCCTCCGGCTCGGCGGCCAATCCCGCATCGGCGGCGACATCGGCGTCGGCGATGTCGAATCGGATGCGACCGGCGCCATGTCGGATGCGACCGCGCGCCCGGGCGCGCTCGACGAGGATGCGCCGCATGGCCTGCGCCGCGGCGCCGAAGAAGTACGCGCGCGTCGTCCGCGCGACGATCGCGCCGTCGCCGCCGGGCGCCTCGTGGCCGGGGTCGCGTCCCAGGAACTTGTCCTCACCGGGATCGCCAACCCGGAACAGGCGCAGGTACGCCTCGTGCACGAGCGCCGTCGGTTGCAACGTCTGACCGCTGCGCTCACGGGACATGTAGGCCGCGGCCATGCTCCGCAGCTCGTCGTACACGATCGGCAGGATCTCGTTGGTCGCGGCCGCATCGCCCGCGACGGCGCGCTCCAGCAGGAGCGTGAGGCGATGGTCGGCGGCGATCCCCTTCGGGGGCGATCCGGCGCTGTGATCCCGCGGATCAGGCATTCGCCGCGAATTGTCACCATTGGGCCAATGAGAAGCAATCGTCCGTCCCTCCGACCACGTTGCTCACCTACGCTTGCCCTTCCGTTTTCACGCCCAATTCATCGGAGGTACTGCACATGAACTGTCCAGCCTGTCTCGTTGGGATCGGAGCGATCGCCGCCATCACGCTTGCCGGCTCGATCGCCTTGGCCCAGAACACCACCGCCCCGCCGGCACGGCCCGCGACACCGCCCGCCGCCACGCCACCGGCTGGCACCCGCCCCGCGGCCACGCCGCCAGCCACCACGAAGCCCGCCGCTCCCGCCGCTCCGGCCGCTCCCGCCGGCGGCCATGAGATGAAGCTTCCACCCGGCATGACCGAGGCCGACATGCAGGCGTGCATGGCTGCCGCCGTTCCGGGACCGATGCACGCCAAGCTCGCCGAGGGCGTCGGCGTCTGGAACGGCAAGAACACGATGTGGGCGACCCCGCAGGCCGAGCCCACGAAGAGCGACTCCGTGTGCACGATCTCGCCGATGATGGACGGTCGCTTCTTCAAGTGCGAGTGGGCGGGCGAGATGCCCGGAATGGGCCCCTTCAACGGCTTCAGCATCTCCGGCTTCGACAACACGGCGCAGAAGTTCCAGAGCACGTGGATCGACAACTTCGGAACCGGCATGATGATCGGCACCGGCGACCTCTCGTCGGATGGCAAGACGATGACCTGGACGTACGGCTACACCTGCCCGATCACCAAGAAGCCCACCACGATGCGCGAGATCCACCGCATCACCGGCAAGGACACGCGGACGATGGAGATGTTCGCCATCGATCCGGCGAGCGGCAAGGAGTTCAAGATGCTCGAGGTCCAACTCACCCGCAAGCCGAGCGCGACCGCGTCGCGGTAGCACATCGACACGCCGGCTCGTCGCCGCGGGTGGCGCTGAAGGGGTTCAGCGCCATCCGCGGTTGGTTGTTTTGGGCGACGTGTTCGGCGGGCCCGTTGGGCCGGGGCGTCCACAGTCGAGCCGTCACGCGCGAACGATCGCCGCGGCAAACTCGATGAAGTCGCCCAAGCGCTCGTGGATGATCGATTCCAGGATGGCGCGATCGAGCCGCTGGTATTCGTGGACCGCCACGTTGCGGAACCCGACCATGCGCTTCATCCGTTCCGCCAGCGCGGGCGGGATCGCGGAGGCCTGCGCGAGCAGGTCGAACGCGTGACGGCCATCCGTGGCAATTCCCAGCCGTCGAACCGAGACGACATGGGTCGCCAGATCGATCGCCTGCTCGCAGGCGCGCTGGATGTTCAGGACGACCGCGTCCTGCACCGTCTGGTCGTCGAGCACCTTCGTGCCTTCGGCGGTCTCTTCGCGCACCCGCGCGAGGCACCGCTCGATCGAAGCGACCTTGCCCGCGACGACGTCACCGCCCACGGCTCGGCTCCTCGCGATAGGGCGCCAGGAACGCCTCGACGGCGCCCTTGCGGATCTCGTTGAACCAGGCGTAGTCGGCGAGCGCTTCGGCCGCGAAGCGATCCGCGGCGTGCTCGTCGTCGACCATGATGCGCAGGCCCGTCCCGATCACCTGCGCCTTGATGGTCCCGTCGGCGCGGCGAAGGTCGAGCAGGTCGACGTCGCGCCCCAATTGCACGGCGACATCCTGGGCGGCATCGAAGACGCCGACCGGATCCAGTGGCCGGTCCGCAAGCACGGCGAGGTCCACGTCGCTGCCGGGATGCGGCGGCCCGCCCACGGTCGACCCGACGCGGTAGACGGCGAGCACGCGCACCTGACGCCCGCAGCGGCGACCGACGCTGTCGCGCACTGCGCGGCCGAGGTCGGCGTCGTCGGGCAGATCCATGGCGCGCATGGTATCAACCCGACGCGCGCCGCCTTCGCGGCGCCGGTGGCTCCTCTGCGAGCCATCAAGCCTCGAACGCAGGCGCTGACGCAGCGGAAATGCCGCTCCGGACGGTCGCAGCAGAAGCCAAGGGGCGCTGTCGTGCTAAAGTCCCCGCGTCATGACCACGCTCCTCGCCAACCGCGCCGCATCGGCGACGTCCACTCGCGCATTCAACTTCTCGGCGGGCCCGGCGACGCTGCCGGAAGAGGTGCTCCGCGAGGCGCAGCAGGACATCTGGGACATCGCCGGCAGCGGCGTGGGGATCCTCGAGCACAGCCATCGCGGACCGCTCTTCGACCGGCTGCTGCACGAGGCCGTGACTGATTGCCGCGCGGTCGGTGGCGTGCCCGACACGCACGAGGTGCTCTTCATCCCGGGCGGCGCCACGCTCCAGTTCGGGATGATCCCGATGAACTTCCTGCATCCGGGCGGCGTGGCGGACTATCTCGACACCGGCGTCTGGGCGCACAAGGCGACGGTCGAGGCCCAGCGCTACGCCGAGACGATCGGCGCCAAGGTCAACGTCGCCTTCGACGGGCGGCCGACGCGCTACGACCACGTCCCCGCGGACGACGAGATCCGCCCCAGCGACAACGCCACCTACTTCCACTACTGCTCGAACAACACCGTCTTCGCCACGCAGTTCGCCCGACCGCCCTTCGGGGTCGACTCGCCGCGCTGGGCGAAGACCGGGCTCGTCTGCGACGCCAGCAGCGACATCTTCGCGCGGCCGTGGGATGTGGCCCATCACGCGATGATCTACGCCAGCGGCCAGAAGAACCTCGGCCCCTCGGGCATGGTGCTGGTCGTCATCCGGCGCGACTTCATGGCCCATGCGCGGCGAGGCAACGTCAGCATGCTCGACTATCGCACCTATCACGAGGGCGAGTCGCGCCCCAACACGCCCAACTCGTGGGGCATCTACCTCATGGGTCGCGTCTTCAAGTGGATCATCCGCCAGGGCGGCGTCGCGGCGCTCGCGAAGCGCAACGCCGAGAAGGCCCGGATCCTCTACGACGCCATCGATTCGTCCGGCGGCTTCTACACCGGTCTCGCCAGGCTGGCGAGCCGCTCGACCATGAACGTGAGCTTCCGCCTTCCCACGCCCGAGCTCGACGACCGCTTCGCCATCGAGGCCGCGAAGGAAGGCCTCGACGGACTCAAGGGCCACCGCGACGCGGGAGGCATCCGCGCGTCGATCTACAACCCCATGCCGCGCGAAGGATGCGAAGCGCTGGCCGGATTCATGCGGGAATTCTCGCGACGGAACGGGTGAAGCGCGTCGCCGTTGATGCTCGCGCCCCACGCCATCCAATTGCGCCTTGCGACGCCGCCGTGGGCGAGTCGTCGAACGCAGGGCGGCCTCCTGGAATCCGTGTGAGCCGGCCTGCCCGATGAATCGCCCAGGTGCGCACACCGGCCACACGGCTCGAGGCGCCGGCGACCGCGCCACTTCGACAAACGGCGATGGAGCGCCGCACCTTGCGGTGCTCACCGAGACGCGGTGCGATCGAACAGGCGATCCGCGACCGCCGTGCACGCGCGCTCGCAGAGGGTGAAGACGAGTTCGAACCCGGCCACGTCGCCGTAGTACGGATCGGGCAATTCGTCGTGCCCGATCGTCTGGTCGAAGTCGAGCAGCAGGCGGACCTTCTTCGGCGGAGCGCCGCGAGCCAGGAGCTCGCGGGCGTTCAGGCGATCCATGCAGATGAGATGGTCGAAGCGATCGAAGTCGTCGCGCGTGACGGCCCGGGCCACCGACGGCAGGTGGATGCCGTGGCGCTCGGCCGTCTCGATCGCCCGGTGATCGGGCCGCTCGCCGGCGTGCCAGTCGCCGGTCCCGGCGCTGTCGACATGGCATCGATCCTCCAGCCCGCGCTGGCGCAGCACGTGCAGGAAGACCCCTTCCGCGATCGGACTGCGGCAGATGTTGCCCATGCAGACGAAGAGGACGGAGACCGGAGCGCGCGACGACGGCGGTGGCATGGCCGCACGATACCGGCGGAGGCGCGCCGGTTCATCGACGTGGCCAGGACGAGGTCCGCGCCCGCGCCACGCGTGAAACGAACCTGCTCTACCATCCCGACCGTGTTGCGCATCGAGAACGCCCGCAAGTCCTACCAGTCGACCGTCGCCCTCGACGGGTGCTCGCTGGCCGTCGGCGAGCGCGAGTGGCTCGGTCTGCTCGGCCCCAACGGCGCGGGGAAGACGTCGCTGATCCGGGCCATCTCCGGGCGCGTGCACCTCGATGCGGGGACGATCGAGCTCTTCGGCGCCGCGCTGAACGGCGAGCGGGCCCATGACGCGGCGCTGCGCCACCGCCTCGGCGTCGTGCCGCAGGAGATCGCCCTCTATCCGACCCTCACCGCCCGCGAGAACCTCGAGACGTTCGCGGGATTCAAGGGCATTCGCGGCGCGACGCGGCGCGAGCGCGTCGAGTGGGCGCTCGAGTTCACCGGTCTGGCCGACCGCGCCGACGATCTCACCAAGCACTTCTCCGGCGGCATGAAGCGCCGGCTCAACATCGCCTGCGGCGTGCTGCACCGACCCGCGCTGATCCTGCTGGACGAACCGACCGTCGGCGTCGATCCGCAGAGCCGCCAGCGCATCTGGGAGATGCTCGCGCAGCTTCGCGAGGGCGGAGCGGCGCTGCTCATCACGACGCACCAGCTCGACGAGGCGCAGCAGCTCTGCGACCGCATCGTCATCATCGACCACGGCCGCAGCATCGCCTCGGGGACGGTGCCGGAACTCATCGCCTCGACCATCGGCATGCGCCACGAGGTCTCGCTCCGCCTCGACGCGCCGCCTCCCGCGGCGCTGGCGGCGGATGGACTGCGCATCGACGGCCGAGCCATCGTCGGTCGCCTCGGCAACGTGGCCTCCGAACTGCCGGCGCTCCTGGCGAGGATCGCCGCGAGCGACCGCATCGTCGAGGACGTGCAGCTCGGCTCGCCGACGCTGCACTCGGTTTTCATCGCCCTGACCGGCAGGGAGCTGCGCGAATGACGACGACGCTCCTTCGTGTCTGCTGGATCTCCCTGCGGCGCGATCGCGTCGCGCTGCTGCTGACCTTCGTCCTGCCGATCGCCTTCTTCTCGGTCTTCGCGGTCGTCCTCGGCGGACAGCGCAACGGAACCTCCGCGGTCGACGTGGCGGTCGCCGATCTCGACCACTCCGAGGCGAGCCGGCGCATGGTCGCGGCGCTCGCGCGCGAGGAGGGGCTGCGCGTGCGCACGAAGCGCGACGACGATGCCGCGGCGACCCTCGACCGCGAGCAGGCGCTCGCCCTCGTCACGGGGGCGAAGGTGCCCGCGGCGATCGTCCTGCTGCCTGGATTCGGCGAGCGGCTGGGAGCGTTCGGCGCGTTCAGCGCCGCGCCGAAGGCGACCGGCGTCGATGGCGCCGGCGACGGGACCGACAGCGGCGCCGCAGGCGGCGCTCTCGGCGACCCGGCGGTCGAGCTGCTGGTCGACTCCAGCGATCCGGTCGCGGGGCCGATGGTCAACGGACTCCTCCAGAAGGTCGCGATGACGGCGATGCCCGACCTCATGGCGAAGCGCGGGTTGCGGCTCTTCGAGACGTTCGCGGGCGCGTTCACGCCGCAGCAAAGCAAGGCGATCGATCGGATCGAGGGCCTGCTGCGGGCGCGCGACGAGGCCGCCGAGGCGGCGCAGACGAAGGCCGAGAGCGGCGATGCACGCTCCGACGAAGGCGCGCACGGAGGCGACGGTTCCACCGACCCGCCGAAGGCGAAGGCCGCGCCGGCCGGCTCGGATGCGACGTTCGCCGGCCCCGTCTCCGTTCGCACCGTCGACGTGCTCGGCGACACCAAGACCTCCGGCATCATGGCGTTCTACGCCGCGGGAACCGGCGTCATGTTCCTGCTCTTCTCGATGGCCAGCGCGGCGGGGACCATCCTCGAGGAGGAGGAGTCGGGCACGCTCGAGCGCGTGCTCACCGGTGGACTCGGCGCGGGGCCGTTCCTGCTGAGCAAGTGGTTCTTCTTCTCCCTCGTCGGCATCGCCCAGGTCTCGCTCATGTTCCTCTGGGGATGGTGGCGCTTCCGGCTCGAGCTCTTCGCGCATCTCGGAGGGTTCGTCGTCATCACGGTGGCGACCGCCGCGGCCGCGGCGGCGTTCGGCCTGGTGCTCGCGGGCCTCTGTCGAACGCGGGCCCAGCTCGGCGGACTCTCGACCGTCGTGATCCTGATCATGTCCGCCATCGGGGGAAGCATGTTTCCCCGCTTCATGATGCCGGCGTGGGTGCAGACCGCCGGCCTCGCCACGTTCAACGCCTGGGCGCTCGACGGCTACCAGAAGGTCTTCTGGTACGAGCAGCCGACCTGGACACTCTGGCCACAGCTCGCGGTGCTCGCGGGACTGACCGTGGCCTTCCTGACAATCGCCCGCGTGCTGGCGCGGAGATGGGAGACGGTGTGATGCATGACACGCTCATCGGCCTTGGCACGCTCATCGGCTGGGTCGGCGCCGGGCGCCCGAAGAAGGGCGCCGTCGGGGGCGCGCTCATGCTCGCAAGCGCGCTGCTGCTCGCGAGCTGTGCGTCCACGGCGCCAGGTCCGTCGGCCGCGAACGACGAGTACGTCCTCGTGACCCTCCGGAGCGGACCGGACCCCACAGGGCGCTCCGACGCCGATCGCGCCGCGATCCAGGCGGCGCACCTGGCGAACATCCGCCGGCTCGCGGAGGAACACAAGCTCCTCGTCGCCGGGCCCTACGGCAAGGTGAATCACGACCCGACGGCCCGCGGCATCTTCATCCTCAACGTCCGTTCGTTCGACGAGGCCCGCGCCATCACGAAGACCGATCCTGCGGTGATCGACGGCGTGCTGGCGATGGATCTCGAGTCGCTCCGCACCGACGCCGACCTGCGCGCCGCGCTCGATGCCGAACTCGCCGTCAACGCCGAAGTGAAGCGGGCGGGCGGCGAACGACCGATGGGCGAAGGCATGCGCACGTACATCGTGCTGCGCGCCGACGACGGGGCGCAGGCCGCTCGCGCCCTGGACCGGATCCTGCCGCCGAACACGATCGTCGTCGGCGGCCGCGTCGACGGCACGCGCGGCTTCTTCATCCTCGACGCGACCGACCCATCCACGGTGCGCGGCTGGATCGCCAAGGAGCCCGACGCGCTCGGCCCCTGCACGCTCGACGAGTGGTACGGCAGCGCGTTGCTCGTCCGCGCGATGCGATGATCGCATGGCTGGCGTGGGACCTCGCGGCCTGACGGACGATGGGATGCCCCGCGCCGGCGCCGAAATGAGGCGCTTTTCTGCGCAGGAGGGAGATGCGCCCGGCGTATGCGTATCAGCCGCCTTCCACGAGGGTCCCCGCTCATGCCAAGACCTGACATCGCCCGAATCGTCGTTGCGACCGCCCTGCTGCCCGCCGTCGCCGCCTCCGCGGGCATCGTCAGCGCCTGGATCGACCCCGGCGGCGGAGGCTTCTCCGATGCCGCCAACTGGTCCGCCGGCGTTCCCGGCGCGCTCGACACCGCCCTCTTCGACCTGCGGGCCACCTACGCCGTCGACCTCGCCGTCCCCGCGAGCGTGCAGCGTCTGATCGTGCGGAGGGGTTCGGTCGACCTCGCCCTCGCTGCGCTGCTCGACGCGACCTCTTCCTCGGCGCTGCTGCCCTCGATCGTCGTCGGCGACACGGCGGATCGCTCGCCTTCGTTGGCCATCCTCGGCCAGGTCCACGGCCGGTTCATGGACATCGCTTCGGGCCTCTTCGGTTCCGGCACGGTCATGGTCGGGCCCGGCGCCTCGCTCGACCTCGACCAGGTGCTCTCGGTCGGCCCGCGAGGCGCCGCGGCGTTCACCGTGGATGGCGGAACGCTCGCCTGCCTGCGCCTCGTTGCGGGCGCGCTCGACACCGGCGACGCAGAGGTCGCCGTGCACGACGGCACGCTCGTGGCCGACGACGCAATCATCGTCGCGCAGAAGGGTGTCGCGTCGCTGCGCCTCGACCTCGGAACGAACGCCACGAGTGGCGACGGCATCGTCGCGATGAGTCCGCTTTCCGACGGAACGATGCTGGTCGACGGTGTCGGGACCACGCTCGACCTCTCCGGCACGCTCGACATCGGCCGCAACGGCGAGGGCGTGCTCGAGATCACCAACGGCGCGACGGTCTCCGTCGGGGAATTCGTGACCGTCGGCACCATTCCTGCGTCGTTCATCTTCCCCTACTGGCCAGCGGGCGATGGACTCGTCCTGGTCGAAGGTGACGGCTCGCTGCTGACGGTCGGCGGCGACCTCTACGTGCCGCTGGGCGGCATCGGCACGGTCGATCTCCGCAGCGGCGGAAGGATCGAGGTCGCCGGCGACCTCGTGCTGAACTCGTCCGCCGACAGCCTCTTCAGGTTCGCGCTGAAGCATGCCGGCCCCGTGCCGATCATCGACGTGGCAGGCGACGTCGTCGGCGAGGGGTCCTCCATGGTCCTGTCGCTCGCGGATGGCTTCACCCCCTCGCCGGACGAGCCCTTCATCCTCATCGCCGCCACGAACATCGTCGCGAACTTCGATGCCACGCTCGAGACGGGACCCGGTTTCATCTGGAGTTTCATCATCGGGCCCCTTGGGGATCGCGCCGCCGTCTACGCGATGGTGCAGGCGATCCCGGACCTCAACGGCGATGGCATCGTCGACGGCGCCGATCTCGGCCTGCTGCTCGGCAACTGGGGCGGCACGGGGCTCGGCGATCTCAACGGCGATGGCGTCGTCGATGGTGGCGATCTTGGTGGGCTGCTGGCGGCGTGGTCGGGGTAACCAGTAACCAGTAACTGGTTACTGGTTATTGGTTATTGGTTATTGGTTTCTTCTCGTCCATTCACGAGGTTCATCCATGCGCCGTGCGTTCACGTTGGTTGAGTTGCTGATTGTTGTTGCGGCCGCAGCGCTGCTTGTTGCTGCGGTGGTGCCGACCCTTGCCCGCGCGCGGGGCGACTCGGGGCAGATCACGTCGATGAACAACCTTCAGACGCTCTCGTTCGCCTGCGCGGTCTATGCGTGGGACTTCAACGACCGCCAGCCGACGTGGATCCCCGACGATGCGGGGCTGTACGTCTCGCAGTCCGGCGGCAGCAACTGGGCCTCGGCGTACATCTCCGGCGGTGGTGGTTGTCCGCCACAACTGATCCTCGGCTGGGACAGCAACCCGAATCCGACGATCTGGGGCTACTTCCTCGGCTGCGGAAGCTTCCCGGGCAATAGCGGGAACGCGCCGGTCTACGAGCCCAACACCTTCACCGCGAACAACGTCTTCGGCAGCTTCCGCCTGCTCAACGCCCACATGTTCTCGCAGTACGTCGACGGTCGCTTCTACAGCGAGACCTTCTTCGCGCCGAACGACCAGAAGACATGGGAGCTGGCCGAGCCGCGCTTCGCGCTCACCGCCGAGTTCACCGTTCCCGGCGGGGCGAACCCGCAATTGGTGACCTCCAGCTATGCGGCATCGCCAGCCGCCATGTGGAATCCCGAAGTGCTCGCATTCAACGCGGCGACCGGTGGCTGGTTCCGCAGCCCCAACACCTTCTTCGACAGCTACAAGAGCCCGAGCGTCTCGCAGTGCGCGTATCCCGAACTCAAGACGCGCATCATCGAGCACAACTGGAACCTCGGAGCCCCGGCGCCGGTCAATCCGGCGTTCGCCGGCGGCTACACGCCGTACTTCTTCAACAGCGGCATCGACGCCACGCCGCTGACGCTCTTCTTCGACGGGCATGTGGCCGAGCTGCCGAACACCCAGGTCGTCGCCGACGACGAGCTCGTGCTCAGGCAGACCGGCGGCGAGGTCGGCCTCTGGACACGCGACACGCCGATGGGCACCAACGGCTATTACGGCGCGCAGTCGTACGACGGCACGCTGGTGAGCCATCACGTGCTCACCGCCAACGGCATCCTCGGCCGCGACGTGCTCTACGCCGCCGCGCCGTCGAAGGACGCCCGCGACGGAGGCGTCGCCGGCGACCACGCGGATCGCGGGCCCCACGGCGCAGCGCCCGGCGCGGCGCCGACCCGGCGCCCGCGGCCGCTCGCTCCTCCCGGCATGGCGCCCATCGGCGCCCCGCTGCCATGACCTCCGTCGAGACCCGTTCTTCCAACACGAGGAGATTCCGATGTTGTCGATCGTCCTGTCCGGCGCGCTCGCCATCGGCGCAACCAGCGTCGTCGAGCAATGGTGTCCGCTCGACTCGATCCCGACGTCGCCCGCGTGCCCGGGCGGATGCGTGTCGAGCGTGTCGCTGGTGCGCGCGGCCGAGATCGACGGAACCCGCCATGTCGCGTGGACGCTCGCCTCGGGCCCCAACGTGCTCTATTCGGCGCGGGAAGAGATGGACGGCACGTGGACCCTCGCATCGCAGCCGGGACCGACCGGCACCGCGGCCCGCCAGCTCGCCCTCGATGGCAACCTTCTCGCCGTCGCCTGGGCTGCGCAGGTGAATCTCTTCCGGTTGGTCGACGGCGCGTGGACTCCCGAAGCGACGCTCACCTCGGCCGCGCCAAACTTCGCGGCCAGCGTGGCCGTGTGGTCGCCCGCGGGCGGACCGGAGCGCGTCGTGGTCGGCGCCGCGGTGCAGCAAGGCACGGGACCGGCCGGTTCGGCGACCGTCTTCCGCAAGGACGCTGGCTGGATCGTCGAGCAGGTCCTGAACGCGCCGCCCGGCCTCGGCTCGCCGGCGGCCTTCGGTCGCGCCGTGGCCATCGACGGCGAGCGCATCGCCGTCTCGGCGCCGGACACCAACACCGCCACCTACAACGGCCCGCTCTCGATCTTCGAGCGACAGGACGGAACGTGGTCGCAAGCCTCGACGATCGCGGTTCCGACGTGGCTCGAGCCGCAGCTCGGCAACCGTCTCGCGCTGCGCGGCGACACGCTGGCGGCGGTGAACGGATCGTTCGTTTCGCTGACCACACCGACGCGCGTGCAGGTCTTCCATCGCTCCGGCGGAACATGGTCGCCGACCGAGCTCTTGCAGGCCGAGGGCAACGCGACGCAGTTTGGTCGCGACCTCGCCATGCGCCTCGACGGCGCGGATGTGCAGCTCACCATCGCCGCATACCAGTTGACAAACAACGACATCCTCACCGGTGCGTGGCTCTACCGACTCCACCAGGGAATCGTGATCCACGAGACGCGGCTGCGCAATCCGAAGTCGCTGCTCGATGGACCGGACGTGTCGACACCCGGCGCCTTCCTCGTCGACGGCGCCACGCCGTGGGCGGCGCTCGCCGCGCCAACGGCCCTTGGCGGCTCGGCGATCCGCATCGTGCAGCTCGATGCGTGCCCGGCCACGGCCGATCTCAACGGCGACGGGATCGTCAACGGCGCCGATCTCGGCATCCTGCTCGGCAACTGGGGCAACGCCGGCGTCGGCGATCTCAACGGCGACGGCGTCGTGAACGGCGCCGATCTCGGCATCCTGCTCGGCGCGTGGAGTTGAGCGGCGCGGGTTTCGTATGCGATGGCGTGAAGCGGGCGCGACCGCGCTGAGCGGTTGAAGGGGGCGAGGCGAGGGGAATCAGGAGTTCGGAGTCGGGGACTCCGTCCGACGATGCCCGCAAACCAGCAGTCGGTCGAGCGTGTCGGTGGAATCAGGAGCTCGGAATCGGAGACCCCGTCCGACGCATCGGTCGACTCTTGCGCGCCGGCGCAACCGTCGGCACGTGAGCGTGTGCGCGTGCGCCCACTGGCGTCCCCGACTCCGAATTCCGCCGCCGCAGGCGGCTTCCCGTCGACCATCCTTCGACCGCCCCGCACGGTCGCGCCCGTCCCAACCCATCGAACACCGCACGCCCTCCCCCAACGCCCCCGCCTATGATCGTCCGTTCTCTGACAACTGGGGCCGAACGGCATCGACCGGACACTCCCGGCTCGACGCTGCGTGTCGTGGAGCATGCTGGCCACGTAAAAAGCATGCAAAAACACAACTGCCAATACCACGCAGTACGCTCTCGCAGCCTAATTCAGGCTGCACGATGATCATCCGACGCCCGGTAGGGTGACCATCGAAAACCCCGGGCTGGCGCCAACGGGCCGGCAGGCCTCGAAGGCGCGAGACAATCGTCTGCCATGGCAATGGGTAACGCCGCCGTCGGCGGTCCCAACGCCGAGATCCAATCGACGGATACACACGTAGACGCGGCTTGACGGATGTTTCGGCACGGGGTTCGAATCCCCCCGGCTCCATTCGACTCGTCCCCGCTGCGGCTCGCGCAGCGGGACTCGCTCATGGCGGCCACTTGTTACCGGCGGCACACAGAAGCGGGGACGAGTCGAATGTCCTGAGCGAACGAAGGCCCGAGCGAGCGCAGCGATGCGAGGGCCGAAGTGAGTCGAGGGCCCTTCGACTCACCTGCGCTCCGGTTCGCTCAGGACAGGCACATCCTCCCCGGGGTTCTCGCCTGGTTCCACGCCTACCTCCTCCGCTGCGCCGACGGCACGTTCTACGCAGGATCCTGGGAGAATCTCGCCGATCGCGTCGCCACGCACAACAACGGACAAGGCGCCGCGTGGACCGCCACGCGCCGCCCCGTCGAGCTCGTCCACTCGGAGTCCTTCTCCACGCGCGCCGACGCCATCGCCCGCGAACACCAACTCAAGCGCTGGACCCACGCGAAGAAGGCGGCGCTCGCCAACGGCGACACCGCCCGCCTCCGTGCGCTTGCAAAGCGCCGGACGTAGTCCCTGACTCGCCCCGACCCCAGCCGAGGGTTCGCTCGGGACAGGGCCCCGCCAACAATGCCCGATGCACCACTCGACTCGATGGGGATCTCGACGCGTCGGCTTCCTCGCGACCGCGCTCCTCGGGCTGTGCGGCGCGCTCGGCGCCGCGACGTTCGCGGATCCCCCGATCGACGCGAGCACTCAGGTGCTTCGGGGCCGGCTGATCTCGGTTCACTTCCGGCCGACACCATCGGCCGGCGCCACGGACGCCGCGGAAGCCAACGCGCCGACGGCCCAGCAGGCGACCGCGATCGCGTCGATCCTCGTCACGGGCTTCTATTCGGCCGGTCATGTTCCGGGGGTCCAGGTGACCGATGCCGAGTTGGCGACATCGATCGATCTCACCACGTTGACGCGCGACACCTGGGACCAGGCCATCCAGGCCCTGCTGCCTGCGGACGTGCGTCTCGGCGACGAGGTGATCGTGGCGATGCGCCAGCCGGCGGTTGCCACCCAGCTCGTCGAGATGGCACGCCCCGACGGCCCGGCATCGCAGGAGATGCTCGCGCGCTGGACGACGATGATCCTCGACTCGCATCGTCGCCGGATCGACACCGATTCGAGATCGGCGACGACGGTGCTGCGCACGGACTTCGCCCAGGATCGCCCCGCGCCCGCCGACCGCGAGCAGACGATCCTGAACGCAAAGGCTCGGCGCGATCGGCTCGGCAGTCAGCTCCAAGTGATGAAAGCCATTCGGGCATCCCGGGAACAAGCCACCGACGACCTTGCCCACTTGGAGCAAGTGCTGCCGATCACGGCCCATCCCGCCACCGCCGAGCTGCACCGACTCAGCACCGAGTGCCTCGCCGCGCTCGACGTCGCCATCGCCCGCCTCGAGTCGGCATTCGCCACCGCAGACGCCGAGTTCAGGCGGCTGAGCGGGGGCAGTTCTCCGCGCTGAGTGCCGGTGGATCCGTCATGGCGTCGCTGTAAGCGGGTCGCCAGGCGGCCGTGGGCAGGCGACAACCGACGAACCTCGCTTTGGTCCGGCGCGGCAGGCGTGTCGACCATGCGGCGAGTGACCGATGGCTTCACGGCATTCCATGCGGCGAAGCGGGCCTGCGTTCACAAGCGAGCGAAGCCGGTGGAGTTCATCCGCAACGACGAGTCGTTCGCCAGGTGCTCGGCGAGCTGAGGCACTCGAAGCCAAGTCGCTGCGAGCGGGTCCAGCGGCACTCGGGTTTGACCACGCCTTGCGACGCCGCTGCCGAGCTGACATGAGACCCTCGGCCGAGGCGGGCTCCCAGCCACCTCGCTGCGACGCCAATCGAGGTGACAGCCCGCGCGAGCAACGATCCGCGGGCCGTCGTGCGTGAAGTTTTTCACGAGCGGGCAGCGATCTGCCGGCTGGGCGCGACGGGTCCGCCGAGTTAGCATCCTCGTGGTGGCGCGAGGGAGGCTCGTGGCCCTGCCGTTGGGCGGTTGGCGACGCAAGGGAGCTCGTGGCATGACGAGGCCGTATCCGAGCAAGGAGCGTCTCAAGGCGCTCATCGAGTTGGCGCGGTCCTACCGCCGTTGGTCTGACAAGGATCTCGCGGCGGCGTTCGATCGCAGCGTGCACAACCTCATACCTGGAAGCGGTGTGCCGAAGCTCGATCTTGTGATGCGCCTCTCCGAGGCCTTGGATTGGCCGATCGACATGGTCGTCGAGGATCTCTGCGACGTGCCCAGCCGCTCCGGCGCGCACACCGGCACATCACAGGGCAAGTCCGCCGCGCAGCTCAACCGCGACGCGTGGGAAGCGATTCGTCGCGACGACTATCGCCTTGGCGTCGAGATCGCCCGGCAGGTCGCCGCCGGCATGGGCACGGCTCAGGAGCAGGCCTACGCGCTCGTGCTCGAAGCATCAGCCTGCGAATCGCTTGGCTGGTACACGGCGGCTGAGCGTGCGCTCGGGGAGGCCATGCGGCGCGGTGGATACGGCGGTCCCCATTCCGCGTGGACGCGCGTCGCGTTGGCCAACATCGAGTATGTACTGGGAAAGCTGACCGAGGCGATCGGTGTCGCAACGGCGGTGCTCGCGGACTGGCCGGACCTTGATCGATCGTCGCCGTTGCGTCAACCGATCGGATATGCAAGCTACGTGCGCGGGAACTGCTACCGCGTGCTCGCAGGCAACGACGAGGTCGGGCGGGAGCGGCATGCGGCGCTCGCCATCGATGATCTGACTCGGGCGGCGCAGACGCTCGATGACTGGATGGCGTGGAACGGTGTCGAGCGCGATGCGGCCACCGCCCACACGGCTCGAGCCGGCGTGTTGGAAATGCAGGCGCTCCTCGGCACCAAGCCCGCCCACGAGGCCCTGGCAGAATTTCTCGCGCTGGTCGATCGCCTCAATCAAGGTCCGAGTGGATCGCAGTGGCAGGAGAGCCTCGGCTGGACGTGTGTCTTCGCCGCGAACGTCGCCGTCCGGCACGTGACCGACGACGCCGCGCTCGACCGGTACATGGCGATCTTCACCAACAAGGCGGACGAGGTCGCCGAGTCGCTGGGCAACTGGACACTGCGGGAGCGCGTGTGGATCCTCGAGCACATGCGCCGCACTCGAGCTTCGGTTCAGCCGGACATCCAAAATCGAGACTGGAATCGAGACCGGGATCGAGATTGGAACCTCGACGAGGACGACATCCGCAACCTCGCCGGCACCATGGGACGATTTCCGGAGTTCCGGTCGACCGGCTGGCAAGTCCTTCGGGCTGTGCGGACACAGCAGGAGCGGACACCGTGATGGGGCGCCGCCGTCATCCAATCTCGCTGTCGACGGCTGCGGTCCTCATCGCGATCGCTTCAGCCAGCGCCATCAGCAACAAGATCGGCGCCGTTCATCCGGACCATTGGCGCGGCGCGCCGCCAAACTGGCTGGCGCACAACCCGCTCCCTCCCCCTCCGGGCTCGATCCCTCCCGCCACGCTCCAGCTCTTCTGGCACTTCTGGACCACATACCAGCTCTCGAAGGCCGACGGCGCGATGCCCTTCCCGCAGTGGCTCCTGGCCAACGGTGTCGACGATCCGCGGCTGTTCGCAACCATGGTGTGGTTGTATCACAGGTTTGCGGCGGATCGGGAAGTTGGATGAAATTGAAGGGGAATTCTCGGGGTGTGGATGCCGTCGCGCCGTAAGGGCAGCGTGCGGTGCGGTGATGTGCCCCCAATGCCAGATCCACTCGTTGCCGAGCGTCGGAACCGCGTGCAGCGCAGCGACTTGATGCGGTGGCCGTCGGAGCTCTTCACGTCCAAATGAGGCGCTCGACGCGGTGCGCCTTCATGTCGGCGGCAGTTGTTGCAGGAACTGCAACAACTGAACTCTGTTCCAACTCCTTGTCCCCGATCAGATTGGAGATGTTCCGGAAGATCACCGACTTGTCCCGATCGAACGGCGGCGCCATCCGGTTCAGCGTCAGTCAGTCGGTGTCGCCAAGGAAGCGAACCTCGACCGGGCGGCGCGATCTTGAGACTGATGGAGGAGGGACTCGCCAACATCGGGCCCGCTCTCGGGACGATCGACTTTTTTTCATGCACTGCTTCTGTTCGTGTCCGCGAACGTCCTCAGCTTGAGCGTCTCCACGATCGGAAGCACCGTGCGGATAGATAGTTCATCGCGGGCCTCGGTCGCCCCCTGGCCCTCAGGAGGCTCCACCTTCAAGAACATCAACCAGCTCCGCGATGACCCTCAGCTCGCCCTCGTCGCCCCTGAGTCTGATCGGCTCGTACTTCGGGTTCAGCGGCTTGAGCACAATCCGCTCATGCTGCCATGCGTCGCCGCCCGCCACCTTCGTGCTTTCGTACCGCTTGACGGTGTAGCGCTCCCCGGTCTCGGGATCGGGAGAGTCGCGGATCTGAACGAGCACGATCTTGCCCTGCCGCGTCCCTTCGACGGGCGCCCGGAAGAGGCACCACGACCCGTTCGGGATCATCGGCTCCATGGAGCGGCCGACGACCTCCGCGACGAACATCCCGGGCCGCAATCGCCGGCGAGACTCGAACGCCA
>JAXMAF010000032.1:0-50366 GCA_046350555.1 Phycisphaerales bacterium
CCACCGCCGCGACGGGCCGAACTCTCGCGGGGATGCGACTCCCAGCGCGGGACGGGCCGCATGCGCGGAACGCCGATCTCGGGCCAGCGCATCGTTCGAATCGGCCATCTCTTTGCTCCACTGCGTGCGGGCAGCCGCGTCCAATGCTGCGGACATTCCGCATCTTTTCACCGGTTCATGCTGGCACTTGACTTTCCCGCGCCGAAGGTCATAATCGTTCAACTCGTTCATTCCGTCGACCCGGCAGGAACCGGCTCGATCCGAGGTGATCGATGGCAACGGAGCCCGACGTTCGGGCCACCAGACGGACACGGACTCAGTCTCAACAGGAGCAACCGGTGAACAAGCTGATGCTGATCGGAACTTCGTGGGCGGCCCTCGCGCTCTCGGCCGCGGCGTGCGGGCAGTCGTCGTGCGCGGGATCGATGACCGAGGCGCCTTCCGCCGCAGCGATGGCGGATGCGCGGCACTCCCAGCCCGCCGCGGACATCGTGGATACCGCCGTCGCCGCAGGGAACTTCACGACCCTCGCCGCGGCCCTCAAGGCGGCTGGACTCGTCGAGACGTTGAAGGGCGAAGGCCCGTTCACGGTGTTCGCGCCGACCGACCAGGCTTTCGCGAAGCTGCCCGCGGGAACTCTCGAGACGCTGCTGAAGCCCGAGAACCGACAGGCGCTGACGTCGATCCTCACCTACCACGTTGTTCCGGGATCCGTGTCGTCGACTCAGGTCATCGGCCTCAAGCACGCCACAACGGTCAACGGACAACGGCTGGCCATCGCGATCGACGGCGGCAAGGTCCGCTTGGATGGAGTGGCGAACGTCATCAAGACGGACATCGAGTGCAAGAACGGTGTCATCCACGTGATCGACGCCGTCGTCCTGCCGGTCGACATGCCCATTCCGGGGGTGGCGGCGAAGGCGGGCTCCTTCACGACGCTGCTCGCCGCGGTCAAGGCGGCCGGACTGGATGAGGCTCTGTCGGGGAAGGGTCCATTCACGGTTTTCGCGCCGACCGATGCGGCCTTCCAGAAGCTGCCAGCCGGAACGGTGGAGAACCTGCTGAAGCCGGAGAACAAGGAACGTCTCGCCGCAATTCTCAAGTTGCACGTGGTTCCCGGTGCCTCGTATGCCGACCAGGTGGCCACGGCTCCGGAAAGCGGGAAGACGCTGCAAGGTCGGAAGCTCACGATCAAAACGAAGGATGGCAAGGTCATGGTCGTTTCGGGGACCACGGTGGCGACGGTGACCGCTACCGACATCGAGGCCAGCAACGGAGTGATTCACGTGATCGACACCGTGCTGCTGCCTGAGTGACGCCCGCGATTCGCGCCCGCTCTCGCGCGCACGAACCGCCTCAACCGCGTATCCTCGGCCCCGATCGGCAACGACGGGGCCGAGGTTCGACCAAGACCACCATCCTCCGAGCCGGGTGCGTGAAGCGCCAACCCCAGTCATTCACCAGTCGACAGTTCGCGAAGGCGCTCGGCGTCAGCGAGTCGTCTGTGAAGCGGTGGGTGGATGACGGATCCATCGCGGCAGCTCGAACCGCCGGGGGACATCGCCGCATTCCCCTCGCCGCTGCGATCGGCTTCATTCGCAGTCAACGCGCGACGGTCGCCAAGCCAAACCTGCTTTCACTTGAGGCGACGCCCCAAGTTGGCAACGTCGACGAGGCGGCGGCTCAGCAGTTGCACGACGCACTCGTGCACGATCGCGTCGCCGACGCCAGAGCCATCATCGCCGGGCGATACCTGGGTGGTGCGGACGTCGCATCCATCGCCGACAACCTCATCAGGCCGGTGCTGCACCAACTGGGCGAGCTTTGGCTTCATGGTCCCGAGGGCATCCTGCTTGAGCATCGCGCCATGGATACATGCGTGCACGCTCTCACGGAGATCGGGTCGTGGATTCCGGCGCTGCCCGAATCCGCACCGTCGGCGGTGACGGCCGGCGGACCGGGCGATCCCTACCTGCTCCCGCCCATGCTGGCAAGCCTCGTACTTCGCGAGTGCGGGATTCGCACACGGAATCTCGGCCCCTGCACGCCGCTGGAGACAGTCGGCATCGCCATGTCGCGCTACGGCGCGCGACTATCCAGCATCAGCATCGGCGCAGCCCCGGAACCGCGCGCCGAGGCGGCTTGGCTCGCTCTCGCGCGCAGCGTCGAGCAGATGGATGGTCGGATCGTTGTGGGCGGGCGTTGCTCGGGGGCGTTGCCCGCGAAGGTGCGCGAACGTGTGCGGCTGTGCGCATCAATGTCCGAACTTGCCGGGTACGGCACCGGCTGGCTCGAGGGCGTACGGGGCAGCAGGCGGACACGGGAGCGTCGCTCGTAGACCCGATCATCGCCCGTTGCCCTTCAAGAACACGGCAGTGAAGCCGCGCCTGCATGGAGGCTGATGATCCGAGCGCATGCCAACGGCGCAAGCATCTCCATGGCGAGTCCATGCCCATCGCCTGCCACTGCGTCTTGCGCTGCGTCAGGCGGCTCCTTCTCCCCGAGTCCGGCAACGATCCCGCGAGCCGGCGCCCGTCCCGGCGAAGTCGAGGCAGGACGTTCCGAAGCACTCGGCCACCAGCCGGTTCATGCTCGCCTGGCGCTCACGTCGAGGCTCGTGATGAAGTCGCTGGGCTTCGTGTCCCGGGGCAGGCTCGCGATGATGCGCCGGTAGAGCGGGTCCTCCCAATTGGTCATCGCGTCGATGTACTGCGGCTTCGAGTCGAGTGCGATGTGTGTGAGCCCCGCCTCGGTGGCCATCCGCCGCGTGTCGTCCACGAGGACTGCCCCTGCAACGCACCCGACGAGCGCCTCGACATCGCTCCGCACCGCCTCGGGCAGCGGGCGCAGGAGCGCAAGATCGGAGACCGCGACCCGCCCGCCCGGCTTGAGCACGCGCGCGATCTCGCGCCACACGCTCGCCTTGTCGGGCGAGAGGTTGATCACGCAGTTGGAGATGACGACATCGACGCTCGCATCCGCGACCGGCAGGTGCTCGATCTCGCCGAGGCGGAACTCCACGTTGTCGAGTCCGGATCGCTCGCGGTAGATGGCCAGGTTGCGGCGCGCCTTCGACAGCATCTCAGGCGTCATGTCGACGCCGATCACGCGACCGGTCGCACCGACCTTCGGGCCGGCGACAAAGCAGTCGAAGCCGCCGCCGGAACCAAGGTCGAGCACGACCTCACCGGGCCGAAGCGACGCGATCGCAGTCGGATTGCCGCACGAGAGTCCCATGTTGGCGGCGTCGGGCGTCGCGGCGAGTTCGTCCTTCGAGTAGCCGATCGCCTCGGCGAGCTGCTCCGGCGAGAACGTCGCGGGGCCGCAGCACCCGCCTCCACCGCAGCAACCGGTTGAACTTGATGCGCCCGCGTCCTTGATGGCCGACCAGGAGCCCGCTTCCGCGATCTGCGCGTACCCGCTGCGCACCTGCGATCGGACATCGTCGGCAGACGGCGCGTTCGGGGCGGCTGCCGAGGAAGCGCAGCAATCGTCGGAGCAGCAGGTGCGAGTTGACGCTGAATTCGTTGGGTGAGTGCTCATGAGTGGGTAGCCCTTGATGGAGTTGGGTGATTGGTCGCCGCGAGGGCGACGGGAAGTGTCTCGATGAATCGGCGGATCTCGTCGCGTACGCGGCGATAGTGAAGGAGGGCTTCGTCGTCGGTTGCCGCGCCCGCAGCGAGTCGCGGCGGATCGTCGAATCCGACGTGCACGACGCGCGCCGCGCCCGGAAGCGCGGGGCAGGACTCCTGCGCCACGTCGCACACCGTGACGACGACGTCGAACGCGTGGCCGTGGAGTTCGTCGATGTGCTTGGACCGCTGAGCCGAGATGTCGACGCCCTCTTCGGCCATCGCGCGGACCGCGAGCCGGTTGAGCGCGCTCGGCACGGTTCCCGCCGAGCACGGCTCGATCGAATCGGGCCAGAGCGCCCGGGCCCAGCCTTCAGCCATCTGGCTGCGGCATGAATTCCCGGTGCAGAGGAAGAGGACTCGAAATCGTCTACTTTCCACGGCAGCATGCTCCGCAGGCGCCGGTGGCGTGATCAGGACAGCACGCCTCGATCGCGTCCGCGAGGCCCCGCAGCGCCTCGACGACATCGTGGAACCGCACGCGGTACTGGACGACGCGCCCTTCCTTGACCGAGTCGAGCAGGCCCGCGCGCGCCATCAGCGCCAGGTGCCGCGACACCACGGAAAGGTCGACCGAGCAGCACTCGGCGACCTCGGTCACCGAGCACGGACGCCCGCACTTGGCCAAGCACGCGATCAGCTTCACCCGCGTCGGATCGCACAGCGCCTTGAATAGCTCGGGATCGAGGAAGTCGTCGATCGGGCCGCAGCAGCGGGCGGCCTGTTTCGGAGTCGCCGGACGTCTCTTGCTCGTTTGCGTCATCATGCAAGTATAGCGGGGATCGCCGAGCCCGGCTCTCGTCGCTGTCGTGGTTCATGAAGGAACTCAAGGAGTGGATCGCCCGGCGGGCCAACCGCGAGGACGGTCGTCCCGGCGCGTTTTGGGAGGGGCGGTTCTCCAGCGACCGCGTGCTGGACGAGCCGGGGCTGCTCCTGTGCTCGAGCTCCATCGACCTCAACCCGGTGGCGGCGCGGATGGTCGACGACCCGCTCCGGGCGAGGTACACGTCGGTCGAGGCGCACGCCCGGCGGCTGGACGAACGTGGCCGCGAGCTGTGGAGGCGGATCGCGGAGGCGCCGGACTCGGACGGGCGCATCGACGCGCCTGCGGAGATCGAGGCGTTCGTCGCCCAGTTCGACGAGACGCTCTTCTCGCCGGCGATGCCGTCGAGGCGCGGGCCGCACGGGGTGGCGGATGGATGGGAGCTGGCGCAGGCGAACGCCGACATCGCTCCCGGACCGACCGGGCCCATCGTCGCCGACGCGCCGATCGCGCCGTCGACGACCGGCCCCGATGCGTCGCGAGCGCTCTCGTTGCGTGTGCGGAAACCGAGCCATCCCGGGCGGCGCGCGCCTGCGGTCGCGCTGGACGAGGTCGGCCAGGGCGACTCCTTCAGGCGGCTGCAGGTGCTCGCGGACATCGCCCGCGACCGCGGCGACGCGAAACGAGAGGCGAAACGAGAGACGAAACGAGAGACGAAGCGAGAGACGAAACGAGAGGCGAAGGGAAAGGCGAAGGGAAAGGCGAAGCGCGATGCAAGGCGCGGATCGGGCCGTGTTCGGCGCGGCCGGGACGCCTGCGGAGCAGAGAACGGTTGCGCCGACGTCGATTGGCGGCCGGGCATCCTCGCCATCGCGGCGTCGCTGGCCCGACCGGTCGACCTTGCGGCGATCTCGCGCATGGCCGTCGCGCTGACGAAGGAGAGTCCCGGACGCGCGATGGAGCTGCTGCGCGCGATGGTGGCGGCGCCGCGAACCTGGGGCAGCGCCATCGGCGCTCCGTCGAGCCTTGCTGCGCACGCCGTGCGTCGCGGCGTGCGCGCCGTCGTGATGTCGCTACGGCCGGATGTCGTCGGCGTGCGCCGCGCGAGCGACCGCGCCGTCGAAACCAGACGCAACAACGGCCACTCGGCGGCCCGCGGGCCCCTGCCGCGCGACGATCCGGCGGCAGCCTGAGCACGCCGAGCCGAAGCATCTGCCCATCCATGGCCGTGGCGCCGACCCGACAATCCCGTCGGGATTGCGCATCGCTGCGCGGCGACCGACAGCCACACCCACATGAACCCATGCACGGCGCCGACCCGAGGTCCGAACGGCGCGGTTGGCGGCCCTTGGCGAAGGGTGGCGCGTGCGGCGACGTGGGACCATCGCCGCAAACATGCGTGTCCAAGGTTCCCCGCGTGTCCAAGGTTCCCCAAGGTTCCCTTCCCTATCGCTGCCGGCGTCCCGCCCGATGCGCGAGACGGCCACGAAGGCGTAGCGCGTCGCGCGATGGCTCGGCCAGACGTTCCGCTCGCGCCGTCGCCTCCGCTCGTGGAATGGCGTGTCTCGTTGCGTTCACACACTGCGCGACCGATGATGCCACCATGTCCACCGCACGCCTGGGCGTCCTCCTTCTCGCGACCACACTCGCCTCCCCCGCCTTCGCCCAATGCGGCATCGGCGACTTCGACCAGAACGGCATGGTGGACGGCGCCGACCTCGGCGTGCTGCTCGGCGCATGGGGCGCCGCCGCGCCGGGAACGCCCGCCGACCTCGACGATGACGGCAAGGTGGACGGGAGCGACCTCGGGATCATGCTCGGCGCATGGGGCGAGGTCAACGTCCAGGGCGGCGTCTTCCCGAACCAATGGATCTCCGGCGCCCCGCAGTGCGCGTTCGAGCCGCAGATCCAGGTGCATTGGTACAACCCCGACCTGTGCATCATGCGGCAGTCGCTGTGCACGAACTTCGAGGGGCCTTTCATCACGCTCCTCTTCGGCGCCGACAAGGTGCTCATGATGGACACGGGCGCGGGGAACATCCAGATCGCCGCGAAGGTCACCCAGCTCATCAGCGAGTGGTTGGCGGCGCGCGGCCAGCAGTCCATCACCCTGATCGTCGCCCATACGCACGGTCACGGCGATCATGTCGCGGGCGACAGCCAGTTCATGGGGCTTCCGAACACGATTGTCGTCGGCAAGAGCCAGGCGGCGGTGAAGGCGTTCTTCGGCATCGCCAACTGGCCGACGCAGATCGTCACGTACGACCTCGGCGGCGACCGCATCGTCGACATCATTCCGATCCCAGGGCACCAGAATGCCCACATCGCCTTCTACGACCGCGTCTCGGGCATCCTCTTCACCGGCGACACGCTCTATCCGGGGCGGCTCTACATCAGCGCCTTCAACGACTATCTCGCGAGCATCGACCGGCTGGTGGACTTCACCGCCGACAAGCCGGTCTGCTGGGTGCTCGGCACGCACATCGAGATGACCAAGACCCCGGGCGTGGACTTCCCGATGGGCGCGACCAGCCATCCCAACGAGCACGCGCTCCAGCTCACGCGGGCGCACCTGCTCGAGCTCCAGACGGCGATCCATGCGATGCAGGGCAACCCGCACTACGAGGTGCATGACGACTTCATCGTCTTCCCGTTGGGTGGGGTTGCGGGTGGGGACAAGGGCGGTGGGAACGCGAACGATGGCGGCGTCGCCGCCGATCCGAAGTGCTGCGCCCGACCGTCGAGCCTGTTCGACTTCCGGCGGCTGCGCGAAGCGGCGCGGTGACGCGCCTGCCGTCTCCTTCACGCCTCCGTGCCGCTCGCGCCGATGAACCCCCCGCGCCCTCCGCGCCCGGAGTGCTGCGAACCCATCTCGACCGCCGGATCGCCGCGCTGACGTTGATCGGCTTCGGCTCCGGATGAGGAACAACCTTGGACACGAACAACCTGTCGAGCAGGGACGGTCTCCTCGCGAGCGGAGGCCGTCCCTACTCGACAGGTTCCGGAGAAGGTTGCATGCGTGGCCGACGCGAGCCGCTTGTTCGGCACGGCGGCTCACTCGCCGGTGAGCACGTCGAGGTACTTCTGGTAGGCGTAGACACGGTCGCGGCGCTTGCCGGAGGTCTCCTTGAGGACTCCCGTCTCCTCAAGGACTTCGATGGCCTTGATCGCCGTGGGTTTGCTGACGCCCAGCAATTCGATGGCCAGTGGCAGCGTCACGACCGGGCTCGAGGGAAGTCGATCCAGGAGCCGAATCGTGGGCACGGTGACGCTGTCGTGGCCGATCAAGCGGGCACGGTCTTTGCCGAGCAGCGCGAAAAGCCTCTCGGCCGCACGGACGCCGTCGTTGGCGGCCTCGCGGACGCACTCGAGGTAGAACGCCGTCCAGCCCTCCCAATCGCCGCCGTCGCGCACCGCCGTCAGATGCGCGTAGTACTGCTCCTGACGCCGCTTGAGCGCCAGGCTGAGGTACAGCATGGGACTCTTGAGCAAGCCCCAGTGCTCCAGAAGCAGTGTGATGAGCAGACGACCGATGCGGCCATTGCCATCCAGAAACGGGTGGATCGTCTCGAACTGCACGTGTGCCAGCCCCGCCTTGACCAGCGGCGGGAGCGGATCATCCGAGTGAAGCCACTTCTCGAGCTGAGCCATGAGCTCGGGCACGACCTCGGGCGGCGGCGGAACAAACCGGGCGTTCCCCGGCCGCGTGCCGCCGATCCAGTTCTGTGAGCGTCGAATCTCGCCGGGCATCTTGTCCGCCCCGCGCACACCGCGCATGAGGCGTTTGTGGGCTTCGCACAGCAACCGTGTGCCCAGTGGCAGCCCCTTGGCGCTGGCGATCTCCTTTCTGGCGAAGGTCAGCGCATCGACGTAGTTGCAGACATCCCGGACGTCGTCCGGGCGCTCGGCCTGCCTGGTCGCCTCGAACGTCACCACGTCCTGAAGGGTCGCCTGGGTCCCTTCGATCTCCGACGAGACAACCGCCTCCTTGCGGACGAAGCCGTACAGGAACCACTGGGCGCTGGGCACCATCGCGCCGGCGACGCCGAGCTTGCCGACGGCCGTCAGCGCCTCGGCGTGCAGCGCGGCCAGCCGGTCATCGAGCACCAGCGGCGGATCGGCCGGCGGCAGCGGCGCAGGCACGAACGCCCGCACGTCCTCCCCTCCGGCCCTCCCAGCCCTGGAAACCCGGTATCTCCCTGTCACGCGTGGCATGGCGAGGCAGCGTTCCTTTCCGAGTCGGGTCCGCGAGCAGCCCGTGGCGAAAGTGCTGCGTCGCCGAAACCGAGTCCGCTTCCGCAGGGCAAGGAGCCGTCGCGCCGCTGTATTCCAAGGAATCTACCGCAAGCGACGGCGACGCAGCCATGCGGGAGTGGGCTCGGTTGCAGGCAGCATGACTTTCGCCACGGGCTGCTAGTCAAGAAGTCTTGACTCGGATCGACCGCTAGTCAAGTCCAGTTGACTAGCGAGACGCCAGAATGGCCGGGCGGCGAGCGAACGCTGGGATTCTGCGACGCAGGCCATTCCCCGAGGCCGTGTGGGTCGGTCCACGCGGCCATTGCCCCCTCCCGAGGAGCTGGAGATGACCTTCCCCAACATCGAGCTGTCCCGAGATGAACTGTACGAACGGGTCCGGGCGCAGCCCGTCTCGGTCGTCGCCAAGGAGTACGGCATCTCCGACGCCTACCCGACGATCCCGTCGCGTCGGATCGGGCATCGCTGCGCGGCGACCGACAGCCACACCCACATGAACGCATGCACGGCGCCGGCCCGCGGTCCGAAAGGCGCGGTTGGGGGCCATTGGCGAAGGGTGGCGCTGTGCGGCGAGGTGGTACCATCGCCGCGAATATGCGTGTCCAAGGTTCCTGTCCAAGGTTCCCCGTGTCCAAGGTCCCCCCGGCTTCGGGTGGACCTGTCGCCGCCAAACGGCGCCGGTGGCTGCCGCGATTGACGGCAACCGACAGTTCGGATCAACTGCGGGGATACGTGGCATTGACCGCACCTCAGAATCCGCCAGCGTGCCGCCGAGCAACCCCGGGGCACGGCGCGCACGCCGGTGCTTCCGCCGCAGTCGATGCCCTCGCCGCGTGCCTCTCGCTCCCCAGGCGGACGTTCCACGAGCTGGCGCACGAAGGCACGATTCCCGGCCAAAGAGTGGGAGGACAGGCAACCTGCAACGTTCGCGTGGGAAATCTCTGAACGTGGCCCGGAAGCGTGCGATCTCGGCGTCGCAGTACGCCCGCGTTCTGCTCCCGGGCCGCAATCCCGACGAGCTAGTCCTGACCGTGGCGGGAAACATCGTCAAGCACCTCGGTGTGCAGATGTATGCTGGACGACCCGTCCCTGCAATCGCCGAGCTAGTCTCGAACGCTTGGGATGCCGACGCCACGCAGGTAGAGGTGCGCCTTCCGCTCGGAGAGCCGTGGGACCCAACGAACAACGACCAGTTCATTGAGGTCTCGGATAACGGCAACGGAATGACGTGGGAGATGGTCCGCGACGCGTACCTCAACGTTGGGCGCGACCGACGGAAGGCCGAAGGAACGGACAAGTCGCCAGGTGGTCGCCACCTTCAGGGTCGGAAGGGCGTCGGGAAGCTTGCTGGCTTTGGGATCGCTGATACCCTCGAAGTGCAGACGGTATTCAAGGAGACGGATCGAGAGCTGAAGCAAAAGACACTGGTGTGGTTCAAATTGGATCTCTCGAACCTGACGAAAGTAGAGCTCGGGCCAGCTCCGGCGAAGATCATCTTTGCCGGACCAGTCAGCGATGCACCGCGACACGCCAGGACCACCAAGGGCACGACGGTAATTCTTCGCCACCTACACGAGCGGAAGGCTAGGAACGCAGACGAGTTTCACCGCAGCATGGCGCAGCGGTTCCTGCTTGTCGGTTCGAACTTCTGCGTGCGTATCAACGGCGACCCCCTACGCGAGGAGGACATCAAGCTCCAGCTGAGGGAGCCCAAGCAGGGATGGGCCACGGACAATGTAGCAGGATGCGGCCCTGTGAAGTACTGGATTGGGTTTACGGAGCATCCCAGGAAGCAGAATGAAGGGGAACTGACCGGGGTCCTCATCTACACGCGCGGAAAGATCTCGCAAGAAGAGACGTTCTTCGACATTAGCGGAGGCGTGACCGGCCAGCACGGTCTCCGATACCTGGTCGGAATGGTCAAGGCAGAGTGGCTCGACGCCGGCGTCGACACGCCGGACCACATCGCGACCCCTCGGGATTCGATCGCGTGGGAAAGCCCCGAGGGGGCGGCACTGAAGGAATGGGGCCAGACGCTGTTACGGAAGGCACTAGCTGACTGGGCCAAGTTTCGGGCCTCACTGCGCGAGAAGCAAATCACGGAAGTCAGCCCTAGGGTTCAGGCTCGGATTGACGGTCTTGCGCCATCCTACAAAGAGGCGGCGCTGCAGTTCGTTGAGAAATTCAAGTCGGTGGAAATGGAACCCACCGAGTTTGAGGACATTTTGTCTTGGTTCCTTGACGCCCTTGAGAACGCGACGCTCCGAAGCATTCTTCAGAAGCTACGGGAGACGAATGTCACTGATCTAAAGCAACTGGACGATCTGCTTGCGAAGATGGAAGTCCGCACGGCGGTAACGCTGCTGCAGATCATCGATAGTAACCTGGCTGCGATTGAGACTCTGGAGAAGATGCATCATCAAGACGCTAGGGAGCGTGGCGTACTCTCGAAGCATCTCGAAGCAAATCCATGGCTCATCGACCCTACATGGATGCTGAACAAGTCCGAAGCACGCGTGGCGACCTGGATTGAGAGCCAGTCCGGCCTGACAAGAAAGAAGCAGAAAGGCGATGACGACCGCGCCGACTTCTTCTGCGTTGGCGTTGGAGGCACGCTCCACATTGTCGAAATTAAGCGAGGCGGCCATGTGGCAACAGTCAAGGACATCAATCAGGCAGACAAGTATCGTAAGTACGTGAGTACGCGATTTGACGAGCTGTCGGATCCAAAGGCAATCAGATACTCGCACGTACAGAGCCATCTGATCAGCGCGGAGCTAAACGAAGATGCTCAAAGCATCAGCGAGTCTTTTTCGAAGAGCGGATGGGTGTTTTTTACAACATGGGACGACCTGATCGAGCGAGCAAAGCAGAGCCACAACCAGTTCCGAACGATCTTTCAGGAGCGCGCGCGCGAGGCGGGTGAGCCCGAAATTGCAACGACGGCGAATCGACCCAGCGATCGTTCTTCCGAGTCAAAGCCCAAGAGGGATACGGTGGAGCACCGAGCGCGGAAGGGACGCAGAACGTGAGCCGGCCCAAGCCGATCGCCATTGACTTGTTCGCCGGCTGTGGCGGCCTTACTCGTGGTCTCCGCGACGCGGGCTTTCGCGTCGCCGCAGCAGTCGAAGTAGACCCGATTGCTGCAAGGACGTACAGGTGGAACAACCGGCGGACTCAGGTAATCGTGAAGGACATCCGTGAGGCATCGGCGGAAGAGCTTCGCCGAGCCGTCTCGTACAAGCGAATCGCATTGCTGGCCGGATGTGCGCCGTGCCAAGGGTTCTGTTCCCTGACCGCAAAGAACAGGCGCGATGACCCTCGCAATGAGCTTCTGCTGGTAATGGGTAGGATCATCGCGGATCTTGCGCCCGACGCGATCATGATGGAAAACGTGCCCGGCTTGACGCGGCGGGGACGACAGATCTTCAGCGAGTTCCTGGAAGAGTTGGCGAGGTGCGGATACAAGTATGAGTGGCGAATTGAGCAAATGGCTGACTTTGGCGTGCCGCAGTCGCGCCGGCGCCTCGTTCTCCTTGCCGGTCGGGGATTCAACGTGCCCTTTCCGCAGCCGTCTCATGCACGCGCACCCAAACCCGGCTCGAGGCAGAAGGTATGGCGAACGGTGAGAGACGGGATCGGTCATACCGAAGCACCCGTTACGCTAAGTGCCTCGCTTCGGAATGGTGGCCCGGAGGCGCACAATTGGCATGTGGTCCGAGACCTGCAGGAGCAAACCAAGGCCCGGCTTAGGGCGGCGCAACCGGGACGAACATGGCTGACTGTCGATGAGACTGTGCGCCCCAAGTGCCACCGAGACGGCTACGACGGGTTCACAAACGTGTACGGACGTATGACATGGGACCAAGCGTCGCCGACCATCACCGGAGGATGCACCACTCCATGCAAGGGGAGATTCGGACACCCTGATCGCCGGCGCTACACCATTTCGGTGAGGGAAGCAGCCCTACTCCAGACGTTTCCTGAGACATACCGCTTTGCTACAGACGAGATGGAGGCCGTATGTGGCTTGATCGGCAACGCTGTTCCTCCTCGGTACGCAACGCTGGCCGCCCGAAGCGTGCTAAAGGCCGTCCTTGCACAAGGTCTTCAGTCAATGAGGCCAAAGCGATGAGCGGATGAACCGGCGATGCACGGAACGAGCGCAGGACATTTGGGAGCCTGTCGCGCACAACTTATGTCTCGTGTTCGGAGCACCAGGAACCAATCGACGGAGGAACGCTTGACTCGCTGCTGAGGGGGGCTCGGTTGACTGGATGGCGCACGCATCAAGCGCCGCCGGGCGGACGGACTTCGTGTGGCCGACGTGCAAGGTTGCCGTTTTCGTCGACGGGTGCTCCTGGCACGGTCACGATTGTGGTAAGAACATCGGGCCAAGGACCAATGTAGTGGGTTGGCAAGAGAAGCTGCACCGAAACCGAAGACGGGACAACTTGGGACAGCCACCAGTTGGGACAACTAGGGACAGCCACCAGTTAATGGTAGTGTCCGCCAAGTTGCGCACATTCGTTGAGCATCCCTCCTCGGGAAGGTCCTGCCGCCGATGAAGCGGAGGGGCCTGTGCCCACTCCGCCTCGGTGCGTCGCCAAGCTCGCTCACGAGCCACGACTCCGCCCAAACGCCTCGAGCTCGCGCCGCCACTCCGCCGCCTTCGTGTCGTGGCCCAACCCCGGTTCAGCCGCGTTCCACGTCTCGTACAAGTCGACCAGCGCTTCCAGCGTGCGCACCACGTGCCTGGGCCGGCTTGGCTGGTTCCCGACGAGACTCCGGTGGCAGCGCAGCAACTCGGCTTCCGCCTCCACAAATCTCCGCTCGGCCGTGAGGATGCGGCCCAGTGTGATGCGCACATAGGTCGCCCCGGCCCCGTCCGGTGGACCGACTCGCTCCAGGCCCGCCAACGCCTCGACGATGAGCGCATGAGCCTCAGCAAGCTTGTCTTGGGTTCGGTCCTGGGCTCGGTCCTCGACTTGGCCTTGCGATTGGCCCTCGCCTTGGTCCTGCGCCAGCAGCACGCTCGCCGTGTCGTTGATCGCGAAGAACGTCTCACGATTGTCCCGGTTCGTTCGCGCGGAGGATCTCCAAGCCACGCGCACGGCTTGCTCGGCCTCGGCAGCTTCCTCGGGCCTTCAGGAGCGCGCCCAGCGTGAGCGCGCTCCCCCGTGTCGGGATGGCTGCGCCTCGTTCACGCGTGCAGCCGGCTTCCACCGCCCACCGATGTGCGGTTCCGCGTCGGCGGGACGGCCCTGTGCGAGGAGCGAGTCTCCATACGCCTTCGCGGCCGCGAGGTAGACGAAGTGATCCTTGCCGAACACGGCGCTCCAGCGTGGCGAGTTCCTCTCGGTGAGCCGCTGCTCTCGTCGAACTTCTCGGATGCCCAGCGTGTTGGCGAGCAGGCCCATTCCGTTCAGCGTCGCTGTGTCC
This sequence comes from Phycisphaerales bacterium, assembly GCA_046350555.1. Classification (GTDB taxonomy): domain Bacteria; phylum Planctomycetota; class Phycisphaerae; order Phycisphaerales; family SM1A02; genus JAXMAF01. The sequence continues at coordinate 14,092 of JAXMAF010000032.1, forward strand.
TCGTCCGTCAGCGCACACGGCGGGTCGCGGCCAGCGACTTCATGCAGCGCCTGCGCCGATTCATCGAGCTTCCCTCGTCGCGCAGTACAGGCATCTCGAGCTTCGCCAACGTCGAGGGTGCTGCGATCCTCGTCGCCCAGCGCGGAAGCGCGCGGCGAGCACGCCGACGAAGACGCGCTCGGCCTCGTCGAACCTGCCCATGCGATTCAGGGCGGCGCCCAGCCCCTTCATGCATCCGAGCGTGTACGGATGCTCCTCGCCACGGACTCGTCGAAACCCCTCCGACGCCTCTCGATAGCGCCCCGCGGCGTCCTCCCACTTGCCCAGTTCCGACAGGAGTCCGCCCATGTTGGCGGTCCAGATGAGCACGTCTGGATCGTCCGGCCCCAGTGCGCGTCGACCGGTCTCATACGCCTCGCGCCAATACGGCTCGGTGTCGGCCACCTTGCCTTGTGCAATGAGCAGGGCGCCGTACGTGTTGAGCGCCGTGAGCGTCTCCCGATGGGAATCGCCCAGCGTGCGTCGTCGCCCTTCGAGCGCCTGGCGCAACAGCAGTTCGGCCTCGGCGAACTTGTTCTGCTGGCGCAGCACGTTTCCAAGATTGCCCATCGTGGCCAGCGTCTCGGCATGCTCGGCGCCGTGCACGCGGATGCTGCGCGCGAGCAGGGCGCGCTGGAGCGCGGCGGACTCGTCCAAGCGGCCGGCTTCCTGGAGCAGGTCCGCCTGCAGCAGACCCGCCGTGATGGTGCGGGCGTCGTCTTCGCCAAGCGCACGCCCGAACGTCTCGGCCGCGTCGGTCGCCAGCGCAAGCGCCTGGGTGTTCAGCCCAAGCTGTTGATAGATCTGTGCGATCGAAGAGCGCAGCGTCGCGCCGAGGACCGGCTGGCCCTGGAATTCCAATTCGATCGCCTTGATCGACGGCATCAGGATCGTCCGGTCGATCATCGCCGCGGCGCCGTCGGTGGCGTTGATCCGCGAGAGATCGCGGTCGAACGCCGCAACCTGCGACTCGCGCTCTGCCTCCGGAATTCCGGCCGTTTCGAGCGCCTTGGCGAATCGCTCGCGAAGGTCGCCCCAGAGCCGCTCGCCGGCGGCGTTCGCGTCGATCTGCCGCAGCATGCGCCCCTGGAAGTCCGACACGAGCTGGACGTCGTCCGCGCGCCTCTTCGCCTCGGCCTCGGCCGCGACTGCCCGGTCGCGCTGGCCGCGCGCGACCTGGGCCTGCCACGCGAACGCCACGAGCCCAATCGTCAGCGCGCTCGCGACCGCCGCCGCCGCCGCGACCGCGCCCTTGTTCCGCCGAATCACCTTGCCCAGGCGGTACGCCCTCCCGGGTGGCGCCGCGAGCACCGCTTCGCCGTCGAGGTAGCGCCGAACGTCGGCGGCGAGCCCGCTGGCCGACTCGTAGCGGCGCGGGCGATCCTTCTCCATCGCCTTCATCACGATCCAGTCGAGCTCGCCGCGGACGAGCGAGCCGAGCCGCCCCGGTTGGACTTGCCGCGACGCGGCCACCGACGCCAGGGTGTCGCCCGAACGCGAGAGCCGGTCGGAAGGGGGCGGCGGGTCGACCTCGCGGATGATGCGCTGGATCTCGCCGTGCGCCGCCGATCGCAGCTCCTTGCTGCTGAAGGGCGTGCTGCCGGTCAGCAGTTCGTACAGCAGCACGCCGAGCGAGTAGACGTCGGTCCGAGTGTCGATGTCGACGCTGCCCTCGGCCTGCTCGGGGCTCATGTACTCGACCGTGCCGATCAACTGGCGATGCTCCGTGAACATCGTCCTCTCGGCGAGCCTGTCGTCGGTCGCCTTGGCGATACCGAAGTCGATCACCTTCGCGAACGGCTTGCCGTCCTGCGAGGAAACGAGGATGTTGGACGGCTTGAGGTCCCGGTGGATGATGCCCTTGGTGTGGGCGTGCTGAACCGCCCGGCAGACCTGTTCAAACAGTTCCAGGCGATCGGAGATGGTGAGATTCCGGCGATCGCAGTAGGTCGAGATCGGGTCGCCCTTGCAGAGCTCCATCACGAAGTACGGTCGACCCGCCGCGGTTGCGCCGGCATCGAAGATCCTCGCGATGTTCGGGTGATCCATCACGGCCAGCGCCTGCCGCTCGGCCGCGAACCGTGCGATGACCTGCCGCGTGTCCATGCCCAGCTTGATGATCTTGAACGCAACGGTGCGCACCACCGGCGCCTGCTGTTCGGCCATGAAGACCGAGCCGAACCCGCCTTCGCCGATGAGCTGAAGCAGCTTGTACGGACCGATCTGGCTGCCGGACCCTTCGCCGGTCGCCGCGGTGCCCGCATTCGAACCCTTGTTCGACGCCGATGATCCGTCGGAGGTTGGCGGCGAATCCGCCAGTGTGGGCGCCGTGCGAGGTTCCTCGGGCCTGTGCTCCGCCATCGACTCCTCCGAGGCGGCAACGGTATCAGGATTCGATGGCGGGGTGCTCGAAGCCGCCTTGCTCCGCTCGCTACCCATGATCAAGTTGGGAGCCCCTCCGACTCCCGGCCGCTCCCGTCGCAGCGGTCGCCGCCGCCCGGGTCCGATGCGTCGCCGCCTTCCAAGGGCCGCAGCGGGTCCTCGACCATCCGCGCCGCCACCGGGTTGAGGGGCCGGATCGGAACGGAGCTTCGATGTCAGCCGCCTCGGATTGCGTTCAGGTCTCGAGGAGCTCGGCAAACAGTTCCTGCACCTTCCGCTTCGCCTCTCTCAGCGCGGCTCGTCCGGCGGCTGTCGCCCTGTGGCTGCGGCGAATTGACCGCCCGTCGCGACGCTCTCTCGATGTCAGGTAGCCGTGACGCTGCATGCGGTGAAGCATCGGATAGACAGTCCCCGGGCTGAGCTCGTATTCGACCTGGCTCAGTTCACGCCATCCTCCACATAGTCCGGCATGTCCCGAGCATTGACCGAAGTCTGCGCCGCCTTTCTCAAGCTCGGGATCATCTCGTTCGGTGGTCCCATCGCTCACCTCGGCTACTTCCACTCCGAGTTCGTGGCAAGGCGGAGGTGGATCGATGAAACCAGCTACGCCGACCTGGTCGCGCTCTGCCAGTTCCTTCCGGGTCCAGCGAGTTCCCAGGTGGCGTTTGCGCTTGGGATGCGCCGCGCAGGTCTGGCCGGCGCGCTCGCTGCGTCGCTGTGCTTCCTGCTTCCGTCGGCGGTCCTCATGATCGCGTTCGGGCACGGCGTGACGGGCGTTGCCGGGCTCGAGCATGCGTCATGGGTTCACGGATTGAAGCTCGCCGCGGTTGCGATCGTCGCGCAGGCGGTGTGGGGCATGTGGCAGAACCTCTGCCCCGATCGCCCCCGCGTCACCATCTGCCTCGCTGCGGCGGCCATTCTCGTCGTGGCGCCCGGAGCGTGGGCGCAGATTGGAGTGATCGCCGCAGGCTCGATCGCGGGGTGGGCGATCTTCCGCCACTCTGTTTCCGCGCCGCCGACGCACGAGCATGAAACGGCGCGCGGTCACAAGGCCGCCGTCGCGGCGCTCGCCGCGTTCGTGCTCCTGCTCTTCGTGCCGTCGATCATCGCGAGCGCAACCGGCTCGCGGAGCTTCGCCGTCTTCGACAGCTTCTACCGCTCCGGCTCGCTCGTCTTCGGGGGCGGGCATGTCGTTCTTCCCCTGCTCCGCGCCGAGGTGGTGCCGCGCGGATGGGTTTCCGACGACGCGTTCCTTGCGGGATATGGCGCGGCGCAGGCCTTGCCGGGACCGCTCTTCACGTTCGCGGGATATCTCGGTGCCGTCACGTACCAGGGACCGCGCGCCTGGCTTGGTGGAGTGTGGTGTCTCCTCGCGATCTTCCTCCCGGCATGGCTCCTGATCGGCGGGGCACTCCCCTTCTGGCACCAGTTGCGCGCCAATGCGTGGGTGCAGGCGGCGTTGCGCGGGGCGAATGCGGCGGTCGTGGGAATGCTCGTGGCGGCGCTTTGTTCGCCCGTCATGACCGAAGGGGTGCGCTCGCCGCGCGATCTCGCGCTGGTGCTCGTGGCGTTCGGCGCGCTCCAATTCTGGCGGGCGCCGTCGATTCTCGTCGTCGCCTTCTGCGCCGGTGCCGCCTGGCTCCTTGGCTGACGCGCGTCTCGGTTGATGCTCACGCCCCACCCGTGACCTCGCCCCATCCCCACGTCCACGCTCATCGCTCCCGGTGCTATTCTGCCGCCCCGGTCGATCCACCAAAGCCCGCGCGGTCCCGGCTTCGACACGCCATCCATGAGGGATGCAATGAGTTCCGTCACCACGAGCATGATCGTGCTTGCATGCATTCTTGGCGGCGTCGCCCTCGGAATGGGGCTGCGCCGGATCCTGCCGGAGCAGCATCGCTCCTCGGAGACCAAGGATGTGGTCAAGATCGGCATGGGTCTCGTCAGCACCATGACCGCGCTCCTGCTGGGGCTCCTCGTCGCGTCGGCGAAGAGCGCGTATGACACGAAGGGCGGCGAGATTTCGCAGATGGCGGCGAAGATGATCCTGCTCGACCGGATGCTCGCTCAGTACGGCCCGGAGACCGCCGAGATCCGCACCGGCCTCCGACAAGCCGTGGGACGGGCGATCGCGCAGATGTGGCCCGACGAAGGTGCGGCCGGCCCGCAGCTCGATCCATCCGCGGCGTCGGGCGAGGCGCTGTACGGCCGCATCGAGCAGCTCAAGCCGGAGACCGCGCTTCAGTCGACGTGCAGGAGCGAGGCGTTGACGCTGGCGAGGGATGTCGGCGCCACGCGCTGGCTGCTCTTCAGCCAGAAGGCGTCTTCCGTCTCGAAGCCGTTCCTTGCCGTCGTCGTCTTCTGGTTGACGGTCCTGTTCCTGAGCTACGGTCTCTACGCGCCGTTCAACTTCACCTCGATCTGCGCGCTCGTCCTCTGCGCCGTCTCCGTCGCCGGCGCGCTCTTCCTGGTGATGGAGCTCGACCATCCGTTTCGCGGAGTGATCCAGCTCTCGAGCGAGCCCTTGCGCGAGGCGATGTCCCACATCGGCAAGTGATCGCGCGCAGCGGCCTCTCACGGGGGAATCGGGTTGAGGAAGGCGCGAGACTCAACCGAGACGCGTGCTACATTCCCCAGTTGCCGAGCACGATGCCGAGGTCGGGGCCGCCGACGATGCCGTCGCCGTTGATGTCGGCGTCGCCTCCCGCGCCGCCCCACGCGCCGAGGACGATCGCGAGGTCGGCGCCGTCGACGTGGCCGTCGAGGTTGAGATCGGCGACGTTGCGCGGTGTGAGCACGAACGCGCGGCCGAGTCCCGTGTGGAACCCGTAGCCGATGATCCGTCCGGCGTCGTCGATGGCCACGGCACGCTTGAGGTCCCACTGGCTCGACGAATCGATTCTCGAGTTGAGGTCGACCATCGAGCCGTTCGACCAGCGAAAGGCGCGATCCTTCGACACGCCGACGACCGTGCCCGCGCTGTTCACGCCGAAGGCCGCGCTCGTCTTGCCGTTGTCGAGCGTTCCCAGATCGACGGTCGCCACGACCTGGGCCTGTCCGTCGACCTGCCAGCGCACCGCGTGCGGCCGCCCGTTGGCGAGCTCCGCGACGCCGACGATCCAACCGCCGGGCGCGATCGCCGTCGCCTGGCTCTTCTGGCCGCCCAGCGTGCCGAGATTGGTCATCACACCCGAGTGCCAGAGAAACGCGCGCGACGTCTGGTTGTCCGCGAGCAGTGATTCACCGACGATCCAGCCCGACTCCGCGATCGCCATCGCCGCGCTCGATTCACCGCCGAGCGTTCCGAGGTCGGTGATTGCGCCCGCGGACCATCGAACGGCATGCGTGACGCCGATCGAACCGGTCACGGGCATGGCGCCGACGACGACGCCGCCATCCGAGATGTCGTGCGGCGTGAACGCGCCGAGCACGACTGACGGACCCGAGGCCGGCCAGCGCACCGCATGGGGCGTGAGCGCGCCCAGCGAGAAGGAACTGCCCACCACGTCGCCGGCGGCATTGATCGCCGCGGCGCTGCTGAGCGCGTCGGGATCGATCACGCCAAGGTCGGTCAACTCGGCGTTGGCGGGATTCCAGCGGAAGGCGTGATACGCCTGGTCGAGCCCGACCGTGATCGACAGGCCAACGACCGTGCCGTCGGGCGCGATGCCCGAAGGCACGCTGCCGGGTTCCGTGCGGCTGTCGTCGCCGACCAGCGTCAGGAGATCGCGGATGAGGTACTCGGGCAGCGCCCCGGAGGCGAGCGGCGCACGGGCGAACGGCGCCAGGACGAGCGGCGCAAGGACGAACGCGGCGTTCCGGGTGTTCCTGGCGCGGGCGCCGCGCCTGCCCGGCATGCCCTGGCTGACCTGCATGTCGTGCATGTCATGCATGCGCTTCATGGCGTGAATGGCTTGCGTCATGGGGGCGACATCTCCTGCAAAGGGTTCCACGTCGGGGCCGTCGATGGGAACGGGCGCGGCCCCGCGGGTGGAAGCGAGGCCGAAGTTCAGTCGTTGCTGACGGAATGGAAGAAGGGATCGCTCGGCTGCACGGTGTGGCAGACGTTGCACGTGTCGATCGTGCCGGCATGACCCTGAAGCGCAATGGCCTGCTGGTTGTCGAGCGCCGTGACCGTCGCGGTGATGGCGTGCGGCGAACCGTGGCATGCCACGCACTCGACCCCGCTGTGGCCCATCGAGTTCTTGTAGAGCGCCCGGCTGCTCATACTGGTGGCCGGGCACGTTGTGGCTGGTGCCGCACCGGGGCAGGTCGCTCCACGGCGTGCGGGCCGGATCGCCGACGGTGGCCATGGTGCCATGGCAGTCGGCGCACTGGATGCCGTTGGCCGCATGCACATCGCGCTGGCCCTTCGTGCGGAATCCCGGATGGCACGCGTAGCACGCGTTGTCGAGGCCGATGCCCTCGGTGTACGGCGCATGCCACGTGTGCATCGACGAGGAGAGCGACGGCACGTCGGGCAGACCCGGCGCACCGAGGAAGGGATCGGCGTGGCACTTGGCGCAGAGGACCGGCTGTTGGCTGAAGAGGTCGGTGCCCTGGAACTCGTCGTGCCGCAGGAGGATGTCCTCCATCACCGACGCCCCGGCCTGGCCGTGACACAGCGAGCAGTTGACCTCGGTCGAGACGGCCACCACCGGCCGCGCGCTCGCGGTGCCGAGCGGCCCCGTGACCGTGATGAGCGCGGCCTGGTACGGATCGAGGCGGCCGTCGTCGGTGACGGGAACGAGCGGCACGGCCGTCACCTGCCAGTCGTTGGCGGCGGTCGGCGTCATGGTGCCGGAGAGCTTGTGACCCGTGAGCCCGACATCGGGAGCGAGGGCCGTGCCGAAGAGCGCCTGGGCGTGCTCCCAGAAGTTGGTCTTCTCCGAGGCGCGCGTGTTCCCGGGAAACGAGTACTTGACGGTGACGTCGCCGTCGAGGATCTCCGGTCCGTTGCCGCGGCGGATCACCTGGGCCCGGATGGTGCTGTAGGGCGGAAGGATGCAGAGCGTCGAGAAGTCGTCGCCGGTGAAGTGGATGCCCGAATCGCTGTACCCGAGCACGACGTACGACCCGAGCGGCGCCGCGGGAGACGCACCCCCCATGAACGCCAGCGCCGCAGCGCCACACGCCAGCCCGACGGTTCCGACCGCGCCGATGACCAATCCGTTCTTCGTGCCACTTGATCGCGTCGTCATGAGATCCTCCACGCTGCGCCTGATGCCCACCGATCCTACCTCGGCGCGGAACCATCGCAAGCGATCTCGGGACTCGACGTTGACAATCCGGCGCCGCGCCCCGACGCGCCGCCGCGACGCTACGGACCTTCCTCGAGGCCGAAGTCGTCGCCCGGCAGCGCCGGTGGCAGGGCGAGCCGCTTGCGCATCGCGTCGAACTCCGTCTGGAGGAGCATCGGCTTGGCCATCACCGCGGCGAGCTCGTTGGCCCGCCGTTGCAGCGCGGCGACGGTCTCCGGATGCTCGGAGGCGAGATTGTGCTTCTCGAAGGGGTCCTGCGCGATGTTGTAGAGTTCGATCGCCGAGGGAAGCAGCGTCCGCCAGACGAGCTTCCAGTCGCCCTGCCGGATGCCGGCGCGGAACGGTTCCACGTTGTAGACGACCTCCGTGCGCGGCGATGGCGCACCCTGGCTCACCGTTGGCCAGACATCCATGCCATCGAGCGGCTTGCACTTGGCGGTCGATGCGCCGGCCAGCTTCGCAAGCGTCGGGAAGAGGTCGACGGCGTGCACCATCTGTTGATCCACGGTCCCGCCCGACGCGACATGCCCGGGCCAGTTGGCGACGAAGGGGACGCGCGTCCCGCCCTCGTAGATCGAGCCCTTGCCATCGCGATATGGGCCGTTGTCGCAGGGGATCTTCACGTTGGACATGTCGAGCTCGCCGGCAAACATGGCGTTGCGGGTGCCACCGTTGTCGCTGTGGAAGATGACGAGCGTGTTGTCGCGCATCCCCTTCTTCTCAAGCGCGGCGAGGACGCGCCCGATCTGATCGTCCATCGCGGTGATCGCCGCCGCGTACGCGCGACGGCTCGGATCGGCGATCTCCTTGTATTGGTCCAGGTACTCCTGCGGGCGCCTGGTATGGCGTGTGGGCCGCGTTGAAGGTCAGGTACAGGTAGGCGGCTTCGTCGGGTCGTGGCGGCTCGATGAGCCGCGACGGCGTCGTTGCCAAGCAGCGTCGTCGAGTAGCCCTCTTCCTTGACCTGCTCGTTGTCGCGGAACCAGTCGACCACGCCGTGCTGTGCGTGGGTGAAGTAGTCGATCTCGCCGATCAGCGGGCCATATTGGTGATCGAAGCCGCGCTGACGCGGCCAGTACTTCTGGTCGGCGTGGCCAAGGTGCCACTTGCCGACGATCGCCGTCTCGTACCCCGCCTCCTTGAGCGCCTGCGGAAGCAGCCATTCGTCGGTCGGGAGGCCGTAGGTGTGGCTCGAGGGAATGACCGCGGTCTGAAGGCCGTAGCGGAACGGATAGCGGCCCGTCATCAGGCAGGCCCTCGTCGGCGTGCACATCGGCTGGACGTAGAACTCCTCGACGCGCGTGCCGGTGGCGGCGAGGCGATCGAGGTTCGGCGTCCTGATGTCGGAACCGTGGAAACCGACGTCCTTCCAGCCGAGGTCGTCCGCGACGATGTGGACGATGTTGGGCCTGGGCGCGGAACCGACCTGCGCGACGGCGCTGCACGCTGCCGCGAAGGCGATGACGATGCCAATCAATGAGTTTGGTCGCATGCCGAGAGGTTGAAACATGGTGGGCTCGACGATCGCTCGCGAGTCATGAGGCCAACGGCCTCGGACCCTGACTCGCGGGAGCACGAGGCGCTGTCTCAGGTGCCTTCTGGTCCGCGCTGCGCGCCGCCGGCGACCTGAACCGCTTGACGAGGCCGAGTGTACGGCGCGATCGAGGCCTCCGCGAACGCGTCGAGACAACCGAGCGCGCCGACGCGGGCCCGCCGATCGCATCGAAGCCGCGCCTGGGGCGATCGGCTCCGCCCAGCGGCGGCCGGACCACGGCCACGACGGCACGTACAGTTCGCTCCGCCACGCCCGACGCCCGCGTTCACGGGGCGCCCGGGCGTGCGAAGCCCGAGGCGATGCTCAAGTACGCGTTGATCTTCCTTGCGTCCGGGCGCCGGGCGTGCTGCGCTACGCGCTGGGAGGACTCATCCAGGAGTGGTGGGGCGCGACGTTTCCGGTCGGCACGCTGGTCGTCAACGTCACTGGATGCCTGGCGATTGGATTCCTTGCCACGGCATTCTCGGGCGCACTGCTCGTCCGGGAGGAATACCGCATCGCCGTGCTCGCCGGCCTGCTCGGCGGATACACGACCTTCTCGTCGTTCGGGCGCGAGACCCTGGCGCTGGTCGGCGACGGCGAGTGGGGCCGCGCGGGGCTGTACGTGTTGCTGAGCGTCGCCGCGAGCCTCCTGGCGGTCTGGGCCGGCGCCGCGGCCGCGACGAGGATCTACGGACCGGGTGCACCATGAGCGACTCCCTGAAGCACGGCGTCTTCCACGTTCCGGAGCAGGCCCAGCGCCTGACGATCTACGTCGGCGAGGGTGATCGCTGGAACCATCGACCTCTCTACGAGGCGATCGTCCTCAAGGCCCGCGAACTGCACATGGCGGGCGCCACCGTGCTCCGCGGTCCGATGGGATTCGGCGCCGACAGCCGCATCCACACGAGCAAGGTCCTTCGCCTCTCCGAGGACCTGCCGATCGTGATCGACATCGTGGACAGTCCGGAGCAGATCGCTGCGCTCATCCCGCACCTGGACGAGATGGTCAAGGGCGGGCTCGTGACGCTCGAGGACGTGAGGGTGTTGATCTACAGCCCGTCCAAGGCGGAGCCGGGGACCTGATACGTAGGCCGCCGGATGAACGGACGCACTCCCTGTCGCTGCGTCCGCGACGATGCACCGCACGGCCGCACCCGTTCACTTCGGCGCCCAGCGATCCTTGAGCTTCAGGAAGTGTCGTTCGAAGAGGTACCAGCTTGCGACGGCCAGCGCGAGCGTCGCCGCGGTCGCCAGGAGCTGAAAGAGAAGCTGTCGCACGAGGTGGCTGCCTGCGAGCCAGCCCACGCTCGACGAGATGCCGGGGCCAGCCGTCGGCATGAAGAGGATCCGGACGACGGACTGCACGCTCACATGAAAGAGGTAGAGCGCGTAGGCGTACTTCCCGAACATGCGCAGGACGGGCTGCAACAGGATCCTCGCCGCGCCCGAGCCCGCGCGAGCGCACGCGGCAATGGAGAGGAGCGCGCCGAAGAAGATGGCGATCACCGTCAAGCCGAGGCGCAGCACGGTCGGATCGGCGTCGCTGCGATCGCCGGCGACCCAGAGGATCCGGAGGAGGAGTGCGCCGGTGGCAACGAGGACGATCCACGCCGGGCCAACGATCGCCCGCATGCCGCCGGGCCCGCGAACGAGGGCCGCGACGAGTCCGCCCGCCGCGAGGGCATCGAGCCGGCCGGGCGTGAGGACATAGACCGCGGTCTCGGAGGCGCCGCTCGACAGGAGCGTCCACCGGAAGAGGAGCGCAACACCGATCAACGCGGCGCACGTCCACGCGACGGCGCGGCGCGGCATCCAATGGACGAGCCAGGGCCAGGCGAGATAGAACTGCTCCTCGATGGCGAGCGACCAGAGCACATCCGGAATCCCGTGCCCGGTCCAGCCGTGGATCGCGAAGTAGAAGTTCGCGAGATACGACCAGAACCACCATTGGTGCGGCGCGACCTCGGCGTACTCGCCGATGGCGTGCGCGAGCGCTCCGTCGCCGAGATGGACGACGCGCGGGATCATCGGCAGCAGCACGAGCGTCACCAGGAGCACCGCGTAGTAGAGCGGGAAGATGCGCAGCGTCCGGCGGATGTAGAAGTCGCGGAAGGAGCGGGCCGCGCCGCGTGCGCCCCGTCCGTTCGCGGCCGGCTCGCGCGCGTCCCGTCCCTTGGCGTCCATCAGGATGCCGGTGATGAGGAAGCCCGAGAGGACGAAGAAGAGATCGACGCCCATCCATCCGGAGCGCACGATGCGGCAGTACCAGAGGTCGAGCGCCGGGCCGCCGTTGACCGTGACGGCGCGGTTGAGGAACTCCGCCTGGTGGAAGAACATCACCAGCAGGATCGCCACGCCGCGCAGGCCATCGAGCGTGGGCAGGCGGTCCGGCAACCGCGATGCCTCGCCCGCCCGCGGCGCGCGAGCCAGTATCATCGATGCTCCCTCTGGCACGCCGCGATGGTAACCCGCCGCGCGGGCGACCACGGCGGCGGCCCAAGGCCGACATCGCGATGCGATCTTCGGCCAGCACCGACCCGAGCGCCAGACCTCGGGATCGGACCTCGCCTCCGGACACAAAGGAGATTCGCATGAGCTTGCTCGCCGCACGCGGTCGCTCGAAGGATGCGCGACGTTGCGCAGCGTCGGAACGCGCCATCGCCCGCCGTCGGCATCGTCCAGGCGGGCCGGCGACGCGCCGTTCGTGGGCGATGTCATCGCCCGCATGTTGGTGCGCAGCCGTTGCCACGCTCGCCGCGATGCGGTGCGCGCCGCACGCCGTCGCGCAGACCTTCACGTTCGACTCCGGCGTCGCCGGATGGGCCGTCTACGACATCTCGTACAACGGTCAGCCGCTGAGCAACCCTCAGCCGGTCGGCGTGCCGTCGTTCGACGCCAACAACGGCCTCGCCCCGGGCAGCCTCCGCGTCGAGGACCAGGCCTCGGAGACGTGGATCGGCGCGACCAGCGCCGTCGCCGGGGACAGGTCCGGGCTCTTCGGAGTCTCCTCCGTCTCCTTCGATGTCTACTACCGCTTCACCGACCCCGACGTCTACGCCGCGATTGCGCTCTACGGCGCCGGGCTCACGCTCTATCAGCCCCACGATCCGCCGGCGCTCGATGTGTGGCTTCACTGGGATTTCCCCCTTGTTGCCGGCGCCTGGCGGGTGGATTCGATCCTCGGTCCGCTGGCGACCGCGCAGCAGATCCACGATGTCCTCGCCGACCTCCAGGGTGTCTTCATCCACACCGAGTGGAAGACGGGACCCGACGACACGAACGTCGACAACATCGCGATCGGACCGTGCATGGGCGGCGGTGGGCCGGCATGCTGTCCCGCGGACCTCGATCGCAACGGCGTCGTCGACGCTGCCGACCTCGGGATGCTCCTGAGCGCCTGGGGCACGACCGGCCCCGGCGACCTCAATGGCTCCGGTGCGGTCGATGCCGCCGATCTTGGCCTGCTGCTCGGGTCGTGGGGACCGTGTTGATTCGCGCGGTCGGGAAGGCGACCGGCGCGGCGCCGGTGCGATCGGGCGCGGCGAGGGGCGCGTCGCGAGTGTGCACCGCAGCGTCGCCGCGGCCCGGTCGGCGGCGGTGCTCGAGACAGCGAGCATGGAGGGCCGTGGGCCGGCGCCACGACGTCGCTACGGCTCTGCGAATCCCTCGCGGATCGCGAATCGCAGCAGGCCCGCCCGCGACTTGACGCCAAGCTTGTTCATCAGGTGGTTCTGGTGGCTGTCGATCGTCTTGGTGCTTCGCGCAAGTTCCCGGGCGATCTCGGCCCGCGAACGGCCCTTCCCGATGAGCCGCAGGATCGCGATCTCGCGCTCGGTGAGCGCCGCGAGGTGCGTTGGCGGCGGGCCGTCAGTGGCCCGACCCACGTCGGAATCGGCGCGCGAGGCAGCCGTCTGCGGCGTCAGGCATCGCTCGCGCACCTTGGGACCCATCACGAACCCGTCGCCGCCACCCCTCCCGGAGCACTGCCGGACCACTTCGTGGATTCCGGCGACGATCGACTTCAGGTCGTCGCCCTTGGCGAAGTAGCCGCAGGCGCCGCAACGGTGGGCCGCGGCGATGTATCCGTCGCGCACGTGCGCGCTGAGGAAGACGACGCGCACGCGAGGGAACATCTGCCCGACGCGGTCGGCCATCTCGAAGGCGTCGGGTCCGGGCATCTCGATGTCGAGGAGCACCACGTCCGGCTTGAGCCGCGCGGTCTCGTCGAGCAGCCGTTCGGCCGAGTCCAGCCAGCCGACGACGCGGATCGTCCCGTCGATGCCAAACTGGGCCTTGAGTCCCTCGACAAGGACCTCGTGGTCGTCCACGCAGAGGACGCGGATGCCGGCGCCGGCACCGGGAATGGTCGCGTTGCCCGGCTTCGCCTCCACCATGACGCGCGCCGCGCGTCGGGCATCGTTCGTCGCCGGTCCTTCCCCGATCGCGGTGGCCACGCCCAAGGGCGTGCCGGTGGTCGCCGTGCGATGTGCGTTCAGGACGCTCCGGACGGCGCGCGCTCGGCGCGGCCAGCGCGCGCTCTGCGGGCGACGGGCAGGTCGAGGATAGCGGCCGTTCCTTGCCGAGCGTCGAATCGATCCGGACCGAGCCGCCCGCGTCGTTCACGACCCGCGCCACGAGCGGCAATCCCAGGCCGGTGCCGAGGCCGCGCGCCCAGTCGTGAGAAGGTCGAGCACGGCGCTCACCTCGTCGGTCATGCCCGTTCCGTTGTCCTGCACGACGAGCCGGACGGTCTCCGGGCGCGCCGTTCCGAGGAGGTGGCGCTAGCTCGGCAGAGATGCGGACCACCTTTCCGGCCGCCCGCGACAAGGCGCGGGGATCGCCTGTCCGGCGTTGACGACGAGGTTGAGCACGGCCTGGGTCAGGCGATGCGGCGCGATGGCGACGGGCGGCAGCCGCTCGCGCCGGCCCCGTTCCGATCGTCGCCTGGCCGGCGCGGACGCGCCGATCGATGCGACGACGCGCGTACTGGGTACCGGATTGGAGAGCAAGGCGCTGTCTGGGCCCACCGCGGCGGCAGCCGTGGTTCGAAGAGCCGCACCGTCATCATCGTCGTCGAGGTCGCACCAGCTCTCCCGATCGGGATCGGCCACGAGGAAGTGCAGTCCGTCGGCGAGCTGCTGGAGGTAGTCGATTCCTCGGTGGGCCTGCTTGACCTGGCGCCGAACCTCCGCATCGCGCGTCGCCGCCGCGGCGGCGTTCGAAGTGCACGCTGCTGCCGGCAGGAGCACGTTGTTCATGTCGTGCCGGTCCCGCGGCGAGCGTGCCGACGAAGGCGAGGCGATCGGCCATGCGGATCCGCTCGATGCTTCGGCGCAGTTCCTCGGTCCGCTCCTCGACGAGCCGCTCCAATTGGTCCTGGTGGCGGGCGAGCTCGTCGCGCACGCGATTGCGTTCGGTGATGTCGCGAACGATTCCGACGAAGAGCGGCTCGCCGTGGTCGGGCACCTCGGCGCGCGAGATGGAGAGTTCGACCGGGAAGATGGATCCGTCCCGGCGCACGGCCTCGAGCTCGCGCGGTCGGCCCATGATCCGGCTCTCCCCGGTGCGCGCATACCGCTCGAGATCGCCGGCGTGCGCCGAGCGATGCGGCTCGGGCATGAGAACCGAGACGTCGCGGCCGATCAGTTCGCTCGGCCTCCAGCCGAAGACGGACAGCACGGAATCGCTGGCGGAGAGGATGGCGCCGCGCAGGTCGATGGTGAAGATCGGGTCGAGCGCCGCCGCGAGGGCCGCCCGGTCGCGCGCGGCCGCCTGCACGGCCGAGAGGCGCTAGGGGCCCCGTCGCCCGGATCCACCCGGCGCCGCCGCAACGCGTTCGGGCCGCTTGCGGTCGCTGCGGATCCTCGACGGCATCCGGCGATCGTACGGGGCATCGCGGCCGGCCGAGGCGGGCAAAGATCGGCCCCGGCGCGCCGCAATCCAAGGAAGTTTCCTCATTGCGGCCCGGCCCTCGCGACCGAATCCTGTTGATGTTGGCCGCGAGCGGCGCAGCGTGGCGACCGGATCGGCCTCGACTTCGTCCGGCGCGACGCCGCGACCGGAGCATCGACCACGTCACCGCCCGCGAGCGGAAATCGCCGGAGGACGCGCATGCCCTTGCGAGATTCGGACCATGCTGCTGATCGCGGGGATGCGCGACAGCGCTGCCGCGAGCACGTCGCGCTTTTGCGCTTGGAGCGGGTCGAGAAATTCCAGCGGCTTGAGCGTCGATCTCTTCCGCGCCCCGCTCGGTGATCGCCTGGGCCGCCCTGCTCGGCGCGCGACCTGATCCGCGCCCGTTGCCGTGGCGGGCTACGTCGTGCTCTGGCCGACGCACCGACCAGGCCGGCGTTGCCGACGCCGCCGGACAACGCGGTGACCGCGGGGCGCGACCGGGCCGCGCTCGAGGCGATCGCCGGCGGCGCCATCGGCAACCGCCAACGACGAGCGTGCCGCGCGGTACTGCCCGGGCCGATGCCGAAGACGATGTGCGCTACATCACCGTGACGACCACGAAGCGCGCCGGTCATGGATGTCGAAGGCCCGCCACGGCGAGCAGCAGGCAGACCTCGATCCCGACGGCCATGAGCGTCGCCCAGGCACAGGTCTCGAGGCGCCCGACCGCGGCCCCGATCGCCTCGCGGGCAGCGGCATACATGGCCGCGAACATGGCGCCGAAGGTCGCGTTGAAGTGGTACGCCCGGCCAGGCGGGTGCGCGCGGTCGAGTACGACGGCTGCTCCAGCGGCTCGCCGAATCGCCTTGAAAGCGGGGAAAGACCTTGAAGAGCGGCATCTGCGGAATGCGTCCGGCCCTGCCCCGAGGCGTCGGAGAAGACGAACGGCAGGCGGAAAAGGTCGTAGACGACGGCGCTTAGAGGCCCGCAAGGAGCCGATCACGACGGCGCATGGAAGCCGCTGGTCGCCCTTCGCGCTGATCGAGCGCGGCGATGCCGTAGAGGCGCGATCGTCGCGGAAGCAGGATCGCGAAGAAGAACGTCCGCATGTCGCAGAGTCCGTACATCACGCTCAGCAGGCACCAGATCGACGTGGCCGCAGGCGAAGACGAGCAGTCGTCCGGAAGCCTTGGCCCATTGAAGCGGGGCTGGGAGACGTGTGATGCGTGAACCCATGCGCGCAGTCTACGACGATGTCTCCGCCGGAGGGCCGCAGTCGAGCACTTCGGGCGCATCGCCTTGCGCAGGGCGTTGAGCGGCCAAGACGTCGATCGCCTCCTGGCTCAGCGCCGGCGACCGGCGTGAGCAGTCCCCCGCTGGCGACGATCATCCCGATCACGCTCAGGGCCATGCCGCCGACGGCGCTCTGAAGGGCGATCTGCCGCATGCGCCGGCTGATGTGCATGAACTCGTCGACGCGCTCCAGCGAGCTGTCCATGATGACGACGCCGGCGGCCTCGGTCGTGATGTCGCTGTTCTGGCCGATCGCCACGCCAACGGTCGCGGCCATGAGCGCCGGGGCGTCGTTGATGCCGTCGCCGACGTACAGGGTGCGGGCGCGGGCGACCTCGTCGCGCACGATCTGGACCTTCTCCTCCGGCGTCTTCTGGGCGTGCACGTCGGCGATGCCGACCTGCTCGGCGAGGTAGCGCACCTCCGATTCCCGGTCGCCCGAGACGATCATGACGCGATTGAAGTGGTGGCGCGGCTTGAGGTGCTGGATGAAGGAGACGCCCTCGGCGCGCGGCTCGTCGCGGAAGCGATAGACGGCCGCGTAGCGGTTGTCGATGATCACGAAGCACTCGAGTCCGCCGGCATGCGGAGGGATGCGATCGAGGCCGAGGATCGGCGGCGCCTCCGCCGACTTCGTGGCGACGGCCTTGGCGATGCCGCCCCGACTCGTGACCTGCACCGAGTGTCCGTCGACGACGCCGCGCAGCCCCTGGCCGGGCGGCTCGCTGATCTGGCTCGCCTCGCGCAGCGCGACCTTCGCGGTCGCCGCGGCCTCCATGACGGCATGGGCGAGCGGATGCTTCGAGTAGCGCTCGACGCTCGCGACCAGCGAGAGGATGCGCGTCGCGTCCAGGCCCGACTCGCCGTTGAGCCCGGGGGCGACGACCTGCTCGATCAGCCGGGGACGCCCGTAGGTGAGTGTTCCGGTCTTGTCGAAGATGACCGTGCGGCACGTCGTGATCCGCTCGAGCACGGCCGGATCCTTCACGACGATGCCGCGCCGGGCGCAGAGCGAGATGGCACCGATGATCGCCACCGGGATCGCGATGAGCAGCGGACACGGCGTCGCGACCACGAGCACGGCGAGGAAGCGCGTCGGGTTCCCGCTGACCGCCCACGCGGCGAGGGCGATCGCCACCGCCACCGGCGTGTAGATCGCGCCGAGCCGATCCCCGAGCCGCTGCATGCGCGGACGGTTCTGCTCGGTGGCGCGCATCACCTCCATGATCTTGGCGTAGCGCGAGTCGGCGGCCGGGCGCGTGGCCCGGATCGTGAGCGCCGACTCGCCGTTGATGGCGCCGGAGATCACCTCCGACCCGGGCGTCTTGGACATCTGGAACGGCTCGCCGGTCAGGAACGATTCGTCCATGACCCCGTGGCCCTCGGTGACCACGCCGTCGACGGGCGCGATGTCGTGCGGAAAGATCACCAGCGTGTCTCCCGCCCCCACCTGCTCCAGCGGCACGTCGTCGATCCGCGAACCGTTGCGGCGGTGGGCGATCGACGGCATGCGCTGCGCCAGCGCGCGGAGCACGGACGATGCGCTGCGCACCGCGTAGCTCTCCAGCGCCTCGCCTCCCGAGAGCATGAGGACCACGATCGCGCCGGCGAGGTATTCGCCGAGCACCACCGCGGTGATGATCGAGATGCCGGCGAGGAGGTCGGCGCCGAACTGGAGTCGAAGGACCTTCCCCAGCAGCTCGAGGACCAGCGGAATCCCGCCGAAGCCGAGCACGATCCAGAGTGGAAGGTCGAACGTCGACGCGTCCGTTCGGAGCCCGAACCTGAGGACCAGATGCAGGGCGATCCCGGCGAGCGCCACGGCGGCGATGACGAGCATCTTGCGGCTCGTCCAGAAGGCCGTGACCTTCGCGAGCGCGGAACGCGGTGTGGGAGGCGAGGTCAAGCTCGGATGGTACTCGCCCGTGGCGAGGTCGATCGAATGGACGCCGATCGGTCGGGGCGATCGCCCCGACCGGCGCGACGCGCAGGCCGTCAGCGCGGCGACTCCTCGTCGCCGGCGCCGATACGTCCAAGCCGCCGAAGCTCGGGGACGAACGCGGCGGTCGCGATCACCACGAGCAGCGTGCCGACGCCACCCGAGACGGCAAGCGCTGGCGACGGCGCCGGAACCAGGTCGCCACCAGCCCGCCTCGAATCCGCCGAGCACCTGTTCTTCGAGCACTCGATGAAGACGCTGTTCACCGCCGAGACGCGGCCGCGCAGCCGATCGGTGCGCACGCTCACCAGCACGTGACGGATCACGACGCTGATGTTGTCCAGTAGCGCCGAGCGTCGCCGGCCGCGAGGAGAGCCAGACGGGCCGAGAGGCCGAAGACGACCGTGCACGCGCCGAACCCCGCGATCGACCAGAGGAGCGCGGGGCCGGCGCGCCGAAATGGCGGTCGATGGGCGAGGACGATCGCCATGGCGAGCGCGCCGACGAAGGGCGCCGCGCGGAGCGCCCCGAGCCCCAGCGGGCCGACATGGAGGATGTCGCTGGCGAAGACGGGCATGAGCGCGGTGGCGCCGCCGAGGAGGACCGCGAAGAGATCGAGCGCGATGGCGCCGAAGACGGTCCGCTCGCGCCGGATGTGCCGCACGCCTTCGAGCATGCCGGGCATGAGCACCGACGGGCGAACCACCGACCAGATCCGATGCCAGGGCTTCTTCCGCGATGCCGCCGGTTCGCCCGCGCGCGGCGCCTCGACGTCGTCGTCGTGCGGTCGGATGAACGTGGCGGTGACGGCGAACCAGAGGCAGGTCGCGGCGGCGATCACGTAGACCGGCCACGCCGTCTTCGTCATCGCGATGAGTGCGCCGGCGAGCAGCGGCCCGGTCGTCGCGGCGAGCTGGAAGACGCCGCTGTTCCACGTGACTGCGTTGTGGAAGAGCGGCCCCGCCGCGCCACCGGGCATGATGAGCGGCAGCAGGCTCGAGCGGCTCGACCGTTGAAGACCCGCGCGCAGCCCGTGAGCGCGATGAGGGCGTAGATCCACCAGACTCCGGCGGCGCCGTCGCCGAAGGCGCCGCGCTGCCACGCGAGCGACCCCGCCGCAAGCAGCAGGCCCGCGAACGTGAAGCCGAATTGGGTGAGGACGAGCACGCGCCGGCGATCGACGAGATCGACGATCCGACCTGGCGGGTAGCCGCCAGCACCACCGTCGGCAAGCGCCCGGGCGAGCCCGGCGATGCCCAGCCGCGAGTGGGTCGTGCGTCCGCCTTGTAGATCTCCCACGCCAGCCGCCGTCGCCCGCATCTGAAGCCCGACTGACGCGGGCAGCCAGCCGCCAACGAAGAGCCGATAGCGCGCCTGCGCAAGCGCGGCGAATGGATCGGGGCATCGTGCGCCGAATCCGAACGGAGCGGCTGCCGCCGGCCCGCGGCGGCGGAATGGAGGGTGGTCTGCGGGCGTTGATCGGTGGGCGCGATGCGCTGTCCCGTGTCCCGGTCCCCGCTGCACGCCCGGAGATTCGTCTGTTGCGTCCCCGCGCCCGGCGCGCGACAATACCGCACGGCCGCAAGGGCGCCACCTCGCACTGCCGACGGACCGTTTCGTCCGCGCCGCCGCCCTTGACCCGCGCACCTTCGAGCGACTTCCATGCATGCGTCCCCCATCGCCTTCCTGGCCCCACGCGACCCCGCCGTGGATCACGTTCGTGCTGTGCGTCGCCTTCGTGGCGCCGTCGACGATCGTGGGCGCTGTCGCGGCCCGCGCCGATGGTGGCACGGGAGAAGCGTCTGGCGACGATCCGCCCGGTGGCGCAGATGCTCGCGCTCCGGGCGGCGGCCCGCCGGCTGGCGCGCCGGAGCGCGGACCCGGCGGTGGACCGGGCGATGGACCAGGCGGGCCGTTCGGCGGTCCATTCGGCGGACCGGGCGGCCCGTTTGGCGGACCATTCGGTGGACCGGGCGGACCGGGCGGACCGATGTCCCAGGAGCGCAAGCTCGTCAAGCAGTTCGACACCGACGGCGATGGCCGGCTCGACGCGACCGAGCGCGCCGCGGCTCGCGCGTTCCTCAAGGCCGACGCCGGCGGCGGCCAGAATCGCAGGCCCGGTCGTGGTGGCGGTCCGCCCTTTGGTCCAGGTGGCGGTCCGCCCGGTGGTCGCACACAGGAGCCCGCGTCGCCGGGACCGCGCGTCGACGTCGCGCAGGTGAGGAACCATCCCGACGCGGATCTCTACGACCCGACCGTCTTTCGCACCTTCTTCCTCGACTTCGAGGACGAGGACTGGCAGGCCGAGCTGATCGACTTCTACAACACCGACGTCGAGGTGCCGGCGACCTTGACCGCCGACGGCGTGCGCTATCCCAACGTGGGCGTTCACTTCCGTGGCGCCTCGTCCTTCTTCATGGTGGCGCCGGAGCACAAGCGATCCTTCAACGTGTCGCTCGACTTCGTCGATCCCAAGCAGCGGCTGCACGGCCACAAGACGCTGAACCTGCTCAACTCCAACGGCGATCCGTCGTTCATGAGCTCGGTGCTCTACTCGCAGTTGGCGCGAGCGCACATCCCGGCGCCGCGCGCCAACTTCTCGAAGGTCGTCGTGAACGGCGAGAGCTGGGGCGTCTTCGTGAACATCGAGCAGTTCGACAAGGGATTCGTCGACGAGAACTACCCGGGCGGCGGTCCTGCCGGATCCAAGTCGTCCAAGGCCGCCGACGGCCACCAGGGGGCGCGCTGGAAGGTGAAGGGAAGCCCCAACGGCGCCTCGGGCCTCGACTACATCGGCGACGACCTCGACGCCTATCGCAAGCGGTACCAGATCAAGACGAAGGACGACGACCGCGACTGGGAGGCGCTGCGCGAACTCTGCCGCACGCTCAGCCAGACGCCGATCGAGGAGCTCGAGGCCGCGGTGAGGCCGATCCTCGATGTCGACGGCGTCCTCTGGTTCCTCGCGCTCGACGTGGCGCTCGTCAACAGCGACGGCTACTGGGTGCGCGCCAGCGACTTCAGCATCTATCGGGACCCGAAGGGCGTCTTTCACATCATCCCGCACGACATGAACGAGGCGTTCGCGCTCGAGGACGGTCCGCCTCCGGGCGGTCGCTTCCCAGGCGGACCAAGGCCGGGGCTGGGCCCCGACGGCGCCGGCCCCGAGAGGCCTGCATTCGATCGACCCGGTCCCGACCAAGCCCGTCCAGACCAACTCCGTCCAGACCAACTCCGCCCCGATGGAGCGCCGCCCGATCGACCGCAGCGCGGTCCGGGACGCGGTCCGCGCATGCGTCCGCCCGGCGTCGAGCTCGATCCGCTGGTCGGCATGGACGACGCGCGCAAGCCGCTGCGCAGCCGGCTGCTCGCGGTGCCGAGGCTCCGCGCCGCGTACCTCGATCACATCCGCGCGATCGCCCATGATCTCGACTGGACGACGCTCGGTCCGATCGTCGCGGAGTATCGATCGCTGATCGCCGACGAGGTCAAGGCCGACACGCGCAAGTCGAGCTCGTTCGTCGAGTTCGAAGAGGCCACCGCGGACGACCTGCCGCCGGCGCCGGCCGAGGGCGGTCCCGCGCCCAAGAGCCTGCGCGGGTTCGCCGAGAAGCGTCGCGCCTATCTGCTCGCTCGCCTGGCCGCGCTCGAGGCCGAGTCCGCGCCGGCGGCGACGGCGCCGTCGACACCCGCCGCCGGCGCGACCGCCGCGCCGGGGCGTCCCTGAGCAGCGGTCCTCCTCCGGGCCGATTCGGCCGTGACCCGACCCGTGACCCAACTCGTGACCCAACTCGCGACCCAGCCCCCGAGCGACAGCGCTCATGCATCGACCTTCCACGGTGCGGTGTCGCCATCGCTCGTCGCGCGCGGCGAGGCGGATGCGCCCGCCTTCGAGCTGAAGTTCCTTGTCGACGAGCCGACCGCGCTCGCCATCGAGGCGTGGGCGCGCCGCACGATGTCGCTCGATCCCCACGGCAGCCCGGCGCTCGGCGGGGCCTACGACACCGCGACGCTCTATCTCGACACGCCGGAGCTCGACGTCTATCACCGCAGCCCGAGCTACAAGCGCCGCAAGTTCCGCATCCGTCGCTACGGGAGCGCCGCGTGGGTCTCGCTGGAACAGAAATCGAAGCGCGGCGATCGCGTGCGCAAGCGTCGATCGTCGGTGCCCCTGCACGAGTTGGGGCTCCTCACGGCGCTCTCGTCGCTCGAGCGGACTCGCGACGCCGCGCCTCCCGCCATCGATGCCGCCGGCGCGGCCTGGACGGCGGGCGGCGGGGAAAGCCAACCCGTCGGCGCCTGGCCGGGTGGTTGGTTCGGCGCGCGGATCGCCGGTCGCCGCCTGGTTCCGGCGTGCCTGGTGACGAATCGACGCACCGCGCTCGTGGGTACGTGCGCGGAGGGGCCGCTGCGACTGACGATCGATCGCGACGTGCGAGGTCGCGCCTGCGATCCGGCGCCGATCGGCGAGGCGCCGGGCCTTGGACGGGAAGACGGCCCGCCGCGGGATGTCGAATGGTCGTGGCGATCGATCACCTCGTCGCCGCCCGGAGCGGTCGAGGCCGACGGGGCCATTCCGCTCCTGCCGCGGGCCGCGATCCTCGAGCTCAAGTTCCTGCACGCGCTGCCGATTCCCTTCAAGCAGCTCGTCCGCGACTCCCGGCTCTCCCCGCAGAGCCTCTCCAAGTATCGTCTCTTCCGCGACGCGTTGGCGCGATCGCCGGATGGACGAAGCGGATCAGGGAGCGCCCGTGCCTGAGTGGCTGACCACGACGTTCGCCGGCGACGCGCGCTTCACGCTCGCGCAGCTCGTCGGGCGCCAGCTCGTCGCGTTCACCCTCGGCTGCGTCGTCGCGGGGATCTACCGGGTGACGCATGGCCGCCGCGGTCCCGAGTCGCGCGGGCTCATGGCGACGCTGGTCCTGCTGACGGTGCTCATCGGGATGATCTCGTCCGTCGTCGGCGACAACGTGGCGCGAGCCTTCAGTCTCGTCGGCGCACTCTCCATCGTGCGCTTCCGCACCGTCGTCGAGGACACGCGCGACACCGCCTTCGTGATCTTCGCCGTGGGCGTCGGCATGGCCGTCGGCGCCGGCTACCTCGCGGTGGCGCTCGTCTGCATTCCCGTCGCGGGACTTGCCGCGTTCCTCTTCCGGCCCCGCAGCCTCGACGCGGCGACGGAGGTCGATCGAACGCTCGTCCTGCGCGTCGGCGCCGCCTATGCCGACGATCCACTCGCACGCGACGTCATGGAGGCGCACGCGAGCTCGCTGCGCCTCGTCTCCGTCTCGACCGCGCGGCAAGGCGCCACGTTCGAGAAGGCGTTCGCGATCCGGCTGCGCCGCGCGGACGCCGCGACGAGGCTCGTGACGGAGCTGACCGCCCTCGAAGGCGTGCAAGGCGTCGAGCTGCGACCAGCCTGACGGAACCGCCGGCTGTACGATCCGCGCATGGCATGGGTCTATCTGTTCGTGGCCGGACTCTTCGAGATCGGCTGGCCGCTCGGGCTCAAGGTGGCGCAGGCTCCGGAGCGTCGTGTCACGGGCATCCTCATCGCGGTCCTCGGCATGGCGGTGAGCGGCACGCTCCTCTGGCTGGCGCAGCGCACCATTCCGATCGGCACGGCCTATGCGGTGTGGACGGGGATCGGCGCGGCGGGCGCCTTCTGCGTCGGCATCTGGTTCTTCCACGACGCCGTCACCGCCATGCGCATCGGATCGGTGGCGCTCATCATCGCGGGCGTCGTCGGATTGCGCATCTCGCACGGGTGAGCGCGGTCAGCGCGTCGACGTCCATTGGAATCCGCGCGAGGTGGACCGGCGGCGCGCGACGCCGGGGTGTTGACGCTCGCGCCGAGCGCATTTAACGTACGGGTCGCGCGAGAGGTGCTCGCGCTGCCCGCGCTCGTCGCCCCGCTCGGAGAACCGTCCATGCCGCTTGGTGCAAGTCTCCTGCTCGCCATTGCTCAGCTTCAGGTCTCGCAGCCGGCCGAGGCGAGCGCGTCGACACAGGTGGTCTCCGGAGAGGTCGCGGTCGCGGCGGCGCTGCCCTCCGCGCAGGGCGCTCCGGCAACCACGGCGCCGCCCGCGGCGGCTCCGCCGGCGACCGCTTCTCCAGCGACCGCTCCTCCGGGCTCGGCATCCGCCGTTCCGGCGCACGACGAGAACCACTGGTGGTTCCAGCCGAGCCTCGCCCTCTGGCTTCCGGGCGCCGACGGCACCGTGGGTGTGCGCGGCCAGAAGACGACCGTCAACAAGTCGTTCATCGACGTCCTCGACGATTCCAGCACCGTCTTCGGCTTCGGCGGAACGCTCGACTTCGGCTATGACAAGATCGGCGGCTTCATCAACGGCTACTACGCACAGATCAACGTCAACGACATCACGGTGCCGCTGGGCACCGCGGACATCCACACCGACTACTCGATCATGGGCTTCGGCGTCTCCTACGAGATCGGGCGATGGCGCATGGGCGACACGGTCGACGCCCACGGCGTTCCGCGCGACCTGACGCTTCGCGCCACGGCGGGCGGTCGCTGGACCAACGTGAGCGCCGATCTCCGCCCCGCCATGCTCCCCAGCAAGTCCCAGTCCAAGGGATGGGTCGACCCGACCATCGGCGCCGACGTCCGCATCCCGCTCGGCAGGGACTTCTCCCTCGTCGGCGTCGGCGACATCGGCGGCTTCGGCGCCGCCTCCCAGTTCACGTGGTCCGCGGCGCTCCTCTTCTCCTGGGACTTCTACATCGATCGCTTCCCGTCCTCGCTGCAACTGGGATATCTCGCCGTCGGCGACGACTACCAGAGCGGCACCGGCGACTCGGCGTTCGTGTGGGACATGATCCTGCACGGCATCATCCTGAACTGGTCGGTCCGCTTCTGATGAGGACGCTCGTGAAGGTCGGCTTCATCGCCGCCGCGATCCTCGTGGCCATGGTGGGCACAGCCTGGATCGCGGCGCTGCCTCCGGTGCGAGGATCCGCCGAGGCGAGCGCGGCGATGGCCTCGATGTCGACGGATGGTGCTGACGAAGGCGTCGGCCGGCGAACGCTTCACCTGACCGACGCCAACTTCGAGCACGCTCGCGGCGGCGAAGGCGCCGGTGCTCGTCGACTTCTGGGCATACGTGGTGCGGTCCATGCCGCGCGCTCCGCGCCTGACCATCGATGCCACGGCCGCCGAAGCGGAAGGGCCGCTGGATGGTCGTCAAGGTCAACGTCGACGAGGCGCGCTGAGTGGCGCGCAGCACGACGTCCAGGCTCCATTCCGACCCTGGTCGCCTTCCACGACGGCAAGCCAACCGACCGCCTCGTCGGCACGGTTCCCCGGGAGACGATCATCGATCGCCTGATCGAGACCAAGTGAACCGGCCACCGCCGAGAGCGCACCGGGTTCGACGGCTGCCGATTCCCCCGTCACCCCACCTCGACGACCACCGCGCGCCTCCGCTCGAGCGCGTCCACCACGATCGTCTCGTCCGCGCTGAGCCGCACGGCATCCACCGGAGCAAGGCGCACTCGACGCCGTCGATGCGCGCGACGACCGCGGCCGTGAAACGCCACGACAAGCCGTTCGCGCACCTGGACCTTCCCCGGCGCCGGAGAAGGGTGACCGCGAAGCCTCGCCGGGATGCGCCACCACCAGCGTCCGCCGTGGCCACGGCCCGGTCGGTCATCACGTTGAAGTCGCGCACGGGACCGTCGACGAGCCGACAGTGCACCGGCGTCTCGCCCGCGAACCGGATCGGCTCGAACGGTCGATCGATGCGCTCCACGGCGCGTCGCCGAGCCGCAGGTCCATTCCGGCGCTCGTCGACGAGCATCAGCATCCGGTCGACGCCCGGATACGCGGAGAACGGCGACGGTCTCGACGTGAGCGACGCTGACGCGCAGGCGAAGCCATGGCTCGTCGCGTCGCCCGGCGCGCCACGTCGCCGGGCGGAAGCGGCAGCACCACGATCTCGTCGGTCGCGCCGCAGCCATTGCGCCATGGGACGCGGCGATGCGCCGAGGCCGGGAGCAGGAGCGCCATCGCCAACCGTACGCGCCCGTACGAGCGCCGCGCTCGCTACATTGCCCGGCGCTCCGTCCGCGTCGCCATGACCGCTCTTCCCCAATCGTCCCGGCCTCCCGCCCTCGCGCCCACCCCGACGCCCGCCTCGACTCCAACGCTGCGCCACATCGTGCTCTGCGCCGCGACGGGGCTGCTGACCGGCCTGGTCGCCGTCGCCTTCCGCCGATGCCTCGATCTGGTCTCCGGGCTTCGTGCCGAGACGGCCGACGCGGTCCGCGCAGGAAGCGTGTGGGGGCTCGTCGCCCTCGGCGTCGGCGCCGGCGCCATCGGCTGGCTGCTCGGCTGGAGCATGAGGCGGTTCGCGCCGGAATGCGCCGGCAGCGGCATCCCGCATGTCGAGGCGGTCCTCGCCCAGCGGCGCGTCATGCGCTGGCGGCGCGTGCTGCCGGCCAAGTTCTTCGGCGGCGTGACGGCGGTCGGCATCGGGCTCTCGCTCGGTCGCGAGGGACCGACCGTGCAGATGGGCGCGGCGATCGCCCAGTCGATGAACTCGCTTCGGCCGCAGACGCCCGAGTCGCTGCGCGCCCTGATCGCGTGCGGCGCCGGCGCCGGGCTCGCCGCCGCGTTCAACGCCCCGCTCGCCGGGCTCGCCTTCGTCTTCGAGGAGCTTCGCCGGGTCCTCGCCGGGGCGTCGCTGCTGGGGGCGATGACCAGCGCCGTCGCGGCGGTCCTCGTCACGACGTGGCTGCTCGGCGGCGAGCCGATCATCGACGTCGGCCGGATCGTCCCGGCGCCTGAACCCCTGGTCGTCGCCGCCCCGGCGCTGGTCGTCTGGTCCGTCCTCGCGGGCGTCGCCGCCGGGACGGTCGGAGCGCTCTTCAACGTCGCCATCGTCACGTCGACCCGCGTCGCCTCGCTCGTTCCGCGACGACACGCGCCCTTCCTTCCGGCGCTCGCCTGCGCGCTCGCGGCGCTCGTCGCGGTGCGCCTCCCCGACGCGGTCGGCGACGGACTTGCCGTGGTGAACGACGTGCTCCGGTGGAGCGCCAAGGCGTGGTCCGCCCTCGCGATCCTCGCGACGGCGCGCTTCGCGATGACCGTCGTGAGCTACGGATGCGGCGCGCCGGGCGGGATCTTCGCGCCATTGCTGCTCATCGGCGCCCTCGTCGGCGCGCTCACCGGTCACGCCGTGGCGGCGCTGGATCCATCCATGGCGGCGCACGAGCAGGTCTTCGGCCTCCTGGGCATGGCCGCCGTCTTCACGGCGTCGGTGCGCGCCCCCCTCACCGGCGTGCTGCTGATCGTCGAGATGTCCAACGACGCCCACGCGGTGCTCGCGCTCGCCGTCGCGAGCGCCGCGGCGTTCCTCGTCGCCGAGGCGCTGCGCTCGCCGCCGATCTACGAATCGCTGCTGGCGATCGAGCTCGAGCGCGACGAATGACGTCCGGGCTCGCCATGGCCGTGCCGCGCCTCGGCATCGCCACGCGTGCGCGCCTGGCGTCGGGCGCCGTTCCCGCCAATCGTCGGGATCCGGGCCGCGTCCGCTACGCGTTCCATGCCCCCAGCAGGACTCCGAGGTCCGCGCCGTCGACCGTGCCGTCGCCGTTGAGGTCGAGCGCCGGATCGCTCGATCCCCATCCGCCGAGCAGCAGCCCGAGGTCGGCGCCGTCGATCGTCCCGTCGCAGTTGAGGTCCGCAGCGACGCATCGAGGCGGCACGAACTCGAACGCGCCGCGGTCGATGATCGGGGCCGATCCGACCCCGGCATCGGGCGTCCAGGGATCGTCGACGAAACGCGGCCCGTTCGCGACATCGACCGAGAGCGCCACCGTCCATGCGGGGTTGCTTCCCGAATCGATCGCCGGCGACCCGCTCCCGATGCGCACGTCGTCGTCGATCGTTCCGAGCATGTCGTCGGCGCCGTCGACGTCGACGAAGAGCGGATCGGACGCCGAGTTGCCCGTTCCGTCGAAGCCGTCCTGCACGATCGAGTACGAGACGGTCGGAGGGGTGCCGCCGACGCCGATCTGGCCGCCGAAGTTCCCCCAGACGATCGAGTTCGCGATCGTCACGTTGCCCGACGAGAGCGAGAGCACGCCGCCGCCACCGGCGCCGTCGGGCGACGAGTTGCCGGTGATCGTGCAGTTGAGCAGCGATGCGCCGCCGGCGCTGATGAACGCGACGGCCCCGCCGGCCTGGGTCACCGACGCGTTGCCGCAGAAGACGCCGTTGACGATGGAGCCGCTCGAGTTGGAGACGAGCGCCACGGCGCCGCCCCACGCGGCGCTGTTGCCGAAGAAGCGGCAGTTCCAGAAGCGAGGCGTCGAGGTGCCCGTGTTGTAGATCGCGCCGCCGAAGGTGGGCGCGGAGTTTCCGATGAACGTGCACTCGCGGACCAGCGGGGAGCTCCCCGACGCGGCGATCATCCCCGCGCCGCAGTCGACGGTCGTGTTCACGGTGAACGTGCAGCCGACAACCGTCGGCGCCGAGTTGGTGCCTTCGGCGTAGATGCCACCTCCGCCGATGCCGGCGATGGCGTGGTTGGCCGAGAAGCTGCATGCCTCGATGAGCGGAGTGGCGGTGCCCCAGACGGCGATGGCGCCGCCGACGCCGGCGCTGTTGTTCTCGAAGACGCAGTTTCGGATCGTCGGCGAGGTGAGCGCCGCGACGCCCTGGATGGCGATGGCGCCGCCGCGCGACGGCGCCGTGGTGACGCGCCCGTTGCGGATCGTGAAGCCTTCGACGATCGAGGTCGGACCCTCGCCGGAGATGAAGCGGAAGACGCGGCCGGCCATCTGGCCGTCGAGCACGCAGCCGCTCGCGCCGTTGGCCGAGTGGACGAAGAGGTTCCGGCCTCCGAAGTTGAGATCGCGGTTGTCCGGGCCGGTGTAGACACCGTCGGCGACCACGATCTCGTCGCCGTCGGCCGCGACGGCGATCGCCGCCTTCAGCGTCGGCTGCCCAGCAGGCACGTTGATGACCGTGGCCAGGCACGGCGCGGCAGGCGCGGCCGTGGCGACCAGCAGGCCGGCGATGACGAGGAGCGGACTGAGGCGCAGGGCGCCGACCGGACGGGTCGCGCAGCGCTCACGGAGGTTCATCGGTGTCGTCCTTTCGGGGACCATTCTGGGATGCGGGGAGTGTGGAAGGGTGCGTGGGAAGCGGATGACCCTGCGCGGGAGCGGACCTTCCCGGTTGCGCGCGGGCGTGCATGGCGGCGCGCCGGGCGCGAGCGCCCCGGCCTACGACGGCAGTCCGTCGCGCATCGCCTGCTCGATGGCGTCGGTGAATCGATCGATCTCCTCGAGCGTGGTGTAGACGTTCGGCGTGACGCGGATGCCCTCGAACTCGTCGTGCTTGATGGCCGTGACGAGGATGTGATGCCTCGCCGCGGGGCCGATCAGCCACTCCGCGAGCCGCGCCGAGTCGATGCCGTCGACCTGCATCGTCGCGATGCCGCACGAGAACGCGGGCTTGAGGCTCGTGTGCAGGCGGACGCGACCGCGCCCCAGCGGGCTGTCGAGAAGCCGCTGCGCCCAGCGGTCGCGCAGGTAGCGCAGCCGGGCCTCCTTGCGGGCGCCGCCGATCGTCTCATGCAGCGTCAGCGCCGGCGATCGCCGGGTAAGCGCGACGGGATGGGTGCCGATCTCCTCGAACTTGCGGATGTCGCCCGCCAGCGAGTCGCCGGCGGCCATCATCGGCCACAGGTCCCTGATGCGCTCGCGGCGGACGTAGAGCAGGCCCGTTCCGTGCGGCGCGGCGAGCCACTTGTGCAGGCTGACGCCGTAGTAGTCGCATTCGAGATCGGAGAGCCGGTAGTCCATGTGGGCGAAGGCGTGGGCGCCGTCGACGATGACCGGGATGCCCGTCGGCGCCGCGCCGCCGGCCTCGCCCGCGCCGTCCCGACCGCGCCTCGCGCGAGGCGCCGCGTCGCGGTTGCGCGTCCTCGCCATCGCCACGACCTCCTTCACCGGCATGATCTGCCCGGTGATGTTCACCACGTGGCTCATCAGGATCAGCCGCGTCCTCGGCGTGATGTTCTCGGCGAAGAGGCGCACGATCGCGTCGTGGTCCTCGCAGGGAATCGGCACCTTGAACTGCCGAAGCACGATCCCGTCGCGCCGCTCGCGCTGCTTGAAGGTCGTGATCATGCGCGGATAGTCGACGGTCGTGGTGAGCACCTCGTCGCCCGGCTCGAGGTCGAATCCGAGCTGGCAGATCTGGAGGCTCTCCGAGGCGTTGCGCGTGAGGGCGATCTCCTCGGCGCTCACGCCCCAGCCGCGCGCGAGCCGTTCGCGGACGCCCTCGCGCTGCGGCTCGAGCAGCGTCCAGAGGGCCCGCGGCGGCGGCAGCGTGTTGCAGAACTCCTGGTGCCGCCGCTGCGCATCCTGGACGATCGCCGGCGACGGACTGACGCCCCCGTTGTTGAGGTTGACCACGCTGCGGTCGACGGTGAACGCCTGCTGGACGCGGAACCAGAAGTCCTCGTCGCGGGCGATCGTCCCGGCGTCGCGGGCATCGCCCGCCATCGCGCCGAGCGCCGCGAGGGCCGGCGCACGGCCGGAGGCGCCCGCCGCCTGCGGGGCGCCCGTTGCACCGCGCTGGAGCGCCGACGCGGCGCCCGCGGCGATGGCGCACGCGGGAATCGCCGTCGACCCAAGGAACTCGCGTCGGTTGAGCATCGTCAAGCCGTCCCTCGATTCACGTGATGATCTCCCGCACGACCCGGCCCGAGACGTCCGTGAGGCGGAAGTCGCGCCCCTGGTGGCGGAACGTCAGCTTCTCGTGGTCGATGCCGAGCAGGTGCAGCATGGTCGCGTGGAGGTCGTGCACATCCGTCGGATCCTCGAGGATGTTGTACGAGTAGTCGTCGGTCCTTCCGTGCGAGATGCCGGGACGGATGCCGCCGCCCGCGAGCCAGAGCGTGAAGCAGCGCGGATGGTGGTCGCGGCCGTAGTTCTCGTGGGTCAGCGTCCCCTGGCTGTAGACGGTGCGCCCGAACTCGCCGGCCCAGAGCACCAGCGTTTCGTCGAGCAGGCCGCGACGCTCCAGGTCCTTGATGAGCGCCGCCTGCGGCTGGTCGACCGCCTTGCTCTGGGCGCGGATCTCGGCGGGCAGGTTGTTGTGCGCATCCCAGCCGCGCATGAAGAGCTGCACGAAGCGCACGCCACGTTCCGAGAGCCGCCTGGCGAGGAGGCAGTTGGCCGCGAAGCTGCCCGGCTTGCGCACGTCCGGGCCGTACATCTCCAGTGTCTCGGCGTCCTCGCTGGAGAAGTCGGTGAGGTCGGGCACCGACATCTGCATGCGGTACGCCATCTCGCACTGCGCGATGCGCGTCCGAACCTCCGGATCGAGCGATCGCTCCGCCTCGCGCTCGTTGAGCTCGCCGACGAGATCGAGCATGCGCCGCCGGTCGGCGCGGGTGACGCCCTCGGGATCCTTCAGGTAGAGCACCGGATCGCTTCCCGCGCGGAGGCGACATCCCTGGTGCTCGCTCGGGAGGAAGCCGCTTCCCCAGAATCGGGCCGAGAGCGCCTGCATGTTGCCCACCCCTTGCGTGATGAGCACGACGAACGCCGGAAGATCGGCGTTCTCGCTGCCGAGGCCGTAGCTCGTCCAGGCGCCGAACGCGGGCCGGCCCGGTTGCTGGTTGCCCGTCTGGAAGAAGGTGATGCCCGGTTCGTGGTTGATCGCGTCGGTGTGCATCGAATGGACGAAGCAGAGATGCTTCGCCACCGAGCCGGTGTGCGGCATCAGCTCGCTGACCTGCATGCCGTCCTGGTTGTTGTCGTACCTCGTGAACCGGAAGATCGACGGCGCCACGGGGAACCGCGCCTGGCCGCTGGTCATGCCCGTGAGCCGCTGGCCCTGCCGGATCGAATCGGGAAGATCCTCGTTGAAGCGCTCGGTCAGTTGCGGCTTGTGGTCGAAGAGGTCGATCTGGCTCGGGGCGCCCTCCATGTGCAGGTAGATGACGCGCTTCGCCTTGGCCTGGCGCCGCCACGACGGCGCCGGCGCCGACACGGGCCCCGCCCCCTCGGCGCCGGCGGCGCTGCGCGGATCGGCCAGGAGCGACGCGAGCGCCAGCGATCCGAGCCCGGCGCCGACCGTGTGGGCGCAACGGCCGAAGAAGCGGCGTCGGGTCAGGTCGAGGTAGTGCTGTTCGACGGGGTGCATTGCGGTGTCCGCGGTCGGTGGCCATCGATGGTGGCCTGGCGTGCGAGGTTCGCGGGGAAAGGTCCGGTCGGTCGCCGCGTCAACGCTGGGTCAGCGCCGCGTGCGTGCTCATCGCCGCGCTGGCGATCATCGTCCATGCCGCGAGCTCGGCGGGATCCAGGGCGCCGTCGACCGGCGCCTCGCCGATCGTCAGGAGCTTCGCGGCATCGTCGGGTTCGGCGCGGTAGCGGTCGCGGAAGGTCGCCAGCGCCGCGGCGAGCGACCTCGACTCGGCGTCGTCGGGAACCCGCCCCGTGCACCGGCGGAAGATCGTGGCGAGTCGCGCACCGTCGTCGCCCGCGGCGCCCTCGACGAGCGTGCGCTGCGCGAGGACGCGCGCCGCCTCGACGAACTGCGGATCGTTCCAGAGCACGAGCGCCTGCAACGGCGTGTTGGTGGTCGCGCGGCGAATCGTGCACGACTCGCGCGTCGGGGCGTCGAAGGTGAGCAGCGACGGCGGCGGCGCCGCCCGCTTCCAGTAGGTGTAGAGACCGCGCCGCCAGAGATCGTCTCCCATGCCGCGCTCGAAGACGCGCGTGTTGGAGCTGGGCATCGCCACCTCCTGCCAGAGCCCCTCGGGCTGGTATGGCTTCACCGACGGACCGCCGAGCCGCTCCACGAGCAGGCCGGAGGCGTAGAGCGCCTGGTCGCGGATCTGCTCGGCGCCAAGCCGCCGCCGCGGATAGAACGCCAGCAGGCGATTCTCCGGATCGACGTCGCGCAGCTCCGGACGCACCCGCGAATCCTGCCGATAGGTGCTGCTGGTCACGATCGTCTTGATCAACCGTTGCACGTCCCATGGCGTCGCGTCGCCTTGCGGCTGGCGGAACTCGACGGCGAGCCAGTCGAGGAGCTCGGGATGGCTCGGCCACTCGCCCTGGGCGCCGAAGTCCTCGCTCGTGCGGACGATTCCCGTGCCGAAGAGCACCTCCCAGATCCGGTTGACCGCGACCCGCGCCACCAGCGGGTTCTCCGGCGAGACCATCCACTCGGCGAGCCCCAGGCGGTCGCGCGGCGCACCCTCGGCGAGCGAGCCCAGCGCCGCGGGGATGCCGCGCTGCACGGGACGCGATGGATCGGGCTGGTCGTACTGGCCGCGCTTGAGGACGAACGTGGCGCGGGCCATCGGCAGCTCCTTCATCACCATCGTTCGCGGCGCGGCCGCGTCGATCGCCGCGGCGCGCTTCGCGAGCGCCGCAAGGCGTTCGCGTCGCTCGCGATAGCTGGGCATGAAGTCGACCTTCCACGCCAGGTTCAGCCGCGCCCGAAGCTCCGGCGTGAGCGCCTGATCCGGAAGGAGCGCCAGCACCATCTCCGGACGAAGCTCGGCGCCGTCGTCGGGAGCGCTGGCGACCATGGACGGCGAAGGCGAACCGGGACGCGGCGCCTTCTCCGCCGGCGACGGCCGGGCCCGCCAGAAGAACCCCGAGTTGCCTCCCGTGTTGACGACCTTCAGCACGACCGAGTTCTCGCCCGGGCGCAATGGCGCGGCGACATGCTCCTGGTCGGCGGCGAGGCCTCGTTCGACATTGTGGGCGAGGATCTCCTCGCCATTGTCGAAGACGCGCAGTCCGTCGTCGCTGCCGAGCGAGAGGTCGAGCGATCGCGCCGACGGCGCAAAGAGGTGTCGTCCGACATACGTCACGTTCACGCCGTTGGCGAGGGCGTTGAGCCGCTCGTCGGCAAGCGCCGGATCGAGCCGCCAGTATTGGTTGCCGGCGCCGAAGTTCCGTCGCAGGTCGAGGGCCGCGTCGTCCTCGGGGCCGAAGCGCGTCTCGAAGAGCGGCTTCGTCGGATCGCCCGGGAAGGGGCCGACGACGTACCAGCCGCTCGATGCCGTCGGCAGCAGCGCAAGCCCGTCGTCGCTCGCCTTGGCGAGGCGCAGTCGAACACGGCCGAAGGTGTGCTGCTCGTATGGCGACCGATACTGAAGCCGGACCTCGATCCTCGTGCCGCCTTCGAAGCCGAAGGGCGCGTCGGCGAGGAGCAGCGCATTGCGGCCGCCGGGACGCCGATGCGCATCGACGGCCCAGCCGCGGGCATCGTGCGTGTCGAGCAGGTTGGTGACGCGGAAGTCGCCATCCTCCTGCTCGACGTCGGCCCATGCCCAGCGGAAGTGGATCGATGTGCGCCGCGATGGATCCGCGACGGAGACCGCCTCGGCCTCGACGCCGGAGAGGACGGCGTTGCCGTTGGGCGCTCGACCGACTCGCCCGAGCGGCAGGCTTGGATCGGGCATCGCCTCCAGCGCCACCAACCGCAGCCCGGTCGCGTCGGTGCGCAGCGTCACGACGTGCTCGTCCTGGGCCGGATTCTCGCCCGAGACGAGCACCGAGCCGTCGGACTGCACCGTGAGGGTCGCTGCCGACGACCGAGCGTCCTCGACACTCGACGCGACCCACTCGATCCCGGCGCGGCGCGGCAGCGCCGCGAGGAAGGCGTCGCGCTGCGAGGACTCCTCGGGGGTCTCGACGTCGAGCTCGGCAAGCGCCGCGGCCGTCTCGCGGTCGATCGTCGCGCGCTCGTCGCGCTGCGCCGGCGTGGGAACGACGATGAAGGGCTCGTGCGCCCGGTTGGCATCGGTCGTCTGCGAGTAGATGCCCGGCTCCTCGATCGAGTCGAAGAAGGCGTAGAAGCCGTAGAACTCCTCCTGCGTGATCGGATCGAACTTGTGGTCGTGGCAGCGGGCGCAGCCGAAGGTGAGGCCCAGCAGCACCGATCCGGTCGTCGCGGCCCGGTCCACCGCGTACTCGACGAGGTATTCGGCGTCGATGGCGCCACCCTCGTCGCTGGTGACATGGTTGCGGTTGAATCCACTGGCGATGAGCTGGGCGATGCGACGGTCGTCGTTCGTCGCGCCGGCGGCGCCGTCGATGGGCTTCGGCGCCGGCAGCAGGTCGCCGGCGAGCTGTTCGACGACGAATCGATCGAAGGGCATGTTGTCGCGATACGCGTGCAGCACCCAGTCTCGCCAGAGCCACATCTGGCGGCCGGCGTCCATGTGAATGCCACAGGTGTCGGCGTAGCGCGACGCGTCGAGCCACGGCGTCGCCATGCGCTCGGCGAAGCGCGAGCGGTACGGTTCCTGCCCGAGCAGGCGGTCCACCAGCCGCTCGAACGCGTCGGGGCGCTGATCGCTCGGACCCTCGGCGCTCGCCTCGGCGACGAAGGCGTCGATCTCCTGCGGTGTCGGGGGAAGCCCGGTCAGGTCCATGAAGATTCGCCGCACCAGCGTCTCGGGATCGGCTTCGGGCGACGGCGCGATCTCCTCGCGCTCGAGCCGAGCCAGGACGAAGCGGTCGACCGGGCTTCGGCACCACGCCTCGTTGCGCACCGCCGGGAGTGCCGGACGCGTCGGTGGAACGAACGACCAGTGCGGCTCGTAGGGTGCACCCGCATCGATCCAGGCGCGCACCAGCTCGCGCTCCGGTTCGGAAAGCGGCCGCTTGTTGCTCTTGCGCGGCGGCATCTGCTCCGACGGATCGTCGCTGGTGATGCGCTGCCAGAGCAGGCTCGACGGCGCGTCGCCCGGCACGATTGCCGCGGCTCCGTCGCGCTCGGCCGTGGCGACCTCGCGAACGTCCAGGCGCAGGTCGGCGCGCCGCGCGCCCGCGTCGGGACCATGGCAGCGGAAGCATCGATCGGCGAGCAGGGGACGGATGTCGCGGTCGTAGCGAATCTCGCGATGGGCGCGGGGCGCTG
>JAXMAF010000033.1:0-50200 GCA_046350555.1 Phycisphaerales bacterium
GCAGGCCACCCATCTCCTCGATCGTCTCGAAAAGCCGGAGCCGGTGGAGCAGGCAGCCGCCGAAGGAGTCGAGCAGGTCGACGAGGTCGTCGGCGCCGACGGACTGGACCTTCCTGGGATCGGCCATGCAGTGCTTCACCGCCCACGCCCGGAGCAGCGCAAGGCGGATGTCCGCGTCGGACATCGCATCGACGGCGCTCTTCGGCTGGCCAAGCTCGCGCGGCGCGATGTGCCGGTAGACCGCGGCGACGATCTGCGCCTCGGGCATCTCCGCGGTGACGTCGCGCGGGGCGATGCCGCGCTTCTTCCAGTGCTCGATGAGCTGCTCGCGCGTGAACCGGCCGAGCTTGATGTCGGTGCCGCGGCCCGCCATGTTCGTGGCGATCATGACCGCGCCGAGCTGGCCGGCGCCGGCCACGATCTCCGCCTCGCGATCGTGCTGCTTGGCGTTGAGCACCTCGTGCTTCACGCCGTGGGTCTGGGTCAGCATGCGGCTGACGAGCTCGCTCTTCTCGACGCTCGTGGTGCCCACCAGCACCGGACGACCCACGTCGTGCAGCGCCTTGATCTCGTCGACGATGGCGCTCCACTTGTCCTTGAGCGAGAGGAAGACGAGGTCGTTGCGATCGGTCCGCACCACGGGCACGTTGGTCGGGATGCTCACCACGTCGAGGCGGTAGATCTCGTGGAACTCCGTCGCCTCCGTGTCGGCGGTGCCGGTCATGCCCGCGAGCCGCTTGTAGAGCTTGAAGTAGTTCTGGATCGTGATCGTGGCCATCGTCTGCGTCTCGTCCTTGATGCGCACGGCCTCCTTGGCCTCGACCGCCTGGTGCAGCCCGTCGGACCACTGCCGGCCGATCATCTTCCGGCCGGTGTTCTGGTCGACGATGATCACGCCCATCTGCCCGTCGTCGTCCTGGGCGACGACGTAGTCGCGGTCGCGCTGGTACACGACGTGGGCGCGGATCGACTGCTCGAGCAGGTGCGGGAGGTCGATGTTCTCTCCGACGTAGAACGAGCCGACGCCGCTGCGGCGTTGCGCCTCGGCGATGCCCTCGTGCGTCAACGTCGCCTTCTTCTTGTCGAGCTCGACCTCGTAGAACTGCGTGTGCCGGTCGCGCTCGGCCTCGAGCCGCGGAAGCCGGGCCCTCGCCTCCTCCAGCCTCGTCTTCAGCGCGGGGACCTTCTCCTTGTCGCGGGCGTTGCGGATGTCGCCCTCGAGCGACGAGATCTCCACGCGGCACGACTGCACCTTCTCGTCGGCGGCGTCCCATTCGCGCTGCTTGGCGACGAGGTGCCGGGCGAGCTGGTCGGCGAGGTCGTAGCGCGGCTTGTCGGCGTGCGCGGGGCCGGAGATGATCAGCGGCGTCCGGGCCTCGTCGATCAGGATCGAGTCGACCTCGTCGACGATGGCGAACTCGCGCGCCGCTGGACCTCGTCCGCGACCCGCAGCTTCATGTTGTCGCGCAGGTAGTCGAAGCCGAACTCGTCGTCGTGCCGTAGACGACGTCGCACGCATGACCTTCTTGCGGTCGGGACCCTGCATGCGGAAGGGGTGGATGGCACCTCGACCGCGAGGCCGAGCGCACGGAAGAAGGGGAAGGTCCAGTCGCGGTCGCGCTGGACCAGATAGTCGTTCACCGTGACGACGTGCACCTGCTTGCCCGTGCACGCGAGGTAGCAGGCCAGCGCGCCACGATCGTCTTGCCTTCGCCCGGTCTTCATCTCGGCGATGCGCCCTCGCTGAGCACCATGCCTCCGACGAGCTGCATGTCGAAGGGTCGCGCCCGGAAGGGGGGACGCGACTGCGGCACGACCGCACCGCCTCGTAGAGGGGCACCGGGATGTCCAGAACTCCCACGCCTCGATCATGCGTTCGTTGCCGATCAGGTCGCCCTCGGCCGCGGCGCGGGGTGGTGTCCATCGCCGCCTTGGTCTCGTCGAAGAGGCGTTGGCGTCCGCGGGGAGCGTCGACGGGTCGAAGCCAGCGGCCGATTGAAGATGCTGCGAAGGCCGACCGCGCGGTCCATCGCCTCGCGGGCCACCGCGAAGACCTCGAACAGGTCGTACGCCCGCCGACCCGCGGCGATCGTCGCGCGGAACTCCGCGGTCTTGGCGTGCTTCCGCGTCCGTGAGCGAGCCGCGTGGCGGACTCCCGCGTTGATCTGATCGATTTAGCCGCAGGTACCGCTTGACCATGCGCTGATTGCGGGAACCGAGCAACTTGACCATCAGCGGTCCGAAGATTGGAACGCCCATCGGGAAGACTCCAGGAAGGCGGCGGACCGGCAGGCGGAACGCCACGGAATGTCGAGGGTGGAACGGTCGAACGAGGTGGCGACGACGCGCGAGGCGCGCTGGGCCGTGGCGGGCGCCTCCGGGAGGTGCGCACGACGGCGGCGGATGGTCGCGCTCCCTGCCGACGGGCGGCGGGTCGTTCAGGCGACCGGAGGAGGCAGTGCGAGCAGCCGCTCGGCCAGCGGCCGACGCGTCGACGCCAGCCGACCGTGCGTCCGTCACCGGCCGCGGCGAGATCGGAGCGCTGCAACGCCGTTGCTGCCGAGCCATGCCACGGAAGCCGCCACACTGGCAAGCTGCCGCGCCCGGCGAACTCCCGGACCGCCGCAGACGCCGCCACGACGGTTCGCGTGTTCGTGGCCCCTTCGGCCAGCGCGCTGCGGCAATCCGCGGCGTCCCGTTGCGGCGTCTCGATCGAGGCCAGCGCCGTCAACGCCACCGCCAGGATCGCCGCCGCGACAGGTCGAACGGTGGCAGCCGCGCGCGGGGAGTTGAGGTGCGGAGTGCTCGTGGGACGACGGGACGAAGTATTGGCGGAGGGTGGACCGGGAGCAAGTCGCGTGCCAGCGGGTCCGCTCACCCCGGGCCGGCGGTCCCCGTGTCGACCTCCAGGCAGTCGCCCGTGCTGCGGATGGCGACGCACTTGATGATCCTGCTCGACGACGACGAGCGTCGGCGGCGTCACCAGCCAGTGGGGTCTTCGCGGAGCAGGAGCCGCTCGCACTCGGGACAATCGATGTCGCCGGGCTGATCGCTCTCGAGCCACCTCGATCGTTGACGCCTGGCGGGACGCGCACGGCGATGACCGGCGTGGACAGGTGGCCGGAGAAGTGCTCGCGGAAGAGCTCGTGGCAGATGCCGCAGCTGGTGTTGTAGAACACGATGATGTGTCGTCCATCGAGCGCCTTCGCGGTGAGCTGGGGAAGGTGCTTGCCGATTCCCGAGGCGGTGAGCGGCTGGTTGATGAACCGGGCGAAGTCCAGCTCGATCGCCTGCGGCGGGCGCTTGACGCGCAGCTCCGGTCCCGACGGATCGACCACGCGGATGGGAATCTGCGACGCCATCGTCGCGGCGACGACGCCGACGGCGAGCGCGCCGATGAGCTGCCACTGCAACGAGAGCGTGCCGCCGCCGGCCGTTCGGCCGCGCAGCACGCTCCAGAGCAGCACCGCGGAAACCACGAGGACGAGCACGTTGAAGCCAACGACCGAACGCTGTTCCGGCGCCGCCGAGATCGACGCGATCGCCGAGAAGCACGTGGCGATCATGGTGACGATGGCCAGCGCCCTCGCCCAGCGGCCGATGAGGAACATGAGGCCCGCGAGGAGCAGCTCGCTTCCCAGCAGGATCCGCAGGAGCGACGACGGCGAGGTGCCCGCGCGGCCGGCAAGGCCCGCCATCCAGACCGGAAGTGCGTCGGTCGAGCCGTCGGCCATCTGGAGGCCCGCGATCACCACGATCCACGCCGGCACCAACAGACGCGCCGCGACCGTCGTGAACGACATCGTGGGCGGCGGGACGGAGCGGGCCATGGCCATTTGGTGGAGTCGACTTGGAGAGCGCCCGCGGCGGCCGCTACTTCGCGTCGAGCGCCGCTCGGACCTCGGCGTCGTTCTCGGGATCGGTCGAGAGTCCGACGACGACGCCGTCGACGACCGTCAGCAGCACGGGCGTCGTGAAGACGTAGTTGACGCCCAGCGGCAGCCCGCGAAGCACGGCGTTGGTGAGTGGCATCTCGAGGTCCTGCGCCGGATCGGTGTCCGGCACGCGCACCGCGACGACGCGAGGCTCGCGCTCGCCGACGAGATAGTTCGCCATGAGGTCGTGGCAGTGATCGCAGTCGGCGCGGTAGAAGAGGACGTGCCACCGTCCGCGGTTGAGGTCGACGACCGCGGGGAGGATCTGAAGGGCGAGATTCTGGCCATCCAGGCGACGACCCTTCCAGGTCTCGAAGTCCGGCGCGTAGGTCGGCTGGACGCTCGGCGCCCCCGGCCACGGGGCCGCGGCGGCGGTCGGCGGCGTCGCGGCTGCGGCCGCCGAAGGTGGCGCGGCCGCCGCGCCCGACGGCGCGGCGCCCGCGGCGAGCGCGGCCTTCATCGCGGCTTCGTCGTCCGGATCGGTGGCGAGTCCTGCCACCACGCCGTCGACGACCGCCAGCAGGACGGGCGTCGAAGACGAAGGCGCCGGCGGGAAGGGTGTGCCGGTTGAACTTCCTGGCCGCGCGGCTGATCGTTCGAGGATCGGGTGTCGGGCACGCCGCACCACGAGCGTGCGATCGGCGCGATCGCCGGCCATGTACCGTTCCATCAGGTCGCCGGCAATGCTCGCAGTCGCCGCGGTAGCTGACGACGAACCATGCGCCGTGATCGACGCCATCCGGAAGGGGCCTCGAGATCTGCTGGGCGAGGTCCTGCTCGCGGAGCGGCTTTCCGACCCACTTGGCGAACTCGGGCAGGTACGTCGTCTTCGCTGCGGGAGGCGCGGGCCATGCGGATGGCGCGGAGGGTGCGCCCGCCGTCGCACCGCCGGCCGCGGTGGCGCCAGCCATCGAACCACCCGATGCCCCCGAAGGCCCCTGAGGCGAGGCGCCGCCCGGCGGAAGGGTGATCGTCGGGTTCGGAACGCCGTAGGCAACCGCGAAGGCGAGCACGGCGCCGACGCCGGCCAGCAGCGCCGTCCTCGCGTGGCGGCTGAGGAGGTTCGCCGCGGGCTTGCACGTGAGCACCCCGAGCAGCAGCAGCGAGTCGATCGTCAGCATCGCCCATGGCGGAGGGCCACCGGCGCCGAAGCAGCCGCACTTGTCGCCGCCCTGGCGCATCACGCCGACGAGCACGAGCACGAAGAGGGAGAGCGTCGCCGCGGCGACGAGCCGAGCGATCTTCGGAACGAAGACCATGAGAAAGACGAGCAGCAGCTCGGTTCCGATCAGGAATCGAAGCGTGTGATCGAGGAACGCGCCGAATGAATCGCCGGGAACGCCGAACCAGCGGGCCACCGCGAGCGAGACGTCGCGCACCGGGCCGGGCAGCAGCTTGGGATGCGCTCCCAGAGCTTGAAGAGCGCGCCGGAGAGGATCCAGAGCGGCACGATCACGCGGACCAGCAGGAAACCGGATCTTCCCGCGGGCGTTGGTGGTGGCGAGGGCGTCGGGGGCGTCGGTGGCCATGGCGGTTGACGGCAGTCGTGGAGAGAACGCCCGCGGGGGAGTGGTGATGCCCGACCGCGCGGATCGAGCTCAGCGCGGCTCCTATGCAAACGGGCGCCTTGCCTCGCTCGGGCGCGATACTCGATGCGCTCGATGCGCGTCGCGAGGCCGGTCGCCTCGTCCACGGTCACCACCGCGCCGCACATCGCCTCGCCGCCCTCGCCGACCTCGTACGGCACGTGCATGCCCGTGGTCATGTGCTGCAGGACCTGCTTCGCGTCGCGCCTGGATGATGCTCTCGTACGGTCCGCACATGCCCACATCGGAGATGAACGCCGTGCCGCCGCGCAGCACGCGGGCGTCGGCGGTGGGCACGTGCGTGTGCGTTCCGATCACCGCGGCGACGCGCCCGTCGAGGTGGTGGGCCAGCGCCGCCTTCTCGCTGGTCGCCTCCATGTGCGCCTCGACGATCACCACGGGGCGCTGCTCCGGAAGGGATGCGAGGATCTGGTC
This sequence comes from Phycisphaerales bacterium, assembly GCA_046350555.1. GTDB lineage: Bacteria > Planctomycetota > Phycisphaerae > Phycisphaerales > SM1A02 > JAXMAF01. The sequence goes on from JAXMAF010000033.1 coordinate 5,957, forward strand.
CACCGTCGCGAAGGGATCGTTCGCCGGGAGGGCCATGAAGATGCGGCCGAGCACCGTGATCACGAAGACGCCAGGCGCGGGCCGGTCGATGCAACCGCGTGAGCCGCCGGCCGACGGCGAGGTCGGAAAGGTTCGCCGGCCGGGCGATCGCCGAGTCGGCCATCTCCAGCAGCGGAATGACGCGCTGGTCGCGGTAGCAGTGGTCGCCGAGCGTGACCGCGTCGATGCCCAGCTCTCGGAGCGAGCGGTAGAGATCCGGCGTGATGCCGCTTCCGCTGCGGATGTTCTCCGCATTGGCGATCACGACGCCGGGCCGATGTTCCTCGCGCAGGCGCGGAAGCTGCTGCTGCACGACGCGCCGTCCGGGCGCGCCGTTGATGTCGCCGAGGAACGCGATGGAGACGTGTGCCATTGGAGGCGGGCGCCGGCGGCATGGGACGAGACGCCGGGTGCGGGTCTCGTTACCGTCGGCCAGGTGCGAGGGCGTGCCCGGCGGGGCGGCCGACATCGCGCCGCGAAGACGGATCGACGCCACACTAGCGACAGAACTTCTTGAACGCGACGTGCCGACTTTGCGGTGCCGTGCACTCCGGTGGCGGAGCTGCGGGCGCAACGAGCCTTCCACGATCCGACGGTCGCGGCGGCACGGCGCATGCATGAGCATCGATGACCACAACCGAATCCTTCGCGGCGGCGGCGATGGTTGCCGTTCACCTGCCGACCCGAGTGGGGTCCGGGGCGATCCAGCCGCGTCGAATCGATCCCGGGCGGAGCAACATGAGCAGTCGCAACGACCAGCGGCTGTGGATCCGCTTTCCCAACGCCGGACTGAAGACGCTGCTGGCCAGCGTCGCCGAGCTGGAGCGGGTGAGCCGCGCCGACGGCGGCCTTGTCGAGAACGACGCGACGCTCGCCTCGCGCGAGATGAACGGCGAGACGGGATGGCCTGCCCAGATCTCGAAGAAGAAGCCCGCCGACGCGATGTCGGAGATCCTCAGCGCGCAGGCGTCCGACCCGTTCATTCCGCCCAACAAGCGGCTCGAGTTCGTGCTCGGTCTCTACCGCTTCGACACCCAGCGCAACCTGATCGACTGGGCGATTGCCCAATCGGGGCTCGGCGATCCGCTGACACGCTTCACGCCACGGCTTCGAGGAGCAGTTCCGGCTCTGGTCGATGGATCGGGACGCGCGCTTCGGCAAGCTGCTCGCCGACCCGGAGCTGCGGGGCATGCCCGACTACGTGAAGGCGACGCTTTCGCCGCTGCCCTGTCGGCCCGGGCAGGCGGGCGCGACGCGTCATGGCGTTCCGCTGATGACAGGCGACGAGGCCATCGCGGCTTCGTCGACGCGCCTCGCGGGGCTTTCGCCCGCCGCGATCGCATCCCTGCGCGCCGCCTCGCGGGCGAGTGCTCGCGGAGGTCGTCACGGCGGTGCAGCGCGTCGCGCTCCGGCGGGCTGGTGGCGACATGCGGCAATGGAGGAAAGCCGCCGCGGAGGCGTTGCACCCCGCCGAGGAACTCGTCGGACGCTATCGAAGCGATCGAAGCGCCATGCCGCGCCATCTGCCTCAACGCCGATCCGACGCTCACCTGCATCGCCAACGACTTCGGTTTCGACCAGGTCTTCGCACGGCCATGCGAGGCGCTCCTCGCATCCGGCGACGCGCTGGTCGTCTTCAGCACCAGCGGCCGCAGCCTGAACCTCGTCGCCGAGGCCCGCGCCGCGAAGGCCCGCGCGCCGTTGCCACGATCGGCCTTCTCGGCCGCGACGGTGGCGAGTGCCGGGCTGTGCGACGTGGCGCTCGTCGTCGCGGCCGAGGACTCCGGCCACATCCGTGGAGGCCGCATCAGGTCGCGATGCACGCCATCTGCGAGGGCGCTGGAATAGGGCGACGCGGGCTGCCCGTTCCATGCCGGGCAGCCGGCGATCGCTTCGCCGTCGCGAGGCGTTCGTCACGCCGAAGTGCGGAGCCGGGCCGCTCGGAACGAGAACCAACCCATGGACGGCCTGCCCGTGTCGGCCACGGCTGGTGCGAGAGGAGCGGTGTCGCGATGCCCCGACGGCCGAGATGGCGTGCATGATCGTCCTCGCGGGCTCGGCGCTCCTGCTCGGCGCGCTCACCACCATCGCCGTCGTCGGCTGCGCCTGGCTGGAACGCGGCATCTCGGCCACCGCACGGGAGGCGACGGCTACCCGGAGCCGCCGAATTGTGGGATGCGGATCAAGCGGATCGAGATGGCGACTGGCTTCGACATCCAAAGCGCAGACGGGCACGATCGTCGAGAACATCAAGTCGCCGAACTCGGACCCCGGCGACGCCGATCGCCTCGTGCCCGAGTGGGGCGCGGCCGCCGCTCGTTCCATGGGGCTGGCAGGGCGGGTGGCAGATCGGCCAGTGGTCGTACCGGCGGCTCGCGCGCGGCTGGCCCATGGCGGCGATGTGGTCGGCCGCGGAGGCGAGGTCCGCCACGCACAGCGGCTGGCTCGTGGGTGGTCATCGAGGGCATCGCGCTCGATCCTCAGGTCGCGATGCACGCCATCTGCGAGGCGCTGGAATAGGGCGACGCGGGTTGCCCGTTCCACGCGCCGCGAGCCGGGCGATCGCTTCGCCGTCGCGAGGCGTTCGTCACGCCGAAGTGCGGAGCCGGGCCGCTCGGAACGAGAACCAACCCATGGACGGCCTGCCCGTGTCGGCCACGGCTGGTGCGAGAGGAGCGGTGTCGCGATGCCCCGACGGCCGAGATGGCGCATGATCGTCCTGGCGGGCTCGGCGCTCCTGCTCGGCGCGCTCACCACCATCGCCGTCGCCTTCGGCTGCGCCTGGCTGGAACGCGGCATCTCGGCCACCGCACGGGAGGCGACGCGCTACCCGGAGCCGCCGAATTGTGGGATGCGGATCAAGCGGATCGAGATGGCGACCGGCTTCGACATCCAGGCGCAGACGGGCACGATCGTCGAGAACATCAAGTCGCCGAACTCGGACCCCGGCGACGTCGATCGCCTCGTGCCCGAGTGGGCGCGGCCGCCGCTCGTTCCATGGGGCTGGCAGGGCGGGTGGCAGATCGGCCAGTGGTCGTACCGGCGGCTCGCGGCGCGCGGCTGGCCCATGGCGGCGATGTGGTCGGCCGCGGAGGCGAGGTCCGCCACGCACAGCGGCTTCGGCTCGTGGGTGGTCATCGAGGGCATCGCGCTCGATCCTCCTCCGCCACCGGGCGTCTTCAGCGCCACGATTCCACGGGCCATTCCGACGCGCCCGATCGTCGCGGGATTCGCCGTCGACACCGTCGTGTATGTCGTGGCGTGGCTGGCCCTCCTCTTCGCCCTCGGGGCGGCGCGCCGCACGCTCCAACGCCACCGGAACCGCTGTGTGGCGTGCGGCTACGACCGGCGCGCGACGGCGCGGGACGCGCCGTGTCCGGAGTGCGGGGCGCGCAACCTGGTCGCGTGATCGCACCCGAGACCGGCGAGGAGCCGCGGTGGTTCGCCGCGTCGCAGTCCCGATGGATACCGGGAAATCGCCTGCTGGTGCGTGCAGGGGGCCGCTGTACCATGGATCGCGGGGCCATCGCCTCGCGGCGTGCGGAGCTCGATTTGGCCGCCATGCCGCCTCGTCGCAATGGCATCTTCGCTTCTGCGCAGCGGCTGCGCGGCTTCTGCGCGGTCTGGCGCAGGGAGGGACGACACACATGGCTCGGAACGTGATCTCGCTGACGGGCACCTGGTCGGCATGCCTCGTGGCGGTTGTGCTGGCGAAACCTGCGCAGGGCGTGGCGACGAAGACGTGGGACGGCGGCGGAGGCAACTCCAGCTGGGGGACGGCCGCGAACTGGAACCCCGACGGCGTACCGGGTCCGGCCGACACGGTGGAGATCAACGTCGTCGGTCCGCTGACCGTCGCGGTCGGCGCGGCGGCGGGCTCCATCGCGTCGCTGACGTGCAGCAACGGGTTGAGCGTCAGCGCCAACCTCACCGTCACCGGGGCGACGATCTTCAACGCCGGCAGCACGCTCACGCTCTCGTCCGCTGTGCTCGATCTCCAGGGTGGGGCGACGATCGGCGGTGCGTTCAACTGGACCGCGGGCACGCTCGACGGCGCTGGAACGTCGACCGTCTCGTCGACCGGTGTGCTCTCGATGACCACCGGCACCCACACGTTGTCGACCGCGCTGGCGATCGACGGTGATGGATCGTGGTCCGGCGGCGCCATCAGCTTCGACAGCGGCACCCTCACGGTCAATCACACGTTCACCATCGGCGGTGCGATTAACGTCAATGCGACGGCTGTGTCCGGCTCCTCCGGCAATGCGTTCGTCAACACCGGGACCGTGACCAAGGTCGGCGCGTCGACCACCACCTTCAGCGGCGCCAACAGCGGCGTCGCCTTCAGCAACACGGGCACCTTGGTGGATGTGCAGGCGGGCACGCTGGCGCTCAGCGGTGGCGGCTCGCACACCGGCGACTTCACAGGCACGCTCGGCAGCACGATCAGCTTTGGCGGCGCCCACACGCTCGGGCCGAGCGTCGATTTCTCCGGCGATCCCAGCATCGCGTTCACGACAGGAACGACAACCTACGGCGGGCCGATCACGACGGCTGGAAACATCACGAACTCCGGCGCCAACACCACGCTCGGCGGCGCCATCGATGCGGGCGGCATCGCGGTCTCGAGCGGGACGCTCACGCTGAACGCGGCGTCCAGCACGGGCTCGCTGTCGATCTCCGCCGGCACGCTCGTGGTGAACTCGGCGCTCGGCATCGGCGGGGCCTTCGCCTGGACCGCTGGAGCGCTCGACGGAGGCGGCACGACGATGGTCGAGGCGACGGGCTCGCTCTCGATCATCTCCGGCACGCACACCCTCTCGACGGCGCTGGTGGTCGACGGCGATGGCGCCTGGACCGGCGGGTCGATCACCTTCGATGGCGGAACATTGACGGCGAACCACACCTTCACCTTCGGCGGCGCGAACAACATCAGTGCGGTCGCGGCGTCCGGCTCCACGGGCAACGCCTTCATCAACAATGGGACGGCGACGAAGACCGGCGCATCGACCTTCACCTTCAGCAGCGCCAACAGCGGCGTCGCCTTCAACAACAACGGCACGGTCGACGTCCAGGCCGGAACGCTGGCGATGAGTGCCGGCGGGATGCACACCGGCGACTTCACGGGCTCGGCTGGTGCAACAATCAGCTTCGGTGGAACGCAGGGCTTCTCCCCGAGTGTCGGCTTTGCGGGAAGTCCCAACATCGCGTTCACCTCCGGAAGTGGCACCGTGGTCTCTCCGATGGCGACGACGGGCAGCGTGTCGAATTCGGGCGGCACGCACGACCTCAATGGCGCGGTCGACGCTGGAAGCATCGTCGTTTCATCGGGCACGCTCACACTCAACGCGCCGTCGAACGCGGATTCGGCATCGCTCTCGGGCGGCACGTTGGCGGTGAACTCGGCGCTCGGCATCGCCGGGGCCTTCGACTGGATCACTGGAGCGCTCAGCGGAGGCGGCACGACCACGGTCGAGCCGACGGGCTCGCTCTCGATGACCGCCAGCACCCACACCCTCTCGACGGCGCTGGTGGTCGACGGCGACGGCGCCTGGACCGCCGGAACGATCACCTTCGATGGCGGCACATTGACGGCGAACCACACCTTCGCCCTCGGCAGCGCGAACAGCATCAGCGCTGTCGCGGCGTCCGGCTCCGCGGGCAACGCCTTCATCGACAACGGCACGGTGACCAAGGTCGGCGCGTCGCCCACCACGTTCAGCAGCGTCAACGGCGGCGTCGCCTTCAACAACAATGGCACGGTCGACGTCCAGGCAGGCACGCTCTCGCTGGCAGGCGGCGGCTCGAACATCGCCGGCACGACGCTCTCCGGCGGCACGTGGCGCGTGGTGGGGACGTTGGTCCTCCCGATGACCTCGCTGGCGACGCTTCAGGGACAACTCATCCTCGACGGGACGACGGGCCAGGTGCTCTCCACGCCGGGCAACGCCAACCTGCTGAACACGTTGTCGACGATCGGGGCGAGCGGCGAGATCGACCTGCTCAACGGGCGGATCCAGTCGCAGCCGATCTCGCTCGCCAGCAGCGGCACGATCTCGATCGACAAGACGAGCCGCCTGAACATCACCGGCAACCTCACGCTCGGCGGAACGTCGCTCTATTCGATTGGCTTCGGCACCAACGGGATGGGCGGCTTCCTGAACGGTCTCAGCGCGGCGACGGGCACGACAACCGTGGCCGGAACGGTGCGAGCGGTGCAGGCCGACGGCTTCGTGCCGGCCCAGTGCGACGCCTTCGTGATCGCAACCGCGGCGTCGGTGACGGGGCTCTTCTCGGCCACCGATCTGCCAGCGGTGACGAGCTTCCCGATCTGGACCGTCGCGATCCAGCCGACGCAGGCCGTGCTGATCTTCGCCGACGCCGACCTCGACGACGACCTGTTCGTCGGCGGCGCCGACCTCGGACTGCTCCTGAGCCAATGGGGAGGCGCCGGAACGGCCGACCTCAACTGCGATGGCATCGTGAACGGCGCCGACCTCGGCATCCTGCTGGGCCAGTGGGGCGCGATGGGGGGATGACGCGGGGGTCGACGCGTTTCCGGACGCGTCGGCATCCTCGAGCGCCGCGCGAGCGCGGCGCCTATTGGGTCACTTCTTCTCCTTCTCGGTTCCCTTGACGTACGCCTCCGGCGTGATCTCCTTCGTCTCGTAGGACTGGAGCCTCACCTGCGCCCCGGTCTTGCCGTCGGTGAACTCCGCGGCGCCGGTCTCCTTGTTCACCGTGAAATTGTCGGTGAAGAACTTCCGTTGCGATGTGACGTCGGTCACTTCGGTGTACGTCGTGCAGGCTGCCGCGGCGGCGACGCTGGCGATGGCGAGCGTTCGAACGATGAGCTTCTTCACGGGTCTTCTCCGATAACGCATGGGGCGGGCGACGGAGTGTACCGCGGCAAGCCGCGGGTTTGGCGCATGGCGCCGGGGTGCGCGCGTGGTAGCTTGACTCGAACGAATGCCATGGCGCGACGGGCGCGCCATCCGCCGTTCGCATCAGCCGTGTCGTGCGGCCGTCTCGGCTGCCGAAGGCGCGACGGTCGCGCCGTCGGCAGCCGGCATCAGGAGAACTTCGTCATGCAACACCAGGGAACTCCCGCCGCCTCGTGGCGTCGGGACCGCAGGATCATCAACGCGAGCCCCAACGGATACGTCGCGCTCGCGGCGGGCACGGCGCTGCTGTGTTCGCTCGCGTCGGCCGACCTGCTCAAGCTCAAGTCCCCCAACCAGGAGAACTTCGGCGACTTCGGCGTCTCCGTCTCGGGCATCCCCGACGTCGATGGCGACGGCTACGGCGACGTGATCGTCGGCGCGGACAGCGAGGACGGCGCCGGCGTGAACGACTCGGGGCGCGTCTACATCTTCTCGGGCAAGACGGGCCTGCTCATCCGCACCCACGCCTCGCCCAACGCCACGTCGCAGGGGTACTTCGGCCAGGCCGTCGCCGGCCTGCCCGACATCAATGGCGACGGCCGCGGCGACTACGCGGTCGGCGCGCCCGGCGAGAACGGCGCCGGCGTGAACAGTTCGGGCCGCGTCTACATCTACTCCGGCGCCACCGGCGCGCTGATCCGCACCCACACGTCGCCGAACCCGGAGTCGTCCGGCCGCTTCGGCAGCGCGGTCGCGGGCATCAAGGACCTCAACGGCGATGGCCGCGGCGACTACATCGTCGGTGCGTACGACGAGAACGGCGCGGGCGTGAACGGTTCGGGCCGCGCGTACGTCTACTCCGGCATCAACGGCACGCTCATCCGCACGCACACCTCGCCCAACGCCAACACCAGCGGCAGCTTCGGCACCGCCGTGGCGGGCATCCCCGACGCGACCGGCGATGGGCGCGGCGACTACATCGTCGGTGCGCCGTACGAGGACCTGCCGGGCAATCTCTTCGAGGCGGGCCGCGCGTACATCTACAACGGTTCGACCGGCGGACTCACGCACACGCTCATCTCGCCCAACGCCGAGCAGTACGGACGCTTCGGCAATGCCGTGGGCGGACTTCCCGACGCCAGCGGCAACGGGCTTGGCGACGTGGTGGTCGGCGCGGCCCGCGAGGATCCCGGCGCCAGTCCGCTCGAGGCGGGACGGGCCTACATCTTCGGCGGCACCAACGGCAGCCTGCTGCACATTCTCATGTCGCCCAACGAGGAGAATGGCGGCTACTTCGGCGCCTCGGTCTCCGGTGTCGACGACCGCGACGGCGACGGCAAGGGCGACGTCGCCATCGGCGCCGAGTTCGAGGGCAACGGCCGCGCATACATCATGTCGGGCGCGACGGGCAGCGTCATCGCCACGCTCTCGCCATCCCTGCCCGCGACGGGCCAGCTCGGCAATTCGATCTCGGGCGTGCCCGACTGCAACGGCGATGGACTCGGCGATGTCATCGTCGGCGCCTTCACCGCCGAGGACAACGGCGAGCCGCCCAACGCCGGGCGCGCCTTCCTCGAGCGCTTCATCCCCAACGACGGCTGCAATGCGCTGACCCTGATCAGCCTCCCGCTGGGCTCGACGCCCTTCACGACGATCGGCGCCACCGAGGGCTTCTCCGAGAGCGGCTGCGTCGAGTTCAACGATCCGGGCCCGGACATCTGGTTCGTGCACACCGCGGCGTGCAACGGAACGATGGTGGTCAGCACGTGCAACGACGCCGACTACGACACGAAGATCGCCGTCTACCCCGGCTGTTCGTACACCTTCCCGTTCCTGTCGTGCAGCCTCGGCGCCCCGATCGCGTGCAACGACGACTTCCTCTTCTGCGGCGACTTCACGTCGAGCGTCGCCGTGCCGATCTCGACCGGCGACTGCTTCTTCATCCGCGTCGGCGGGTACCTCAATGCCGCCGGAACGGGGAACATCACGATCAGCTACAACTGCCCGTGCCTGGGCGACCTCAACGGCGACAACGCCATCGATGGCGCTGATCTGGGAGCGCTCCTCGGCCAGTGGGGCACCAACGGCTCGGCCGACTTCAACGGCGACAACGTCGTCGATGGCGCCGACCTCGGCCTCATGCTCGGCAACTGGGGTCCGTGCTGACGTCGACGACGTCCGCGCCCAGGGTTCTGCCAACCGATCTGTGTAACCGCCGGGACGCACGCAGGGTGCGTCCCGGCTTTTCCTGCGCTCCGGGTGGGCTGTGGGCGCCGCGACCCATCCGGGGCCGTCGCGTCGCGCACGCAGGCCTTCTGATACCGTTGCGCGCCAACCTCCAGGAGGGACCAACGCATGTCTCGCCGTCGCCTCGTCACCATGATCGTCGCCATCGTCGCCCTCCCGTTGGCGGTCTCCGCCGGGGGGCCGGCGCTCCTCTCCTCGCTGGCGTCCGCCGTCCCGACGGAGCAGGGTCCGCCCGACTCGAAGGCGCTCATCGCCGCGCAGCGCGAGGGGATGAAGGCGCTCTCGTGCATGGATGGCGTCTGGCGGGGCTCGGCGTGGACGATCCTCCCATCGGGCGAGAAGCACGACGTGACGCAGACCGAACGCATTGGTCCGTTGCTCGATGGTTCCGTCAAGGTGATCGAAGGTCGCGGCTACGACGCCGATGGAACGGTCGCCTTCAACGCGCTGGGCATCATCTCGTTCAAGCCGCAGGAGCATGCGTACTCGATGCGCTCGTACGCGATGGGCATGTCCGGAGACTTCGCGCTCAAGCCGACGGCCGATGGCTATGTGTGGGAGATTCCCGCGGGGCCGATGACGATTCGCTACACCGCCGTCGTCAAGGACGGTGCCTGGCACGAGGTCGGCGATCGGATCCTTCCCGACAAAGAGCCCGTGCGCTTCTTCGAGATGACGCTCAAGCGCGTCGGCGACACCGACTGGCCGGGCGCTGGCGCCATTGCGCCCAAGTAGCCTCCGACGCTCCGTCGCGTCCGCGCTCTGTGCGGATGCGGCGCCGCACTCGGCGTTGCAATCGTCCGGGAACCGTGCAAGGATGCCGGTTGCTGCCCGTCTTTTCCCCGTATTCCCTCCATGGAGATCGCCTGTGCGAGTTCAGCCATTCACCTTCCTTGGAACTCCAGCTTCCATCGTGTTGCGCGCCTTCGCCGACGGGACGTCGCGCGTCGATGGCCCTCGCCGCCCCGCGCTCGGGCGCGGGGCCGTGTCGTGCACCGCACTGCGCTCGGCGTGTGCCGGACTTGTCGCCACCGCCGTGGTCGCCTTCGCTGGCTGCTCGACGCCCGCGGCCGGCGGCGCGGCCGGTGCCGCAGGCGGAGCAACGGCCGCGACCTCCGGAGGAGACGCCAGCAGCGAGATGGGACACAACCTGGCCGTCCTCGACGAGCTCTGCTGGCGGCTCGAGCTGAACAAGGGCACCGACTACACGGTGCTCGCCAAGGCGCGCGAGGGCCCGCGCGCCGAGGCGTCGGTCTACGTCACCGGCGCGACGTGGGCCGAGGCCTTCGACAAGACGGTTCGCGAGCTTCAGGCGGAGATGGCCGCCAAGGGCATCGATTCGGCCGACGCGCGGGCGAAGAACGGCGGACGCTCCTTCTCCGAGGAGCAGATCAGGCAGCTCCAGGCTCAGTATCGGAAACTCGACGTCGAGGCCTTCTACGTCAAGGCGGTGAAGACCAGCGGGTGGATGATCACGTGCATGGCCAACATCGGACAGGCGACGAACGTGACGGCGCTGGGAACCGGCGACACGCTCCTCGCCGCGATCACCGACGCGCTGACGCAGCTCGATGCGGAGATCGCCAAGCGTCAGCAGACGTCGTAGGGGCGGCGGTCGCTGAGCCGACCTGATCCGCGCCCCAGCCACCGCCGCCCGGCGTCTCGATGCGAAGCACGTCGTCGCGCCCGACCTCGATCGACGCGCTGGAGCCGAGCGACGTTGCTTCGCCGCTGCCGCGAACCAGCGTGTTGATGCCCGGTGCGCCCGGCGCGCCGCCGTGGCCGCCGAATGGTGCGGACGCGCGGCGCTGCGTGACGAGCGAGACGCTCATCGGTTCGAGGAAGCGGATCTCGCGGACCACTCCCGCGCCGCCGCGTTGCGCTCCGGCGCCACCCGAGCCGCGGCGCACCGCGAAGCGTTCGAGGCGCACGGGATAGCGGTGTTCCAGGATCTCCGCATCGGTGATGCGGGTGTTCGTCATGTGCACGTGCACCGCGTCCGCGCCGGGGAACCCGGGGCCCGCGCCGGCGCCGCCACCGATCGTCTCGTAGTAGCCGAAGGCGGCGGACGAACGACCCGGGACCGCATGGGGCGAGGTGCCGGAATCGGCGCCGGCGTCGGCACGCGTTGCATCCCCGCGGACGGTGCGCGGTGCCTGGCTCGCGTCGTTCGATCCCCGGCCATCGGAGCCGAAGAGCAGGTTGTTCATCGTGCCCTGGCTCGCGGCCGCGACGCCGAGCGCCTTGATGAGCAGGTCGACCACGCGCTGGCTCGTCTCCGTGTTGCCGGCGCCGACCGCGGGAGAGCGGGCGGGATCGTCGTGGAAGTGCGGCGCGAGGATCCCGAAGGGGATGTGCAGCGAGACCGGGCGAAGGAGGCCTTCGTTGAGTCCGCCGTTGGGGCCGTCGACCTGCGAGCACGAGCCGACGAGCACGCGCACGACGTACATCGCGACCGATCGAACGATGGCCTCGGTGGCGTTGAGGTTCAGGGCGTGCACCCCCGACGAGCCCGTGAAGTCGATGCGCATGGCGCCGTCGCCGACATCGATGACGACGGCGAGCATCGCGCCGTCGTCGAGCCGCTCGACGGCCTCGAAGCGGCCCTGCGGAAGCTGCGCGATCGCCCGTTGCGCCAGCCGCTCCGCGCCATCGGCGAGTCGCGCCATCGCGGCGGCAGGCCGTCGCGGCCAACGTCGGCCGCGGGCGCGTCGAGTCGGCGCGCGCCGTGGAGACATGCGGCCACCGCGGCGTGCCGGTCGGCGAGGTTGTCGGCGACGGCGCGCGACGGGAAGGGCGCCGTCCGGAGCAGGTTCGCGACCTCGTCCCAGCGCGCCTCGCCGCGCCGGAAGAGATGCATCGGCGGGATCACGACCGCTTCCTCGGCCAGCGTTCGGGCGTCGGGCGGCATCGATCCGGGCCGGATCCCGCCGATCTCCGCGTGGTGGGCGCGGGCCGCGACATAGCCCAGCCGGTGGCCATCCGCATCGAAGACCGCGGCGATCGTGGTGAGGTCGGGCAGGTGCGAGCCGCCGAAGCGGGGATGGTTCGTGAGGATGATGTCGCCGGGCCCGATCGGGGCGTGCACGGCGCACGCCCGCACGCAGGCGCCGAGCGCGCCCAGGTGCACGGGCACGTGCGGTGCGTTCACGACGAGCTGCCCATCGGCGTCGAGCAGGCCGCAGGAGAAGTCGAGCCGTTCCTTGACGTTGGTGGAAAGCGCCGTGCGCCGAAGGAGCTCGCCCATCTCCGTGGCGATCGAGGTGAGCCGCGCCGCGATCACTTCGTCCCGCGCCGCGCCGCCAAGAGGCCCGTCTTCGGCGTCGGCTCCACGCGCGGCGCCGTCGTCGAGACGCGCGGCGCCCGCTGGGCGCTCGTCACGCATCACGATCGCCCCGTGCTCGTCGCGGAGAGCGCTCCATCCGGGGGCGAGCCACGCGCTTCCGTGCGCTTGGCGGATGATCGCCGGGCCGCGAACGGGTGCGCCGACCGGAATCGCCTCGGCGTCGCAGAGAAGCGCTCGACGCCAGGCGCCGCCGCAGTAGCCATCGAGCCAGGCCGTCCCGGGCGTCGTGGGTTCGGAAGGCGTTCGTCGCATCTCAGCGTTCCGCGACGGAAGGCTCCGCCGACCGAGGTCTTCCTCGGATCCGGCCGCGACGGCGCTCACGGCGACGACGATCGATTCGATCTCGATGGGTCGCGCGGGCGGCGGACCGCCGTAGAGGCGCCGGTAGGCGACGGCGAAGCGGGCGGCGATCTCCGATGGCGCGAACGAGCGCGAATCGTCGGAGAGATCGAGGTCGATGCATGTCTCCTGGCCGAGCGCCCTGACGCGCAGGATGAGCTCGCGCGAGATCGCATGGTCCGGCGAGACCAGCGTGCCGTCGTCGCGAAGCTCCACGGGGAGACCATCGCGCCGCAGGCCGTCGAGGGCCTCGCGGGTCGCGGCGGCGATCGCCATGCGCATCGGTTCGACGCCCTCTGGAAGCGCGGCGAGGACGGGGCGCATCGTCTCGAAGCGCATCGGCGCCGTCATCAACCCGACGGCGCTGAGCAGCCCCGCGTCGGCGGGCAGCACCACCGTCCGCATCCCCAGCCTCGCCGCGACGCCGCACGCGTGGAGCCCGCCCGCGCCACCGAAGGCGAGAAGCGCGTAGTCGCGAGGATCGACGCCCTGGCGAATGGAGACGGCCGCGATCGCCTCGGCCATGCGTTCGTCGGCCAGGACAATGAACGCTTCGAGCATCGCCTCGCGCGAGTCGAGGGTGCGTCCCGCGCGCGCCGCCGCGAGAAGCTCGCGATCCGCCGCGAGCTCGGCGGGTCCGCGCACGAGGGGGATCTCGAAGCGCCGGGGATCGAGGCGTCCAAGGAGCAGGTTCGCGTCGGTGATGGTGAGCGCCGGCGTCGATCCGCCGCCGGTGCCTCGATCGGCCTGGGCCCCGTAGCACGCGGGACCGGGATCGGCCCCGGCGCTTCGCGGACCGACGACCAGCTCGCCATCCACGGACGCGCAGATCGAGCCCCCGCCCGAGGCGACCGTCTCGATCGCCACCGCGGGCGCAGCGATCTCCGCATCGCCGACACGATGACCGAAGCGGCGCGGCACGGCGCCGTCGATGCGGGCCACGTCGGTGCTCGTGCCGCCCATGTCGAAGCCGATCACGCGATGGAAGCCGCTGCGCGCCGCCGCGGCGGCCGCCCCGAGCACGCCACCGGCCGGACCGCTCAGGAGTCCATCCTTCGGGACGAACGAAGGCGATCGCACGAGACCCGCGGCGCTCGTGAGCAGGTGAAGCGAGCCGACGCGCTCGTGCCCTTCGAGCGCGCGCTGCACGCGCTCGACGTACGCCGCAAGCACCGGCGCGATGTACGCGTCGACGGTTGCGGTCGTCGTGCGATGCAGGTGGCCGATGGTCCCCGCCAGGGCAGCGCCGGCGCTCACGTGCACGAAGCCCGCGGCGCGCAGCGCCGAGACCATCCGCTGCTCGTGATCGGGGTTGATCCAGGCGTGGAGGAGCGAGACGGCGACCGCCTCGGCGCCGCTAGCGCGCACGGCGGCCACGGCGGCATCGGTGGCGGCGTCGTCGAGCGGTCGAAGCACGCGGCCCGTGGCGTCGACCCGCTCGTCCAGCTCGACGATCACCTCCGGCAGCGGCGCCGGCTTCGCGATGTGCAGCGCAAAGAGGTCGGGCCGGCGCTGGTCGCCGATGGCGAGGACGTCCGCGAAGCCGCGCGTGACGACCAGCGCGGTGCGGGCGCCGCGTCGCTCGAGCAGGGCGTTCGTCGCCCGCGTGGTGGCGAGTCGCATCGCCATCGGCGGCAGCGGCGCATCGCCCGGCGTCGCGGTGACCAGGCGCGCGGCGAGGATCGGCGCCTCGTCCGGGCCGGCGAGCTCGACGAGGTCGCCGGGCTGCGCGCCGGAATCGATCGGTTCATCGAGAAGAAGCCGCTTCGACGCCGGATCCCACCCCTCGACGCGCCATTCGGCGCGCTGCCGGCGGAACCGGAACCCGCGCGGCACGTCCCGGGCGATAGCGAGGACCGAACTCAACACGAGGCGCGTTCGTTCCACGACGTCCAGGGAGCCGTCCGCGCGCAGCCGCGCACCATGAGGACCTTGGCGCCGGTGAACGCGCCCCTCGGATCGATCGCGGAGCAATCGGTGAAGGTGCCGCCGGTGTCGACGAAGAAGCGCCAGATCACGTTGCGGGGAACTGGCACGAGGGCGGGCGGCAGCGGCAGGCGGGTCCGTTCATCCGCCGCTGACGGGCGGTATCAGTGCCACTTCGTCGCCGTGGCACGCTGACGCATCGCCGCCTTTATAGCGGCTCGTTGACGGCGATCACCCGCACGCTCTCGCCATGGAGCAGAAGCCCGGCCGCGAGCGCCCGGGCTCGCGGCCGCAGGGCCGCCCAGATGTCGTCGACGACGCTTCCGCGGGGAGCGTCACGTCGATGGTCGAGCGCCCGCCGGCGTCAGCCAGCGGCGAAGAGGCGGATCGAACAGCGCGGCTCATCATGACGATCGCCTCGCAGCAGGCCGCTCGCGTCGCACCATGGAAGGAACCGCAGCGAAGCGGCGACCGCGATCGGCTCGGATTGCGAAGAGGCTCGAGATCCCGTCCGTCTCGGCGGTGTGCGCGAGGTCGCCCGAGCCCGCCCAGCGCGGCACGATGGCGCCACCGTCGGCCGCACGAGGCCGCCCGGACGAAGGCCTGGCGCGCGCCCGGGTTGGGTGTCGCCGACTCGCGCAGCGTCGCGATGCGCAGCATGGCAGGGCCCCGTCGCCGCCGCAGCGCCCGGCGCGCAGGATCGGCCAGAGGAAGAAGTGCAGACGAGGGCTGAGACAGGAGGTTTCCCGGCACCCCGAGGAAGATCGCCGACGGGGCCGCACCGTGGCGATCAGTCCACCCGGCTGAAGCCGGAGCGCGACGCACGATGAACTCGACCCGCGCCGCCTCGGCCGCCGCGCGCGGCGATCGCGGCTCGCCGGCGGCACGATTCCCCCGACAGTCGCCACGGCGGCCGTGGCTGAGCAGCTTCATCGAGCGATGCACGCGTCGGCGACGCTTCGTCGGCGAGGTGGCGGCGCGGACGTAGCACTCCCATCGCGACGACGAGCGCCCGCCAGCAGGGGCCCGTTGCTGTCACGGATCTGCTCGCGGCGCGGCGTGTTCGATGGCGACACGACCTCGTCGCCGCTGGTCAGGATCGCCACGCGCGGCCGGGCGGCGGCGTCGATGGATGTCGCGCCGACCGTCGCCGCGATGGCGATGTGCCTTGCCCGAGGATCAGCGTGGACAAACGTGTCGCCGCGCCGGGCATCGGCGGCCGCGGCGATGGACCGCGTGACCGGCCGCAAGCCGATCGGCAGGGGACGAAGCCGCCGGCGAGGCACAGTCGCGCTCTGCTCATGCAGGACGACGGTGTCGCAATCGGCTGGCGAGGGCAACCCCCGTGGCGATCGCCACGCAGCCCCGGCGGAACGGTGCGATCGAGGGAACGAGCCCGCAGGCACCGTGGCGACGACCGGCATCGGCGAATCGATCCGCAGCTCGGCGCGGCGCACCGCGCTCAACCATCCATCTGCGCGCGGTCGAACGGCAGCAGGTCGCGGTCGGCGACGATTGGCGTGCGCAGGGTGCGTCGATCGCCTGCTCGAAGTCGACTCGCTCGCTCGGTCCGGGGCGCACCGCGCTTGAGCACCGCGCCCGATCGCGTCGGCGTAGAGGGCCAGCGGCACGGCCAGTGGAGTTGTCGGCGGGGTTGGGATCGGGGCCCATGCGTGCCCATGCGTCTTGCCTGCCGGCGCGGAAGGATCGTCGGTGCTGCCAAGCCTTTCAGTCCGAGGCGTCGCGCTCGCCATTCGTCGCCAACAGGAAGGTCTTGAGCGGCGAGGACCGCCGCCCGCATGACCTCGTCGTCGATCGCCTCGAACTCCGGATCGACGAACGCCACCGCGATGCGGCTCGACGGTCCGGCCATCGAGTTCCTTGTCGCGATCACCCACAGGCGTGCTCAGGTCCGTCCTGTTCGTCCGAGGCCGAGTGCACGATCAACGTCGGCCAGGGCGGCGCGCCCGTCGCCGAGGGTCCGCAGCGGCTGCAGCGACGGCGAGCCGGCATGATCGCCGCATCGGAGGACTCGCGCTTCGCAGCTCCGCGGCACGGTCGCCACCTCGGTCCGCCGCGCGTCCGGGCGCTGGACGATCAGTTCCGCGCCCACCGGACCGACGAAGGCGATGCGGGCCACGTGCCCGCCCGCGCCGACGGCGCGCGATCGCGGCACCGGTGCCGATGCCGAGGACGGCGATGCGGCGCGCGTCGATCGTGGAGGTTCGTCGAAGCTAAGGGCCACCGTGGCGATGACGGAACCGAGGCACTCGTCGACCGGCCGCGCCGGACGCCGACGGTGGCGCCGGCAACGTCACGGCGGCGCGCCGCTGGCCAGCCCGCAGGCGATCCACTCCGCCGTGGCCCGCGTCGTCGCGTCGCGGTCCGCGGGCCTCGATCAGGCTGATCCCCGGCGTTGTGGCCGGGAAGACGCCCATGCGCACCGTCGCCCCCGACGGATCGGGACAGATCACGACCGCCGCGAGCGGATGGCCGCCGCGCCGTCGCCTTCGGCGGGATCAGCAGGCCGCAGCGCCCGTTGGACGACTCGGGCAGGGCGAGCGGCAGCGTCTCGAACATAGGGTTGAACGGTAGCAGGGCGTCGACGCGGCTGCAGCTGGCGGGTCGTAGGCGCGGTCGTCGTCGCTCAGGAAGCCGTTGCGCGGGAAGTCCATGATCGACTGGAGAAACGCCCGGCGTCGCCGGAGCGCCATGCGCCGTCTGCGCACGCGCCCGTGGCCGTCGAGGTACGCGGCGTTGCAGCAGCCGGCGTGCCGGAACGCCTCGCCGCCGGCGTAGACAAGGCGAGGTCGTTCTCGACGGTGTTCATCGACGCCCGCATGAACTTGTTCGCGCCGCTCTTCCAGCCGCCGTCGCCGAAGGCGCCCGTCTCGCTGGTGCAGCGCAACTGCGCGCGGAGCTGCAGGCCGAGTCGCGCGGTCTTCCAGCCGTCGAGGACCTCGCCGCCTGGACCGGGCTGCGGAAGCGTGCCCTCTGCACCGATGAACGACGTGTTGTAGTTGTAGCCCGTGTGCGGGTCGTTTCCGAAGGTCGATGCGCCATGGAACTCCGGACACTGCTGGACGTTCTCGGGATCGTCGGTGAAGAGCCAGAGCGCTCCGGGCTTGACGACGCCTCCGGGCGACTGCACGAAGTCCCACGCCGCGACCTCGATGCCCGACGACTTCTTGAAGTAGAGGATCGCCGGCGGATAGCGCTCCGCGTAGGTCCCGGTGTACGCCGTGGCGGCGATCATCATCTGGCGGAGGTTCGCGGCGCAGCGGACGCTGCGGCCGTGCTCCGAGACCTTCGCGATCGCGGGAAGCGCGAGCGCCAGCAGCAGCGTCACGCACGCCATGACGACCAGCACCTCGACCAGCGTGAACGCGCGGCGCGGTCGAGACGACGACGCGGGGGTGTGGCGCGTCATGGTCAGTCCCCCCATGCGGCGAGGAGCAGGCCGAGGTCGGCGCCGTCGACGGTTCCACTCCCGTCGAGATCGGCGCCGCTCGACGGATCGGCCGGTCCCCAGCCGGCGAGAAGCAGGCCGAGGTCCGCGCCGTCGACGACGCCGTCGTGGTTGAGGTCCGCCGCGCTTGCCGGCGTCGTGGAGGCGACAGCGGCGAAGGCGTCGATCTCGACGTGGAGGACCGCGTCGGCCGGAACGCTGATCCGAACGTAGGCGATCCAGGAGAGTCCCGTTCCAGCCAGGTTGATCCCGGCGCCGCCTCCGCTGCCGTCGTAGAGGGCGACGAGCGACGGGTAGTCGAGTCCGAGCAGGTCGCGCAGCGCGAGCGCCGGATCGACCGGCTTAGTGAAGTCGCTCGGGATCCGCCCGGGAAGATCGTCGAACGGTCCAGCGTCGAGCCAGCCGAGCGTCGGAAAGAGCCCGTCGGCGACCGCGCCGACGACCGGCGTCCAGTGCTCGCCATCCTGGCTCACCTCGATGACGCCGCCGCCGTTGCCATAGATGCCGTCGACAAATCCCTTCGGATACGCGCCATCGATGAAGCCGCTGTTGCCGAAGACGAGCAGGTCGATGCCGAAGGGATTGCCCGGATCGTCCACGACGGGTTCGTCGAACTTCACCACGAGCGACCCGCCGGCGCCGATGGAGACGATCTCGTCGGGAAGAAAGGGCGGACTGAAGGGGCTCACGACGGAGGGGAAGAACCCTTCGCCGGTGAAGCGCTCGGGCGATCCGAGGGCGGCGGAGGGCGACGTGTATCCAGCGGCGGGGTTGGCGCCCGCGACGTAGGAGACGACGACGTCCGCGAACGGGTCGCCAGCGGCGCTTGCCGCGTGCGCCACGAGGAGGATGCATGCGCCGACCAAGGGGCATGCGGAACGAACACGCCGCAAGGGACGCACCGGAAGGATCACGAGGCTCATCGGTCACTCCATGCTCGCCGCTTCGTTTCGCGCGAAGCGATCCCCGACCGTCCACCCGCGCCTGGCGCGGAACGGACGCACGCGAACCGCGCAGCGTGAACCGCGCGGCGGGACGATCGCCTTCGGAGGCAAGGGGCGCGCGGAGGCCAAGGGGGACGGCTCGGCGCCGCGTCGTGTGCCCCGATCCTCGCGAGGGCGACGACACATGGATCGAGCAGGTCTTCCGGCTTCGGGCATCCTCCGGTTGGACCTTCCCGCTCGGTGCGCCGCGCGATCGGTCGATCGTCGTGGACGCAGTCCGTGCAGTGGTTGCCTTGGTTCGCCCAGTGGAGCCGGCACGGATGCCGGAGCGAGGCGACTCGAGGCGTCAACCGAAGTTGTCGTCCTCGCGCGGCGCGGCGGCACTGGCTTGCCGCGCTGCGAGGCCGACGCCCGTTACGGCGGCGCGACCGCGGTGGAGTTTCACCACACCTTCCCTCTTGGACGCAGGCTGGGCCGGTTGCCCCGGCGGCGAGCGTCCTCGGACTTCCGTGGCGGCATGCGCCGCGGAGGTCACCCGAACCGGGGGCGACGGTACACGGCACGGCCGAAGCCGTCAACGACCACGGGCGGCGCAGCCCTTTCGTGGCGACGGATCGCGCGTTCCCCTTTGACACCCGCCCCGTCGACCAACTACATTTCGAGTTCGCGCGCCGGCGCGACCACGATGCGACGTGGATGGTTCGCGACCGCACCGCAGCTTGTGACGACTTCGAAGAACGCCCCCAGCCCGTCCGCGCCCCGTTCGACCGCCGCTCGAAGCTCTGGAGCAGATCCCTCATGACCACCATGCCTCGCCACCGCGGCCTGCGCGATGTGCTGCCCGTCGCCGTCATCGCCGGCGCCATCGCCGCGTTCGTCTCGCTTGCGTTCGTCGAGCCGGCGCGGGCGCAGGACTCCGCCGCGGGCGCGACCACGGCGAAGCCAGCCGATGCGACGACGGCCGGCGCGGACGGGTCGACACCCGCGAAGCCGACCGATGCGGCCGTGCAGCAGCGACGGATGCTCGAGGACTTCATCCACTATGTCCGGATCGCCCGGCCCGATCTCGCGTCGGCCAACGCCAAGGCCCTCTTCGACAGCGGCATCAGCGACGCCGAGATCGCCTCGCTCGTCGACGAGAACGATCTCGGCGCGCGGGTCGAGAGCATGCTGCGCGTCGGTCGCGGCATGGAAGGGGTCTCGGATCTCGTCAACGAGTTCGAGTCCCGCCTCGAGAAGGGCCGGCGCGACCTGTCGCGCGATCCCAAGCGGGTGAAGGAAGCGGTGCAGATGCTCGTCGGCACGCGGCGCCAGCAGATCCTCGCCCAGGGCCGATTGCTCCAGGCGGGCGAGTACGCGGTGCCGGAGCTGCTGAGGCAGGTCGTGGAGGGACGCAACGCGCAGCTCGAGCAGGCGTCGGTGGACATGCTCATCGCCATCCGCCGCCAGGCCGTGACGCCGCTGGCCGTCTCCCTCAAGCACCTCGACGCCGCGAACCAGCGGCAGGTGAGCGAGATCCTCGGATCGATCGGCTGGCCCCACGCGGGACCGTACCTGCTCGCGCTCTCGGAGGACCCGACCGCCTCGTCGGACGTGCGCGCCGCGGCGCTGAGCGCCTACGGGGCGTGTGGCGGAACGACGGGCGACCTCAGCGGAAGCTGGACGCAGCTCGCGAAGCGCTACTTCGACGGCGAGCAGTCGCTGATCGCCTTCCCCGCCGAGCGGACGAACAACGTCTGGGGCTGGGACGATTTCGTAGGGCTGGTGCCGACGCCCGTCCCGACCCCGATCTTTTCCCAGATCATGTCGATGACGACCTCGCGCAACGCCCTTGCGGTGAAGCCCGAGAACGCATCGGCGCTCGCGCTCTTCGTGGCCGCCGACCTCAAGCGCGAGAACGAGCTGCCCGAAGGCGAGATCGATCCGATCTACGGCGACAAGACGTTCAGCCCGCAGTTCTTCGCCACCGCCGCGGGCACCTCGACGGCATCGCAGGTGCTGGCCATGGGCTTGGCGAGCTACGACACGCCGCTGATCCGCGACGCGATCGCCGCACTTGCCGAGACGGGCGGCGCCGGCAACCTGGCGCTGCGCGACGGCGGCCCCGTCCGTGAGAACGGTGTCGCGGGTTCGGCGCCGCTGGTGGAATCCCTGCGCTACCCAGATCGACGCGTGCAGTACGAGGCGGCGCTCACCTTGGGCAACGCGCTGCCGTCGCAGTCCTTCCCGGGCGACTACGCGGTCGTCCCGACGCTCGCCTCGGCGGTGCGCACCGGCAACGCGATCTTCGCGGTCGTCGTGGCGCAGGAGCCCGAGGATCGACAGGTGCTGGCGAGCCGGCTTCAGGCGCGCGGCTTCACCGTCATCGGAAGTGGCGCGGCGTTCAACGAGATCGAAGGGGACATCGCCGCGGCGCCGGGCGTCGACCTCGTCGTGGTGCGTGGCGGCGCGGACTTCGCCCGCAACCAGCTCGCGTCGGTGCGGGTCAATGCGCGGACCTCGGCGGCCCCGGCCCTCGTGATCACGGGCGGCACCGAGATGCTCTCGCTCAATCGCGACCTGGAGCGGGACCGTCGCACGCTCGTCTCCCAGACGGGACTCGGCGACGAGCAGTTCGCCGCGGCGGTCGGCGCGGTCATGAAGCGCACCAGCGGCGGAGCGATCACCGAGGCCGAGGCGCAGCAGTACGCCATCGAGTCGCTCGACACGTTGCGCACCATCGCCACGGCGGGAAACCCGATCTACAAGATCGAGGATGCGCAGAACGCGCTGCTGGCGGCGATGGACAGCCGCACGGGGGGCGTGCGCCTGCTCGTGGCGGAGGTGCTCGCGCTCACCAACACCGAGACCGCCCAGCGGAAGCTCTTCGACGCGGCCCTCGCCGCGAAGGAAGGCGAGCAGGTGGAGCTGCTCGATCGCGTCGCGGCCAGCGCACGGCGCTTCGGCAACAAGGCGGAGCCGCGTCAGATCGACGCGCTGCTCAAGCTCATCGGCGACTCCAAGGGCGCCACCGCCGATGCCGCCGCGCGGGTGCACGGTGCGCTCAATCTTCCGGCCGCGAACGCCGTGAAGCTGATCCTGAAGTGACGAAATGGACACGACGGGATCGGGACCGGCCTACACGATCCTGACGCCGCGACTGGCGCTGCGGGCCGCGTCGCCCGAACATGCCGCCAGGATCGCCGAGGCGGTCGACGCGAGCACGGAAGCACTGGCCACCTGGATGACCTGGGCGGTGGGTGCGCCGTTTCCCGTCGAGCACCACCTCGCCAACTTCCGCGGCTTCCGGGCGATGTTCGAGCGCGACGAGGCGTATCCATACGTGATCTTCGAGCGCGAGGGCGACGTCTGCGTCGGCGGCGGGGGACTGCACCGCCGGGTCGGTCCGAACGCCCTGGAGATCGGCTACTGGATCCGCAGCGATCGGACCAACCGCGGCTACGCGACCGAGGCCGCCGGCGCGCTGACGCGGATCGGCTTCGAGCTGTTCAAGGTCGAGCGCATGGAGATTCGCGTGGCGGTTGGCAACCATCGGAGCAGCGCCGTCGCGCCGAAGCTCGGGTACTTCCTCGAGGCGACGTTGCGTGAACGGATCCCGCTGCCCGCCCCGGGCGGCGGCCAGCGTCTCGGCGACGCGCAGGTCTGGACGATGTTCGCCGACCAGTACGCGGCGAGCCCAGCGGCCGACGTGCGCGTGGAGGCGCTCGACGCGGTCGGGCGGCGAATCCTGTAGGCGCATCGGCCCATGGCTGGCGACCGCTCCCTGCGGTCCGTGCTACACTCTCGACCTTCGCGGCACGCAGCAACGCGGCCATGCGCCACCCTAGCTCAGCGGTAGAGCGGGGCTTTCGTAAAGCCCAGGTCAGGGGTTCAAATCCCCTGGGTGGCTTCCGACCCGAGCGCCCGCCTTCGACGGCGGGCGTCGTCGTTGGTGCGGAGCGTCCATGAGCGCTGCTGGTTCGCTCCACGGCGGCTTCGCCGCACGCTCGCCGCGGCACGACCAGACGCGATCGGGCGCGATCGGGCGCACCGGTCGAGAGCGCGGCAACGGCGCGCAGCGCGCTCGCGACACATCTCCCAACCGGACCTGCTGTATCCTTCGCGACCTTGACGATGCAAGCGGATCACGGAAGCAGCGGACTCCCAAGCGCGACGCGATCGGACGCGCCGCCGCGGGGCCGGTTCGAGATCGTGCCGCTCGACCGCGACGCGCCGATGGCGGAGTACGAGGCGCTCACTGCGATGCTGCATCGGGCCTATCGAGCGCAGGTCGAGATGGGTCTGCGGCCCCTCGCCGGCAGGCAGTCGGTCGACGTGACGCTGCGGCGCTGCCGCGCCGGCGAGACCTTCGTCGCGCGGTCCGTGAACGACGGCGCGACCGAGCCGGACGGGTCCGGTGCCGTCTCGTCGCCGCTGGGCATGATCCTCTTCGAGGAGCAGGAGGAGGCCGCCTTTCCGGCATGGTTCCTGCGGCCGGAAGTGGCCCATTTCTCGCTGCTGGCCGTCGAGCCGGCCATGCAGGGCCACGGTGTCGGCGCCGCGCTCCTGCGCGCGGTCGAGGCCCGCGCGGCGGCGCTGGGACTCCGCGAGCTTGCGCTGAGCATGGCGGAGCCGGACGCGCCACTGCTCGGCTACTACCGGCGCCGCGGCTTCCGCTTCGTGCAGCACTGGCAATGGCCCTACACGAACTACCGCAGCGCGATCCTGTCGCGCGCCGTCGGCGAGGCGCCGAAGGCTTCGCCCCGCCCGTGACCTGGACTCCATCGCGACCGTGTCGCGCCGGATTCGACGCGGCGCTCATCCGCCGCGCACGGCCTCCGCCTGGCGCACCTTGTCGGCTTCGTCCTTGCGGCCGATCTTCTCGAGCGCCGCGACGAGCGCCTCGACGATCGCCTTGCGCTCGTCGGGGCTGGCGTCCGGGTCGAGCATCTGGAGGGCCATCCGGAACTGGCCGCTCCCCTGGTCGGGAAGCTGCAATTGCTGCCGCAGCTCGCCGCACGTGATCAGGGCCTTCACGTACGACGGCCGAAGCTGAAGCCGGCCGAAGAGCTCCATCGCCTTGATCGATGCGTCGTGCCCTTCCTGGAACCGGCCGAGGGATCGACAGACCTCGGCGATCGCGAGCTGGTTCATCGCGACGCCCCAATGGTCGCCGAGGGCCTCGGCCGACGCGAGGGAGCGCCGATGCATCGGCAGCGCCTCGGCGGGGGCCTCCTTCGCCTTGGCCCGGGCGTCGCGAAAGAGCCGCTGCGCCTCGCGGAAGCGATGCTGCTCCTGCGTCGACCAGCTCGCGAATCCGGCCGCGTATTCGGTGAAGATCGCCTCGCCGAACGCCTGGTTGGCGAGGTCGGCGAACTTCACGCCGGTGCGGAAGCTCCGCAGCGCCCTCGTTGGCGCGTCCGCGTCCTTCGATTGCTCGATGATCGCGAGGCCGCCTTCGAGATAGTCGTCGATGAACGGCAGCACATCGCCGGGATGGCGCCGGAACGACTGGATGATCATCGCGCTGTCGCCCGCATCGAGCATCGCCTCGAGCCGCGCACGATCGAGCGCGGGCGGCGGCTCGGATGGCGCGGGCTTGGCGTTCGACGTGGCCGCGGCGGGCGGCGGCGCCGACGGACTCGTCGTCGATGCCGGCCGGGAGGATGGTGCCGACACGGGAGGCGTCGCCTTCGGCGGCGCCGAAGCCGAGACCTGGGCTTCGACGGAGGCGCCGAGGTTCACGAGCGCGGCGAAAAGGACGACGGGAAGCAACGAGGCCATGCGTACACTCCGTGGTTGATGCGATGGACGCGATTATGGAAGCGTCCGTTGCGCTCCGCAACACCGCGCGCAGCCCCTCCGACCACGCGATGAGCACGAATACCACGCCGACAGCGGCCTCCGGGTCGCCGCCCGTCTCTTCCTCGACCATGGCGCCGACCGTCGGCGCAACCTCTCCCGCGGCGGGCGCGACGCGCGCCCGCGTCGCGGCGCGCAACGGCTTCGAGCCCGCGTGGTCGCTCGAGGACTCCGCCGAGACGTACAACGTCAACGGCTGGAGCAAGGGCTTCTTCGCGATCAACGCCAAGGGCCACATCGCGGCGCGCCCGACGCGCGACCCGAAGGCCGAGATCGACCTCTTCGAGCTCGTGCGCGGCCTCCGCGAGCGCGGCATCAAGACGCCCGTGCTGGTCGGCTTCAGCGACCTGCTCAAGCGCCGGCTCACCGACCTGCGCGACGCGTTCGACCTGGCCATCGCCGAGAATGGCTACAAGGGCGACTACCAGGCGGTCTATCCAATCAAGGTGAACCAGCAGCGGCGCGTGGTCGAGGAGGTGCGCCAATACGGCAAGGAGCTCGGATTCGGACTGGAGGTCGGATCGAAGCCGGAGCTTCTCGCGGTGCTCGGCATGACCGCCGACTCCCCCGAGCGGCTCATCGTCTGCAACGGCTTCAAGGAGGCTCGCTACATCGAGTTCGTCGCCCTCGCCGCGAAGCTCGGGCGCACGATCGTTCCGGTCATCGAGAACCTGATGGAGCTGCGGCTCATCGTCGAGCAGGCGGAGAAGCTGACGATCCGGCCGCGCATCGGCGTGCGCGTGAACCTCTCGACGCCCGGTGCCGGCCGCTGGCGCCACTCCAGCGGCGTGAAGGCGAAGTTCGGTCTCTCGCTCAACGAGGTGCTCGAGGTGGTCGAGTACCTGCGAGCGCGCGACATGCTCGACTGCCTGCAACTGCTCCACTGCCACATGGGCAGCCAGATCCACGACATCCGCCAGGTCAACGCCGGCGTCAACGAGCTCGCCCGGATCTACGTCGAGCTGGCGAAGCTCGGCGCGGGCATGAAGTACCTCGACGTCGGCGGCGGACTCGGCGTCGACTACGACGGCAGCCAGACGAACTTCGAGTTCTCGACCAACTACACGCTGCCCGAGTACGCGAGCAACATCGTCTACCGCATCATGAGCGTCTGCGACGAGGAGGGCGTGGCCCATCCGACGATCGTCACGGAGTCGGGGCGGGCGATGGTCGCGCAGAGCAGCGTGCTGATCTTCGAGGCCCTGGGCGCGAATCGCGTCGATCGCTTCACCGTTCCGCCGGAGCTCGCCCGCGAGACGATGGCGAAGGAGCTCTCCGAGGATCTGCCGCGGCCGATCCTCGACCTGCTCGAGGCCCATGGCGCGGTCAACGAGCGCCGCCTGCTCGAGTGCTACCACGATGCGCTCCAGGCCCGCGACGAGGCGATGAACCTCTTCAGCGTCGGGTACCTCTCGCTCGAGCATCGCGCCCTCGCGGAGCGGCTCTTCTGGGCGACGTGCGCGAGGATCCGCGACAAGTGCCGGGACATGGAGAGTCCGCCCGAGGAGCTCACCGACGTCGAGAGCTCGCTGAGCGACACGTATTTCTGCAACCTCTCGATCTTCCAGTCGCTGCCCGACATCTGGGCGATCAACCAGATCTTCCCGATGATGCCGATCCATCGGCTCGACGAGCGGCCGACGCGCCGCGCGACGCTGGCCGACTTGACCTGCGACAGCGACGGCAAGATCGACCGCTTCGTGGACGACCGCGACATCAAGCGGACGCTCGAGCTGCACGAGATCGAGGATGGCGACGAGTACTACATCGGCGCGTTCCTCGTCGGCGCGTACCAGGAGACGCTCGGCGACCTGCACAACCTCTTCGGCGACACCCACGTCGTGCACGTGAAGCTCGACGAGAACGGCCAGTGGTGGATCGACGAACTCGTCGAGGGCGACAGCGTGCGCGAGGTGCTTCAGTACGTGCAGTACGACGTGAACCGGCTCTCGCAGGAGATCCGGCGCGAGTGCGAGCAGGCCGTCCGGCTGGCCCGCATGACCGTGCCGGAGAGCCAGGCGCTGGTGCGCGCGTACGAGAGCGGACTGTCGGGGTACACGTACCTCGAGCGCGAGTGATACGGATTCCAGTAGACCTCCATGCGTTCGACCCCTTGCCCACAGCGGCGTCTCACGGCGGAATCGGGTTGGGTGACGCGCGAGAATCAACTGGGACGCGAGTGACGCCGCCGCCCGCGCCATCGCACTGCGTGGAATCTCCGATCCTTCGGGGACCGCGGCCCGGACGCTTATGATGGGTACATGCTCGATGCACTCCGGGAGATGCTCGATCGAGAGCCCTTCGTGCCGTTCCGCATCGTGTTGACCAGCGGCGATCGGTACGACGTGACGAACCCCCACATGCTGGCGATCGGCGTGTCGACGGTCTTCTACCTCTTCCCGCGCTCCGATCGGTCCGCGGCGCTGCGCCTCAATCAGTTCGCGGCGATCGAGACGATCGCCGAAGCGGCGTAGGAGAAGCAGGTCCGCGTCGCTCCGCGGATGCAATTGGGCGATCAATCGCCATGCTTCTCGCGCAGCCGGGCGGAGAGGCGCAGGATCCAGTTCACGCGCTCGAACTCGTCGAGCCAGTCCTGGGTGGTGGCGGCGACCTCGTCCGCGGCCAGCGGCGCGTTCGGCACCGGACACGCGGCGCCGAGGGTCCGCTGCGCCATCGCCCGGTACCGGGAGAGCGTGCGATCGCCGAAGACGCTCACCGGCTCGAAGTCCTCGGACATGAAGATCGCCGTCGGCACGCGCAGGCCGCCACAGATGCGGACCTGCCCGGCGAGGTCCAGGTGCTCGTCCCGGTCGAGCCAGCGCAGGTCGATCCTCGGGCCCGCCTCGGCGATGCGCTGGATGATCGGACCCTGCTGGACGCAGTCGCCGCACCAGATTCCCGAGACGACCAGGACCGGCATCGTCCGCGTGAACTGGGCGAGCAACCGCCGTTGTCCGTCCGAGAGCGAGACGTGCCGCTCGAACGAACGCCAGGCGGCGGCCCGCGACGGGTCCGTCTCGAGGTAGCGGCCGTATGGAAGGGCGAGATCGAACTTCGACCGAAGGAACGCGGCGTCGAGCCGATGGGCGGCGCCGGTCGATGAACCGGAGGTGGGGGAGTCGATGGGCGTCATCGTCCGGAACAGTAGAGCCCGCGGCGCGTGGCGACCGGAGCGCCCAGCCGAAGGCGGTCGAGCGCCCCGTCCGAATCGCTCGCGCGGCGCCCTCGCGGCGTTATACTGGGTTCGATGCTGGGCCTTCACCCGAGGTGTTCGATGCGTTCATCCCGCGCCGCCGCGATGTCGCTTCTCTGCGCGCCTCTCCTGGTCGCGGTCGCGCTCGCGGCCGTGGCGGGAACGGCGCCTGTCGCCGTCGCGGCGCCTGCGGCCCAATCGGCCTTCAGCCGCTGGACGCTCGACTTCAAGCCCGGCGACCTCCGCCTCTACGTCGATCCGACCACGAAGAAGGCGTACTGGTACATGACATATCGCGTCGTGAACCGAACCGGCGACGACCGCATGTGGGCGCCGCGCTTCGACCTGCTCAGCGACGACGGCCAGATCCAGCGCTCCGGCCGCGATGTTCCCAGCTCCGTCTCGCGCGACCTGCTCAAGCTGCTTGGGAATTCGCTGCTGGAGGATCAGAACCAGGTGATCGGCCAGTTGCTCCAGGGGATCGAGCACGCCAAGGACGGCCTGGTGGTCTGGCCCGCCACGAGCCCCAACGTGACCGAGCTGTCGGTCTTCGTCAGCGGGCTGAGCGGCGAGACGCAGCCGGTGAAGAACCCGGTCACCGGCGAGACCGTGGTGCTGTCGAAGACGCTCTGCCGCGACTACGCCACCCACGGCAACGCACCGCTCCAACCCGGCGTGCCGGTCGAGCTCCGCGACGAGCGATGGGTCTGGCGCTGATCGAGCGACGCGCCGAAGGGCGGGCGGCACCCGCGCCGGCCTTCCTTCGTTCCGCACCGTGAGGCATCGACGCTCGAAGGCGACGCCAAGGCGAACGCCGGGCGTGCAACCGATTTGTCCGACGTCGTGGCCGCGGCTATGCTCGTCGCTTTCCCAACGGGAAAGCTTCCTCAACGGAGACTCTGTCGTGGCTCACAAGAAGGGACAAGGCTCGACCCGCAACGGACGCGACTCGAACGCGCAGTACCGCGGCATCAAGTTGTACGGCGGGCAGGCGGCGCAGCCGGGGTCGATCATCGTCCGGCAGTGCGGGACCAAGTTCAAGCCCGGCTACCTCGTGCAGCGCGGCGGCGACGACACGCTCTATTCGGTCGCCGAGGGAACCGTCCGTTTCCGCGGTCGATTCGTCGACATCCTGCCCAGCGATCCCTCGGTGCCGGCGTACGCGGCGATTCACTGAGTGCGTCGGGCTCGTGAATCCCCCAGCGGATGGAGCGTCGGGGAACCGGGAAGCCGCGTCGCGCCGTGGTCGGCAAATCATGGACGGGCCTGGAGGATGCGCTGTCGGGCGCAACTCTTGGTTGGCCTGTGGCATAACGTGGGTCGGTTGAAGTCCTGGACGCTCAGGTGAGCGCCCAGCGGCATCGAACTGCTTGCTCGATGGCCTCGCGAGCCGACACCTTGAGCGCCCTGCGGCGGCCTCGTCGTCCACTCGCTACGGCGCAGGCGATCCCGACGGCCGATCAACCGCTCGGAGCTCACCGGATCCCTTTGAAGCTAGTGTCCCGAGTCAGAAATTCGCGTCATATGTTCGGCCCTGATTTCGCCTGGCGGCGTCGTCGAGACTCCGCCTATCGCTGCGGATAGGCCGTTCGTCTCGACTCCTTGCCAGACAAAATCATGTCGCGCCCATATGCCGCGAATTTCTGACTCGGGACACTAGCCGTCCGCACCGAACATGCTCGTCGACCACGCCATCGTCCACGTTCGTTCCGGTCGGGGAGGAGACGGATCTCCATCCCTGCGGCGCGAGAAGTACATTCCCAAGGGCGGTCCCGACGGCGGCGATGGCGGTGATGGCGGCGACGTGATCTTCGTCGCCGATCCGCACGAGGACACGCTGCTGGGCTTCATCAACCAGCCTCATCGCCGCGCCACCGCCGGCGAGGGCGGTTCGCGGAAGAAGTGCAGCGGCAGCCGCGGCGAGGATTGCATCGTCACCGTTCCGGTGGGCACGCTCGTCTTCGACGACGCCAACGGCGAGCTGGTCGCGGACATGTCCGAGCCGGGCCAGCGCGTGCTGGTCGCCAAGGGTGGTCGGGGCGGCCTTGGCAATGTGCACTTCAAGAGCTCGACCCACCAGACGCCGCGCGAGTTCACCGAGGGCGGCGAGGCGGTCGAACGGAAGCTCCGGCTCGAGCTCAAGCTGATCGCCGACATCGGGATCGTCGGCCTGCCCAACGCGGGGAAGTCGACGCTGCTCCGGGCGATCAGCCACGCCACGCCGAAGGTCGCCGACTACCCCTTCACCACGCTCACCCCGCAGGTCGGCGTGGTCGACCTGCCCACCTCGCGCGGCAGCGACCGGCGCCTGGTGATGGCCGACATCCCCGGGCTGATCGAAGGCGCGGCGCACGGTGCCGGCCTCGGCCACGACTTCCTCCGGCACATCGAACGGACGCGGGCGCTCGTCCACCTGGTCGACGTCGCGCCGATCGATGGCAGCGATCCGGCGACGAACTACCGGACGATCCGCGCCGAGCTCGCCGAGTACTCGCCCGAGCTGGCGAGCAAGCCGGAGCTGCTCGTCTTCAGCAAGGTCGATCTCGTCCCGGAGACGGAACGAGGTCGAAGGCTCCGCGAGGTCGCCGCCAGCATCGCCTCCCATCAAGGTACCGACATCGATCCGCTGGCGATCAGCGCTGCGACGCGCCAAGGGCTCGACGCGATGCTCGAGCGCTGCTGGGCGCTGGTGGAGAAGCGCACCATCAAGACGTGGGCCACCGCGATGCGCTGATGCGCGCCGCGGTTGAACCTTGATCCCCACCCAACGCCAGAGTCCCCCTACTTGACCGGCATGTCGTCGACCGGCTTGGCCGGTGGACGCTTCGTCGGAGCCGCTGGAGCGCCGCCACCGCCGCCCGAGCCGCCGCTCGCCGACGCCGGGGCGTCGAAGCTGCCGGTGGCCGGTGTGAGGAAGACCTCGACGCGCCGATTCTGCGCCGCGCCGCCCGGCCCGTTCGGAACGATCGGGCGGAACTCGCCGAAGCCGGCGACCTCGATGCGACCCGCCTGAACACCATCGGAGACGAGGGCATCGCGGACCGAGATCGCCCGGTGCGCCGAAAGGAAGACGTTCGTCGGGTGCTTCGCCTTGGTGGTGTCGCGCTTGATGGGCACGTTGTCGGTGTGTCCCAGCACCTTGATCTCGAATGGCCGCGCCTCCGGCGAGTTGAGGATCGGTGCGAGCTGGCGCAGCAGGTCGGCCGCCTTGGGCCGCAGCGTGGCATCGCCGAGGTCGAAGGTCACATCCGAGTTGAAGCGCAGCATGCCGCGCTTCTCGTCGAAGGTCACCAGGTCGCCGAAGCGGGCCGCGAGGTCGCGCAGCGCGTTGGAGAGATTCTCCGGAAGCGCCGTCAGCTTGAGATCCTCGAGACGCTTGAGAAGCGCCTCGTAGTCGGCGCGGAGCTTGCCCAGGTCGCCGCCCTGCCCATCGCGGAACGCTTCGAGGGCCCGAAGATCCTCGGCGGCGCGGGCGAGCTGGTTGCGCAGCGCGGCCTCGTTGGCACGGGAGCTCTCGAGATCCGCCTGGCACGCCAGGAGCTGCTGCTCCTGGCTGCGGTATGCGGTCATGAGGTCGTCGTACTGATTCTGCGGCACGCAGCCGGTCAGGACGACCAGGGCTGGCAGGGCGACGAGGCTGACCAGCCATCGTCGCGAGCGCCATCGTGGGCTGGGGCTTGGGTCTTGGAAGGTGACGAGGGAACGGATTCGCATGCGGAAGCTCCGGCGGGAGAAGGCCGTTGAAGTGCGATAGTGTAATGGACTCGGCGTGAAACGTGGGGCGTCGGGCCCAAGTCGGTCGGAGGTCCGGCCTGCGGTTCGAATCGGCGACGGGTTGCCGGCGATGGAGGCGCCCCGTCGGACGGTGGATTTCGAGAGCGGAAAGACCCGAAGCAGTTCATCGACACAGGTTGACGACGCACGTGAGCCCCGCCGCAAAACGTTCCGTGCGAGTGCTCGTCCACGCCGCAACGGTGGTCGACGGCGCGCATGTCGACGCGTCGCCCGGAGCGGCGCTGCTGGAGTTCGACGACTCGCCTCCGGCGGGCGACGCGATGTCGTGTCGGGTGATCGCCGCCGGCTCGCCAGAATCCATCGGTGCGGTCGCCGACGCGACGCGCGTCCGCCTCGCCGGACACACGATCGTTCCGTCGCTCGTCAACGCCCATTCCCATCTCGACCTGACCCACATCGGACCACGGCCGTTCGCCGCCGCGGGCGGGTCGGCCTCGGCATCGGCGGGAACCGCCGCGGCGACGTCGGACGGAACGTTCGCGGGCTGGGCGGCGTTCGTCAGGTCGAACCGGGCGACGACGGACCGCGCGATCGCCGCATCGGTCGATCGCGGCATCGAGCTGAGCCGCGCGGGTGGCGTCGCGGCGGTGGGGGACATCGCGGGCATGCGATCGCCGGTGCCGTTGGCGCGTCAGCGGGCCGCCGGCCTGCGCGGCGTCTCGTTCATCGAGATCTTCGGCGTCGGCCGACGACAGGCGGCGGCGATCGATGCCATGCGCGAGATCGCGGCCGGATGGAACAACGCGGCGCCGTCCGACGTGGACGGGTCGACGGCACTGCCGCCGATCGCCGTGTGCGGGCTCCAGCCGCACGCGCCGTATTCGTGCGGGACGGAGGTCTTCGTGGCGGCGGGGGAGCTTGGCGAGCGGACCGGGGTTCCACTGGCGACGCATCTGGCCGAGACGCTGGAGGAGCTGGAGTTCGCCGAGCACGGCACGGGACCGCTGGCGGGGCTGTTGCGCGAGGTTGGGGCATGGGACGAGTCGATCCGTCCGTGGGGCGCGCATCCCGTCGAGGCCCTCGCCGGCGCAGCCTGCCCGCGGCCGTTGGCTCGCGGCCCACCTCAACTATGTCGGAGCGACGCACATCGCGATCCTCGCGCGACGTGCGCGTGAGCGTCGCGTATTGCCCGCGGGCCAGCGAGTACTTCGGCCATCCCCGGGCCGGTCGCGAGCCGCACGCCTCAACGCGCGATGGTCGATGCCGGTGTGAACGTCGCGCTTGGCACGGACAGCATCCTCTGCCTGGAGACGCCGGATCGGATCTCGACCCTCGACGAGATGCGCCTGCTCCATCGACGCGACGGCGCCGATCCGCGCCTGCTCCTTCGCATGGCCACGATCAACGGCGCGACGGCGCTCGGCCTCGACCCGCGCCTCTTCACCCTCGAGCCCGGAGTCAAGGCCGGGATCGTCGCCATCGCGGCGCCGACGCTGACGGAGGCGCTGCGCACGCGGGCGGGGCCGACATGGTTGATCCGGGATCGGTTTGGCGCCATGCCCTCGCCCGCGGCGGCGCCGCAATCCCGGCCCGCGCCCTTCGCCTCCGACGATCTGCGGCTTCCGCCGCGGCGCTTCCTATGATCGCGGCTCTCATGCCTCCGCCGCCCACCGCCCTTCGCAACGTCGCCATCATCGCCCACGTCGACCACGGGAAGACCACCCTGGTCGACGCGATGCTGCGCCAGTCCGGCACCGTCCGCAACATCGACGGGCTGCCCGAGTGCGTGATGGACAGCAACCCGCTCGAACGCGAGCGCGGCATCACGATCCTGGCGAAGAACTGCTCGGTGACGTACCGGGTGCATCGTGGCCCGCACACGGGCGAGCTGGTCCGCGTCAACATCATCGACACGCCCGGACATGCCGACTTCGGCGGCGAGGTCGAGCGCGTGCTGCGCATGGCCGACGGCGCGCTCCTGCTGGTGGACGCGATGGATGGCCCGATGCCGCAGACCCGCTTCGTGCTCGGGAAGGCGCTGGAGCTCAAGCTCAAGCTCATCGTCGTCGTGAACAAGTGCGATCGCCCGGAGGCCCGGCCTCAGGCCGTGGTGAACGAGGTCTTCGACCTCTTGATCGACCTCGGCGCGGGCGACGAGGCGCTCGACTTTCCGGTCGTCTACGCGAGCGGCCGCGACGGCTGGGCGTCGCGCACGCTTCCCGATCCCGACGCGCCGCGCCCGGTCGACGTCGACGATCTCTTCCAGGCGATCGTCGATATCGTCCCGCCGCCGCACGCCGACCTCGACTCGCCCGCGCAGATGCTCGTGAACAACCTCGACTACTCCGACTACACGGGGCGCATCGCCATCGGCCGCGTCTTCGCCGGCACCATTTCCGCGGGCATGCCCGTGGCGGTCTGCAAGGCCGACGGGAGCACCAAGCGCGGGCGCGTGCAGCGCGTCCTGCGCTTCGAGGGCCTCGGGCGGGTCGACGCCGGGAGCGTCAGCGCGGGCGACCTCTGTGCGCTCGAGGGCATCGCCGACATCGACATCGGCGACACCATCTGCCACTTCGAGCACGTCCGTCCGCTGCCCCGCGTCCACGTCGACGAGCCGACGCTGCACATGGTCTTCCGGATCAACGACGGTCCGTTCGTCGGCAAGGAAGGCCGCTTCGTCACCAGCCGGCAGATCGCCGAGCGGCTCCAGCGCGAGCTCCAGTCCAACGTGGCCCTGCGCGTGGCGCCCGGCGACGGCGCCGAGGAATTCCGCGTGAGCGGCCGCGGGCTGCTCCACCTTGGCGTCCTCCTCGAGAACATGCGCCGCGAGGGATACGAGCTGACCGTGGGCCGACCCGAGGTCATCGAGCGGGAGATCGAGGGCGAGCGATGCGAGCCGATCGAACGGCTCTCCCTCGACGTCTCCACGCAGAGCATGGGCCCGGCGCTCGAACTGCTCGGTTCGCGCGGCGGCGAGATCCTGAAGATGGAGCAGCGGGGCGGCCGCATGCACATCGAGGCGTCGATCCCCGCGCGCGGGTTGATCGGACTGCGCAGCAAGCTCATGAACGCCACGGGCGGCGAAGCGGTCATGCACCACACCTTCGAGCGCTACGCGCCGATCAAGGGCGGCGTCGACCGCAAGCGGATCAACGGCGTGATGATCGCGATGGAGGCGGGCACGGCGACAAGCTTCGCCATCGAGAACCTCTCCGACCGCGGCGTGCTCTTCGTCCGTCCCGGCGACAAGGTCTACGAGGGCCGATGATCGTCGGCGAACACAGCCGCGAGAACGACCTCAACGTGAACATCTCGCGGTTGAAGCGAGCTCCACGAATTTCCGCGAGATCGCTCAAGGAGCAGACGGTCGTCCTCAAGACGCCGCGGATCCACACGCTGGAGAGCGCGCTCGAGTACATCGAGGACGAGGAGTACGTGGAGATCACGCCGCAGTCGATCCGCCTGCGCAAGCGGATGCTCAAGGAGACCGACCGCAAGCGGAGCGAGCGCAGCCAGCGCGACCGCGAGGCGGCGGGAGCCCGGTGATGGCGACGATCGTCCAGAAGTTCGGCGGAACCAGCGTCGCCGACGCGGAACGAATCCACCGCTGCGCGCAGCGCGTCGCCGAGACCCGACGCGAGGGCCACGACGTCGTGGTCGTCGTCTCGGCGATGGGCCACGCCACCGACGAGCTGATCGATCTCGCCGCACGCGTCACCGACTCGCCGAGCAAGCGCGAGATGGACGTGCTCATGTCCACCGGCGAGCAGGTCTCGGTGGCGCTCATGGCGATGGCCCTTCAGCGCCTGGGCCTGGATGCCGTGAGCATGACCGGCGGACAGCTCGGCGTCGTCACCAACGACGCGCACACCAAGGCCCGCATCCGGTCGATCGACGCCAAGCGCATCCGGCGCGAGCTCGCCGCGGGCCGCATCGTGGTCGCGGCGGGCTTCCAGGGCGTCACCGACGACGGCGACATCACGACGCTTGGCCGTGGCGGCAGCGACACGACCGCCGTCGCCATCGGCGCGGCGCTTGCGGTCGGCGACGGGAAGCGGTCGTCGGGGGCAGGCGTGTGCGAGATCTTCACCGACGTGGACGGCGTCTACACCGCGGACCCGCGCCTCGTCCCCAACGCCTCCAAGGTCGCGCGCATCTCGTATGAGGAGATGCTCGAGCTCGCGGCGCTCGGCGCCGGCGTGATGCACGCGCGGGCGGTCATGTTCGGACAGAAGTACGGCGTTCCGATCCACGTGCGCCACAGCCAGCGGCCCGACCCGGGCACCATGATCATCGAGGAGACTCCCGAGATGGAAGACAGTCCAGTCGTCGGCGCCGCCCTCAAGGCCGATCTCGGCCGCGTCTCGCTGCGTCGCGTGCCGAACACGGTCGGCGTCCAGGGCACGATCTTCGACGCCATCGCCAAGGCCAACGTCATGGTCGACGACATCGTCCAGACGGAGTTCGGCGAGCTCGCCAACATCTCGTTCACCGTGGAGCACAACGATCTGGCCGACGTGAAGATCGCCGCGACCAGGGTCCTCGAGGCGCTCGGCACGGGCGAGCTGGCCATCGAGATCGGCCTCGCGAAGGTGAGCGCGGTCGGCGCCGGGATGAAGAGCCACACCGGCGTCGCGAGCACGATGTTCAAGGCGCTCGGCCACGCCGGGATCCCGATCCAGAACATCACCACGAGCGAGATCAAGATCTCCTGCATCGTTCCGAAGGAGCATGGCAAGGCGGCGCTCCAGATCGTTCACGACGCCTTCGGCCTCGGTGGCGACGCCGCCGCTGGCGTCGGCAGCGTTGAACGGGAGTCGATCCGAGCCAACGTCTTATAATAGGTGTTATGTTAAATTGCAGTGGCTTCATCGCGCAACCGGTCCGGCGGGCGGCGACCGTCGCCTTGGCCGTGCTTGCCGCCAGGCGAAGCAACCCCGCCGTGGCCTTCGCCCGCCCTGCGATCCTCTGCATGCTCTGCGCCTCGGCGGCGCATGCGACCGGGCACGGCGCCTCCGACGCGAGGCGTCCCCAGGAACCGCCCCCGTCTTCGGCGCGCGAGGTGGATCCCGTGATCGCATCGCGCGGTCTCGTTCGCGCCGAGCGGATCGAGGCCCCGACGATGCGCTTGCCCGACGACCCGGCGGCGCTCCGCCAGATCGAGCTGCCGCTCACCATCGGTGGGGCGCGCCGCGCCATCCGGCTCGAGCGCTTCGCGATCCGCGCGGCCGGGTGCCGACTCGAGATCGTCGGTGTCGACGGCGCCCGCGCCACCGAGGAACTGCCGGAATCGACGATCTGGCGTGGCGTCGTTGCGGGCGCCGCCGACTCGAGCGTCGTCGTGTCGATTCGCGACAACCTCATGCACGGGATCGTCCGTGTCGGCGACGCCATCTGGTCGATCGAGCCCATCGCGGACGGCGGTTCGGCGCATCGGCACATCGTGGCGTCGATCGAGGACCTCGCGCCGGCTTCGATTCGCTGCGCCGGAACCGACGAGGAGACGGCCGTCGCGCCACCGCCGGCAACCGCGGATCGACCCTTGGCCTCCGACGAGCCCAAGGTCCCCGGCCAACCGCCGGCGCCGTCCGGTGCCGCAGCGCCGGGCCGGCGGCCACCGGGTTCCCCACCCTGTCAGCGCGAGCTGCGGCTGGCCGTCGAGCTCGACAGCGCCTGGATCGATCGATGCGACGGACGGCGCGACGAGGCGATCGCGCGCGCCGAGCTCCTGCTGGCGTGCGTCGCCGACGAGATGGCGCGGCGCGTCGACGTGCTGCTGCGGGAGACGGTCGTCGTGGTCGACGAGCGGATCGGCGAGCGGACGGGCGACGCGCCACCCACCGCGGGCGCCATCTACGCCGACCTGTGGAGCCGCTGGTCAGGCCGTACCGACGCTTCGGGTCGCAACGCCATCGTGCTCCTCAGCGGGCGCACCTTCGCCGATCGGGCCTTTGGCCTCTCGTGGACGGGCGGCATCGCCGGCGGCCCCGCGCAGACGTGCGCCGTCGCGGGACTCGGCGCATCGCAGGCGTTGATGGGGCGCGTGGCCATCGTTGCGCACGTCCTCTCGCACATGGTGGGCGCGGCGCATCGGCGCGAGTCTCCCGACGACCTGCTCGCCGCGGAGTGGACGCGCGTTCCCCCTCCCACGATCGGCGCCGTCGCCGCGGCACAGATCGACTCGCTGGTGCACGACCGCGGCGCGCTCCGCCCCCCAGCGCTCGCTTCGCCGGCCGATGTGCTCGCCAGCGACGGGACGGCGTGCGGCGGCGTCGAGGTGCGCTGGGCCGAGGTGCCCGGCGCCGGTCTCTATCGCGTGCTGCGGAGCGAGCGCGACGACGTGAAGTCCGCGGTTGTCGTCGGCGAGGTGGCGGCGCCGCCCTTTCTCGACACGAAGGGAATGCACGCGCCCGGGGCCCGCTATTGGGTGCGCGCCGTGGATGGCTGCCGGGAGAGCGATCCCGCCGGCGGCGATGCGGGCTTCCTGCCGGCGGTCGTCACCGCCGGGCCGCAGGCGAGCGCCACGGATGGCGTGGGCTGCGACGAGATCGTCGTGACGTGGCCAGCCGTCGAGGGCGCGACGAGCTACCAGGTGCTTCGCAGCGGCGTGAACAACATCGGCGGCGCGGCGCCCGTGGGCACGAGCAAGGAGCCTCGCTTCGTCGACGCGCATCCGCCGCCCGGCGCGGTGCTCTGGTACTGGGTGCGCGGCGTGGATGGCTGCGGCGGGCTCGGACCGATCGGGCGCGGCGACAGCGGCTTCACCGGCGGCACGCCGCCCGGCCCGACGGGCGTCAACGCGACGGACGGCGCCGCATGCGGATCGGTGATCGTCACGTGGAACGCCGTCGTCGGCGCGACGTCGTACGCGATCTGGCGCGCCGCGACGACCAACCTCGGCGATGGATCGCAGATCGCCACCGTGCAGTCGAGCCCGTTCGAGGACGCATCGCCGCCGGCGGGCGTCGATCTCTACTACTGGGTCCGCGCCGTGAATCCCTGCGGACCCGGAGCGTTCGGCGGTCCCGATCGCGGACGCGCGGTCACGAACGTTCCGCGCGTGGCCGAGATCCCCGACGCGGTCGTCTCCTGCGGCCAGCCCTACCAGAGTCCCCCACCGACGTTGACCAACGCGGAGTGCGCGGTGCCCGTCGAATGGAGCATCGTGAGCGGCCCCGCCGGGCTCGTGATGGCCGCCGATGGCAGCGTCTCGTGGCCCGCACCGACGGCCGGCACGCACACGCTCATCATCGCGGCGCGCAACGCGCGCGGTGTCGGGCAGGAGCAGTGGATGGTGCAGGTGACGCCTCATCCGCTCCAGTTCGCGGCGGCGACCCTCGCGCCCTTCGCCGGTCGCTGTGGCGAGGAGATGGTCCTGGCCGCGCCCAGCCCGGTCGACGCCGCGTGCGCCGGAACGATCGCGTGGTCGCTCGAGGGCGTGCCGCCGGGCGTCACGGTCGGCGCCGATGGGCGCGGTCCGCTGGCCCTCGCCCTCCATCGGCAGGCACTCGGGAACCTCGTCGCCACCAACGGCGCCGGCGTGGCTCGTCTCGCATGGCAGGCGACGATTACCGACGGCACGCGCCTCGTCGAGATCAAGGACCTCCGCACCGCGCGCCGGCGCCGCCGCATGGAAGGGTCCGATGGCAGCGCTCGAGAACGCCGCGTGTGCCGGCCGCCGTGACGTGGAAGCTCACCAAGCGCGCCGGACGGCGCGACGATCGCCGCGGACGGCGCCATCTCGTGGCCCTCCCCCGTCGCCGGGCGACACGAGTTCACCGTTGCGGCGGCGAACGAGTCGGGGACCGGCGATCGCTCCTTCGCGCTGGTCGTGGACGAACTTGCCGCGCCGATCGTCGCGGAGATGACCGACGCCACCGCGGTCTGCGGCGCCGCGTTTCGCAGCGCCGCGGCGAGCGTGTCCAACACCGAGGCGGCGGGGCGCGCCACCTGGTCGCTCGCCAAGGCACCGACGGGCGCGACCATCGACGACTCGGGGGTCGTCTCGTGGGCCGTGGCGACGCTCGGCGAACATCCGATCACGGTCGTGGCGACGAACGCCGCCGGTCGTGGCGAGCGCACCTTCACGCTGCGCGTCGCCGCCGTCGCGCCGATCGTCGAGGAGATCGCCGACGCGAAGGCGGTCGCCGGCGCCGCGTACGTCGGACCGGCGCCGAAGCTCGCGAACGCGGCCTGCGCCGGCGCCGTCGCATGGAAGCTGGTCGCCGCGCCGCCCGGCGCGACGATCGGTCCGGAGGGCATCGTTCGCTGGGAGCAACCCACGGCGGGCGCCGTCACGATCACGATCGCCGCAACCAACGCCGCCGGGACCCACGAGCGGTCGTGGACGCTCACCGTCGCGGCGGCGACCGGCGCCGAGCCTCCGCCCCCGCCGTCGTCATCCGCCGACTCTCCGTCGACCTCCACCAAGCCCGCCGGCTGAACGGGCACCGCGGAAGCGCCCGCCGCGGCCGAAGGCCATTCGGTACACTCGCCGAGTGGCCCCGCTTCGCTCGACGCCCCCACCACCATCCACGCTTCCGGCGGAAGCCGCTTCGCTGGCGCCGCTCTGCGCGGTCTTCCGACGCTTCCTGAAGTCCAAGGGTCTCAAGTACACGCCGGAGCGCGCCGACGTGCTCGATGCGATCATCGAACGGGACGGCGTCTTCGAGGCCGATCAGCTCCTGGTGGACATGCGCCAGCGCGGCCATCGCGTCTCGAAGGCGACGATCTACCGCACCATCAAGCTCTTGCAGGACGGCGGCATCATCACCCAGGCGCTCTTCGACTCGAAGCAGTCGCACTTCCAGCTCGTCTACGGCAAGCAGCCGCGCGACTTCATCGTCTGCATGCGCACGGGACGGCACATCGAGTTCACGAGCCCGGAACTCATCGCCCTGCGCGACCGGATCTGCCGCGAGCGCGGGTGGACGCCGATCGGACATCGCTTCCAGATCTATGGGGAGAGCCCGTAGCGCCCGCTGTCGGGCCGATCAGACGTCGCAGATCGCCACGGCCTCGCGCAGCGACGTCATCGGGTCGCGCGCGGGGATGAACTCCTGTCCGAGGAAGCCGGTGTATCCCTTGTCGACGATCGCGGTGCAGATCGCGGCGTAGTTGAGTTCCTGCGCACCGTCGATCTCGCGCCGGCCGGGGACGCCGCCGGTGTGGTAGTGCGCGATGTGCTCGGCGTGGTCCGTGATCGTGCGGATTACGTCGCCTTCCATGATCTGCATGTGGTAAATGTCGTAGAGCAGCTTGATGCGCGGCGAGCCGACGCCCTTGACGACCTCCACGCCCCACGGCGTGCGGTCGCACTGGTAGTCCTTGTGATCGACCTTGCTGTTGAGCAGCTCCATGATCACGGTCACGCCGCATCGCTCGGCGATCGGCGCCATGCGCTTCAGCCCGGCGATGCAGTTGCGCATCCCCTCGCTGTCGCTCAGGCCGGCGCGGTTGCCCGAGAAGACGATCATCGCGGGAATGCCCGCCTCGGCGACCAGGGGAAGCAGGCGCTCGCTCGCCTTCACGAACTCGTCGTGATGCTCGACCCGGTTGAAGCCGCGCTGGATCGTCGTCGGTCCGTTCGCGACCGCGCACGTCAGCCCGGCCGCCTTCGTCGCCGGCCACTCCGTCTCGCCAAGCAGCTCCACCGATGCGAGGCCCATCGACTTCGCGTTGCGGCAGAGCTCGTCGAGCGGCATCCCGCCGTAGCACCAGCGACAGACGGACTGCTTGAGACGACCGCGCCGCGCGCCGCCGCTCGCCGCGCGATCCTTCGACGGTTCGTCGGCGCCGCCGAACGTCGTGGCCAGGGCCGTGGCGCTGGTGGCGACGGCCGCCGTGCCCACGGATGCGGCGACGAAGGTGCGACGCGTGATGGCGTTGGAGCGAAGTGGATCCATGCCGTCATGGCACCGGAACCGACGGGCGGAGTCAAGTGGCGCTGTCGTGTTCGTTCCGGCATCCGCCGCACTCGTTACTCGCCGCCTTCATCCTCCGGCGCTGGTCCGCTCACCCGGAACTCCCCGGCGAACCAGCGGCCGAGATCGGCCATTCGGCAGCGCTGCGAGCAGAAGGGCGCGGTGGGCGAGGCGAGATCCAGCGATCGCCCGCACGTGCGGCAGGCGGTGCCGTGCAGCGCGCGTCGCCAGGCGTGCACCAGCGCCGCATCGCCCTCGACCGTGATCGTGCGCTCGGTGGGCGAGCCGTGGTCGATCCGCACGAAGACCGCTTCGTCGGACAGCGCCGCCCCGAGGCGCTCCGGCCACTCGACGGCGATCACGAGGTCCGAGCGCTCGCGAAGCTCGTCCCAGCCGATCGACGAGAGGTCGTCCTCGCCGCCGAGCCGCCACGCGTCGATGTGAACGAGGTCGAGACGCCGCCCGAGGTGGTCGTGCCGGATCACAAACGTCGGACTGGAGATGTCGTCGACCTCGACGCCAAGGCCGGCGGCCAGGCCCTTCACGAATCGCGTCTTGCCGGCCCCGAGCTCGCCGGAAAGTGCGACGACCTCGCCCCCGACGAGCAGCCGGCCCAACGCCGCGGCGACCGCGATCGTGTGCGCTTCGTCGCGTGTGGTGATCGTCTCGGAGGCGGTGCGTCGATCGTTCATGTGGCGTGCGGATCCGCGGTCCCTCGGGGCGTCAGACGCGTCCCAGTTGATTCTCTCGCCCCACCCAACCGAATTCCGCCGTGAGACACCGCTGTGGACAGGGGGTCGAATGCCTGGAGGTCTGCTGGAATCCGCATCAATGTTCCCACCCGATCGTCGAGCCGTCGAACGAGCGTCCCTCGGCGAAGACCTCCACCGCCGCCGGGCCTGCGCCGCCGAAGTCCTTCGAGGCGGCGTCGTCCACCACGGTTCCGACGATCGTGATCGGCACGCCCTTGACCGATCGCGGCACCGGCCCTTCGGCCGTGAAGGCGAGTTCGTAGTCCTCGCCGTCGCCGATGGCCCGACGCCAATGGCAGGCGCGTCGACATGGCAGCCGCGACGCGTCGATGCGCAGCCGCACCCGCGAGAGCGCCGCGATGTGCCCGAGATCGCGACCGAGCCCGTCCGAGAGATCGATCATCGCATGCAGCCGCGGCCCGAGCATGCGGGCGAGCTCGATCGCCTCCTCGACGCGCGGAACGAAGCTCAGGTGGTGGCCGAATCCGTCGTCGTCCAGCGTCGCGCCCAGTTCGCCCGTGACGCAGACGACGTCGCCCGGA
Organism: Phycisphaerales bacterium; assembly: GCA_046350555.1. Lineage (GTDB taxonomy): Bacteria > Planctomycetota > Phycisphaerae > Phycisphaerales > SM1A02 > JAXMAF01. The sequence continues at coordinate 49,137 of JAXMAF010000033.1, forward strand.
CGGGCGCCATCGCGGCGGATGGCGCGCGGCACGCCGGATGGAAGCGTCGCCAGCACGGTCACCGCGCAGACGAGCGCGTCGTCCCGCCGAGGAAGCGTGCCCGTGTCGCCGCCGATCAGCGGGCATCCGAACGCCTCCGCGCTGGCTCGCACCGCCTCGAAGAGCGTGGCCGCGTCCTCCTCGGGGAATCCCATCGGCAGCGCAACCGCGGCGACGCACGACAATGGCTGCGCCGCCATGGCGGCGATGTCGCTGATGTTGCGCGCCACGGCCTTGCGCCCGACCAGCGCCCAAGGCGTGCCGGCACGGAAGTGGCGGCCGGCGATCACCTGATCGACCGCGATCAACAGCGCGCCTTCCGCAAGCTCGCGCAACGACATCGCAGCCATGTCGTCGCCCGGCGGAATCGAGACGTCGACGCGCGCCGTGCGCAGTCGGTCGTTGGCCGCAAAGATCCGTTCAAGCAACCTGAATTCGGACACGACGCGATGGTATGAAGCCACGGTGTCGCGCGGAGAGACCCTTGTCGCCAAAGGCCGCCGCCTTCGTGGCAAGTCCCTTCCGCGTCCCTCTGCGGCCCTCCGCGGCAAATCCCCTCCGCGCCGATCCGCGGCCCTCCGCGGCGAATTCTCTCCGCGCTCATCCGCGGCAACGCCTCGCCCGATCCATCAACAGTCCCCGCAGCATCGCCGCCGTGCGCTCCGTGGCCCCTTGCCGCTCTCGAATCACCGCCCGACCGCGCGCCGCCATCGCCGCCCGTTCGCCACGCGCGTCGAGCACGCGGCGGAGCGTCGTCGCGAGCGTCGCGGCGTCCGCGCGGACGAGCCCGTCGCCGGCTTCGAGCGCGGCCACGGCGTCGGAGAAGTTGTCCACGTGCGGACCGACGATCGTCGCCTTGCCGAGTCCGACCGGTTCGATCATGTCCGATCCGCCCAACGGCACGAAGGTGCGCCCCACCACGACGACATCGGCCAGCGCGTACGCGGCGCGAAGCTCGCCGATCGTGTCGAGCAGGAAGCGCCCGGCCGGATTCGCCGGGCGCACCACGGTGCGCCCCTCGGGTG
>JAXMAF010000034.1:0-47450 GCA_046350555.1 Phycisphaerales bacterium
CCGTGCAGCGTGAAGAGCTTGTTGTAGACGTTGGCGTCGACGCCGGGGATCGTCGGGCCGGGCGTGAGCAGCTCCGTGCGCACGAGCAGCGCGAAGACGCCTCCGACGAAGAACGACGCGAGCACCGAGACGAGGTACATCACGCCGATCCGCTTGTGATCGAGCGTGAGCGCCCACGAGAGGAACCCGCGCGAGTGCGTCAGGTAGTTGTCGGGCTCTGGCGGGTGCAGTGCGCCGGAGCCTGGACGGGTGAGGTCGATCGTCGTCATGGCTTCGTTTCCTTCGCCCCGGCGGCCTTCTTCGGGCCGGCGGCCTTCGCGGCGGCGGCCGCCTTGCCGGCGGGGCTGTCGGGCTTCGGCTTGCCGGTCTTGGGATCGAACTCCTCGATGTGCTTCATGAAGCCGATGATCGCGTCGATCGCCTTGTCGCCGAGCTGGCCCTTGAACGTCGGCATGGCGTTGCCGAAGCCCTTCACAAGATGCTTGCCCGGATTCAGGATCGAATCGCGGATGTAGTCCTCGGGCGTCGCATACTCCTTGCCCGGACCGATGAGATCGGCGAGCGACCTGCCGTCGCCGAAGGTCGTCTCGAACTTGCACGTGCGGTCCCAGATGGCATCGCCGTTCACCAGGACGCGCTTGCCCCAGCTCGGCCCGTTGCCGTCGACGCCGTCGAGCGAGTGGCACTGCGCGCAGCGGGCGTAGAGGAGCGGTCCGGCCGCCCAGTAGAGATCCTGCGCGTCGAGGTCGTCGATCCAGCGGGCCTGCTTCTCGAGCCACGCGTCGAAGTTCGGCTGCTCGAGCACGAAGACGTTCCGGTTCATGTTCGAGTGGCCCGTGCCGCAGTATTCCGTGCAGAAGAGCCAGTGGAAGTTGTCCTTGTCGGCGTTGACCACCGGCTCGGTCGCCGTCGCCTGGGGCGCCTCGAACCAGAGGTACGAGTAGCGGCCCGGCACCACGTCCTTCTTCACGCGGAAGTCCGGGATGAAGAGCGAGTGGATCACGTCCGCCGAGCGCATCACGAGCTTCACCGGACGGCCCGCCGGAACCACCAGGTCCTCCGACTGCGCGCCGTTGGGATACTTGAAGTTCCACGCCCACTGCTGCGCCGTCACCTCGATCTCGTAGGAGTTCTTCGGGGGGATCGCGACCTGCACGAAGCCGGCGAATCCCTTGTAGAAGATCACGATCACGAGGATCAACGGCACGATCGTCCAGGCCAGCTCGAGCACCGTGTTGTGCGTCGGACCCTGCGCGTTGCCGGCGTGGTTCTCGGGGGAGCGGCGGTACTTCCAGGCGAAGTAGACCAGCAGGACCGCGATCAGCGCGAAGAAGAAATAGCAGATGTAGTTGATCAGGTCGAAGAGATTGTCGATCTGCGGCGCCATCGTCGACGACTGGCGCGGAAGCCACACCGTCGCCGGCCTTCCGGCTGCGGCGAGCAACGTAACGGCAATGGAGGGAATCGCTGGCATGGCGTTCACGCGGAAGGATCGGAAGAGGATGCGCGGTGAGCTTGCGGGCCGGCATCGACGCGAGCGGGATCGACGCGAGCGGGATCGATGCGAGATGGCCCGCCCGCGTCCGACGTTCGCGGCGCGCCGTTGCCGGCAAGCGCCGGCTCGACGGCGTCGTCGACGCGGCGTCGCTTCAAGTCGCGCACCCAGAGCATCGAGAGGCCGGCGAAGAGGGCCAGGAGGGTCAGTGCGCCGCCGAGCTTCATGAGCCGAAGGGCGAAGACCACGTAGCCGCGCGCCTCGGGGTCGTAGATGTGGCACCAGAGAATGAAACGGTCGAGCGTCGAGCCGATCCTGCCCTGCGACGCCTCCAGCAGTCCGAGGCGCAGGTCGGCTGGGGCGAACTTCACGCCATACAGGTAGCGCGACAGCTTGCCGTCGGGCGTGCAGAGCATGATGGCGGCCGCGTGGGCGTACTCGCCCGTCTCGGGGATGAATCGGTAGCCGAAGCCCGCCGCGTCGGCGACGGCGCGGCTGCTCGACTCGGGTCCGGTGAGGAACCTCCAGCCGGCGCGGTTCGCCGCGGTGTCGGCCCGCTCGTACTCGACGATGTACCCCTGCTTCTTCGCCGCCGCGAGCTCGTGCGATTCGTTCGGATTCACGCTGATGCTGACCACCGCGAAGTCCTGGCCGACCGTCCAATCGACGCCCTTCAGCCCGCGGACGAGATCGTTGAGGACGAGGTTGCACAGCATCGGGCACTTGAGGTAGCCGATTTGGAGGACGACCGGATGCTTGCCGTCGAAGCAGTCCCGCAGCGTGATCGTCCGGCCGGTGTCGTCGGTGAACGGCACGTCGAGCGGAAGCTGCGCCTCGAGCTTTTCCACGATGTCGACGCCCTGAAGCTCCGCGGGAACGCCATCGGCGGGCGTGCCGGCCCGACGCGATCCGTCGCTCACCCCCGCGCCGTACTGTGCCGACGCTGCGCCGGCGACCGCGCACGCGAGGACGAGCGCGATGGCGGGAAGCAGGCGGGCGATGGTGCGCGGGCGGGACATCGAGCGTGGAGATCGGGGGTGACGATCGGAGCTGGAGACTGGGGACTTGAGACTGGAGACTGGAGACTTGAGACTGGAGACTTGGGGTTGGGGACTGGAGATCAGCAATCGAGGGATCGGCGATCGCGATGGATCCGGCGGGCGATGATCGCCGGGGCGCTCACGGGCCTCCGAGCGACTTCTCCTTCAGGACGATCGCCATCGCGTCCTTCACGGGAATCCGGATGCGCTCGACGGTCTTGCCGTCGGGATCGGTGAAGGTGTACTTCGCGTAGTCGACGAGCTTCTGCTGCTGCTCGGCGCGAAGCCGCTCGAGGGGGATCGACGGCCGATCGACGACGACCTGGTCCACCCGTTCGGTGTTGGTCCCGTAGTAGAGGACGGAGATCCCCAGCACGAGCGCCGTCAGCACGATGGCGCCGGCGAGCCCGATGAACCACGTGGATCCCGGCTCGGGATCGTCGTGGTCCTTGAGGACGTTGGAGGATGCATCGGCGTTGGCGTGGGACATGTTGGGTGTTGCGGCGCGGCTTGCTAGATGTTCTCGAAGGCGAGCGACTCGGCGAGTCGAGGATCGTGCGTCGGGACGAGCGATCGCGAGCGGAGCGACTGCACGGTGGCGGCGACGAACAGCCCGATCATGCCCAGCAGCACGGCGTAGTTGAGCGGGTCGAGCAGGTCGCTGCCGACTGTCGGCGTACTTCTGCGCGATCTCGTTGTGGCGTCTCGCAAGCGAGGTCGCGGGATCTCCGGCATCGCCAGCCAGTAGATGTCGACCACGCGGCGGCGAGCATCCAGACGGCGGACGGCGAGGGTCGGCCTCGAGAGGCTTCGGATGGGCGCGGGAGATGGAGAGGTAACGTACGACGAAGTGGCCGAAGAGCAGCGCGAGCGAGACCCACTCTCCACGGGCTGGCTCGCCGGGCGAGGAACCAGCCGGTCGTCTCCGGCTGGTTCGAGTACCAGATCAGTACTGGCTGAAGGCGATGTATGCCCAGAAGACCATGCCGAAGGCGAAGAGGAGCTTGCCGAGGTCGAAGTGCTCGGTGGTGGACGACGCTGATGAGCTGCTGCGGCGCAGATGCAGGGCACCAGCACGTGACGATCATGGCTTGCCGCCGGTGCAGCTTCGCGGCGAAGTAGTAGACGCCGAAGATCGCCGTATCAGCAGGATTGAGCGGACATCAGCCAGTCGAACGCGGCGAACGTCGCGGTGAGGCCGAAGAGAAGAATGCCGGGCGCCGCCGTGGTCTGCATGCGTTGCGTGATCTCGACGCACGCCTCGATCCGAGGTCTCGTCCCGCGGTTCGAGCGGCTCCAGGCGACGCGCCAAGCACACCCCACGCCGCGAACAGACCGCAGCGGGTGAAGAAGAAGGCGTGTTGAGGAACGCCGCCTTCTTCTCGACGGTTTCCGATCTCGTCGGGATGCTCCCTCCTGGGCGAGCTGGTGGAGATCGGCCCACGGGAAGAGCTGGCCGAGCTTGCCGAACACCGCGAGCGCCGCGATGGGCAGGAAGAGGATCCAGATCCAGCGCAGGTTCGCCGCGAACGCCTCGGCGATGCGCCGCACCACGACGCTCCAGCCGGCGCGCGTGAGGTGCTGGATGATCACGAAGAAGAGGCCGCCCAGGCAGAGCGAGAGCACGAACATCAGGTTCTGGATCCAGACGCGCCCGAAGTGCCCGGCATCGGCCTTTCCGAGCAGCAGCAGCGCCCCCGCGGCGCCGAGACCGACGACGGCGGCGGCGACTCCCGCGCCGACGACGGAACCGGCGGTGTCGTCGAGCCGCGTGTTGGCGGCGGAGAGATCGGCGGAACGGGTGGAGGCCATGGGGCTTTGCTTGGTTGCTGGGCTGGGGTCGTTCGCAGGTGTCGGATCGCGTCTTGGAACGTCGGGGATCGAGGGCCGGTCCGTCGGTGCCTTCATCGCTGCACGGCGAGGCGCTTCATCACCTCGGGCGGCACATCGGATGGCTTGGCGTTCTGGGCGCGCTGGAGCGTCTTCACGTACGCGGCGATCGCCCAGCGGTCGTCGACCGGCACCTGCGAGCCGTAGCTGGCCATGTTGCGGATGCCGTGCGAGATGGTGTGGAAGATCTGGCCGACCGGCTGCGCCTCGACCGCCGGATCGTGCAGCGACTTCGGCTGCACCCACGTCGTCCCGTTCACGGGCCCGAGCGCATTGGTCATCAGCTCCTGGGCGCGCCGGTGGATCATGCCGTCGCCGAAGCCGGCGCTGCCGTGGCACGGTGCGCAGTAGATGTCGAACCGCTGCTGGCCGCGGAGCAGGAGCGACGCGTCCAGCGCGAGGTGTGGCGGAAGCGTCGTCGACCACTGGCCGTCCGCGGCGCCCTCGGTGGCGACGCCCTGCTCGGCGGGATCCTGCCGAGCCACCGCGCCCGCGGGGATCGGCCGCATCGCGCGCCGGTCGGCGAAGAGCGTGTTCACCGCCTGCGTGTCGTAGCGCGCCTGGATGTCCATGTCCTGGATCAGCGCGATGCGGCGGTTGGCGCTCGGCACGGCCCGCACCCGCGCGACGATGGCCGGCGGAACGAGCGCGATGCAGACCATCAGCATGGCGCCGTAGACGAGGAAGCGGGGAATGTCGTGCTCGCGCCGGCGGGCCGAGCTGCTTGCGTTGACTGCCATGGGATGTCAGGCCTCCACCGCTTCGAGGGACACCGGATGGAGCGACCGCAGGAAGGACTCGGTGCGGGCGCGGCTGAACTTCGGGTCGCGGGCCTCGATGACGAGGAAGAACTTGTCGTCGGTCACCTTGCGGAAGCGATCGTTCCTGAAGAGCGGATGGTTGAGCCGCGGCAGGCCGTTGAGCAGGAGCATCAGGAAGACGCACCCCGTCGCCGCGAGGAGGATGGTCAGCTCGAAGATGACGGGAATGAACGCCGGCAGGCTCAGGAACGGCTTGCCGCTGATCTTGAACGGATAGCCCGTCACCCACACGATCGCCCAGAGGGTCATGCGGCTCGCGTTGGTGAACGCCTGGAGCACGAATCCAAGCGTCGTTCCCGTCGCGCCCGCCCCGAAGACGAGGATGGGGAGGATCGTCGGCTTGATCCCCATCGCCTTGTCGAGGCCATGGATCGGAAACGGGCTGTGACAATCCCACCAACGGAAGCCCTGCTTGCGGACCTCCTCGGCGGCGCGCATGAGGTCGCCCGGCGTGGCGAACTCGGCCATCAGGCCGTAGAGGGCGCCACCGGGCGAGCGATCGTCGGCTTGCGTCTGCGATGTCGTGGCGAGCGTGCTCATCGGTTGCGACCTCCGGCCTTCGGCGAGGCGAGCGCGGGCTGGCCCGTTCCGCCGCGACCATGGGGCGCGGGGCGACCGGAGCCGTGACCACCGCCGTGATCCGCGGCGCCGTGCCCGGCGTGCGGGTTCGCCTGGGGCAGGATGGCCTTCACCTCGGCCATCGCGATCATCGGCAGGTAGCGGCAGAAGAGCAGGAAGAGCGTGAAGAAGAGTCCGAACGCCGAGCATCGTTCCGAGGTCCACCCACGTTGGCACGAAGGTGTCCTACGACGTCGGCAGGAAGTCGTTCGCGAGCGAGGTCACGATGATCACGAATCGCTCGAACCACATGCCGATGTTCACGAAGATCGACAGCAGGAACATCAGCGGAATGGAGGTGCGCACCTTCTTGAACCAGAAGAGCTGCGGTGTGATGACGTTGCAGCTCACCATGATCCAGTACGCCCACCAGTACTGTCCGAAGGCGCGGTTCACGAAGGCGAACTTCTCGTACATTGCGCCCGAGTACCACGCGATGAAGAACTCCATCGAGTACGCGTACCCGACCATGCACCCGGTCGCCAGGATGACCTTGTTCATGTTGTCGAGGTGCTTGATCGTGATGATGTCCTTCAACCCGAAGAGCTGCCGCGCCGGCACCGCCAGCGTGACCACCATCGCGAAGCCGGAGAAGATCGCGCCGGCGACGAAGTACGGCGGGAAGATCGTGGTGTGCCAGCCGGGAAGCTGGCTCACGGCGAAGTCGAAGGAGACGACGGAGTGCACCGAGAGCACCAGCGGCGTCGAGAGCGCGGCGAGCAGGAGGTACGCCCGCTCGTATCGGTGCCAATGGCGGTTGCTGCCGCGCCAGCCGAGCGCGAAGAGCCCGTAGGCGATCTGCCTCACCTTGCCCGTCGCGCGGTCGCGCAGCGTCGCGAGGTCGGGGATCATGCCGACGTACCAGAAGAGCAGCGACACCGTGAAGTAGGTGCTGACCGCGAAGACGTCCCACAGCAGCGGACTGCGGAACTGCGGCCACATGTCCATCTGGTTCGGGATGGGAAAGAGGTAGTAGGCCATCCACACGCGGCCGATGTGGATGCCCGGGAAGAGGCCGGCGCAGATGACCGCGAAGATCGTCATCGCCTCGGCGAACCGGTTGATCGCGGTGCGCCACTTCTGCCGGAACAGGAAGAGGATCGCCGAGATGAGCGTGCCGGCGTGTCCGATGCCGACCCAGAAGACGAAGTTGGTGATGTCGAACGCCCAGCAGACCGGGTTCATCAGGCCCCAGACGCCCACCCCGTAGAAGATGAGGTAGGTGACCATGAAGCCGAGCATGGCCGTCAGCGAGAGCGAGATCAGGAACGCGACCGTCCACACGAGCGGTGGACGCCTCGACTCGGTGACGCGACAGACGGTCTCGGTCACCTTGTGGAACGAGTCGTGGTTCAGCACCAGCTGCGCCCGTTCACCCGGTCGCTCCACGGTGTTGTCCACCTCGACCGACTTGTCGTACGCGAGCGTCGTCATGAGTTGGCTCCCGCGACCGGGGCGGCGGCGTGCTGCCCGGCGCCGTGGCCGCCATCCTGGCCATGGTTGCGCTCGATCGCCGGGTTGGAGATGCGCGCGAGGTACTTGAGGCGCGGCTTCGTGTTGAGCTCCTCGAGCAGTTCGTACGAGAGCCTGCTCCTGTGCAACTGCGAGACGCGGCTCCTGGGATCCATCAGGTCGCCGAAGACGATCGCCTGCGACGGGCACGCCTGCGCGCACGCGGGCGTGATGGCGCCATCGGGAATCGTGAAGTCGGGCGAGCCGCCCTCGCGTCCGCCCGCCTTGGCCCACGCGTTCTTCGCGTCGATGCGCGCCTTGACGATGCGCTGCGTGCAGAAGGTGCACTTCTCCATGATGCCGCGCATGCGCACGGTCACCTCGGGATTGAACTGCATCTGCTTCCAGCGGTCGGGGCCTTCGCGGAAGAAATAGTCCGGCTGCGTCTGGAACCAGTCGTTGCCGCGGGTCGGGTCCTTGCGGTGCCAGTCGAAGTAGTTGAAGCGCCTGACCTTGTAAGGGCAGTTGTTCGAGCAGTACCGCGTCCCGACGCAGCGGTTGTAGACCATCACGTTCAGGCCATCCTCGTCGTGGACGGTCGCGGCCACCGGGCAGACCTGTTCGCACGGCGCGTTCTCGCAGTGCAGGCAGGTGACGGGCTGGAAGAAGGTCGCCTCCGGATGGGCCGGGTCGGCGCCCTTGAAGTAGCGGTCGATGCGGATCCAGGCCATCTCGCGGCCGCGCCGCACCTGCTCCTTGCCGACGACGGGGATGTTGTTCTCCGCCTGGCACGCCATGGCGCACGCGTTGCAGCCGATGCAGGTCGAGAGGTCGACCGACATCGCCCAGCGATGCTTCGCGCCGTCGAGGTTGGATTCCTCCCAGAGCGAGAGGCGATGCGCCACGTGGAATCCGTCGGGATGCCGGGCGAAGTCGGGATGCTCGCCCCAGTGGGCGATCGTTCCCTCGCGCACGATCGTGGGCAGCCGGTCCTGCGCGCCCGCCTCGGCGACCGGATTGCCGGCGCCGCGATCCTGCGTGCTGACCAGCCTGTAGGTGCCGGCGATCTTCGTCGCCTTCGCGCCTGGCGCGATGTTCATCGCGCCGGTGGTGCGAATCGCGTACGTGTTGAAGCCGGCGGCATCGGCGATGCGTCCCGCCTCGGGTCCGCGGCCGTAGCCCAGCGTGACCCAGATCGAATGGTCCGGATGACCTGGAAGCGGAAGCACGGCCATGTCCAGCGACCTTCCGCCCACCTCGATGCGGATCATGTCGTTGCGCTCGACACCGAGGGACTTCGCGGTGCCCAGCGACATGACCGCGGCGTTGTCCCACGTGACCTTGGTGACCGGCTCGGGCAGCTCCTGGAGCCATCCGTTGTTCGAGAAGCGCCCGTCGTGCACCTTGGCGTCGGCGCGGAAGACGACCTCGAGCGAATCGGGCTTGATCGACTCGCGTTGCGCCGCGAGCGTCTCGATCGCCTTCGCCACGTCGGCGGTGCGCACCGCCGCGGCGCCCTCGCCGGCGACGGGAGCGCTGCCGGGCAGGAACCCGTCATGGACCAGGGCACGCCACCGCCGATCGAGCTCGACGCCCGTGGCACCGGTCATGGCCGCGACCGTGGCCTTCACGAGATCCTGACCGACGAGCTGGTTCGCGAGGATCCCGTCGCGCCGCGCCGGCCTGGCAGGCGCGCCGTGCGCCGGCTCGTGGGCCGTGGCCTCCGCGTGGGCCGCCATCGCGCCGGGCTCGGATCGGCCGATCGCCGCCGGCTCGGCGCCCTTGCTCCAGTCGATGATCGTCGAAACAAGCTCGAGCGCCGAGAGACCACCGTTTCCCGGCTCGATCATCGGCGCGATGAGCGGCTGCGCGATCGTGTACGTCCCGTCGTGGCTGCGCGCATCGCCCCAGGACTCGAGCCAGTGGGCCCGAGGCAGGTGCCAGGCGCAGAGCCGCGCGGTCTCGTCGCGATAGACGCCGAGGTGAATGGCATGCTTCGCCTTCTTCATCGCCGCGGCGAAGTCCAGGTCGGCTGCCGCGTCGTACGAGGGATTGCCCCCCAGCACCACCAGCGTGTCCACGCTGCCGCCCACCAGCGCGTCGCGAAGCTGCCGGAGCGCCTCGACGTTCGAGGGTCGCTTCGGATCGGGCTCGGGCACGTACGAGACGGTTCGGCCGATGTTGCCCAGCCGTTCGTTGAGCAGTGCCGCGATCGCGTGCACTTCCGGCGGCTGCTGCCTTCCGGCGACGACCAGCGACGAGCCCTTGTTCGCCAGCAGGTCGCGCACGAGGGTGCCGATCACCTGGAGGCCGCGGGCGTCGAGGGCCTTCGCCGCGCCGGCCGCGCCCGCGAGCCGCGACAGCGCCGCCGCGACCGGCTCGCCGCTCCCTACGCCACCATTCGAGCCGAGCGCGTCGAGCACCTGCTTGGCGATCGCCGCCGCGACGGGGCCGACGTCGACGGCGCGCATCGCAAGCCGCTCGTCGGCGGCGACGCCCGTGATCGTTCCGCCGCTGTCGAGCATGTACAGGCGGCCCACCCGGGCCTCCTTGGGATCGCTCGTGGCCACGCGCCGCGTCCTCGCGTACTCGCGCGCGTGGCGCACCGCGGCGGGATGGTCGCGCAGGAAGTCGGCGTCGAGCGAGAGGACGACCCTGGCCTCGCGCGCCGCGTCGACGGGTCGCCCGCCGCTCCGCGCGTCTTGCTGGAACGTGAGGTGCACCCGCTGCGGCGCACCGAAGGCGATCGTCGTTCCGAGCCGCTCGTTGTCGTCGTTGACCGGCGCCCACTCCACCCACGTCGCGCCAGGCATCGCCTTCGCGAGCTCGTCGCGCAGGCGATGCATCGTCGGCGACGACGTCGGCTCCGAGAGGAACGCCAGGCCTGCGCCCTTCGTGCCGGTGGGACCGAATCCGCGGAAATGCCCGGCCGCGAAGGTCGCGAAGTCGTGGAAATCGGCCTCCTTGCCGTCATGGAAGACGTCCCGGCTGCGATCCTGGTCGTAGAGCCCGAGGATCGCCGCCTGCGTGAACGCGTCGCTCGCGCCGCCGCTCAGCGGATGGTCGGGATTGCCGTCGAGCTTGATCGGGCGGCCGTCGAAGCTTGTCGCAAGCAGCGAGACCGCGCACCCATCGAGCTCCGTCATCGTCGCGTACTGCACCGTCTGGCCGGGCGCGCGGCCTTCCGGCCGGCTGGCATACGGGGCGAGCCGCGTGTCGGGCCATCGACGACAACCGGACATCGCCAGCCCGGCCAGCGCAAACGACGCTCCCATCACCTTGATGAACTGCCGACGGTCGTCCGCGGTGACCAGGTCGGTCGCCGCCGAGGGGAACTCCCGATCGAGGATCTCCTTGAACTCGGCCGATTCCGCGAGGTCGTCGACCGAGCGCCAATAGATCGGACGACGCGACGCGCCATCCTTGCGCAGGCCGACCGAGCCGCATCCGGCGGTCTCGTCGGGCGCGGCATCGAGGTCGATGGCGCCATCGAGGGGACCGCCAGCGGGCCCGCTCGTGGACGATGAACGGTTCAGCGATGGCATGTCGAGCAGTTCTCGGATGGATGGATGTTGAACTGGTCGCGCAGCGCCAGTCGCGCCTCGCGCGTGAGCTCGTCCCGCTGGTCGTACGCGAGGTTGGTGATTTCCGAAATCGGCCGCAGGTTCGGCTCGGGATTGCGGTGGCACTCGAGGCACCAGCCCATGCTGAGCGGAGCCTTCTGGAAGACGACCTCCATCTGATCCACGCGTCCGTGGCAGCTCACGCACCCGACACCGCGATTCACATGGGCGGCGTGGCTGAAATACGCGTAGTCGGGCAGGTCGTGCACCTTGGCCCACTCGACCGGCATTCCCGTCGAGTAGCTGTCGCGGAGCTTCGCGAGCTTCGGGCTGTCCTTCTGGATCTGCGTGTGGCAGTTCATGCACGTCTGCGTCGGCGGGATCGCCGCGAACGAGGCGCGGTCGACCGTCGTGTGGCAGTACCGGCAGTCCATGCCGAGCTGGCCCACGTGGAGTGCATGGCTGTAGGGAATGGGCTGCTCGGGCTGGAAGCCGGCGTCGAGCGTCTTCGGGCTGAACCCGTAGGCAACCATGATCGCCGCATAGAGCGGGACGGTCGCCCCGACGACGATGATCGTCGGCAGCAGCAGGTTCGACCACTTCGGGAAAACGTAGCGGCTCATTGCTTCGTGCCTTTTTTCACAATGTCGGAGCCATCCTAACCGCAGGGCAATTTGTGGTCAACAAACCGCCGTTCCTTCCGTGCCGCAGGCGGAGCGACGGGGTGAACGCCCGCATCGAGAGGCCGGACCGAGAGGCCAAGCCGCGGCGCCAACCCGAGACGTCACGCCGTGCGCTTCTCAGACCAACAGCCCGACCACCGACGACCGGTGCAGGGGCTCGCCTGTCGCCCGGACGGCCAACGCACGTCGTCTTCGATCGAGGCCGCAACAACGCCTCCCTGCCAGTGCGGCGGCGATAATAGTGAATTGCCCGATGGTGGCAAGGAACCACCGCGCGCGGGACTGCCGCGCCGGTGAACCGCGTGTACCTTGCACGCTCCGCGGGCGGAACGACCCCATGCGCGCGCTGGCCTATCTCTGGGCGCTTCCCAACACCCTCCTCGGGCTGTGCGTCTTCGCCGCCGCGTTTCCATTCGGCGCGCACGCCACGTGGCGCGACGGCGCGCTGGAAGTGCACGGACGCGCCATCGGTGCTGTGCTTCGCCGTCTCCCGGTCCGCGGCGGCGCGGCGGCGCTCACGCTCGGTCATGTGATCCTCGCGGGCACGCGCGGCGCACACGACCTCGCCCGCGCCCATGAGCGTGTGCACGTGCGCCAGTACGAACGATGGGGCCCTTCGTTCCTTCCCGCGTATGCGGCCAGTTCGCTCGTCGCGGCGCTGCGCGGGGGCGATCCGTACCGCGACAACCGCTTCGAACGCGAGGCGTATGGCGATCCGCGGGCCGCGACGCCCTCGCGAGGGATGCCCGGACGGCCGCGGCGCGGGGAACAGAACGCCGCGCCGTCGACGCCCCCGAAGCCCGAGACGGCTCGGCCGGACGACGTCCCGCCGTTCCCGGGTCGCCGAACATCGCGCTGACGGGAGAACGGCGCGTCCCGCGCGGCGCCGGACGAGCGCGGGCATGGCGAGCCACGCCTCGCTACGCTCCGGACCGTGTCGGTCGAGCCGTACCTTGAGCGCTCGATGGTGATCGCGGCGCCGCCCGTCGGGACGCGAGCCGATCTCTTCGCGCTCCTCGGAAGGCTGGCCGCGAAGAAGCTGCGCACGCCCGCCCTCTCGGCGGATCGACTGGCGGCGCTGCTCGAGGAGCGCGAATCGCTCCAACGGACGGTCGTGCCCGAAGGGATCGCCTTCCCGCACGCCATCGACGCCGCGATCCCGCGCACCCTGGTGGGCGCTGCGCTGCTGCGTCCCCCGCTGCGCTACGCCGACGGCGCACCGCCAGTCTCGCTCTGCTTCGCGCTCTTCGGTTCGGGCGCCACGCCGCTGGTCCATGTGCGCACGCTCGCGGCGCTCGCGCGGCTCGTGCATCGCGAGGCGTCCCGCGAACGACTTCTCGCCGCGCGCGACGACGACGACCTCTTCCGGCGGCTGCTGGAGGAGGATCGGGGTCGCTCCGCTGGCGATGGCGGCCATCCGTGAGTGCCGCCGGGCGCTCGCCCCCGCGTGGACGGCCCCGACGATGCGCCCGCCGCGGCGCATGGACCGAAGCGGCTCTACCGTGACGGCGCACCCGTGTACGACACCCACTGCCATCTCACCTTTCCGCAGCTCGGCGGCTCGGATGCCGGCGCCGTCGATCGCACCCGCGCGCTCCTCGATGCCGCGGCGGCCGCGGGTGTGCGCGGGGCGATCACGATCTCGACGACGACGCGCGACTGCCTCGATGCGCTGCGACTCGCGGAAGGCGACGCGCGGCTCTGGTGCTCGGCGGGCGTGCATCCGCTGCACAGCGACGAGCCGATCGCGTGGGAGAACCTCCGCGCCGCGGCCGCGTCGCCGCGCTGCGTCGCGTGGGGCGAGCTCGGCCTGGACAACCACTACGACCGTCCGTCGCGCGACGTGCAGCGGCGCGTGCTCGCCGAGCAGCTCGCCCACCTCGAGCGCTGGACCGCCGAGGGCATCGCCAAGCCGGTCGTGGTGCACTGTCGCGACGCGTTCGACGACCTCCTTCCGATCCTCGCGGCCTCCTCGCTTCCGCGCGATCGCTTCGTCTTCCACTGCTTCACCGGCGCTCCCGAGGATGCCCGCAAGGTGCTCGACCTCGGCGCGATGATCTCCTTCACCGGCGTGGTCACCTTCCACAATGCCCCGGCAGTCGCCGCCGCCGCGAGGCTCGTGCCGCGCGACCGCATCATGTGCGAGACCGACGCGCCGTTCCTGAGCCCGGAGCCGGTGCGCACGATGCGCCCCAACGTGCCGGCGAACGTCGCCCACGTCCATCGCTTCCTCGCGGGACTCCGCGGCGAGAGCCCGGCGGCGTTCGAGGCGCAGGCCGACTCCAACGCCGAACGGTTCTTCGGGATCGGAACGACGGCGCGTTGAGCGGATCGGACCACGCCTCGCGGGGAACGCGCCCTATTCCCGGAGCTCGGAGCCCGCAGCTCGCGTGAATGCGGCGCCGCGCGACTGTGCCGATATCGTCATCGCCCCGCACGACGATCGCCTCGCGGCCAGTCGCCACCTGGCACGACACGCCCACCGCGAACCGATTCCCGCATTCCAGCCGCAGCCCCGATGACCGAACGCCCCGCCGTCATGTCCTTCGGCGATCACCTCGACGAGCTGCGCAAGCGGCTCATGTTGGCGTTGATCGCCCCGCTGCCGCTGGCCATCGTGCTCTTCTTCTTCGCGGAGCCGATCCGGACGTTCCTGTGCCGCCCGCTCCTGCGGGCGCTCCGCGCCAACCACCTGCCCGCGCAGCTCCAGACGCTCAACCCGGTGGAGACGGTGCTGCTCGACGTCAAGCTGGCGATCATCCTCTCGCTGGTGATCTCCGCGCCGTGGATCCTCTGGCAGGCCTGGCTCTTCATCGCCCCCGGCCTCTACAGGCACGAGCGTCGCTTCGTCCGGTTCCTGCTGCCGGCGAGCGCGCTGCTCACGCTGACCGGGCTTTCGCTGCTGCATTTCGTGCTCCTGCCGCTCATGCTGACGGTGCTCGTCGGATTCGGCGTGCCGAGCGGCGCGACGGGACTTCCGGCGCCGATTCCGCTCCCGGCGACGGCCACCGACGGCGCCCTGGCCGCGCCAGCGAACGGCGGCGCCCCTGGAGCCGACGCGGGGGCGGCGGGATCCGCGAATGCGACGCCTCCAACCGACGCCGACGATGTCGCCGCGCGCGGAGGCATCCGTGCGCTCGCCGAGCACCCCGCGCAGTACAGGCCGGGCGACACGTGGATCAAGGTGCCGGAGAACCTGCTCTGCGTCGCGATCGCCGAGGCGGGCAAGCTCGAGGTCCTGGCCGTTCCGCTCGGGCGCAACGTGCTGATCGCCCAGCAGTACCGGCTGAGCGAGTACATCGACTTCGTGCTGCTGACCACGGCCGGCATCGCCATCGCGTTCCAGATGCCGCTGGTCATCCTGCTGCTGGGATGGCTCGACATCGTGCGGCTTGAGACGCTCAAGCGGAGTCGCAAGTACGCGATGTTCATCTGCGCCGTCGTGGCCGCGGTCGTGACCCCGTCGCCCGACGCGGTGTCGATGATCGTCACGCTGGTGCCGCTCTACTTCCTCTACGAGCTGGGCGTGATCGCCCTGCGCTTCCTGCCGGCGTGGCGGGTGCTGGGGCTCGATCCGCCGGCCGGGGACCGGCCTCGCCCGCGAAGCGCTCCGCCGCAGCCGGTGACCGCGGCGGGCTCCGTGCCGCGCGGTGGCTCGGAGCACGACGGATCGTGAGCGGATCGCGCGCAACCTTCCCGCGGCACCGCGACGCCCGCGCCGCCCGTGCGGCGCGCCGGCGCGCGCTCGCGGCGCTGGCCGCGAATGCGCGCTCGTCCGGCGCGGGCGCCCGAGGGGAGGTCGATCGCCTCACCCTCGTGGACGTGCGCATGCTCGAACGCGCCCTGCGGCTGGCGCGCCGCGCCGCGCGCGAAGGCGAGGTGCCCGTGGGAGCCGTGGTCTACCGGGGGCGCGAGGTCGTCGCCGAGGCGTGGAACCGGCGCGAGTTCCACGCCGATCCGGTGGGACATGCCGAGCTCGTTGCGCTGCGCGACGCGGGCCGGCGCCTCGGCCGCTGGCGGCTTCACGACTGCTCGATCGCCGTGACGCTCGAGCCGTGCGCGATGTGCGCCGGCGCCATGGTCAACGCCCGCGTCTCGCGGCTCGTCTACGGGGCGAGCGACCCGAAGGCCGGCGCATGCGAGTCGCTCTACGAGATCGCGACGGACGCGCGGCTCAACCACCGGCTCGCCGTGCATCGCGGCGTGATGGCCCGCGAGTGCGGCGCGGTGCTGACGAGGTTCTTCGCCGCGCGACGGCGCGCCAAGCGATCGGTGGCCGGACCATGACCGTGACCATGGCCATGAACATGAAACCCGCGGCGTGCAAGCTTCGGCCTCGGTGGCGTCGCAGCTGGTGCCCATCTGCCGGAACTGGGGGAGGGGTGCGCGCGTGGACTTCCGCTGCGCGGTACCGGAGCGCCGGAGGCGACCACGCTCGAGCGCGCGGCGGTTGTCGAATATCAGACCGGCCGAATCGACGGCCTTGCGCGTTCGCGCGACATCAGCGACCTGCTTGGAGGGTCCTGCACACCCCACGAGGTCATGGCCGTGCATCGCGCGTGGATCCTCGGCGACTACCCCGGCGTCGACGCCGCCATCCACGCGATTCACGCCGCCGGGATCGACACGGCCGCCCTTCTCGAACACCAACCACGAACACTGGACGATGCTCGAGCGGCTCCGTCACCCGTCGCGGCTCATCCGCTGCGCCCGCACGCATCGCATCATGGGGCTCCACAAGCCCAGCCGGCGATCTACCTCGCGTTCGAGCGGCTCGTCGGCCGCCGCGGCGAGGAGATCCTCTTCTTCGACGACCTGCCCGAGAACATCGAAGCGGCGCAGGGCGTGGGCTGGCGCGCCGAATGGATCGATCCGCGCGGAGAGACGGCGGCGCATGATCTGGGGCACGTCGCGCCCACAACGCGGAGTCTGAGACGGATTCCAGGAGACCTCGGTGATGCGTCACGGCCGGCCGGCGCCGTCGATCATCGTGCGCGCCCTCGGCGCTCCTCCTCGCCCAGGCGGCTCCGCGGTGTCGTCGGCGGCCCGCTCGGCGCCATCGCCGATCAACTCGCGCAGCACGACGGTCGCATACGCGCTGCGGCAGGTCGAAGGCGACGCGCACATACGGACCGTGCTCGTCGAAGCCGCCTTCGACGTCCACGTTGGGCTGCACGCGCAGCAGGCGCGCGTCCCGACGAGGTCGAACGGCGGGGGTCGCGAAGGTGCTCCCGTCAAGGCCCTCCTCGGCCAGCACCGCGGCCCTCGCGGCTCCGCAGGCGCTTCGACAGGCTGCACCATGCCCGGACCCAGGCAACCCCGACGGCGAGAGATCGAACGTCGCGACCGCGCCCCGGCGAACGCCTCCGCGGCGAGATCGTCCACCCAGCGACCACGAAGACGCGCCGCGGGCTCGTGCTTCGCCCGTCGCCTTCGAGCAACCGATCGAAGAGCCCGTCCGCGATGCGCCCGGTCGAGCACGCGGTTGAAGACAGCCACGACTGGAGTGCGGCATGACCCAGAGGCCGTAGTCGTCCAGCCGACGAGGACGCCCACCGCGGCGGCGGGGACGCGCCGCGGGCCCAGGGCGCCGACGGCCGCCCGCTCGGCGCGGTCGCGCGGGCCCACATGGGGAGCGCGTCGACGTGCCGCGCCCTCGTGGAGAAACCGGCGCGCTCGCGCTGGTGCTCGGGCGACGACGATCCCGACGTGCCGAGCAGCTCGGCGAGCAGCCCGTCCCACTCCTGGCGCAGGACGAGGAGCCCGAGCCGGTGGTTGTTGCGCCGGTATCCGAAGCGCTGGAAGCCGTAGTAGTCGGGAATGCCGGTGCGCTCGAGCTCGCGAAGCTGCCGGCGGATCGCGGGTGCGCGCAGCGGATCGATCCTCCGGATGCGGATCGCGAAGCGGTTTCCCAGGAGGTGGCCGCGCCGGATCTTGTTCTCGTGTCGCGCCGCCCAGAGCACGGCCAATCGCGGATGCCGCGGCAGGTCGCCATCGGGGCGCCCCGGCAGGTGGATCGAGACCGTCTGTTGCGTCACCGCGACCTTGTCCTTCATCCCCGCGAAGCCGATCGCCTCCTCCTTCACCCGATAGTGGCGTTGGAGCACGTCGACGATCTCGTTGTGCGCCAGGTTCGTCTTCTGCACGCGAAGGTAGAGGTGCTCGCCGGTGCCGCTCGGCTCGTAGAGCGCCAGCTCGTCGACGAGGAAGTCCTCGGGACGCTCCTTGATGGCGCCGCCCGCCGCGGGCACGGCAAGCAGCCGCTCGCGCGGCAGCGGATCGCCCAACAGCCTCGGCCCTTCCGCCATGCGTTCTCCCCGGTCAAGCGGCCGAGCGATCCTCGGGCGCACGTCCCATGGTCGCGCCGCGGGCGGCGCCGCGCTCGTCGCGGGCGCGCCGCCGCGGGATCGCCGCACCGCGTCACCACTTCGGAGGATCGTCCTCCGACTCCGCCTCGAATCCCGCCTCTCCCCCGCCCTCGCCGCCACCGTCGTCGACGGCCTCGGCGCTCGCCTGCGCGAGCACGTGCTCGGCGACGTAGATCGGCACCGATTCCGCGACGCCCAGGGCGATCGCGTCGGACGGTCGCGAATCGATCTCGACGACGCGCCCGTCGCGCTCGACGACGAGCTTGGCGAAGAAGACGCCCTTCTCGAGGTCGTGGATCTCGATCCGCCGGAGCGTGCCACCGAGCTCGCGGATGGTCGACGCCAGGAGGTCGTGCGTCTGGGGGCGCGGAATCTTGATCTCCTTCAGCCGGCGCTCGATGGCGAACGCCTCGGGCAGCCCGATGACGATCGGAAACGAGCGCGCCCCGTCGACCTCGGAAAGCTCGATGATCTGCATGTCGCTCATCTCGCGGATGAAGATGCGTGAGAGTTCCATGAGGACGGACATGGGCGGGCTCCGCGGGCTGGCGGCAGAGGCGACGGTCGTCGGCGCGATGCCGAACGGCTCATTGTTGGCGCGAGGGGCAAGTCCCGGGACCAGTCCCGGGGGCCAGTCCCCAAGGGCCGGTCCCCGGCGGCCAGTCCCAGGGGGCCAGTCCCACCTGATGCGCCTTCACCCGCTTACTTGCCCGGCTGGCCCGTGTTCTGACCAGGTCGCCTTCCGTCGCCGGCGGGCCTCTCCGGACGACCGCCGTCGTCGTCCCCCTCGGCCTCCTGGAAGAGCAGGTGACCGGCATCCTGGGCCTGCACGACGCGCCCGAAGGCGGCGCGGGCCGCGTCGGACTTGTCGTCGAGCAGCGCGACCTCGAGGGCCATGGCGTCGCCGAGCGCCTTCAGGAGCTGACGGCGGAAGTCCGTCTCGTACGCAGCCTTGTCGCTGCCGAACTTGGCCTTCGCCTTCTCCGACATGGGCACCGTGGAGACCTGGCCCTTCGCGGCCAGCAGACCCGACTGAAGCCCCTGCACCGCCTCGAGATCGCCGGTCCTCGACGCGCGATCGAACGCCGACTTCTTGAGCGCGTTGAAGGCGCGCCCGGCCTGCTTCATTCCGCCTTCGAAGGTCGCCGGCTGACCGCCGCGCGCGCCACCGCGCCCGCCCTCGCGACCCGCGGCGCGCGACTCGACCTCGACCTTGGCGAAGACGACGAGCTCCTCGCGATCGATGAAGCCGTCATGGTTCGTGTCGGCGCGCTCGAAGATGCGCTCGCCGAGGGGGCCGCTCATCTCCTCCTTGCTGAGCTTGCCGTCCTTGTTCGTGTCGCTCTCCATGATGCGCTCGATCAACTGCGCCGGATCGATCGGGCCGCGCCCGGCGCCACCCGGACCACCGGGACCACCCGGCGGCGGTGGCGGCTGCGTCGGGGCCGCCGCGCCACCCGCGGCGCCGCCGGCCGGACGGCCACCCGGAGGATTGGGAGCCCCAGCGCCGGTCTGGGCGCTGGCGACGGAGGCGACGAGAAGGGACAAGGCGATGGCGGCGAGCGGTCGGGCGCGATGCATGAGAAGGGATCCTGTGGGGGCGAACGAAATGGAGCGAAGCGAACTGGAAGACAGGCCGTGGATCGTACCGAGACGGAGCCGCTGCCGAGCGCCGAGCCTACAGCTCGACCATCACCATGTCCGCCTCGACCCGCGCCTCGCCCGCGGGAAGGTGGACTTCGGCGAATTCCTTCAGCCCGAGCCGCTCGACGAGGAACGCTCGTGTCGCGGAGGGGTCGTAACTCTCCGAAGGCAGCCGATCGGGCGTCTCCGACTCGCCCGCCTCGCGCACCGCCAGCAGGTCGAGGGCGATCTGCGCCTCGCTCTTGGCGTAGTCGATCGGGTTGATCGCTCGAAGGAAGCCCTGGAGGCGGCCCTTGGCGTTCTCGAACGTGCCGGCCTTCTCCACCCACGTCGCGCCGGGAATGACGACGTCCGCGAGCTCGGAGAGCTTCCCTGCAAGCGTGTCGACGAGGATGACCGTGCGGCCGCGCAGCGCCTCGACGAGCGCCGGGGTCGCCCACTCGCTCGGGTAGTTCCCCGTGAGCACGACGACGTCGAGCGACTTGATCGACTTCAGGAACTCGTCGAACTCCTGGACCCTTCCGCCGCCGGCGCCCGAAGCGCTCGATGCACCGGCCGTCGTCCCCCTTGCGCCCGCGCCGCCGGCCGTCGACGACGCGAGTCGTCCGAGCACGCGCCGCACGCCGCGCGCGTTGGGCGCCTTCTCCGCGTGGATCGTGTAACCGCCGACGAACGTCTTGTCCTGGCCGGCGCGCGGCACCGGCCCCACCGCGAGCAGCGCCTGCGGCGCAAACGCGCGGACCATCGTGCCGAGGTGGAACGCGTCCTCGCAGGTGAGCATCGGGCTCACCATCAGCCCGACCTTCGCGCCCGGACGGCCCAGCGCCGCGGCGGTCCTCGCGTACGCGGCCTCGTAGGCGAGCGGGGCCTCGGTCGGCTCGAACGCGTCATCGCCCTTCACGCGCGGCAGGCGCAGCCGCTTGTCGTCGTGCACGAACTTCCAGCCGTAGCGGATCTCGTCGGAGATCCACCACTTGTTGACGTCGGGGTTGTCGCGCGGCTTGATGCGGTAGACCTGTCCCTCGTTGTGCTCGACGGAGATGTTGTCGCCGCTCGCGGTGATGCCGTCGATCGATGGCGTCTTCCTGAGGAACCAGACGCGCTGCTGGAAGAGGAAGTCCTTGTCGAGCAGGGCGCCGACCGGGCAGAGATCGACGACGTTCGCGCTCAGCTCGTTGTCCAGGGCGATCCCGGGGAAGACGTCGATCTGCTCGATGGAGCCGCGCCCCTCGATCGTGATCTCCGCCGTGCCGGTCACCTCGCGGCAGAAGCGCACGCATCGGGTGCACATGATGCAGCGGTCCGCGTACAGCAGCACGTTCGGGCCGAGGTCCTTCTTCGGCTGCTTGTTCTTGCGCTCCTCGAAGCGGCTCGCGCCGCGGCCGAACTGATAGGAGTAGTCCTGGAGGTAGCACTCGCCCGCCTGGTCGCACACGGGGCAGTCGACCGGGTGGTTGATGAGCAGGTACTCCATCACCGCCTTCTGGTTGGCGATCGACTTCGGGCTGTCGGTGTAGACGGCGTTGCCCTCCGCCGCGGGCGTCTGGCAGGTTGGCATGAGCTTCGGGATCGGCTCGAGCCTGTTCTCGTTCCGCGGATTCGGAGCCCACACCTCGGCCAGGCAGATGCGGCAGTTGGCCACGATCGAGAGCCCGGGGTGATAGCAGTAGTGCGGGATCTCGACGCCGTTGCGCAGGGCGACCTGGAGGATCGTCTCGCCCTTGGAGAACTCGTACGGCTTGCCGTTGATGGTGAGGGAGGGCATCGGGGCAAGATGATAGTGGGAAGGACGGGCGGCGTCGGCGACGCGCGACGATGCCGGGGCCGTCGGACGTCGGCGAGGCCGGCGCTCCCAGCTACGCTGCAACGTGAATCCGATCGGCGTGCCCTGGATCGTCGTTGCGCTCGGCGCCGCGGCGCTGGTCGTCGCGGTCGTGGCGCTCCGTGGGGACCGCGCGCGCGGCCGGCGGCGGTGTCCGCGCTGCTGGTACGACATGGGCGGCGCCAAGGGAGGATCCCTGCGCTGCCCCGAGTGCGGACACGTCGCCCGCGACGATCGCGACCTCCTCCGCGCGCGCCGGCGCTGGGTCGTCGGCGGTCCGGCGCTGCTGGTCGCGGTCGCCTGCCTCGCGTGGAGCGGCATGCGCGTCGCGGTGGCGCGGGGATGGCACTACCTGCTGCTGCCGAAATGGAGGACGACGGCGTCGTTCGACGTCGCCTTGGGAACTGGATCGCCTGGAGCCGGCACGCTGCGGATCGAGGAGCGCGAGGTGCGCAATCCGGCTGCGGCGGACTTCGCCAGGATGCTCGTCGTGAGCCGCGATGGCCGCGATCTCTTCGCGCTCGAGGGGTTCTACTTCACGGTCGGCGCGCCCATCTTCGCGGGGCGCACCGCCGACGGGGCCGGCGCCGGCTCGCCTCCCTTGAATCCGACGATCTCCATCGGCGCCGACATCACCGGCGACGGCGTTCCCGATCTCGTCCTTCAGCGCCACAGCGGCGGAAGCGGCGGCGACATGCAGACGTACGTCTTCTCGCTCGATCGCAACGCCCGCTTCGGCGGACTCGACCTGGTCGACGTCATTCCCTACTCGGGCCGCTTCGAGGACGTCGACGGCGACGGGAGGCCCGAGTTCATCGCCGGCGACCGGGCGCTGGCGTACCGCTGGACGAGCGGCGCCGCGTCGCCGCGCCCCGAGGTGGTGCTCACGTTCCGCAACGGTCGCTACCGCGTCGACCTGGACCGACTGCGGCGCCCGGCGCCACCGATGGCCGAGCTCGTCGCGGCGCTCGACGCGGTGAGCGCCGAATCGGCGGCGCGCGAGGCCGAACGCGCTGGCAAGGACGGTGGCGCCGCCGCGAACCAGGGCAACGACCGGACCGTCGCCGGCACGACCCGGGAGCGCCCCATGTTCGTCGGCGAGCGCGCGACGGCGTTGCTGCGACTGGTCGCCGACCTCGTCTATTCCGGCAACGCCGCGCGCGCGAAGGAGCTGCTCGACGCCGAGTGGCCGCGGGTCGGCGCGGAGTTCGCGGAGACCCGCGCCGAGTTCGATGGCGCGTTCGGCGAGGCGCTGTCGCACAGTCCGTTCGCGGCGGAGCTTCGCGAGCTCAACGGCCCGGCGGCGTGGTGGCCGGACGCTCCGCATCCCGTGCCGCCGGCCACGCGATGACCGCCCGGTCCAGGTCCAGGAAGGCGAGTGTCGCCGCGACCGCCGCGAGATCGAGCCCGAACTGTTCCGCGACCGCGGCGCGGTACGCGGCGATCTGCGGTCCGTATCCACGCGCCAAGGTCCCGGCGATCGCGGTCGATTCCATGGACGCGACGCCCGGCTCCTCGTCGTTCGCCCCGCCCGTCTTGAAGTCGACGATCTCCGCCGCGGCGACGCGATCGCCGTCGTGCGTCAGGACCAAGCGGTCGATGGCGCCAAGCTGAAGTCCCTCCGAGGTCGCGCGCGCAAAGCGGTGCTCGCGCCGCACCTCGAAGGTCGCGCCGGACCGCGCGCCGCGCGACAGGAGCGTCGCCAGCAGATCGCGGCGAAGAAGCTGCCGGAACGACGAGACCTGGGCGCCGGCCCATGCGGCATCGCGCGTCGGCGCCGCCCGCCGCGCGACGATCGCGAGCGTGGCGTCGTCGTCCGCGAAGCTCTCGAGCCACTCGACGCGCTCGAGCATGGCGTGCAGCGCCGTGCCGCGGTCGATCGCGTCGCGGCGGCGCGCCACATCGCCGCGCAGGACGCCGCATCGATCGAGCTCGGGCCTGGCGTCGAGCGTCGCGGCCGAAGGCGACGGCGACGCCAGGCGCATCGGACCGCGCGACGGAAGGAGGACGATCGGTCCGCGGCGCGGCGCCGGGGCGGGCTCGGGTCGACGCGGGCGGTGCGGTGCCTCGTCCTTTCGAGGGGCGGTGGCGGCGGGACCGGGAGGCGCCCCATCGTCGGCCCGCGCCGCGAGCCGCGCCAGCATCGCCCGCTCGTCCCCCTCCGCGAAGAGCGTCGTCGCCTCCGCGGCCGCGCCCGGGGCGAGCGCCTCGCGCAGCAGGCCCGCGGCGGTCTTGTCCGAACGACCCTTCCGCGGAGGATCCACGATCATGTACAGCCCGTCGCGGGCCCTGGTCAGCGCCACGTAGAGCAGGCAGATCGATTCGAGCGCAAGGCGGTCGCCGTGGTGCGCGAAGACCTCGGCGCATTCCGGCGGCAGCGCGCGGCGCCGCTCCTTCTCGACCCACCGGATGATCGCCGTCGGCGGGCCGCCCGGCGAAGCGCGATCCCATGCGGCGACCGGCGGCCGACCCATGTGTCGCGCCTCCAGCTCGGGGAGCACCACCAGGTCGAACTCGAGGCCCTTGCTCTGATGGACCGTCATCACCTGAATCGGCGCCTCGGCCTCGTCGGCGATCTTCGTTGTCTCGACGAGCTGCACGAACTCGTCGAGCATCGACGTCTCCGTCGCCCCCGTGCCGCCGCGCCATTGGCCTCGGGCAACGAGTTCGGCGAGCTGCACGAGCCGGCGTCGCTCGCGGGCCGAGGCGTGCGGCGCCAGCGCCGCCACCCACGCCCCGACCGTCGCGGTCAGGCCGTCGCGGAGCACTCGTTCGCGCACACGCCGCGCGACGCGCGACCGGGCCGCACCGCCGGGGACGGCGCCGGACGATCCATTCGTCGCGGCGTCCGGATCGGGTTCCGCTGCGACGAGCCCCACCAGCGCGCCCAGCGGCGAGTGGGCGACGTTGAACGCCGCGACCGTGTGCCCCGGGTGGATCGCCAGCCGCACGAGGTCGAGGATCGCCTCGACGGGCGGCGCATCGGTGAGCGGCGCGCCGCCGCGCCCGGCGGCGGGCAGCCCGTGCCCGCCGGGACCGAGCAGGAAGAGCATGCGGTTGACGACCTCGTTGGTCCGCACGAGCACGCCGATCGTCGCGCGCGGCGCCGCCCGATGCAGCGCCGCCACGCGATCGGCGGCGGCGCGAAGTCGCAGCGCCGCCTGGCCCGGCGAGCCGTCGCCTGGCGAGTCCGGCCCCGACGATTCGTCGCCATCGTCGCCCGCCGCGGGCGCATGGACGAGCTCGACGCGTCCCACCTCGCCCCGCGTCGTCTCGTGTGAAACGAAGAATCCGGCGAATCGCCTCGCGGCGCCCGGCGCATCGACGAAGCTGCGCCGGTCGCCAAGGTTCGTGAAGACGCGGTTCACCGCCGCGACGACGGTGGGCCCGCAGCGCCGCGTCTGCGCCAGCGCGGTCGCCTCGACGCCGATCACCTCCGGCAGCGCCGCGAGGATCTCGGGTGTTGCGCCGCGCCATCCGTAGATCGACTGCTTGAGGTCGCCGACGCAGAAGAACGAGCGTTCACCGGCGCGCTGGCTGTAGATCTCCTCGGCGAACGGGCGCAGCGCCGCCCACTGCGCCGCGCTCGTGTCCTGCATCTCGTCGAGCAGCATGTGATGGATGCGTCCGTCGAGCCGGTACGCGACGCGCTCGATCGATCCGGTCGTTTCGGCGCGGCGCAGCAGCCACGGCAGGTCGTCGAAGGCCATCAACCGTCGCTCCCGCTTCAGCTCGTCGAGCGATTCGGACCAGCACGCGACCAGGTCGCGCGCCGCGAGCGTCTGGCGGCGAATCCCCTCCCGCACCATCGAGACGGCGTGCGCGGCGAGCGCGTGGGCGGCGACCAGCGCATCGTCGGGAATCGGCTTGTTGTAGTAGGAGGTCTCGCCCGCGAGGATCTTCGCCGAGAATCCGCTGGCCAGGAGCGCCTCCCACCGTTCGGACTCGGCGCACTCGGCCACCGCCAGGATGAACGACTCGGCCTTGCGATGACCGATCCTCGGCGCCGCCGCGCGAAGCCGCGCCGCGGCCTCGGCGATCGCCGAGGCGTCGCTGCGCGGACTGGCCGGCACGGCGTCCCAGGCGTGCGACGGCGCCTCGCGCCAGAGCGCGCCGAGCCCGTCGACCACCGCGCCGATCGCCCGGCCGACGTTCGAGTCGCTCCGCCCCGCCGTGAGCTCCTTCAGCAGCGCGACGGCGCGCTCGGCGTCGATCCGCTCCAGCATGCGGCGCGTCGCCTCCTCGCGCAGCGCAGCGGACTGGGCCTCGTCGGCGAGCGCCGTCGATGGCTCGATCGCCAGCTCGAATCCCTCCGCGGCGACGATGGCCGCCATGAGGCTGTCCAGCGTGCGGATCTGGAGACGAGGCCACGCGACGACGACGCGACGCACGATCTCGTCGACGTCGAGCGACGCCGGCGGCATCCCGAGCGCCCGGGCGAGGTGCGCCCGCTCGTCCTCGTCGAGCGCCGCCGAGGCGAGCCGCTCGAGGACGCGGTCGCGGATCTCGCCGGCTGCGGCGCGCGTGAACGTGCTGGCGAGGATCGTGGTCGGATCGGCGCCGAGGGCGATCAGCCGCAGGAAGCGCGTGCTGAGCTGCCACGTCTTGCCGCTGCCGGCCGACGCGAGGATGACGGCATGCTCGAGCTCGGCGCTGCTCATGGATCGCCGCCTCCCCCGACACCGCTCCCGTCCGCCGCGTCGACCGCGGAGGCGCCCTCCTCGCGCCCGATCAACCGTCCAAGCGCCCGGGCGTGGCAGATCGTGGCGAAGTCGTCGCGATCGCCGAAGTCCGACGACGGTCGATAGCCCCCCTTCCGCATGAGCTGCACGATGCCGCGGGCGTTGTCGATCGCGTCGTCGAGCTCGTGTGGATCGAGATCGAATCCCTCGACGGCGACGCCCGACGGATCGCGCGGCAGGACGAGATATCCCGATTGCGGTGCCGCGCCGCCCTCGACGATCGACCAGAGATGGAGGTAGAGCGGAAGCTGAAGATCGCACCACGGCGCCGCGACTCCCTTCCGCTTCGTTCCTCGATGCACGAAGCGCGGCGACCTGGCCATGTCGGCCGTCTTGTAGTCGAGCAGCTCGACGCGCCCGTCCTCGTGGCGATCGACGCGGTCGATGCGACCCGTGACGCGGACCGGCGCCTGATCGGGCACGTCGAGGATCGCGTCCGCGGGCAGCGACCACTCGACGCGATCGATGCGCCAACCTTCGCGGCGGCGCGCCGCCTGGAGCGCCGCGAAGGCGGCCAATCGCTCGCGCAGCCGCGCGGCCTGCACGCGGACCGCCACAGGCGGAGCGCCGCCGAAGTGCCGGCGGATCTCCGCCGCGAGCGCCGAGTCCAGGAACGCCTCGATGGTGCGCGCCGAGGCGCTGTCGCGCACGGATTCGTCCTCGCCGAAGCGCTTCAGCACCTCGTGCGCAAGCGTGCCGAACTCGTCGGGTCCAAGCTGCGGCCCGGGCGGCTCGACGGCCTCGAGCCTCAGGACGTGGCGCAGCCAGAAGCGGTAGGGACACTCCAGGAAGGCGCGAAACGCGGTGACGGCGACGCTCTCGATGGCGACGGGGCCGGCCGGCGCGGCGGGCACGACGAACCTCGACTGCGCGGCCGGCGCGGCGATGCCGGCCGGCTCGTCGATGCGCTGCGCCTCGGCGGCGCGGGCAAGCCGTCGCAGCCGTCTCGCGCGCAGCGCGGGCGCCGCGTTGACCACCAGCCGGCTGGCCAGGATCGGCGCCGATTCGGCGTCGCGCCGCGCCGCGATCACTCGCACCAGCGCGCGGCCGCGGCGCATCGCGTCGAAGAGGTAGGCGTCGCGACAGGCGAGCGCCTGGCCGTCCGGCAGGCCGATCGCACGCCGCAGCGACTCGGGAAGAAGCGGCTCGCGCGGCGCCGCGCGGGGCAGGCGGCCCTCGTGCGCGCCCGCCAGCAGCAGCACCGGCGCGTCGTCGAAGTGCAGCTCGAGCCATCCCAGCGCCTCGATCTCCCCGCGCCGCGGTGGCAGCGGGACCGAGTCGGCGGCGGTGCGCCTGGCGAGGAGCGCCAGCGCGGTGGGCCCGTCCACGATCGGCGCGAGCGCGGGTGGCAGCGACGACCACGACGCGAGCTCCTCGGCGACGACGCGAATCGACTCGACGACCGTCGCGTCGAGCTCGGCCGCGTCGTCGCGCACGCCGTCGACGGCATCGCCGTGGTCGGTGGCGCTCTCCGGATGGTTCACCGCGCCAACGTGTTCTCCGCCGAGCGCGCGGTCCAGGCGATCCGATGATCCAACGGCTCCGCTTGATCCGATCGACGGCTCGGCGCGGCGACCCCCGAGCAGCTCGGCGATCACGGCGCGCAGCGGCGCCGCCCAAGCCGCGAGCGATCGCGGCGGGCCGACCAGCGGCGCCAGCAGCGTCGCGAGCTCGTTGCGCGCCGCCGCGAGGGCCGCGCCACTGCGCCGCGAGCCCCCGGGGCGCGAGGCGCGCCGCGCGTCGTCGATCGCCATGAGCAGGTCGCCATGGGGAAGCGCCGACCCCAGCCGCGCGTGCAGCCAACGTTCCACTTCGGGAAACCGAGCAAGGCGGGAGATCTCGTCGTCGGAGGTGGCCCCGCGCGCGATCGCCTCGATGATCCGCCACGTCTCGAAGGTGGCCAGCGAACGACCCGCCGCCGGACGAACGACCAGGCCCGCCCAGCGCGCCGCCTGCTCGACGAGCGGGCCGAGCGCCGGATCGACGAGGCCGATGACGATCTCGTCGGCGCTGCGGACGTCGGCCACGGAAGCGATCGCATCGATGACGGACTGGGCCGCGTCGCTGGTTCGCTCGGCGACGACCAGCTCGTCGTCGTCGACGCGAAGCGGCTCGTCGATCCACGGGCCGGGTCGGATGCACCCGAGCTCGTCGAGCCGCGCCGCCCAGCGATCGTCGGCATGCGCGAGGACAAGGACGTCGCCGCCGCGCCGAGCGAACGCTTCGACGGCGCGGCGCTGAATCCGGTTGAGCTCGATGGCGCCGACGAGGGCCAGCCGTCGAATCCCGCCGTCGCGCGGCCCCGCCATCTCGGCCCGCGCCGACTGCACCGCCGTGGGCTCGGCCAGACCGACCCCCGCGAGCATGGCGCTGGCGGCGCCAGCGAGTCGCTCAATGGCCCGGAATCGACCGGCCTCGTCGTCGCCCGCGAGTTGCGCAGCCGTCGTCGCCGCGGTCGAGCATGCCACGTCCTCGCCCGCCAGATCATCCGCCAGCGCGCAGAGGGACGCGGCCCGCTCGATGCGATCGAGGAGCGACGCCGCACCCCCGGCCCCGTCGCCGGATCCGTTGGCGAGCCGATCGCGAGGCCGAAGTCCCAGCAGCGATTGCTCCGTCTCGGGCAACGTCTCGAGCGCCGCCGCCCACGCGAGGACTCGCGGCAGTTGCCCGGCCAAGGGGCGATCCTCGCCTTCCACCGAGGCCGCGGCGCCGTCGACGAGCTCGCCGATGAACGCGCCCGGCGTCACCACGCGCGGTGGAACGATCGCACCGACCTGTCGGGAGATGGATCGGCCGGCATCCCCGTCCTCGACGGGCTGGCTCGCCCGGACCAGTTCGGCGAGGAGCAATCGACCCGAACGCCCACCGGGGACGACGCAGAGCAGGTCCGAGAGGTCGGCGAGGCCCGGCGCCAGCATCCGGGCGCGATCGACGAGAGCCCGTGCCGCCTGGCCCACCAGCGGTCGATCCCAATCGAGCCTGATCGTCTCGACGCCCGTCGACACGAGGGCAATGTAGCGAGACGCGGCCGGATCGGAGGTCAGAGCCACGATCGAATCGGCAAGGGTCGTGGCTCGTCCCCACGACCGGCGCGACGACGCCGCCGCTGGGTTGTCGCCTGCGCCGGCGGACCGGCCAAACTGCCATCTTGGCAGATTTTGGTCTTGCGTCCCGACGGCAACTCGGTACCCTGACCACTCGTGGGCTTGGGGCGAATTTAAGGCGATCGCCCTAGCACCCGCACGAGACGATCGCGCAGACCGAACTGGGCTCGAGCGATTCTCGATGAAAGCTCGACCGGGCCAGCAGTGGGGGCTGGCCCGGTTGCTTTTTTGAGGATCCGGTCGTGCGCGAACCGGCCGAACCGGCCGAGCCGGCGAGGCCGCGAGCGAACCTTCGATCGAATCCGCGCGAGAGGCGCTTCACGGGACCGGAGTCGCCCGCGATCGCTTCGTCGGCGGCGCCTTGGGCGGAACCGACTTGGCGGGAAACCGGCTCGCGGGAATCGTCCGAAGCTGCGCGACGATGGCTCCCGGCTCGAGTTCGAGGTCGGTCAGCTCGACGCGTCGGCCGTCGCCAAGGGTGAAGCGCGCCGAGACCGGATCGCCGCGCAGGATGGAGAGCGCCGCGCGCGACATCTCGTCGTCGTCGGGAAGCGCCGCGAGCGAGTCGATGACCGCGGCGACCACGTCGGCCGATCGACCGGGAAGCCCGATGGCGCCGATGCCCACGTGGTCGATCGTCGCCGCAAGCGCCCCGTCGCCCAGCCGCGGCCGCACGGCGACGACGCCGATCGGCGCACCCGGCGTCGGGCGCACCGCGAACTCGATGGCGCCGTCGCGGAGGTGCGCCTGCACCAGCGCGTCGGCGGGCGCGCCGGCGTGCTCGAGCCAGCGCGGAAGCCGCAGCGCGAACCACGCGTTGAGCTGCTCCTCGCCGATGCGCACGGCCCATGGCGCGTCGTCGGCGCGCACGCGCGAGACCTCCTCGGCGAGGCGCTGCTCGAACGTCTCCGCCGTCCGCGCAGCGCGCTGATCGGTTGCGTGCGGCGGATTCCACCAAGACGGCGTCCGCCGCGCCAGGACGTATCCCGCCACCGCCACCACGGCGAGCGCGGCGCCCAGCACGATCAGGATGCGGCGGCGTCTGGTCATGCGTGGCGGGGCATCTCGCGGCGCGCTCCCGTTGGCGGGCGCCTCGCGGTCATTCGAACCGGCGCACCACCAGCGTGTCGTTCTGGCCGCCGAAGCCGAACGAGTTGCTCAGGCAGACGTCGATCGCCGCCGGACGGGCGACGTTGGCCACGTAGTCCAGGTCGAGGTCGGGATCGGGATGGCGCAGGTTGATCGTCGGAGGCAGCATCCCGCGCTCGATCGCGAGGACGCACGTGATGAGCTCCACCGCCCCCGCCGCGGCGATGAGGTGGCCGAGCATGCTCTTGACGCTGCTCATCGGGATGCGGGCGGCGTTCTCGGCGAAGACGCGCTTCACCGCGCGGGTCTCGATCGAGTCGTTCTCCTTCGTCCCCGTCCCGTGCGCCGAGATGTAGTGCACCGGTCCGCGACCGGCCGCGTCGGGCGCCGCGTGCGGCTCGATGCCCGCCTGCCGGAGCGCCATGAGCATCGCCGCCGCGGCGCCGCGCCCGTCCGGCTGGATGTCGGTGATGCGGAACGCGTCGGCGCTGCTGCCGTAGCCGATGATCTCCGCCAGCGGCGTCGCGCCGCGCTTCGTCGCGTGGTCGAGCGTCTCGAGCACCAGCATGCCCGATCCCTCGCCCATCACGAAGCCGCCGCGGTCGCGCGAGAAGGGACGCGACGCGGTCGTCGGATCGGCGCCGGCGAGCGACTGGTCGGTGGCCAGCGCGGTGAGCCGGTTGAAGCCCGTCACGCCGAGCGTGTGGATCATCGTGTGCGTGCCGCCCGCGAGCATCGCGTCGGCGTCGCCGCGGCGCAGGATGCTGAACGCCTCGCCGATCGCCTGCGTGCTCGCGGCGCACGCGGTGAGGCAGTTGTAGGCCGGCCCGCGCACGCCGAATTCCCGGGCCAAATGGGCCAGCGGCATGTTCGGTTCCTGCGTGATCTCGCTGCGCGGCTTCATGAGCGCGAGGCCCGCTTCGGCCCAGCGCCGGCCATCGATGCGCTGCTCGGCCTCCATCCAGCCCCGAAGGTTGGTGGCGATGTAGTTGTCGGTGTCGAGCACGCCCTCGCCCGCGCCGAGGTAGAGCCCGACGCGGCGTCGATCGAGGCCGTGGAAGCGTCCAATCCCGGACTGCTCCCACGCCTGTCGCGCCGCACCGAGCGCGAACTGGATGTTGCTGCCGGCGCCCGCGTGCACCTCGGCGTCCTCGACGAAGCGCGTGAAGTCGAACGCCTTCACCTCCGCGGCGAAGGTCGTCGGGAAGGTGCGCGCGTCGAAGCGGGTGATGCGACCCACGCCGGAGCATCCGCGCATCAACGCCGCCCAGACGGTCTCGAGGTCGTGTCCGAGGGGCGTGATCCAGCCGAGACCGGTGATGACGATGCGGGGGGGCATGTGGGGGGCGGGCGCTGGTGCGGGAATCGGGGCGATGGGTCGGGTGCCAGCGGCGGCGCGTCCGCGCTCAGACGCGTCCCGGTTGAGTCTCGCGCCCCACCCAACCCAGTTCCGTCGTCGGACGCCGCTGTGGGAATGGGGTCGAACGCGTGGAGGTCTCCTGGAATCCGTATCAGTTGCCGGAGTGGCGCACCACGAGTGCGGCGTTCTGGCCGCCGAAGCTCGTGGTGCAGACGAGGATGTGGCGGAGCTCGGCGCGTCGCGCGGGGGTGGCGGTGGCGTCGACCCCGGGGGTGGCGGCGCTGTTGAGCCGCGCGGGGAGCATCTGTTCGCGCAGGCACATCGCCGCGACCGCCACGGCGACACCACCGGCGCCGGCGCAGCAGTTGCCCACGGCCGGGACGAGCGTGACCAGCGGGATCGACGGGAGCCGCGCGCCGAAGACGCGCCGCAGCGCGGCGGCTTCGTTGGCGTCGGAATCGACGATGCCGCTGCCGAGCGGAACGATGGCGTCGATCTGCGTCGCCGCGATCCTCGCCCCGGCGAGCGCAGCCTCGATGGCGCACGCCAGCGCGTCGCCGTCCGGCTCGCCGCGCAGGCCGACGGTGTCGGGATTGAGGTTCTGCGAGGCGCCGAACCCGGCGATCTCCGCGGCGATCGATGCGCCGCGCGCCGTCGCCACCTCGTGCGCCTCGAGCACGACGATTCCGCCGCCCTCGCCCAGGACCGTGCCGCGCGAGCCCGGGTCGAAGGGTCGCACCGCCGCGACCTGCGCCGCGTCGTCGACCGGCCCCGCCGCGCCGTCGTCGGCGCTTCCGACGAGCCGCTTCGAGAACTGCTGGCGCAGCATCCCCATGAGATGCACCTTCGTCTCGGCACCGCCGGAGAGGCACGCGTCGGCGTCGCCTCGCTGGATGACGCGCAGCGACTCACCCATGGAGAGCGCGCCGCTCGCCTCCGCGCAGGTGATCGTGTTCGACGGCCCCTGGCAGTCGTGGATGATCGTGACGTGGCACGCCAGCATGTTCGGCAGGTACTTGAGCAGCCAGAGCGGCGTGAGGTTGTTCATGCCGCCGCCACCGGGCTGGGCCCCCGCGGCGCCCGGGGACTGTCCTCCCCACATGCCGTAGTCGAACGATCCGTCCGAGGCTCGCGCGGTGGCCAGCGCCGCGGTGAGCTCGTCGGTCTCGGCGGCGATGAGGCCGGCGCCGATGTGACAGCCGAATCGCTCGGGCGCAATCGTCGGAGCCGCGGTGCCGCCGGCGACCGCCTCGGCGGCGCGCGTGACCAGCCTCGCGTCGGCGATCGCGGCTGCGGCGCCGCCCACGGCCAGCTCGATGTCCCGGGCCATCACCTTCGTCGCCTTGCGGTAGCTCTTTGGAACGACGTTGCGCACGTCGAAGAGCCCGTCGGGAACCTCCGCGGCGACCGTGCAAGCGAAGCCGCTTGGATCGAACCGCGCGATGCGCTTCACCGCGCTGCGCCCTTCGCACAGCGCCGACCAGAGCGGCGCCATGCCGACGCCGAACGCCGTGATCGGCCCAAGCCCAGTGATGACGACGCGTCGGGACATGCGGGTTGCAAGGTTAGCCGGGGATCGCAGGGCCGTCGGCGAGGCGCGACGAGCGCGTGTCGGGCATCGGTGCAGCCGCCGCGCGCCTCACGCCAGCCGGTCCTTTCCCATTCGTCTCGACACCAGCATCGCCATCTCGAGCGCCTGCTCGTAGTTCAGCCGCGGATCGACCTGCGATCGATACGCGCGGGCCAGGTCGGCGTCGTCGATGCCCCGAGCGCCGCCGGTGCACTCGGTCACGTTGTCGCCGGTGAGCTCGAAGTGAACGCCGCCGAGGTAGGTGCCGGCGTTGCGATGGATCTCGAAGGCCTGCTCGAGCTCGGCCAGGATGTGCGCGAACTTGCGCGTCTTGTAGCCGCCGGCGGTCGTCTCGGTGTTGCCGTGCATCGGGTCGCAGACCCACAGCACGCGCCGACCGTCGCGCTTCACGGCGTCGAGGATCCCAGGCAGCGTCTTCGCGATCTGGTGGGCCCCGAAGCGGTGGATGAAGGTCAGCCGCCCGGGCTCGTCGTCGGGATGCAGCGCGTCGAGCAACGACTTCACCTGGTCCGACGACGTCGACGGACCGATCTTCACCGCGATGGGATTGCGGATTCCGCGCGCATACTCGATGTGGGCGCCGTCGACGCGGTTCGTGCGCAGCCCGATCCACGGGAAGTGCGTCGAGAGGTTCCACCAGCCGTCGCGGCGCGGCACGCGGCGCGTCTGGGCCTGCTCGTACCAGAGCAGCAGCGCCTCGTGGCTCGTGAAGAAGTCGACCCGGTTGATCTGCCCCACCTGGGTGCCGGCCAGCGTCTCCATGAAGCGCAGCGAATCGCCGATCGAGTCGACCATGCGCTGGTAGTCGGCGGCCAGCGGGGAGTGCTTCACCCAGTCGAGGTCCCAGTACTCGGGATGATGCAGGTCGGCGAAGCCGCCGTCGATCAGCGAGCGGATGAAGTTGAGCGTGAGCGCGGCGCGCTCGTAGCCGCGCAGCATGCGCAGCGGATCGGGCGTGCGCTCGCAGGCGCTGAAACCCGGCCCGTTCACGATGTCGCCGCGATAGCTCGGAAGCGGCCGCCCGTCGCGCACCTCGAGACCCGCGGAGCGCGGCTTCGCGTACTGGCCGGCGAATCGACCGACACGGATCACCCGCTTCTTGGCGCCGTGCACCAGCACCAGGGACATCTGCAGGAGAATCTTCAGCTTCGCCGCGATCGTCGCGCTCTCGCACTCATCGAAGCGCTCGGCGCAGTCCCCTCCCTGAAGCAGGAAGCGCTGGCCGCGCGCCGCCTCGGCAAGCTGGCCGCGAAGCGACTCGATCTCCCACGAGGTGACCAGGGGCGGCAGCGCCGCGAGCTGTTGGACCGCGGCCGCCAGCGCCGTCTCATCCGGATACGCCGGCTGTTGCTCGGCGGCGACGCGCTGCCAGGAGTTGGGCGACCAGTCAGGCACAGGAGCGATCGTACGGGTCCGCCCGATGCGCGTCCCGCCGGCGCGTTGCGTGGACGAACCGGCCCTGCGGCGATGACGCCGGAGCCGCCGCGCTTGCCGGCTCGTCGCCCCCAAGCAAGCGCCACAATGCAACACGTCCGCTCCGCGAAAGCGAGTGTCGGCCGCAAGGCCGAACGGAGCGCTCAAAAAAAACCCCGTCGCCAGAGTCCGGCACGCCCAGCCGACTCTGTCACCGCGACGGGGACATTCTGGATGACGATGTGATGCGCGTCTCAGTTTGATTCGTGCGCCCAGCCCAGCCCAATCCCCTCCCGAGGTGCCGCAGTGGGCCCCGGAGGTCGAACCGATGCAGATCCGCTGCAAACGTGTGAAGCGGTCTTGGACGATCGTCCGTCAGGCTCTTCGGGAGGTCGTCGGCGGGTGTTCCAAGGTTCCAGAAAACGAGCGGAATTTCTTCACGAGTTGTGCTGGACAGAAGCCGAAAACGAGAATCGATGGTTTGTCGCCCCGCGGGCGATCGAACCGGGAGGCGCATGGTGCAACCCACCTCCGCGAAGACGGAGCCAAGGCACTTCAACAAGGATCCGAGCACCAGCCATGCGGGCGACAGGAATCGAACCTGCACGGGGATCACCCACGGGAACCTAAATCCCGCGCGTCTGCCAGTTCCGCCACGCCCGCCCGACAGGAAGCCCGCGATTCTATCGAATTGACGGAGCCGCCCGACCAATGATCAGGCTGCTCTTCCGACACCAGAGGACCACCCGATGAGCCTGAGCCAATCCGCAGCCACGAACGTCGTTCCCGTCCTCGCCCGCCTCGTCCTCGCCATCGTCTTCATTCCGGCAGGCTGGAACAAGGTTGCGACGACCGCCACCTTTCAAGGCGAGGATGCGGCGATCCTGCGATCGCTCGGCGTCGGCGGCGGGCCCGCGGGACCCACCGCCGGCGTCGGTGGGACCTCGACGGCGTCGTCGTCGGGTTCCTGGACCAGGAGCCTCACCGGCGGCGGATGGTCGCTCCTTGCTGCGCCCCCATCGTCGACCGAGGGCGCCTCGCCGCCCGCGAGCGGCGCCGCGACCGCCCCGGTCGTCGGCGCGCCGCCGACTGGCGACACGAGCCCGCTCAACGCGCGGTCCCTGCACGCCATCACGCTCATGGTCCAGCGCCACGGCATGGCCTATCCGGTCTACCACGCCTACGCCGCGGCTGCGGCCGAGCTCGTGGGCGGCGTGCTCCTGCTGGTCGGACTCTTCAGCCGGCTGGCGGCGCTGGCCGTCTCGGGAACGATGGCCGTCGCGTTCTGGTTCACGTCGTGGCCGCTGCTGGCGGCGAAGGGAACGCCACTGGTCCTCTTCGAGCTGGCCAACCCGCCCTTCGCCGACTTCAACCGCGTGCACGTGCAGCTTGCGCTCTTCGCGCTCGCCTTCGGAGTCTTCCTCGCCGGCCCGGGGGCGTTGAGCCTGGATCGGTTGATCTTCGGTCGCGCGGCGCCGCCGGCGGCCGAGGCGTGACACCTGCGGTGGCGGCGCGCGGACTCGCGGCGCCGAGGCCGCTCTACGATCCCGGGTGAGCGACTCGAACAACACGCTCGACGGTCCGCTCCACCCATCCCTCGTCGATCCGACCCCGTCCGGCTTCGCGACGGCGCAGCTCGACGAGCGGCTGCATCGCCTCGGCGGACAGAGCAACGCGAGACGGCGGCTCAACGCCGTGCTCCCGTGGACGCTCTCGATCGCGGCGCACGCGGCGCTGCTGACGATCGCGCTGGCCGTGACATGGGCGGTGGTGCGGATGCGCGCCAGCGACGAAGCCGTGCTCATCGTGGCCGACTTCTCCCATCCCAACTACGCGCCGATCCGCGACGACGGTGAAGGCGACCTGGTCGGCTCGCCGCGCCCGACGAACGCGCCGCTGCCGTCGCCTTCGACAGATCATGGCGAGCTCGCCGCGACAAGCCGCACCGGCGTCGGCGCGCCGGCCGCGGCGGCGGCCTGGTCGACTGGTCGCCTCCGGCAGGGCCTTCGCCAGCTTCGCCGGCGTGCGCGGCGAGCAACGCGCGTCGTGTACGTGGTCGACGCCTCCGGATCGATGGTCGGCTCGCTGCCGATCGTCGTCGACGAGATCGCCCGATCGCTCCGCTCGCTCTCGCCCGAGCAGTCGTACGCGGTGATCTTTTCCAGCGCAACGAAGCGGCTCGTCGATTTCCGCCGATCGATCGCCTCGCGACGGCGACACCCGAGCAGGTCGAACGGACGCTGCGGCTGGATCGGGCAGCGCGTCGTTCCGGCGGGACGGAGCAATCCGATGCACGCCACGGAGACGGCGCTGCGGCTGCGGCCGGATGCCATCTTCCTGCTCAGCACGAGCATCACCGGCAGCGGACAGTTCGAGATCGACCAGCGCGAGATCCTCGATCGGCTGGACCGGCTCAACCCGGCCGACGCCACCGGGCGCCGGCACGGCGCGTCAATTCATCCAGTTCCTCGACCCCGATCCGCTCGACACGCTGCGCACGGATCGCCGGGCCGCGGCGCCCCGGGAGGCGACGGTCGCGAAGGAAAGGGCGCCTTCCGCTTCCTCGGCCGCGCCGAGCCGGCCTCGCGCCCGGATGAGGGGCGGCGCACCCGGACCGCCGGGCGTCGGCGCGCGGCGCTGGGCCGTTCCCGGCGGACACAGCTTCCTGAATCCGCCTCGCTTGCAACAATCCACGCGTGCCGCTTCTCGCCTCCGACGCCTCCGCCACCGACAGCTTCGGCTCGGCCTTCTTCATCTCGTGGAACTTCGCGCCGGATGGAACGCGGTCGGTCGAGTGGATCGGCAGCGCGATGATCTGGCTGCTGCTGGCGCTCTCGGTCGTGAACGTCGGAATCATCGTCTGGCTCGTGATGTCCAACTCGCGCCGATCGATCGCCCGCCCGGCGTGATGGGCGAGATCAAGCGGCTGTGCGACCAGCAGCGCTTATCGCGAGGCAACTCGAAGTACGAGCAGCCGCGACCACAGCTTCTACGGCCGCGTGCTCCACGCGGGCCTCAAGGAGCGTCCGCCAGCGCGACGATGGCGCTGCGCCGGACCGAGGAGGTCGCCGAGGAATTGACCGTGCGCCTGCTCCGGCGGGTCGAGTACCTCAACGTGCTCGGACAGGTGAGCCCGATGATCGGCCTCTTCGGCACCGTGTACGGCATGATCCTGGCGTTCCGCGCCGTCGTCACCGCCGGTGGCAACGCCGATCCCCTCGCTGCTCGCGGCGGGCATCGGCACCGCGGCTCGTGACCACCTTCTGGGGGCTGGTGATCGCGATCCCGGCGCTCTCCGCGTACGCCACGGTGCACCGGATCGACGAAGCCGACCGAGGCGCAGATCCACGTCGAGAAGCTCGTCTCGCCCCGGCGGCGGCAGCAGCGGCGACGACCGCGGCCCATGCGGGCTCGGCCTCGGCGCGCGCCGGACCCGCCACCGGCGGCGTGCCCATCGGCGCGCGACGCCTCACGTAGCCCAGGCTCGCCCGCGCATCGAGGATGAACCGTGCAGAAGCCGCATCCATCGTCGCGGACCGGCAGATCTCGGCGGTGCCCAGGCGCCGATGATCGACCTCTCGTTCCTGCTCATCGTCTTCTTCATCGTCGTCTCGCGCACGAGCGGGCGGGAGATCGTGAAGCTGCTCCTGCCTCGTCCGGAGGCGCCGCAGAGTCACGCCGCGGACGAGAAGCAGCGGGTCGTGGTAGACGTCCTGGGCCGGGCCGACGAGCCGGCTGTGGTCGCCGGCGTGCGCGGCGGCACGGACTTCGCGGCGGACACCGCCGGACGCCGAGCGGCTCCGCCGCACACCCTCGCCTCGCTCTACCGCGGCGTGCCCGAGCGCCGCGCGTCAACATCCGCGCTGATCGCCGCATCCAGTATCGATACGTCGAACCGGTGCTCCGCGCCCGTCGCCGACGGCGCCGCGAGCACCGGCGTGCCGCCGCGCGTGAACTGGTGATCGTGCGCGAGCCGACGGCGGAGCCTCACGGCCGAAGCGGCAACCCGATGCCCCGCAAACGCGACATCCATGCGGGCGACTTCGAGATCGTCGACGATCTCGTCGATGGCTGGCGCCCGGCGAGGAGCCGGGCTCGACGGGTCGAGCCCCGACGGATCGGGCGACGACGACGCGGCAACGCGGCGGGCGATCCGGGCGCGGCTCTCCGCGCTGCGTCGGCGCCGGCTCGAAGGTCGTCGAACACGGGCGGCCATCGCCTTCAACATGACGCCGATGATCGACGTCGTCTTCCAGTTGCTCGTCTACTTCCTCGTCGCGACGAGCTTCGCGCTGCGCGAGGAGACGTATCGCGTCGACCTGCCGCGGCGCACGGCACCCGCCGCGGCGACCGCGTCCGTCGAGCCCGCGGCGGAGGCGCGCCGCGGCGATCCGTTCAAGCTCGATCGCGAACCGATCCGCGTGCTGATCACGACGACGGGGCCGAATCCATCCGACGTCCGGCTGGAGGTCGTCGGCGTCGCCGAGGAACCGGCCTCCTTCGAGGCGCTGCGATCGCTCCTGCTCGCCCGGCGCGTCGATCCGACGACGCGCACCGGCATGTACCTGGCCAACCATCCCGTCGTGCTCGAGCCGTCGCCGGCGACATCGTGGGAACACGCAGTCGAGGCGTTCAACGCCGCGGTCCGCGCCGGGTACGTGAACGTGATCTTCCAGACGCTGGATTGATCGCCGCGCGAGCGCGCGCGAGCAGGATCACGACTGCCGATGACGCACGACCTGCCGTCGGAACCGCCTCTATCGTGAGTCGCGTGACCCTCCCGCAACGCCTTCGACGCCGCTGCGCCTGTGGAGCGCGGCATCTCTGCAGGCGGCTGGGCATCGCCGGCGGCGACCGCGAGCGGCGATGGGCGCACGGCGAGCCGACGACGAGCGCACCGGCGGTCGATCCGGCGTGGTTCGCCGTCGTCGACGGCAACGACGCCGCGGCGAGGGGTGGAGCGGCATCCCCGACGAATCCCTCGCCGGCGCGCCCCGACGATCTCGACGTCATGCGGGTGCTGCGCGATCGGGCGCGCGATGCGCGCCTTCCGGCCGAGGTCCGTCGCGCGGCGGCGGGCGATGCGATCGCGGCGCGGCGCGACGCGCTCGCGTCCGCCACCAGCGACGCGGCCGCGGGCTCCTCGCCGATCAGGCCGAGGACCTGCTCCTGCTGGCGCTGCCGCTGAGCGGCGACGATCTCATCGGACTCTTCGGGCTTGCAGGCGCAGCGCCGCGCGAGGGTGCGGCGCGGATCGTCGCCGAGGCGCTCTCGTCGCTGGAGCGGTCCGATGCGATCGAGTCGGGCAACCCGGCTCGATCCGGTTCCAACGATCCGGCGGCGGCGCGACGAGAGCGCCGGTCGGCGTTTCTCCGCGGCATCGCCCTCGCCATCCGGGCGGAGCTCGCCGACGATCCCGCGGATCGACATCTCGCGTACCGCGCGGACGCGATCGGTGCGCTCCGCGAAGAGACGCGAGCCTCGCGCGACGCGGCCATCGCCACGCTCTCGCCGCTGCTGATCGATCTCGAGCCGACCGCCCGACGGCTCGCCCAGGTGCACGTGGCGGCACGGCCCTCGCCGGCGAGGGACGCTTCGACGAGGCGCACGCGCTGCTGCGCCTCGCGACCGAGGAGAGCGTCGGCGCCCGCCGGGTGCTTCGCGCCGCCCTGACCGGAGTCCGCATCGCGGAGCGGGTCGTCGCCGGAGACGGCGAGATCCGACCTGCCCATCGTCGGGAAACCCGGACGCGGGCTCGACAGCTTCGTCGCCGCGGCCTCGCCGCACGACCTCTTCACGCGGCTTCTTGTCGCCGATGCTCGCGCGGCTTCGCGGCGGATGCGACCCGCTCAAGCCCGCGCTTCACCGATCGACAGCGGCAACGCACCGTGGGTGCCCTATCGCGCCCTGCTCGTCGAGAGCGCCCGGGCCGAGCGCGCTTCGCATACGCCCCGATCGTGCTGGGCAACGTCGCCGGCGTCGCCGAGCGGCTCAACCAGGGCGCCCAGCGATCGCGGCGGACGGGACGGCGCGGCCGGCTTCCGCCGGCTCGGATGTCCCGGTGCGATCCGATCGCGTGGCCGCGGAGATCGCGGCAGCGGCGGTCGCCCGCGCCCGCCATGCGCGGCGGCGGCGACACGCGCCCGGCAGCGCTACGAGCCTCGCCCGCGCTTGATCGACGCGGGCGGCACTCCCGCCGCTCGAACACCTGCTCGCCGCGCTCTCGCTCGCCGATGCCCTCGCGGCGCGCGGCGACGCCGAGGGTGCGGCCGCGCGCTCGTCGACGCGGCGGTGCGAGACCCGCAGGAGCCGGAGGCGATCGCCGCGATCGAGCGCGCGACGCCGCGCCTCGCCGCATCGCTTCCGCGCGCCCGGCCCCGACCGCGGCGTCGCCGCATCTGCGGCGCGCGCCCCGGACGCGGCGGCGGATTTCATGAACTGCACCGTCATCGCTCATTCTTGGCCGTGGCCAGCGGCGGGTAGGTCGGCGCGCCTCTGGCTCGACGAGCAGCGTCCGGACGCGGCGATCGCCGACG
This sequence comes from Phycisphaerales bacterium, assembly GCA_046350555.1. GTDB lineage: Bacteria > Planctomycetota > Phycisphaerae > Phycisphaerales > SM1A02 > JAXMAF01. The sequence goes on from JAXMAF010000034.1 coordinate 41,232, forward strand.
CGTCGGCGGTTCCCGCGGCGTCCGCATGGTGGCCGGCGGCCCAGGTCGTGGTCGCGGCCGCGGCGATCGACCCGCAGCGCGCGGCGGGCGCTGCGGCTCTGGCGCACGTCGACGAGGGGACGCGACGCTTCGTTCCTCGGCGCCCATCCCGGCCGCGGACAACCGCGCCGCGGTTGCGGCTCGGGCCGTCGGCCGGGTGTCCGCTGCTCCGCGCTTGAGCACGGCGGAAGCTGGGCCAGACCGATGCCGCGCTCGCGCGCTCGACGCCACGGCGCTCGACGCGCCCGCCGGATGCCGAGACTGGCCCGGCAGCCTGCGCGCTCGGCCCAACGGGCGCGCGTGGAGACCCTCGCCCGCGCCGGGCGCGGTGACGCCGAGGCGGCCGAGGCGGTGCTCGAGATGCGGCGGGAGATCGCCAGCAGCTCACGGCATCCAGCGGACGGCGCCGACTGCGCCGTCGCCGCCGACACGGTGCTGGGCATCGTCGGCTCCTTCTCGCGCGCAGCACGACGATCGAGGCGGCTCCTCGACGAGGCCGCGACCGCGAGGCGCGAGACCTCGCCGAGACCGGCGCACTGCCGTTGGCCAGCGCGATCGCGCTGGTCGACGGCGTGGATCGAGCGCGCGGTCGGCGCGTCGCGAGCGACACGAACCAGCGCGCCGCGACGTGGCTGGTCGCCGAGTCGAGGCGCCCTCGCCGGTCGGCCGGCGCGAGCAACTTGCCGCTGCTCGATTCGCTCCTGCGCAAGGCGGCCCGACGCGGTCGAGCCGCCGCCGAGGCCGAATGCATGGTCGATTCCATCTGGGCGATCATCGCGCGACCGCGCTTGAGCAGCAGGTCCATGCACGCCGACCCGGCGAGACCTCGACGACTCCTCGCTGGCGGGGATCCTCCAGAACAGCTCGACGGACCTGCCCGGCGATCGCTCTGCAGGTGGAGCGCGCTCGCCGATGCCATGTCGATCCTCAAGCGCATCGCCGCCGGTCGCCGCGCCCGCACACGATCGCTGGTTCTGGCTCGCCAGGGCAGCTTCAACTGGAGATCCTGCGCGCGACCGGCCGCAACATCGAGCAGATCGCGCCTCGCGTGGAACAACTGCGCGCGATCGATCCTGCGCTGGGCGGCGAGCGCTGGCGACGGCGACTGGAGCACGCCGCGGCGGGCGGGTGACCGGGAGCGAAGGGATCCGCCGCCGCGGCGCGGCGCAGCGGCCGTGACCGTGACCTCGAGCGCCGGCGCCGGGACATCGACCTCGCTCACTCCTCGATCAGCCGCAGCTCGTCCCGCAGGATCGCCGCAAGCTCGTAGTTCTCCGCCGCGATCGCGGCGCGAAGACGCTCCTCGAGCTCGGTGCGCTGGCTCACCGGGAGCTGCGGCACGAGCATCTCGCGCATGCCGCGCAGGAGCTTCACCTCGTTGCACTGCTCGTAGCGCTCCTCGAAGCTCCCTTCGTCCTTGCCCTCGTCGTCGCGCGATCCCGGTCGTTCCTCCCGCTCCTGGAGCGCCTCGCGGATCTCGGCGAGGCCTCGATCGAGCGCCGCGATCGCCTCCTTCGGCAGCGACGCCGCGATCGCCGCCGCGGCCTCGGCGCGCGAGCGCATCATGATGACATAGGGCCTGAACTGCTCGAGCACCGTGCGGTCGCCCTCGGTGGCTGCGTGCGCTCGACAGAGATCGAAGACCTGGAGGTTCCGGGTCGTGTCGCGGACGACGCCGGCGAAGTCCTCCAGCACCAGGAGCCCGACATATCGGTGGTAGTACTGAATCGCCTCCTCGCGAAGCGCCGCGCATTCCGCGGGAGCGAGGACGAACGTTCGAGCATCGCCATGCGCCGCCACCCAGCGCTCGCGCTGCGCCGTGTGCAGCTCCAGGAGCGATTCGTGGTCGCCCGGTCGCTCGCCATCGGGGCGGCCCGAAGTCTCGAGCTGAAGCAGGCCGAGCTCCAGCCGGATCTGGAGGAGCTTGCGTCCGTCGTCGGCGTTCACGAAACGCACATTGAGCCGGCCCGGCTCGTGAGGCCAGGTGCGGAGAATCGCCGAGATGTCGGGACTGTTCAAGGCGGGTGATCCGAGACGGGCGGATGGGGCGGACCCCGATGGGCGAGGAACGGTACCACCTTGCGGGCCGCGCCGGAATTGGCCGTACCATCTCCTCTTGGGGCGGCACGGGCGGGCCGCCTCTCGACGAGGAGAGAGAGAACTCGTGACCGCTGCGTCAGATGGCGACCAGTATCGCGTGACCCCGCACGCATCCAGTGAAGCGGCCCCGGAGAACGGGGCCGATCGTCTCGCGCAGGTATTTCTCGTGGAACAGGTTGCACGACGCCTGCGGATCGGACCTTCCGGAAGCCGCGCGCAGCGCGAAGGACGCGAACCGACGCCCATCCGCCGCAGGCCGACGTCGAGGATCGCCGTGTCGAGCGCCAGCCTCCAAAGCGAGCTTCAGCTCTACCTGCGTCAGATCGACGGCGAGCCGCTGCTCACCGCCGAGGAGGAGCGCGAGCTTGGCTGGCGCATCATCAACGATGGCGACATCGCGGCCAAGGATCGCATGATCAAGGCGAACCTTCGCCTGGTCATTGCCATTGCCAAACATTTCGCCAGCCGGGGCGTGCCCCTGCCGGACCTCATCGAGGAAGGCAACGTCGGACTCATTCGCGCCGTCGAGGGCTTCGATCCGGCGCAGGGCACGCGCTTCTCGACCTACGCCGCGTGGTGGATCAAGCAGGCGATCCGGCGCATGCTCACGCACGCCGTGCAGCCGATCCACGTGCCGGCGTACATGGTCGAGCTGATCCAGCGGCTGCGCGAGACGTCGCGACAGCTCGAGGAGAGGCTGCGCCGCCCGCCGACGCCGACGGAACTGGCGAAGGCGATGCGGCTTCCCGTGCGCAAGATCGTCGCGATCCGCCGCGCCATGAAGGCCTTTCACGCTCCGGGGCATGCGCCGATCAACGACCGCGGGGACAGCGTCGACTTCGGCGAGGTGCTGCCGGACACGCGATCGCACAGCCCGGAGACGGCGCTCACGCGTTCCGAGGACTTCGCGCAGGTGCTGCGGCTGCTCGACGGCATGAACGAGCGCGACGCGCGCATCGTGCGCCTCCGCTACGGGCTCGAGGGCCAATCGCCGCGCACGCTCAAGGAGATCGGCGCGGAGATCGGCCTCACCCGCGAGCGCGTGCGGCAGATCGAGGTCGAGACGCTCCAGCGGCTGGCGGAGCGCCTCAGCGAGGAGGACGAGCGCGCCGCCGCGAGGGCCAACGGCGTCGGACGCAAGGCGGGCTGACCAAGCGCTTGGCGGCGCCGCGCCGCACGCCGCCTCGCCGCGCGTGGCGCGCACGCGGCCACGCTACCGTCTCCCCGTGGCACGGCTCCGATCGCTTCGATCCTCGCTCGAGCGCATCGCCGTCGCCGCGTTCGCGCTGGGCGCGCTGTGGCTCCTCTGGTGTGCGTCGACCGAGCGGCCCATCGACGTCGGACCGGCGGCGCGCACGCGCTACGGCGTGCTGGGTTGGCGCTCCGCCGAGTGGCACTCGCCGCAGCGCGGAGTGGCCCGGGCCTGGCCGTGGGCCTCGGAGGGCCTCGCCGAGATCAAGCCGTGGCGCACGGTGGCGACGACGGCGCTGACGCTGCTGGTGCTCGGATACATGGGGCTGGTGGCCCATCGCCTCGAGCGCAACCGCCGCCCGCGCGGGATCTGCGTGCACTGCGGTCATCGCGTGCGCGAGGGTTTCGAGCGGACGGCCTTCTGTCCCGAGTGCGGACGGCTGCCCAACGCGCGACCAAGCGCGCTCATGCCGTTCTGAGTGATCCGCCCGGGTGCCGGCCCCGGCGCGCGCCTCGACGAGCGCGCCGCGGCGGCCCCCGCTCAGGACTTCTTCACGAACGGCAGGGCCGTCACCTCGCCCTCGACGATGGTGCCGCGGAAGTCGACGCCGAGCCTCGTTCCGGCCTTGGCCAGCGCCGTGTCGACATACGCCATCGCGATCGGCCGGTCGAGCGTCGGACTCAGGCAGCCGCTGGTCACGACGCCCACGTCGCCTCCTCCGCCCTTTCCGTCCCTGACCGGCATCCCCTGCCGCGGGCTGCGCCGTCCGTCGAAAAGCAGACCGACCAGCGTGCGCCTCGGCCCCTCGGCGGCGATGCGGTTGAGCGCGGGCTGGCCGATGAACGATCCGGCGCGCTCGTCGTCCCGGCCCTTGTCGAGCTTCACGGCGAATCCGAGTCCGGCGGAGAGCGGATCGATCTCCTCGCCGAGCTCGTGGCCGTAGAGCGGCATCCCGGCCTCGAGCCGCAGGGTGTCGCGCGCGCCGAGCCCGATCGGCTTCACCACCGCGTTGGCGTCGCCGAGGTCGCGCAGGAGCATGCTCATCGCCATCGGCGCGACCTTCCGGCCGAGGATGATCTCGACGCCGTCCTCGCCGGTGTACCCGGTGCGGCTGACGATCATCTTGAGCACCAGCAGGTTCTTCTCGACGAAGCGGTACTTCTTGAGCGTCGGGACCTCGCGGCTGAGCTTGCCGATGATCTCCATCACCTTCGGCCCCTGGATCGCCGCCATCGCGGTCTCCTCGGTCTGGTCCTCCAGCCGGAAGACCATCTCGCCACCGGTGGTGTCGGCGCGCACCGCCGCGAAGTGCTCGAGGAGCTTCGCCCGGTTCGACGCGTTGCACACCATCAGGTACTCGTCGTCGTCGAAGCGATAGACGATCACGTCGTCGCGGCATCCGCCGCGCTCGTTGCAGACGAGCGAGTACCGGCACTGGCCGTTCTCCATGCCGAGGATCTGCCGCGTGCAGACCCGGTCGAGGAACCGGCGCGCGTGCCGGCCGGTGAAGCGCAGCCGGCCCATATGCGACACGTCGAAGAAGCCGCCGCTCTCGCGCACCTGGCGGTGCTCGTCGATGATCGACGTGTACAGCAGCGGCATCTCCCAGCCGGCGAAGTCGACCATCTTCGCGTGGTTCCTGAGGTGGAGATCGTGAAACGGCGTGCGGAGGAGCGTCGCGGAAGCGGATGACATGGGGGGAACGGTAGCGGACGAGCCGCAGCGCGCACAAGCCGCGATCGAGCCGGCCCGCGACGGATCACGCCTCGCCGCCCGGCTCCCGCGCGGCGCGCCCGCGTCCCATCTCGGCGACCGCCCGCTCCACCGCCTTCAGCCGCCGGGCCATGCCGTAGAGATCGCGCCCGACGAGGGCGTTGCGCTTCGCCGCGTCGAGGTCGATGCCGGGAATGCCCGCGAGCCGCGCGTGCGGCGGGGCGTCGGCGACGATCGCCGTCTTCCCCGCGGCCTGCACGTGGTCGCCGATCCTGAGATGCCCCGTGACGCCGACCTGGCCGCCGAGGACGACATAGTCGCCGACCTCGACCGAGCCGCTGATGCCGACGAGCGAGACGAGCAGGCAATGCCGGCCGATCGTCGTGCCGTGGCCGATCGAGATGAGGTCGGCGAACTTCGTCCCCTTGCCGATCCGCGTCTCGTCCATCGCGGCGCGCTCGATGGCGCATCCGGCGCCGAGCTCCACGTCGTCCTCGATCACCACGCGGCCGGCCTGCGGGATCTTGTGATGCACGCCACCATGCGTCGCGTAGCCGAAGCCGTCGTGACCCACGACGACGCCGGAGTGGAGCGTCACGCGTTCGCCGATCACGCAGCGCTCGTAGACGACGGCGTTGGCATGGAGCACGCAGTCGGCCCCGAGCGTCGTCTCCTCGCCGACGTACGAGCCGGGATAGAGCACGCAACGCGGGCCGACGACCGCGCCGCGCGAGACCGTGGCGAAGGGATGGATCCGCGCGCCCTCGCCGATGGTCGCGGTCGGATGCACCGCGGCGCCATCGGCGCGCGGCGCCACCGGCTCGGGATGGCGCCGGAAGCCGTGCAGCGCCACCATCGCCTCGCGGAAGGCGAAGTAGGCGTCCCTCGCCTCGAGGCGCGCCAGCCGATCGGGCGTCTGCTGCGTCGGCGCCACGATCACCGCGGCGGCGCGGGTCGTCTCGAGGTACGGCACGTACTTCGCGTTGGCGATGAACGAGACCTCGTCGGGACCGGCGGCGTCGATCGGTGCGCAGGCTCGCACCATCCGCGCCGCGTCGCCGCGCAGCGACGCGCCGATCCGAGCGGCCAGTTCTCCCAGTGAAAGCGGCATGGGGCGACGGTAACGGAGGCCGCGAACGCGGTCAAACCCCGTTGTGGACCGCCTGCGGCGCGCC
>JAXMAF010000035.1:0-47358 GCA_046350555.1 Phycisphaerales bacterium
CACCTGCACGCCTCGGCGATGGGCAAGCTGGAGCTCGACCTGATGGGCACGCACCAGATGACCGAACGACAGGTGCTCGATTCGATCGTCGCCGAGGCCGTCAAGATCGTCTTCCAGGAGTACTGCGACCAGCACGGACTCGACGCCATCGGCGACATCTTCGCCAAGGGCGTGAAGGTCGAGGTCGGCGACATGCTGCCGAGCGCCAAGTACGCAGAGCGGCTCAAGCGCGTCCCTCCCGTCTGGGAGAAGGCGTTCGAGGTGAACGCCGCCGAGAGCCCGGCGGTGCGGGCGAGCTGCGTCGAGTTCGTCCTCGCGGGATTGCACTCGCTCGACAAGATCAGCCGCGCCGCGAGGCATGGGCGGATCGAGTACGAGGTGTGATTCGGATTCCGGGAGACGTCCACGCGTTCGACCCATGGCCCACAGCGGCGTCTCACGCCGGACGTGGGTTGGGTGGGGCACGCGAGTCAACTGGGACGCATGAGCACGGGGGATTGGAATTGGGAATTCGGGAGTCGGAGTCGGGGACGCTGTCCGCGCTTGGCGCGGGGCGACGATGTCGATGTCGCCCGCGCAGCGTGCGCGCGTGTAACGCGAGGGCCCCTTCGATCGTTCTGTTCCTGAGGCCAGTGTCATTCCCGGCCTCGAGTCCCGCCCCGGGCATCGTGACGCGTGTCACGAACTCGCGACGAGCTCAGTGACGATCGAGGTGAATCATGTGCCTGAAGAGTCTCATCGAACTGAACGACCGGCGCATCGCGGCCCATTGCATGGCCTGTGGAACGTGGCTCGTCGCATCGGCCCTCGTCGGTGCGGACGCCAATGCAGCCGTCGGCGGCCCGGATCCGAACCTGACTCGAATCCTCCACCAGACGCAATCGTCGGCTCGCGAAGCGGCGTGGGCCACGCTCTTCCCGGAGGGTCCGACGCTCGCCGATTCGGTCCTGGTCCTCAGCGACGAGGTCGACGACGCCCACACCTGGGCGACGCGGATCAGCGCCGCCGATCGCAACACCGGGCAGATCCTCGCCTTCGGCGGCTTCGTGCCCAGCGGCGAGAGCGCCGCCGTCCTGCTCGAAGGCGAGGAGGAGATGTCGATCGTCGCCACGACCGCCCACGGCCAGGTCATGTCGGGGCTGATCGTCGGCCTCGACGGACACAGTCGTGCGGTGATCGGACTCCGCGTGCAGATCGACATCGCCTCGCTCGCCGCGATCGTGCCGGTCAGCGTCGACCTCTTCGTGCCGTTCGAGTTTCCCGCCGACGAGTTGGCCGCCGATGTCACCGTCCTTGAGGCAACCTTCGCCCTGGCCTCGTTCACGCAGGAAGGCGATGCGCTTGGATTCGACGCTCCCGATCCCTCGGGCGGCCTCGACCCGGCCTCCGCGTGCCGCGCCGCCCTGGCCGACTGTCTCGAGAGCGCGTGGCAATCGATGATCGTCTCGGTCGCCGCCGCGTGGTCGTTGACGGGCATTGCAGGCGACGCCGCCCTGCTGGACTGCATGGCCAACGCGACCGACGACTGCGATCCCGCGTGCCGCGCCCTCGGTTGCCTGCTCGCCTCGGGCCTTGCATTCGCCGCGGCCGGCGACGGCTCCTTCGCCTGGACGTGGGCGCAGCATGCCCATGACGTGGCCGAGTGCAACGGTGCGGCGCTGGCGTGCATCCAGGCGCTGCCAAGCGGACCGAAGTTGGGCGATCGGCCCGACGTCCGGCCAGCGCGCGGATCGGGGCGCTGAGCGCATCACCCGGAATTCTCCTCTCTCCCTCACGACAACAGGCCCATGGATCGAATGATCCACGGGCCTGTTGCGTCGTTGCCGTTGCGTCGTTGGCCTGTCGCGTCGTTGGCCTCGTGCCCTTCCTCATCGCCACCGATGACTTGCAACTGTTCGCGCCGGATGCCGCGCATCCCTGTGCGCCTCACTCGTCAGCGAGGCGCCGAACCTGACCCGGGCGTCGCCGCCACCGTCTGCCGGCAGCGCACGGGCGCGCAACTGGCCGACTTCGTTTCATCCATCCTCGCGACCCAGCGAAGAGCGTCGAGATCCCTCGCACCGCCCCGACCACCGAGATGTCCTGATCCCGAATTCCGCGTCCGTGCGCAGCGGACGCTTCCCGACTCCCGCGTCCGCGCAGCGGACGCCCCTGATCTTCGACCCAACCCCCGTACCCCGCCCACGTGGAGCCGCCCGGCGGCATCATCCACACGTACTGGTGGCTACGACCTGGTGAATCTTCCAAGCCGATGGCGAAGCCGCCGGACATCGCGTCCGCGGCGTTCGATCACCTGATGATGCACGGTCTCCGCGCCGCCCACGTCGAGGAGCCGGGCCGTGCGGTTCGCATCGATCCTTCCTTGATCAAGGGCTCGGCCCGTCGATCGACGCGTTGATCGCGACATGCCTTCGAGGTCGCGCAAGCGGAAGATCTCGGCGGCACGGATGTCGAGCCAGCGTGTTGCAGTCGATGCCATCGAGCCGCGTCGACGCCGTAGCCGCCGGATCCGCGCAAGCGGCCGGCGAAGGATGCTGGGCGAACAGCTTCGCGATCTCGAACGGCTCTGGTACGCCGTCGGCGACGAGCGCTCGCCCTTCGCGCAGTTGCTTCGCGTGGTCCAGTGCTGGGCGACAAGTACTGTGTCGAACATGGGCGGCGAAGTACCGGTTCCACGGCCAGCAGGCGCTCGACATCGAAGCGGCGATCGAGGTGAAGGGCGAAGTCGAGCGGATCGACGTGCTGCTCGAGCAGAGCCTGCAAGGCCAGAGAGCGTGCAGGTCGCCCTCATCGACATGGACGCGCTCGCCGAGTTCGCCGAACCGGGCGATCTTCGATGGACCGGCGGCTTCAGCAGCAGGTCGAGGACTACCTGCGTGAGGCCGCCGAGCGGCAAGGGCTCGAGTTCACGCGCGAGGGCTACCGCTCACGCCGCAGGCGATGCGGTTCTCTCCAGTCGAAGCTGCTCACCACCATCTTCGACGACCTCAAGGCGTCGCGCAGCGGGCGACACGTCGATCCAGTCGAGGGCGACGGCGTCGTCGAGCCGCATGCACCAGGCGGTACGAGCCTGGCGACCTGGTCGCGAACTCGATCCGGTGCAGAGCTCGATCAACGCGATGGTGCGAGGGGTGGACGACACCGACACGGCGACTCCCGCGGGCGCCACGGCCGAGGGCCGCCCGGCCGTCCGGCTTCGCCCGTCGGACCTCGTGATCCACCGCACGCGCAGCACGCCGCGCTGTGCAACGCGGTGGATCCTCGACATGTCCGGATCGATGCGCTACGACCGGCAGTACGTCCACTGCAAGCGCATGGCCCTCGCGCTCGACGGACTCATCCGCCGCGAGTACCCGGGCGATCACCTCCAGTTCATCGAGATGTACTCCCTGGCGAGGCTGCGCCACGTCTCGGAGCTGCCGGGGCTCATGCCCAAGCCGGTCTCGATCAACCTCCGTCGCCGCCCTCCGCGCGGACATGAGCGATCCCAACATCGGCGAGCTCGACCTGCCGCTGCACTTCACCAACATCCAGCGCGCCCTCCAGCTCGCGCGGCAGTTCCTGACGGCGCAGGAGACGCCCAACCGGCAGGTGATCCTCATCACCGACGGGCTTCCGACGGCCCATTTCGAGGAGCAGCAGCCTCTACCTGCTCTATCACCCCCACGCGCACCGAGGAGGCGACGATGCGCGAGCGCGGCAATGCGCCCGCGAGGGATCGATCAACGCCTCCTGCTCCCCAACTGGAGCCAGACGCACGAGGACGCCCCAGTTCGCGGCGCATGGTCGAGTCGACCGGAGGACGGGTGATCTTCACCGGAGGCGGCGACCTCGATCGCTCCTGTCGTGGGACTACGGGAAGCGGCCGCCGGATGATCTTCGGGGCGTAGGGCGCGGGGTGTGGCTTGAGCGCGCCGGAGGTCGGAAGTCGGACGTGGGGTGGACGATTTCGGCTTGGGCGCGGGTTGTTGGGAATTCGGAGTTAGGAGTCGGGGACGCTGTCCGACTACGGGGGATGGAGCGATGTCGGCGTCGGCGTGGATGTCCCTCAGTGCGTGCGGCGTGCGCCCAACGGCCCGTAACTCCGCGGCCGTGCGCAGCGGCCGCTTCCCGATTCCCGACACCCGCGTCTAGATCGTCGACGCCATCCGACATCGGACAGCGTCCCCGACCTCTGATTCCGAACTCCCAATTCCACCCGCGCCGAAATCGTCGACGCCATCCGACATCCAACCGCGTCCCCGACTCCGAACCCCGCGGCCCGCGCAGCGGCCGCTTCCGGATTCCCGACACACGCGCCGACATCGTGCTCCGCCGCACGTCGTCGGACTGCGTCCCCGACTCCTGATTCCGAATTCCTAGTTCCCAACACCCGCGTCGAGATCGTCGACATCATCCGCCGTCCGCCGGCTCGGCACCGCCAGCCGCCCCGCCTTGCAATCGTCAGCCACCGCCCCGACAATCCGCGCCACCATGACCACCGCCAAGGGACCCTTCACGATGGCCAGCACGACGGATTGGATGGAGACCTCGAACCGCGCTTCGGACATCTTCGGCTCGCACACCTTCAGCGGCGACACGATGCTGAAGCGGCTGCCGCCCGAGGTCTTCGCGGCGCTCCAGAAGACAATGCAGAAGGGCACGGCGCTCGATCCGGCGATCGCCAACACCGTGGCGCAGGCGATGCGCGACTGGGCGATCGAACATGGGGCGACGCACTACTGCCACTGGTTCCAGCCGTTGACCGGCTCGACCGCCGAGAAGCACGACGCGTTCCTCACGCCGAACCCCGATGGAACGGCGATCGAGAAGTTCTCCGGCAGCCAGCTCATCCAGGGCGAACCCGACGCGAGCAGCTTCCCCTCCGGCGGCATCCGCGACACGTACGAGGCGCGCGGCTACACCGCGTGGGACGCCACGAGCCCGGCGTTCCTGCTGGAGAACACCAACGGGCAGGTGACGCTCTGCGTCCCGACGGTCTTCGTGAGCTGGACGGGCGAGGCGCTCGACAAGAAGACGCCCCTGCTCCGATCGATCCAGGCGGTGAACCGCGAGGCGATGCGCATCCTGCGGATCTTCGGCACCGACAAGGGCGTCTCGCAGGTGATCACCACGCTTGGCTGCGAGCAGGAGTACTTCCTCGTCGACCGCGAGCTCTACCGGCAGCGCCTCGACCTGGAGATCACGGGCCGCACGATGATCGGCGCCATGCCGCCGCGCGGCCAGCAGCTCCACGACCACTACTTCGGCGCCATCGCCGACCGCGTGCTCGGCTACATGGCCGACGTCGAGAGCCGGCTCTATCGCCTCGGCGTGCCGGTGAAGACTCGCCACAACGAGGTCGCCCCGGGCCAGTACGAGCTCGCCCCGACGTTCGAGAACGCCAACGTCGCGGTCGACCACCAGATGCTCACGATGTACGTGCTTCGCACGAGCGCCGAGCGGCACGGCTTCGTCTGCCTGCTGCACGAGAAGCCCTTCGCCGGCGTGAACGGCTCGGGCAAGCACAACAACTGGTCGATGGCGACCGACACCGGCGCCAACCTGCTCGACCCGCGCGAGGACACGCACAGCAACCTCGAGTTCCTCACCTTCCTGTGCGCGGTGATCGCCGCGGTCGATCGGCACGCCGACCTGCTGCGCGCCTCGATCGCCAGCGCCGCCAACGACCACCGCCTCGGCGCCAACGAGGCGCCGCCCGCGATCATGTCGATCTACCTCGGCGACATGCTCGACGACATCCTCGACCAGCTCGAGTCGGGCGAGACGAAGAAGACGCTCAAGGGCGGCTCGATGGACCTCGGCGCGATGACGCTGCCGCAGATCCCGCGCCACACGAGCGACCGCAACCGCACGAGCCCCTTCGCCTTCACCGGCAACAAGTTCGAGTTCCGGGCGGTCGGCTCGTCGATGTCGGTGGCGTGGCCGAACACGGTGCTCAACACGATCATCGCCGAATCGATCGACGACCTCGCGACGCGCATCGAGAAGAAGATCGGAAAGAACGCCTCCGCCGCCAAGGTCGAGAGCGCCGTGCGCAGCGTCCTCCAGGAGGTCGTGAAGAAGCACCGGCGCGTCGTCTTCAATGGCGACGGCTACTCCGAGGCGTGGCACAAGGAAGCCGCGAAGCGCGGACTGCCGAACCTGCGCAGCACGCCGGACGCCCTCGCCGCGCTCGGTTCGAAGAAGGCCAAGGAGCTCTTCGCGAGATACCAGGTGCTCACGGAGCGCGAGCTCGACGCCCGCGCGGAGATCCACGTCGAGACGTACAACACCACGGTCTCGATCGAGGCCCGCACGCTCTCGACCATGCTGCGGCAGCAGGTCCTGCCGGCGGCGCTGCGGACCCAGATCGAGCTTGCCGAGGCCGTGAGCGCCACGCAGGCCGCCAACGTCGAGTGCCCGGACAGCGAGATTGCGCTCAAGGAACTCGTCGATCTCGTGGCGACGCTGCGGCGCGCCATCGCCGAGGTCGAGGCGGCCGACGGCCGGAAGGCGAAGACCGCCGACGAGCGATCGCGCCAGATCCGCGACGAGCTCGTTCCGGCGATGGCCCGCGCCCGCGCCGCGAGCGACGCCATCGAACGGGTCGCGCCCGCCGACATCTGGTCGCTGCCCACGTATGCGGAGCTGCTCCTCGCGAGGTGACGGCGCATGGGCCCGGAGCCGACGCCCGACATCGTCGACGTCGTCTTTCGATCACCGATCGGCGACCGAATCGCCGGCGCGGTCGTCGGCGCGTTCCTCGCCGTCGCCTTCGGCGCGATGGCTGGCTTCGGCGGCACACTGCTCTGGGACTGGGCGTCGCACGGCGCTCCGATTCCCGACCTGCTCGGTTGGGGCCTGGTCGGCGTGGGCCTGCTCGTCGCCGAGGGGCTCTGGATCGCGATGGCCCACATCAAGCCGACCTGGCTGCGGCTGGAGCATCGCCCCGACGCCCAGCCCGCGGCCGCGTCGGCGGGTGGCGAGACCCCAGACGGCCGGATCTGGCTCGGGAGGCGCGTCTTCGGCCGCTGGCACGAGGCCGGCGACGTCACCCTGATCGACATCGACGAGTCGTCGGGAATCAGCAGCCACGCGGTCGCCATCTCCTTCAAGCGCACCGCAAGCGGACGATCTGCCGCGCTCCCGCGACGCGGCAATGCGTCGAGGCGCTGCGCGTCATGCGTGTCCGCGGGTCGCGGTCTGGGACGCCGAAGGCGGCTGCGCTTCCGACGATCCCTTCACGCCCCCCTCTCTCTCTCGCTGCGCGCAGGAGCCGCAAGCCGTGCTGCCCGCCGCAAGGCGATCAGCGCCGCCGTCGCGGGCGTGCTCATGCTTGGCGCGCCGGCGGTTGCCGCCTTCAGTCTCTGGGGTGCGACCGGCACGAATGGCAGTTTAGCGCCTCCTCGCGCGTCGGCCGAAGCGCCGGTCGCGCCATCGTGCTCTGCATCTTCGGCGTTGGATCGATCGGCCGCGCGTGGGCGATGTGGAGGTCGATGAAGGCTTCCGCAGGCGACACGCCCCATGCCGAAGACGCGGCGCCGGCGAGCGAGGAGCCGCCGGCGGCGTAGCCGGGAGAACGACCGGCCGGGCGCCGCGCGGGGGGCAATCGGCCCTGGTCGACACGCGCCGCTCGGGCGCGCTCCAGCCGCGCCCTACCGCTCCGCCGCCTCGACGGTGTTGCGCAGCATCATCGCAACGGTCATCGGTCCGACGCCGCCTGGCACGGGCGAGAGCCAGCCCGCGACGCGCCGCACCTGCTCGAAGTCGACGTCCCCGACCGTCATCGTCGCGCCGCCCGGTCCGATGACGCGATTGATGCCGACATCGATGACGACGGCGCCGGGCTTGACCATCTCGGCGCGGATGAGTCCCGGCACGCCCGCGGCGGCGACCAGCACGTCGGCCTGTCGCGTCAAGGCGCCGAGATCCTTCGTGTGCTTGTTGGTCGAGACGACCGTCGCCTCGGCGCGCATCAGGAGCACGGCGATGGGCTTGCCGACGATGTTGCTGGCGCCGACGACGACGCAGGTTCGTCCCGGCAGGTCGATGCCCGTCGACTCGATCATCTCGATCGTCGCCAGCGCCGTGCACGGCACGAGCGACCGCCGGCCGTAGACGACGTTGCCGATGTTCGCCGGATTGACCCCCTCGACGTCCTTCTCCGGGGCGATCAACGTCTGGATGCGCTCGGTGTCGACGCCGGCCGGCAGCGGAAGGTGGACCATCACCGCGCTGACGCGATCGTCGTTGTTGAGCAGCAGCACGCGCCCGGCGACATCCTCGTAGCTGGCGTCGGCGTCGAGCCGATGGAGCTCGTACCGGATGCCGACCTCGCGGCACGTCTTCGCCTGGTTCTCGGCGTAGATCGCCGCGCCGCCGTCGCTGCCGGCGAGGAGCGCGTCGAGCCGCACCGCGCGCCCGCGCTCCGCGAGGGCGCGCACGCGCTGCGCGACGTCCGCCTTCACATCGGAGGCAAGCCTGCGGCCATCGATCGGCGTGAAGGGCATCGACGGAGGATACCGGGGACGGGCGAGCATCGGGGCGACGATGGATTCAGCCGCGACGGCGCGGCGCCGTGGTCGATCGCTTCGCGCGCCGCGGCGAGCTCCGTTCACCGATCGCAGGCGCGAATCCCGCGAATACCCGGCCGGTACGCCTCTTCGGAGCACCGTCGAACCCGCCGCGTCGAAGGTGGACTCGATACGATGGTCGCAACGAACGCTCGCATCGCGCGGCGCCCGCGCCACCCTCCCCGCCAGAGAACCAGAGGAGCCAGACATGTCCAATCGACTGAACGCCGCGACACTCGTCGCCGCCTGCCTCGTCGCCCTTCCCGCCCTCGCCGACGACAAGCCGTCGTCGCCGCCCGTCGCCGCGCCCGCAGCGGTCAAGCCCGCTCCGGTCGCGCCGCCCGCCGCGAAGCCCGAGCGCCCGGCGCCGCCCACCGAGCTCAAGCTGCTTCCCGGCGACAAGGCGCCCGCGATCGACATCGCCCATTGGGTGAAGGGCGCGCACGTCGACCAGTTCGAGCCGGGGAACGTCTACGTCGTCGAGTTCTGGGCCACCGGTGCGGTCCGTGCAGGCAGAGCATGCCGCACCTGACCTCCTCCAGGAGAAGTTCAAGGACTACAAGGTGACGTTCATCGGCGTGACGACGAGCCGCTGCCGACCGTCAAGGGCTTCCTGGACAAGCCGGAGTGGGCTGAGAAGACCCAGTACACGCTCGCCACCGATCCCGACCGCTCCACGCACAGGTCGTACATGGAAGCGGCGCTGCAGCGCGGCATTCCGACGGCGTTCATCGTCGGCAAGGACGGGACGGTGCAGTGGATCGGCCATCCGATGGGCATCGACGAGCCGCTCGAGAAGGTCGTCAGGGACCAGTGGGACGTGAAGTCCGCGCGCAGCGCGTTCGAGACGGCGATGAAGGGGGAAGTGGAGCGCATGAAGCTCGACGCGGCGATGGTCAAGGCGACCGCCGAGGGCGACTGGGAGCAGGCGTATGGGCTGCTCGAGAAGATGGCCGCGCTCGACGCGAACATGGCCCCCTACTTCCGCGCCCAGCGGTTCGAGATGATGCTCGCGCACGCCGCGCCCGACGCCGCGTACGCGTACGGACGCGAGCTCCTGGCGCAACTCGGCGACGACGCCCAGACGCTCAACCAGATCGCGTGGGCCGTCGTCGACAACGAAGGCGTGCAGAAGCGCGACCTCGACTTCGCCCTCGCCGCCGCCACGAAGGCCAACACGGCGAGCAAGGGAGAGAACGCCGCGGTCCTCGACACGCTCGCCCGCATCTACTGGGACAAGGGCGACAAGGCGAAGGCGATCGAGACGCAGAAGAAGGCCGTCGAGCACGCGCCGGACAACCCGATGGGCGAGGAGATCCGCGCCACCCTGAAGAAGTACGAAGGCAAGTAGCGCCGCGAGCCGAGGGCTGCCAGCCAGGCGAGGACGAGCCCATGCACCGTTGTTCGTTCGCCGCCGCCGCGGCGCTGTCGGTCGCCATGTCGTCGCCGGCGCAGACCATCGCGCCGTTCTTCGACTGGTACGACGCCGCGCTCGCGCCGGATGGCACCGGCACCTTCGACATCGTCGATGTCTCGCGCCGGACCGTGATGGGCTCGGAACCCGAGGCGATCGTCTACGTCGGGCCGGACAATCCCGGCTTCGCGGAGTCCCTCGGTCCCGACGAGTACATCCTCGTCACGAAGTACCTCGGGGGAAGGATCGACGTCTACCCCGCGGACGACAACGGTGATCCGCAGGTCGGCTTCGAGGTCCCGTTCGTGAACGGCCTCTACGGCGCCGAGGGCATGGCCTTCGATCCGATCAGCGGCGACCTCGTCGTCAGCACGTACGCATTCCCGCCCTACGGAGGCGACGAGGTCTTCGTGATCCGAGGCTTCGTCGCGCCTGTCCAATGCATCGGCAACCTCACCGGAGACGGCGTGGTCGACGGCGCCGACCTCGGCGTGCTCCTGGGCGCGTGGGGAGCGTGCCCGGGCTAGGTTCGTTCTGTCGCAGAACCGAGCACCAGAGCGCCTCCGGACACGGCGCCGCTCACACGCGGAGCGACTCTCGACGCGGCTGTGGCATGGCCGGCCATGTCGCGGACGGCGACCGCCGCACCGCAAGCGTCGCACGTTCCCGCCTCCGCCTCTCCGCGTATGGTGTGCTCTTGGCATCCGCTCAACCGCCCGCCACGACGATCTTCGCCGACCGGCTTCGAGCCGTCCTTCTCGGCGTGCGCGGCGCCTTGACGGAGGCGCTGCTCGACGCCGGGACGAGCCCCGACGATCCGCAGGACATCGCGAAGCGGCTCGGCCTTCACCGCAACCTCGCGTGGAAGGTCTCGCGCGTCGCCACCGAGCGCGAGGTCTTCCTGACGCTCGACCACCTTCCCGGCACTCCCGGCTGCGCCTCGATCGTCGCGGCGATCGACCGCTGCGCGCGCCGTCCCGCGTCCGTGGCGCGGCTGCGCGAGGCGCTGAAGCAGTTCGACGACTTCGTCGACGAACAGGCGGGCGATCGGCCGACGCTCCAGCTCATGCTCATCGAGCTCCTGCCTCGCCACGCGGCGCGCGAACGGCAGGAGCTGGCCCGCCGCGCCGCGTATGACGGGAACCGCGCCGTCTGGGGCGTCCAGATGCGGCTGCGCTGCGCGACGACGATCGTCGCGCCATCGGCCGGCGGCGACACCGTCGACGTCGGCTTCCTGGGCGGCGCGTTTGGACTCGCGCCGCTGCGATCCACGATCACGATGCCCGTCTTCCGGATGGCGCACGTCCAGGACGACGGCAAGCCCGCGCCGCAGCAGCCGCGTGCGATCGTCGATCCGCCGCCCGCGGATGGCGGGATGCCGATCCTGCGCGACTTCTGCTCCGCGAACCTTCCGCCGATGACCGTCCTGCAACGCGAAGGCGCGACGGTCTACCAGGTTCCGCTCGACCGGCTCGGCTCTCCCCACGAGGTCGACTGCGTCTCCGCGACGATCACGCGCGAGGCGCACCCGCTCCATGCGTCGCCGGAGAACCCCGAGGCGCGTCACGTGATCGGCTGCATGTCGCCGGCGGAGATGTTCATGTGGGACATGCTCGTTGCGCGGACGCTGCCGTTCGAGCTTCCGCCGATCACCGGCCTGGCGAGCGCCCTTCCCGGCACGAACCACAACGAGCCGACGGGGCTTCCGCTCTACGAGGATCTCGAACGGCTGGGATCGCCGCCGACGATCGCGACGCCGCTCTGGGCGCGCTACCCGGAGGCCGTTGGCTTCGTGCTCGATCGGCTCGGTTGGAACCTGGGCGACTTCGTCGGATTCCGGCTCACCATCCCCGTTCCGCCCATGCCGGCCCGATTCACGCTGCGGTACCCGCTCGCGCCGCGCTGATGTCGCCGCCGTCGCCCTGCGACACAGGACGCCCGCCCACCCATACGCCGGCGATCACCGCGTTTCCCGCGCCGAAGACGAGCGACGCCGCCAACGTCTCGGGCGTCCACCCTTCGAGCGTGGGATGCGCGAGGTCGATGGCCACGAGGTCGGCGAGCGCACCCTCGGCGATGCGGCCGGCATCGAGACCGAGGGAGCGCGCACCATCGACGGTGGCGATCGACACGAGGCGCGGCACCAACGAGCCGCCGGCGTCGCGCAGCGCGCCGCGCTCGCGGCGCACGAGCCGTTGCAGGTACCGAGCCGCGTAGTTCCTCGAAGGCGCGCAGAGCCGCGAGTTGAGGTCGGTCCCGAAGGCGATGCGTCCGCCGGCGGCCAGCACCTCGGGCGTGGCCGGGACGCCGTCGCCGAGGTTCCCCTCGGTGAGCGGGCAGATCGCCACCGTTCCGCCCGCGGCCACGAAGCGGGCCATGTCGCGCGGATCGGTGTGCGTGCAGTGCACGGCGGTGAACCGCCCGTCGACGCGAAGGTCCTCGACGATCATCTGCATCGGTCGCCGTCCATGGGCCGCGAGGCAGTCGGCGATCTCGGGGATGACCTCCTCGACGTGCATGTGGAAGACGAGCCCGCGCCGGCGGCTCTCCTCGTGCATCGCGACGACCTCCTCCCACGGCACGGCGCGAACGCTGTGGGCCACCGGCGCCATCGACTGCGTCCGGCCGTCGAGCGCCAGCGACAGGTGGTCGAAGCGCTCCCAGTACTCCGCGAGGGACGCGGTGTCGAAGCGCACCTGGCCGCCGGCAAGCGGCCGACCGATGGCGCCCGAGCGGTACGCGCACTGGAGCAGCACGATGCGGATCCCGGCGTCGCGCGCCGCGCGGAGCACCGCTTCGTCGAGCTCGCGCCACCGGCCGTCCGGTCCGCGATGGACGTAGTGGAACTCCCCCACCGCCGTGATGCCCGCGACGAGCATCTCGCGGAAGCATCGCAGGGAAATGGCGTGGATGCGCTCCGCGTCGAGCCGCTCGACCAGGTCGTACATCGCCTCGCGCCACGACCAGAAGCTGCCTGCACCGGCGGGAAAGAGCTCTCCGCGACCGCGCAGTCCGCGCTGGAAGGCGTGCGAGTGGACGTTCACGAATCCGGGCATGAGCGCGACCCGATCGAGTCGCTGCACCGACGCGCCGGACGTTGGTCCGGCCTCCCTCGCGGTGCGATCGCCCGCCCGACCCACGCGTCCGAAGCGGCCATCGTCGCGCAGCTCGATCTCGATGCCCGGCTCGAACCGTTCGCCCGTCCACGCAAGCTCGGGTGCGAGAATCGCGGCGATGCGCGCAGGCTGGCTCATGCGCCGAGTGTACGGCCCGGCGGGCGCGACTCGATACGATGGCGCTCATGGCCACGCACACGACGCCCCGCGGCGCGAAGACCCGCCCCGTTCGCCCGGACGACCTCGCCCGCTTCACCATCGTCTCGGACGCCCAGATGAGCCCGGACGGCGAGCGCGTGCTCTTCTCCCGGAAGGTCGCCGGACCGAAGAACGCGTGGCAGACGTCGCTCTGGATGGTGCCGGTCGATGGCGGGGATCCGCGCGCCTTCACGAGCGGGCCGCGCGATGGACATGGCCGATGGTCGGCGGACGGCGCGCGCGTCGCGTTCATCCGGGCCGAGCCGAGGCATCGACCGCAGATCCACGTCATCGACGCCACGGGTGGCGAGTCGCGGGCGCTCACGAGGTTCCCGGAAGGCGCCATCGCCTCGTTCAGGTGGTCGCCCAACGGCAGGTTCCTCGCGGCGTCGTTCCGCGCGAACGATCCCGAGTGGACGGAGGAGACGAAGAAGCGACGCGAATCCGAGGGTCTGGGCGAACCGCCGCGCGTGCTCGATCACCTCTGGTACCGCCTCGACGGCGACGGCTACTTCAACGCCCAGCGGCACCACCTCGTCGTCGTCGACGCGACGACCGGAGGACATCGCACGCTCTTCGACCGAGACACCCTCGGAAGCTTCAGCTACGACGTCTCGCCAGACGGCGCGACGATCGCCGTGACGGCGAACACCGACCGACAGGCGCTGATCAAGCCGGCCAACGACCGGATCTTCCTCGTGGATGTGCGCAGCGGGCGCGTCCGCGAGCTGGCCGGTCCGCCGGCCGGGCCGAAGACGGGGATCTGCTGGTCGCCCGACGGGCGCACGCTCGCGTGGGCCGGGCGCGCGGATTCGAAGGACGACCTCTACAGCACCGAGAACTGCGAGCTGTGGGTGACCGATGCGCGCTCGGGCGCCTCGCGCTCGCTCACCGCGAGGTTCGACGTCTGCCTCATGGCGGGAACGCTCGGCGATTGCGGCGACGCCATCTTCGCGCCGTCGATCCAGTGGTCGCCCGATGGCCGCCGGATCTTCATGCGGATCGGCCGCCAGGGCCAGGGCCACGTCGCGTCGGTCGCCGCCACGGCGAAGGGCGGGCGCACCACGCTCGCGTATCACACGCGCGGCCGCGCCGAGCACCAGATGGGTGCGCCGAGCGCCGACGGACGGCGCATGGCCCTCGTGCGGATCGCGCCGACCGCGCCATCCGAGGCGTGCGTGCTGGAGCTGGGCGGCGCGGCCGGCGACCGCGCGGGAGGCGCCGCGCGCGTTCGCCCGCTCACGTCGTTCAATCGCGCGATCTGCGCCGGGCTGACGATCGTCGAACCGGCGCCGCACTGGATCGACTCGACCGACGGCGTGCGCGTGCACGCGTGGGTCCTCCATCCGCCAGGTCGCGCGCCAGCGCGGCGCCGCCCGGCGATCCTCATGATCCACGGCGGGCCGCATGCGCAATACGGCGAGACCTTCTTCCACGAGATGCAGACGATGGCCTCCGCCGGCTACGCCGTCGTGATGATCAACCCGCGCGGCAGCAAGGGCTACGGGCGCGACCACTGCGCCGCCATCCGCGGCGCGTGGGGCGCGAAGGACTGGGAGGACGTGCAGTCCGCCCTCCGCTGGATGAAGGGACGGCCCGAGATCGATCCTCGGCGCATCGCCATCGCCGGTGGAAGCTACGGCGGCTACATGGTCAACTGGGCGATCGGCCACACGCACGAGTTCCGCTGCGCCATCACCGATCGATGCGTCAGCAACCTGCTCAGCATGGCCGGCAACAGCGACTACCCCGACGCGCCCGACCGCTACTGGCCCGGCGCAGTCTGGGATCGCTGGGAGGCGCGCTGGGAGTGCTCGCCGATCAAGCACTTCAGGAAGGTCAAGACACCGACGCTGGTGATCCACAGCGAAGGCGACCTGCGCTGCAACATCGAGCAGGGCGAACAGGTCTTCGCGGCCCTGACCGTGCTCAAGGTGCCGACTCGCTTCGTGCGCTATCCCGCGAGCACCAGCCACGGCATGAGCCGCATCGGTCCACCGGACATGAGGATGCACCGGCTGGGGCAGATGCTGGAGTGGTTCGCGCGGTGGCTGTGACGTCGTGCGACCGGCGCGTCCCGCATGCGTCTCCCGCCGCCACCTATCCTCGCTCCCATGTCCCATGAGCGTCACGAACCGCCCGACCGACCCCAGCCCGAGCAGGCGATGGACGCCGTCCGCGTGCTTCTTCGGTACATCGGCGAAGACCCGAAGCGCGAAGGCCTGCTCGACACGCCGAAGCGCGTCATCGGGGCGCTCGCCGACCACTTCGAGGGCTATGCGCACGATCCGATGCAGGTGCTCTCGCGGACCTTCACCGAGGTGGAGGGCTACGACGAGCTGGTGCTGCTCACCGACATCGAGCTGCACAGCCACTGCGAGCACCACATGGTGCCCTTCGTCGGCCGCGCCCACGTCGGCTACATCCCCAACGGCAAGGTGGTCGGTCTCTCCAAGCTGGCCCGCGTGGTCGACATCTTCGCGAAGCGGCTCCAGGTGCAGGAGAAGCTCACCGCGCAGATCGCCCGGTCCATCCACGAAGCCCTCAATCCGCATGGCGTGGCGGTGGTGCTGCAATGCCAGCACTTCTGCATGTGCTACCGCGGTGTGCGCAAGCCGGGCGCGTGGACGACCACGAGCAAGCTGCACGGCCTCTTCCTGACCAGCGCCGCGGCGCGCAACGAGCTGCTCAAGCTCATCGAGATGCGTCGCGAGCGGTGAGCGCGCTTCCCTCGACGCCGTCGGCGATCCAGCGACGGACTCAATGCATCAGGCCCGTCCGTAGACCGGCACGACCGCGCCGCTGACGAGCGCGTTTCGCTCCGACGCGAGGAAGGCGATCGCCTCGGCGACCTCCTCGACCTTCGGCCACGACGCGTGGTCCGCGCCCGGCATCGCCGCGCGGTTGGCCGGCGTGTCCATGATCGACGGCGCGATCGCGTTGACCAGGATGCGATCGGACACGACCTCCTCGGCAAGCGACCGCGTCAGCGCCACGACGGCCGCCTTGCTCATCGAGTAGGCGATCATCCCGCCGGTCGGGACGAGCGCCGGGCGGGCCGCGACGTTCACGATGCGACCCCCCCCGCCGGCCCGGCGCATCGCGCGCACCGCCTCGCGACAGCAGAGCGCCGCGGTCAGGGCGTTGAGCCGGAAGAGCCGGAGGAACTCCTCGCCGCCGGTGTCGACGATCGGCGCCATGGCGAAGCCGCCGGCGATGTGGATCGACGCGCGGAGCGGGTCGCGCGACGCGTAGAGCGACACGACGGCGGCCTCGTCGGCGAGATCCACCTGGACGAGCTCGACGTCCTTCGCATGGGCGAAGTGGTCGAGCTCGCGCTGCGCGACCCATGGGACGACGATGCGGGCGCCGCCCGCGAGCAGACGGGCGACCACCGCGGCGCCGAGGGCGCCGGTTCCACCGGTGACGATCACGACGGGCTTGGGCATGGGGGATTCCTCTGGTCGATCCAAGTTACACGGATTCCAGTAGACCTCCATGCGTTGGACCCCGTGCCCAGGGCGGTATCTCACGGCGGAATTGGGCTGGGTGGGGCGCGAGAATCAACTGGGACGCGTATTACACTCTTCCCCTGCGCATGCCCGCGTTTCGCACCCCGGATCTCACCCGCCCATGTCCTCCCTAGACGCAACGCCAACGCCGCCCGCCACCAAGTCGATGGACGAGATCGTCGCCCTCTGTCGGCGGCGCGGCTTCATCTTCCAGTCGTCGGAGATCTACGGCGGCATCAACGGCTTCTGGGACTACGGGCCGCTCGGCACGGAACTGAAGCGCAACCTCAGGAACGCATGGTGGACCGACCTCGTCCACCGCGACCTCGTCGGTCCCTTCGGCGAGTCGGTCGACATCGTCGGCGTCGACTGCACCATCATCATGAACCCCAGGGTGTGGGAGGCGTCGGGGCACGTGGGCGGCTTCGCCGACCTGATGAGTACATGTCGCCGCTGCAAGAAGCTGGTCCGGAGCGACCACGTGTGGAACATGGTCGAAGAGAGCGAGTGGTACCGATCCCTCGCTGAGATGTACTCGAGGGGCGATGTCACCGGCCTGGCGCTCAAGCGCTGGGGCGAGACCAAGGGGCGCAAGCTGGCACCCAACATGGCGATCGTGCGTGAGCCATCCATCACGATCTCCTGGCTGGCGGAGCGAATGCAAGCCGCCACGGAGCCGCAGGCGATCTCGATGCGTGAGCTCATCCAGTACCTGGCCACCGAGCAGCTCGCGCGCGACGGGTTCCAAACGCCGTGTCCATACTGCGGCGGCGAGCTGACCGAGCCGAAGCCGTTCAACCTGATGTTCAAGACGCTCGTCGGCGCGGTCGAGGATCCCGCCAACATCGCCTATCTCCGTCCGGAGACCGCGCAAGGCATCTTCGTCAACTTCGAGAACGTCGTGAACTCGACGCGCGTGCGCGTGCCCTTCGGCATCGCCCAGGTCGGAAAGAGCTTCCGCAACGAGGTCACCCCGCGGAACTTCACCTTCCGCTCGCGCGAGTTCGAGCAGATGGAGATGGAGTTCTTCATCCATCCCAGCCAGGCGGTCGAGTGGTATCGGTTCTGGCGCACGGAGCGCTTCCGCTGGTGGCAGTCGATCGGACTCGCCGGCGACAACCTCCAGCTTCGCGACCACGACAAGGAGGAACTCGCCCACTATGCGAAGGAGGGCGCCGGCGTCTGCGACGTCGAATACCGCTTCCCCTTCACCGCGCCGGGGTTTGGCGAGCTCGAAGGCGTCGCGCATCGCGCCGACTTCGACCTGCGGCAGCACGCCGAGCACAGCGGCAGGCGCGACAAGATGAAGTACTTCGACCAGGAGCGGAACGAGCGGTATTTCCCGCACGTGATCGAGCCGGCCGCGGGCGCCGACCGTGGAACGCTGGCGCTCATCTGCGAGGCGTTCACCGTCGACCCCAGCCGTCCGAGCGGCGTGTACATGAGGTTCCATCCGCGCATGGCGCCCGTGAAGGCGGGCATCTTCCCGCTGGTCAACAAGGACGGCCTCCCGGAGATCGGCGAGAGGCTCTATCGCCAGCTCCGCCGGAAGTTCGTCGTCGAATACGACGCCAAGCAGTCCATCGGCAAGCGCTACGCGCGCATGGACGAGGCCGGCACGCCCTTCTGCATCGCCATCGACGGCCAGAGCCGCGACGACCAGAGCGTGACCGTGCGACACCGCGACACGCAGCAGCAGGAACGGATCGGGTTGGACGCCGCGGAGCGCTACCTGTCGGACCGCATCGGCGAGGCGTGATCGACGTGGCCGCGGAGGGGCGCGGAGGAGTCATTGGACGCGGAGGGCCGCGGAGGGATGCGGAGAAGGCATTGGCCGCGGAGGGCTGCGGAGGGACGCGGAGAAGGCATTGGCCGCGGAGGGCTGCGGAGGGACGCGGAGGAGGCATTGGCCGCGGAGGGCCGCGGAGGGACGCGGAGGAGGCATTGGCCGCGGAGGGCCGCGGAGGGACGCGGAGGAGGCATTGGCCGCGGAGGGCCGCGGAGGGACGCGGAGAAGGCATTGGCCGCGGATTGCTGCGCGGCGTGGCACCGTGACCCAGCCGCGGCTTGTCGCGATGCGCCGATGCGTCTCCCGGCGCGATGCCAATCGAGTTCCGACGGCCACTCGCGGCACCCGCCGGCGCACGGAGTTGCACGTCGCCTCGTGCCGCGAGTGGGCGGCGCGATCGCGGACAGCGTCCCATGCGCACGACGCGCGAACCTTCCTCGCCCGCGTTAGCCGCGGAGGGACGCGGAGGAGTCATTAGCCGCGGAGGGCCGCGGAGGGCCGCGGAGAAGGCATTGGCCAGCGGCTGTTGCGCCGCGTCGAACCGTGATCCAGCCGGGGGCTTGCCTCCATGCGCGGAGGGGTCTCCGCGGCGCGATGCGAATTCCTTCCCGACGGCCACTCGCGGCACCCGCCGGCGCACGGAGTTGCACGTCGCCTCGTGCCGCGAGTGGGCGGCGCGATCGCGGACAGCGTGCCATGCGCGAGACGCGCGAACCTTCCTCGCCCGCGAAGCGGGCGCACCCCGCCCGCGCAGCGGGCGTCACAGGCCGTACAGCGGGCGCAGCTTGCCGTCGAGATGTCGCATCAGCGGCTCTGCGGAGAGCGGCGCTCCGGTCACGTGCTGGCAGAGCTCGAGCGGTCGGTAGCGCATGCCCTGCGCGTGGATGTTCGTGTTCAGCCACTTCTTCAGCCCGTCGAACTCGCCGCGTGCGAACTGGTCGTCGAGGTCGGGCATCGCCTTCCTCGCCGCCTCGAAGAACTGGGCGCAGTAGAGGTTCCCGAGGGTGTACGTCGGGAAGTAGCCGATCGAGCCCATCGACCAGTGGATGTCCTGGAGGCAGCCGCGGCGATCGTCCGGAACGACCAGGCCGAGGTACTCCTTGTACCTTGCGTTCCACACGCCCGGGATGTCGCCGACCGGCAGGTCGCCGCGCATGATGGCGCGCTCGATCTCGAAGCGCACCATGACGTGCAGGTTGTACGTCGCCTCGTCGGCCTCGACGCGGATGAAGCCCGGCTCGACGATGTTCGCCGACTCGTAGAGCTCCTGGAGCGTGAACGAACGCACCACCTCCGCGGAGGGCCCGTCGAAGAACTGTGGCAGCTTCGGCATGACCCACTGCCAGAAGGGCCGGCTGCGCCCGACCTGGTTCTCCCACATGCGGCTCTGGCTCTCGTGGATTCCCAGCGAGACGGCCGAGCCCATCGGCGTTCCGATGAAGTCCTCGCGCAGCCCCTGCTCGTACATGCCGTGGCCCGCCTCGTGCATGGTCGAGCCGAGTCCGTCGTTCACGCACGTCTCGGTGTAGCGCGTGGTCAACCGGATGTCGTTGCAATGGCTTCCGGAACAGAACGGATGGGTCGAGCGGTCGAGGCGGCCGCGCGAGAAGTCGAAGCCGATCGCCTCGGCGACGAAGCGCACGAAGCGCTCCTGCCTGTCGATGGGAAGCGCCACCTCGTTGAAGCGGTTGCTCAGCTTCCGAGAGGCGCCCATGAGGTCGGCGACGAGCCTCTGCACCCTGGCCCGCAGCGGCGTGAAGACCCGCTCGATGTGCGCCGCGGTCGCGCCGGGCTCGTATTCCTCGGCCAGGGCGTCCCACGGCTCGCCTCCCGCGGACCATCCGAAGCACTCGGCCTGCCGTCGCTTCAGGGCGACGATCTTCTCGAGCCATGGACGGAACCGTGCGAAATCCGACGCCTTGCGCGCCTCCGCCCATTCATGCTGCGCCACGCTGGTGACCTGCGCCAGCTCCTCGACCAGCGACGACGGGACCTTCGTGGCGCGGTCGAACGCGACGCGGATCTCGCGCACGTTCACCGCCTCGGGCCTGGTCGGATCGCCGCCGGCGACACCGTTCGATTCGCACGCCGCGAGCAGGTCGCCGATGCGGCGGTCGGTGAAGAGCGCGTGGCTGAGCTCGGCGAGCTGCGCGAGCTGCTGCGCGCGATGCGCGATGCCGCCCGGCGGCATCATCGTCTGCTGATCCCAGCCGAGGATCGAACCGGTGGATTCGAGCAGGCGCGCGTCGCGCACGGCCTGGACGAGGTCGTTGTAGGTCGCGGTGGACATGGCATGGGATAGTAACGAAAGAAAACCGCCCGACAGGCGTCGGGCGGTCCACGGAGTCATGCTACCGGCGGCTCACGGATTCGTCTTGGGCTGACCCGCGGCCTGTCCGGAGATCTGCTCGACGTATGCAACGACCTGGTCCTTCGAGGCGTCGATGCGGTTCTTCGCGTAGTCCAGCAGCGTGCGACCGCTGTTGTCCTTCGCGTTGATGTCGCTCTTCGCCGCGACGAGCAGCTTGATCTTCTCGAGCGAGCCGCTTCCGGCCGCGACGAGCAGCGCCGTGGCGCCCTTGTCGTTGTGCGAGTCGACCTTGGCGCCGCGCTCGATCAGGATCTTGACCGTCTCGTCCTTGCCCGAGCGGACGGCCCGGATGAGCGCGTCGTCGCCATCGATGCTGTCCTTCGCGCCGGTGTCGGCCTTCGCGTCGAGCAGGACGGCGACCGACGCGGGCTCGCCGATCCCGGCGGCCCAGAGGAGCGGCGTCAGCCCGTTCACATCCGCGACGGTGACGTCGGCGCCGGCGGCGACGAGCGCCCGGACGGTGTCGGCGTTGCCGAGGCCGGCGGCCCACAGCAGCGGCGAGCCCTTGATCTTGTCGCGGTGATTGACCTCGGCGCCGGCCTTGAGGAGCGCCTTCACCGCGTCGACCTTGCCCTTCTCGGCGGCGACGGCGAGCGCCGTCTTGCCGGTGCGGTCCTCGGCGTTGATGGCGGCGTTGTTCTTGAGCAGGAAGGCGATCGCCTCGAGCTGACCCTCGGCGGCGGCCCAGTGCAGCGCGTTGCGGCCGCTGGCGCGGTCGGCGTCGTCGAGCTTCGCACCGGCCTTGATCGCCTCTTCCATACCGGCGAGGTCGCCCTTGCGAGCCGCGCCGACGAGCGCCGATGTTCCCGCGTCGAGCGGCTTCGGACGCTCGACCTTCGTCGCATCGCTCTGCTTGGCCCGATCGACGGCGGTGATCTGCCGCTTGATCATGCCCGAGACGGCGGCGATCTTCGGGTGGTCGATCGAGAAGGCGACCTTGACACCGCTTCCGGCCTCCTCCCACTTCTTCCAGTCGACGTGCACGACGTGCTCGACCTTGGCGTCGTTGCTGTAGTCGGTGACGATCGCGGGATTCACGCCGATGATCTTGAACGGCGCGCCATCGACGGCGCGAAGCGTGATCTTGCCGGACTCGGGATTGGCCGGATCGGCGGTGAGCAGCTCGGGCTCGATCGAGACGTACTCGGCCACGTGTCCCTTGATGTTCAGCACGACCGGCGGTTCACCCTCGATCTGGAAGGTGACCCGCTTGGCCAGCGAAACACCCTGCTTCGGGCCGGGCTTGAGGGTGATCGGAATCTCGACCGATCCGCCGGCCGGAATCGGATCCTTCGGCGCCGGGGCCGTCGTGCAGCCGCAACTGGGCACCACCCGGCTGATCGTGACGGGCTTGTCGGTGATGTTGACCACCTTGATGTTGCCGGTCTTCGAGACCTCGGCCGTCATCTCGCCGAGGTCGAGCTCCGTCGGCTCGAACCGGATCACCTTGCTCTCGGTGCTCGGATTGGCGTTGCCAAGGTCCGCGGGGTTCACCACCACGTTGCCCGGGGGACGGCTCGGCACCGGTGAGAGGTTCGGATCGACGGGCTTGCCCTCGGTGTTCTTGTTCTGGAGCGCCTGGCGCGCCGCGAGGCGACGCTTCTCAAGCTCCTCCTTCGAGGGCACGGTCACCGAGCTGGTGATCCGATCGCCGCTGCCGGCCGGCGGGGTGACTGCCGGTGGCGTGGCCGCCGGGGGGGACGCGGCGGGCTGGCTTGGCGGCGCTGTCGGTGGCTTGGCCGCTGCGGCGAGCAGCGACTGACCGCCGAGAAGGCCGACCAGCAGCGTGGCTGCGGCGACCGAGAACCAACGATGGGTCCTGACCGAGGGGACGGTGTTTGTTCGACCTGCGTTCACGAGAGACCTCCTGGCTTCGTCGGCGACCACCACGACCACTCGTGTGACGCCCGGGATGCGAGAACCTGTGGAATGGATGGTACTTCGAAATCGACAAAGACAACCGAGTGCCAAGCTCATACGCGTCCCAGTCGACCCTCGCGCCCCACCCAACCCAATTCCGCCGTGAGACGTCGCTGCGGGAAAGGGGGTCGAACGCATGGAGATCGGCTGGAAACCGTATAACGGGTCCGTCGAAGCCCATATTCCCGTCAATCGACAGCGGGCGCGATGGGAGCGGCGCCGCCGCGCGACGGCGGCGCTTCCCCCGCCGCGTACACTGCCTTCATGTCACGCGACCTCGTCCTCGACGCCCTTCCCGAGCATCTGCGACGGCCCCACATCCGCGTCTTCCAGCCGCTCGCGGTGATGCACAACGAGCAGCAGGTCGTCGTGCTCCGGGATCCGATGGCGCTCGTTCCCCAGGCGATGGCCGTGCCCCCGCAGGTCGTCGGGCTCATCCAGCAGTTCCAGGGCGAACGAACGCTCGGCGAGTTCGCGGCGGCGCTCAACGCGAGCGATCCGCAGCCGCTTGTGGAGCTGGTCCGGCGGCTCGACGAGATCGGTCTCCTCTGGGGTCCGACGTTCGAGCGGCTCGAGGCGGACCTTCGGGACCGGCTCGCCACCGCCGGCGCCTTCCCGGTCGGGCAGCAGGAAGGGACCGATCACCCGGGCGCCGACGCGGTCCGCGCGGCCATCGACGAGTGGCTCTCCCAGTCCGACGATCCGGAGCTGGAGGCCCCGGCGATCGGGATCGTCGCGCCGCACCTGGACTATCCGCGCGGCTGGCCGAACTACGCCGCCGCATACCGCTGCTTCGACGGCGCCGACGCCCCGGACCGCGTGGTGGTGCTCGGCACCAACCATTTCGGGCTTGGCGACGGCGTCGTGATGACCGAGTGGGGATTCGACACCCCGCTGGGTCGGGCGCCCACCGACCCCAGGGTGATCGAGCGGCTGCGAAGCCGGCTCGGCGAGGGCCTCTTCAAGGACCAGCTCGATCACCATGCCGAGCATTCGATCAAGCTTCAACTTCCGTGGATCCAGCACCGCTTCGGCGACGTCCCGGTCGTCGCGGCGCTGGTGCCCGACCCGCTCGTGCCGATGATCGCCGACGACGGACGGCGGATCGCGGTCGAGCCGTTCGTCGAGGCCCTCGACGAAGCGCTCCAGGCGACCGGCGGGCGAACGTTCTTCGTCGCCAGCGCCGACCTCAGCCACGTCGGGCCGCAGTTCGGCGAGCCGCGCGCCGTCGACGCGAACCGGAAGGTCGACGTCGAACGGCACGACCGCGACCTCATGGGCCGCTTCATGACCGCGGACGCGACGAGTTTCCTCGACCGCATGCGCGAGACGCACAACCCGACGCGCTGGTGCAGCATCGGCAACATGTACGCGACGCTCCAGCTCGCACGGCCCGCCGGCGTCGAGCTGATCGACTACCGACAGGCGTGCGACGATCAGGGCGCGTGCCTGGTGACCAGCGCGGCGATGGCGCTGCTGGGCGAGGAACGCTGACGATCCCGCGCCCGGCGCGACCCCATGCTCGCCGTCGTCCAACGCGTCTCGTCGGCTTCCGTCTCGGTCGATGCATCCTCGTCGCCGGGACCGGCGTCGGCTCCGGATGCGACGTCCGTCGAGGCCTCGACCTCGCGGGCGACCGTCTCGTCGATCGGCGCTGGACTCTGCGTGCTGCTGTGCGTCGAACAGGGCGACGGCGACGACGACGCGGCGTGGATGGCGGCGAAGCTGGCGCGGCTTCGGATCTTCTCCGACGAGGCGGGCAGGATGAACCTCGCCCTCCACGACGTCGGCGGCGCCATCCTGATCGTGAGCCAGTTCACGCTCGCCGGCGACTGCTCGCGCGGCAATCGTCCCAGCTTCGTCGGCGCCGCGGCGCCCGCGGAGGGCCGGCGCCTGTACGAGCGTGCGGCGGAACTGCTGGCGCGCGACCACGGGTTGCACGTCGAGCGCGGCGTCTTCGGCGCCCACATGACCGTTTCGCTCGTCAACGAGGGCCCGGTGACCGTGATCGTCCGCAGCCCGCGCCCCGCCGGCGGAGTCCCAATGAGATAGCCCGCGCGATCACGACGCGGCGGGCTACTCGTGGGGGTTCCGTGGACGGGTTCGTCGAGCGAACCCGTCGATGCAGGTGTCCTGCCAAATCCGTCGTGCGTGTCTGCTCAGGCGCGATCCGCGGCGGACTCCATCGTCCCGTGCGCGAGCGTGCGGATCGGGGAAGGTTGAAGCGGCCGGCGACGATGCGGGGGCGAACGTGCAGTCGCGGGTCGAAGGTCGGTGGAGGGGAACCGACCCCCGTGCGATCTCAGATTCACCGGGCAGCGCCGCGGCCACCCTCGATACGGGACGCGGCGCGGCGCGGTTCGAAGAAAGGTGTAAAAACCACCTAGTGTGGTGGTCATGTCAGAGTGGCAGCCCGCTCCCGGAGCTTCGCCGCCACAGCCTGCATGTCGCTCCACACCTGCCGGCGCGTCTCGAGCGTGTAGTTGCGGAGCAGGTACGCGGGGTGGAACGTCGGCATCACGGGGATCACGAGCTCGCCATCGCGGTACTCGGCCCAGGCGCCGCGCATGCGCGTGATTCCCTTCTCGACGTTCAGCACCAGCTTCGTCGCCGGTCCGCCCAGCGTGACGATCGCGCGCGGACGGATGATCTGGATCTGCCGCTTCAGGTACGGACCGCAGGCGTCCACCTCGTGTTGGAGCGGCGTGCGGTTGTCCGGCGGTCTCGACTTGAGGACGTTGGCGATGTAGACGTCGCCGCGCGCGAGTCCCATCGCGGCGATGATCTCGTCGAGCTTCTGTCCAGCGCGGCCGACGAAGGGACGACCGAGCGCATCCTCGGTCTCGCCGGGGGCCTCGCCGATGAACATGAGCGCGGCGGCCGCGTCGCCTTCGCCGAAGACCGTCCGCCGATGCGCCGTCGCGGTGGTGCAGTGCGGACACCGGGCGTCGTGCTCCTCGCGAAGCGCGTCGAGCCGTCGCTGGCGCTCGGCGTCGCGCACGGGAGCGATCGCTGCGACCGGTGCGGGTGGCGCGGGCGCGCGCGGCTCCGGCGCGCTCTTCGGCCGCGGCGGCGCGGCGCGGGGCGCTTCCGACGCCGGCGCGGCGGTGCGGAGGGTCGGAGGACTCGTCCCGCGATCGCCACCCGCCGCGGCGCGCTCGCGCGGCGGCGCGAAGTCGACGCCAAGCAGCAGGTCCGCGGCGCGCAGCAGCGCCGCGTCGCGCGCCACGGTGCTCGATCGTTCCTCGGCCATCGTGCGACCAGCGTATCGCCTCTCCGCGGCGATGCGTGCCTCGGGAAGGCGCCTCGATGTCGCCCGCTTCGTCCGGAAACAACCAACCGTCGCACCGGCGCGCCGTGCGCCGTCGACCCGCGCGCCCGTCGCCCGTTTCAGCGACGATTGCTGCCGGCGGCCCAGCGGCGCGCGTCGTTCCGGTCCCACGAAGGGCCCTGGAACCTGCGCTGCGAAACGCTCCAAGCGGCGGCGGAGCAAGCGAATTTGCGTGATGGGACCTCCGATGCGTCGATTGCCGGGTACGTTATGAACGTTGCATCGTCATCGAACCCTGCACCATCGCGGACGTACGCTGGCGGTGCGCGATGACGATGCTCGACCAGTCCCAGGCGCATCCCAGTCGACCTCCATGCGTTGGACCTCTCCCTTGCGACTTCAGCTCTCGACAGGACCGCGTCGGGCGCAGGGCGAGGATCGACCGGGACACGCGCCACGCACCCATCGCCTGAACCGCGCCTCGACCGCCTCGCCGCCGCCTTCGACAGGCACGCCGCCTGGCCCTTGAACATTCCCTGGAAGGAGTACGAGATGACGCCCCGTTGCTCGCTCGCCGCCGTGAGCGCCACGATCCTCGCCAGCGCCGCTGCGGCGCAGACCGCGTTCCTTGGACCGACCCCCTACCTCAGCAAGGCCGACAGCCCGTTCGACCTCAACGACCTTGGATACACCTTCGTCCTGGAGGACTTCGAGGATGGCACGCTCGACCTTCCGGGCGTCTTCCTCAGCGTCGGTTCCGTGAAGGGACCGGGCCCGACGACCGACTCGGTCGACGCCGACGACGGCGCCATCGACGGCGTCGGCACGAACGGCCACTCGTGGGGCGCGCCGGCCGGCTCCGTCCTCTTCATCGGCTTCGACGACGTGGCCCTTGGCGGCCTTCCCACGCACGTTGGGTTCGTCTGGACCGACGGCGGCCCGAACGCCGGCGTGACCATCGTCGCGCTCGGTCCCAACGGATCGTTCCTCGGCCAGTTCCTGCCGACCCTCGGCGACGCGTTCGACGGGACGGTGGGTGACGACCGCTTCATCGGGATCACGAATCCCGGTGGGATCTCGGCGATCACGATCTCCAACGTGCTCGGCGCGCTCGAGATCGACCACATCCAGTTCGAGCTTCCGATCCCGAGCCAGGCGGCCTTCATCCCCGCCAGGCCGTACACGTCGATCGCGGACAGCCCGTGTGGCATCGTGACGCCGGGCGTTGACCATGGACTGGTCGACTTCGAGTCCGGTGACATGCTCGCCTACGGCGCAACCATCTCCGCGAACTACTTCGTTCCGCCCAGCTCCTTCACCGACTCGGTCGACTTCGACGACGGCGCGCTGGACGGCCACGGCGTGGGCGGGCACTCGGTGGCGCAGGTGACGGGCGTTCCGCTCGTCGTGACCTTCGACGCCGCGCGGCTGGGCGGCCTTCCGAAGCACGTCGGCGCCGTCGTCACCGACATCTCCCCCGGACCGCATCACGTCCGGATGCAGGCCTTCGGCGACAACAACACCGTCCTTGGCGACCACACCTATGTCATCGTCGGCGACGACAACGGCAACGGCGACACGGCCGAGGATCGCTTCATCGGTCTCGACGCGCTGGTCGGCGTGACCCGCGTCGAGATCACCGGCATCGACTCGAACATCGAGGTCGACCACATCCAGTACGACATCCCGACACCCCCGACGGGATCGCTCGATCCCGTTCCCTACACGTCGACCGCCGACAGCCCCTTCGGGATCGTGACGCGCGGCGTCGATCACGAGGTGGTCGACTTCGAGGACGGAACCGCGAACGCCTACGGCGCGACGATCGACGTCGAGTTCATCATTCCGCCGTCGCCCGGCACCGATTCGGTCGACGCCGACGATGGGGTCATCGACGGCAGCGGCAGCGGCGGCTGGTCAGCGGCCGCGATCATGGGAAGCCCGATCACGGTGGAGTTCGATTCCGCGGTGCTGGGAGGACTGCCCAAGCAGTTCGGCGTGGTGGTGACCGATCTCGGCGAAGGCCCGCACGCCGTGCTGCTGCGCCTGTTCGACGCGGACAACGCGATGATCGCGACGCGCACGTACACGATCTCCGGCGACGACAGCGCCGACGGCACGACCGCCGAGGACCGCTTCATCGGCGCGACGACCACGGTGGGCATCGCCCGCGCGGTCTTCATCCCGCTCAACACGAACATCGAGTTCGACCATGTCCAGTACCAGATCCCGACGCCGCCGGCGCTCACCTACCTGCCGGCGACCCCCTATCTCAAGCTGGCCGACAGCCCGTTCAACATCCAGGAGCCGGGCGTCGACTTCGGCGTGATCGACTTCGAGGATGGCGCCGCCGACCCCTACGGCGCGGCGCTCACGATCAGCTACATCGTCGATCCGGGCCCGGTGACCGATTCGGTCGACGCCGATGACGGAGTCGTCGACGGCAGCGGCAATGGCGGGCACTCCGGCGCCGAGGTCACCGGCGTTCCGATCAAGGTGACCTTCGACGCGGACCTGCTCGGCGCCCTGCCGACGAAGTTCGGCGCCGTGATCACCGACATCGCGACGGGTCCGCATGGCGTGATCCTCCGCGCCTACGACGCCAACAACGCCCTGCTCGGCACGAAGACCTTCACGATCGTCGGCGACGGCAGCGCCACGGGCGAGACGGCGGAGGACCGCTTCATCGGCTTCACCAGCGCCGTCGGCGTGGCGCGGGCGGAGATCGTCGCGGTCGACTCCAACATCGAGATCGACCACGTCCAGTACAACATCACCACGCCGTCGGCGCTCACGTTCCTCGCCCCGACGCCGTACGTGAAGGTCGCCGACAGTCCCCTTGGAATCACGAACCCGGGCACGGACTTCGTCGTGATCGACTTCGAGACCACCGACGCTCCGCTCGGCGGGGACCTGACGATCAGCTACATCATCGATCCAAGCCCCTTCACCGACTCGGTCGACGCCGACGACGGCGTGGTCGACGGCAACGGGGCGAGCGGCCATTCGGGGGCCGAGCTCGCGGGAATCCCGATCGTCGTCGTCTTCGACGGCGCCGCGCTCGGCGGACTGCCGACCAAGGTCGGGGCGGTCGTCACCGACATCGCCAGCGGACCGCACAAGGTCAAGATGCGGGCGTTCGGCGAGAACGACGCGATCCTCGGCTCCAAGACGTACACGATCGTCGGCGACGACAGCTTTGGCGGCACCACCGCCGAGGATCGCTTCATCGGGTTCACCAGCACCGCCGGCGTGGCGCGCCTGGAGATCGTGCCGATCGACTCCAACATCGAGATCGACCACATCCAGTACAACATCACGCCGCCTCCGCCGCCGGAGAACCCGGCCGACCTCAACACCGACGGAGTCGTCGACGGCGCCGACCTCGCCATCGTGCTCGCCAACTGGGGCGGCGCGGGCGTCGGCGACATCAACGACGACGGCATCATCGATGGCGCCGACCTGGCGTCGGTGCTCGCCGCGTGGACGGCGATGTAGGAGACGACCGTCGGGGGCGGCACCCTCGCCGCGACCGTTCGACACGACCAACGCGCGGCAGGCTGCCCCGAGGCAGCCGGCCGCGCGGTCCCGGGGCTCGCCGCGATCCGCGCAGGGAGGAAACCGTCAGGGCGCGATGGGCGTCTCGTGCACGTCGCGCAGCACGACCCGCGGAGCGAAGCCGCGTCCTTCCGGACCCCGCTCGAGCCGGACGGCCTCGGCGACGACGCGATAGGCGACGACCTCGCGCAGGTCGATCTCGCCGAATCTCGGCGAACGCCGAGGATCGGCGATGATGTGATGAGGCCAGAAGTTCGCGATCGCGGCGAAGGGCGCGCCGGGGACGACCCCGATGCGCGGTCGTCCGTCGACGCCCGAGCGCGAGAGCGCCCACTCGTGGTGACGGCGCAGCACGGTGTCGATGTCGGCGGCGCTGCACGACGCCTCGAACGTGCTCGGTGGATGCGTCGCGAGGGTGCCGTCGTCGGAGGCCTGCTTCACCGACCATTCGTCCGTCGTCGCCCACGTGTCGGTTGGAAAGAACGCCGACCCCGCGGGAGGGAAGACACCGCATGCGACGCGATAGGAGCCGGACGCGAAGAAGGTCGACGGGACCGCGACCACGCTGCCATCGGCGAGGATCGCCTCGAAGCGCACGCGGTTCAGCGCCGCGGTGTCGAACCAGCCGAGGCGGACCGTCTCCATGAAGAGCGGCTGGAGCAGGATCGTCGCGAGCGCCGCGGCGCCGGGGATGAATCGCTTCGGCCACGACGAGCCGGATGTCGCGCGGGGCCTCGCGTCGACCTCGCGCGCGGTCTCGGCGCGGATCACCGCCTCGTCGGCGCCCTTCGACCACGCATCGCGCATGCGCCAGAGTCCCGCGGCCAGCGCCAGGTCCAGCCCGATCCATTTCCAGAAGAGAAGCCCGGTCGCGAAGAAGATCCCAAGGTGCAGCGCCGCGCCCAGCAGGAGCGCCGCGACCATCCAGCGCAGGCGAAAGACCGCAACCAGCGGCAGGAACTCGATGGCCAGCGTCGTCGCGTTGACCAGGACGCGCGTGGCGGCGATCGTGTCGTGCGTTCCCTCCGCGAGCCCCAGCGCCGAGGCCGGCGACCAGACCCCGAGCGCATCGGAGACGCGCACCAGCGTCTCGGTTCGATTGTGCAGCAGCCACTCCGTCCAGGTCGGCGAGATCCGGATCTTCTCCCACGCCGACGCCACGTAATTGCCAAGCTGGAGGGCGGCGGCCAACGGGAGCAGATGGACGAAGATCGTCGGAACGCGACGACCAAGCCACGCCTGGACGACCACGCCGACAAGCAGCACGCTGGCGACGGCGGCCACCGGCAGCCAGTCGGCCGAGACGTTCGGAAAGCCCGTCAACTCCACCGCGGCGACCCGCTTCCACGCCATGATCGCCAGCAGCAGGGCGGCCAGCGACGGTCTGAACCACGCGGCGACGAGGAGCGCCGCGCAGGCCCATGGCGCGAGCGCTTCGATCATCGCGGCCGAGCCTGCGCCAGCCAGCACGCGGTCCGGGGCGTTGATGGTGGCGGTCGCAGCGAAGAACGCGAGGATCGCGGCGATCGTCCGCAACGACAGCGTCGGCCCGCTGGGAACCGTCGCCGGCGCCGCCGGGCGTCGCGACGACGAGCGCGCGGGAAGACCCGCCAGCGCCAGGCCACCGGCGATCCACCAGCGCAGCGCCGAGCTGGCCGGCGACTCGACGATCGGTCGCAGGAACGCCACGCCCGTCGCCATCGCGGCGACCGCGATCGCAAGATGGAACAGCATGCCGCGCACGTCGGCCGACGCGAGCGCCCTGCGGACGCCCGCATTGGCCGCGACGTTCGTCGCGGCCGGGCAGGCAAGGGCGACAAGGGCCAGCCAGAGCCATGCCACGCGCGGGCTCGACACCAGCACGACCTCGTACCGGCGACCGTTGGCGCGAGGGTCGCTCCTGTCGCCGGGAGCGAAGTAGAGCGTGTCGCCCCAATGCGACCAGCCGCGCGATCCGTCGGCGAGCGCCGCGTGAAGCCGGTGCGGGGCACCGAGCGGGACACCGTCCTCAAGCATGACGGTCCGCGACGCCGTTGGATCGCCGACCGTGTCGGTGCGGATCGTGCTGGTCAGTCGATCGAGCGCCGAACGGCTGGTCCGCCACGATCCGAGATCGACCTGCCACGGCGCCGCTTCACCCACGATCGTGGCGGGCTCGACCACAACCCGCACAAGGCCGACGTCCGGCCGATGTCCCCGCGCCCAGAGGCCCATGGAGACCAGCGCCAACGCGACACCGATGACCCAGAGGGGGGTCGTGTGCCGGTCGACTGGAATCCGTGTCACACCTCGTTACGCCTTGGTCTGGAACATCGACTGCGTTCGCAGGACGAGCCCACAGTCGCTTCGCAGGTGGTAGGCCTGGATGTGCACCTCGTTGCGATACCGCTGGATGTCCAGCAAGGAGAGGTTCGGCTTCCCGAGCTCGTCCGTCCACGCCGAGACGAGCGAGTTGGACTCGCGGCTGTGGTGGAGCATCTCCTTGTACGTGCCGAGGTAGAGGTGCTCCGAGAGCGTCTCGGTCTGGATCGTGGTCATGTAGATCAGCCGATCCGAGATCCGCTCTTCGTGATCCCGCTCGCCGGCACATGGGAAGCTCGACATCAGGCCGCGGTCGGGAACCTGGTCGCCCTGGTCGGTGACGAGCTCGCAGATGCAGGCCCCATCGTGCTGGAACCGGACGACGTGGCCACCCCGGAAGATCCAGGCCTCCAGGTCGTAGTCGCCGTGCTCGATCCGGCGTCGGGCGTCGATCCCGAAGAACTCGGGGTGGACCGCCTTGCGGAAGAGCAGCATGTTGTACGCTTGGAGACTGGAGGTCTTGGACAACGAGTTCATGAAGGTTCTCAGAGATTCGCGCTTGCGGATCGGAAGGCTCCGCGCCCCTGGGCGGTCGAGGCCCGCGGTTTGGGCGAGATTGTCCCCGGATTCGGACCGAAAACAAGGATCATGCCCGAATTTCGTGACCCCACCCATTGGGGCGAGGCACGTGAAGCATCAACTTATTGACTCAGCGTAGGGTGCCGCGGTGGAGAAGCTGACGTTTCCGGACGAGACCGGAGCGGTCCATGGCTCGTCGAGAAATCCCTGCAGGCATCTCCGGCAGGGAAACGACGAACCCTTGCGGGTTCGTCGCCGCTGCAGGACGTAAGCCGAATTCTGTTCGCTCCGCCGGAGGTCCGGCGAAGCGGGGCGACCATTTCTCTGCGGCTGCCGTTGCCGACAGCCTGAAGCACGCTACCCGCCTCCACGCCCGCGGACCGCGGGGGTGCCGGCGAACGCTTGCGCGCCGACGGCTCGGAGGCTGTTTGCGCTTGCACGCGGTGGGGTTTGCCGTGCCCCGGGCGTCGCCGTCCGGGCGGTGCGCTCTTACCGCACCGTTTCACCCTTGCCTGCGGCCGATGCCCTTTCGGGAACGGTCGCATCGGCGGTCTCTTCTCTGTGGCACTTTCCCTGGCCCCGCGGTGGAGCCGGTGGGTGTTGCCCACCACCGTGTCCTGTCGTGTTCGGACTTTCCTCCGCGGCAGATCTGCCGCGGCGGTCGCGTGTCCTGCTCCGCATGATACGGAGGGTCGTGGTCGCGGTTCGCGAGGGCGCGTCACGAGGGCGC
The DNA here is from genome assembly GCA_046350555.1 of Phycisphaerales bacterium. Classification (GTDB taxonomy): domain Bacteria; phylum Planctomycetota; class Phycisphaerae; order Phycisphaerales; family SM1A02; genus JAXMAF01. The sequence continues at coordinate 33,315 of JAXMAF010000035.1, forward strand.
GCACCGCCCGCGCGCTAACCTCTCTCGTGAACGCGCCGCCGTGCCGTCTCGCCGTCTGGTGCAGCGCGGACCAGTCGGATCTCATCCGTCGCGTCGTCGCGGTGGGACGATTCGAGCTCGTGGGCCTCTGCGCGGTCGATGGCGTCCAGACCGCGCCCTTGGCACGAACCCTCGGGACGAGCGTCGTCGACGACCCGCGGCAACTCGCGTCCCTTGAGGTCGACGCGCTCTGGCTGGCCGCCGACGGCGAACTGGCGCCGGAGACGCTCGCGCTGCTTGCCGCGTCCGGCAACGTCGTCGCCTCGGCGCTTCATCCGGCGACCCTCGCCGCGCACACCCTGTCGTTTCGCGCCGGATCGCGCGCCACCTCCGCTCCCCGTCCCGCGCCGCTCTGCGCCGATCTCCTCCTCGGTGACGGTGGCGACGAGTTGCTGCGGCAATTCGGTGCGATCGAAGGCGCCTGCGTCTCGCTGGGCGCGTCGACGGCGCTCGGCGGCCTTGGCGCGCGCGTCCTCGATCTCGCCGATCTGGCCCTTCGCACGATCGGTGTTCCGGAGACCGTGCTTGCGTCGTTTGTTCCCGCCGCCGGTGGAAGCGGAATCGAGCGAGACGACCTGCGCGGCCTCGCCGGGACGATGAGCGTGCAGATGCGCGGTCCGGCGGCGACGATCGCCGCGATCCTCTCCACGCGTGCGCGACGGCTGGCGGGCGAGCTTCCTCGGCCCCGCCGGGCGGCTCGATGCTGGACCGCGCGCCGTGGCGTGGTTCGATCCCGATGGCGCTCAAGTCGACGAACACCGGCCGGCTCCCGACGTCGCCGCCGCGCGCTCCGACGACGACGGGGCGACCGCGTTGGATTCGGCGGGCTCCGTCTCGGATCCCATGATCGCGGCGATCGCGGCGCTCGCGACCGCACTGCGGCGCGGCGCCGCGGCGCAGAGGGAGGGCGCGACGGAGATCCGCACGGTGCCGGCCAACGACCTGGTCGGTGCGCTGGCCGTCTGCGAGGCCGTTCGGCTGAGCTGCCGGACGGGCTCGCCGGAATCTCCGGCGGCGCTCATGGAGACGCTGGCGGCGCCTCGGTCAGCCTGAGCAGCGCCTCGCGCAGTTGCGGGGCAATCGGCTCGCGCTGGGGATCGTCGGGATCGAAGACCAGTTGCAGCGGCTCCTGCGATGCGGAGTCCGGCGCGAACGGCGGCTGCCAGAGCAGCGCGTGCTCGAGGTAGGGCGCCCGCCATCGGCGCGCCGCGCCGACGTCGTAGAGCTCGTCGCCGGCGATCGGCGCGCCCAGGTGCGCCAGCGTCGCGCGCACCTGATGGAAGCGGCCGGTCTCGAGACGGACGAGCAGGTGCGCCTCGGCCGATCCGCGCGCGTCGCTGCGATCGCCTCGGCGCGCGGCGGCGCGAGCGTCCGGCGCCCACGCCAGCACCTCAAGCGCCGCCGGGCGTCCCCCCGAGCGCACCACCTCCGCGCGCCGTCCCCGTTCGCGGAGATGCAGGCGATGTCGACCCATGATCGAACCGAGCGCCTTCGCGAGCCCGCGGTCGTCGCCTGGCTCGACCGAGTCGATCGCCACCCGCGCCAGGTAGTGCTTGCGCCAGCGGCCTTCCGCCACCATGCGCGAGTGAAACGCCGCGGCGGCCGCATCGAGCGCAACGACCACCAGGCCGCGAGCCATGCGGTCGATCCGGTGCGGCAGCCTCGCCTCGGGCCGTCGCAGCGTGTGCCGCACCCATGCCAGCAGCGCCACGCCGGCGCGGTCTCCCGGCAGCTCCACCGAGAGACCCGCGGGCTTGACGATGAAGGCGTCGTGCGGTCCGGCGCGCAGCACGCGGCGCGTCAGACGCGGGCCGGGCGCGCCATGGATCGTCCTCGGGCGGGTGTCGTCGAGCAGCGCGCATCGTCTCGGCGGCGGGCGTGAAGGGCGCGTCGAGGCCGTCGTAGCTGTCATGGCTGTCATGGCCGTCATGGCCGTCATGGCCGTCATGGCCGTCATGGCCGTCGTGGCTGTTGGTCGGCGCCGTTCCCGGCAATCGTCCGACAGGCCCGGGCGAACGCCGGCGGCGCAGGGCGTCCACCGGGATCCATCGCAGCGCGTCGTATTCGGCGGTGCAGACCGGCAGGGCGCGGGGCTCGCCGAGGCGCACCTCGTGGACGATCTCCCACGACCGCACGGCGTCGTCGAAGAGGATCGCCCTCGCGGCGACGGGCTCGCCCGCGACGAGCACGAGGCCCGTCTCCTCGCGCAGCTCTCGCTCGATCATCGCCGCTGGAGCCACCCCCGGCTCGAGGCCGCCGCCCGCGGCAAACTCCCAGCATCCCGCGTACGCGGCGACGCGCGCCGAGCGCTTCCCGACGAGCACGCGCTCATCCACGTCGCCGCCAGCGCGGACGATCGCCTTCACGCCCAGCGGTCGCACGCCGGTATCGGGTCCGTGCAGCGAGACGGCGTGGAATCGATACGCGCACTCGGCGACGTGGATCGTCGCGCCGCCGTGACCATTGCGGTGGACGCCGAAGACATGCAGCAGGCGCCCGTCATGGAAGGCCGGGTTGCGGCGACGCAGCGCATCCCAGCGGCGATCGACCTCCTCGAGCGACACGCCCTCGGGCACGAAGGGCTCGCCGGCGAGGCGCACGATCGGCGGACGACGAAGCGGGATGAACCGGCGGGGTTGGCTCATGCGCGTCCCAGTTGATTCTCGCGCCCCACCCAGACCCAATTCCGCCGCGAAACGCCGCTGTGGGCAAGAGGGGTCGAACGCATGGAGGTCCACTGGAATCGGTATCGTAATCGGACCAGCGGATCGCTCGCGGCCGAAGCGCCTCCCTCGGAACCTCGCATGGTACCCGGCGCGGTCGCAGGCGCCGTGGCGAGCCCGTCGACACGCGACGACGCCCTACGCCTGCGCCGCCGGTGGCGCCGCGTCTCGGACGGCGGCATCCGCAAGCACCAGCCGCGCCAGCGCGTCGGCGGCCTCGGCCTCCTCGAAGACCGCCGCCGTGGCGCCGGCGCGCTCGAGGTCGCCGCGCTCGCGCAGGTAGCGGGCCCGGACCAGGATGCGCGCGGACGGGTTGAGGTTGCGGGCCGCCACGACGACCGCCGCGCGATCGGACGCGTTGGGCAGCGTGAGCACCACGTGCGACGCGCGGCGCACGCCCGCCTGTTCGAGGATGCTCTCGTTCGACGCGTCGCCGAAGATCGCGTCCTGGCCCTCGGCCGCGAGCCGCAAGACCGTCTCCAGGTTCATGTCCACGACGACGGTGGCCAGCCCCGCGCCGCGCAGCAATCGGTGGACCGAACGGCCGACCGGGCCGAAGCCGACCACGACGGCCAGACGGGCGCTCCCGTCGTCGCGCTGGGCCACCGACGCCCTGGCGGCGGCGTTGATCGTCCGCGCGCGGCGCTCGGCGCGGACGTTGAGCGCGCTCCAAAGGCGCCGACGACCGCGCAGCCACGTCTCGACGCGCGGCAGCGCGCGGAAGAGCAGCGGGTTCAGCGTGATCGAGATGATCGCCGACGCCACGATCGCGTTGTGCCCGCTCTCCGGCATGAGCTGATGGCGCCGCGCCAGCTCCGACAGGATGAAGGAGAACTCGCCGATCTGCGCCAGCCCGAGCGCCACCGTCAGGCCCGTCCGCACCGGGTGGCCCAGCACCGCCACGATCAGGAGCGCCGTCACCGGCTTGGCGACGAGGATGATGCCCAGCGCCGCGACGATCACGAGGGGCGATTCGACGACGAACGCCGGCTCGAAGAGCATGCCGACCGAGACGAAGAAGATCACCGCGAATGCGTCGCGCAGCGGGAGCGCATCCGCGGCGGCCTGATGGCTGGTCGGCGACTGACCGACCATGATGCCCGCGAGGAACGCGCCGAGCGCCATCGACGCACCGAAGAAGACGTACGACGCCGTGGCGATGGCCACCGAGAAGACGAGCACGGTCAGCGTGAAGAGCTCGCGCGAGCGCAGCCGCGCGACGCGCTCCAGCGCCCACGGGACCACCCGCGATCCGACGAAGACGACGATCGCCACGAGGGCCACGAGCTTGCCCAGCGCGATCGCCAGCGTCCCGACGAAGGCGCCCGTCGACGATGCGGCGACACCGGTCGCGGCGGCCTCGGCGGTCGTTGCGGGCGTGGCCGTCCCCATCACCGGAATGAGCACGAGCAGCACGACCGTGAAGATGTCCTCCACGATGAGCCAGCCGACCGCGACGTGCCCCTGCGGCGAATCGAGCGAATCGGCGTCCATGAGCACGCGCATGAGCACGACCGTGCTGGCGACGGCCATGGCCATGCCGATCACCGCGCCGGACTTCGGCGGAATGCCGAAGCCGGCGAAGACGACCATCGCCAGGGCGGTGGCCACGACGCTCTGCACGACGGCGCCGGGGATCGCGACACCCTTGACGGCGAGCAGGTCCTTCCAGTGGAAGTGCAGCCCCACGCCGAACATGAGCAGGATCACGCCCACTTCGGCAAGCTGCTGGGCGATGTGCACGTCGCCCACGAACCCCGGCGTGTGCGGCCCGATCAGGACTCCCGCGAGCAGGTAGCCGACGATCGGCGAGAGCCCGAGCCGCTGCGTGAGCAGCCCGAGCAGCCACGCCACGGTGAAGGCGGCGGCGATCGTGGTGATGAGCGAGACGTCGTGCATGGGGGTCGAAAGATACCGGGTCGCGACGGCAAGGCCAGGAGACGTCGGCGCGGTAGTCTGTCGCCATGGCCAACGCTCCGCACCCCGGCGACGGCGCCCGTCCGCAGCGTGCGGAACACTCCGGAGCGATGACGCCGGCCCTGCTCGGAGAGCTCGCGAGGCTGGCCACGTCGATCGAAGAGCAGCCACCCGCCGCCGCGGGCCCGCTCTGGGGCGCCGTCCACAGGACGCTGCTGAAGGGCAAGGTCGATCCGGCGATCGGTGCGCAGTTGGTCGTGAACCGCGACGTGCGCGGGCTCGTTCGGCTGGTCGCGACGCTCCGCGGCGAAGCGCCTCCGGTCCCGGCGCCGGCCGCCGACGATCACGCGCCGGTTCCCTCAAGCGCCGCCGCGATCGATCCGGAGACGCTCAAGCACGCCATGCGCGCCTTCCGCAAGCGACTCAAGCTGCTGCGGCTCGACCAGGAGTCGTCGCTCGGCGTCGGTCCGATGTCGGGTGGCCGCAAGAGCGACATCGATGCGATCGTCCCGCCGCGCGAATTCCCGATGGCCGTGTGGGCGGCGCTCGCCGACGACGGCAAGCTGCGGCGCGCCGGCCCTGGATTGTTCGAACTGGTGGAGGAGTGACTGATCGATGCGACCGCGCCGCCGATCCCTTCCACCCGCCCGTCGTCACGCATCCGGCGCGCGCTCCAGCGCCGCGTCGAACTTCGCGAAGAGCCGACCGGCGACGGCCACGAGCGCGACCGCCTCGATCGCCACGATGCATCCGGCCCCCGCGGCGATCGCCCATCGATCCCAGGAGGTCGCGTATCCGGCGATCGCCGCGGCGCCGGCGGCGATGCCGAGCGCGACAACGATCGCAAAGGTCTTGCCGACGCCGACGAGCATCTGTCCGCCGATCAGGTTCATCCCCGGCGACGCCTGCGCGCGGAGAGGCCAGATGAGGAAGAGGATGTTCTCCACCGCGACGTTGACCACGCTCGCGCCAAGGAGCACCACGACCCACAGCGGAAGGGCGCCGAACGGCCAGCCGACCACGGCGAGAAGCACGCCGCCGATGATCCACTGAAGGAGCGTGGCGATGATCGCCGGTGCCGCGATCTGTCCGGCCGCGACGGCGGTCGGCGACATCGGAAGCGACTTCAGCAGGTCCATGCGGTCGATGTCGCCGCGGAAGTCGGCGCGGATGATCTGGGGCACGAAGAGCCCCACATACGCGAGCAGGAACCAGCCGACGCCGCGGAGCGCAACGGCGAGGTCGAGCCCCTTCGCGGCGGCACCGGACGCATCCGAAGCGCCGTCGCCCGGCGCGGAGAAGCGACCCAGGAGCGGCATCACGACGATCACACCGAGCACGATGGCGATGATCCAGAGGCTGCGCATGCCGGTGCGCATCGCACTGGTGAGCTGGCGCCACGCGATCGCGCCAGCGCCGCCAAGCCGCGGCGGCATCGGCAGGCGCAGGAAGCGCAGCCCGGGCGACTTGGCGGTGAGTCCCCCCGTCGCACGGAAGCGGTCGATCCGTTCCTGCACCCGGCGCGACGACTCCACGCTCGCCTCCAGCCAGTTCGCGTCGAGTCGAAGGGCCAGCGCCACCAGCGCGAGGTTGATGGCGAGCGACACCCCCGCCCAGGGCGCAAGCTCGCGCAGCGGATCGACGGCCTTCAGCGTGCGCGCGAAGGGAAGCGTCGGAAGCGCGACGATCCATCCGACCGGCGTGCCCGCGAATCGTCGCAGCGTCTCGGGCAGGCTCGTCGCATCCTGGCGCGACATCCACCAGAGTCCGCCCGCGGACGCGACGACGATCGCCGCCGTCGCCGCGCGGCGCCAGACGCGGAATCGATGTTCGCCGAGGAGCTGGCCGGCCAGCGCCGCGCAGAGCGCCGCATGGCCCAGGAACATCAGCACGAGGAAGAGCCCCGCGAAGGTCGAGAGCCAGCGCGAACCGAACGCCTGCGCGAAGATCGAGATGAAGAGCGCCGAGAAGAGGGTGGGCGGCACGCGCTCGACGAGCTTGTAGACGAGCAGTTGCCGCCGCGCGAAGGGCGCCGGGAAGAGCATGTCCACCTCGGCCTGCAGGAACGCCAGGGCCCCTTCGGTCGATCGACCGAGGATCGTGAAGAGCAGCAGTCCGAGGATGACGAACGGGGCGACCGACGGCGCCGTCGCCTCGGCGGTCGACGCGACCTCGGCGCCGTGCGCCGTCGCGCCGGGCATCGCCGCGCCGGGGTGGCCCGACCACCGTGCGACGAGCATCGGGAGCAGCCACATCGCCATGAACCCGATCGAGACGACGAAGGCGAGCAGCCCCTTCGGCCGGCGGATCGCCCGGAAGAAGCGCCGCCACCTGGCTCGCGTGCGAAGCCGGAGGAGGAGGGCCAGCGGCGCAACGCCGCTGGTCACGCCTCAGCTCCGCCGGCGCCCGTCTCGGTGGCCTTGAAGAAGAGCTCCTCGAGCGATCCGCCGCCAGCGCCGAAGCTGGCCCGCGCCTCGTCGACCGAGCCGAGGAAGATCCGTTCGCCGCGATGCACGATGAGCAGATGCGTGACCAGGTCCTCGACCAGCGCCAGCAGGTGCGAGCTGATGACGACCCCGGCGCCGCGCGTGGCATGTTCGCGGATCGCGTCCTTGAGCGTGCGGATGCCGCGCGGATCGAGCCCGGTCATCGGCTCGTCGAGCATCAAGAGCGCCGGCGCGTGCAGCGACGCGCAGCAGATCGCCAGCTTCTGCCGCATGCCGCGCGAGAGTTCCTGGGCCAGCGCGTCGCGCTTGGGGGCGAGCTCGAAGCGATCCAGCAGGGCGTTCGCCGCGGGCTCCCACGCGCGCACCTCGTAGGCCGCGGCGATGAACCGCAGGTGCTCCCAGATGGTCAGCGCGTCGAAGAGCTTCGGATCGTCAGGCACGTAGGCGAGCCGGCGCTTCGCCTCGACCGGCGCGGCGACGATGTCGTGGCCGAGGACCGTGATCGCGCCGTGCGTCGGCTGGATGATGCCGGCCACGGCCCGCATCGTCGTCGTCTTTCCCGCGCCGTTGGGACCGACGAGACCGAGGATCTGCCCCGCGTCGACATGGAACGAGAGATCGCGGACGGCGACGAGGGTGTCGTACGCCTTGGTGTACCCGCGCACATCGAGACAGGAAGGCATGCGGGAGGGTAGTTCGCGGGCGGCGCCGGCGTGCGGTGGCGTCCGTGCACACGTTGTCGTGCGCCGGTTCGCGCTGGGCTCGACGGCGCCGTGGCGGCGTCGCTCCTACAAGTTCCCCGGCGGCGAGACCGTCCTCGCGTCACTCGCCGAAGACGATCCCCTGCGCCAGCGGCAGCTCGTCGCCGAAGTTCACGGTGCACGTCTGGCGCCGCATGTACTGGCGCCAGGCGTCGGATCCGCTCTCGCGGCCGCCGCCGGTCTCCTTCTCGCCGCCGAAGGCGCCGCCGATCTCGGCGCCGCTGGTGCCGAGGTTCACGTTGGCGATGCCGCAGTCGCTCCCCTCGTGCGAGAGGAAGCGCTCGGCGCCCCGCACCGAGTCCGTGAAGATGGCGCTGCTCAGGCCCTGGTCGACGCCGTTGTTGCGTGCGATCGCCTCGTCGAGCGAGGCGACGCTGAAGACATAGAGGATCGGCGCGAACGTCTCCTCGCGGGCGATCGCCGGATCGGCGCCATCGGGCACGCGGACGATCGTCGGCTCGACGAAGTGGCCGGGCGCTCCGGCGAACCGCTCGATCCCGGCGAGGCCGCCGCAGACGACGCGGCACCCCTCCTGCTCGGCGCGCACGATCGCCCGGCGCATCTGCTCGACGGCCGCGGCGCTGATGAGCGGCCCCATGAGCGTGCGCGGATCGAGCGGGTCGCCGATCCGCACCGTGGCGTACGCGCGCACGAGGCGATCGACGAGCGCGTCGACGACGTCGCGATGCGCCAGCAGGCGGCGCGTGCTCGTGCAGCGCTGCCCGGCGGTCCCGACCGAGCCGAAGAGGACCGCGCGCTCGACGAGCGCCAGGTCGGCATCGGGCATCACGATCACCGCGTTGTTCCCGCCCAGCTCCAGCAGCGTGCGCCCCAGCCGCGCGCCGACGACCTGGGCGACGCGCCGCCCCATCCGGCAGCTTCCGGTGGCGCTGATCAACGGAAGCCGCCGATCGGCGATCAGCCGCTCGCCGATCTCCGCGTCGCTTCCGATCACGAGCGGGAAGAGATCGCACGGATCCCATTCGCCGGAATCGCGCCGGTCGGCCGGAGCGGGACGGAAGATCTCCTGTTCGCGCATGACCCGGTGGACGACCTCCGTCATCGCCACCGCGGTCAGCGGCGCGAGGAGACTCGGCTTCCAGACGACCGCGTCGCCGCAGACCGCGGCGATCATCGCGTTCCATGCCCAGACCGCGGCGGGGAAGTTGAACGCGGTGATCACGCCGATCGTGCCCAGCGGATGCCACTGCTCGAACATCCGGTGGCGCGGCCGCTCGGAGTGCATCGCGAGCCCGTAGAGCTGGCGCGAGAGACCCACGGCGAAGTCGGCGATGTCGATCGCTTCCTGGATCTCGCCAAGCCCCTCGGCGCGGATCTTGCCGACCTCGATCGAGACGAGCTCGCCGAGGCGCGTCTTCTCGGCGCGAAGCGCATCGCCGATGCGGCGGACGATCTCCCCGCGCTGCGGCGCCGGAACGCGCCGCCAGGCGCGCTGCGCGCGCTCGGCGCGGGCGACGGCCCGCTCCATCGAGCCCGCGTCGTCGAGCCGCACGCCCGCGAGCGCGGCGCCGGTCGCCGGGTTGCCGCTCACGATGCAGCGCGCATCGGCCGCGTTGGCGGCGATCACACGATCGCTCCGCGGAAGGCGCGGATCAAGCGTCGCGAGGAGCGCTCCCGCATCGGCCGCGGGAGAAGTCGTGGGCCGGATCGTGGACATGGCGTCAGCGTAGACGCGGGGAATCCCCTCCCCGGCCGCGTCGGACCGCCTCGACGGTGCCGCGGTGTCGACCCTGAGGTGGACGCGGGGAATCCCGTCGCCCCACCGCTGCGTCGGCGCGTCGCGTCCACTACCATTCGCCCCCTATGAGCACGCCCGCCGCGCCATCGACGACGACCGGTCCGGTCGGACGAGTCACCGCAACCGCGCCGCGTCCGTTCCGCGCGCCCAGGGACGCTCCCACCGCGGCGACGGCGGAACGACCCGCCGACGTGGCATCCTTCGAACCGGCGCGCCGCCTTTCCGTGGCGTACTTCTCGATGGAGATCGGCCTCGACCCCAACGTGCCCACCTACGCCGGCGGCCTCGGGATCCTGGCCGGCGACTCGATCCGCGCCGCCGCGGACCTGGCGATCCCGATGGCCGGCATCACGCTGCTGCACCGCGAGGGCTACTTCTTCCAGAAGCTGCTCGCCGACGGCTGGCAGGTCGAGGAGGCCGCGCAATGGGATCCGACCGAGCACATGGCCGTGCTGCCGGAGCGGGCCGAGATCGCCTTCGAGGGGCGGCGCGTGCTGATCCGCGCCTGGCGCTACGACGTCGCCGGCGCGACCGGCCACGTCGTCCCGGTCTTCCTGCTCGACACCGACCTTCCCGAGAACAGCGAGCAGGACCGTCAGATCACGCGCAAGCTCTATCTCAGCGATCCCGCCGGCCGTCTCGCGCAGGAGGCCGTGCTCGGCGTCGGCGGCGTGCGCATGCTCCGCGCGCTGGGCTACCGGCAGATCGAGCGCTGCCACATGAACGAGGGACATGCGGCCCTGCTCGTGCTCGAGCTGCTCAACGAGGAATCGAGGCGAGGAGGCCTTCCCGCGTCGGACCCGCGGCTCCTCGACGCGGTGCGCCGCCGCGGCGTCTTCACGACGCACACGCCCGTCGCCGCGGGACACGACCGCTTCGCGATGGAGCTCGTCCGCCGCGCGCTCGAGCCGGCCCTCGTCGCCCCGCTCGACTCGGCGCTGCCGCTGCTGCCGACGTGCGAGGGCGGCGCGCTCAACATGACCACGCTGGGCTTCGCGCTGAGCGCCCACATCAACGCCGTCGCCCAGCGCCACGGCGAGGTCTCGCGCTCGCTCTTCCCCGGGCACCGCATCGACGCGATCACCAACGGCGTGCACGCGGGCACGTGGGTCGCGACGCCCTTCGCCGACCTCTTCGATCGGCGCTTCCCCACGTGGCGGACGGACGGCTTCGTGCTCCGCTGCGCGCACACGGTGCCGCTGGAGGAGATCGACCAGGCCCATCGCCGCGCCAAGCGGGCGCTCGTCGACCTGGTCAACTGGCGCGACAACGTCGGCTTCGACCTCCAGACCTTCACCATCGGCTTCGCCCGCCGGGCCACGGCGTACAAGCGCGCCGAGCTGCTGCTCTCCGACATCGCCCGGCTCAAGAGGATCTCGGCGCAGGTCGGCACGATCCAGATCGTCTTCGCCGGCAAGAGCCATCCCAACGACACCGGCGGCAAGGAGATGATCAAGCGCATCTTCGCCGCCTTCGCCGAGCTGCGCCCCGCGATCAACGCCGTCTACCTGCCCAACTACGACATGGCGCTGGCCCAGACGCTCATCCCCGGCGCGGACCTCTGGCTCAACACGCCACAGCCACCGCTCGAGGCGAGCGGAACGAGCGGCATGAAGGCGGCGCTCAACGGCGTTCCCTCCCTGAGCACCCTCGACGGCTGGTGGCTCGAAGGCTGCATCGAGGGCGTCACCGGCTGGGCGATCGGCGCGGACACCTGGCGCGTCTCGGCCCGCGTCGACATGGACGCGAAGGCCGATGCGAGCCGAAACCTCGCCGACGCGACGTTTCTCTACGACCGGCTCGAGGAGACGATCGTTCCGATGTTCTACAACGAACCGGAGGCGTATCTCACCGTGATGCGCAACGCCATCGCCGTCAATGGCTCGTACTTCACGACGCAGCGGATGATGCAGGAGTACGTGACGCGGGCGTATGTGGGGTAGCGTGCGGGCGCATGTGGAATAGTCGAATCGTCTGCGGGCGCCTGTGGAATCGTCTGCGGGCACATGTGGAATGGTCTGCGGGCGCACGCGGAAGAGTCTGCGGGCGCCTGTGGAGCTGACCGCGGGCGCCTGTGGAGCGCCTGCACTCGGGATCATGGCAGCCCGCAGGCGTGCCGCGAACTCCAATCCAGTGGGCGCACCGACCGCCGATTGCGCCTTCATCCAAGGCACCGCCGCGCATCCATGCGCTTGGTCGGCCCGCGCTTCCGCGCAGGAAAGCGCGTCCCCGCAATGAACTCCAACGGAGCGCTCGCATGAACCATCCGGACTTTTCGCATTCGCATCGAGCCATGGGGGCCATGCGGACCATGTGGACCAGGCGGCCCATGTGGACTCTGAAAACCATGCCGACCACGAGGACCATGGCCATCGTCGCCGCCGGGCTCGCCTTCGCCGCGAGCATGCCCGCGGCGGCCCAGGCCATCGGTTCCGACGACTTCGAGTCGTCCACGCTGGGAGCGCTCCCCTCGTGTCCGTGGCGCGACGCGGGCCTGTTGGATCCGGAGCTTCCGAATCCGCCCGATCCGTCCGCGATCGTCGAGGTCGTCACCGGCGCGCTCGGCCGAAGCACCAACGCCATGCGGACCGTCGACGCCCTCGCGCCCTCGCAGGGCGTCTACGCGCTCGTCCCCGTGAGCTCGACCTACTCGCTCACCGCGGAGATCCGCGTCGATCGCTACAGCGACAATGCCTCCGGCTTCACCGCGGACTGGCCGATGCAGATCGGCGTCGGCAAGCTCGACGGCACGACGGACCTCGCCTTCACGCCGCAGGTGGGCATCTACGCATCGTCCATGTCGCAGGGATGGCGGCTCTATGCATTGGGCGCGAGCTACGGCTCGTTCCTCGATCTCGACCTTGAGGTGCCCGCGACCGTCGGGACGTGGTACCGCGTGCGCGTCGACCTCGTCGCCGCGACCGGCGTCGTGCGCAGCCGCGTCTGGCTGGGCGCCAGCGATCGGCTGCTCGTGGACCGCACCGACACGGTCCCCGGCTGGGCGCCGTCGGACGGCATCTTCGACCGTGTGATGCTCATCGACGGCGAGCTCTCCAAGGGCGTCACCGTCTCCAACCTCGCGACCGTCGACAACGTCGTCTTCGAGGCGGCCGCGCCGATTCCGCCCGGACCGCTCGGCGACCTCAACGGCGATGGCATCGTCGACGGCGCGGACCTCGGCCTCCTGCTCGCGAACTGGTCGAAGTAAGACGCATCCCAGTTGATCCTCGCGCCCCACCCAACCCAATTCCGCCGTGAGACGCCGCTGTGGGCAAGGGGGCGAACGCATGGAGGTCGACTGGAGTCCGTATGAGACGCGGCGGCTTGGCCGGTACGGACAACGGTGGTGCAATGGCCGTGACATGGCCGTGCCGTGGCCCCGCCGCGCAGCGGCACGGCCCTGCGCGGCGAGACGCCTCGGACACACGACTCCGAGGACCCAAGCCGAAAGTCGTCGACTCCACGACGCGAGCGCCGAACCAGAGGCCCTGCTGCGCGGAGCCCGGCGCCATTGGGGAGACGATCACCGGTGGCTGTGCCGAGTTGTCCCCCGGCGGTAGACTCCAACCAACCGCCATGACCGATCACCACGAACGCAAACAGCACGAATCGAAGATGCACGGCCAGAACGAACCAGCGCCTCGCGTCGGCCTGCATCGCAAGCCGTGGGTGTGGGTTGTCGGCATCCTCCTGATGCTCGGCGCGATCCTCGCGTACGTGCTCAGCATGGACGGGTCGGTGGTGCCGGGAGAGAAGATCCAGCCCCGCATGCCTGCGGCGCCGTGAGTTGACGGCTCTTTCGAGATCGGCCGTTGCGCCGGGCGCGAACGGTTGCACTTCAACAATTGCCGTCTTGCTTGCATCTGACCGAGTTTTGCACCTTCGAATGCTCGCGGGTGCCCATGCGCGTCTTCGGTCGAGGATCGATGCTGGGCGCACGAGCTGTCCGCGATCGCCGCGGGCCGAACCTGCGAGTTCCTTGATACGAATCACCGTCCACTCTCGTGCGTGATGTACCCGCACGCGCACACCGAGCGAAGCACCTTCGGCGGGAGCTTGCGCCACACCTCGGCACCCGCGTCGAGCAGCGCTTGGTGGTCCTCGTACACGCGGTTGGCGAGGAAGTGGCTCCGCAGGTACGCCCAGAGCCGCTCGACCGGGTTGAGCTCGGGCGAGTACGGCGGCAGCAGGAGCACGGTGATGTTGTCGGGCACCGTCAGCGCCCGGCTGCGGTGCCAGCCGGGCCTCGTCCAAGAACAGGACGCGCACGCGGCCGCCCAGCGGCGTCAAAGCGTCGCGGACGGTGCGGACAAAAGGGGGGCGGCCTCCTCGCGGAAGCGTCGCTGCGCCTCGGCATCATGGTGCTCGTGGCGTGGACGAGGGTCTAGCCCGGATCAT
>JAXMAF010000036.1:0-39831 GCA_046350555.1 Phycisphaerales bacterium
GCCATCGACGTTCCGGTGAGCCCCACGAATCCGCAGGTGGTGGAGCTGTCGCTCGAAAGCGTGTCGCAACCGGGAGCGAAGACCTCGGGCTTGCGCCGACCGTCCTTCGTGTTGCCGTGCCCGCCTGAGCAGTGCGCCGATTGGTTCGGGGCATCCTGCGACGCCGCGACCGCAAGGCAGTTCTTGGCGTTCTCCGGGTTGCGGACGGTCGTGTCCAGGTTGGTCACCGCGAAGAGGACCAGGTCGTCCTGATTGTCCCACGAGAAGAGGTCGATGTCGTGCGACCAGGAGGTGTAGCTGTTCGTGCCATCGTCGCCCCACGAGTTGCTGTGGACCCGTGCGCCCGCATCGTGGTTCTGCTTCAGCTTGGCGGCCAGGTTGGTGCTTGTGATGGTGGCAAGGTTGGTGAAGGCGATCCTCGCTCGATAGGCCATGCCTCGCAGCGTCGTCGAACCGCTGATGGGCTGCTCGTCGCCCGCGAACGTGCCCGCGACGTGCGTTCCGTGCTCGTCGGCGGTGGAGCTTCCAAAGTACGCCGCGAGCTTGCGATGGTTTGGCCCCGGTGGGTCGCCCTCGGGATCCTTGAACGAGCAATGGGTCTTCTTGACTCCGCCATCGATGAGACCGCCGATCTGACCGTCGCCTCGAATGCCCTTGCTCCAGACGATCGCGGACTCGGGTACGTTGCTCTGCACGATCCACTTGTTGGAGCTGTTGCGCAGGGTCGCCTCCGGGGCGTCCTCGATCCACTGCACGCCGTCGAGCGCCGCGATCATCGCCTCGATGCCGCGAGGTGCGACGACCTCGATCACGCCCTGCGGTGGCGCCGAGTCGGCATCGGGTGCGCCGTCGCGCGGAGCGCCGGGATCCACCGGCGCCCACGACGCGATCCCCAGACCGGGGAGTGCACCGAGGGCGGCAAGGTCCGCTCCGAGGTTTGTGGCGTCGAAGGTCGTGACGGTCAGCCGGTTCCACCCCGCTGCGGCGAGCTTCTGGCGTTCGGCGGTGGCGAACTCGCGCTGGCCGAGCTCCGGCGACACCTTCCAATCGTCCTGGAATGGCCCGATCCAACGGACGAAGTCGAGATCGCCAAGCCGGGTTGGCGCATCGAAGCCCGACGTCAGCCGCACGATGAACGCGTTGCTGGGAAGGTAGCTGCGAAGCACGACGCCGCGGGACGCCAGCGATGCCCGCTTCGTGGGATCCACCGGGCCTTCGAGCTGGATCACGAACCATCCCGGTCTCGGCAGCGCGCCCTGACCGGGGCGGTGCAGCGACGACGATCGCTCCGGAACGAACGTCCCGATCCGCAGGTGCACGCCGTCGGGGTCGAGCGGCGTTTCAGGCGGTTCCGCGAGGTCCACCTCGTCGTCGACGTTGGATCGGGCGTCGCCCGCGGCGGCGGCACCAGCGGTGTCGTGGTTGCCGAGCGGGCCGGATCGCCGCGCGTCGAGCGCAGCGCTGTCAATAGGCGAGACGACCTCGCGGCGCGGTTCGATTCGCCCGGAGGCGATGGCCGCCTGGCTCTGTACCGCCAGGTGCAGCACGGCAGCCAGCGCAGCGACGAGCCAGCAGTGACGCTCTCGGCGATCGTTGCGACCGCGTTCGATGACGCGCGGGCGACACGCCCGCAGGTGGTGCGGTTGGACGGCGATCGGTGCGCGCGTGGCGAGCACGATGTGCTTCATGGAATCCCCCGATGAATGGTGTGTTTTGGTTGATCGAGATCACGTTCGTTGGGTCGTGAAAGCCGGCTTGATGTCGCCGAGACGTCGCCGAGGTGTCGCCAAGATGTCGCCGACACAAGGGCGCCCGATCTCATCGCGCGATGGCGCCTGCAAGAGCGCCGTCGCCGCGCGGCGATCGATGCGGGCATCGTGGGCGCACCGATTTCGCCGCGTGATGGCGTCCCGAAAGCGCCATCCGACATCGACCAGCGTTATTCGAGACCGATCCGTGCCCGAAGCGTCGCGCATCCCGGGGTTCGCTTTGTCCGAGCACGGTGCTCGGCTCGTCGCGCGAGCTCCTTCGCGCCATGCGCGTCCCGGTCAATCGTCCCGGTCAATCGTCGCGGCAATCCCCTCGTCGATGCGCTCGACGCTCTCGTCGATGCTCTCGTCGGTCTTCTCGTCGATTCTCTCGCCGGTCCCCTCGTCGATTCTCTCCTCGATGCCGGCGTCGATCATCGCGTCCAAGACATCTTGTCCGCGGCGCGAGGGCAACGTTGTGGGCGACTGCGACAGCACTCTACCGTGGCGTTTCGCGGAATCGTGAGTCGCTTGAAAATCCTCGACGACGCGCGAAACCACCATGACCGCGAGCATCGGCGGCGACTCGCTGCAATGTCGAGCGTCGGCGGTTGACCTTCGACGGTCAACGAACCAAGTATCCGTCGCTCGTTGCCGGACACGCCGCGGATTGCCGGCAATCCTCGATGGCAGCAAGCAGCACAGGCCGAAGTGGCGGAACTGGCAGACGCGACGGACTCAAAATCCGTTCTCTCGGAAGAGAGGTGGGGGTTCGATTCCCCCCTTCGGCATTCGGTGAAATCGCTGGAAACGCTTGGTGTGAAGGGGTTTCAGCGTCATCGCGCCCGCCCGTTCCCTTGCTCGTTCGGGTGCGTGGCGATGCGTCCAAGTGTGCCGTTTGGCGCACAGAAGCGCCAAGCAGAGCGCCAAGCGCGCCGACCGCCGTTCCGGCTGCGCCGCTTGCACCCGCGCCGGCCCGCGCCATGGGCGCACCCGTCGCCCGTGTGAACGCCGGAGAGCCCGCAGGATGCGTCCGCGCATCGTCGGTGCCGGTTGCCGTCACCATGTCCGCCGCGGGCACGCCGAACGCCGGGAGGGCGTCCACCGCGTTCCGCTCCGCGCCGCGGAACGTGTGGGTGTAGACGCTCATGGTGAGGTCGATCGACGAATGCCGCATGAGCGTCTGCGCGGTCTTCGGATGCGCCCCGGACGCTGCGAGCATGGAAGCGAACGTCCCTCGCAACGCGTGGAAATCAACGACGCGGCCTGCGTGGTCGCGGTAGGGGATGCCGGCGGCGGCGAGGTCTGCCCGAAAGACGTACACGACGCGCGATCGTTTCGGCATGCGGAACGCCGGCGCAGCGAGCGCCTTCGTCGCAAGGTGGGCGCGGAGCGCGTCGGCAGTCTCGCGGCGCAGGGGAAGCGAATCCTCGCGCCGGCGCTTCGAGTAGCCGGCGGCGACGACGACGACGGGTTCCGCGCCGTCCAGCGCGAAGCTCGCCCGCGTGAGCGACCGAAGCTCGTTCGCGCGAAGTCCGG
This sequence comes from Phycisphaerales bacterium, assembly GCA_046350555.1. Classification (GTDB taxonomy): domain Bacteria; phylum Planctomycetota; class Phycisphaerae; order Phycisphaerales; family SM1A02; genus JAXMAF01. The sequence goes on from JAXMAF010000036.1 coordinate 3,288, forward strand.
TCTCGGTGGCAAGTCGATAGAGGATCGCCCGCTCCGGGCCGGTCATTCCGTCAATCGCCGGGCCGCGCTCGGCGGTGGCGAGAAGCTTGGCGACTTCGCCCGGCTCCAGCGCTCGCGGAGCGTGGCGGCGGTCGGTGCGTTCGTTGTGCAGCCGCAGCGACGCGAGCGGATTCTCTGTCGCCCGGCCCTCCGCGATCATCCATCGGCAGAATCCCCGCAGGGCGCGAACGTGGTGATTGGTGCTGGCAAGTCCGATCCCTCGCCCCGCGACCTTCCCCTTGGCATCGAGCTTGTCCGCGCGCAGGCCAGCGAGGTACCGCTCGACGGCGCTCGCGTTGAGGTCGGACCAGAACGTGAAGTCGCAGCCGTCGAAGACGCGACGACACCGGCTCTCGGTAAGTCCGACGTGAGCGCCGGTGCGCCCACGGGCGCGGAGTGTCGCTGCGAAGTCCGCAAGGTGTTCCGCGAGCGGCTTCGATCCGGCGGCGCGCCGGCGTTCGATGATCCCAAGCTCGCCGAGCCGTGCCCGAAGACGCGTCGGAAGCGCTTCGAGAAAGCGAGCCGTCCGCGCATCGGGCGCTTCGCCTCCGATGCGTTGGGCGACGAGCGCTTCGAGTTGACGCCCGAGCGCTTCCGACTGGCGACGATCCGTGAACGCGGTGAAGCGGCGAATCGTGGCGAGGTGGTCGCGCAGCTCGACGTAGAAGCGATCGGTGGTTTGAGTTGCGCCGGAGCGGTCGCGGTAGGTCGATTGGAAGACACGCATGGGGAACCTCCGTGTTCGTCAGTATGCGCGTGGAAGCATGAGCGCGCAAGAGGGTGCAGCAAGTCGCAGGGAAGGGAATCGAAGGCGACGCCGTTGGCCGGCTTCGTGGTGAAGCCGTTCAACGGAGGTGCTTCGATGGGAGGCAACAGCGCAAGGGCGCAAGGTTGCGACGCCCCGGACGCCTGCGCCCTTGCCCGGTCAAACGTCAAGGGCGCAGGTGTCGGCGGCGGGTGCGCCATTGCGCCCTTGCGCCCTTCGGCAGTCCGGCAGCGACCAAACCCACCCGCCCGCCACCCGCTCCGACTCGACGCCCGCCTCGCGCTTCGCGGCGTCGAGCGTCCGAGCGGCGATGTCGGCGGCAGTTGCCAGCGCAAGTACCTCGGCTGCCGGTAGCGGTCCGGCGGCGAGCGTCTTGCGTAGGAACGCGACCGCTTCGGCCCGACGCGACCCAGCGCCCGCCGCTTCGTCGCGCGCGGTCTCGCCAGTGAACAGCCGCGCGAAGTCGTCTTCGTTGAGCGTCTCCGCCGCGGACGCCCAGCGGAGCGCTGGCACGCCGGCGGCGTTGTCGACGACTTCGAACGCCCGCACGGGTGGAAACCCGCCAAGGTTGCCCTTGATCCTTCCGAGTAGCCGCCGGCCCGTCGTGCGATCCTTGGCGACACCCAGGACGCAGCGAGCGAGCGCGCCCGTCGCTTGCGATCCCGAGAGCCGATGAACCGCATCCGAAGCCGCGCCCTTCCGCAGGTGCGCGACGCAGACAACGGCGATTCCGCGCCGAGCCGCGAGATCGCGGAGGGGTTGAAGTGCGGCGCGGGCGTCGGCTTCGTTGTTCATGTCGGTTCGGCCCGGAACGAACGAGCCGAGCGGGTCGACGACGAGCAACCCCACCGGACAGCCGGCGCGCTGTTCCGTCTCGTCGAGCATCCGAGCGAGCGCCGCCGCCTCCGTCGTCGCCGTGAGCGGCGCATCGGGTCGGAGTGCGGCGACCCGTGAGCCGATTGCGCCGGCGGCGTCGAGACGTGGGGCGATCGTGTCGTCGAGGTCGTCCTCGGCGCAGAGCAGGACCGATGCGAGCGGACCGTCGACGAGCGGCGCTCCGTCGCCCCAGCCGCCACCCCGCGAGAGCCGCGCGGCCATGTCGACGGTGAGCAACGATTTCGAGATTCCGGGAAGCCCCGCAAGGATCCTGAGCTTGCCGAGGGGGAGGTAGCCGCGCCAGAGCCAGCGGAGCGCGACGCGTTGAACGGTGTCGAGCATGGTCAATGTCTCCGGTCTTGTGGCGATTGCGTCCTCGTCGAGCAAGGTGCGCAGGTGGTCTCGCGCGGCGTCGTCGGCTCCGCCATCTCGCGCGATGCTCCGCGCAGCGTCGATGAGGTCGCGGTCGTTGCGCTGGCGGGTGAGCCGGGCGACGGCAGCGAGCACGTCCTCGCGCCGAGGAAGGTCGGGCAGCTCGACGATCCCGCGGAGTCGCGCGAACGCCTCGTCATCGCCGCGCAGGCGCTCGACGACCAGCTCGTGACTCGCGGCAGGGTCGCTTGCGCGCTCGGCGAGCGCCGCCCGCACGATGCGAGAGTCGACGGGATTGGCGAGCAGAGCCGCAACGTCGCCGCAGCCGGTGAGCATGTCGGGATGCCAGATTGCCGCTTGGACGATCAGCGACGCGTGGCCGGCGTGCGCGAGCGCCTGCGCGGTCGGTACGTCGTCGAGGCGCGATCGGGGTCGGGGCGTCATCGGGTCCCGTCCTCTCGGCTGGCGAGACGCTCCAGCGCGCCGGCGATCCGAGCGAGCGCTAGCTCGGCGTGGACGCGCCGCAGCGTCGATGCCGCTGCGGCCCAGCGTCCAGCGCGATCGCGGGTGTCGTCGGTCCGGTAGCGGTGGCGTCCGGGGAGGGCGAGTGGGTGGTCGATGTCGTGTGAGCCGTGGGCGGGCGATAGCATGGGGCGATCTCCGCCGCCCCGACCCGTGCATTGCGCCGCGTGGGTCGGGGCGGTGTCGTGTGCGGGGGTGGGTCAGCGGACGCCGAGGGACCGTGTGCGCAGCGCCTCCCAGCGGTCGCGCGGAGGCGAGCCGGCGGCGACCCACGCGCGGAGGTCGTCGAGCGACCAGAGCGCGCGGCGACCGAGCCGGATCGCGCGGGGGACGCGGCCGGATGCGTCGAGCGCTCGCCAGTGGCGGAGGGACACTCCGACGATGCGGGCGGCGGCGGGGGCGGGTACTGCGAGTGACGGGGGGGCGTCGGGGTGCGTGTAGCTCATGTAGATCGGGTCGGATGTCGCGCACGTGTCGCGCGACGCTCGCCCGATCGACCTTGTTTTCTCGGCGCACTTTCGCGCCGGGTGTCGCGCAATCTGTCGCGCGACAGTCCCTCGCCCTCAGTCTTCCCACGCTTCGACGATGCCGCTCTCGCGGTTTTTCGATCCTTTGGCAAGAGTGCCGCCATCGCGCTGCGCCTGCCGCGCGGCCTTGAAGTTCGGCAACCGGTACAGCGACGTGCGCGCCACTCCCGCCGCCTTGGCAATTTGGGTGTCCGTCCAGTTGCGATGACGAATCAGCAACGCCAACACGCGCGCCTCGGCGCTCGTGTCGTCGCCGTCACCATTCGCTGTCGTGTCCGTGCGCCTTTCGCCGCCGGGAGCGATTTCACGGACGGGCTCACGTGCATTGGCAGCGGCGATGCTCCGGCGTCGCTCTTCCTCGATGTTGCCGAGGAGGGTTTCACCCTGCGCCCGTACTTCGGCGAACGCGCTTGGCAAGATCGGCGGATTGTTCTCGCTGGCCGATCCTTCGAAGATCGGTTGCGTCAGCGACGCGATCCAACTTTCAAAGCGAGGATCGGGGTCGGGCCACGCGATCGCGTCCGCAAGCGGAAACTCGCCTTCCGCGATCTTCCACGCCCCGACGCTTGGGATGCGCCCCGAGACGAGTCTCGTCACTTGCAGGGCCACGGCCGCAGCGGACGGTCCCCAAGCGAGGCCTCTCCCCACGACATCGCCGAATCGCTGCGACTGCGAACACGCCCACCGCTCGCGCAGCGTCGATTGCAAGTCGTCGGAGTTGGACGGTTGCACGGTCCAGTGCGATACCGCCTTGATGGTGCCGACCGCCTTCAAGGCCTCGCGCGTGGCGAACGGCGGCATCTTCCCCACTCGCCGCAGCGCAAGCCCTTCCAGCAACTCGACGACTGCGCCAAAGCCAAACGTGGCAACGATCGCCGTGCGTTCGATCGTCGCTTCGTCGGGCGGAGTGTCCGGTAGCTCCAGCTTGCGCCGAAGGTACTCGGACGCCCCGTCCCCCAACTGCCTCAGCCGCCGCGGCCGCGGGGGATCAGGGGCGGCGTCGCGGGCGTTCGCCGCGTTCTGTGAGGCGACCGAAGCACGTTCCTCGCGCCGACGCGACCGACCTGTTTTCTTGGGCATGGCCACCACCGCTCCGCAGGCGGGCACGGGCGGGAGCGCGGTGGTGGTTGCGCTTCGGACGCCCGCGCCCTTCCGGCGATGATCGGTCGCCGGCCTGCTTGGGATCGTATCGCGCCGGTTGGTTCGCAAACCGATACCGCATGTTCCTGCGATCGGCGAGGATCAACTCCGCCTCGGCAAACTCAGCCATCGTCCGGTACTGGCGGATCCTCAGCCGGTCCGTCGTCAGCTGCCAGAGGTTCGGGTGCGCCGTTTCGAGTGTCGTCGCCAGCACGCTTCATCGCTCCGTTGAGTCGCGCCGAGAACTCATCGACGCCAGCGAGGTACATCGACACCGCATCCGGTCCGAAGCGGTCGCGCAACTGCGCTGCCGTCGATGCCAGCGCCCCGGCCGCGGCGGCGAACTCCTCCTGCAATAGGCCCACGTCGACATAGCGGCGCTCCATCGCTGCGAGTCGGATTTCCTCTTGCTTGGCCTTGGCGCTCCGCAACCGTTCCAGCGCACCCGACTTCTCGCCGTCCGAGGCGATCTTGTCGCGCTCGGCAATCGCTCGTTCCAACCGCCCAAGGCGCTCCCGCCAGATTGCGACCACGGCTTCGCACGTGTAGCGCTTCTGCGTTCCTTCGCCGATGATCGCGGACAGCGGGACGTACTTGGACCACGCGCTCCGCAACGTCGAATCGCTGACGCCGCAGAGCCGCGCAACGTCGAACGCCGAGAGTACCAGCGAGTTGTCCCGTCGTCGCTCCGATGGCATTCGTTCACTTCGCCTCTCTTGGTCGGTTGTCGAACAAATCACGTGTTGTGTGTGAGAGAATTACGCGACTCTTCGCCACCGCACTGGACCCCACCCCCCCAAAAGGACCCGAAGCAACCCCCGCCCTCAGGACGCCGGGCGCATCGCCCCGACCATCGCCGCAATGCCCGCTCGGATCGCCTCCGGCAACGTCGCCCACCGCTCGACGACGAGGGCCAAGCGGGCGTCAGCGGAAGTGTCCGAAGCCGCTTCCGGCGCATCCGAAGCGCCAAGCAGAGCGCCAAGACGCTCCCGCCCCGAAGCGGTAAGCCCTTGCGCAGAAGCGTCTTCCATCGAACCCGTCGACGGACTCAAGATCCGTTCTCTCGGAAGAGAGGTGGGGGTTCGATTCCCCCCTTCGGCATTCGGTGGAACGCGCGGAAACCCCGGCATTTGTCGGGGTTTTTGCGTATCCGCCACGCCGAGCCGGAAGGGCTGCGCCAGTGTGGGACGGCGCATCGAAATACGGGGTTGTGTGCGCCGTCACCCCAAGCGCCGCCCCAAGCGCGGAATCGGGACGCGACGCATCGCGCCGACCTGGTACACGATCCGGGAGTCCCCGACCCGGATGCGCCAGAGGCATTCCGCGGCCGAACGCTCCGCCGCGCCGCGCGGGAGATCGCCGGCGAGGGCGTCGATCGCCTCCCCGACGCGATCGAACATCGGCCGGCGAATCGCGTCGAGACCGCGGGCGGCAGCGCTGGAGAGTTCGACGCGCCGGACGGGGCGCGGCCGTCGGTGTGCCTCGGTCACGCGGCTCGCCCGCGCTCGGGACCCTTGCCGCTTCGCGTCGAAGCCGTTCCGCGTTCCTTCGCCGCCGACGTCGCGGCCTTGATCCGGGCGCGGGTTTCACGTTCCCGCCGGCTGCGCTTGGAGTCCTCCCGCGGGATGGATGGTCCATCCTGGGCAAGCGTCCTGCGCGCCGCGGCGAGGTCTTCGCGGTTCTCCATCAGTTCCAGGAGCCGAAGGTCTTCCATGGGGACCAATGCCGCCGCGTCGTTGCGCACGACTGGCGCGCGACGCGACGTGCATGCTTCAATTCGGCTGCGCCGCGGCGAGCCGCTGGTCCTTCTCATGATGGCCCGCGCGCTCGACCGCGGCGCGTAGCGCCGCAACCTCGGCGGTGAGCGCCTCGATCCGCCGCTGTTGCTCGTCGACCTGCGCCGCCTGCTTGGGCTCGGGCGGACGAACGAACCGGTCGAAGAAGATGGTGATCGTGGCCCGCTTCGGGCCGGAGGCGACGCCTTGGCGCTTCGACCAGTCCATGTTCTCGGCGGCGCGGCCGATGATGTAGCCGACCGCGAACTTCGCAGGGTCGTCGCGCATGGCGGCGCCGGGCGTCTCCGACGAGATGAGGTAGTCGCCGACGTGAATGTCGCCGCCGGTGTCGACCACCAGGACCTCGCCGCTGCCAACGGTCATGACCAGGTCGGGATTGTCGTCGTTCTGGTTCGTGCCGGGATCCTGACGGCCGAGATACGCGCCGATGGCCCGCGGATCGTTGGCCGTCGTGGTGCGGGCGACGCCGATGATCAACGGTCCGAGTCGATCGCGATGAAGGCGGTTGTTCTCGCCGGTCATGCGAACGAGCGTGCCTCGATCGATGAGCGTGTGGGTCGGGCTCCACGCGAAGGTCGAGCCGGTGAAGCCGTTGTAGGAGACGACCTTCTCATGCGCCGTCACCGTGCTCCAGGCGATCCCGTCCTGCTGGAACGAGACGATCGCGCCATCGTCGCCGACACGGTTGAACGAGGCGGTCGTGCCGAATCCCTCCGTCACATCGAGCCGCGCGGCGGGCGCGTTCGTTCCGATGCCGACGAAGCCGTCGCTGAAGAACGTGCACGTTCCTTGACGCGCCCAATGGGAATCGCCGGCGAGGCCTGGCGGCCCCTGCTCGCCCTGCTCGCCCTGCTCGCCTCGCGGACCTCGAGGTCCACACGCACCTTCGCGTCCCTCGGGCCCGGGCGGGCCCATCGGTCCGGCTGGTCCAGGAGGGCCCGGCGGACCGTCGAGCGATGCGGTCGCGGGCTGAGCGGGGTTCATGGCCACCGCGCGAGACCCGACTCGCTCGGGCGCGGAGGCTCCGGGTGCGAACGCGATGACGACCGTGGCCGCAATCGCAGGCTTCAGGAACGAGGCGCCGCCGGCTGGGGTGATCAGGGTGATCATGAAACATGCTAGAGCGCGCCTTGCTCGCTGGTGCCGTGCGACGCCGACGGACCCGCGCGCCGCCACGGCGGCCCGGGCGACGCGCGCATCGCGCGGTGCCCGTTGCCGCCGTGGCATTGCCTGTCGGTCGAGACCTCGCGCCGCCTGCCGTCGCGAATCCGTGCGCAGCGCGGCGACGCAGTCCCGGCGCGCTTCGCGCTCGAGCCGTTACGCGCACCCTCCCCACGCCGCGAGCAGGACCCCGAGATCCGAGCCATCGACGACGCCGTCGCCATTGAGATCGGCCGTCCCCGCGCCGCCCCACTGGGCGAGCATCGCGCCGAGGTCGGCGCCGTCGACAAGGCCGTCGCCGGAGAGATCGGCGCCGCATGGCAGGGCCGGCGAGACGGTGATCGTCTGGTCGGCCGCGATGTTCGCGAGCACGGTGTCGGTGCCGTCGGGCCACTCGACCTTGAGCTCGTCGATCACGGTGTTCGTTCCCAGTCCGAAGTGGGCAGAGAGCTCGCAGATGCCGAGGAACGTGCAGCCGCCGTCGATGGAACGCATGAGCGTCAGCGGTCCCGACTTGACGAGGACCTTGGCGCCGTATCCATTGGGCGCCAGCGTCGGCCGACCCTGCGTGTTGAGGAAGACGCGCAGCCAGTGCGTGTCGGGCTGGCCGTGGTCGAGGTCGTTGCGGAAGAGCGACAGCGGCCCGCCGTACGTGCAGAGCACGATGTCCATGTCGCCGTCGTTGTCGTAGTCGAAGGTGATCAGGCAGCGACCGGGGCCGGTGTGGATGAACCCCGCCGCCGTCGCCATGTCGGTGAAGGTGTCGTTGCCGTTGTTCATCCACATGTGCGAGGGGTCGTTGCCGAACGGTGGACCGGAGGAGGTGTCGCCGTTGGTCTCGGCGATGTCGGTCCAGCCATCGTGGTTGAAGTCGGTCGCGACCGTGCCCCAGCCGTAGCCGCCCTGGAAGACGCCGGCGGGCGTGGCGTACTGCGTGAAGTTGTGGGCGCTGACGTTCTTGTACAGCTTGTTGCCGGTCCAGCTTGCCGATGGCAGGTAGATCGAGCTGGTGTACCAGTCGAGCCGCTGGTCGTTGTTGAAGTCGCCAACGGTGTGGCCCATGCCGTTCTCCTCCTGGCCGACGTGCGAGGAGACGGTGACGTCGGTGAAGCTGGCGCCGGCGTTGTTGCGGAAGTAGCGGCTGCCGATGAAGCCGACGCCCTTGAAGTCGCCGACGATCATGAGTTCCGGCCATCGGTCGCCGTCGGTGTCGACCATGCGCGGCGAGAAGGCGGCGATCGCGCCGACGCCGTTGAAGAGGCCGATCGCCGCGGTGATGTCGGTGAAGGTCTCGTCGCCATTGTTGCGGAAGAGGCGGTTGCCTGGATTGCCGGCGCCGCTCGACGAGAAGCCCGCGACGAAGAGATCGAGGTCGCCATCGTGGTCGAAGTCGCCCCAGCACGTCCCCCACGTGTCGGGGGTCGTGGGATTCGTGATCGCGACCCCCGCGGTCGCGGCGATGTTGGTGAACGTCCCGTCGCCGTTGTTGCGGTAGAGCTTGTGATGTCCGACGGCTGCGGGCTGGCCGGTCGGTCCCGCGCTGGTCACGTACAGGTCGAGCCAGCCGTCGCCGTTGAAGTCGGCGACCGAAGCGCTCTTGCCCTTGTGCGCGACGTTGATGCCCCACGCCGCGGCCTGGTTGGAGAAGGTGCCGTCGCCGTTGTTGATGAAGAGGTAGTCCGGCTTGTTGCCGCCGCCGCCGGAGATGAAATAGAGGTCCTGGAAGCCGTCGTTGTTGAAGTCGCCGACGCATGCGCCGCCTGAATAGCCGACGTTGGTGAAGCCGCTCGTCGAGTGGCTCACGTTGACGCCCGCCGCCACGGCCTGGTTGCTGAAGGCTGGCGGCGTGGCGAGCGCGGTGGCGGAAGCGGCGAGCGCGGTGCAGCGCCGGCGCACGCGATACGAGCGACGAGACAAGGCGAGGGGGAGAACATGGGACCTCCGAGACGATGGGGGCGAACTGGGGGGCGAACTGGAGCAAACGGGAAGCGAACGACACTCGGGCGCAGGAGAACCAAGCTACGACGCCGCATGGGCGAATGCAATGATCTGCAGGAGGGCGGTGCCGCGGGCGAAGCGCAGACGCGTCCTGCGCCGACGCGGCCCGTTCACCGGCCGACGGGACGCGAGCATCAACTGGCACGCGCATCGTTGCTTCGATCTGCTGTCCCACCTCGATCACGCGGTGCGGCGGGATCCGGAAGTACGCGACGGCCGGTTGCGCGTTGCGGGCCATGAACGCGAAGAGCCGCTGTCGCCAGAGCGCGAAGCCGTGCTTGTGCGGGCGCGGCACGAGCGTCTCGCGGCCGAGGAAGAAGGTCGTCTCGTTGGGCTTGACGCGCAGTCCGAGCGCCTCGCACGCCTCGAGGATCGCCGGCACATCCGGTTCCTCCATGAAGCCGTAGCTCGCCGTCACGACGTGGAAGCCGTTGGCCCGCTCCTCGACCTCGACTCGCTCCTCGACCGGCACGTGGGGGATCTGCTCGAACTGGACCGAGAGCATGACGACGCGCCGGTGGAGCACCTTGTTGTGCAGCAGGTTGTGCAGGAGCGCGAGCGGCACGCCCTCGGGATTGCCCGTCATGAAGACGGCGGTGCCCGGGACGCGCGTCGGCGGGTCGTAGTCGATCGCCTTCATGAAGACCGGCAGCGGGCGCACGCTCTTGCGCAGCCTCTCGCCGACGAGGGCGCGCCCTCGCTTCCACGTCGACAGAAGCGTGAAGACGAACGCGGCGACGGCGAGCGGGAACCATCCGCCCTGCGGGATCTTGGCCAGGTTGGCGCCGAGGAAGGCGAGGTCGACGAGGAGGAACGAGCCGGCGACGAGCGCCACCAGCGGCTTCGGCCAGCTCCAGCGCTGCCGCGCGACGGCGGCGAAGAGGATCGTGGTGATCGCCATCGTTCCGGTGACCGCGACGCCGTACGCGGCTGCGAGATCGCTCGAGCTTCCGAAGCCGATCACGAGTCCGATCGTCGCCAGCATCAGCGCCCAGTTGATCGGCCCGATGAAGATCTGCCCGTACTGGTACGCCGAGGTGTGCTCGATCTGGAGCCGCGGGCAGTAGCCGAGCTGGACGGCCTGCATCGTGAGCGAGAAGACGCCGGAGATGAGCGCCTGCGAGGCGATCACGGTCGCGGTGGTGGCGAGCCCCACCAGCGGGATGACGGCCCATCTCGGCGCGAGCGCGTAGAACGGGTTCCTGTTCGTCGGGTCGTCGAGCAGCAGCGCGCCTTGGCCGAGGTAGTTCAGCAGCAGCGCCACGAAGACCAGCCCGAACCACGCGACGCGGATGGGACGCAGTCCGAAGTGGCCCATGTCGGCATAGAGCGCCTCGCCGCCGGTCACGACCAGGAAGACCGTGCCGAGCACGAGATAGCCGTGAAGTCCGTGCGCCGCGAAGAAGTGGATGCCGTGGACGGGATTGAATGCCGCGAGCACGTGCGGGTTTCTCGCGATCGCGAAGACGCCCAGCGTGGCGATGGTGACGAACCAGACGACCATCACCGGTCCGAAGACGGCGCCGATCCGCGCGGTTCCGGTCGACTGCACGGCGAAGAGCCCGACCAGGATGGCGACCGTCAGGGGAATCACCCAGTTCTGGAGCCCCGGCGCCGCCACGGCGATGCCCTCGACGGCGCTGAGCACCGAGATCGCCGGGGTGATCGCGCCGTCGCCGTAGAGCAGGGCGGCGCCGAAGATGCCCAGCAGCGCGAGCACGCCGATCCGACCCCCGACCGCCTCGCGGCCGTGCGCTTCTCCCGCGGTCGGCTGATGAGCGCGAGCAGCGCGAGGATTCCGCCCTCGCCGCGGTTGTCGGCGCGCATGATGAACCCGAGGTACTTGACGCCCACCACCAGCACGAGCGACCAGACGATCAGCGACATGACGCCCAGCACGTTGCTGCGCGTGGCCTCGACGGCGTGTTCGCCGCTGAAGCACTCGCGCACGGCGTAGAGGGGACTCGTGCCGATGTCGCCGAAGACGATGCCGAGCGCGAGCAGCGAGAGGGCCAGGAGCCGTTTGCCGCTCGGCGGTGCGTGGGAATCCGTGGGGGTCATCCATGACGACCCGACGAGAGGTCGGGGCGTGGCGTCGGCTCAGGTGCCAGGCGGCGGTCGCACGACCGTCCGTCGCTCCTGGTGACGAAGGGGTGAGTATCGGCGCGCCGCGGGCGGAACTCAAGTCCAGAGGCGACAGTGGTCGTCGGTCCGGGCGGCGGCCCCGCGCACGATCGGCGCGGGAGTCACGGGAATCACGTTCAAACGAAGCGGATCATGGCATGTCTGGCATGGACGGGGTTCGATCGCTCCGATGGCACCCTCTCGCCGTCCTGAGGGCCGGGAGTGCAGGCGGCTGGGCCGCGGCTCCCCTCTACGCTGTGTTTCGCGGAGTTGCGGACACCCCTCGGTTCCTCGGTCCAGCCTTCACGCCCAATGGTCGATCTTTCCGTCGAGGATCTCGGACGAATGCCCTACGGCGCGGCGCTGGACCTTCAGCGCGCGGCGCTCGAGGCGACGGTGGCGGCGCGCGACGGCGGGCCGGGCGACGGCATGGCGGGCGCGGGTCGCGTCTATCTCGTCGAGCACGATCCCCCGGTCATTACCGTGACGCGCCGTCCGGGCGCGGGGCGACATGTGCTCGCATCGCCTGGACAGCTGGCGGAGACCGGTGTTCAGTTGTGCGAGACCGATCGTGGCGGGGACGTGACGTACCACGGCCCGGGCCAGTTGGTCGTCTATCCGATCCTCGACCTCAATGCCCTCGGACTGCGCATCCACGGCTACATGCGCATGCTCGAGGAGGTCGTGATCCGCACCCTCGCCGACTTCGGTGTCGAGGGGTACCGCGACGCGTGCGCCACCGGAGTGTGGGTCGGCGGCTCCGCTGTCGTCGCCCCGGCGTGCGGCGATGCGGGCGCGTCCACCTCGGTCGAGGCCGCCCGTGTCGGAGGATCGAAGATCTGCGCCATGGGCGTCCGCGTCTCGCGCTGGGTGGCGATGCACGGCCTCGCCCTCAACGTCGCGCCGGAACTGTCGCACTTCGATCTCATCGTTCCCTGCGGGCTGCATGGGCGCACGGTGACGAGCCTGCGGCGCGAGCTGGGCGACGCCGCGCCGGGCATGGACCGCGTCAAGGCGTCGATCGTCGGACACCTTCGCGACCTTGTGCGAGCGCGCCGCGCCGCGACGGCATCGCGGGGATGAGGTTCGCGGGCGGAACGAGCCGAGCACGCCGCCAGGATCGTCCGAGATCGACGGGAACGGGCGGCGGTGCGTGCAGCGCGGTATCGTCCGTCACATGTCCGCGCCTCGCGAACTCGCCCGACCCGACCTCGCCTCCAACGGCCTCGATGCCGGTCCGAGGCGGCCTCTCGCGCTCGAGGTCGCCCTCGCGACCGCCACCGTGCTGCTCGTCCCGCTGGCGATCCTGAGTGGTTGGATCGTCCTCTACGCGCTGGTGGCGAAGGTCGCGGGCGGCGCCGGCACGGCGACGTGCGCGATCGCCATGATCGCGCTTTCGGCGATCTACTTCGCTTGGTTGACCGGGACCGACTGACCGCTCGGTCACTCGCCGAAGCCGAGCTCCTTGAGGACGTCGGGCGTGATGTCCAGCGCCTGCGGGTAGCGAAGGACGCTGCGGAAACGGACCTCGTTGAGCGCCGCGCCGAGATCGGTCGCCTCGAACGGGTCGCTGGTGGCGATGAAGCGGTAGACGATGTCGACGCCGAGCTTCTCGGAGACGACCTCGACGGCGTCGATCAACTGGCGATACGCCTTCTCGAGCTGCGCCGCGTCGAGCTTTCCCTTGCGGTCGACCGCCGCGCGCTGCCACGTGACGTACTCCTGGTACATCTTCTCGCCCTGCTGGAAGAGGTCCTGGTATTCGGGCGAGTCCTGGCCGAGCTTGCCGACCTTCTCGGCCATCTCCTGGAGCTTCTTGCGATACTCGGCATCCTGGTCGCTGAGCTCCTTGCCCAAGGCCTCGGCCTCCTCGACGAACCGGGCCTGCTCGCGGAGCTTGCGAAGCGGCTTGGTGATGTGCACGAAGCCGACGCTGTAGACGCGACCGAATGGCGGCTTGCCCCAGCCGATGCGCCCATCGTCGTTGCGGACGGTCAGATCGCCCTTCGGGCCCTTGAGCACCAGCGACGACGCGGGTCCGAGCGCGGGATCGTCGAGCATCGCCTCGGCGGCGGCGACGCGCTCCGGCCACGGCGAGCGGAAGACGACCAGGGCGGCGAGGACGGCGAGCAGACCGTAGAGGAAGAGGCGTTCGCGTGTGGACATAGGCGGAAGGGTACCGCGGCGGTGCGCGTCCGGCGACGCAAGACCCCCGTCTCACTCCTCCGACTGGTCCAGGACCGCCATGAAGGCCTCCTGCGGGATCGTCACGCTGCCGATCTGCTTCATCCGCTTCTTGCCTTCCTTCTGCTTCTCGAGCAGCTTGCGCTTGCGGGTGATGTCGCCGCCGTAGCACTTCGCGAGCACGTTCTTGCGCATCGACTTGATCGACTCGCGGGCGATGATCTTGCCGCCGATGGCCGCCTGGAGCGGGATCTCGAACTGGTGGCGGTCGATCTGCTTCTTGAGCTTCTGGAGGATGAGGCGGCTGCGGCTCTCGGCGTGGTCGCGGTGACAGATGAGCGAGAGCGCCTCGACCGGCTCGCCGTTCACCAGCACGGAGACCTTGACGAGGTTGTCCTCGCGGAACTCGATGACCTCGTAGTCCATCGTGCCGTAGCCGCGGGTGATCGACTTCAGCTTGTCGTAGAAGTCGTAGATGATCTCGGCCAGCGGAACCTGGTAGTCGAGGATCTGCCGCCCCTCGCTCAGGAAGCGCTGCGTCTGGAAGACGCCGCGGCGCTGGTCGAGGAGCTTCATCAGGTCGCCGATGTTCTCGGTGGGACAGATGATCTCGAGCCGCACGATCGGCTCGCGGATCGCCCTCACCTTGGACATGTCGGGCAGGTCGGCGGGGTTGTGGATCTCGACCTGCGCGCCGTCGTTGAGGTCGACCTTGTACGAGACGGTCGGCGCCGTCTGCACCACCTCGACGCCGCCCTCGCGCTCGAGCCGCTCCTGCACGATGTCCATGTGCAGCAGTCCGAGGAATCCGCAGCGGAAGCCGAAGCCCAGCGCCTCGGAGTGCTCGACCTCGAAGGTGAAGCTGGCGTCGTTGAGGTGGAGCTTCTCGATCGCCTCGCGCAGCGCCTCGAAGTCCGACTTCCGTCCGCTGTCGCTGCCGCTCGAGGGATAGAAGTCGCAGAAGACCATCTGCTTCGGCTCGAGGTAGCCCGCGAGCGGCTCGGCCGCCGGGTTCGAGTCGAGGGTGATCGTGTCGCCGACGCGCACGTCGCCGAGCTCGCGGATCGAGGCGACGAGCCAGCCGACTTCCGCCCAGCCAAGCTGCTTGACGCGCTTCGGGAAGGGCGTGTTGCGGCCGAGGTCGCTGATCTGGTAGACGCGTCCCGTGCCCATCATGCGGATCTTGTCGCCGACCTTGAGTCCCGGACCGTCGAAGACGCGGAAGTAGGTCACGACGCCGCGGTAGTCGTCGTAGTGGCTGTCGAAGATGAGCGCCCGGGTCTGCGGCATCGTCGAGGGCCGCGGCGGCGGCAGCTTCTCGCAGAGGCGGTCGAGCAGCTCGGGAATCCCCTGTCCGGTCTTCGCCGAGACGTAGATGCATTCCTCGGCCCTGAGCCCGAGCACCTGCTCGATCTCCATCGCGACCTTGTCCGGATCGGCCGACGGAAGGTCGATCTTGTTGACGACCGGGATGAGCTCGAGGTTGTTCGAGACGGCGAGGTAGGCGTTCGCGACCGTCTGCGCCTCGACGCCCTGCGTGGAGTCGACGACGAGCAGCGCACCCTCGCACGCGGTGAGCGCCCGCGAGACCTCGTAGGCGAAGTCCACGTGGCCCGGCGTGTCGATGAAGTTGAGCTCGAAGTCCTCGCCCTTGTAGGTGTGGTGCACCGTGACCGCGGACGCCTTGATCGTGATGCCGCGCTCGCGCTCCAGGTCCATCGAGTCGAGAAGCTGCTCCTTCGCCTCGCGCGCGCTGACCGCCTTCGTGGCCTGGAGGAGTCGGTCGGCGAGCGTGCTCTTGCCGTGATCGATGTGGGCGATGATGGAGAAGTTCCGGATGTGCACGGGAAGTCGGGATGCTATGCGGCAGACGCGCGTCGCCGGTGTGTCGTCACGCGCTCGGCGGCCGCTTCCCGCGGATCGGCGCCGCCTCCTCGACGGCCATCCCGACGCGGACGAGCGTCCCTTCGTCGAAGAGTCGTCCGAGGATGGTGATGCCGTGGGGACGGCCGTCGGAGCGCAGGTTGGTGGGAACGGTGATCGAGGGAATGCCCGTTGTGTTGCCGATCATGAGCGGTCCCGCGAGGCCGCCCGCGAAGCTCGGCGCGGCCAGCACGTCGATCCCGGACATGACCTCGCGCATCGTCGCCATGACCTCGCGCCGGAAGCGCTCCGTCTGCACGAGCTCGATCGCGGGAACGAGCCACGTCCGCCGGAACGTGTTGGGCCAGGCCTCGTCGGCCTGCCAGGAGAGCTGGTCGTCGATGTTGGTCCGCGTCAGTTCCTCGAACGCGGCGGCGCCCTCCACCAGCAGGGGCAGCACGAGCGTCTGGTAGGGGGCCTCGGGAACGTCCACGTCGACAATCGTCGCGCCCGCCGCGCGGAGCCGGTCGATCGTGTCGCGGTCGAACTTCGCGGTGGCCATCGCGCCGGCGGCGTCGGGGTCGGCGCCCGCGCCGGCCGCGGGATCTTCGAGCCAGCGCCGCACCACGCCGACGCGGAGTCCCTCGACCCCCGCGGCGACCGCGTCGCCCGGCGCCACCGATGGATCGGCCAGGAACGCCTGCTGGCGCGACGAGGGATCGCGGACGTCGGCGCCGTTGATCGCGGCGAGCACGAGCGAGACGTCGCGGCTGCTTCGGGCGATCGCCCCGATCTTGTCCATCGACCACGAGAGCGCCATGCAGCCGGTGCGGGCCACGCGTCCGAAGGTGGGCCGCAGCCCGACCGTTCCGCACTCCATGCACGGAGAGACGATGGAACCGAGCGTCTCGGTGCCGATGGCGAAGCTCACGCAACCCGCGGCGACCGCCGATGCCGGTCCGGCGCTGCTGCCGCTGGCGCCACGGGAGGAATCCCAGGGATTCCTCGTCTGTCCACCGAACCAGAGCCGTACGCGGTTGCCGGTGGCGAGCTTGGCGACGAGCACGGCGCCCTGCGCGTTCAGCCGCTGCACGACGACGGCGTCCGTGTCGGGAACGCGATGCGCCACGGCTCAAGCGCCCCAGTCGTCGTGATGCCCGCGGGTGTCGATGATGTCCTTGCAGGCCCCGTGTAGGCAGTCCGTCGAGCGGCCCGAGCGCGCCTTGATGCCGCGCACGGACGCCGCGTTCCGCGGGCGCGCCGTCCGCGGTGAGCGTGACGACGGTTGAGCGTGCCGTTCTGGGCCTGAAGTCGCTTCAGGCAGAGCCCGGTGAGCCTGGACGCTGGTGACCACGCCGTCGCGCAGCCAGCACGCGTGGACCCGTGCGGGGCGAAGGCGAGGTCGAGGTCGTTGGCCGGCGCCGGCGGCGCCGTGCGGGGAGCGCGAAGGATCGCCGCCATCGGTGGTGCTGGACGGTCGCGCCGGGCAGCAGGCCGTCGAAGACGAGCCGCCGGGGCGAGGTCGTTGGCCAGAAGCCATGGGCGCCGAGGCCAGGATCAGGTCGCGCTGCTCATGGATGGTGCGCCACCTGCTGCTGCTCCTCCGGCGTGAAGTCGATCCCGAACATCGCCCGGGACTTCGATGGCGTCGACGATGCTGTCGTCGACGGCGACCAATCGCGGGTTGCTGCCCGGCGGCGTCGGACCGCTGGCGGGCGGCCCATCGTCGTCGCCGCGCGGGTGCCGCGGGGCGTGGCCAGCGCGAGCGTCCGCGACGCGCCGGCGAGCGCGGCCACGCCGGCCGCGAAGGCCAGAACCGGCGACGATCGCCGTTCAACGCGCGGGTCGCTCGTCGGGCCGGTCGGCCAGGTGTCATGTGCGGAGGGTACACCCGATTTCGGGCCTCGAACGCCGCGAGGACGCGGGCCCGCGCGGGCCGAACGCCGGTCTTTGCGTCGGAGCGGGCGCGTCCGCGCACCGCGGCGTGCGCGATGGGCCCGCCGCGCTACCGCATCACCGGAAGCGCCACCTTCCGTTCGAGCTCCTCCACGGGCTGCGCGATCAGGTCGTAGCCGTCGGAGTCCACGATCGTGCAGCGCACCAGCTCGCCGGCGGCGAGGGGCGCGCGGGAGTGGATGTAGGTCAACGAGTCGATCTGCGGCGCCTGGAAGTACGCGCGCCCGACGTGGAGACGTCCGCCCGCGGTGACGCCGGAGGTCGCGCGGCCCTCGGTGGCGCCCGGCGCGGGCCCGTCGACGAGCACGTCGAACTGGCAGCGCTGCGCCGCGACGTACGCGGCGTTCTCGAAGGCGATCGCCTGCTGTGCGAGCATGAGCTCGGCCTCGCGATGGCGCTTGATCTCGTCGGGCACGTGCAGCGCCGGATCCTCGTCCATGCTCCCCGCGGGTGTCCCGTCCTCGCGCGAGTAGCGGAAGACGCCCATCATGTCGAAGCCCATCTCTTCGACGAACTCGAGCAGCTCGCGATGATCCTCGTCGCGCTCGCCCGGGAAGCCGGTGATGAACGTCGTGCGGATGGCGATGCCGGGCACGCGCTCGCGCAGCGTGCGCAGCAACGTCTCCTGCTTGGCGCGCGAGGTGTTGCGGCGCATCGCCGAGAGCATGCGGTCGCTCGCGTGCTGGAGCGGGATGTCGATGTACTTGACGATGCTCGGAAGCGACGCGAGGGCGTCGATCATCTCGTCGGAGAAGGTGCTCGGATAGGCGTACATGAGGCGCATCCACGCGCCGCCGTGCTCGCGCCCGACCGCGTCGAGCGTCCGCAGGAGGCCGACGAGCCCTTCGCCTTCGCCGTCGTAGCCGATGTCGCGCCCGAAGCTGGTCGTGTCCTGCCCGATCAGGTTCAGCTCGAAGGCGCCGCCGGAGAGGAGCTGCCGGGCCTCGGCGGCGATCGCCTCGAGCGGCTTGCTGCGCATCTTGCCGCGGATCGAGGGAATCGTGCAGAACGCGCAGCGCTGGTTGCAGCCTTCGCCGACGCGCAGGTAGGCCCAGTGGCGCGGCGTGAGCCGGAAGCGATGCGAATCGTCCTCGAAGTAGCCGACTCCCTTGCCATCGGCGCCGTTGACGGTGAGTCCCACGACGTCGCGCCCCCGCTCCCTGGCCGCCTGGAGGGCGTTGCCGGCGATCCAGTATGGCGCGGAGCGCTGCACGGAGTCGATCGTCTCCCGCGCCTCGCCGCCGATCACGGCGTCGAGGATGTGGTCGCGGTCGAAGACGCCGATCATCGCGTCGATGCCGGGCGCCCACTCGAGCATCCTGGCGCGGTGCCGCTGGACGAGGCATCCGGCGACGACGACGCGCCGGGCCGTGCCGCGCCGCTTCCGTTCGAGCGCCTCGTGGATCACCTCGATCGACTCGTCCTTCGACGCTTCGAGGAAGCCGCACGTGTTGATCACGATCGCGTCGGCGCGGTCGTGGTCGGAGACGATCTCGAGTCCGGCGCCGTGCAGCATGCCGAGCATCTTCTCGCTGTCGACGAGATTCTTCGGACAGCCGAGGCTGACGAAGGCGATGGAGCGGATCGGCGTGGACGACATGAAGCTGCGAGTGTAGGGGAGGGGCCGGCGGGGGCCGCGGAGGGGATCAGCCGCGGAGGCCGCGGAGAAGGATCAGCCGCGGAGGGCCGCGGAGGGCCGCGGAGGTTGCGGAGAGGGATCAGCCGCGGAGGGCCGCGGAGGTTGCGGAGAAGGATCGGCCGCGGAGGGCCGCGGAGGTTGCGGAGAGGGATCGGCCGCGGAAGGCTGCGGACCACTGCGGAACGGAATGGTGGTGGTTGCGATTCGTGGGCAGGATCACGTTCCACTGCCTGCCGGGCGCTCCGGCACGTAGAGCCCGTGCGCTCGGATGTAGCGTTCCACCTCGGGGTCGAGGGCGTCGCCGACCGCTTCGCCGCGGCGCAGGCGCTCGCGCACCGCGGTTGCGCTTGTCTCGATGAGCGGCGCGTCGACGATGCATCGGATCCAGGTGTCGGCGTCGAGCGGGCCGTGGAGGCGCCGGAACGTCGATTCGAGCGCGGCGCGGGTGTCGGGCGGTCGGACGACCACCGCCGGGCGGGCGATGGCGAGGATCCCCGCCGGATCGCGCCATGACGGGAAGGAACGGGCGGCGTCGCTGCCCATGAGCAGACGGAAGCGCTGCGCGGGGCCGAATCGTCGCCGCAGCGCCGCAAGCGTGTCGACGGTGTACGCCGGCGGCGGGCGGTCGAGCTCGATCGTGTCGATGATGGCGACCGGCGCGGTGCCTTCGGCGGGATCCGCGCCGGTCGGCGTCGCGAGCATCCTTCGAAGCGCCAGCCGCAGCATGGCCAGGCGATCCTCCGGTGGCGCGGGTGGGTGATCGGTCTTGAACGGATTGATCGAGGTCGGCACGTAGAGGATGCGGTCGCAGTGCAGGTGCTGCGCCACCGCACGCGGCACGTCGACGTGGGCGCGCTGCGGCGGGTCGAAGGTGCCGCCGAAGATGAGCAGTGGGCCGGGGACGCTCATGCGGGTGGCCGTGCGTCGAGGAGAGGAAGCAACGCGCGAAGGATCGCCCGCACCGAGCGCATCGCGGCGGCCGTGCGCCGTCCGAACTGGATCGCGGTGGGGACGAGCGACGGCCGGCGCAGCAGCGCCGCCGCGACCGCTCCGGCGCGCGTCGAGCCGTCCGGGGCGATCCACGACATGATCTCGTCGGGAAGGTCGTGGTCGACGCCGTCGCTGACGCCGCGCACCACGAGCCACGGCACGCCGAGTTCCTGGGCAGCGGCGGCGAACTCCGCCGATTCCATGTCGACGACGCAGGCCCGCGCATGCCGCGCCGCGAGGGCTCGTTTCGCGCTCGGACCGGCCACGGCCGAGACGGCGACCACGGCGCCGCGCGATGGTGCGCCGGTCCGGTCCCCGGGGAGGACGATCGGCGAACGCCACGACGCGCCCGCCTCGTCGAAGACCTCGTCGACGATCAAGGCCTCGCCCGCGAGCGGCCGCTCGCGGAGTCCGCCGGCGACGCCCGCGAGCACGACCGTCGGCGCCCGCCCATCGGCGCGCGGCGCGAGCGACGCAGCGTGCGCCGCGAGCCACTTCGCCGGCCCCTCGAGCGGACCGACGACGATCGGGCCATGGACGGAGTCGCCGAGTCCGCGAAGCCCTCGCGCTTCGACGGCGAGGGGACAGAGCAGGTGGATCCCGGCGTGCGGCACGAGGCGATGCTATGGATCACGCGCATGGCGTCGAACGGTGCGTCGGTGCGCAAGATTCCGGCGGTCGAGCCGCGGCGCGCCGCGATCCAGTTCCGGCCTCGCCCGCGCCCCGCCCGGCGCCCGTTCCCGCCCTCGCTCTCGCGATCGCTATCATGGCGGCCAATTCCTGGAACTCGCGGCCCCGTCGTCTAGTCCGGTCCAGGACACCTCCCTTTCACGGAGGTAACACGGGTTCGAATCCCGTCGGGGTCATTCGCGTGCGACGACGTCCGTCGCGTGCAGCCGCCTGAGCATCTCGCCCGCGAAGGGGACCATCGCGAGCCCCGGCGCCCCCGCGACGATCGTGGCGATGAAGAAGCGCGGCCAGCCGAGCCACTCCGCCATTGCACCGGAGATGGATCCCGCGGCCGTGCTTCCCAGGAGCATCATGCTGCTCAGGAGCGCGTACTGCGTGGCGCTGAAGCGTCGCTGGCAGCACGCCATGAGAAACGCGACGAACCCGGCGGCGACCAGGCCGGCGCAGAAGTTCTCGACGGCGATCACGACGACCAGCTTGGTCATCGGTGGCAGTCCCGACGGCGCGGGCGGCGCCGCGAGGTCGAGCGACGGCCCAACGGCGGGCGCCGCGGCGAGCCAGAGGAATCCGACGTTGCTGGCGACCTGGAGCACGCCAAAGAGCATGAGCGCGCGGGCCGTGCCGAGCCGTGCGACCACGCCGCCGCCGACAAGGGCGCCGACGATGGTCATGGCGATCCCGAAGGCCTGTCGAACGGTGGCGATCTCTCCCTTCGAGAAGCCGCAGTCGAGCAGGAAGACGAGCGTCATGCGTCCGGCGAGGTAGTCCGGCAGCTTGAAGACGAGCACGAAGAGCAGGATCAGCCAGCCGATCGGGCGCCCGAAGAAGGCCCGCGACGGCTCGATCACCGCCTCGGCGAGCGAGGCCGGCGCGGCGTGGGCGTCGGGTGGCTCGGGGGCGATGAGCGTGCCGGCGAGGCCGATGGCCATCATCGCCGCGGCGATCGCGTACGCCGCCGGCCATGGCACGACCTCCGAGAGCGCGAGCACGCCCGCGCCGCTGGCGATCATCGCGAGCCGGTAGCCGGTCACGAAGACCGCGGCCCCGGCGCCGCGCGAGCGCTCTTCGAGCACGTCGGCGCGATAGGCGTTGGCGGCGATGTCCTGCGTCGCGCTGAGCAGGGCCACGAGCGTCGCGAAGAAGGCGACCGGCAGCAGGGGGCTGGTGGCGTCGCGCGGACCCGCGAAGCCGAGCTGGGCGATCGCCGCGACGAGCGCCACCTGCGTGAGCAGCATCCAGGCGCGGCGCCGGCCGAACGGGGCGAGGAAGCGAAGCGGCCCGCGCGGGCTGAACGACGGCGCGTAGCGATCGACCAGCGGCGCCCAGAGCACCTGCAACGCGCTGGGAAGCCCGACGAGCGAGAGGAAGCCGATCGTGGCGAGGTCGAACTTCGCGCCGCGCAGCCACGCCTGGAGCGTGTCGGAGGTGAGCGCGAGCGGCAGGCCCGAGCCGAAGCCGATCAGCGCGAGCGCCGCGATCCGGCGGTCGAGGTAGGGCGCGAGGGCGCTGCGCTGCGAAGGCACGGTCAGTTCATCGGCGCGCGGCGCGATCCGGCGTGAGCACCCGCGTCGTCGACGGCGCTGCGTGCGCTCCTGGCCTTCGCGCGTTCATCCGGGTCGCCACCGGCGACGCCGCCAACGGGATCGACGATCCGCGACGGCGCGACCCATCACAACGCATGTCACGGTCCGAGGCGCACGCCGCCGTGCGCCAGCCGCAGGCTGTTCAGCACGACGGAGACGCTTGAGAAGGCCATCGCCGCGCTCGCCACGATGGGAGAGAGCAGCCAGCCGGTGAAGGGATAGAGCGCGCCGGCGGCGATCGGAATCCCGACGATGTTGTAGATGAAGGCCCAGAAGAGGTTCTGCCGGATGGTGCGCATCGTCGCCTTCGAGAGCTCGATCGCCTCGGGAACGGCTGGAGGTCGCCGCGCATGAGCGTGATATCGGCGGCCTCGATGGCGACGCCGGTTCCCGTTCCGACCGCCATGCCGACGTCGGCCTGGGCGAGCGCTGCGTCGTTGATGCCATCGCCGACCATGCCGACGACGACCTTCGATCGTGGGTTGTGGCGCCGCCCGTGCAGGCCATGCTGGCCCGGTACGTCGTCATCGGCGTTCCGTGGCGCGCCGTCGTCGCCGGAATCGCGCAGCGCGCCGGGGCCGCGCGGCGCAGCGATCGGCTCGCCGCGCTGGAGCGAGCGGACGAGATTGGACTTGTCCTCCGGCAGCACCTCGGCGAGGAATCGCTCGATGCCGACCTCCTCCGCGACGACCTCCGCCGTCCGCTGGTTGTCGCCGGTGAGCATCACGACGTCGACGCCCAGCCGGCGCAGCGTGGCGACCGCCTCGGCCGACTCCGGCTTCACGCGATCGGTGACGCCGAGGACGCCCGCGGGCATGCCGTCGACGGCAACCGAGAGCGTCGTGCGGCCGTGCGCCGCAAGCTCGGCGGCCTCGTCGGGAAGCGGCGGCACGACGCCGTTCTCGCGGAGGAAGGACGGCTTGCCGACCAGGACCCGCCGCGCGGCGACGGTCGCGTCGACACCGGCGCCGACGACGGCGCGGAATGCGCTGGGCTCGACCAGCGCCACGCCGCGCGACGTGGCTCCGGCGACGATCGCGGCGGCAATGGGGTGCTCGCTGCGCCGCTCGCCGGACGCGGCGAGCTGGAGGAGGTCCGCTTCCGAGAAGCCCGCCGCGATGAAGCTCGGGGCGACGAGCAGGCCGGTCAGCGTCGGCTTCCCGTGGGTGAGCGTGCCGGTCTTGTCGAGCACCACGACGTCGAGCCTGTGGGCGGTCTCGAGCGCCTCGCCGCCGCGGATCAGGATCCCGCGCTGCGCCCCGCGCCCCGTCCCGACGATGATCGCCGTGGGCGTCGCCAGCCCCAGCGCGCATGGGCAGGCGATCACGAGGACCGAGACGCTCGTCACGAGCGCGAAGCTCAGGCGCGAGTCGCGCGGCGCAGCGAACCACCAGACGGCGAAGGTCGCGATCGCGATCGCCAGGACGATCGGCACGAAGACCGCGCTGATTCGGTCGGCCAGCCGCGCAATCGGCGGCTTGCTGCCCTGGGCGTCCTGGACGAGGCGCACGATGCGGGCCAGGGCCGTCTCGCGCCCGACCCTGGTCGCCGTGAAGCGGAACGAGCCGGTGGCGTTGATCGTCGCGCCCAGGACGGTGTCGCCGGGCTTCTTGTCGACCGGAACGCTCTCGCCGGTGAGCATCGACTCGTCGACGCTGGTGGCGCCATCGATGATCGTTCCATCCACGGGGATGCGCTCTCCGGGCCGCACCACGATCGTCTCGCCGACAAGGACCTCGGCCAGTGGGACGTCTCGCTCGACGCCCTCGCGCACCACGCGCGCCGTCTTCGGCGAAAGCCCCATGAGTCGGCGGATCGCGGCCCCCGTGCGGTTCGTGGCCCGAGCCTCGAGCAGCTTGCCGAGGAGGACGAGCACGATCACGACCGCGGCGGCCTCGTAGTAGACGGGTACCGCGCCGTCGGGCCCGTGCGGCCCGTGTGACATGTTTGACATGTTCGACATGGCCCCCGCACCGCCCATGAGCTTCGCGAACGGCGCGGGCCACGCCGTCGCGACGACGGAGAACGCGAACGCCGCGCCGGTCCCGAGCGCGACGAGCGAATCCATGTTCGCCGAGCCATGGCGGAGCGCCCTCCATGCGGAGCCGAAGAACGGCGAGCCACACCAGAAGAGCACGGGCGCCGCGAGGACGAGCTGGACCCAGTTGATCCACGGCGTGTTGAACGCGGCGATGCGCCCATGGGACATCGCGATCACCAGCACCGGCAGCGACAGCGCCGCGCCAACGACGAGCCTTCGCTGGAGCCGCGCGAGCTGCGCCGTCTCGGCGTGCAGGTGCGCCGCGTGCGGGTCGGTCGCGGCGCCGCTGGACGCGTGGCTCGCGCCGTGGATGGCCGCGCCCGCACCATCGCCCGGTGACGCGTCGCCCGCGCGGCCCTCGCGGCCGCGATCCGCGCCGTCGGCGCCGCGCGACGAGGGTGCGCGCTCCGCCTCGGCCGGAACGATCGCCTCGTATCCCGCGTCGCGCACCACCTCCGCCAGCGATCGTGGCGTCGTGGTCGCGGCGTCGTATCGAACGGTCGCGATGCGGGTCGCGAAGTTCACCGAGGCGTCCGCGACCCCCGGCGCGCCGGCCAGCGCCTTCTCGATCCGCGAGGCACACGAGGCGCACGACATGCCGACGATCGGCAGGTCGCAACGCTCGGCGCCCGTCGCGGATGCGTCGGCATGATCACCGCGAAGCGGATTCCCCATGCGGCAGCGTACGCGGAGGAGAATCGTCCGCGACGCTACCATCGCCCCCCATGGACGTTGGACTCGTCGGTCTCCCACAAGTCGGCAAGACGGCGCTGCTCGCGGCGCTGGCGGGCGCCTCCGCGGCGCATCTCTCCGGTGGCGGCGCGCTCAAGCCGAACATCGCCGTGGCACCCATCCCGGATCCGCGGCTCCAGACGATCGCGACCTTCATCCCGACGAAGAAGATCGTCCATGCGTCGCTCCAGGTGGTCGATGTCCCGGGGCTCTCGCTCGGGGCCAGCGAAGGCAAGGGCACGGCGAACGCGTTTCTCTCGCATGTGCGGCAGATGGACGCGATCTGCCAGGTCGTGCGCTGCGTCGAGGATCCGAGCGTCGCCCATGTGAAGGGTTCGATCGACCCGGCGCGGGACATCGACCTGCTCGACGTCGAGCTCGCCTTCGCCGACCTGGCGGTGGTCGAGGGCGCCATGGACAAGGCCGCGCGGGCGGCGCGCGGCAACGACGCCGACGCCAAGGCGCGGCTGGCGGTGCTGGAGAAGGCGCAGCCGGTCCTCGCGGACTTCAAGCCGCTGCGCTCCGCCGGTCCGTGGACCAAGCCGGAGCAGCTCATCCTGCGCGGCTACGGCATGATCACCGCCAAGCCGGTGCTCTACGTCGCCAACGTCGGCGAGGACGACCTCAAGGGCGAGTCGGACCACGCCAAGGCCGTCGAGCGCGTGGCCCGGGAACGGGGTGGGCGGTCGGTCGCGATCTGCGCCAAGCTCGAGGCCGAGATCGCCGAGTTCGACGATGCCGGACGCAAGGAGATGCTCGAATCGCTCGGGCTCTCCGAGCCGGCCATCGGCCCGCTTGCCCGGGCGCTCAACGACCTCCTGGGACTGAGCGTCTTCTACACGGCCGGCGAGAAGGAGGTCCGCGCGTGGGTCATCCCGCAGGGCGCCACGGCCCCGGAGGCGGCCGGGGCGATCCACTCCGACATCCAGCGCGGCTTCATCCGCGCCGAGACGTACAGCGTGGACGATCTCGCCCACTACAGGACCGAGAAGGCGATCAAGGAGGCGGGGAAGATGCGCAGCGAGGGAAAGGCGTACGTCATGCGCGACGGCGACGTCGTGCACTTCCTCTTCAACGTGTGAGCGAGCCTTCGCCGGCGCGGCGCCGGTGCCGATCCGCGCACGGGCGGCGATCGTGGCGGGCGAAGGTGGTCGCCGCCGGCCGACGATCGCGGCGCGTCGGGAATCTTCGCCGGGATTTGGACTTCTCGACCCGCGCTGGTCGATCCCGAAGGCGAAGAATGAACCATGCGGACGCGGGCGCCACTGGACAGCATGTTCGTTCGACGGCTGATCGGGCTGTCGGCGATCGTGCTGGTGGTCTTCGGGCTGCTCGGCGCGCAATTGGCCCGCCTCGCCGTCGCCGAACACGACGATCACCTCCAGACCGCCGAGCGGCGGCTTGACCGCTCGCGCTTCCTCCCGACGTACCGCGGGCGCATCCTCGACCGCAACGGACGCGTGCTCGCTGTCGACCGGCCGAGCTACGACCTCGCGATCGAGTACGAGTTCAGGAGCGGGGCATGGACGGCACGCCGTGCGGCGAAGGCCGCCAAGGCCCAGGCGATCGCGGAGCGCGGTCCGTCGGCGTGGGCCCGGCTCGGGCCCGCCGGGCGCGACGCGGCGATCGCCGCACAGCTTCCGTCGGCCGAGGCCGCCGAGGACGCCCTCCTGGGCGAGCTGTCGCGCCTGACGCAGGTGCCGCGCAGCGAGCTCGATGCCCGCATCGAGGAGATCACGCAGCGCATCCACACGCGGGCCGTCGCCGTCTGGGACCGTCAGCGCGAGCTCGAGCGGAGCCGCCATGCCGACGAGGGCGAGGGCGCCGACGAGCGCTTCACGCCGCGGCCGATCCAGGAACATCGCGAGAGCCATGTCGTGGTCGAGGCGCTGCCCGACGTCGTGGCGTACGAGCTTCAGCGGCTTGCGGACGAATGGCCCGGAACGATCGAGGTGCAGGAGTCGACCCGCCGCGAGAACCCGCTCGAGACGCTCGAGGTCGATGTCGACCGCTCGCACCTGCCGCGCAACCTGCGCAGCACCAAGCCCCTGCGGGTGACGGTGCACGGCGTCGCCGACCACATCGTCGGCGAGCTGCGCGAGAAGGTCTGGCCGAGCGACCTGGCGCGGCGCCCGTTCCTCGATCCCGGTTCCGGCGCGGTCGTCGATCTCGGCGGCTACCGGCCGAGCATGGACCGCGTCGGCTCGCGCGGCGCCGAGGCGAGCCAGGAGGGGATCCTGCGCGGTTCGCGCGGCATGATCCGCAAGCGGCTCGACACCGGCGAGACGATCCGCACCGAGCCGATTCCGGGCCGGGACGTCACGCTGACCATCGACATCGAGCTCCAGGCGACGGTGCAGGCGCTGATGGATCCGGCGGTCGGACTCATGCGCACCCACGCGTGGCAGGCGCCCACGAACGACGACAGTCCCGACTCCGCGCGGGGCTCCGGCGACCGGCTCTACGGCGCCGCCGTCGTCCTGGACGTCGATTCGGGCGAGATCCTGGCCGCGGTCTCGACGCCGACGATCGCCGATGGATCGCAGCTTCCGGCGGCCGAGCAGGAGCGACTCTCGCCCTATGTGAACCGCCCGTTCGAGGCGCCCTATCCGCCTGGGTCCATCCTCAAGCCGCTCATCTACCTCGGTGCCGTCGAGTCGGGCGCCGTGGGCCGCGACGTCCGCGTCGAGTGCAACGGTCACTTCCTGCCCGAGGACACGTCGCGGCTGCGCTGCTGGATCTACCGCGAGAAGACCGGTTTCGTCACGCACTCGGCGACGACCGGCGGGCCGCTCGACGTGACCGGGGCGATCGCCCGCTCGTGCAACATCTTCTTCTACACGATGGCCACCCGGCTCGGCGGCGAGCGGCTGGTCGCGTGGCTGCGGCGCGTCGGCGTCGGGGCGCCGCTCGACACCGGGCTGCTGCTGCACACCACGGACCGCGATGGACGCCCGGTCGTGCTCGGCGAGCAAGGGGGGTTCCTCCCCGATCATCCGAAGAAGCTCGCCTTCTCGGAGGTTGCGCAGATGGGCATCGGACAGGGGCCGCTGGCGTGGACCCCGGTGCATGCCGCGAACGCCTACGCGACCCTCGCCCGCGGCGGCGTCGTGCGCGACGCGACCGTGGTGCGCGTCCCGGCCGGCGGGCCCGATCGCGCCGAGCGGCCGGTGCGCGCCGACCTTCCCTTCGATTCACGCGCCGTCACGATGGCGCTGCGCGGCCTGCACGATGTCGTCGCGGCGGACTTCGGCACGGGCAATCACATCAAGTACGACGACGGGACGATCGAGCCGATCGTCGACCTCAAGGGCGAGGCGGAAGGCATCGTCGTCTGGGCGAAGACGGGCACGGTGCAGACGCAGGCGCCGCCGGATCACGCCTGGTTCGTCGGGCTGGTGGGTCCGGCGTCGGAGGGCCGGCCGAAGCTCGCCATCGCCGTCATCGTCGAGCATGGCCGCTCGGGCGGGCGCACGGCCGGACCGCTCTTCAACCAGATCGTCTATGCGCTTCGACGGCTTGGCTATCTGCCACCGCTCGCCCCGTCGAAGCCCGACGGACGCGGGCGCGCCGAACGCGAACCGGCTCGCGACACGTCGGAGGACGGAGACTTCGATGGTGCGGGCGCCGATCCCGGGGACCATCCGTGAGCCGCGCCGCGAGCGACGCGACGATGCACGCCGCGCCGCGCACCAACGGGCCGCAGGCGCCGCCGGGCCGACTCGACCGACGGCTCGCCCGTGGCGCGAACGCCGTGGTCGGCGCAGTCGACGGCGCCTCGCTCGCCGACGCGGCGACGGGTCGCGCTCCCTACACACCGGCGACGATCCACCGCATGACGAGCTCGCCGCGCCGCCAAGGCTCGCTCGCGTGGGCGAACCCGGCGCTCCTGACGGTCGCGGCGGCGGCGACGCTCACGCTCTTCGGCGCGGCGGCGATCGACACGACCGAGCCGGCGCTCGCCCGCAAGCAACTCCTCTTCGCCGCGGTGGGCGTCGTCGGCGCGGCGCTTGCGGCGATTCCCTCGCCGCGGCGCATCCGCGAGCTCGCGTGGCCGCTCTACGTCGCGACCCTCGTCCTCCTGGTCCTCGTGCTGGTGCCCTTCATGCCCGAGTGGCTCGTCCACGCGCGCAAGGGTTCGAGGCGCTGGATCAACCTCGGCTTCGTCGACTTCCAGCCTTCGGAGCTCGCCAAGCTCTCGTACGTGCTCGTGCTCGCCCTCTGGTTGCGCACGAGCGACCACCATCGCCGGCTCGTCGGCCTGCTTCCGCCGTTCGTGCTCACGCTGGCGCCGATGGCGCTGGTGCTCGTCGAGCCGGATCTCGGCACGTCGCTCCTCTTCGTGCCGACGCTGATGGCGATGCTGATCGCCGCAGGGGCGAAGAAGCGGCACATCGGCGCCATCGTCGGCCTGGGACTGCTCGTGGCGCCGCTGAGCTATCCGGTCCTCGAACCGCACCAGCGCGCCCGCATCGACGCGCTCGTCGCGCAGATCCGCGGCGACGACCGCTACGAGCAGGACATCGGTTTCCAGGGAGCGCGGGCGATGACGCTTGTCGGGGCGGGCGGCGTCGGCGGCGTCGGACGGGAGCATGCCGATGCGCTGGTGACCTACAACGGCCTGCCCGAGGAGCACAACGACATGATCTTCGCGGTGGTCTGCTGCCGCTGGGGACTCGTCGGCGGGGTCGCGACGTGGCTCCTCTTCCTGCTCGCGGGGATCGGCGGCGTGCTCACCGCGGCCGCGGCCCGCGAGCCCTTTGCGCGGCTCGTCGCGGTCGGGCTCACCACGCTGCTGCTGGCGCAGGCGATCATCAACACGGGCATGACGCTCGGACTGCTGCCGATCACGGGCATGACCCTGCCCTTCGTGAGCTACGGCGGATCGAGCCTCGTCGCCACCTGGGTCATGGTCGGCGTGCTCTTCGGCGTGGCGCTGCGCCGCGACCGCTTCCGGCTCCACGAGAGCTTCGAGTTCGGCGAGGAAGGAACGTGACGCGGTGACATCCACCTCGCCGCTGGCGCCGACGCCGGAGTTCCTCGCCCTCTGCACCGGGCACGGCATCGCCTTCGACGAAGGCGACGTGGAACGGCTCGGGCGCTATCTCTCGCTCCTGCTCGACGCCAACACCCGCTTCAACCTCACCGCGATCACCGATCCGGCGCTTGGCTGGACCCGGCACGTCTTCGACTCGCTCACCCTGATGGGCCCGCTGGCGGCGGTCGGCGCCGAACGGGTGATCGACGTCGGCAGCGGCGGCGGGGCGCCCGGCATTCCGCTGGCCATCTGCATGCCATCGGTCGCGTTCACGCTGCTCGAGGCGACGACGAAGAAGGCGACCTTCCTGCGCCACGCGGCGACCGAACTCGGGCTCGACAACGTGCAGGTGGTCAACGACCGCGCCGAGACGGCCGGGCGCGGCGAGGCGAGCGGCCGCGAGCGGTTCGACGCCGTCGTCGCGCGGGCCGTCGGTCCGCTCGACGTGTTGTTGGAGCTGACCGTTCCCTTCGCGCGGGTCGGCGGCCTCGTGCTGGCCATCAAGGAGAGAAGGCCGCGGACGAGATCGCCGGCGAGGCAGGCATTGCACCGGCTGCACGCGACGGTGATCGACTCGATCCGCGGTCCCACCGGCACCCTCGTGGTCGTCGAGAAGCGGCGTCCGACGCCCCGTGCGCGTATCCCGCGCTCCGGGCGAGCCGAAGCGCCGGCCGCTTGGCCGGCGCGACGCTTGACGGGTCGCGGTGCCGGCTCGCAAAACGCCGACGGCCGGGACAAGCCCGGCCGTCGACTCTAGAGGAGAGAAAGGTTCCCGGAAGCGGTCGTCCTCCGCGCGAGCAGAGGAAGGAAGGAGATGAGGAGGCGCCCGCTTCGAGAATGTGGAGGAAGCCGCTCTGCGAGTGCGGCCGAGCGAAGTGATACCCCATGAGAGGACCGGCTCCCGCCAACCTGCGCGCAAACGCCACACGCCATGGCTATCGTTGTGAACAGGAAGGCGTCCGGGAATCTCGGACTTGTGCGCCGATCGGGCCTCGGTTGGCCCATGGGTTGGAAGGCGCAGTCGCCATGGACGGCCCCACCTGCTCAAGGAATTCTCCGATGATCCACCAGATGTCGAACGCGTTCTCCGCTCGCCGCAACGCCCTCCGTCGCAGTGCGGCCATCGCCATCGTCGCGACGCCCGTGGCCCTGCTTGGCCTGGTCGCCTGCGACAGCGGCTGGCAGACCGATCCGAACGCCTCCGCGGCGGCCAAGTCGACGGCGAGCAACGCCCTCGAGGCGCAGGCCCAGGCGACGATCGACGCCTTCCGCGCCAGGGATCCGAGCATCGATCCGTTCCTCCGGTCTGCCTACGCCTATGCGGTCTTCCCGACCATCGGCAAGGGTGGCTTCATCGTCGGTGGCGGTGGCGGCGACGGCGTCGTCTTCCGCAACGGCGTGAAGGTCGGCACCGCCAGCGTCGGCTTTGCGTCGCTCGGCGCCATCGCCGGCGGCCAGACGTTCAGCGAGATCGTCGCCTTCCAGACCGAGGCCGCGTTCAACCAGTTCAAGTCCAACCAGCTCGAGTTCGCCGCAGGGGCGTCCGCGGTCGCCGCGACCGCGGGTGCCGCCGCGTCGGCCAACTACGCCGCCGGTGTCGCGGTCTTCACGATGTCGGGCGCCGGCCTGATGATCGATGCCTCGATCGGCGGGCAGAAGTTCAGGTTCACGCCGGTTGGCTGACGCGTCGCCGGAACGGGGGCGACGTTCCCGCGGCCCCGGACGGCGATCTTCCGGGGACCGGCGCCAATGGCCGATCGATCGCAACCAAGCGATGCCGCCGAGCGCTCGACGAACGACGTCGACGCGCTTCGGCGCGCGCTGGCTTCGCCGTGGCCGTGCGTGGCCATCGCGACGTCGGAGGAGCGGTACGCCCAGCAGGTGGTGGCGGGGGCGCTCGTCGACTCGCCCTTGCCGCTGCTCACCTGGTCGGTGACCCAGGGCTTGCGCGACGGGCGCTACCTGGACGGGAAGCCGATTCCGCAGACCGAGCATCCCGCGGCGGCGCTCTATCACATCGCGGGCCACGCCCCGCAGCCGGTCGCCGCGGTCTTCTTCGATCTCGCCGGCCACCTCGACGACCAGCGGACGATGCGCACGCTGCGCGAGGCGATCGAGCGCTGCCGCGCGGGCGGGGGCACGATCGTGCTCGTCGACGCCGCGGAGCGGCTGCCGGAGGTGGTGGAAGGCGAGGCGTTCCGCATCGAGCTCTCCCTGCCCGACGAGGCCGAGCTTGAGGCGATCGTCCGCCGCACGGTCCAGGAATGCCATCACCTGAGGCCCGTCGTGGTCGAGCTCACCCGCGGCGTGCTGCGCTCCATCGTGCGCAACCTCCGCGGGCTCAGCCGCGGTCAGGCCGAGCGCGCCGTGCGCGACTGCATCGCCGACGACCGCCGCTTCGACGAGCGCGACCTTGCGCGCATCGTGGTGCTGAAGCGCAACGCCATCTCGTCGGCGCATGGCGGAAGCGTGCTCGAGTTCGTGCGCACGCCGGAGGACCTCGCCGACATCGGCGGCCTGCGGCGGCTCAAGCGGTGGCTCATGCAGCGTCGGCGCAGCTTCGACGAGCGCGCCGCCTCCTTCGGCCTGCGGCCGCCTCGCGGCGTGCTGCTGCTGGGCGTGCAGGGCGCCGGCAAGAGCCTCTGCGCCAAGGCGATCGCCTCGGCGTGGAAGCTGCCGCTGCTGCGGCTCGATCCGGGAGCGCTCTACGACCGCTACGTCGGCGAGTCGGAGAAGCGGCTGCGCGACGCGCTCCGGCACGCCGGGCTCATGTCGCCGATCGTGCTCTGGATCGACGAGATCGAGAAGGGCTTCGCCTCGGCCGCGAGCCGCAGCACCGACGGCGGACTCTCGCAGCGGATGTTCGGCACGCTGCTCACGTGGATGCAGGAGCGGCGCGATCCGGTCTTCCTGGTCGCGACCGCCAACGACATCGAGGCGCTCCCGCCGGAGCTGCTGCGGAAGGGTCGCTTCGACGAGATCTTCTTCGTCGACCTTCCCAACGACGAGGCGAGGCGCGAGATCCTCGCGATCCACCTCCGTGGCCGCGATCGCGATCCCTCGGCCTTCGACCTCGACGCCCTGGTCGCCGCCAGCGATCGGCGGAGCGGCGCGGAGATCGAGGAGGCGATCGTCTCGGCGCTGCACGAGGCGTTCGAGCGCGGCGCGGAGATCGACACGGCGTCGATCCAGCGCGCCCTCGAGGGGTCGCCGCCGCTCGCGGTCACGATGCGCGAGCGGATCGACGAACTTCGCGAGTGGTCCAGGGGCCGATGCGTCCCGGCCGACGAGTGATACGGACTCCAGCGGACCTCCATGCATTCGACCCCTTGCCCACCGCGGTGTCGCGGGGCGGAACTGGGTTGCGTGAGGCACGAGAATCAACTGGGACGCGCATGAGCGCGGGCGGGCGCGGACCCGCGCCGACCGGCTCCGGTCGCTTACGATCGTCGCCGATGAATCGCCACGCGCCGACGCCGCCTCCGGGGTCCAAGCCGCGCAATCGCTTCACGGCGATGCACGGCGTCGGGCTGGCGATGTTCGCGGTGCCTTTCGTCGTGGTTCCGCTCGTCATGCTGGGGTTCATTCCAGCGCTCTCCGCGGGCGGCTCGGTGGGCGTCGCGACGCTCGCGGCCGCGCCATGTTCGTTTCTCCTGGCCGTCGCCGGCATGATCGTGCTGGTCGTCGCGAACGTGCGGTCGACGCGAACGGCTGGCGGGGAGCCGGGTGAGGACGACGCCCGGCCCGGTTCCGGTGGAGCGGCCGGCACCGGCTCGATGCGAGGCTCGATGCGAGGCTCGATGCGCGGCGACATGCCGTGGGAGGGCGACGTCGACCATCCCGCGAGCGCGACCGGCCGGCGCGCACCGCGCCGCGAGGCGATCGTTCCCGATCGCGAGAACGACCTCGGCGGCTCGGAAGGCGTGACCCGCGAGGCCACGCGCTGCACGCACTGCGGCGTCTATTCGTCGCCAGGCGAGGGCATCTGCGCACGTTGCGGGGCGGTGCTGTAGCTCGGTCCGGCGCCGTCGCACGGCGCGCGGCTCACCTCGAGGCGCTGACCACCGACCACTTCGGCAGCGTCTCGAACTCCACGCCGTACCCGCGCAGCTTGGCGCGGGCCATGCGGTTGCCGTGGCGGGCGCAGCGGCGAAGCGGGCCGTCGGGATCGCGGGCGAGGGTCGCCAGGAACGCGCCGCACCAGACGTCGCCGGCGCCGGTCGGATCGCGCACGACCGAGAGCCGGGCGTCGTCGTCGTTCTCCCATTCGACCGACGGCGCCGATGGTTCGCCGGACGCGGCGCGAGGAATCGCCAGGCATGCGCCCTCCTCGGCGGCCTTGACCGCGACCGCCCGGAGGTTCGGCCAGCGCCCGAGCAGGCGGCGCGCGACCTCCTCGATGTGCTCGCGGAAGGGATCGCGCCGTCCGGGCCGCCGCATGCCCACGAGGTCGAAGGCCTCGCCGTCGCTGGGCAGCAGGTAGTCGCACGAGGAGAGGAACGGATCGAGGAGGTTGCCCTGGGCGAGCCGGCGCAGGCGGGGCGTCGGCGCGAAGTCCACGCTGAAGCGCACGTCGGCGCGCTTCCGCTGCTCGGCCATCCACGCGTCGATGTCGTCGTGGAAGACGGCCACCTGGTGCGGACGCTCGATGGGGCGATGCAGCCCGCGCGCCGTCGCCAGTGGATTCTCCGATTCGTCGTCGGCGTTGCCGATGTTGGCGAAGTGCACGAGGATCGTCCCGAAGCGCCGACGCATCCGCGGCAGCACCCGCTCGCCAAGCCGGACGAGATCGGCGAAGGCGATCTCGGTGTTCGTGCCTGGATTGAAGAGGAAGGACCGCTGCTTGAGGGTCGGATCGCCCCGGGGCGTCTCGAGCATCACCACGCATGTCGGGGTGACGCAGCGGGCCTCGGCGAGCAGCGTCGAGCGCGCGTGCAGCAGGCCGACGTCGGCGA
The DNA here is from genome assembly GCA_046350555.1 of Phycisphaerales bacterium. Lineage (GTDB taxonomy): Bacteria > Planctomycetota > Phycisphaerae > Phycisphaerales > SM1A02 > JAXMAF01. The sequence goes on from JAXMAF010000036.1 coordinate 38,280, forward strand.
TCGCCTGGCGCACGACGGTGTCGCGCACGCCGTCGATTCCCGTCCGGGCGAGAAGCGCCGCGGGGACGCCGCACGCCCGCACGGCGCGCACGCAGTTGAGACCCATGCCGCCGGCGCGCACCAGCACGGGGTGGCGCAGCTCGGTCGACTTGCCGACATCGGGGATCCAGCGGCGGCGCTCGGCGTCGCCCGATCCCTCGCCCTCCTCGGCCTCGGGATGGACCGTGTCGACGATCGTCGATCACGCAGTTGCCGATCACGACGACGGCGCCCAGACGCCCGGCGCGCGCCGCCTGCGGGCGCCGATGGTGGTTCGTCGGGGCGTGCCGGCCATGGATGCGATGGATCGTAACGGACGCACCGGAACCAGCCTCGCCCGGAAGGGTCCGCCGGCGCCGGCGACGCCCCGACCTACCCTCCAGCCATGTCCTCTGGATCCGCGGGGAATTCGGTCGCGGAGCTCCTGGCGCCGGGCGGCGCGGTCGCGCGGCGACTCGAGGACTTCGAGCTTCGTCCGCAGCAGTTGCGCATGGCCGAGGCGGTCGCCGCGACGATGGCCGCTCGCGGACGACTGCTCGTCGAGGCCGGCACCGGCGTCGGCAAGAGCTTCGCCTACCTGCTCCCGGCGATCGACCGCATCGTGAACCACGGCGAGCGCGTGGTGGTCTGCACGCACACGATTGCGCTCCAGGAACAGCTCGTCGACAAGGACATCCCGCTCCTCCAGGCGGCGATCGGCGACTTCTCCGCGGTGCTGGTGAAGGGTCGCAACAACTACGTCTCGCTCCGCCGCCTCCAGCAGGCGAGCGCCCGGCAGGATCGGCTCTTCTCCGACGACGACGTGCGCCATGCGCTGCACGCGGTCGAGGACTGGGCGATGACGACGCGCGACGGTTCGCGCTCGTCGCTTCCGGTGCTGCCGCCATCGGACGTCTGGGACGCGGTGCAGTCCGACCGCGACAACTGCATGGGCAAGAAGTGCCCGAGCCACGAGAAGTGCTTCTATCAGTCGGCGCGGCGGCGCATGGAGCACGCCCACCTGCTGGTCTGCAACCACGCCCTCTTCTTCTCGGATCTCGCGCTCCGCGACAACGACGTCGGCTTCCTCCCGAAGTACCACCACGTGATCCTCGACGAGGCGCACACGGTCGAGGACGTGGCCTCGGACCACTTCGGCCTGCGGATGGGCGAAGGGTCGATCGAGCATCTCATGCGCGTCCTCTGGCACGAACGGACCGGTCGCGGGTTCCTGGCGACGCTCCGCGTGGCGGCTGGAACCGAAGGGCTCGTGGATCGCGCCATCGATGCGACCGCTCGGTGCCGCGCGGCCGCGGCCGCCTTCTTCGACGACCTCTGGCGGGCCCATGCGGCCCGCGCTGGACGCAACGGGCGCGTCGACGCCGCGGGGGTCGTCGAGAACGCGCTCCAGCCGGCGCTGGCCGAGCTCGCGAACCTTCTTCGTCTGGTGCGCGACGCAGCGGAGGGCGAGGCCGACAAGCTCGAGTGCGCCGGCTATACGGCGCGGGCCGCCGCCGCGGCCGGCGCGACCGGG
>JAXMAF010000037.1:0-38516 GCA_046350555.1 Phycisphaerales bacterium
CGGAAGGGCGCCAGCCCGAAGAGGATCGTCGCCCCGAGGATCATCGACGTCGTCAGCACCATCGCCGCCGAGAGGCCGTCGGCGCGGAGCGCAATTCCAAGGGGCGGCGCCCAGCCGCCGACGACGTAGACGAGCGCCGCGTCGCCGCGCACCACGAGGACGAGGATGGCCACGGCGACCACGAGCGCCATCGGCGCGACCGCCACGGCGATGCGCGCGGCGTGGCGTCCGCCGAGCAGCATCGAGAGCACCGCGCCCACCACGGGCAGCATCAGCGCCAGCACGAGCAGGAAGCCGCCCGCCGTCGTCGCCGGCGCGATGATCGCATGGGCGCTGGTCATCGGGTCGATCGCTCTTCGCCGTCGGGCGCATCGGGTCGCAGCGTCGCCGTGCCCGTCTTCTCGAACAACCGCAGCAGCAGCGCCACCGCCAACGCGGTGCTCGAGAAGGCGACGACGATGCCGGTGATCACCAGCGCCTGCGGCACCGGGTCGCTGGCGAGGCCGGCGCCGGCGCCGCGCCGCGCGACGACGCCGAAGAGCACGAAGACGCCGCTGGCGAGCAGGCTCACCGCCACGATCTTGCGCAGCGGCTGGGGATGGATGATCGCGCCATAGAGCCCGAGGCCGACGAGCGCGGCGCCGCAGAGGCCCAGGAGCGTCGCCGTGGTCATGGTTGCACCTGCTCGCGCGGCTCCTGCGGGCGACCGGCGACCATCATCGCCAGCGTCGCCGCGATCGAAAGGGTCAGCACCGTCTCGATGGCGACGATCAGCGGCTTGGCGTAGGCCTCCGGATAGCCGAGGAAGGCGCCCGCGGCGGCGAAGCCGGCGAGTGCCACGACGATGAAGAGCATCGGGCCGGCGACCATCACCAGCCGCAGCCAGCGCCGACCGACCGATGGCACCTTCGCTGATCCGGCCACGAGCACGAGCAGCCACATCGCGGCCAGGATCGTGCCGGCCGGGAACGTGCCGCCCGGGGCGTTGGCGCCGTTCCAGAAGAGGTAGACGCCGACGATCAGGCCGAAGGGTGGCAGCACCTGCGCGAGCAGCGTGAGTGGACCGCTCGGCGGTCCATCGGCGACGCGCCACACGCGGGCGCGGCCGCCCCAGAGCTGGTCCGGCGCCAAGGACCAGACTCCCAGCAGCGCCAGCAGGAGCACGACCTTCTCCAACAGCGTGTCGAGTGCGCGATAGGCAAGCAGGACCGCGGTTACCGGATTGCCAAGGCCGATCCTCGGCAGGTTCGATGTCGCCTCGGGCGCCAGCGTCGGCGGCGGGGCGGGCAGGCTCAGCACGACGGCCGCGAGTCCCGCGGTGACCGCGGCGCAGAGCGCGCCGGCCGCGAGGCGATGCGCGGCGCCCGGCCGTTCGACGCCGGCGGCCGGCTCCGTGGCGCGCAGCCGCGACGCGGCGCCGAGGAGCAGCATGCCGCTGAGTCCGCTTCCGATCGCCGCCTCGGTCATCGCCACGTCCGGCGCGGCGAGGCGCATCCACACGAGGGTCAGCAGGAGTCCGCAGGCGACGAACCCCACCACCGCGGCGTACGTCTCGCGCGCGTTGATCGTCCATGTCGCGACGGCGAGCGTCAGCACGACCAGGCCGATGTCGACCGCGAGGGCGACGGTCACGCGCGTTCCCCCTCGCGCCGGGCCACGCGCGCCACAAGCTGGCCGACCGTCGCCCCGGCCAGCATGGCGAGCAGCCAGACCGCGATCAGCTTCATCGCGCCGAATGGCCACGGCACGCGCGGCAGGAGGCCGAGCACGACGAGCCCGAGCCCGAGGTTGTCGGCCTTGGTGAGCGCGTGCAGGCGCGTCAGCGAATCGGGGAAGCGCAGCAGGCCGATCGTCCCCGCGAGGAAGAAGAACGCGCCGGCCGCGACGGCCACGATCGTGAGCAGGTCGAGCGCGGCCGTCGTGAACGTCATGGTTCCTCCGCCCCTTCCGGATCGGCCGCGGCGGAATCGGCCGCGCCCTTGACGAAGGCGATCGTGGCGAAGGGCGCCAGCAGCGCGAGGATCAACGCCACATCGAGCGCCGAATCCTCGGCGGTCGCGACGCCGAGCAGCACCAGGGCCGCGATGCCGCCGGTGCCGAGCAATTGCGCCGCCATGAGCCGGTCGGCGACCGCCGGCCCGCGCAGGATCCGAAGCAGCCCGGCGGCCACCAGCGCGAGCACGAATCCGGCGGCGACCAGCAGGAACGTGCTCATGGTCGCGCGTCCGTCGGCGCGTCCGACGCGCCGGGCGAGCGGGCCGCCCCGATCGCGCGGGTGAACATCGCCTCGTCGATGGTCAGTTGCGAAGCGACGGGCTGGTCGACATCGAGGCAGTGGTAGGTCAGCACGTCGTGCGCGCCACGTTCGCTGAGTCCGCCGAGTCCGCCGGGACCCGCTGGTGACTCGAACCCGACCGGCACCGTGCCCGGCATCAGGCTTGTCATGGCGGTGAACGCGTTTCGCGCCGCGCCGCGCGGCACGCGCAGGCGATGGGCCACGAAGCCGGGTTTCAACGGCAGCCGCGGATCGAACGCGCGCCGCGCGACGTCGAGTCCGGCGACGACGGACTGGCGCGCGAAGTGCACGGCGAGCCGGGCAAGTCCGGCGAGACGCACACGACCGCGGCGGGGCGGAAGAGGCGGGCTCGTCCCCGTCGCGACGGCCGGCGCGACCAGACCGGTCGCCAGATCGGCGCGATCCGCGCCGGTGAGCAGCAGCCAGAAGACGAGGAAGACGACGGCGCGTAGCCCTGCGGCGACGCCGGGACGAGGTGGAGGAGCGGCGCCGGTCGAGTGGGTCGAGTTGGTCAACCGGGTCATGCGGGTCATGGCGACGGCGTCGCACAGTAGCAAGTGACGGAGGAACTCGCCCACGAGCCCGTCCGGCTTCGGGCACGGCGCGGGAAGTCATCCGGACCGAGGCGCGTCCAACACGCCCGCGCCCCCCGCGGCCTGCGCCGCGAAGCGCGCCGGTTCGCGGCCGAACGCGGCGCGGAAGCCGGCGGCGATCTCGTGGCCGACGCGCTCCGTCGTGCCGCGGCGACAGAGGACGATGGCGCATCCACCGAAGCCGCCGCCGGTCATGCGGGCACCGATGGCGCCTTCCGCGCGGAGCGACGCGGCGCTCTCGACGATCCGGTCGAGCTCGGCGCAGCTCACCTCGAAGCGGTCGCGCAACGAGGCATGCCCCTCGAAGAGGAGCCGGCCGAGCCGGTCGAGGTCGCCCGCTCGCAGCGCGGCGACGAACTCCAGCGTGCGCCGGTTCTCGCTGGCCACGTGCAGCGCGCGGAGGTCGAGCGGCGGTGGCAGCAGCCCTCGCCCGGTCGCGGAACGGACCATCGCCTCGTCCGCGTCGCGCAGCGAGGGCACGCCGAGGCGCGTCGCGGCCTCCTCGCACTCGCGGCGGCGCTGCGCGTACGCGCCGTCGGCCAGGTCGTGCTTGACCAGCGTGTCCACGACGAGGACCGAGGCGTCGCGCGGAACCGGGATCGCCTCGATCTCCAGCGAGCGACAGTCGAGCAGGATCGCATGTCCGGCGACGCCGGCGATGGAGGCGAACATGTCCATGATGCCCGCGGGAACGCCGGCGAACTCGTGCTCGGCGCGCTGGCAGAGGAGCGCCTTCTCGCGCGGCGGCGCGATCGTCGCCGTGGCTCCGAGCACCGCCTCGACCAGCGTCGCCATCGCCACCTCGAGGGCGGCGCTGCTGCTCAGCCCGCCGCCGATGGGAATCCCGCTGTCGATGAGCAGGTCGAGTTCGGGAAGGACCGCGCCGCGCCGCTGGTAGCCCGCGACGACGCCCAGCGCGCGATCGGCGAAGGTGTGCGTGCGCCCCGCGACCGGCGACGAGATCGACGCTTCGACGGTCGTGTCGAAGGCCGTCGAGCGCAGGCGCGAGCGTGGTCCGGCGGCGGGCGCGGCGGCGATCACGGTCCGGCGATCGATCGCCATCGGCAGCACCCAGCCACCGGTGTAGTCGACGTGCTCGCCGATCAGGTTCACTCGGCCCGGCGCCTGCGCCGCATGGGTGGGCGCCCGGCCGAAGTGCTCGATGAAGCGGGCGCGCCAACGCCTCGCGGCGCGTTCGGCCGCATCGCCCGTCGCATCGTCGGGCGAGCGAGGCACCCGGCGGTCCATCCACTCGCCCGTCATGGACGCTGGCGCTCCGGCGGCGCCGATGGTGGCGGCTGGGACGGCTGGCGCGGCTGGGCGTCGGGCGGTCGGGCGCCGTCCGCGGCTCCGGAGGCGCCGCCCGGCGCGCCACCGACGACGCCGCTCGCTGCGCCATCCGATCCCTCCGTCGCGGGTTGATCGCCTTCGCGCTCGGCGACCCTCGGCTGACGCGCCGCCGCGCGGCGCAGCTCGCCGAGCCGTTCCTGGTAGCGCTGCGCCATCCATGCGTCGGCGCGGCCGCGCACCTCGAGCTCGCGCTCGTACGCCTTGAGCCGCTCCAGCAGCGGCGTCTCCTCGATCACCAGCATGCCCTGCAATCCGGCGGCCGCCTGGCTGCACACGTCGCGACGGCGGCGCATCAGGCCGAGCCGCTTCACCTCGATCGCGATCGCGCCGGACGCGGCGCGGCGCGACGCGCCGTCCGATCCTCCCGCCAGCGCGCGGTCCAGCAGCACCGGCCCGGTTGGCGCCAGCGTGTCGAGTTCGTCCGCGCACGCGGCGGCGTCGAAGCCGAGCGGCAGCAGCCGCAGCCGCGTCGCGGCAAGCAGGTTGAGTCGCGCCCGTCGCCTCGTCGGGCGTCGGTCCGCCGTCGCCGCGCGCGCCAGCGAAGCTGCGCACCTGGCTCGGTGAGGTCGGCCTCGTCGTCGAAGAGCTCAGGGCGCGTCCGCTGCCAGAAGGCGTCCTGCACCGCGAACGCCGCGGGCGGCGAGACTGCTTCGAGAGCGTGGAGAGCGTCAGGAGCTTGATCTCCCGGATGGGCGCGTCGAGGCGGGCGATCGCGCTGCGCAGCGCATCGAGCTGCGACTGCACGTCGGCGCGATCGTCGTCGTCCATGACGATCTCCCACGCGGGGCCGAGCTGCACCAGCAGGCGCGCCAGCTCGAGCTCGAGCACCGACGCCTGGTCGGCCCTTCGGCGCAGCGCCGCGGTCGTGGCCTTCACGTGGGCATCGAGCACCGGAGCGATCGCGGCGAGCTCGGCGGGCTTGAGCCGCGCCTCGTCGACGCACGAGAGCAGGTCGACCGCGACGGTGCCGCGATCGGTCGGCTGCGCAAAGACCTTCCCAAGCCGTTCGAACGCGATCCGGCGAGCCACGGCCTGGTGGTCGGCGGGGACGCGCGTGACCAGTCCCCTGGCCGGGTCCTGTTCGGCGCGCGCTTGCGTCTCCAGCGCGGCGGCGCGCAGCGTGAGCAGTTGAAGCGTCACGGGCGACCAGCGCGGAACGAATCGCTCGGCGACGTCGTCCCACTCGAACGACGCGTTGAGCAGTCCCTGTTCGTCGGATGGCGCGACGCGCCGTCGCCAGCGCGCGGTACTGCGCCTACAGGTCGCGCAGGAACTGGATTCCGTCGGGATCGAGACCGGTCGCGACGCCCCTCCGTCGACCTCGGCCTCGCCGAGGTGCGGCGGGAAGAGCCGTTCGCGCAGCTCCGTCAGCGCTTCGCGGCGGCGCAGCTCGTTCGGCGCCAACCGTCGCGGCGGCAGCGCGTCGGCGGTCGAGAGGGGCGTTCCCTCGACGACGCGGGGAAGCAACGGCTCGCCTTCGAGGCGACTGGTCGGACGCGGCGGATCGGTGGCGGTCGGAGTCGACGGGGTGGGTGGCTTCGGTGCGGCCGGCGGCGTCGCCGGAGGCGAAGCCATCGCCGCGTGGAAGGGGCTCGCGATCGAAGCCACGAGCGCGATCGCCGTCGCGACCGTTGCGCCTCGAAGCGCCCCACCGCGCAGCCGTCGCGGCGGACGGGACGGCGAGGCGACGAGTCGCGGTGGTGTGAATGGCTCCATGGGACGGACGGTCCAACGTCCAATGCCGCCAGCGTACTGCGGCGCGACGGCTGCGCCTGCACACAATCCGTTCCCGGGATGGAGGGCTGCGCGCCGCGCTCGCGGCGTCGCGGACGGCGGGTGCGACGGACGGTCACACCCGTCCGCGGCGCGAGAATCGATGCAGGCAGACCGCCGCCGCGACGGCGACGTTGAGCGAGTCGACCCCGGCGGCCATCGGAATCCGCACCAGGACGTCGCAGCGAGAGCGCGTGGCGGGCTGGATTCCCGCGAATTCCGTGCCGACGACGAGCGCCGTCCGCGGCGGCGGCGCGAGGTCGTCCAGCGCGACGGCGCCAGGATCGATCGCGGCGCCGACGATGGCGAAGCCGCGTCGCCGGAGTTCGTCGAGGTCGGCAAGCCAGTCGTCGCTTCGCCGCCAGGGGACCGTGAGGGCATGTCCGATCGAGACGCGGAGGGACTTTCGATAGAGCGGATCGTGGCAGCGCGGGCTCAGCAGCACGCCGTCGACGGCGAACGCCGCGGCGTTGCGGAAGAGCAGGCCGATGTTGTCCAGGTGCGTGATGTCCTCGCAGAGCAGGAGCGTGCGCGGGGCGGGTGTCGCGTCGTCGCCGATCAGCGAGGGCAGGTCGGGCCGCGCGATGGCGGCGCGGCGCCCGATGGCGAGCACGCCGCGATGGACGTTGAATCCGGCGATGCGCTCGAGCACGTCGAACGGGGCGACATAGACGGGCACCTCGTCGGGAATGCGCGGCGCCAGGCGCTCCGCGGTGGGCGCCGAGACGAGCACCGAGCGCGTGGCGCCCGGAATCGCGAGCATCCGTTCGACCACCAGCCACTGCTCGCCGACGAAGAGCCCTTCGTCGACGCGGCGCAGGTCGCGCTCGCGGAGGTTCGCGTAGTCCGCGAGGCGCGGATCGTCCGAGGCGTGGATGGGCACGACAGGCATGGGTCGCGAAGGAACGCGGCGATCCGTGCCGCGGAGGATCGCCCGTCCGCGCGGCGGTGCCGGGGTCACTCCTTCTTCAGCACGATGCACTGCACCAGCACGGGATAGCCGCGCCCGACGAGCAGCTCGTCCAGCCGCGCCTGCACGCTCCGCGCGTTGAACTCCGGAAAGCCGAAGAGCGAGGCCGCGTCGCCCACGACGCGCCGCAGGCCGGACGACTCGCAGAGGGCGCGGATGTCGATATTCGTGCCGAACCGGTTCTCCCTCCGGTCGGTGAACGGATGCAGGTCCAGGAAGAGATCGACGGTGGCGACGAACATCCCGCCGGGCCGCAGGATCCTGGCGATCTCCTTCATCATGCCCGGGATCTCAGACGGCGGGATGTGCTCGATGGTGGAGACGGAGAAGACGCGGTCGAACGTCGCGTCGGGGAACTTGGCGTCCTGGAGGAAGCAGTTGTGCAGCTCGACCGAGGTGCCGAAGGCGCGGTTGAGGCGGTCGATCGCCGCGGGCGTGACCGTCCAGCCGACGCCGTGCGCGGCCTCGCCCGGATCGCAGTTGTGCGACTCGAGGCCGGTCCGGTCGAGGACGAACTGGAAGCCGGCGAGGCTTCCACCGATGTCGAGCGAGCGCATCCCGCGCTCGAGAGGCGTCGCGAAGAACGACCACGGGTACTCGAACGCGCGCGTGTCGTTGTTGACCTGGTGTCCGAACGGGCCGCGGAAGTTCGGCCGCCGCCTCAGCAATCCGCCCAGCACGGGCGTGCGGTTGAGCACCGCCCGGATCGGCGTCCGGTAGCCCGACGGGGCGCCCCAGCGCGCGTTCCAGCGTGCGTATTCGTCCGGGAGCGTGCGCGGTGCCAGCATCCTGATCTCCTCCAGTTCGATCGCATCGTGCGGCGCGGCATGTGCCGCACGACCTCCGCCCGAGTGCATCGCGGACGGGAACCGCCCCAAGGCGCTCCGATGCGATCCAGTTGGGGCCTTGACGCCACGTTGAAGCGACTTCGAAGCGTACCAGACGCACGTCCGCGGCGGTGCCCGCCGACGCCAGGCGCCACCGCGCACGCGTAACCTGTGCCCGCACTCGCGTCGCATTGGGCGCACCGGGGCGCCCGCGATCCATGAGCCATCGAATCCTGCTCGTCTCGCACGTGCCGCCCGTTCCGACGAACACCGGCGGCAACCAGCGCACCAACCTGCTGCACCGGGCGCTCGCGGCGCTGGGCGAGGTCGATCTGCTCCTGCTGCGTGACGAGTCGGAGGTCGACCCCGCGGATCTCGCGACGCTCCGCGAGCAGCACGGCCTGCGGGCGTGCGTGCCGCGCCTGCCCCGTGGCCGGCGGCGGCCCGTGGATGCGGGTGCGGCCCTCCGCCCGTCGCTGGTCGACCGCGCCGCGGCCATGCCAGCGGGCGCGACGCCCTCGACTTCGCTCCCGAACCGGCGCTGGCCGACGCGGCGCGGCTTGCGCTTGTCGCGGAGCGAGGTCACGCGGTCGCCGTCGTGCGCCGTACCTGCGCGCCCGGGAAGGTCGACCTGTTCGGGCCTTCCTGTGGCCATCGGCGTCGACGGCGTCGACGACGAAGTGCTGCGGCTCGCGGCTGGAGCGCGACGACCTGTCGCCCGTCCGGCGGCTCGCCCTGCGCGCCAGCTTGCGTCGATCGACGGCGTCATCGATCCGCTGGCGCGCCGCGCCAGCGTGCAGCGGATCGCCAAGCCATCCGATCGCCGCCGGCCGGCGCTGCGCGACGCGGCCGTGCTGCCGAACATCCCCTTCGTGCGCGAGGAAGCGCGCCGCGGCGCTCCTTTGCAGCGGGAGAGCCGCACGCTGCTGGTCGTGGGCACGCTCTGGCATCGTCCGAACCACGACGCGATCGACCGCTTCCTCGCCGGGCTGGGCCGAGGTCCTCGCGCGAGCCGCCCGAGGCGGGCTTCGGATCGTCGGCTCCGGCATGACCGACGAGCAGCGTCGCGCTGGTCGACGTTCGCGGGCGTCGAGCCGATCGGCTTCGTCGAGGACCTCTCCGCGGAATATCGGCGCTGTGCCTTGGCGGCTGTGCACGGTCGAGGAGGGCGGCGGCACCAACATCAAGGTGGCGGAGGCGTACGCCTTTGCCCGCCCGTGCGTGCTCAGCCCGCACGCGTTCCGCGGCTACGAGGGAGCTTGGCGGCGCAGGATTCCCCGAGCCCAGCGCCTGGGTCGGCGCTCACCGGCGTCGACATCGCGGCGGGCTGCGTGCGGCTCCTGGGCGATCCGGAGCTTCGCGATGCGATGGCCCGGCGCGGGCGGGCGGCGTGCGCCGAACGGCTCTCCTTCGCGACCTTCGCCGCGATCGTGGCTCGCGACGTGGCGCCCTTGCTCGATCCGCGCGGCGCGCGGATCCACGGGGACGCGCATGACACGCGCCCCAGTTGATCCTCGCGCCCCACCCAACCCAATCCCGCCGTGAGGCGCCGCTGTGGGCAAGGGGTCGAACGCATGGAGGTCTACTGGAGTCCGTATCACACGCCGCCGAGCGCCTTGTAGAGCGAGATCAGGTCGATGGCGACGTCCTGTCGCGTCCGGGCGAGGTCGTCCTCCGCGATCGTCAGGGCGCGCTGGGCGTCGAGCACGCTCAGGAAGTCGCCGATGCCCCGCTCGTAGCGGTCGGTCGCGAGCGCCACGCGAAGCTGGTTCGACTCGACCGCGTCGGCGAGCAGCCGCTCCGACTCCTGGTCGTGGCGATGCGCCGCGAGCGCGTTCTCGACCTCCTCCAGGGCGGTGAGCACGGTGCGCCGATACGCGAGCTGCGCCTGCTCGAACCGGGCATCCTCGACGGCGATGTTCCCGCGGATGCGCCCGCCGTCGAAGACCTTCCACGTGATGGATGGTCCGAAGCTGTACGTGCGGCTGGCGCTCTCGAAGACATCGGAGAAGTCCTGCGCCGCGAGGCCCACCGATCCCAGCAGGAAGAAGCGCGGATAGAGCTCGCTCGTGGCGACGCCGATGCGGGCGCACGCGGCGGCGGCGAGCTCCTGGGCGCGGCGCAGGTCGGGCCGGCGCTGAAGCAGCTCCTCCGGCGGTCCCGGGTCGATGTTGGATGGTCCGACGGGGATCGGCGCGGGGACGGCGAGCTCGTCCACGAGCGCCTCGGGCGGCTCGCCGACGAGCACGCCGAGTCGATGCGACGCCGCGGCGATGCCCTGGCGGAACAACGGCAGCGCGGCCTCGGTCGCGGAGAGCTGCGCGCGGGCGCCGGCCACGTCGAGCTCGCTGGTGAGTCCCGCGCGGTAGCGGCTGTCGGTGAGCGCCACGGAGTCGCGCTGCTGCGCCGCGTTCTGCGCGGCGAGCTCGAGCCGCCGCTGGAATCCGCGCAGCTCGGCGTAGTTGCGGGCCACCTCGGCGACCAGCGTGACGAGCGTGTCGCGCTGGAGCGCCTCGGCCGCCTTGATGTCGGCGCTGGCCGCCTCGACGGCGCGCTGCGTGCGGCCGAAGACGTCGAGTTCCCAATTCGCGTCGAAGGATCCGTCCCAGACGTTCGACGGTCCCGGATCGAAGCCGGGGCTCTCGACGACGTTCTCGCTCTGCCTGCTGCGGTCGAAGCTGCCGAGGGCACTGATCTGCGGGTAGAAGTCGGCGGCGACGACGCGGCGGAGCCCGCGCGCCTCGAAGACGCGCTGCTGGGCGATGCGCAGGTCGAGGTTCGAGCCGATGGCGCGCACGACCAGGTCCTCGAGCGTCGCGTCGCCGAACGTCTGCCACCAGCCGACGAGCTGCGCCGCCTGGGGCGGCGCATCGGCGAACGTCTTGCGAGCCTCGGCGAAGCCGCCGGGCATGTCGACGATGGGCGTGGCGTAGTCGGGCCCGACCTTGCAGCCGCCGAGCGGGGCCGTCGCGGCCAGCGAGCCGAGCAGCGCGCCCGCCACGAGCAGCGACGATGCGTCGCCGCGCGGCGGCGCGCCGACGCGGCGGGGACGCGAGGGCCATGCAAGCCGTGCGCTGGTCACTGGTCGGCCCTCGCGAGCGGGGTGGCCGGCGTGTTCGGCGCGTCGATGAAGACGTCCACCTGCTGTCCCACATACGCCGGCAGCGCCTTGCGATCGAAGGCGTAGATCACCTGGAGCACGCGGGTGTCGACCCGCTCGGTGCTGTCCCCGGTGAGGGACTTCTTGGGGACGACGAAGGGCTCGAAGCGCACGAAGCGCAGGTCGGTGCGGAGCGCCGTGTTGCCCCGAAGGAACGCGACGGCGCCGGCGCCGCCGGCGACGCGCCACGCGTCGTTCTCGTCCACGTCGACGCGCACGTGCAGCGGATCGACGGTGCCGAGCAGCACCAGCGGCGTCGCCACCACGCCCGCGGTCGCGAACTCCCCGAGCCGGATGTTGAGCTGGAGCACCTCGCCGTCGACCGGGCTGCGCACCACGAGCCGCTCGATCTCGGTCTGGACGCGCTGCTGCTCGGCCTTGGCCGCCTCGACCTGGGCCCTCGAGATCGCCAGGTCGGGGGCCCACGCGCCGGCGAGCGTGGTGGCGAGCGTGGCCTGCGCATCGGCCAGCCTCGCCTCCGCGACCGTGACGGCGAAGCGGCGCCGGTCGAGCTCGTCGCGCGTCACGGCGCGCTTGTCCTCGATCGAATCCCACATCGCGAGGCGGCTCTTCGCGTCGGCGAGGAGCGCCTCGGCCTCGGCGACCCGCGCGTTGAGCGGGGCCACGTCCTCGGGCCGCGGGAGCGACTCGAGCCTGCGCAGGTTGGCGTTGGCCGAATCGACCGCGGCGGTCGCGACCGCGAGCTGCGCGCGGAGCTGGCGGGTGTCGAGCCGGAAGAGCGGATCGCCGGCCGTGACGGGCGTGCCGGCCTCGACGAAGACCGCCTCGACCGTGCCGGCGACCGGCGAACCGACGGCGATGTTGCGGCTGCTCGCCTCGATGATGCCGCTGCCCGCGACATAGGACGGGAAGGGCGGACCCGATGGCGAGGCGACTGGCTGCGCCGGCGGCGTGGTCTGCTCGCTGGCGCGCACCACGCGCAGCGCGAGGAGGATCCCGCCAAGGGCGAGGACGAGGAAGCTGTAGCGGAAGAGCATGGGAGACGACCTGCCGGATGGGGCCTGGAAAGGACGGTGTGGACGCGAAGCGCTGTTCGGGCGGGAGGGGTCGGGAGTGCGGACGCGACGGCGTCGATGGATCAGGCCGTCGCCAGCTCCCCGGGCGTGCTGGCGATGCGCACGATGCGCCCGTCGTCCATCCGCGCGATGCGGTCGGCGAACTCGAAGATACGGGCGTCGTGGCTGACGATGATGAGCGTGCGATCGGGTCCGACCGCGACCTCGCGCAGCAGCTCCATCACGCGATGTCCGGTCTCGTGGTCGAGTGCGCTGGTCGGTTCGTCGCAGACGATGAGCCGCGGGTCGTGGACGAGCGAGCGGGCGATCGCGACGCCGCTGCTGTCCGCCGGAGGCTCGCGACGGCAGCGAGCGATGCCGCTCGCCGAGGCCGACGCGTCCGAGGATCTCCTTCGCCCGGCGCACCGCGGCGCGCCCCGTGCCGTTGAGCATGAGCGGGATGGCGACGTTCTCCGCGGCGGTCAGCGACGGCAGGAGATTGAACTGCTGGAACACGAAGCCGATGTTGCGTCCGCGAAAGCGGGTCCGCGCCCGCCCGCGGAGACGGCGCATCTCGGCGCCGAGCACGATGCAGTCGCCCGCCGTCGCGTCGAGGATTCCGGCCATGACCGAGATCAGGGTCGTCTTCCCGCAGCCGGACGGCCCGATGAGCATCAGGAGCTCGCCGCGGGCGACGTCCAGGTCGATGCCGCGCAGCGCCTGCACGGCGTTGTCCCCGCGGCCGTACGTCTTGGTGACGCCGCGGCAGGAGACGGCGAGGGTTGGATGGGTGGCGATCATCGCGTGGTCGTCCCTGCGGCGGGTCATCCCTTGAAGACGATCGCCGGCTCGAGGGTCAGCACCTTCCACATGCTGATCACCGCCGACAGGATGCAGATGAGGCCGATCGCCCCGGCGACGATCCCGAGCGTCTCGGGCAGGAGGCGGAAGGCGAGCTCGGTGCGCCCGGCGCTCGAGCCGAAGAGCGAGGCGGCGCCGACGCCGATGCCGTAGCCGATGAAGCCGACGCCGAACGCCTGGAGCAGGATCATGCGCAGCAGCAGCAGGTTCGACGCTCCCATCGCCTTCAGCGCGCCGAACTGCTTGAGGTTGTCGAGCGTGAAGTTGTAGAAGGTCTGCCCCGCGATCACGGTGCCGACGATCAGTCCCAGCATCGTCGAGATGCCGAAGTTGATCGGGATCCCGGTGTTCTTGAGGAAGTAGCGGACGGTGACCCACTTGAAGGCGGGGCCCGTGTAGGCCGCGAGCCTCGTCGCCGCCGTGATGCGCTGGCAGAGCTCCTCGGGCGCGATGCCTTCCTTGCCCTTGGCGACGATGAACGTCAGGAGCTTGCGTTCGCGCGGCGCGAAGCGCGTGGCGCGCGAGTACGTCGTGTAGACGACCGGCTGGCTCTGGAACGTGCGCGAGACGCGGCAGATGCCGACCACGACGGCGCGGTGGTCGTTGAGCTCGAGCGTGTCGCCGACCCGCAGCGGTACCGGCCTGCCGCCCGGCTCCGTCGGCGGCTTGGCCAGCTTTCCCTCGGCGCCGACGATGTCGACGATCACGCTCTCGGCGCGGCGCAGGTCGGCGAGCGAGCCCTCGATCATCTCGGGCGGGCCGCCGATGAGCGTCGCGTCGTCGAGCCCGACCACGTTGCACGTCTGGAACGTGCCGTCCGGGAGCCGGGCGCGCAGCAGTCCCTTGTAGATCGGCATGGCCCACTCGACGCCCTCGACGCCCCGCACGCGGTAGAGCTGCGTGTCCTGCATCGGCTTCAGGTCGTCGATCTGCTGCACCTTGGGATCCATGACCCAGACGTCGGGGTAGCTCGTGTCGTTGATGAAGC
Source organism: Phycisphaerales bacterium (assembly GCA_046350555.1). Taxonomy (GTDB): domain Bacteria; phylum Planctomycetota; class Phycisphaerae; order Phycisphaerales; family SM1A02; genus JAXMAF01. Next base: position 13,835 of record JAXMAF010000037.1, read on the forward strand.
CGAAGGTGCGCGTCATCAGGCCCACGAAGATCGACATCTGCTGCGTCATGAGCAGCGCGGCGAAGGTGAGGCCGACGATGATGCCGATGAACTTGGCGCGATCGCCGACGAGCATCCGGATGGCGACGCTGTTCATGCGCGGACTCCTCGGCGGCGCAGGCCGCGGACGCGCGACGGGCCCGGCTTCGCGCCCCGTTCCGGGCGCAGCGTCGGCCGCGGCGGCGCGTGCGCCGGCGCACCGTGGCGAGGCGCGCGGAGGCTCGCGACCGCGGTGCGCACCACGTGCTCGGCAAGCGCATCGATCTCGCCCGGACCGTACCGGCCCGGGAACATGCGATCGAGCACCGGGCGGGCGAAGCGGAAGTAGAGGCACTGCGCAACGATCGACATCGCGCAGAGACGGATGTGCTCCGGATCGGTCCGACGCGGCGCCTGGCGGCGACCCGGATCCGGGTCGCGCATCCCGGCGTCGAGCTCGCGGATGATCCCTTCCAGGCGGCCGAAGTTGACGTTGATGTTGTCGCGGACGAGATCGTCCAGGGCCGCCGTCGGCGACGGCTCCGCCATCTCCCGGCACATCAGGCGGCCGTGCCATGCGGGGCGACCCTCGTCGAGCACGCGACGAAGGAACGAGCGCACGAACGCAAGCAGGCGAGGCGCTGGCGGATCGTCGGTGCGCGTGCCCAGATCGGGCGGATGCCGCTCGATCGAGCAGGTGTGCGCGTAGCGGAGCACCTCGGAGTAGAGCGTCGACTTGTCGCGGAAGTGGTAGTTCACCGCGGCGATGTTGGCGTTGGCGCGGCGGCAGATCTCCCGGACCGTCGTGGCGCGGTATCCGCGCTCGGCGAAGACCTCGCCCGCGGCGTGCAGCAGGCGGCGCCGCGTGTCGGCGGCGTCGTCGGCGGGGGGCGTTCGGGCGGTGCGGGCGGTCATGAGGGCCCTCCGGGGAGGGGGGACGGGCGAGGCGGGACGGGCGAGGACGGGGGAGGGATGGATGCGAGGCGGGTCTCGCGCGGCTTCGGTGGACGCGGCCAGCCGCCGCCGATCAAACATCTGTTTGAAACAACGGTATGAAGCAGGCGTTGGTTCGGTCAAGTTCGGGGCGCGACGAGGATCGGATTCGCGCCTGGCCGATGGCGTGCGGCGGACGACGAGGGATGCGGGCGGCGGTGTAGAGTCCGGTACCTCGGCCCGCGTTCGATCCCAGCGGCGGGGAACCCACCGCGCCCGGCGATGCCGCGCGCATTCGAGGAGCCGGCATGTCCAGGCGCATGGTCAGCGCGGCGAGCGCGTCCGTCGTCCGCGTCAGCCGACGCGACCTTCTCCGCGGCGGCATCTATGGAGCGATCGCCGCGGCCGCGGCGCTTCCGGTGGCGGCCGAAGCGGCTCGGTGCGACCCGCGCGGAGGGCAGCTCGCCGCCGGCGCGGCCCGCCTCGCCGCCACCTGCGGCGCGTTCTCCGGCGGCGGCGCCGACGGCTCCGGCATCCTCCACGCCGGGCGCACCGCCAGCGGCGGCGCCGGGCGGCCCTGCGGCGCCCCCGGCTTCGGCGCCGCTCTTTCGGATCTCGCTCGCCGAATGGTCGTTCCACCGCGCGCTGCGCGGCGGCGGAATGGACCCGCTCGACTTCCCGCTCGTCGCGAAGCGCGACTACGGCATCGAGGCGGTCGAGTACGTGAACACCTTCAACATGATGGACTATCCGAAGGACGTCGCGCCGCGCGGTCCGGAGTGGCTTCGCCAGCTCAAGGCGCGCGGCGACGACCACGGCGTCCGGCACGTGCTCATCATGTGCGACGCGCTTGGCGACCTGGGCGATCCCGACGAATCGAAGCGGCGCGCCGCCGTCGACCGGCACAAGCCGTGGGCCGAGGCGGCGAAGTTCCTCGGATGCCACTCGATCCGGGTCAACGCCCAGAGCGCCGGCACGTGGGACGAGCAGCGCGACCGCGCCGCGGCCGGACTTCGCGCGCTCTGCGAGTTCGCCGACGGGCTCGGCCTCAACGTGATCGTGGAGAACCACGGCGGCCTCTCGAGCAACGGCAAGTGGCTCGCCGAGACGATCCGCGCGGTCGGGCATCCGCGCGCGGGAACGTTGCCGGACTTCGGCAACTTCAACCTCGGCGACGGGAAGGAGTACGACCGCTACCTCGGCGTGTCGGAGCTCATGCCCTTCGCGAAGGGCGTGAGCGCGAAGAGCCACGACTTCGTCGAGGAGGGCGAAGGCCGGGGCAACGAGAGGTTCACCGACTACCGCCGCATGCTCCGGATCGTCGTCGACGCCGGCTACCACGGATTCCTCGGCGTCGAGTACGAAGGCGATCGACTGAGCGAGCCCGACGGGATCAAGGCGACGAAGGCGCTGCTCGAGCGGGTGCGCGCGGAGATGGCCGCGGCCTGACGTCGGCGCGGCGCGAGGCGGCCACGGAGCGCTCCGCGCCGGTCGCTACCGCCTGAGCACGAACGAGTAGTCCCCGTAGTGCATGTAGTTCGCCCAATCGGCGTTGGACGCGCCGATCGCCCGGCGGCCGTCGACCACGGCCTCGCCCATCGTCTTGCGGTCGAGCAGCGCACGATAGAACGACGTGGCGAAGTCGCTCGCCGCCTTGTCGCCGACCGGCCAGTACGTGCCGACGTAGTTCGCGACCCCGCCGCGCAGCAGCGCCTCGGCGAGTCCTCCGGCGGTGATCGCGGGGCTCGCCCTCGGCTTGCGCCCGGCGCCGGCCGTGGCGCGCGCGCCGCGGACACGCCCGGTCTCGCACGCGTTGAAGACGATCAGGCTCGGCAGCGTGCTGACGGTGGCGAGGTCGACGCCGGTGAGCACCGATTCCGGCTCCTCGCCGGCGCAGATGAGTCCGGAGCGCAGGCGGCGCTCCGGATCGAAGAAGGCGTGGCCGGCGTAGTGGACGACGTCGTGCCTGCCCGACTGGAGCTCGGCGAGCACGCGCGGGCGCGTCGCCTCGGCCCCGATGACCGGATCGAGCCGGACGTCCGGCAGCGCCGCGAGGATGTCGCGGATCTGGTTGTACTCCTGCTGCGCGTTCTTCAGGTCCTGCGTGGGATTCACCACCGTCAGCACGTCGAGCCGTCCGTCGTCGACGCGGGTCTCGAGGTACTTGGCGATGGAGAGGTTGTCGGCCATGTAGCGGCGGCTGATGCCCATGTCGAGGGCGGGCGTCCAGCCGCCGACGCGGATCGCCTCCCACGGAATGCGCGACGCGTCGCTGTCGTGAACGATCACCAGGTGCCGGCCCTTCATCTCGCCGAGGAACTTGACGATCCTCGGATGGAGCAGGAGCTTCGCGATCTGCTCGCCGAAGCCGGCGATGTTCTCGCCGGTGAAGCCGTCGTCGGTGATCGGCCGGAGCAGCCTGAGGATGTCGTCGCGCCGCACGTCGAACGATTCGGTGACGACGGCCGCCGTGGCGCCCGCCGTGAGCAACGAGCTGCGCGTCCGCAGCACCCCGCGCGTCTCGCCCTCGGAACGCACCTGTAGGTAGGCCGGCGCCGTCGCGTGCGCCTCGTCGCGCGCGCCGCGCAGGAGCTCTCCGGGGACGAGCACCGATGGGGCCTGCACGAGCGCCTCCTCGGTGAGGCACATCTCCACCTCGTCGAAGAGCGGCGTCGACGCGAGGCGATAGACCTCTGCGCAGATCTCGTCGTAGCGGGGCTTGTCGTTCTCGCAGAGCACGATCCGGCGGAAGCGGCGGTTCGCGTCGGTGTCGAGCTTGCCGCGCAGGAAGCCGCGCAGCAGGTTCTCGACCAGCTTGGCGACGGGCTTGCCGCTGCCGGCGCCGAGCAGGACCGTGGCGAACTCCTCGACGCGCGTGCGCACGAACGTGCGCATGGTGTTCTCGGCGGCGGCCTGGACGACGGCGTCGTTGAAGTCGTCGAAGTAGCCAAGCCCCACGAAGACCACCAGGTCGGTCGGCAGTCGCAGGCGGGTCGCAGGGAGGACGAAGACCTCGCCGACTCCGCCCGAGAACATGCGCCGCTGCATCAGTTCGGTGATGGCGCCACCGAGTCGCGCGTCGATCGCCTTCGCGGCCCCGACGGGAGTCACCTCGCGGAAGATGCCGACCACATACGCGCGGGCTTCGACATCGGTGATCGAGCAGTTGGCCAGGTGAAGGTCGAGCCGATGCTGTCTCGTGCGACTGACGGTGAGGCGGCTCCACGGGCTCGGCGGCACGCCGGGGGGCGCCCCGCCGGACAGACCGCCCGGAGGTGTCGCCGCAGGGTCGGTGGCTGGGAGCGGCGCCACCGATCCGGCCGTGTCGCGAGCACCCTGGTCGCGCGAGGCGTCGGTCGGCCCGCCTGCACCCGCCGGCCGCGCGGCGTCGGCTGCGCCCGCGCGTTCGCCTGGCGCGAGCGGCCCTCGCGGCACCGCCCGCCGCGCGCGGCGCGCTCGCTCGCGCGCCGTTCGACCGCTTCATGCTCCGTCTCGACTCTTCGTGTGCCACGCGGCCTCCCGTCGGATCCAGACGGACGTCAGCATGCTCGCTGCGCCCCCGGAGGTCAACGGGGGTGGCCTGCGGTGCGTGGTTGGACGGTCGCCCGAATCCCGGGGACCGCGGCGTGCGCGGCCCCCGGATTCGCCGGCGTCAGCCCCAATTGCCGAGCAGGAGGCCCAGATCGGCGCCGTCGGTCACGCCATCGCCGTTGAGGTCCGCGGGACCAGCGGTTCCCCAGGCGCCGAGCAGGAGGCCCAGATCCGCGCCGTCGACGTGTCCGTCGCCGTTGAGATCGCCGAGGACGCCCGGGATGTCGATGACCAGCGACAGGCGGCCGCACGCTTGCGCGCCGGAGATCACCTGCGGGTTCTCCTTGGTGTAGAAGGATGGGAAGGTTCCCTCGCCTTGCTGCTCGGCGGGGAAGAGCGACGCCACGACGAGGAAGAGCGTGCCCTGCGTCAGGGCGTCCTTCACGTATCCGAGGACCTGCGGATCCGCGAGGTTCAGCGCGAACGTGATGTCGGTGTTCTTGGCCACTGGATCGCCCGGCGCCAGGCCCGCGATCGTGCCGACAGCGAACGATTCGGGATCGAACGCCAGCGAGACGTTGTTCGATGCGTCGAGCGACGCGAGCGGGCTGTTGTAGGCGATCGGGTAGGCGTTGCGGATGCCCTGCCCGAACGGGCCGGAGACGGAGTATGGCGTGCTCTCGACGTAGTTGGCGGCGCTGAACCCGTTGCGGAATCCGACGCCGAAGACCTCGAGGGCGCGGCCTGGATCGGGATCGGTCGTGTAGTCCGGGTCGCCCGGCGGCAACCACGTCGTGTACGAATCGGGGGTCGGGTCGTACTGGAAGGTGTTGTTGGTGCTCGTGCGCATCGTCAGCGTGGCCGACGCGATCGTGAACTGCGACGGGTCGAGATCCGCGGGCAGCGATCCGGCGATGTCGAACGCGACGAGCGCCTGGCCGTCGCGGTTGTCGAACATCGTGGTGAATCCCTCCGGAAGCTGGGAGGAGAAGACCGACGCGTACGGATTCGTTCCCGGGCTGCTGGCGAACGGATAGACCCACTGGTCGATCGCGGGGGCGCTGCGGTTGACGGTGATCGTCTCCGCCACGGCGGCGGCGGGAACGGCGAACAGCACGGCGGCGGTGACGGTACGAAGGGCGGACATGAGGGGCTCCATGGGTGCGATTCGCCGGTGGACGCGGGCTGGCACGCGTGAGTGGATGCGCCGCAACGACGAGCGTGGGGAAGGTGTCAGGGTGGGGAAGGTGTCGACGGAATCGACGTCACGAGGTTGAACGGGCGGCATTCACGTCTCGATCGACCTGCAACGAGGACAACCGATTCGCGTGCCCGCTCGAATCATGACGTACGAACGAAAAGGGCCGGAGTTCACGATTGCAGTTGCGACTCAGTCGCAATACCATAGCCGAGTGCTTGGAATCGACCCATGACGCAGCTCCGATCTCGACACTCCCGCCCGTCTGCGAGGACGCTCGGTTTCTCGCGAGGGCTTGGCAGCGCGACACTGTTCCACGACCTGCCGCGGCGGCACGCGGCCAGTCCGCCTCGGGCCGCCGGGCTTCGTGCAAGTGGCGTCGCTCGCGCGTTCACGCTGGTCGAGCTGCTCGTCGTCGTTTCGATCATCGCGGTGCTCGTCACGCTGGTGACGGTCGCGGCGGGTGCGGTGCGCGGCGCCGGGTCTGCGGCGAAGGAGCTCGCACTCGGGCGGTCGCTGATGACCGCATTCGTGGCCTACGCCACCGACAATCGTGGCACGCTCATGCCGGGCTATTACAACGTCCAGCCGCCGCTGGGCTCGGTGACCGACGCGCAGGGGAACCCGATCACCGGACAGGGGGCCTACCGCTATCCGTGGCGACTGGCGCCGTACCTGGACTACAACCTCGCGGGGCTGGTGCAGGACAAGTGGCTCCTCGACGACCTGCACTACACGAACCAGTTCAACTACTTCGTGAGCCTGTATCCATCGCTTGGCATGAACTCGGCGTTCATCGGCGGCGACAGCAGCGCCGAGGGAATGGGGTTCGATCCGGTCTACGAGCAGCAGTACGGCAGGTTCTACATGACGCGGCTGGCGCAGCCGAAGCGTCCCGCGGACCTGATCGTCTTCGGTTCGGCGCGCACCAACGCGCCGTACGAGCCCGGCGCGCCGCCCGTCATCGAGGGATACTTCCGCATCGAATCGCCGTACATGCTCGACCGCCGCTGGGACCTGAGCTGGAATCCCGACGCGCCGCCGAAGCAGTGGGGATTCGTCTCCATGCGGCTCAAGCCGCGCAAGGCCGCGTTCGCGTTCCTCGACGGGCACACCGGCTACCTCGACGACGGCGAGGTGCAGGACATGCGCCGCTGGTGCGACCTGGCGACGCGACCGGACTGGAAGCTGGGGGAGTAGTCCGTTCGACGACGGTTGTCATGGATTCCAGTCGAACTCCATGCGTTCGACCCCTTGCCCACAACGGCGTCTCAGGACGGGATTGGGTTGGGTGGGGCGCTGCCGTGTCAGGTCGCCGGCGCCAGCCCCCGTGCGGCGCCGCCGGGCCGCTCGGCCGCGTCCTGCGCGTCGCGCGACTTCAGGAACGACTCCACTGCGCGTGCGAACCTGCGCCCGTCGCTCGCGCATGCCGCGCCCTCGCGCATGCCCGTGGCGTGGAAGTCGGGCTGTGGCCGCCGCGCGATCGCGTGGCCCGTTCGAGCTGCTCCTCGGCGCTCGGCCTGCGCCGAGAGCCGCGCGGCCGACGCCTTGAGCCGGCTCTCTCCTCCTGCGTCGGAGCATCCGGGTTGTGCACGGTGCTCGGGTCGACGTCGAGCCAGTAGGCCACGTGCTTTGCGCGCTGATCGCCTCGAGACCTGCTCCTCGACGGCGATGGGCGTGGGCGTCGGGTGGTGCAACCGACGGTTGCGATCAGGAGAACCAGCAGGCCGCCGAGGGCGCGCAATGCGGTGGGCAACGGTCGAGCTCCAGTCGAGGCGTGGGCGCGGGGCGAACGGAATCGAACGGGTGGCCGGGCCTCGTGCGACGGTAGGCGGGCGACCTTCGCGATGCGTCCATCCGCGCCGCCATCGGTGGTCGTCGTCGCCTTCATCGGCGGCCGATCGTTGCTTGCACGCCAACGGCCCCGTCCCTATCGTGCGTCGATGCTCTCCGATCCGCCCTAGCAGCCCGTGGCGAAAGTCATGCTGCCTGCAACCGAGGCCACTCCCGCATGGCCGCGTCGCCGTCGCTTGCGGTAGATTCCTTGGAATGCGCGCGACGGCTCCTTGCCCTGCGGAAGCGGACTCGGTTTCGGCGACGCAGCACTTTCGCCACGGGCTGCGAGTTCGCATCGACTTCGGCTCGCGTTTCACGGTGCCGTCGCCGCGGTGCTGCTGGCGATACCCCGGCTGGGCGTCGCGCAGTCCGTGACGGCCGCCGCCGAGCCGCGGTGTGACCCGGACATCCGGTCTTTGTCAGGTACTTTTCATGGGCGTTCCTGCTGATCGTCGTGATCGTCGGCGTGGGCCTCATGCCGTCAGACGGGCTCACCAGATTGATCGCCGCGCTCGGCTTGTTCGCCGCGGCTCTCGGGCGGGCCCCGATGGGCGGGTGCGTCGGGTCGGCCCGGCGTCGAGGGCCGGCGCCCCGCAGGGCGTCACGAGCACGGTTGGAGCGTCGAACCCGACGCAGTCGCGCGCCCGCCGCCTCGGAGAACACACATGCAGATCACGCGAACGCAGGGACTCGTCGCGCTCAACGCGCGCTGCTCGCGGCGTTGACGGGCGTCGCCGGCCGCGCGCCGCGGCCCAGAGCGACCGCCGCCGCGCGAGTACCTCATCACCGCCGGATCGATCAAGGGCACCGACGCCTCGGCCGTCTGGATCGTCGACACCACCAACCAGGACCTGATCGCGCTCGTCTGGAACGCGCAGCTGGGCCAGCTCGAGGGCCTGGGCTACCGCGACCTGAACGCCGACGGCGCGTCCCTGCTGCGTCCTGGCGGAGGCACGAAATGAGCGGGCTCGACCACCACCTTCCGCAGACGGGCCAAGGTGCCACGGGCGAGCCGGCGCCACCGACGGCGGCGCCACCGAGCCGCGCCGGCGCGTCGATCTTCGGCGGGACCGCGTTCGTGCTCGCCGCGCTGATCATCATGAAGGCCGGCGATCTGCCCGCGCACGAGGCGTACGCCGGAACGGCGACGACCGGAAGCGGCTTCACGATGGTCACCGCGTCCAACGGCTACGGCAAGGAGACGCGACCGCACGAGATGCTGTTTCTCGTCGACAACCGGAGCGAGCTGCTGTACGTCTACGAGATCGAGGACGTCTCGCAGCGACGGGTGATCCTTCGCGGCGGCGCGTCGCTCCCGACGCTCCTGCGCGCGGGACGGGGGCGATAGGCGCGAGACGCGCGCGGATGCGGCCATGTCGACCATCCCGAGCCAGGGCGAATCGTCGCGGGCCGGCACCGGCCCGCCCGGACGCGGCGAATCGGTCGCGGCGCGTCGCCGTTGTCCCGTCGAACCGGTGATGGCCGCGCAGCGGGCCGAGTCGTTCACGAAGCGATCGATCAAGGGCGCGACCAAGAAGCGCGGCCTGCTGCTCGCGGTCTCGATGGTCGACCTCACGACGCTCGAAGGCAAGGACTCGCCGGAGAAGATCGCGGCGATCTGCCGCAAGGCGGCCGATCCCGATCCGCTGCTGGTGCTGCCCGCACCGGGCGACGGTGCGGGCGGCGCCGCGCAGCGCGTGCCGCCCGTGGCGGCGGTCTGCGTCTATCCATCGCTGGTGGCGCACGCGAGGTCGTGCCTCGCAGGGTCGGGGGTGAAGGTCGCCTCGGTGGCGACGGGCTTCCCAAGCGGCCAGTTTCCGCTGGACCTGCGGCTGCGCGACGTCGCGGAGGCGGTCGCCGCCGGCGCCGACGAGATCGACATGGTGATCAACCGCGGCGCGTTCCTCGCGGGGCGCGAGGAGGTCGTGGCGCAGGAGATCCGCGAGGTGCGCGCCGCGTGCGGCGCCGCGCATCTCAAGATCATCCTCGAGACCGGCGAGCTCGAGACGCTCGACAACGTGCGCCGCGCGAGCGACCTGGCGATCGACGCGGCGTGCGGCGCGCCGGGCGCGGCGCCGCCGCGCGACGGCGAGGTCTTCATCAAGACGTCGACCGGGAAGGTCGTGCCCGCGGCGACGATGCCCGTCACGCTCGTGATGCTCGAGGCGATCCGCGACCACTTCCGCGCCACCGGCGTGCGCATCGGCATGAAGCCCGCGGGCGGCATCCGCGCGGCGAAGAGCGCGCTGCACTACCTGGTGATGGTGAAGGAGACGCTCGGCGACGAGTGGCTCTCGCCGGACCTCTTCCGCTTCGGCGCCTCGGCGCTGCTGAACGACCTGCTGCGGCAGATCCGATGGGCGCACTTCGGTCGATACGTGGCGGCGAGCGACCTGACCGAGGCGTGAGCGGGACGGAAGTCCGGGGTCGGCGCCAGCCCGCGCGACGGGGATGTCGTCGGTCGGTGGATGCGCGGCGCGGTATCCTGCGTCGACGTGACGACGCAGCATGCGCGAGAACCGAGTCCGGCCGCCGGGGCGGGCGCATCGTCGGCGAGCCGCTCGACGGCCCCGCCGGCCGCGGCCGCGCCGGCATCGAGCGCCGCGCCGGGTTCGCGCTGGGACTTCGCCCCCGCGCCCGAGACGGTGAAGGTGCGCATCGATCCGCGCCACGGGCTCTTCATCGACGGTGCGTTCCGCGCGCCGCGGAGCGGAAGGCACTTCGCGACGATCAACCCGGCGACCGAGGAGACCCTGAGCGAGATCGCCGACGCCGGCGAGGCCGACGTCGTGGCGGCGGTCGCCGCGGCGCGCAAGGCCCAGCCGAAGTGGGCGAGGCTCCGCCCCATCGAGCGGGCGAAGTACATGTATCGCATCGCGCGGCGGATCCAGGAGCGGTCCCGCGAGCTGGCGGTGCTCGAGACGATGGATGGCGGCAAGCCGATCCGCGAGAGCCGCGACGTCGACGTGCCGCTCGTCGCGGCGCACTTCTTCTACCACGCGGGATGGTGCGACAAGCTCCGTCACGTGGCGCCGTCGCCGCGTCCCGTCGGCGTCTGCGGACAGATCATTCCCTGGAACTTCCCGCTGCTCATGGCCGCGTGGAAGCTTGCGCCGGCGCTGGCGTGCGGCAACACCTGCGTGCTCAAGCCCGCGGAGACGACGTCGCTGACCGCGCTGCGGCTCGCCGAGATCCTCCAGGAGATCGAGCTGCCGCCGGGCGTCGTGAACATCGTCACCGGTGGACCCGAGACAGGTCGTCGCCTCGTCGAGCATCCGGGCGTGGACAAGATCGCCTTCACCGGCTCGACCGAGGTCGGCAAGCGGATCGCCGCGGCGTGCGCGCCTCCGCGCGGCGGCGCGGGTGCGCGCCACGGCGCCCCGAAGAGGCTCACGCTGGAGCTGGGCGGCAAGGGAGCGAACATCATCTTCGCCGACGCCGCGATCGATCAGGCCGTCGAAGGCATCGTCTCGGCGATCTGGTTCAACCAGGGCCACGTCTGCTGCGCCGGCTCGCGGCTGCTGGTCGAGGAATCGGTCGTCGGCGACGTGATCGACCGGCTCGCCCACCGCATGCGGTCGCTGCGAGTCGGCGATCCGCTGGACAAGAACACCGACGTCGGCGCGATCAATTCCAAGGCCCAGCTCGCGACGATCACGCGCTACCTCGACGCCGGCGAGCGCGAGGGCGCCACGCGCCACGAGGTGAGCGGCTGCGCGCTGCCGGGCAAGGGCTACTGGGTCCGCCCGTGCTTCTTCACCGGCGTGCAGCCCAGCCACACGATCGCCCGCGAGGAGATCTTCGGTCCGGTGCTCGCCGTGATGACCTTCCGCACGCCCGAGGAGGCGATCGCCCGGGCCAACGCGACGCCCTACGGCCTCAGCGCCGGCGTCTGGACGGACAAGGGCTCGAAAGCGTTCGAGCTCGCCCGGCATCTCCAGGCCGGCGTCGTCTGGTGCAACAGCTTCAATCGGTTCGATCCGAGCGCCCCCTTCGGCGGCTTCAAGGAGAGCGGCTTCGGCCGCGAGGGCGGCGCGATCGGGTTGCGAGCGTACCTCGACGTGGATCCGGTCCGTCGCATCGATCGATCCGCGCCATGAACCGCTTCCTCACCGCGCCCCGATGACCTCCACCCTGCCGATCCCGAAGACGTACAAGCTGTTCATCGGCGGCGCCTTCCCGCGCAGCGAGTCGGGGCGCTCGCTGCCGGTGCTCGACGCGCGCGGCCGCGCCGTGGCGCACCTGTGCCGCGCGTCGCGCAAGGACCTGCGCGAGGCGGTCGAGGCGGCGCGCAATGCGCTGCCGAAGTGGTCGGGGATGACGGTATACAACCGCGGGCAGATCCTCTACCGGATGGCGGAGATGCTCGATGGCCGCCGCGCCGAGTTCATCGAGGCGATCAAAGTGGCGGGGGTGGTTGCGGGGGCGGGGGCGGCGGCGCCGTCGTCTTCCGCGGCGCGGGCGAATCGTCGGACGCGCGGTGGCGCTCCCGCCGGCGGACCCTCGCGACTTCCGCCGGCGACCGAGGTCGCCGCATGCGTCGACCGGCTCGTCGCCTTCGCGGGGTGGTCCGACAAGCACGCCGAGGTGCTCGGGCATCGGGCCGCCGTCGCCGGGCCGTATCACGTCTTCTCGCTCCCCGAGCCGACGGGTGTCGTCGCGATCGTCGCGCCGGACGCGCCGCCGCTGCTGGGGCTGGTGACGCTCACGGCCGCCGCCATCTGCTGCGGCAACACCGCCGTGTGCATCGCGAGCGAGGCCAACCCGATTCCCGCGGCGGTGCTCGGCGAGGTCCTTGCCACGAGCGATGTGCCGGGCGGCGCCGTGAACATCCTCACCGGGACGCGCGACGAGCTCGTGCCCTTCGTCGCGCTGCATCGCGAGATCCGCGCCGTCTCCGCCGCCGATCTTCCGACGGAGCAGGCGACGCAGCTTCGGGCCGGCGCCGCGGAGAACCTCAAGCGCGTGCACGTGGCGCCGCGCGGCGAGCCGGCGCGCTGGCTCGACGACGAGGCGGAGACGTCGATCGAGGCGGTCGCCCCGTTCGTCGAGATCAAGACGATCTGGCATCCAAGCGGCGCGTGACCGGGGGCGTGGACGTGCGCGCCGAGGCGCGCCGATGGCGGCGCGGCGCCGCTGGCGTCGTTGCGGATCCGCCTCGGGTTTGGCTCAGGCGTGCTTCAGCTCCGGCGCGTCGTTCGACAGCCGGACCTGGGTCGGGGCGAAGCCGTGCTCGTCGAAGATGAACAGTTCGTTCGGCGCGTCGGTGCGCAGCCACGGCGCCGGGATGTACAGCGAGGTCTGCGGGCCGACGGGCCTGCCCGTGGAGCTCGCGGAAAAGTAGCGGCCGATGGCCCGGCCGTTGAGGAGCGCGACACCCTTGCTCAGCCCGTTGGTGGTCAGCCACAGCGGCGACGGATTCGCGGTCGTGAACGAGCAGCGCCACCACGCGGGGACGCCGCGCGGCGGCTTGCCGTCGCCTTGGAAATGGCGCGCGGCGGGCGCTTCCCACCGGGCGAATCCCCACTGGGCATCCCTGCCGAGATCGCGCACGATCTCGTACAGCGCGAGGAGCCGGGATGGATCCTCGGCCCTCGCGTCGGGCGCCTGCGGGCCGGGATCGGGCGAGAAGCGCAGCGCGTTCGCGCCGGGCTTGAAGCTCTTCGACGTCGCCGGATCGATGACCACGGAACCCTGCATCGAGCCGCACTCGCCCGAGTAGTACGCGAGCGGCGTGCCGTTGAGCACGAGCGTTCCGCTCGTGCGCAGGCCGCGCAGGTGGACGAGCAACGGCGTCTTCTTGCGCCAGTTGAAGGTCCACTGGACCTGGCTGGTGCCGCCGAGCTGTCCCGCGGCGCGCTTGATGATGAACGCGCGGAGCTTGAACGGATCGGCCGGCGCCGCCTCGACGCGCCTGGCCTTCACGCCGCGCACCGGCGCCAGCTCGAAGACCGACGAGGCGATGCCCTTGCGCTCGCCCGCGTCGTTGCCGTCGGCGAAGCGACCGAGATTGTCGGCGAGGATCGCCACCACGCCCTCGGCATCGGGCTTGACGTCGAACGGCCCCGGCTGCGCCGCGGGTCCGTTTCCGACGATGCGATGCAGCTCGCCGTCGGCGTAGACGTGCAGCCGGTCGCCGCCCTCCATCACGTGCAGCAGCCGCTTCTTCGGGCCGCTGCGGAGGCGCAGCCGGTACCAGCCGTATCCATGCCGTGCGCCGCACTGGTTGAGCGACGCGGGGCCGTCGAGGGTGGCGAAGCGGGCCGACGCGCCACTGGCGAACTCCGCCGACGTGGCATGCGACCACGCACCGAGCGCCGGCGCTCGCGCGGGCGCCGCCGGCGCCGAGAATGGCGCGGGCTTGCACTCGCCGCCCTTGCCGATCCGCCACACCTTCGCGAAGCCCGGCGCGAGGATCGGTCGCCCGCCCGCGTCGAATCCGGCGCAACCGACGAAGACGTGCTCCTGGTCGTGGAACGTCGCGTCGATCTGCTCCTGGTTGCAGATCACGACGGTGATTCCCTTGTGGTCGACCACCAGCGGCGCTCCGAACCCGCTGGGAACGGTCGCGTCGAGCGGTCCCCCGTTGATCGAGAGATAGCCCTGCGCCCGCGCCGGTCCCTGCACGACGAGGATCGACCGATCGACGAGCATCGTCGGACAGAGGTTGCAGAAGTCGAGGTGCCCGTTGCCCAGCAGGTCGACGTCGAGCACGTACCAGCCGACGGGCTGGTCGCCCAGCGCCACCGGCATGCGGATGCCGTTCTCGAGGAGCAGGGTGACGTTGCGCGGCCCGCCCTCGGCGGCGAAGACGAAGACGATCCGTCCCTGCGGCCCCTGGAGCGGCACCACCGAGAGGTCCGCCGGCGGCGCACCGGCGCGGGCGGCGCCATCCGCGCGTCGCCGCGCCGCGCTCCGCGCCTTGCCGCGCTCGTGCGGCCGCGCTCCGGGCATCAGGCTCTCCACATCGACGGCGATGGGGTGGTAGTCCGGATCGAGCTCCGCGAAGACATGGCCGAACGCCGTGGCGAAGCTCGCGAGCCGCTTGATCCTCGCGTACGTGGCGCCGCGTCGCCCCGCCTCGTCCAAGGGCGCGCCGATGGCGGCGCGCGTGCATGCGTAGCGATCGGTCGGTCCGGGGAGCCGTCCGCCGAGGAAGCCGAAGTTCGCGCCGGGATGGAAGGGCGCGACGAACGGCTGTCCACCCGCCGCGAAGATCTGGGCGAGCTTGAGCATCACCTCGTCGCCATCGGGCATCGTCGGCGCCGGCTCGCCCCAGCGCTCGAAGCCGCATGGATTGAAGCTCGTCACGAGCCGCGGCGCATGCGACTGCACCGAGCGGAGCTGGCGCAGGTTCACGAGCAGGTCGTGCGAGCCGGTCCACGTCTCGATCGTGCCCTCGACATCCTGCCAGAGGTCGTTGGCGCTCAGCAGCGGCAGCGTGATGCCGCACTCGCGCACGTAGCGCACGAGCTCCTGGAGGTACTTGCGGCCCTGCTCCTCGTTGGCGCAGTGCCAGGCGTGCTCGACCTGGACGAGCAGCAGCGGGCCGCCGTCGCGCCCGCCCGGGACGGCGCGCGTCGCCTGGAGCTCGACGACTTGCTCGAAGAGCCAATGGAAGAAGAGCCCGACGCGCTCGAGGAAGACCTCGGATCCCTGCCGGATGGCCATGCCGGGAATCTCGGCGAGCCACGGCGGCAGACCGCCGCCGTCGATCGTCCCGCCGATGTACGGACCGGCGCGCAGCAGGACGCGCAGTCCGGCGTCGCCGCAGAGCTCGACGAAGCGCCGCAGGTCGAGCCCTTCCTTGAAGTCGAAGCGGCCCGGGCGCGGCTCGTGCAGCAGCCAGGGCACCGACGTCTCGACGATGTTGAAGCCCGCCTCGGCGATGGACGCGATGGCCGGCTTCCACTCCTGCGTTGGAACGAGCGCGTAGGGGAGCGAAGCGCCGCACAGCCAGATGCGGCGACCGTTGAATTGAAAGCTCTGACCGTCGTACGAGACGCTGGGCATGGGCGGACTCAGGCCGCGAGCCCATGCTCGCGGGTGACCGACGTCGGGCCGTTCGGGCGCCCGCCGGGTCGAAGGGGGGAATCATCGCCAAAATGAGGGGGGTTGGCAAAGCGTCGTCGAAGGCTCGGGCGCGGGAAGGGCCCGTGGGCCGGTCCCATCCCGGACTTCGGCATCCGTGCGGCGTCTCCCTATCCTCGCGTCCATGCCGTCGCCAGGTCCGACCGCCCCGCTCGATGAACCGACCACCGGCCTGTCGGCCGGCCGCGCGCCGGGGGCGCCGGCTCGCCGGCCCGTTCGGCGCACCCTCGGGCGGGCACCCATCGCGCTCGCCGGGATCGCCGTCGGCGCGCTGGCAGCCTGCGAATCGGGCATGCGGGCGATCGACCAGCGGACCGTCGAGCTGCTTCGCGAGAGCTCCGAGAAGACCAACGTGCAGGTCGATCCCGAGTGGCCGCGGCCGAGCGTGCCCGAGGGGGCCAAGTGGCCGCAGTTCGGCCCCGATCCGATCAACATCGCGACGCGCAATCCCAACGCCGCCGAGATGCCCTTCACCGTGCGGAAGGACGAGGCGGCGCTCGTGCTGGAGCGCGTGACGGCCGAGCAGTCCCCGGCGACGGCGATCGTCTTCAACCTGGAACAGGCCGTCAGCTACGCCGTGGCCAACGGCCGCGAGTACCAGGATGCCGCCGAGACGTACGTGCTCAGCGCGCTCCAGCTTCTCATCGAGCGCCATCGATGGGGCCCGCGCTTCTTCGACGACATCCGGGCGAACGTGCAGAGCACCGCCGACAACGGCGTCTACAACGCCTCGCTCAACCTGATGAACGACTTCACGGTCCGGCAGCGCCTGCCCTACGGCGGCGAGGTGACCGCCTCGCTGCTGGCCAGCGCCGTCGAGAACCTGCACAACTACGTCGCCGGCGACAACGTGCAGTCGGCGGAGATCATCCTCGCGGCGCAGCTCCCGCTGCTGCGCGGCGCCGGCCTCGCGGCCCGCGAGGATCTCATCCAGGCCGAGCGCAACCTCATCTACGCGGCGCGGGACTTCGAGCGGTTCCGGCGCGAGTTCGTCTTCGAGATCTCGCGCGACTTCCTCGACCTGGTCGTCGACAAGCAGGCGATCGACAACGCCCAGCGGCAGCTCGAGTCCTTCATCGCCGCCGAGGCCCGCGAGATCGCGCTCTTCAAGGCCGGGCGCGAGGCGGGATTCCAGGCCGGGCTTGCGGCGCAGAACACGCTCTTTGCGCGGAACAACCTCGCCCGACTCGAAGAGTCCTTCCGGCTCGCCGTCGATCGATTCAAGGTGCGCCTGGGCATGCCGACCGAGCAGCCGCTGGCGATCGACACGTCGACGCTCGGGCTTCCCTCGCCGCAGGTCGCCATGGACGAGGCCGTCGCCGTCGGGCTTGCCTACCGGCTCGACCTCCAGAACGAGCGCGACCAGTTCGAGGATGCCCGCCGCCGCGTCGACGTCGCCCGCAACCGCATCCTGCCGGACCTGAACCTGACCGGCGGAGTGAACGTGCCCACCGATCCGAGCATCCAGCGCGGCGGCCTCCAGTTCGACGGCAACGAGACGCAGTTCACGGCCGGGCTGCTGCTGTCGCTGCCGCTGGACCGCGACATCGAGCGCGCCCAGCTTCGCGAGGCGCAGATCGTGCTGGAGCAGGCCGGCCGCCGATACAGCCGCGCCCGCGACGACGTCGCCGTCGAGGTGCGCAACGCCGTCCGGCAGATCGACCGCGCCCTCTTCTCGATCAAGGTGCAGGAGGA
Source organism: Phycisphaerales bacterium (assembly GCA_046350555.1). GTDB lineage: Bacteria > Planctomycetota > Phycisphaerae > Phycisphaerales > SM1A02 > JAXMAF01. The sequence goes on from JAXMAF010000037.1 coordinate 31,137, forward strand.
GAACGTGCGCATCGCCCGGCTGCGCGAGGCGAGCATCGACGCGGCGCCGGATCGGGCGAGCGCCCGCGACCGCAGCGATGCGATCGAGGCGCGGCTCGCCGCCGAGGACGGGCTCGCACAGGCGAAGCGCGACCTCCAGGTCGCGATCCTCGGCTACCTGGTCAGCACGGGGCAGCTCCGCGTCGGTCCCAAGGGCGACATCCTTCCCCTCAACGGCATGGCCTTGCGCCCCACCGGAACGCCCGGCGGCTCGCCGCGCGCGTCGCCGGATGCTCCCGCGGGAAGCTGATACGCGTCCCAGATGACTCTCGCGCCCCACCCAACCCGGTCTCGCCGTGAAACGCCGCCGTGGGCAAGGGGTCGGACGCATGGAGGTCTACTGGAATCCGTATGAGGCTCACGCGGAGCGCCAAGGCGCCGCGCGCACGCTCGTGTCGGGACCGGGCGCCAGCGCCGCGCCGTCGTCTCGAGCCACCTCGAGCGCTCGGGCGCGGAGGAGATCGACGACCCGTCGACGCTATGTGCGGACTGAAGCGGCCCCCGCCCCCGCCCGCGCCCACGCCTCGAGCGCCGCGAGCAGCGCGCTCCAGACGGCGTCCGGCTCGGGCCGCGCATCGATCACCAGGTGATGCGCCGGATCGCGCCGCGCCTGGTCGAGGTAGCCCTCGCGCACGCGCCGATGGAAGGCAGCGTCCTTCTGCTCCATGCGATCGGGAAAGAGGCTGATGCGGCGCGCCGCGGTCTGCGTGTCCACGTCGAACAGGATGACCAGGTGCGGTCGCACGTCGCCGATGGCCACGTCGCCCACGGCGAGGATCTCCTCGCGCGTCAGTCCGCCCGCGGTGCCCTGGTAGGCGAGCGTCGACGAGATGAACCGGTCGGCGAGGACGAGCTCGCCGCGCGCGAGCGCGGGGGCGATGCGCTCGTGGACGAGCTGCGCCCGGCTCGCCATGTAGAGCATCGTCTCGCAGCGCACGTGCATCTCGCCGTTGTGCGGATCGAGCAGCACCGTGCGGATCTGCTCGCCAATGGGTGTTCCGCCCGGCTCGCGCGTCTCTGCGACGACCACGCCCGCGGCGCGGCAGTGGTCGGCGAGGCGCCGGAACTGCGTGCTCTTGCCCGAGCCGTCGGGCCCGTCGAGCACGAGAAATCGGCCGCGAAGCGCAGAGGTCCAGTGTGCGGCGGTCGGCACGGGCGGAATGGTAACGGGTTACCATCGCGACCATGCGCATCGACCTTCGCGACGGCGCCCGAAGGCGGCTCGGTCGCGTGGAGATCGATCCCGCGGCCCGGCCGACGCGCGTCGCCGTGGCCGAGTCCGATCGCGAGGTCTTCCTCGGCTGGGACGGCGCCCTCGACGACGCCGGCCACCTGCGCCGCTGCGTGGCGTGCGGAGGCACGGGCATGTTCCGCACCAAGTCGTTTCCGCAGATCACGCTCTTCGTCGTCGTCCTCGCCTTCGCCGGCGCCGTGGTCGCGGCGCTGGGCTACGCGGCCGATCCCCGGGTCCTCTCGGCGCTGGTGGTCGTCCTCGTCGTCGACGTGGCGATCCTGCTCTTCTCGCGCCCGCTGCTCGTCTGCTATCGCTGTCGCAGCACCTACGCGAAGCTGCCGATCGCCCGCTACCACCGCCGATGGGATCGCCGCGAGGCGGAGCGCTACGAGGAGGCGGCGCCGACGACGCAGCCGTGACGAGGCGCCTCGGCCGCGCGCTGCGAAGGCGCCGCGGCGCGATCGGACCGGCTCATGCGGATTCCAGTCGGCCTCCACGCGTTCGACCTCTTGCCCGCAGCGGCGTCTCGGGGCCGAATGGGGTTGGGTGGGGCGCGGGAATCAACGGGGACGCGGATCAGCTCGCCCACACCAGCAGCCGCGCCACGCCCATCGCGCCGAGCGCCCCAAGGATCGCGATGGCCAGCGCCTGCGCCGCCTCGGAGGCGAGAAGCCGGAACCAGAGGATGACGAGCCCGACGAAGACGGCGCTCTGTCCAAGCACTTCGGCGATTCCCTCGAGCGGGCGGCTCTCGAATCGAAGAAGTCGCAGCAGCGACGCGGCGAGCACGATGGCCGCCACGCGGGCCGCGGCCGTCGGCAGATCGCCTATGCGCGAACGGCGCGCCCGCACCACCACCAGCAGGCCGACGAAGGCGGTCGTGCAGAGCAGCCCGATGTGGACCGCCCAGCGACCAAGTTCGGCGAAGCGCTCGCTCCACGGGGGGCTCGCTTCGGTGTACGCGCCGCCGGCGTTCGCGAAGAGACCGTCGACGCGAACGAAGAGGCCGCCGATGCCCGCGAGATGCGCGGCGACCATCACCGCCGCGCAGGCGCCCGCGATCGTCAGCGGCGTGCGCGGGTGGCGCGTCGGGACGATCGTGGTCGTCGCGGTCACGACGTCCGCTTCGTCGGCGTGCGCTCCCTGGACCGAGGGATCGCCCGCGCTCGCGGCGTCGCCACGCTCCCCGATCCGCCGCGACGCCGGCGTCGCGGCCGCGCTGCGCCGTGCGTCCTCGGCGGCCTTCGCCGCCTCCGGCGAGAGTTCGATCGGTCGCCCGAGGACGGTCCGTCGCGCCTTCGCCGCGGCGAGGTCGTAGCCGCACTGCGTGCAGAGCACGGCTGTCGCATCCGGCAGCGGCGCGCCGCAGTTCGGGCACGGTTCGTCGCCGGGCGCCAGCGGCAGCGGCGCCGGACGTGCCGCGAGCGGTGCGTCGCCCGCCGGTTGCGAGTCGCCTGCGGAGTCGTTCACGCGACGAGGCTACGCAGTGGAACACGACGTGCGGCGAACTTCATCCAGGGCGCGGACCGGATGATCCTCGCCAAGCATCGGCAGGCAAAAAGAAGTCCGCGCCGACCCCGTGAGAGGCCAGCGCGGATGCGCAGAGTGGGCCGATGAACCGGCGACCCGAGGTCGCCGGAGTGGTTGACTTGGATTCGCTGGCTTGAGCTCGTTGACCTGAGCGCGTTGACCTGAGCTCGCTGAGTTGAGCTCATTGACTTTGCAAGGTCATGGCCTTCCGACAATCGCTGTGGGGACGGGCGTGCACGACACTTCTACCGATGCGCACGCACGCGGTTTCAGTCGCCGGGGCGAAGAAAAAAGAGAGAGCCACGACGCCGCGTGGGTTGTCGGGAACGTCCTACTCGGCCGGCGCACCGAAGATGGCGGTGCCCACGCGGACGAGGTTGGCGCCGCACTCGATGGCGACCTCGAAGTCGTTGCTCATGCCCATCGAGAGCAGGTCGAAGCGCGGTCCCGCGACCCCGACGCGCCGAATCTCGCCGAACAGCTCGGCGCAGCGCTCGAAGACGGGGCGCGTCCGTTCCGGCGAGGCGTCGAGCGGCGCGATGCACATGAGGCCGCGCACCTCGAGTCCGGCCATGGTCATCATCTGCTCGATCACCGCGAGCACCGCGCGCGGGTTCATGCCGTGCTTGGTCGCCTCGCCCGCGATGTTGACCTGCACCAGCACCTCGACGACGCGATCGCGCCGAATGCCCTCCTCGTGGATCGCCTCGGCCAGCTTCATGCTCTCGACGGAGTGGATCAGCCGGGCGAGCTCGATCGTCCTTCGCACCTTGTTCCGCTGAAGCGAGCCGATCATGTGCCAGCGAAGCGGGCGCGCCGCATCCGTCCCGGCCGCGTCGCCCGCCGCCCGCACCCTGCCGGCGCCTCGCAGCGGTCCGAATCCGCCGGCGGCGCTGGTGGCCGCGATCGACATGCCGGCGGCGGCGAGCGCGCATCCACCTCCGCGACGCGTTCGATCAGGTGCTGGACGCGGTTCTCCGCGAAGTCGCGATGGCCGAGCGAGACGAGGTCGACGACCTGCCGCACCGACGCGGACTTGGCGACCGCCACGAGCAGCACGTCGTCGGCGCGCCGTTTGGCGCGCTGCGCGGCCGACTGGACGCGCCGAACCACGGCCTCGTAGCGGGCGCGAAGTGCAGGATCGATCGTCGTCGGCGCGGCGGGCATGGGTGACACACAGAATAGCGGTGCGCGCCGAACGCCCGTCGGTGCCGGCGCGCTCGCCTCGCGATCGCCGCGGAAGCGCTCGATACCATCCTGTCCATGCCTGCGCCCGCCCTTCGCCATCGTCCGGTCGCGCTCATCATCCGCGACGGATGGGGATTCAATCCGCACCCGGATCACGACGCGTTCAACGCCGTCAAGATCGCGGCGACGCCGGTCGCGGCCCGGCTGGCTCGCGAGTTTCCCTCGACGCTGGTCAAGACGAGCGGAGAGGACGTCGGCCTTCCGACGACGGCCGACGGTCCGGTGATGGGCAACTCCGAGGTCGGCCATCAGAACATCGGCGCCGGCCGGATCGTCGACCAGGAGCTCATGCGCATCACACGGGCGATCCGCGACGGATCGTTCCTCGAGAACGAGTCGCTGCGCGGCGCCTTCGCCCACGCGCGGCGCACCGGCGGCGACGTGCACCTGCTCGGCCTGGTCAGCGACGGCAAGGTGCACAGCGATCTCGAACACCTCTTCGCGCTGCTCGAGCTGGCGAAGCGAGAGCGCTTCCCGGGCGACCGTCTCCTCGTCCACGCCATCACCGACGGCCGCGACACGCCGCCGACCAGCGCGCCGACATATCTTCGCCAACTCCAGGGCGCGATCGACCGGATCGGCGTCGGACGCGTGGCGTCGGTGATGGGGCGCTTCTACGCGATGGATCGCGATCACCGCTGGGAGCGCGTGCGCGAGGCGTGGACGTGTCTCACGACGACGATCGCCCGACGCGCACCCGACGCCATCGACGCGGTGCATGCGTACCACCGCGCCCCCAGCGAGCGCAGCCGCGGCGGCGACGAGTTCGTGATTCCCACGCAGATCGAGGGATTTCGTCCGGTCCGCGACGGCGACGCCGTCATCTTCTTCAACTTCCGCGGCGATCGTCCGCGCGAGCTGACGATGGCGTTCGTCCTCGACGATGCCGCGTGGGCGCGGGTGAAGGGAGGCGGATTCGACCGCGGCCATCGACCCGCGGATCTCTTCTTCTGCACGTTGACGGCATACGAGGAAGGTCTGCCGGTGCGGGTCGCCTTCGTCAAGCCGCCGAAGATGGAAGGGATCCTCGGCGAGGTGCTCTCGAAGGCGGGCGTGCCCCAGTTTCGCTGCGCCGAGACCGAGAAGTACGCGCACGTGACCTTCTTCTTCAACGATTATCGCGAAGAGCCCTTTCCCGGCGAGTCGCGCGTGCTCGTGCCCAGCCCGCGCGACGTCACGACGTACGACCAGAAGCCCGAGATGTCGGCGCACGCCGTCTGCGATGCGGTGCTGGCGCGGATCGCCGCCCCCGACGGCGAGCCGGCGATCGTCGTGAACTTCGCCAACGGCGACATGGTCGGTCACACGGGCGTGCTCCCCGCCGCGGTGAAGGCGTGCGAGGTCGTCGACTCGTGCGTCGGGCGGATCGTGGACGCGATCCTGGCCAAGGGCGGCGCCGCGATCGTCGTCGCCGATCACGGCAACGCCGAGCAGATGTGGGATCCGGTCCACGCGTGTCCGCACACATCGCACACGAACTACGACGTGCAGTGCATCGTCGTCGCGGACGACCTCCGCGGCCGCTCGCTCCGCAGCGGTGGACGCCTGGCGGACCTCGCGCCCACGATGCTCGAGCTGCTCGGCGTGACGCAGCCCGCGGCCATGACGGGACGGAGCCTGATCCAGAAGCGAACGTGACGATCGGCGCGGGCCGGGATCGAAGGGGGGGCGGCGAGCGGAGATCGAGGACCCGGGCGTGGGCCCTCGACGGCCGGACGCCGGCGCCTCGCGGCCGGGCGCTGGAGTGCTACGCTCGCCCCCATGCCCGCCCTGCCCGCGAATCCGTCCATCGCCATCGTCGGCGCAACCGGCGCCGTCGGCGTCGAATTCCTCGGCATCCTCGAGCAGCGCCGCTTCCCGCACCGGAGCATCAAGCTGCTCGCCTCGGCGCGTTCGGCGGGCAAGCGCATGCGCTTCGGCGGCGCGGAGCTGCCGGTCGAGGAACTCACCGCGCGCAGCTTCGATGGCGTCGACCTGGCGCTCTTCTCCGCGGGCAAGGCGATCAGCAGGGAGTTCGCCCCCATCGCCGTGCGCAGCGGGGCCGTCGTCGTCGACAACTCGAGCTGCTTCCGGATGGATCCATCCGTGCCGTTGGTCACCCCCGAGGTGAACGGCGACGTGCTCGAGGCGATCCGCGGGCCGGCGATCATCGCCAACCCCAACTGCTCGACGATCATCGCGCTGGTCGCGGTGACGCCGCTGCACCGCGCCGTCGGCGTGAAGCGCATGGTCGTGAGCACCTACCAGGCGGCGAGCGGTGCCGGCGCCGCCGCGATGGCCGAGCTCGAGGAACAGGCTCGCGAGTGGGTCGATGGCCGCCCGCTCACGACGCGCATCTTCGGGAGGCCCTACATCTTCAACCTCTTCAGTCACAACTCGGCGATCGGACCCGAAGGCTACAACGAGGAGGAGACGAAGCTCCTGAAGGAGACGCGCAAGATGTGGGCCGACGATTCGGTCCGGATCACCGCGACATGCGTGCGCGTGCCGGTGCTTCGGGCGCACTCCGAGGCGATCAACCTGACGTTCCGCGCGCCGCTCTCGGAGGTCGATGCGCGGGCGATCCTCGCCCGTTCGCCGGGCCTGCGCATCGTCGACGATCGCGCCGCGAACCGCTTCCCGGAGCCGCTCGACGCGGCCGGCGGCGACGACGTCCTCGTCGGACGGATCCGCGGCGACATCTCGCAGGATGCCGGACTCGGGCTGGACCTCTTCGTCAGTGGCGACCAGATCCGCAAGGGCGCGGCGCTGAATGCGGTGCAGATCGCGGAGCGGCTCGTTCCCTGAGCGCTCCGTGCCGGTTCTCGGGGCCGACACTCGCCGTGGCGCACCGCGCGGGGCCGGTTGGACGTCCACCGTGGTGCGGCCTCCGGCTGCCCGGCCCCGCGTGCGCGTCCGGTCGCGCTCACGCGGCGCTGGCGATGAGCGCCCGCAGCGCGGCGCCGGGATCCGGCTGGCGGATCAGGTGCTCGCCGACCAGCACGATGTTGACGCCGTGCTCGCGCAGCCGCAGGAGGTCCAGCGGCGTCGTGATCCCCGACTCGCTCACGAGGACGCGGCGTATCGAGGGATCGTCGATCAAGTCGAGCAGCCGGAACGTGTGCCGGATGTCGGTGGTCATCGTCGCGAGGTCGCGGTTGTTGATGCCCAGCAGCGAGTAACCCGGATGCGGAAAGCCGACGTGCCGCGTGGCCCGCAGCAGGTTCTCGACGCCGTGGGCCTCGAGCAGCACGGTCATGCCCAGCTCGATCGCGAGGATCTGGAGGTCGATCATCTCGGCTTCCGGCAGCATCTCGGCGATCAGGAGGATCGCGTCGGCGCCGGCGGCG
>JAXMAF010000038.1:0-37207 GCA_046350555.1 Phycisphaerales bacterium
CTGCCATGCTCGTGCCGTCATCGTGCTGCGTCCTCGCGTCGTTGCTCGCGCTCTGGCGCCCCCTCCCGGTCGTTCCGGCCGCGGCGCCGCCCGCGGCTTCGTCGTCGACACCGGCCGTCGCGCCGACCGCGGCGCCCGGGCCGGCGTCGGTCCCCGGCGCCGCGACCACCGATGCGGCCGGTGGGGCGTCCCGCACCGGTCCCTCGGCCGGTGGCGCGCCGACCTCGAGCGCCACGACCACGGTGGTCGCGGATCCGGTCGGGGCGCCGGCCAGCACGCAGGTCGTGCCCGCATCGACGGCGGTCCCGGCGGGGGCGAAGCCGCAGCGCGTCTACCTCGTCATCGATCGCCGCACCGACGCCAAGGGGATCGTGGAGAGCGAGAACGCCGACGAGATCGTGGTGCGCTGGAAGGACACGGTGCAGACGTTCCCGAAGTCGCGCCTGCTGCGCATCGATCGGCTGGTCGATCCGGAGCCGGGACAGAAGGGGACCGTGATGCTCGCCGACGGCGAGCTTCGGCGCGGCGTGATCATCGAGGACGGCTACGACGAGGTCGTGATGGAGATCGAGGGCATTCGCACGAAATTTCCGCGAAGCGCCGTCGACAACGTGCACCTCGAGCCGACCTTTGAGCAGGCATACAAGCGGCTCGCCGACGAGATCGCGCCCAACGACTTCACCCGGCGCGTCGAGCTGGCGCGCTGGCTGATCGAACAGCGGCGATACGACATCGCGCAGCGCGAGCTCGCCGACATCACCTCCGCGACGGACAACCCGGAGGCGGAGCGCCTGTTCAAGCAGGTCAACGCGCAGCTCCTGCTGGGCGGCGCGCGCTCGACCGAGGGTGGCGCGACCGACGTCGGCGACGGGCCGGCCAGCGCGGCGTCCCGGGCCGGCGGAACGGCGGCGGGTCCGGCGCACCGGGCGAGCGGACCGGTCGATCAGCGCGACCTGCTCCCATCGCGCCTGCTGACGAAGGAAGACGTCAACATCATCCGCGTCTACGAGCTCGACCTGAAGGATCCGCCACGGATGTCCGTCTCGCCGGCGACGATCCGGGCGATGATCGAGGGCTACGCGGCGAGCGACCTGATCCCCGCCAGCAGCCAGGAGCGCACCGCGCTCTTCCGCCTGGATCCCGTTCAGCTCGTCTCGCTCATGTTCCGGCTGAAGGCGCGCGACCTCTATCCGGACATCGAGGTGCAGAGCGAGCCGCCCCACCTGAACCTCTTCCGGCAGCGCGTGCACAACGCGTGGCTCATCCCGAGCTGCGCGACGAGCCGATGCCACGGCGGTGTCGATGCGGGCCGCTTCTTCCTGCACAACCGCAACTACAAGGACGAGCGCGTCCGCTACACGAACCTGGTGATCCTCGACCAGCTCCAGCTCGATGGTCGTGGCGGCGCCCGTCGGCTCATCGACTACGACGATCCGATGATGTCGCTGATCGTCCAGTACGGCCTGCCGCGAACCGAGGCGCGATTCCCGCATCCGGACGTTCCGGGATGGCGTCCGGTCTTCACGGAGTCCAATCGCAAGCTCCTCGACGACACGCTCAAGTGGATCCGGAGCATGTTCCGGCCCCGCCCGAAGTACCCCATCGAGTACGAACCGCCGGTGCTGACCGTGCCCGACCGCCGGGATGCCGGTGGCGACGTGCCCGTTGATCGGTGAGCAAGCGATCAACGATCGCCGCGACGCCCGTCGATGCGGACTGCGGCGGAGCGTGACGCGTTCGATCCCTTGCGGCCCGAGCGACCTTCGCCACGGGCTGCCTGCCCACAGCCGCGTCTCGGCGGAATTGGATTGGGTGGGGCGCGAGAATCGGCTGGGACGCGTATTACACTCCCCGGTTCGTCCCGCGCCCGCACGCACCCGGGCGGGCGAACCCGTCCCCAGCAGGATCGTCCGATGCCCTTGAACCGATTCGACCGTTGCGCTTCCGTCGCCTCGTCCGTTCGCGACGGCGCCGCATGCTCGCTGCTCTCGTGCGTCGTCGCGACGACGGTCGTCGTCGGGGCGTCGCTGGCGACGCTCTCCGGCTGCGAGCAGTCGAGCGCCCGCGCCGAGCGGAACGCCGCGAAGGAGATCGACTCGGTCACCCAGGCGCTCGCCGCCAAGCGGCTGCCCAACCCCTCGCTCGCGGACGCAGACGCGGTGGCGAAGGCGCGCAACGACCTCGGCGCCCTCGCCAACCGGCTCACCGCGCTCCAGGGCGCGGCGCCGGGACAGATGAGCGCGGCAAACCTGCTCGCCGCATCGATCGAGGCCGATCGGGGACGCCTCGCGGTCGACCGATTGCGCCTGATCGACGCGCAGTTGCGCGACGAGCGCTCCGGGCTCGCGACGCTGATCGCCACCGGCTTTGCGCTCGACGCGCTCGCATCGGCCGCCGAGCGATTCGATCCGTCCAAGGATCGCGCCGACCTCGCCCGGCTCCGCGCCGAGGCCGGCGAGCGCGTCGAGGAGCTGAAGCAGCGCGCCGCGAAGCTCGCCGAACCGATCGCCCAGCTCGCCGCCGAGAGCGATTCGAGCCGGGCGGCGCTCCAGGAGCTCGATCGTTCCGAGATGGACCTGCGCAGCCAGGCGCGCGCCGCGGGTCCGGTCATGGGCTACCGCTTCGTCGAGCAGGCGTCGCAGAAGCGCGGCGAGGCCGACGCGCTGCGCATCCGCATGGCCCGCAACGATGTCCAGTTGATGGAGCTCAAGCCGGAACAGTCCTTCGCGGTGACCGACGCGGCGCAGCGCGAGGAGATCATGGCCCAGCTTGCCGCGGCGTCGAACGACCTCAAGGCGATGGCCGACGACGCCAAGGCGATCGCCGAGGCAAGCCGCAAGCGCATCGGCGCCATCCGCGAGCAGATCGCCCGCGAGCTCGAGGCGATCGCCGGCCAGACGAACGGTCCCGCCGCCGAGCTCGCCAGCCAGGCCGAAGAGGACTTCACCAAGTCGGCGCAGTTGGCGCAGCGCGCCGCCGGACCCGATGCGGGTCGCGACATGGCGCTGGCCGGCAAGGAGAGCGTGGCCACGGCGAAGCTCGCGCTGGCGCGGCTGGCGTGGGGTCAGGTGCTCGCGGCTGAACGACGAGTCGGCGGCTCCTCCAGGGCTCGCCGCGGGCGGTTCGCTCTTCGGCGACCCATCGCAGTTCAAGTCGCGGCTCGACGCCATCGAGAAGCAGCGCGCCGAGGCGGTCGAGCGGGCGAAGGGCGCGGCGACGTCGGCGCTGGAGTCCGTTGGACAGGCGGCGGGCGAGTCGCCCACCGCGGCGACCCTGAAGGCCAACCTCACCGCGCTCATCGACGCGCTCTCGGGCAAGGCGCCCGGCGGTGGCGGCGTCGTCGTCGCCCTCGGGCGGTGGCGCCGGTCCTGGTTCAGGTGCCGACGGCGCCGCGCCGGGTGGCTTCGAGTCGCGGGCAGCGCTGCTGGACTTCCTGAAGCACGGCGACTTCAAGAACGCAGCGACGTGGCGCCATGCCCGGCGCGTACAAGGCGTCCTCGGGCGCGTCGCGCGCGGCGCTCGACCTCATGCGGATGCTCGGCGACGACTCGGCCGACCTCAACGCCGCGATCGTCGAGAGGTTCGGGCTTGCGGCGATGCGCGATCCGGCGCTCACCGGCGGCTTCGCGATGCCCGACTGGAACGAGCTCACGGTCGCCGACGTCACCGACACCAAGGCGACGCTTGCGCCCCGACGCTCCGGCTCGAAGCCGCTGCCGTTGGTGAAGTCGGGCGGTCGTTGGTTCATCGACTTCGACGGAATGCTGGCCGCGGTCGCGGGATCGGCGGATGCGGCGCAGGCTCAGCAGCAGATGATGGGCCAGCAGGTGCAGCAGCTCCAGGCGATGCGCCCGCAGCTCAAGGAGGCCTATGCGGCCATCGCCGCGAAGGTGAAGTCGGGGCAGATCACCTCCGTCGAGCAGATCCGGACCGAGATGATGCAGGCGATCATGTCGAAGATGGCGGGCAGCGCGGGCGGGCCCGACGCCGAGGCGATGAAGAAGGCGATGGAGGAGGCGGCGAAGCAGCTCCAGGACATGAGCCCGGAGGAGCGGCAGAAGCTCATGGAGAAGCTCGGCGGAACGAAGCCGCCGCAGTGAGGCTTCTCGCTCGGTCCCGGCCATGGCACGCGGCCCGCTCTCGATCTTCTTCCGGCTCCAGGCCGCCTCGCTGACGATCGTCGGGCCGGTCGCCGCGGCCGCCTCCTGGCTGGCGTGCAGCCGACTCGCGCTGGTCGCCGCGCGGAACGAGATCGACGTCGCCAAGCTCGGCGAACCGGCGCGCAGCGTGCTGGCGAACCCGGGCCTGGCGCTGGTTCCCGGCGCGGCGATCCTCGCCTTCGCGCTCCTCGCGCTGCTGGTGCGGAAGGGGCGCGGGTTGCTGCTGGTGCTCGCGATCCTGTCGCTGCTCGCGGCGCTGGCGCTCATGATGGCGACCGCGATGCAGGTGATCGGCCCGATGTACGAGTACAAGGAGCTCTGAATCGCCTCGCACCCGGCCGCCTACGCCTCCACCTCGACGCCCGCCGCGATCGCTGCGCGCCTTCGCGCCGGGCGCAGCGCGGTGCTGCTCACCCACGCCAAGCCCGACGGCGACGCGATCGGTTCGCTCGTGGCGCTTCACCGCGCCCTGGAGCTGGTTGGCGTCCGCTGCGAGTCGATCGTGATGGGGCCGGTCGAGTCCGCCCTGCTCATGGCCGCGGGCGGAACGCCGCTGCGACGGCTCGAGCGCGAGGGGCCTCCGTCCGACGAGCCCGACGTGATCGCCGTGGTCGACACCGGATCGTGGTCGCAGCTCGAACCGATCGCCGCGTGGCTGCGGCCGCGCACGGCGCGGGCGGTGGGCGTGGATCATCACGTGCGCGGCGACGACGTCGCCGGCGCGGGCCGGCTCGTCGAGCCGGCGTGCGCATCGACGACGCAGGCGCTCGTCTCGGTGATCGAGGCGATGGGCGTTGCCATCGACGGCACGGCTGGGCGCTCGTCGCTCGAATCGATCGCGACGCCGCTCTACATGGGTCTGGCGACCGACACGGGCTGGTTCAAGTTCGCCAACGCCGACGCCCGCGTCTTCGCGCTCGCCTCGCGCCTGCTCGCCGCCGGCGCCCGCAAGGAGTGGCTCTACGCGACGCTCGAGCAGAACGCCCGTCCGCCGCGACTGGCGCTCACCGCGCGGGCGCTGGCCTCGCTCCGGCTGCTCGCCGACGGACGCGTCGCGCTGATGACGCTCTCGCGCCGCGACTTCGAGGCGTGCGGCGGCGGGCCGGAGGACATCGGCGGGCTCGTCAACGAACCGATGGTCCTCGGCGGCGTGCGCGTCGCCGTGCTGGTCTCGCAGCACGAGCCGGGATCGACGCGGGCAAGCTTCCGCAGCAAGCCCGGCGTGGTCGGCGTCGCCGGCGAAGCGACCGTGGACGTCAACGCCATCGCCGCGCGCCTCGGCGGCGGCGGGCACATGCAGGCGGCCGGCGCCAAGCTGGCGATGGACCTGCCCGACGCGGTGCGCGAGGTCGAGCGCGTGGTGCTGGAGACGATGTCGCCATAGGCGCCGGGACACCGTGGCGTCCGCACCGACTTCCGGTTGCAACCGGGAACCCGAGATGGGCGCCCGGACCCGCCTCGCCACCCATCGTGTCGCCAGCCAGGCTCACGGTCTCGGCGCGATCGTGTACCCGAGCCGCCCGACCGCCTCGGCGACCTTTGCCTTCGCGGACGGATCGATCATGACCACGGTCGCCTCCTTGCGCTCGAGCGACACCTCGCAGGCGGTCACGCCGGGGATCTCCTTCGCCGTCGCCGTGATCGCCTCGACGCAATTGGCGCAGTGCATCCCCTCGACGGAATAGACGACCGTCCGCGGGGCCGCCGCGACGGCACGCTCCCGTGCCTGCCGATCCGAACAACCGAGGACGCAGGCGGCCAGCGCGAGCGCCGCGACGAGGCCCGCCTCGAGCGAGCCGTGACGCCCTCGCCGCGCACTCGATTCGGCGCGAAGGGCGTGGACGACGGACCAGACGCGGCGTGCGAACCGAACCGGCACGGGGACTCGAGGCATGTTCAACGGTACGCGGCGCTCATGGCACGATCTTCTTCGCCAGCTCGAGGCAGGCGCGGAACGACGGGTGCCGCGCGTCGGCCATGAGCTCGTACATCGCGCTCATGACGCCCGTCGGCAGCGCACCGGCGGCGCCCATGCGCTGGAGGGCCGGCGCGATCTGGTCGCGCTGCCCCGCGGAGATCGCGTCGGTGCAGACGAAGCACTGGAACCCCGACGCCTGGAGGTCGAGCACCGACTGAAGCACGCAGACGTGCGCCTCGATGCCTGCGACGAGGATCGTCGAGCGCCGCCACTGCCGGAACTGGTCGACGACCATCTCGACCGCTGCGCTGAAGCGAGTCTTCTCGAGGCGGGCCGCCGGATTCGCCATCGCCTGCGACACGATCGGAACGGTGCGTCCGAGTCCCTGCACGTACTGCTCGGTGACGAGCGACGGAATGGCCAGCTCGTTGGCCATCCGCAGCAGGGTGGCGCAGTTCGCGCAGAGGCGGTCGCGGTCGGCGATCGTCGGCATGAGCCGTTCCTGCACGTCGATGACCAGCAGCGCCGCGTCGTCGATCCTGAGCCGTGGAATGGGCATGCGTGCAGCGTACCGAGGAGCGAGGACGACGTCCGCGTGGCCGGCGCCGCGCCACCGTTCACACGCGCAGCGCCGTGGCCGCCGCGATCCTTCCCGAATGGCGCGAGCGGATCGGCTCGACGATCTCCGCCACGAACGAGTCGACCTGCTGCGGCGCGAGCCCCACGTACGCCCTTGGATCGAGCACTTCGCCGAGGTCCATGCCGGCGAAGATCGGCTCGGCGCGAAGGCGCTCGAGCAGGTCGTTCGGCCCGCCCTCGTCCTTGACGCGCATCGCCGCGGCTTGGCTGTGCCGACGGATGACCTCGTGTGCGTCCTGGCGGTCGGCGCCGTGGCGCACCGCGGCCATCATGAGGTTCTCCGTCGCCATGAAGGGCAGCTCGCGCATGAGGTTGGCGCGGATCGTCGCCTCGTGCACGACGAGTCCATCGCACACGTTGCGGAGGATGTCCAGGGCGCCGTCGAGGGCCAGGAACGGCTCCGGCAGCGCGAGGCGGCGATTGCTGCTGTCGTCGAGCGTGCGCTCCAGCCACTGCGTCGCCGCGGTGTTCAGCGGGTTCTGCGCCATCGCCATCACGAAGCGGCACAGCCCGGTGGCGCGCTCGCAGCGCATCGGGTTGCGCTTGTAGGCCATGGCGCTGCTGCCGATCTGCTCCGGCTCGAACGGCTCCTCGATCTCCTTCGCGCCCGCCAGCAGCCGGAGGTCGTTGCAGCACTTGTGGATCGCCGCGGCGACGACGGCGAGGGCGTTGACGATCTGGGCGTCGACCAGCCGCGTGTACGTCTGGCCGCTCACCGCGAGGACCGGGCGGCCGCGCCACCCGAGCCTGGCGATGAAGTCCCGTTCGAGCGCCGCGACCTTGGCGGCGTCGCCGTCGCAGAGCGCCAGGAACGACGCCTGCGTCCCGGTGGCGCCGCGCAGGCCGCGGATGCGCAGCGCCGCCCGGCGGGCCTCGACCTCCTCGAGCGAGAGCGCAAGGTCCTGCGCCCAGAGGCACGCCCGCTTGCCGACGGTCACCGGCTGCGCCGGCTGGTAGTGCGTGAATCCGAGCGTCGGCGTCGCGCGCCAGCGCACGGCGAACCGGCCGAGCGCATCGACCACGCCCGCGACCTTCTCCGCGACGAGCCGCATGGCGTCGTCGAGGATCAGCAGGTCGGCGTTGCAGACGATGTCCTGGCTGGTGGCTCCGAGATGGATGATCGCGCGGGCCTCGGGTGCCACGTCGCCGAGGGCGTGCACATGGGCCATCACGTCATGCCTGAGCCGCGCCTCGTGCGCCGCCGCGGCCTCGAAGTCGATGTCGTCCAGGTGCGCTCGAATGGCCTCGACCTGGGCGCGCGACACGGGCAGGCCGAGTTCGTGCTGCGCCTCGGCAAGCGCCAGCCAGAGCCTCCGCCACGTCGCGATCCGGCGCCGCGGCGACCAGATCGCCTGCATCGCCGGCGACGCGTTGCGGGCCTCGAGCGCCGAGCGGTAGCGGTCGTTCGGATCCGGCGCGGGGGACTGCCACGCGGCTGGCGCTCCCGCGATCGGCCTCGCCGAAGCGGAATCGATGGGTCGGTTCGCCGAGGTCATCGGTCCGATGCTACGTACGATCGCGCGTGGCTTCCGCGCCGAACGATCCTCCCGCGAACGATCGCGCGGAGCTTGCGTTGCTCGATGCCTGGAGGCATGGCGACAGCCGCGCGATGGCGGAGCTGCTCCGCAGCTATCAGGCCCGCGTCTACGCGGTCTGCTACCGAATGCTGCGCAGACCCGAGGACGCGACCGACCTCACGCAGGACGCTCTCGTGAAGATCCTCGAGGGCCTGCACACCTACGACGGACGCTCGCAGTTGAGCACCTGGGTCATCCGCGTGGCGATGAACTGTTGCCTCAGCCACCTGCGTAAGCAGAAGCTGCGCCGACACGTGAGCCTCGACGATCCCGGCCAGCGTTCCGGCTCGTGGGGAAGCATCGCTGGTCGGCTCGGCGGCGACGCCGCGGGGGGGCCGTCGGGACAGGCGGCAGGCCGGTCCGGAACGGGTCGGACGACGGACTCGATGGCGGAACCAGGCGGGGTTCGCCGCGTCGAACACGACGAGCAACGGGTCGCCCTCCTGCGGGCGCTTGATCGGCTCGATCCGGAGGCCAGGGCGATCCTGGTGCTGCGAGACACGCAGGATCTGGAGTACCAGCACATCGGCGAGATCCTCGATGTGCCCATCGGGACCGTGAAGTCCCGGCTCTTCCGGGCCCGCATGGCCCTGCGGGATCTGGTGAGTGCCGAACTGGGCGTTTCGCAGTCCGCGATCGACGCGACGTCGGGTTCCAAGCCGCGGACGAACCCAGGCGTCAAGCCGGAGGCCACGACGGCCGTGAGTGCCATGAATGTTCAGAGTGTCAAGAGTGCCAAGAATCCCGCTCCACCCCGCGACGCGCGACACGTCGAGCCCGAGCCTCGGTCGAGAGACCGATCACAACCCAAACGCGCGACCGAATGACCGAATGACCGCCTGACCGAATGACCGCCTGACCGAATCGCATCCACCGACGCATGGCCCGCCGTCCCGACGATCTTGAACTGCTCGGACTCATCGAGGGCGACCTCGACGCGTCGCGGTGCGCCGCCGTCGAGCGCGCCGTCGCGGGCGATGCCGAGCTCTCGGCGTCGCTTCGCGACGCACGGGTCCAGCGGTCGATCCTGCGCTCGCTCGCGGCACCGATGCTTCCATGCGACTTCGTCGGCGCGATGGAGGGCGACCTTGCGCCGAGCGCACCGTTCGTTCGCCTGCCCGCGCGCCGCGGACGCATGTCGCTGGCGGCGACGTGGCCGCCCTTGGCGCTCGCCGCGGTGCTTGGTGCGGCCGCCACGGGCGGAATCTGGATGGCGTCGACATGGATGCGCAGCGGCGACCGCGCGACCTCGCCGGAGGGCATCGCCGCGAATGGGACGAACGCGGACGGAGCGATCGCGGATCCAGCGGCCACACGCGGACTGGCGGGCGCAGCGGGCGATCGATCGAATGCGCTTGGCGGTGCGTCGACGTTGCCGCCGATCGCCGGCGCGTCCGACGGCACCAGCGTCGCCGTTGCGCCGCCACGGCCGGTGGATTCCGGCGACGCGGCGCGCGGGGCGGCCATCATCGCCGCCGAGAGCGCCCGCGCGGACGTGGCGATGGTCATCGAGGCCGTCGACGTGGAACGCGCGATCGCGGCGCTGCGCGCCATCGTCGACGAGGACAAGACCGGCACGGTCGCCTTGGTCCGCAATTTCACGACCGCGCAGGCGCTCGCCCTCGTGAACGCGATGAACGACGACGGCGCCGACCGTGCCGACCGCCGCGCACGGACCGGCCTCGAGCGCGCCGCGGGCGAACGGGCCTTCGCGGATCGCGATGCGGCCGCCGAGGGGACGCTCCGTTCCATGTCGCCAGCGCAGCGCGACCTGCTCGAGCAGGCGATGGCCGCCATCACGAGGCACAATCGGGGCGCGGGCGCCTTGGCGCCGGCGCCGGTCGACGGCGCCCGCCCCGCGGATCGATCGGGCACGTCGACGTCGTCGCGTCTTGGCGACCTGCTCGCGGGCTCGCCTGCGGCCGCACCCGCGCCCGAGGCGCAGTTGGAGTTTGGCGACCACGGCTTCGACCTGACCTTGACGGTTCCGGCCGAGCAGTTCGCCGCGCTGCTGGTCAGGCTCGCCGATCAGCACTCGGTGGCGACCGTCCGCCTTCAGCGCCGCAACGACGCGCAGTCCGCGACCGCCGCCGCATCGGACGCGTCGCGATGGCAGGGATGGCGCGACGTGGTCCGATCCGCGAGCGCGTCGGGTCGGGTCGTCGTGCCCATCCGTGTCGTTCAGCCCCGACGGTGAAACGCCGGCTGCGCGAGTGCATGGCATGCATGCCATGCATGCCATGCATGCCATGCATGACACGCGCGGATCGACGAGGTTGCGTCCGCACAACTCGGGCCAAGACGACCGCCGCCCGCGCAAGGCGCGGGCGGCGGAGAGACGACTTGGGGAACGGTACGCCGTGGCGCGCCGGCGCATACCGTCTCACGTCGGGCAGGGCCCCCACGAGGCGAGGAGCAGTCCGAGGTCCGCGCCGTCGACGATGCCGTCGCCGTTGAGGTCCTCTGGTCCGGAGGTGTTGCCCCACGCCGCGAGCAGCACGCCGAGATCGGCGCCATCGATCACGTGATCGCCATTGAAGTCGCCCGGGCACGGCGGCGGCGGCGGCTCGACGAGCTGCGAGCGAAGCGCGCCGGCGGGGAAGTCGTTGTTGTGGATGTTCACGTAGTGCCCCATCGGATCGCCGAGGATCGCGCTGATCTGGGCGTTGGTGAGGGCCGTCTTCGTGTTCTTGAGCGTGCCGGCGCCGCCGGTCGTGACGACACCGAGATCGACGAAGACCGGTCCGGCGACGCCCGAGGCGCCGGTGTGGATGTGGAACAGCGTCGGTGCCGCGATGTCCGTGTACACGAGGTCCCACGAGACCGAGTTCTTGCCCGGATCGACGGTGACCGTTCCGGTCGCCACGCCGTCGGGATCGCCCGGCCCGGGCACCTCGTGCGATCCGAGCATCGTCACGGGGAACGTCGTGGCCGGCACCGGCGTGATCTGGCCGCGGATGGCGCCGCCAGGGAACGGGCTGTTGTGGATGTTCACGTAGAAGCCCGTGGGATTCGCCAGGATCATGTTGACGTTCGCGGCGGTCGTGACCGTCTGCGAGATCAGCGTGCCGGCGCCGCCGGACGTCGCGACCCCCAGGTTCACGAGCACGCCTCCGGCCACGCCCGCGGCGCCGGGGTGGATGTGCATGAGCGTGGGCGCGGCGATGTTCGAGTAGGTGAAGTTCCAGGAGATGGTGTTCGTGGTCTTGTCGATGGTGAGCGTGCCGGTGGCCACTCCGTCCGGATCGCCCGGACCGGGGACTTCCTGCGCGCCGGACATGTTCAGCGTGAACTGCTCGGCCGATGCGGACGTCGCGGCGAGCGTGGTGGCGGCGATGGCGACGGCCGCGAACAGATGCGTGGTCTTCATGAACAGACTCCTCATAGGACCCTTGCGGAACGACCGACCGCGCCATGGGACATCCGTGGCGCGCCGGCGTTGGTAGCTTCTACCAAGGAAGCAGCCGGAGAGCACGAAAGAAATGTCGGATGCGGCGCGGGGCCGTCCGAGGCGCAGCGCACGCCTGCGCATCGAACCGACGACGATGGCCGCTGCGCGCCGAGACCGCTCACGTTCCTGTCCGGTCCATGGCTTGGCGCTCCTTCTTGCGCCCCACACGCAGCTCCTCGCCATGAAGCAATCGGGCCATATTCGCGCGGTGGCGCCAGACCACGAGGACCGCCAGGAGCGACGTGCCGACAAGGAACGGCACCGCCGCCGCGACGCCGCCGGCCCGCCCGCCCGGGCCGAGCGCCGCCGAGATGGCGACGGTCATCGGCACGCTGACGCCCGCGACGATGCTCGCGACCGAGACGTAGCGCGTCGCGACCACGCAGACGATCCACAGCGCGAGCGCCACGAGCGCGGCGACGGTGAGCGTCGGCCAGATCGCGAGGAGCGCGCCGAAACCCGTCGCCACGCCCTTGCCGCCGCGGAAGCGCAGCCAGGGTGGAAAGAGATGACCGAGCAGCGCCGCAACCGCCGTCGCCAGCCACAGCCATTGCGCGCTGGACGTCATCTCGCACGGCGCGCGTCCCCAGAGTCCATGGGCGATCCCGGCCGCCGCGACAGGCGCAAACCCCTTGCCGGCGTCGAGCATGAAGCAGGCCACGCCCCACGGACGGCCCAGCACGCGGCCGACGTTGGTGGCGCCGATGTTCCTCGAGCCGTGCTGGCGAATGTCCAGGCCGCGGGCCCGCGCGATCAGGAGCCCGAAGGGGATCGACCCGCACAGGAAGGCGATGGCGATGGCGAGCGGCCAAGGCATGGGCCCGATGGTAGTGGCGCGCCGCGCGCGGCCTGAACGCGCCGTGCGACGGACCACGGCATGCAGCGTCCATGGAGAACGCGCGCCCCGGGTCGGCGGCGAATCAGCGCGCCGTGTCGCTCCGGCGCCGCTCCATCACGCAGACGTGCTTCATGAGCGTCGCCGCGGCGGCGCCGCCGGCGCACACCGCCCCGCGCCATCCGTCGAGCCAGCCGCCGCGCAGCACGAACTGCTTGAGGAACGCCGCGGCGGGACTGACCATCACGTGCGCAAGCGTTCCGCCACCGGCACCGGCCTCGGCGCTCAGCCGCGCGTAGGCGACCTGCCGACGCAGCATGTCGTGGGCATTGAGCCACGAGTCGTGCCGCAGGTCGCCGGCGAGCCGCGCCACGCGACCATCGGCCTCGAGCGCATCGTGCGGAACGCGCCCGACGGCTCGCACGCCGCCGGCGCGCACCAGCGCGGCGCGCACCAGCCGCAGGCGCCACTCGGGCTGGAAGACGTGGTGCAGCCACGCGCCATGGAACCAGAGCTTGCGGTTGATCTCGTAGCCTGCGATCGCCGGGTCGTCCCCTGCCAGCGTCCGGCGCATCGATTCAGCCAGCGCCGGCTCGACCGCTTCGTCGGAGTCGAGCAGCAGCACCCAGCGGGGAGGGGCGCCGGACGAGGGTGCGGCGGACCACTCCATCGCGGCCTGCCTCTGCGCCACGTAGCCGGACCACGGTCGATGGACCACCTCCGCGCCGGCGGCGCGGCACGCCTCGATGGTGCCGTCGGTCGAGCCGGAATCGACGACGAGCACGCGCTCCGCGAGGTCGCGCACGCTCGCGAGCGTGTGCTCGATGGTGCGCATGCTGTCGTGCGCCGTCAGCACCACGTGAAGGCCGGAAATGGCGCTGGAGGAGGGCACAGGTCGGAGCGCGTCGCGGGGAGTCGATGCGGCGGTGGCGGAGGCCGCTCGTCGAACATCGCCGGCCGGGCCCCGCGCCGCGGCGCGATCGCGCATGATACTGGCGCGTGAACTCCCCGCCGCTCGCTTCGCCCGTCGCCTCGCCGCACGCCCCGCCGCATGCGGTCGCCTGCCTCAAGGACGCCGCGGCGCGCAGCGTGTGGCTCGTGCGGCGGCCTGGCGAGGAGCCCCGCACGCTGAAGACGTGGCCGCTGACGGCGTCCTTGATCCTCAAGCTCGCCGTGGGCCAGGCCCAGCCGCAGCGGCAGGCGCGGATGGCCCGGCGACTGCGCGCCGCCGGCATTCCCACGCCTCGCGTCGTGCGCGGTCCGACGGTCGTTCGTCGTGGCGGTCGTCGGCTCGTCGAGCTCGAGCTCGAGCACATCGAGGGCGAGATGCCGCTGGATCTGCTTCGATCCGCGAGCTCCGCGGCGCAGGTGGCGGCGGCGCGGGCCGTCGGTGCGCTCCTCGCGCAGCTCGTCGCGGCGCGCTTCTTCAACCGCGACCTCAAGCTCTCGAACGTGGTGATCGCCCGCGACGACGCCGGCGGCGCGCTTCGGGCATGGCTGCTCGATCCGGTCGGCGTGCGCCGCATGACCAGTCCCCGCTCGCAGACCGCCCGCATGCTCGAGCGCCTGGCCGTCGAGCCGAGGGCGGCGTCGATTCCGATCCGCCGCGACGTCGCGCGCGAGGTCATCCGCGCGGTCGCGCGGGCGTGACGGTCCGCCGACGCGCCTTCGCTACGGGGCGCCCTTCGCGGCGCTGCGACCGCGGTCGAGCAGGACGTGCGACGCGTGCACGACGTCGCCGACCTCGATGCGGTCGATGCGGCACGCCTCGGGCCGGCGATCGGCGACCGCCTCCTCGGGAAGGAACGGCTCGGCGAGGAGGCGCCGTTCGCGTGCACCGGGGATCGCGGTGAATCGATGGTCCGTCGGCCCGAAGAGCGCGACCACGGGCGTCGCGACGCCGATGGCGATGTGTCGTGGACCCGTGTCGTTGGTGACGAGCAGGGCCGCGTCGGCGAGCACGCCGACAAGTGCGCCGAGCGTGACGCCGCGAGCCGCGAGGTCGACGCCATCGCAGGCGCGGGCGACCTCCGCCACGAGGTGGCGGCTCGCCCGGTCCGCCGTTCACCGCCACGCCCATCCCGCGCCCGCGAAGGGCCGCGCCGACGGCGGCGAAGCGGTGTGCCGGCCAGCGGCTGTCGGAGCGGTTGGCGCCGGGGTTGAGCACGACGAAGGGCCGGGCGACGCCATCGAGCAGCGTGGCCGCCGCGTCGCGCTTGCGCCGGCGTGGCCGCGAGCGCGGTCTCCGATCGTCGACGCGCACGCCAAGGCCCGCTTCGACGAGCCAGTGCATACCAGTCGACCGTGCAGATCGGGTGCTCGCGCGCGGACGCGGCACCGTGTCGGTGAGCAGCCACCGCCGTCCTCGCCGCCGTAGCCGATTCGGCGCGCGCGCTGATGAATCGGCCGGCGAGCGCGCGCAGCGAGTTGGGCAGCAGCAGGACCGTGTCGACTCGCAGCGCCCGAAGGGCCGCGGCGGCGAACGGACCGCGCACGCCGCGCATCGCATGGTCGATGAACCGATCGACGAGGCCGGTTCCCTCGAGCAGGCTCGCGCAGGCCGGGACGGGCGAGCGCGACGATCCCGGCGCCCGGCAGCGCCGCCCGAACGGCGCGGAGCGACGGCGTCGCCATGACGACGTCGCCAACCCACGAAGGCAGGATGACCGCGAGCGTGTTGGACGATGCAGGCGACGGCACGGGGCGGTGGGAGGAAGCGCGCTCGGCAGCGTAGCGATTTCGGGCGTCGTACCATGCCTCCCGTGCGCCCCGCTGTCTTCCTCGACCGCGACAACACGCTCATGGCCAACGACGGAGACTGCGGCGATCCAGCCGCCGTTCGTCTGCTGCCAGAGGTTCCCGAAGGCCTGCTCGTCCTGCGCTCGCGCGGGTTCCGGCTGGTCGTGGTCTCGAACCAGGGCGGCGTCGCTCGCGGAGCGTTCTCGGAGTCGGACGTGGTCGCGGTGAACGCGCGGCTTGCGGCGCTGCTCGATGCGGCGACGAACGTGCCTGGCACGATCGACCGGTTCTACTGGTGTCCGTTTCATCCGGACGCGGCGATCGAGACGTACCGCGGCGACCACCCGTGGCGCAAGCCGAACCCGGGCATGCTCCACCGGGCCGCCGCCGACCTCGACCTCGACCTCGCACGATCGTGGATCATCGGCGACGCGGTGCGGGACGCGGAGGCGGGTCGCCGCGCCGGCTGCCGCAGCGTGCTGCTTGCGCCGGCGCGGCCGCCGGAGCTCGCCGCCGAGACGATCTGCGCGCCGAGCTTCGCCGCGGCGGTCATCGCGATCATCGGGGCGATCGACAAGGCGCCCGGCGCGGGGTGGTCGGACGAGCCGGCGCTCGATGAGCGCGGGATCGACGGGCGAGGCCGCGATGGGTGATCGCTCGTCGCCCGACAACCCGGCCGGACG
Source organism: Phycisphaerales bacterium (assembly GCA_046350555.1). Classification (GTDB taxonomy): domain Bacteria; phylum Planctomycetota; class Phycisphaerae; order Phycisphaerales; family SM1A02; genus JAXMAF01. Next base: position 16,003 of record JAXMAF010000038.1, read on the forward strand.
CCACGCGGCGACGTCGATCGTGCTTCGCGCTCTCGAGGGCGAGCCGCTCGCCGACGAGCGCATCCGCGATCTCGTGGTCGCCGCCGCGCGGGCCCTCGCGGAGCGCCATGGGATCGAGCTGGTGGACGTGCGCACCGAGCCCGACCGCGTCATGTGCGTGCTCCGGGCCGATCGCATGGTCGCGATGGGCTTCGCCGCGGAGCTGCGGCGCACGACGGAGACGTGGTATGCAAGAAAGTTCGGCGTGACGACGCTGTGGGGCGTGGGCGGGAGCGGATAGGGGAGGCCGTTCGTCGGCCGATCCCAACGCCGTGCGGCGGCCCTCGTACGCTTGGGACTCGGCCGTGCGAGGCGCTCCGCCGCCGCACGAACGAACGAGCCTCGACATCGCGCCGCGACCGTCGCGCAGCGCCCGCACCGCACGTCGAACCCGACTCCAACGCTCCATGCCCCATTCACGATCCATACGCCGCATCGGGGTGCTCACCGGTGGCGGCGACTGTCCCGGCCTCAACGCGGTCATCCGCGCCGTCGTCAAGACGGCGATCTATCAGCACGGCATCGAGGTGCATGGGATCCGTGATGGATTCGTCGGCCTGATCGAGAACCGCATCCATCCGCTGAGCACCGCGGACGTCTCGGGCATCCTGCACCGCGGCGGAACGATCCTGGGCACGAACAACAAGGCCAATCCAGCCCGCTACGCGGTCGGCTGGAACGCCCGCCGAGAGCCGATCTTCGAGGATGTCACCGATCGCTGCCTCAGGCACATCGCGTCGCACGGGCTCGACGCGATCATCGTGATCGGCGGCGACGGCACGATGTCCGCCGCGTCGTGCTTCGTCGATCGCGGCGTGAACGTGATCGGCGTTCCCAAGACTATCGACAACGACATCGTCGGCACCGAGATCACCTTCGGGTTCCTCACCGCGGTCGCGACGGCGACCGAGGCGCTCGATCGGCTGCACTCCACCGCCGACAGCCACCATCGCGTCATGGTCTGCGAGGTGATGGGTCGCAACGCCGGATGGATCGCGCTCACCGCCGGCGTCGCCAGCGGCTCGGACGTGATCCTCGTTCCCGAGATCCCGTTCGACTTCGACGAGGTGGCCTCCTTCATCCGCGATCGCACCCGCAACGGCGGCCCCGGCTTTGCGATCGTGGTCGTCGCCGAGGGGGCGCGCCCGCGGGGCGGCGAGCAGACGATCCATCGCATCGATCCATCGAGTCCCGATCCGATCCGGCTCGGCGGCGTCGGGCACTTCATCGCCAAGGAGCTCGAACGGCTGACCGAGATCGAGACGCGCACCACCGTGCTCGGACACGTGCAGCGCGGGGGTCCGCCGATCGCGGCCGACCGGATCCTCGCGACCAACTTCGGATACCACGCGATCAACCTGCTCATGGCCGGCGGCATGAACCGCATGGTCGTTCGCGTCAACAACGTGCTCAGCGACGTCGACCTGCTGCACGCCGCACACAAGCAGCGGCTCGTTCCGCTCGATCATCCGCTCATCTCCGCCGCCCGCGCCGTGCGGACGTGCTTCGGCGATGGCGTCACGGAAGGGATCTCGCGCGACCAGCCGGGGGTCGTCGCATAGCCGCGACCGCGGCGGTCGCGGCCGCCACCCCGCGTTCCGTCCGGCGCCGCGCCGACACCATGCCGAACCCACCGAACCACCGCTTCCAGGTCGTCGCCGCATTCGCCGCGATCTATGTCCTCTGGGGCTCGACGTACCTCGGCATCAAGGTCGCGGTCGAGGCGATGCCGCCCTTCTTCATGGCCGGCTCGCGGTTCATGCTCGCGGGCTTCCTGCTGCTGGGCTGGATGGCGGCGCAGCCGGCCTCGCGCGGCGGCGGCAGCGCGGCGCTGCGGTCCATGCTCGCGCCGGCGCCGCTGGTTCGGGCGGCCACGATCGGGTTGCTCATGCTCGGCATCGGAAACGGCTGCGTCGTGTGGGCCATCAGCCATCGGGCGCCGACGGGCCTCACGGCCGTGATGATCGCCACGACGCCGCTCTGGCTGGTGCTGCTCGACTGGCTCGGCGCCGCACGGAGCGGCCACCGCGCGCCGATCGCCCCGCGCGTGGTCGTCGGGCTCGCCGTCGGCGTGGTCGGGATCGTGGTCCTTCGCGGCGTCGGCTTCGAGGCCGCCGCGGGACTCGACGGCCCCATCGTTCCCGTGCTGCTGGCGGCCTCGCTGGCCTGGGCGTGCGGGTCGGTCCTCTCCAAGCGCAGCCGCGCGGATGGCTCGCCGTTCGTCGCCACGGGCCTGCAGATGGTGCTCGGCGGCGCGGCGGTGACGCTCTTCAGCGCGCTCACCGAGCACTGGGGGACGATCGAGCCCTCGGCGTTCACCCTGCGCTCGTGGCTCGGCTTCGGCTACCTGGTGGTCTTCGGCTCGCTCGTCGGCTACACGGCGTTCATCTGGCTGCTGCGACACGTCTCCGCCGCGGCCGTCGGGACGTACGCGTACGTCAACCCGGTCGTCGCGGTCGTCCTCGGGGCGATCATCGCCGACGAGCCGCTCACGCCGCGGACGATCGTCGCCTCCGCGATCATCCTCGCCGCGGTCGTGCTGATCACGACGGCGCGGGCGCGGCCTGCGGCGACCGCGGACGCATCGGTCGACGGCGCCGAGCCCGCATGACCTTCGCATGACCTTCGCCGCGGGGCGCCTATTCGCGCCGCCGCGTCTCGCGCTCGAAGAGCTCGATCGCCGTCTTCGCGACCTGGCCGGTGTCGTAGAAGGCGTACGCACCGACGCCGAGCGCCCCGATCACCGGCAACCACCGCGCCGCGGCCTTCGAGACCATGCGCCTGGTCAACTGCACGCCGATGCGCTCGCAGATGCGCTGCACCATGTCGCTCGTCGCCTGCCGCACGACGATCCGGCTGCCGACGCGGGCCATCAGGTCGCGCACCGCCTGGGCCGCGGCGTGACGGAAGAGGCAGTAGATCATCTGCTCGCGCTCAAGCGTCGCCTGGACGCCGAAGGCGCCGGCGATGTCGGCGACCATCTGCGACTGGATCCGCCAGATGGCGACCAGGTCGGGCAGGATCGTCAGCAGCCCGAGCGGACCCGGTGGCAGCGCCAGGCTGCCGGAGACGACGGCCGACTTGATCGCCGCCGCGTTCGCGATCGCCCGGGCCCGGCGCGCCGGGTCGGGCGACGGGCCGACGTCGGTGTCGGGCACGTGCGCGATCACCCGCTCGATCGCGTGCGCCACGCGCTTGGCCACGGTGCGCTCGTTGCCCGCCGGCACGATGGCGCGGTGCTCGTTGGAATGGGGCGTGCGGCTCATGGTTCCGGGTGCGGTCCAGGTGCCGGGCCGACGCGCCAGGGCTCGTGCCCGGCCGGTCGACACGCGGCTTCGTCGGATCGGTCCGTCGGCCAGGTCACGCGACGGGATACGCGATGAAGTAGTACTCCGGGCCCTTCGCCCAGTTCTCGCGGAACGCAGTCGGCGCATACGGGGGCTTCCCGGCGAGCCACCAGCGCATGGTCGAGAGCTTGTATCCAATCCGGTCGAAGAACTCGAGATAGTCGTCGGGACCGGTGCCATACGCGGGCGACCGGCGTCCGGACTCGAAGATGATGATCGGCCGGCCGCGCTTGATCGTCTCGAGTCCGCCGCGCATCGCGTCCAGCTCGCCCCCCTCGATGTCGAGCTTCATGAGCGCCACGCGGACGTCCGCGGGGACGACACGATCGATCGTCTCGACCTGGACGGTCAGCTCCTCGACGACCGGATCCGATCGGTCGTACTCGCGCGGACGAAGACCGCTGTACGCCGGGGCGTTGACGACGTACTGGAAGGTCGAGGTTCCCGGCGCATCGCTGAGGGCAAGCTGCTTCACGTCGACCGTCGGGAAGTTCTCGCGCAGCGCCTTGGCCAGGTGCGGGATCGGCTCGAACGCGAAGAGTCTCCCCTTCGGCGCGAAGACGAGCATCTCCTTGAGGATGTCGCCCCGGTGGGCGCCGATGTCGAGGGCCGCCGAGTCGGGCTTCAAGACCCGCCGCATCACCTCGACCGTCTGAAGGTCGTACTGGATGTTCTGGTTGAACTTCGCCCGCGTGCTTGCCGGGACGATCATTCGATAGATTCGTGCGGCGAACGGCCCGAGGGGAGTGGCCTGGACCGCCTGCTTCAGGCGTTGCATGGCGAGAGTGTACGGGAAGGAAATGGCGTCGTGCGGACGATGCTGGACGGCCCGGGGCGCATCCACGGATCGCCGGTGAGACGTCGCGACCGCGCCTCTCGCCCCGGCGCGGCCCGTGGCCACGGCTCGCGCGCCGAACAAGGCGGGCTGCTAAGGCGCGCTACAACAGGAAGAGGCCGTGCGCCGCGACCGAGCAGCCGATCGAGAGCGCCAACACGACGACCGCCGTGGCGATCAGCGCCGCGCGTCCGCGCGAACCCAGCCAGAGCGACAGCGCGACCAGGAGCGCCGTGGCCAGGGCCGGGAGGAGCATCCTGAGCCATCCGGGTGGATGGGGCGCGGAGAACATGCTCGCGATCAGGGCCACCGGCAGCAGTCCGGGCAGGATCGGAAACATCTTCGCCCACAGCCATCGATACGCATCCCACGGATAGCTCATCAGGAAGACCCAGGAGTAGGGCGCATAGATGCACGGAAGCAGGATCGCGGCCGACCACGTCCACCGGCGGCGGAACGATCGCCGTGCCGCAGCTCGCGCCAACGCCGCGGCGCCGACGTCGGCGCCGCATTCGGGGCACGTCGATCCAGTCGTGCCGCGCAGCGCATAGCCGCAGCGCGGACAGCGAGGTTCGTCGTCGGTCGGCATGTGGACGATGGTTGCGCTGGCGCCCGCGGGTCGCGGGCGTCGTGCGCCTGCGCTGGTATCCTCAACGATAGATCCATCGAAGGAGCCACTCGTGCCAACCATGATCCGGGCCGCCGTGTGCGGTCTCGTCGCCTCGCTCTCGATCGTCGCCGTCGCCGCGTCGGGGGCCGCCAAGCCGGCGGCGCCAGCTCGACCCGCGGCGCCGACTCGTCCGGCCGCGCCGCCCGCCGCGCCGGCCGCGGTCGTCCCTCCGGCGGCCGCTGCCGCACCCAACACGCTCACGCCCGCCGAGCGCGCCGCCGGCTGGAAGCTCCTCTTCGACGGCGCCACCGTGGATGGCTGGCGCGGCTACAAGCAGGCGACCTTTCCTGCGGCGAAGCCAGGCGGCGGTGGATGGACGATCAGCGACGGTGCGCTCTGCACGTCGCCCGGTGGAAGCGGCGGCGACATCATCACCGCCGAGCAGTTCGGCGACTTCGAGCTCTCGCTCGAGTACCGGACCTCTCCCAAGGCCAACAGCGGCATCATCTTCCGCGTGGCCGAGAAGCACGACACGTCGTGGATGACCGGTCCCGAGTTCCAGGTCATCGACGACGGCGGCAACGACCTCAAGCCCGACGATGCGCACTCCTCCGGCGCGCTGTACGACCTCGCGGCGCCGGCGGCGGGCAAGGTCGTCAAGCCCGCGGGCGAATGGAACCACGCGCGGATCGTGCTGCGCGACGGCCGCCTTCGGCACTACCTCAACGGCGTGCGCATCGTCGACCTCCGCATCGACGGCAAGGATTGGATCGAGCGCATCAACGGCAGCAAGTTCAAGGTCTACGAGGGATTCGGTCTTCAGCCGCGCGGCCACATTGCGCTCCAGGACCACGGCGACGCGGTCTGCTACCGGAACATCAAGATCCGCTCGTTCGACGCCCCGATGCCGGGCGAGGTCCAGCTCTTCAACGGCAAGGACACGACCGGCTGGACCGCGTTCCTCCAGGATGGCAAGGGCATGGCGGACGTCTGGAGCGTGAAGGATGGCGTGCTGCGCTGCGCCGGACGTCCCATCGGATACATCCGCACCACGGCCGATCACGCCAACTACGTCCTCAAGCTCGAGTGGCGCTGGCCGATCGGGCCGTCCGGAAGCGGCGATCCCGGGAACTCCGGCGTGCTGCTCCGCATGGTCGGCGAGGACAAGGTCTGGCCGAAGAGCGTCGAGGCGCAGCTCCAGAGCGGAAGCGCCGGCGACTTCTGGAACATCGACGAGGTCCAGATGAAGGTCGACCCGGCGCGCACCAACGGCCGCAACACGAAGCAGACGCACGCCAACGAGAACGCCATCGGCGAATGGAACGAGTACGAGATCATCGTCGACGGCGGGGACATCCGGCTCAACGTGAACGGCGAGGAACTCAACCACGCGTGGGACGTCGCCGTCGTTCCCGGCAAGATCTGCCTCCAGTCGGAGGGCGCGCCGATCGAGTTCCGCAACATCCGACTCGCGCCGATCGTCGCGGATCCGAAGCCCGAAGGCGCGAGGCCCGGGGCCGGGACGATCGGGCTCTCGACCCCCGCGGCGGGCGCCGCAGCGCCGGTCGGGGATGGATCGGACAAGGCCGCGATGGTCAAGGCGGGCGCCGAGGAGGCCAGGGCCGACATCGGCCGCGGCGTTCTCAAGCTGCGCACCTTCGGCCTGCCTGCGGTGTGGGCGGGCGACTATCACGAGCTCCTGCGCACGCGCCTCGGCGTCGAGATCGAGGGCGTCGCCGGCTGCATCGTCGACGAGAGGATCGTCGAGACGACCAAGGGCTACAACGAGGTCATGCGCACGGAGATCGCCCGCCGATTCGGGGCGAAGGCGCTCGACCAGGTCCAGGTCGACGCAGAACGACAATGGAATGCCCAGTTCGAGCAGGTCGCGTCCGGTGGCGCCGCGAAGGGCGCGAAGGGCGCAAAGGGCAAATAGGGCCGTCGGGCGAGAGAGTCACCCGCGACGCGGGCGGGCGCTAGGCGCTTCGGCGCCGCGGTCGGGCGGCCGTCGCGGTTGCGCCGCGCGCCGCGGCGGGTTTGGTGGCGCGAGCCGTCGCGCTGGCGCGAGCGGGCGACTTGGTGGACTTGGCCGATGCCGTCGACGTTCGCTTGGCGGGCGCCTCCGTGGGACGCTTCGGCGCGGACGACTCGGTCTTGGGCTCGCCAAACTCGCCGCGCAGCGCCGCCGCCGACCTCGCCGCGGCGGCGACGGTCGAGACGAGCGCGCCGCGGGCACAGAAGCGGGCGCTGGGGAACTTCGCGCGCATCAGCGAGACCTTGTCGGCGGCGCCGCCGACGAAGACGATCGGGATTCCACGTCGCGACTTCGCCTCCCACAGCCACTCCGCCACGGTCGACCCATGCGACGGCAGCCGATCAAGCGAGATCACCAGGACCTCGGGCAGCGGCGGCATCGGCGGCTTGGCGTTCTCGGTCGCGTGCAGGCGGACTCGGTGCCCGGCCTCGGTCAGCGGCTGGGACCGCTCGCGGGCCTCGGTGTCGTTCCAGTGGATGAAGACGATGTCGCTCATGCGCAGCGCGGCTCCGATCGGCGATTCCAGGCGTGAATTCGGCGTCGAACGCCGGGGAACGGGAGGAACAGGAGAGGGTGATGGTAGGCTCGACACGCTCGCCGGTCCGTCGCTGCTCATGCGATGCATGCATGTTTCGTCGACGGCCCGGGCACCCGCGCGATGGTCGGCGCGTTGGTCCGCACGATGATCCGCGCGATGTTTAGCGCGTCCGGCGACGCGCCAGCCGAAGGCCCGACCAGGTCTGGTCCACGGCGCACACCTTGTTGTCGACGAGGCCCAGGGGCAGCGCCGCGGCGCGGATGACGTTCTCGTCGACCTGGGTGTCGACGCCGGAGGACTTCTTCGGCCAGCTCGCCCAGATGGCGCCGCCGTCGGCCAGCATGGCCAGCGCCGCCGCGAGCTGGCGACGGAACGTCGCTTCGTTGGTCGCGAAGATCTGGACCAGATCGACCGGTGCCGACGCCGGCGCGGGAAGGCGCCGCGCGACGCGCACACGCTCGCCCGTTCCGACCTCGGCGCAGGCCACGAGCTCCTCGATGTACCCCTTCGGAGCGCCAACCACGCACAGTCGCGAGCCCGGCTTGAGGCCGAGCTTCTTCCAGAGTGGAGTGCCCGAATAGCCCGCGTTCAACATGGTTGCAGCCGCGTGCGCGGGACGAGAGGTCCGGAGCGCTCGAGCGATTCCCCTCGTGCGAAGCGCTGAAGCAACTCCCGTCGCGCGAAAGCGAGTGTGCGCCGAAAGGCGCCACGGAGCGCTCAAGCGCTGCTCCCGTCGCGCGAAAGCGAGTGTGCGCCGAAGGCGCTACGGAGCGCTCAAACTAATGCGTCGGCGGCTTGTGATGCTTGTGTGGCTTCTTGTGCTCGCTCCGAAGATGCTGCTCGTCGACCTCGGCGGCGGAGCGCCACGAACGGCTTGCGCGCACCAGCGCGATCGTGAGGCCGACGATCGCCCCGACGACGATGCCGCCTGGGATGCTGCCAAACGGGATGCCGCCGCCGGCACCGGCGGCGATTCCAATCGCGATCCACCACCATTCAAACGACCGACGCTGGTTCATGAGCGGTTCCTTGCCGGACCTGGCGTCCGGTTGAGGCGGCATGATGCCACGAGGACGCCGTGGGCCGCAAGGCCGACGGACGCAACGGGGCAGCGCCGCCGCCCCCGGTCGCCCGGCGCCCGACGGGACACTACACGTTGAAGTAGCGGGCCTCCGGATGGTGCACCACGATCGCGCTGGTGCTCTGCTCGGGGTCGATCTGCCAGTTCTCCGTGAGCACGCAACCGATGCGCTCCGGCTTCACCAGGCGGAAGAGCTTCTCCTGGTCGCTCATCTCCGGGCATGCCGGGTAGCCGAACGAGTAGCGGATTCCCCGGTATTTCTGCTGGAACAGGTCCTTGATGCGAGGGCTGTCGTCGTTGCCGATGCCCAGTTCCGCGCGCATCCGCTTGTGCCACAGCTCGGCGAGGGCCTCCGCCGTCTCGACCCCCATGCCGTGCATGTAGAGGTACTCCGTGTACTCGTTGCGCTCGAAGAGCTGCTTCGCGCGGTGCGACACCTCGACGCCCATGGTCACGCAGTGGAACGCGACGACGTCGCGCGTGCCGTCGCCGCCATGCTCGCGGGTCGGTCGGAAGTAGTCGCTGATGCAGAGGCGCTGCTGCGCCGCCTGCCGCGGGAACGTGAACCGCTCGATCTCGCGGTCGTGGTCCTCGGGGTCGAAGACGACGAGGTCGTCGCCGGCGCTGTTGCACGGGAAGTAGCCATAGACGACCGCCGGACGAAGGATCTTCTCGTCGCGGCACAGCGCCTTCATGCGGGCGAAGACGGGCAGCACCTTCTCTTCGACCAGGCGCTCGTACTCGCGCTCGTCCATCGCCCCGGGCTTGAAGCCCCACTGGCCGCGGAAGAGCGCGTTTGGATTGATGAACGGATAGACCTCGTCGAGGTCGATCGACTCGACCAGCCGCTCGCCCCAGAAGGGCGGGCGCGGAACCTCCACGTCGCGGCGCACGGCGGGACCCTCGGCCACGGCCGCCCCGGCGCGCGGGGCGGCGCTCCGGGACGCGGCGACCTTCGCCTCGACCGCCTTGCGCTTGCCGAGGCGCTCGTCGATCGCGGCATCGATCTCGTGCAGGCGGTTGCCCGCGAGCGCGTCGCAGATCGCCAGCCCCTCGAAGGCGTCGCGCCCGTAGTAGAGGGCACCCTGGTACAGGTCGCGGAGGCGGCCCTCGGCGTAGTGGCGGGTGAGCGCAGCGCCGCCGAGCAGGATCGGCACCTTGACCTCGAGCGCGTTGAGCTCCTTGAGATTCTCCTCCATCACCGTGACCGACTTGACCAGCAGCCCGCTCATGCCGATCGCATCGGCGCCGGTCCGCCTCCACGCCTCGATCATCGCGCCGAGCGGCTGCTTGATGCCGATGTTGTGCACCTGGTAGCCGTTGTTGCTCAGGATGATGTCGACGAGGTTCTTGCCGATGTCGTGCACGTCGCCGGCGACGGTCGCCAGCACGACGGTGGCCTTCGCCTTGCCCGCGCCGCCGACCTTCTCCATGTGCGGCTGGAGGAACGCGACCGCCTTCTTCATCACGCTCGCCGACTGGAGCACGAAGGGAAGCTGCATCTTCCCCGAGCCGAAGAGATCGCCGACCACCTTCATGCCGGCGAGGAGGTGGTCGTTGATGATCTCAAGCGGCTTGTACCTCGCCAGCGCCGCGTTGAGCGTCTCGTCGAGTCCCTTGTCCTCGCCGTCGACGATGTGCTGCTGCAACCGTTCCTCCAGGGTCAGGTCGGCGCCGCGGTCGACCTTGCCCTCCTCGGTCCCATCGGGGAAGAGGCCGATGAAGTGCAGCAGCGGATCGAAGTTCTCCGCCATGCCCTCCGGTCGATCCGCGCCCCGCCGGTCGAAGACGAGCCACTGGGCCGCCTCCCAATGCTCGCGCGGGATGCGGTTCTCCGGCATGATCTTCGAGGCGTGGACGATCGCCGCGGTCAACCCGCGCTTCCGCGCCTCGTGCAGGAAGACGGAGTTGAGCACCGCCCGCGCCGACGCCTTGAGGCCGAAGGAGATGTTCGAGAGACCGAGGACGATGCCGCAGGCCGGGAACGTCTTCGCGATGAGCTCGATGCCCTTGAGCGTCTCGAGGCCGAGCTTGCGGTCGTCCTCGTTGCCCGTGGCGATGGTGAAGGTGAGCGGATCGAAGAGGAGGTCGTTCTCGTCGAGTCCCCACTTGCGCGTGTAGAGGTCGTGGATGCGGCGTGCGATCTCCAGCTTGCGCTCCGCGGTCTTGGCCATGCCCGCCTGCGGATCCTCGTCGATGGTCAGCGCGACGCAGGCCGCGCCGTAGCGCCGCAGCAGCGGGCAGACCTCGTCGAGCCGCTTCTCGCCGTCCTCGAGGTTGATCGAGTTGACGACGCAGCGTCCGCCGGCGCGCTTGAGGCCCGCCTCGAGGACGTCGGCCTGCGTCGAGTCGAGCATGAGCGGCGCGTTCACCTGCCGCACGTAGCGCGACACGACCTCGCTCATGTCGCGCACGCCGTCGCGGCCGACGAAGTCGACGCAGACGTCCAGCAGGTGCGAGCCGTCGCGCATCTCCTCGCGGGCCATCGAGACGAGGCCGTCCCACGCCTCCTCGTCCAGGAGTCGCTTGAACTTGCGCGAGCCGTTGGCGTTGGTCCGCTCGGCGACGATCAGGAAGGAGTTGTCCTGCTGGAACTCGACGAACGAGTAGAGCGACGAGCAGCCCGGGGCCTGCGGCACGATCGCGCGCCGCGGCTGCGCCCGCCCGCCCACCGCCTCGGCGAGCGCCCGGATGTGCTCGGGCGTGGTGCCGCAGCAGCCACCGACGATGCCGACCTTGTACTCGTCGAGGAACCGGCGCAGCGCCTCGGCGAAGGGCTGCGGCGCGAGCGGATAGACCGTCTGTCCGTTGACCAGCGCCGGGAGGCCGGCATTGGGCACGACGGAGACGTGGCGGTCCCAGTGTCGGGCGAGATACGCCACGTGCTCGGCCATCTCCACCGGGCCGGTTGCGCAGTTGAGGCCGAGCGACGCGATCGGAAACGGCCTGAGGGCGTTGGCGACCGCCGCGATCTCGGTGCCGAGCAGCATGGTGCCGGTCGTCTCCATCGTGACCGAGACGAGGATCGGAAGGCGCTCCGGCGAGCGGTCGCGCTGGGCGAGCGCGTCGAGGCAGGCGTTGATGGGCGCACTTGACCTGGAGCAGGTCCTGGCACGTCTCGATGATCAGCGCGTCGGCGCCGCCGTCGATCAGTCCGCGCGCCTGCTCCGCATAGGAATCGAGCATCGCCTCCCACGTCGTGTTCCCGAGCGTGACGAGCTTCGTGCCGGGACCCATCGACCCGATCACGAAGCGCGGCTTGTCGGCGGTCGAGTGGCGATCGCATGCGGCCCGCGCCACCTCGGCGGCGCGCTTGTTGAGCTCGTACGTCCAGCTCGCGGCCTCCTCGTCGAACTCGGCGAGGACCAGCTTGTTCGAGCCGAACGAGTCGGTCTCCACGCAATCGGCGCCGACCGCGAGGAACGACTCGTGGATCCCCTGGATGATGTCGGGCCTCGACTTCACCAGGATGTCGGTGCAGTTGTCGCGCCCGAGGTAGTCCTCGTTGCGGCACGTGGTGCAGGCGTGGATCGACGTGCCCATCGCGCCGTCGAAGACCAGCACGCGGCGGGAGAGATGCTCGAGGAAGAGGCTTTGGGACCCGCTCGGCGAGGTGGCCATGCGGAGAGTCTACAGCGGGCGTGGCGAAGATTCAACCGTTCATCCGGATGAACGGATGGAACAGATCGAACAGGTGGAACAAGTGGAACAAGCGGAACGGGCCTGCTCGGGCGACCGCTGTTGATGGCGAGCGGCGGGTCACGTCTCGCGGCGCGTCTGCGTGATCACACGAGCGCCGGCCCGGAAGAAGAGATAGCTCTGCGCCCACGAGATGAGCACGACGATCCGGTTGCGGAAGCCGACCAGGAAGATCAGGTGCACGAAGAGCCAGAGCAGCCAGGCGACCAGGCCACCGAAGTGGCGGCCCCCGAGCTCGGCCACGGCGCGGGAGCGCCCGATGGTCGCCATCGTTCCCTTGTCGACATAGCGAAACGGCGGGCGGGCCGGCGCGGCAGTCGCCGCACCCGTCACAACGGGCCCGCGGCCCGTCGCATCGCCGCGGGGCGCGGCGCGGACCTCGCGCGCGATGACGGCGGCGACGTGGCGGCCCATCTGCATTGCCGCAGGCGCAACGCCGGGCACCGCCCGGCCGCGCGGGTCTGTGCACGCCGCCGCGTCGCCGATCACGAAGACCTCCGGGTGTTCCGCGAGCGAGAGATCGGGCCTGACCGCGATGCGCCCGCCGCGCGCCAACGGCACGCCGAGCGTCGCCAGCAGCGCGCCCCGCGCACACCCGCGGCCCAGAGCACCGTGCGCGGCGATCGACTCGCCTCCTTGGAGGCTTACCCTGCCGCCGTCCACGCCGACGACGCGCCGGCGCACCTCGACGCCGAGTCCCTCGGAGCCACGCAGCGCGCTGGCGGACGAATCGGGATGCATCGCCGGCAGGAGCCGCTCGCCGGCCTCGATGAGGACCACGCGCGTCGCGGCGGTGTCCACCTGGCGAAAGTCGCGGACGATCGCGTCGACGGCGAGCCTGCTTGATCGCTCCGGCGAGCCGACGCCCGTCGGTCCCGCGCCGACGATCACGAACGTGATCCATGCGGATCGCCTGGCCGCATCGTCCTCGTTCTCCGCGCGCTCGAACGCCAGCAGGATGCGGCTGCGGATCTCGAGGGCCTCGTCCAGCGTCTTCAGTCCCGGCGCGTCGGGGCGCCACGCCTCGTTGCCGAAGTAGTCGTCGACCGCGCCCGGCGCGAGGACGAGCCAGTCGTACTCGATGGTCCGGCGCCGCGAGGTCGGCGCGTCCGGGCGCGCGTCGCCGGCGCCGCCGCCCTCCTCGGCCATGGCTTCCTCGACCATCGGCGCGAGCGTCGCCGTGCGCTTCGCCAGGTCGATCGACTCGACCTCGCCCAGCACCACGGTTGCGTTCCGCTGCTTGCCCAGCACGTGGCGCAGCGGCGCGGCGATCTCGACCGACGAGACCGCCGCGGACGCGACCTGGTAGAGCAGTGGCTGGAAGAGGTGATGGTTCTGCCGGTCGACGAGCATGACATGGACCGGCGCGCGAGCCAGCCGCTGGGCGACGGTCAGCCCGCCGAATCCGCCGCCAACGATGAGGACTCGAGGGGCGGGCATGGAGGTCGGATCGGCGGGTTCCGCCGCAGGAGCCGCGTCCGGGTCGCCGGTCCAGCCGGGACGATCGGATCGGGCGTGCGCGGGACGCGGTTCGGTTCGACGGGACGGTATGCGTGGCGCGATCCCGACATCGTCCGCGCGCCTCGCCCGGCGCCGCCCGAAGACGGAACGCCCGATGGCTTGCGTGTGCATCGCCCGCCAACATGACGCTGTCAGAATCCCGTCAGTGGTTGGCCGGCGATCGACGCGATACGTTGCATCATCGAGACAGTCGCCATGGATCCCGCTGTTGACACGGCCTCGCGCGCGTCGGCCCTGCGCGTCCTGCTCGTCGAGGACGAGCCGGTCGTGCGGCGCTCGATCCGGCACGGCCTCGAGGGCGAAGGCTACGTGGTCGCCGCATCGGCCACGGGCGAGGATGGATTCCGCCTCGCGACGAGCGAGCGATTCGACCTGGTGATCCTCGACATCCTGCTGCCGGGACGGAGCGGGCTCGAGGTGCTGGCCGGGATCCGGCGCCACGTCGGCGCCGTGCCGGTCCTGCTGCTCACGGCGCGGGACACCGTCGAGGATCGCGTCACAGGGCTCGACGCCGGGGCCGACGACTACCTGGTCAAGCCGTTCGCCTTCGACGAGCTGCTCGCGCGGTTGCGGGCGCTCGCGCGGCGCGGCCGGCCGAACGCCGCGGCGACGCTGACGTGCGGCGACCTTCAGATGGATCCGCTCTCCCGCCGCGCCGTGCGCAGCGGCGCGACGCTTCCGTTGACGGCCCGGGAATTCGACCTGCTCGAGTACCTCCTGCGCCACGCGAACTCGGTCGTGTCGCGCGACATGCTCGCCCGCGATGTCTGGAAGGAGACCGACCGGGTCACGCCGCTGGACAACGTCATCGACGCGACGATCGCGCGGCTGCGCAAGAAGGTGGACGAACCCTTCGGCGACGCGCTCGTGCAGACCGTTCGCGGGATCGCCTTCCGGCTCTGCGGAGATGCGCGATGATCGGCCAGCGCTCGACGGTCCGGATGCGGCTGGCGATGTGGTTCGGCGCGACCGTCGGCGTCGTGCTGGTGGCGTTCGCCGTCGGCATCTACGCCTTCACGAGGGCCAACGCGCTCGGCATGGTGCGCGACTGCGCGCACCGCGACCTGGAGTCGGCGGCCGGATTCGTGCGGGCGAGCCCCGGGAGCATCGCGAAGATCGGGGAGATCACGCCGGAGGCGCCGATGCTGGTGCTGCGCGACGGGAGCGTCGAGCTGCGCTCCGCCGCGTGGGCGCGGCTCGGGTTGCCCGGCATCGACGAGATGGACGCGCAGCTCGCCCACGATGGCGGGATGGCGTGGCCCTCCGCGGCGACGACCTCGGGCGAGCGCCGGGGAGAGGCCGGACGCCACGTGGTCGACTGGTCGTGCACCGCGGCCAGCGGCGAGAGCTACCGCGTCGCCGCGACGGTGATGCCGGTCGACGGCCGCGTCTTCACCGTGGCTGTTGCGGCGAGCGAGCAGCCCGTCCGCGAGGCGCTTGGATCGCTGGCGCGGTCGCTCCTGATCGGGCTGCCGGTGGCGCTCGGCCTCGCAGCCCTCTGCGGGCACCTGGTCGCGCGGCGCATGCTGGCGCCCATCCAGCGCATGGCCGACGCGGCGCGGCAGATCGGCGGCGATCGCCTCGACGAGCGCCTTCCCGTCGAGAACCCGCGCGACGAGTTCGGCCGGCTCGGCACGCTGGCCAACGAGTCGCTCGACCGGCTCCAGGGAGCGTTCGATCGACAGCGCCGCTTCACCGCCGACGCGTCGCACGAGATGCGCACGCCGCTCACCGCGATCCGCAGCGCCGGCGAGGTTGCGCTGCGGCGCGAACAGCAGCCGGAGGAATACCGCGAGACGATCGGCGCGATGCTCGAAGGCGTGACACGGCTGACTGACCTCATCGATCGCCTTCTCCTGCTGGCTCGCGCCGACGCGGGGAAGGCGCTCGTGAGGCGCGAATCGGTCGATGCGAAGGCCGTGGTCGAGGAGGTCGCGGAGCTCCTTCAGCCGGTCGCCGACGAACGGCGCGTCGCGCTCAGCGTGCGCGCGGACGCGAGCATGATCGCCCACGCCGATCGCGTGCTGCTGCGCCAAGCGCTGGTGAACCTCGTCGACAACGCCGTCAAGTACACCCCGGCGGGCGGGTCGGTCTCGGTCGTCGCGCGCCGGTGCAACGGCGACGTCGCGATCTCGGTGAACGACACCGGTCCCGGCATCGGTCCCGAGGATCGAGAGCGGATCTTCGACCGCTTCTTTCGCATCGATCCCGCGCGAGCGCGGAGCGAGGAGGCGCCTTGGGCCGGCGGCGCCGGACTGGGACTGGCGATTGCGCGGTGGGCCGCGTCCGCCAACGACGGCCGGATCGAGCTGGAGAGCGAGCTCGGTCGGGGAAGCACGTTCACGCTCACGGTGCCCGCGGCCGACGTGGTCGCCGAGGCAGATCGTGGCGCGCCCGTCGAATCGCCTGCCTCGGCGGCTCCTTCGCCAACCCAGCAGTCGATCACCTTCGGAGGGGCTGCGCCGAATCCAACCGCCTGAGGACCCGAAGCCATGATCTCGCCACCGATCGATTGTCGGCCCGTCCCTGCATGAACCATGCGGGCGGGCGGAGGAGCGACCACACTGCGGTTCGTCGCCCGCTGCGCCCTCCGACCCGCCCGCGTTTGCCGGGCAACGTTGTGCTCGGCCGCACCGCCCTGCTTGTCCAGAGTCCGCACGTTGTACCTGAACTGAATCGACCTGTCGTTGCTGCGGCGGGTGGTTCGTCCGTGGTCCGACCGGTCCCGCGCGTCACGCCAGCGGGCGCTCGAACTCGATCTCGTCGTGAATGTCGATGCCGTTGAGCCCGCGCAGCGGGATTCCAGGCGAGCGCTCGCGGGCCGCGTCGACGGCGCCCAGCCGCAACGACGCGAGTCGCCACCCGCGGCGCTGGTAGAAGCCGATGGCGCGCGTGTTGTCGTTGGTCGTGGTGAGGTAGGCCCGTCGGCAGCCCGCCGCGCGGATCGCCTCGGTCGCGGCCGCCAGGAGCGCCGTGCCCACACCACCGTCCTCGGCGCGGCTGCTGAGCGTGATGACCTCGCCCTGCCAGGCGCCGCCGTCGATGGTGTACGTGACCAGCCCAGCGAAGCGTCCGTCGACCTCCGCCACGAATCCGGGAAGCTCGTCCGCGCGATGCATGCGGCCAAGCGACCAGATCCGCACGCCGCCCCAGTGCGTCGTCAGCTCGCGCTCGACCTCGGGCAGGTCCGCGGCGACGACGGGACGAATGACTCGAGCCATGCGAGAGGGTACGGCGCCGCGCCGGTCGCCCCCACGGCCGCGCACGTTTCGCCGGCTCGCGACCTCCGTCGACGTCCCGACCTCCAGTCCAAGCGCAAGTGCCCCTCGAGCCCGCGTCAACACCCACCACCGCGACGCAACCAGTAACCAGTAACCAATAACCAGCAACCAGCAACCAGCAACCAGCAACCAGTCACCATCGCCGGGCGACCCCCCCCAACCGCTGGCATCCAACCCGCTCCCCCGGCGACAATCACCCCATGCTCATCCTCCTCCCGCCTCTCCTCTGCATGGCATGGCCCGCGCCGCCCGCGCCGCCGGAGACGCCGCGCCAACCGACCTCGACGACCTACCACGGCGTCGCGGTGAACGACGACTACCAGTGGCTCGAGGCGCCCGACGCCGCGACCAAGACCGCGGCGAAGGCGTGGAGCGATGCGCAGAACGCCTACGCCCGCGGCGCGCTCGACGCCCTGCCGCAGATGGGGCCGTTGCGCGAGCGGTTGCGCCAGCTCCAGGCGTCCGACTCGGTGCGCTACGGCGCGTTCGTCGCCCGTGGCGACACCCTCTTCGCGCTCAAGCGCCAGCCGCCGAAGCAGCAGGCGTTTCTCGTCGCGATGCCGCGCAGCGTGCTCGACGTGCGCGACGCGATGGACGGCGCGCTGCCCGAGCGGGTCATCGTCGATCCCGAGACGCTGAGCGCCGACAAGACCACGCGCATCGACTTCTTCGTCCCGTCGCGCGATGGCAGGCTCGTGGCGGTGTGCCTCTCCGATCGTGGCACCGAATCGGGCGATGTGCACGTGTACGACGTCGCCACGGGCAAGCCGCTGGCCGACGTCATCCCGCGCGTCAACGGCGGCACCGCGGGCGGCAGCGTCGCGTGGAACGCCGATGGCACGGGCTTCTTCTACACGCGCTATCCGCGCGCCGGCGAACGGCCCGAGGACGATCTCGGCTTCTTCCAGCAGGTCTGGTTTCACGCCCTGGGGACGCCGACCGAGCAGGATCGCTACGAGATCGGCAAGGAGTTTCCGCGCATCGCCGAGGTGGAGCTCTTCCCGAGCCCCGACGGCAGCTTCCTCGTCGCGCGGGTGGCCAACGGCGACGGCGGCGAGTTCGAGGTCCATCTGCGGCGCGCGGACGGCCGCTGGGAGCGCGTGAGCGCCTTCGCCGACGAGGTGATCGACGCGGGCTTCTCGCCCGACAACATGCTCTACCTGCTCTCGCGCAAGGGCGCGCCGCGCGGACGCCTGCTGCGCGTCAGCGCCGCCGATCCGCAGCCGGGCACGCCGGTCGAGGTCGTCCCGCAATCGGACGGCGTGATCGAGTCGTTCCTTGTCACGCCGACGCGCATCTTCGTGAGCGAGCTGGTCGGCGGACCGAGCCGCGTGCGCGTCTTCGAGCGAGCCGCGACGGGCCCGGCGTCGCCCGCCGTCACCGCGCCGATCGAGGTCGCGCTGCCCGCCGCCGTCGCCGCGGGAAGCTTCGTGCGGCTCGAAGGCGGCGCGCCGGACGATGCCCTCATGCACGTCGCGAGCTTCGTCCAGCCGGCGCGATGGCTGCGCGTGCACCGCGATGGCACCACCACCGCCACGCCGTTCGTGGAGCGCACGCCGGCGGACTTCAGCGCGGTGGAGGTCGTCCGCGACTTCGCGACCGCCGCCGACGGCACCAAGCTCCCGATCACCATCCTCCAGAAGCGCGGCACGCCGCGCGACGGCAACAATCCGACGGTCATCTACGGCTACGGCGGCTACGGCGTGTCCCTCACGCCGGAGCTCGATCCGAGCATCCTGCCGTGGCTCGAGCGCGGCGGCGTCTACGCGATCGCCAACGTGCGCGGAGGCGGCGAGTTCGGCGAGCAATGGCATCGCGCCGGAAGCCTGTTGCACAAGCAGACCGTCTTCGACGACTTCGCCGCGTGCGCCAAGCACCTCGTCGACACGAAGGTGACCGGACCAGGCCGGCTCGGCGCCATGGGTGGCAGCAACGGCGGACTGCTCATGGGGGCGATGATCGTGCAGCATCCGGAGCTCTTCCGCGCCATCGTGTCGTTCGTCGGCATCTACGACATGCTCCGCGTGGAGCGCGGCGCGAACGGGCAGTTCAACATCACCGAGTTCGGCACCGTCGCCGATCCGGCGCAGTTCGAGGCCCTTCTCGCCTACTCGCCGCTGCACAACGTGAAGGACGGGACGGCCTATCCGGCGGTGCTCATGCTCACCGGCGACAACGACCCGCGCGTCGAGCCGTGGCACTCGCGCAAGATGGTCGCGCGGCTCCAGGCGGCGTCGACCTCGGGGCGGCCCATCCTGCTGCGCACGAGCGGAAGCTCGGGGCACGGGGCGTCGAACCTCGACGAGCGGATTGCCCAGGACGCGGATGCGTGGGCGTTCCTGGCGCAGGAGCTGGGGATGACACGCGTCCCGGTTGATCCGCGCTCACCACCCAACCCAACTCCGCCGTGAGAGGCCGCTGCGGGCGATGGGTCGGACGCATAGAGGTCTCCTGGAGTCCGCATGAGTCGAACGTCGGATGCGCGCACCGGTCGATGCCCGCGCGCCGTGCACCGGCGGGCGATCGGTGGGTCCGAGAGCGTCACTTCGACGACCACACGCGCCTGCGGCGCCGGCCCTTCGTCGTCCACGCTCGAGCACGAACAAGGGGCTGGACGTGCCGGTCGAAGCCGGTATTCAATGTCGGCATGAGCCACAACCCTGGATGCGTCGTTGTTCCGTCGCGCTCGTCGTCGGCGCTGGTCGCGGGCCTCTTCGCGGCGCTGGTCGGTTCGGTCGCGGTCGCCGCCGAGACCTTCTCCGAGGGGACCTTCGATCCGGGCAGCTTCTCGAGCGTCGTCGTTCAGGGAGGGCTGGGCGGCGCTTCGATGTTGATCCAGGATCCCAACGGCGGGAATCCCGGGCCGTACCTCCTCGTCCAGCACACGCTTCCGGCGGGCGCGCCATCCGGTGGGTTCTGCGCCAACTGGGTCTGGTCGTTCGTCTTCATCGACGGCGCGTCGGTCGATCCCGGCGCGCTGGGCGGCATCGTCGCCGTCGACTTCGCGCTGGACAGCAAGCCCACGGGTGGGACCGCGCCCCTCATCGTTCAAAGCCAGCTGCCTGCCTTGCGCCAGGATGGTCGGATCTACATCGGGATCGGCGGCACCGGAGTCACTCCAACGGTGCCCGGCTGGTCGACCACCGCGATCGCGAACCTGGGCGCCGCGTCGTTCTTCGAGATGATCAACGCTCCGCCGTGCGACTTCACCGGACCGGGCCACCCCGACTTCTCGCCGGGTGGAGCGTTGATCGAGCTGGGCTTCGCCCGCGGCAACTCCACGGCGTTTGGCGGCAACGCGGAGCCGTACTCCGTGATGATCGGGGCCGACGCGTGGTCGATGACCGTGCACACGTGCGTTGCCGACCTCAGCCAGGACGGGAGCGTGGATGGCGCCGACCTTGGGCTCCTGCTCGCCAACTGGGGCAACGCCGGCGCGGGCGATCTCGATGGAAACGGTGCGGTCGACGGCGCGGACCTGGGCGTGCTGCTCAGCGCGTGGGGACCCTGCCCGGTCGGGCCATGACGCGCCCGCGGGCGGTCTCCGGCATCTCCCGCGAAGGCCGGGGACGCCTCGCGTCGATTCACCCATCCGCCCGCGTGCGCAGGAGCAGCACCGGGATGTCCGTGCGGTGCCGGACGCTCGAGGCCACGCTGCCGAGGAGGAGATCCTTGATGACGCCGTGGCCGTGCGTGGACATCGCGATGAGATCGCATCCCTCGCGCTCCGCCACCTCGAGGATCCGCCTGGTCGGTTCGCCGCAGGCGAGGTACGTGGCGACCTCGAACCCTTCCTGCTCGAGCTCGCGCTTGCGCCGGTCGAGATAGGCGCGGTCGGCGCGGATCTCCTCGGAGTCCTGGAGATCGAGCTGTTCCTGGTAGCGCGCCACGAATCCGTCGGCGACATGCACCAGCAGCAGGCGCGAGCCGTGCAGCCGCGCCAGCGGGCGGATGTGGGCCAGGATCGCCTCGTCGGCCGGCGAATGCTCGAGGGGAATCAGGATCGTGCGGTACATGCGGTGCCGAGAAGGATCGTGGCGACGGGCGAATGGCGCCGGGCGACGTTCAGCCCGAGATCCACTCGCCGAAGGTCTGGACAAGAAGATACAGGTTCAGGACGACGATGATCGCGGTGACCAGCCACGCCAGCGCGGCGAGCCATCGGGCGTTCGCGAACCGGCCCATCTTGCGGCGGTCGCCCGTGAACCAGACGAGAGGA
>JAXMAF010000039.1:0-30143 GCA_046350555.1 Phycisphaerales bacterium
CCCGATTGTACCGATGCCGCGCGTGTGGCTACGATCGCGCTCGCGGCGACGAGGAAGACGGCCGGGTCCGGACGACGGGCGGCGCGTGAACCTGGTCAGAGCTTGACCGCAGCAGCCATAAGCGTTGTTGTCCGAGCGCTCGGGTGCCTGGCCGTCTTCCTGTCGCCGAGGCGTCGACGGCGCTTCCTCGCCGCCTGCGCGACCGTCGACGCGATCCGATCGCCGTGTGCGCCGACGCCAGGCGCGGATGAGCCGAGTTCGTCACCGAATCCCCTCGTCAATGGCCAAGCAGACGCGCACCAAGAAGGACGTCGAGTCGGAGGACGCCGAGTCGAAGGGCGCCAGGTCCAAGGGCGCCGAGTCCAAGAGCGCCGAGTCCAAGAGCGCCGGGTCCAAGAGCGCCGGGTCCAAGAGCGCCGGGTCCAAGAGCGCCGGGTCCAAGAGCGCCGAGTCCAAGAACGCCGAGTCGGGCCGCCACGTTGCGCCTTCGACATCCATGGGCGAGCCACCGGCCGCCTCGCCAGACGCCGGCTACGTGGTGCTCGCGCGGCGCTACCGCTCGCGCGGCTTCGACGAGCTCGTCGGCCAGGAGGCGATCGCCCGCACGCTCCGCAACGCAATCGCGCAGAACCGCGTTGCGCATGCCTACCTCTTCACCGGCACGCGCGGTGTCGGCAAGACGTCGACGGCGCGCATCTTCGCCAAGGCGCTCAACGTGCCCGACGGCGCCGATGGACTCGCCGAGCGCGAGGCGATCGCGGCCGCGATCCTGCGCGGCGACGACATGGACGTCATCGAGATCGACGGCGCCAGCAACCGCGGCATCGACAACGCCCGCGAGCTGATCGCGGGGGCGAGCCTGCTGCCGGCGCGCTGTCCGTACAAGATCTACATCATCGACGAGGTCCACCAGATCACGAAGGACGCCTTCAACGCGCTCCTCAAGACGATGGAGGAGCCGCCGCCGCACGTGAAGTTCATCCTTTGCACGACCGAACCGCAGAAGGTTCCGCCGACCATCCAGAGCCGCTGCCAGCGCTTCGACTTCCGGAGCATCCCCGCGTCGCGGATCGCGGCCCACCTGCGCGACGTGCTCGGGCGCGAGGGCGTCGCGTTCGACGAGCAGTCGATCATGCAGGTGGCCCGCCTTGCCAACGGATCGATGCGCGACGCGCTGAGCCTGCTGGATCGGCTGCTCGCCGGCGTGGAGGCCCGCCCCGACGCTGCCGATGGACGATCCGGCGGACTCGACGCGAGCCTCGTCGAGCGGTTGCTGGGATTGCCCGATGCGAGCGTCCTGCACGCGCTCGTCGAGGCGTTCGCCGACGGCGACGCGGCCGCCGCGCTTCGGCAGGGCGACGAGCTTCTCCAGCGCGGCAACACCGTCGAGCAGGGTCTCGAGGCGCTCGCCGAGCACTTCCGCACGCTCATGATCGCCGGGGTCTGCGGCGCGGAGAGCGACCTGCTCGAACGGGCGGGCGAGGCGCGCGCGGCCGCGGTGGCGCAATCGAGGCGCTTCGGCGCCGCGGAACTCGTGCATCGGATCGCGCTGTGCGAGGCGGCGGCTCGCTCGGCGCGCAGCTCGTCGTCGCCCCGTGCCGTCTTCGATGCGCTGCTCGTCCGGCTGGCGCTGGGAACGCAGCTTCTCGCGGGCGCGACCGGTGGTGCCGGCGCCACGATCACCACGGCAGCGGGGGCCGGTCCCGGCGCGACGGTCGCCGCGGCGACTGGCGCCGGTTCCGGCGCGACGCCTGGCGCGATCTCCAGCGCGATGCCCAGCGCGATGCCCGCCTCGACGGCGACCGGCGTCGCCGCCGAAAAAAAAAAGCACGAGCATGAGGTGACCGTCGCGTCGTCGCCCGCTTCGACCGTCGCGATCCGTTCGGTCCCCGCCACCGCGCCGAATCCGGCCTCCGCGGAACCGGCGGCCGCGCGCGCCGACGACCCTCGCCTCGCGGTCGGCGCCGCGGCGGCGACGCGGAGCGAGCCGCGGCGCATCGAGCCGTCGTCGGCCGAGGCGTCGCGCCTCGAGGCATCCGGCAACGAACCGGCCGGAGCGGACGCCACGGGCCTCGACGCGCTGTGGGAGCAGGTGCGCGCCGCGGCCGGGCGGGTCGACCGCGCGATGATCGAGGCGCTCGTGCCCAGGTCCTTCGATGGGCGCACGCTCCGCATCGACTCATCGGCGGCCGATCAGTCGATCGCGACGATGCTTCGCGACCGTCCTGCGATGCTCGGCGACCTCGTGCAGCGCGCCGTCGGCCGGCGCGTGGACGTCGTGGTCGAAGAGGCGCGAAGCGCCGGGCCGGCGCGTCCGCCGGCGCCGGAGAGCGTCCGGTCGCATCCGCTCGTGCGCGAGGCGATGGAGATCTTCGATGGTTCCGTGATCGGCATGAGCGACGATCGCGGATCGTCCGGCCCCGAGCGCCGCCCGCCCGCCGGCCGGTCGCCGACGGAGTGATAACCACCTTGGATCCCACCCCATGTTTGAATCGATGAAACACGCGGCGAAGCTCGCGTCGCTGATGAAGGACCTGCCGCGGATCAAGTCCCGGATGGAGCAGGTTCGCGAGGAGATGGCGTTGCGCACCGTGCGCGGGACGAGCGGCGGCGGCGCGGTGAACGCGACCGTCAACGGCAAGCTGAAGGTCGTCTCCATCGAGCTGAGCCCGGCGCTGGTCGCCGGACTCGACAGCAAGGACAGCGTCAGCCGCGCCTACGCCGAGGCCCTCGTGGCCGAGGCGGTCAACTCGGCGCTCGAGCAGGCGCACCGCATGGTCGGCGAGGCGCTGACGCAGGCGGCGCGCGAGCTCGACGTGCCGCTGCCGGAGGGCATGCTCGGCGAGCTTCTGGGACAATGATCGGACGCGGTGCGGAGTCCGGCGGAAGCCGCACCGACCGCACGCGGCCCCGATCGTCTTCCGATCCCCCATGCCCCCCGCCTATCCAGAGTCCGTCGAGCGCCTCATCGCGGCGTTTGCGCTCCTCCCGGGAATCGGTCGGCGCAGCGCCGAGCGGCTCGCGTTCCACGTGCTCAAGTCGCCGACCGAGGAGGCGACGGGCCTGGCGCGCGCCATCGTGGACGTGAAGCGGAAGGTGCGGCACTGCACGACGTGCTTCAACCTCGCCGACACGGACCCGTGCCCGATCTGCGCCGATCCGGCGCGCGACGCCTCGAGCGTGCTCGTGGTGGAGCAGCCGAAGGACCTGATCATCCTCGAGCAGACCGGCATGTACCGCGGTGTCTTCCACGTGCTGCTCGGTCGCATCGCGCCGCTGGAGGGCGTTGGCGCCGAGTCGCTCACGGTCGATGCGCTGATCGCCCGGGTGCGCGACCCGCGTCGCAACTCGCGCGGCGTCGCGGTGCGCGAGGTCATCCTCGGCCTCAATCCCGATCTCGAAGGCGACACGACCGCGCTGCACCTGGCGGAGCGCATCGCGCCGCTGGGCGTGAAGGTGACGCGGCTCGCCCGCGGCATTCCCAGCGGCTCGCAGCTCGAGTATGCGAACAAGGCCGTGCTGGCGGATGCCATCGAGGGGCGGACGAAGCTCTGAGCCGTCCCGGGCTCCACCCCGGTGCGGGCCCGCGAGGTCGGGAGGACGCGCTGACGCGTACGATCGACCGTCGGCGTCGACCATGCGCCTCTCCACGCTCCAATCCGCGAAGATGGCCAACACGCTGCGCCTCGCGCCGCGGATGATCCAGTCGATGGAGATCCTTCAGCTTCCGATGCCGGAGCTGGAGGAGCGGATCGAGCAGGAGCTCGAGAGCAACGTCGCCCTGGAGCGGGTCGAGCCGGGACTGGACGCCGAGCGGATCGACCAGGAGCGGCGCGACGACGAGGCCGCCGAACGGCTGGTCGAACGGCCATTGGTCGTTCAGCAGGACGGACACGCCACGGCCGACGACTTCACGCGGCTTGGCCAGCTCGAGACGAGCTATGCCGAGGCGTTCGACGCCGACACGACATGGGAACGAAGGGACTACCGGCGCGATGGCGAGCGCGACGGCAAGCTCGACGCCATGGCCAACGCGCCGTCGCGCGGCGAGTCCCTGGTGGAGCAGCTTCACCAGCAGTGGGCCTTCGTGAGTCAGCCGCCGGACATCGCCAAGGCCGGCGCCGTCTTGATCGACTACATCGACGACGACGGCCGGCTCGGCGCGGACCTCGACACGATCATCGCGCAGCAGGCCGGTGCCGGCGCCGCGGATCGGGAACTCTTCGAGCGGGCGCTCCGCGCGCTCCAGCGCACGCTCGATCCTCCAGGGCTCGCGGCGCGCGACGTCCGCGAGTGCCTGCTCATCCAGGCCGAGGTCGCCGAGGCGGCCGCCGAGACCGACCAGGATCGCCTGGGCTGGCAGGACGTCCGGCGCGTGCTCGAGGCTCACTTCGACGACCTGCTCCAGAACCGGCTGCCGAAGATCGAGCGCGAGAGCGGCCTGCCGATGGCGCGCATCGTCGCGGCGCGGGAGCGCATGGCGAAGCTGCGGCTCACGCCGGGGCGCGACGTGGTCGACGAGGACGTTCCGCCGGTGATTCCCGACGTGATCGTCGAGTACGACGGAGAGGCCGACCGGTACGTCGCGACCGTCACCGACGGGAGGATTCCATCGCTGCGCGTCTCGCCGCACTACGGCCGGATGGCCCGCGACCGCGCCGTCGAGCGGGCCACGCGCCAGTTCGTGGCGGGCAACGTCCGCAGCGCGGAGTGGCTCATCGACTCGATCGCGCAGCGGCGCCAGACGCTCCAGCGCGTCGTGAACGTCGTGCTCGAGCGACAGCGCGACTATTTCGACCACGGACCTCTGCACCTCAAGCCGCTGCCGATGATCGACGTGGCCGACAAAACCGGCGTGCACGTCAGCACGATCAGCCGCGCCGTCGCGGAGAAGTGGATGCAGACCGCCGCGCGGGCTCGTTCCGCTGCGCCGCTTCTTCTCGGGCGGCCTCGAGACGCGCGGCGGCGACGACCTGAGCTGGGAGGCCGTCCGGCAGGTCGTGAAGGAGATCGTCGATGCCGAGGATCCGGCGCGTCCGCTGAGCGACCAGGCGATCGCCAACCTGCTCAAGGAGCGGGGCGTCACCCTGGCGCGGCGCACCGTGGTGAAGTATCGCGAGCAACTGGGGATCCCGATCGCGCGGCGCCGCAAGAAGCACGCGTAGCCGACGACGCCCGCCGCGCCGGGACGCGGCGGCGATGGCACGAGCCGCGCGACCGCCGCGCCGCACTCCCTACCATCAGGCTCATGCATCTTCTGCTCACGGGCGCCACTGGCTCGATCGGTCGTCGGCTGGTCCTCGACCGACTCGAACGCGGCGATCGGTTGACCGTGATCTCCCGGGACGGCGCTGCGGCGCGGCGCCTCTTCGCGGCCGATGCCAATCCGAACATCCAGGTCATCCAGGGCGACTGCACCGCGCCCGGGCCGTGGCAGCAGGCTGTCGACGGCGTCGATGCGGTCGTGCACATGGCCGGTGCCGGCATCGGCGATCGTCGATGGACGACGGCGTACAAGAAGCTCATCGTCGACAGCCGCCTGGACAGCACCCATCAGGTGGTCATGGCCATCGAATCCGCGCGGCGGCGCCCGACGGTCTTCGTCAGCACCGCGGCGGTCGGCATCTACGGCGACTGCGGCGACCGCGAGCTCACCGAATCGTCGCCACCCGGAACAGGGTTCCTCGCCGACCTCTGCGTTCGCTGGGAGGCGGAGGCGCTGCTGGCGGCGAACCTCGGGGTGCGCACGGTGACGCCGCGCCTGGGCATCGTGCTCGACGAGCGGGGCGGCGCGCTTCGGCAGATCGTGCCCATCTTCCGCAGGTTCATCGGCGGTCCGCTTGGATCCGGCCGCCAGTACTTCCCGTGGATCCATTGGCGCGACGTCGTCGGGCTCTTCGACCTGGCCCTCCGCGATCCGAGGGCCCACGGGGCGCTCAACGTGACGGCGCCCAATCCGGTCACCAATCGCGAGTTCTCGAATGCGCTCGGCGCGGCGCTGGGGCGGCCGTCGTTCATGCCCGCGCCGACCTTCGTGCTTCACCTGGTCAAGGGCGAGCTCGCGGGCTCGCTCGTCTCGAGCCAGCGCGCGGTCCCCGCGGCCGCGCTCGCCATGGGCTATCGCTTCGTCTTCGCCGAGATCGGCGCGGCGCTCCGCGCGACCGTCTCCGGCGAGGCGCGGAGCGCCGTCGGCGCCGCGGCGGTCGGCATCGCGGCGACGGCGCGGCCGGGCGGGCTGCAAGGCAACGGCGCACCGTCGATCGCCGCCGCGCGGGCGCCTGGAAACGGCGCCGAGCGCTTCCTCGATGCGGCGTCCGGCGGCCCGCGCGGGGCCGCGAGCGCTCCGGGCGAGGCCGGCGACGATCCGCATCGATCGTCCGGCGGCGCGACCGGACACGCGGCGGGGCGCGCCGCGGGGCGGGAAGCTGCGCACGGCGGAGGTCGTGCGGCCGCGCCCGCGCGGGTCCGTCTGCTCGCGGTCGACGTCGACGGCACCCTCCTTCACACCAACGGACGGCTGACCGATCCGGTGATCGCCGCGCTGCGTCGCGCCGAGCGGGCGGGCGTGGTGGTCGTGCTCGCGACGGCGCGCTCGCCGCGCATGCTGCGCGAGATCGTGAAGGTGGTGCGCCTCGAAGGTCCGACGATCAACTGCAACGGCGCGATCATCTGGAATCCCGTCGACGAGCGCGCCCAGTACCACGAGGCGCTCTCGTCCGAGGTGGCCTCCGCCGTCGTCGCCGCGGCGCGGCTCGCCGATCCCGACGTGGTCGTCGAGATCGACCTGCTCGATCGATGCCACACCGATCGCATCGACAAGGCCCTGCAACTCCAGGTCTCGCAGTTCGTGCAGCCCGACAGCGTCGGACCGCTCGAGTCGGTGCTGAACGGTCCCATCACCCGGCTCAACCTGGTCGCGCCGCCGGAACGGCTGGCCAGGGTGATCGAGGTCGTCCAGCGGGAGTTCTGGGTAAGCCGCCAGGTCGCCCTCTTCCTGAGCCATCCATGCCTGGCGCAGGTCACGGCGCCGCTGGTCGACAAGGGCATCGCCCTTCAGCGCATCGCGCGCCGCATCAGGTGTGCGCGGGAGGACGTCATGGCCATCGGCGACGCCGCCAACGACCTGGGCATGCTTGAGTGGTCCGGCTTCGGCGTCGCAATGGCCAACGCCGGCGCCAGCGTGAAGGCGCTGGCGGATGCGATCGCGCCGAGCAACGACGACAACGGCGTCGCGTGGGCCGTCGAGCGATGGGTCACCTCGAGGGAGCCGGGCGCGACCGGGCCGGTGCGCCCCGAGGCGTGATGCGGACTCCAGCGGATCGCACGACCTTCGACGCCTTGCCCACGGTGGCATCTCGGGGCGGGATGGGCTCGGTCGGGGCGCGAGAGTCGCCTTGGGCGCGCATGCGTCGCGCGGCAACAGGGCCGCGACGGGGCGGGCGCACGGCGAGGCGCCGCCGGCGCTCGGCGCCCTCGCGCTTCGCTACACTCTGCCCCCATGCCCGAGCCGATGATCTGGATCGACGGAAAGCTCGTGCCGAAGTCGCAGGCGGTCGTCTCCGTCTACGACCACGGCCTGCTCTACGGCGATGGCTGTTTCGAGGGAATCCGCGCCTACGGCGGCCGGGTCTTCAAGCTCGGCGCGCATCTGCGGCGCATGTGGACCTCGGCCGAGAAGATCCGCCTCAAGCCGGCGTACACGCCGGAGCAGGTCGCGGCCGCGATCCGCGAGACGCTCGTCGCCAACGCGCTGCCCAACGGCTACATCCGCCTGATCTTCACGCGCGGCGTCGGCACGCTCGGACTGCATCCGTTCAAGTGTCCCACGCCGGGGACGATCATCATCACCGACCAGATCCAGCTCTACCCGCCGGAGCTCTACCGGGAAGGCATGAAGGTCATCGTCGCGAAGCGGCCGCGCATCCCGATCGCGTGCCTCGATCCGGCGATCAAGTCGCTGAACTACCTCAACAACATCCTCGCGAAGATCGAGTCGATCGACGCCGGCGTGCTCGAGGCGATCATGCTCAACACCGACGGCTTCGTGGCCGAGTGCACCGGCGACAACATCTTCGTGATCAAGGACGGCGCGGTGATCACGCCGCCGAAGGAGGCTGGCATGCTCCACGGGATCACGCGGCAGTTCGTGATCGACACGGTCTGCCCCGCGCTGAACGTCCCGGTGCGCGAGCAGATGATGCGGCTGCCCGACGTGCTCTCCGCGGACGAGGTCTTCCTGACCGGGACCGCGGCGGAGATCATCGGCGTGAGCCAGATCGACGAGCACCGCATCGGCGCCGGACGCGTCGGGCCGATCACCGCGCGGCTCGAGGCCGAGTTCCGCCGGCGCGTCGCGAAGGATGCACCGGAGGATTGACCTCGGATGGCGCTCGACGCGGGACGATCGGCGTCGAGCGGCGCACGCTCGCACGGCGCCGTGGCGCCGAGCCGACGCATCGGGGACCCGCCCGGCCCACGTGGCGGGCGTCTGGAGCACGGAGACCGAAGGGGACGTCGACCGCATGAAATGCACCTCGTGCGGCTACGCGCTCTGGAACCTGCCCGCGCGGACCTGTCCCGAGTGCGGCAGCGCGTTCAAGCCCAGCGATTTCTCGTTCGCTCCGGCGTCGGTCCGCTTCTGCTGCCCACACTGCGACCAGCAGTACTTCGGGACCGACGCCGCGGGTCAGCTCGTGCCGCGGGCGTTCAAGTGCGTGCGCTGCGGCAGACCGGTCGACATCGATCAGATGATCCTGCGGCCGATCGCGGGCGTCGACGCGGGCACGCTGACGCCCGACGACATGCCGTGGCTCGAGCGCCGAAACCGCACGATCGGCAGGGCCTGGGTGCAGACGATCGGGCGGGCGATGGTCGCCCCCGCGGCGCTGATGCGTGCGGTCCCGGAAGAGACGCCGCCACGGAGGGCCGCGCACTTCATGCTGGCGAACCTCGCGATCTTCTTCCTGGTCGGCAACCTGCCCGCGGCGATCGTCGCGCAGGGTGTGATCCGTGGCGCCATGGGTCCGAGGACCGGCGCGACCGCGTCGCTTCGCGGCGGCGTCGTGTTCATCCAGGCGTTGACCTTCACGAGCAGCCTCGTGACGCTCCTCCTGGCGGCGCTCATGTGGGTCGTGCTCGCCGGATGGCTGCTGCGCCTCCTCGGCGTCGTCGACGCGTCCGCCGCGCGGACGTGGCAGGCCATCGGGTTCGCCAGCGCGGCCGCGGCGCCGATGGCGATTCCCTGCGGCTGCGGCCACTACCCAGGGCTCGTCTGGTGGATGGTCAGCGCCACGATCATGCTCGGTGCGGCGCATCGCCGGTCCGGCGGACGCGTTGCGGCGGCGTCGATCATCGCGGCGGTGATCGCCATCGTCGCGCAGGTCGCGGCCAACGTCGCCATCAGCGCCGCAGCCTTCGGCAGCCAGTTTGCGTCCTTCAGCTCCGCGACGAACACACCGCCGTTGGCGAACAGCGGCGACATCGGAGGTGCGCTTCGGCAGTTCACGGTCATGCAGGGACGCTGGCCGCGCCACGGCCTCGAGCTGCTCGGCAACCCGCTCCAGCCGGCCGACTTCAGCCTCGGGACGGCCTCGGCGGGCGCCAGCTCGCCGGCGATCGGTTCCACGACGCTCGTCGATCTCGAGACGGTGCCGGGCGACTGGCCGAACATCGCGGCGGATGCCGCGTCGTCGCTTCCCGACGACGTCCTTGCGCATCGCGTCGGCGATGTCGTCTTCACGTATCATGGCATTCCGATCGACGCGGCCGATCCGCTCCTGT
Source organism: Phycisphaerales bacterium (assembly GCA_046350555.1). Classification (GTDB taxonomy): domain Bacteria; phylum Planctomycetota; class Phycisphaerae; order Phycisphaerales; family SM1A02; genus JAXMAF01. Next base: position 9,781 of record JAXMAF010000039.1, read on the forward strand.
GGACCGCGGTGCTTGTGAAGGAGGAGCGCTTCGTGACGCCGGCGCCGACCGATCCGATCGTCACCTTCTGCCTCGACGGACAGGTCAATCGCATCGCTCCGGACGCCTTCGCGGAGGCTGTCGCGGCGCAGAACGAAGAACGCCGACGGCTCGGGCTGCGGCCGCTGCCGGAGGATCTCGGGCGCGTCTTCGTCGGTGCGCCGGCGCGCTGACACGGATTCCAGGAGACCTCCATGCGTTCGACCCCTTGCCCACAGCGTCGTCTCACGATGAAACTGGGTTGGGTGGGGCGCGAGAATCAACTGGGACGCGTATGACGCCGCCGCGTCGCTACCGCCTGGTGCATGATCCGCGAGTGCACGGGCGGTGACGGCGCGAGGTCGCGTGTGTGCTTGCGGGGGAGAGCCTCGTCGTGAAACCAACCCGTTGGATTCGATTCTTCATGCTGGCGGCGCTGATCGCCGCGGCGTCGCCGCTGGTCGCCGTCTTCGTCAAGGGCCTGACGCTCACGCGCACGGCAGACATGCTCGCCATCGCGTCGATGGTGGGGGTGGTCGGCCTGCTGCTGGCCGCGCCGGCGCTGCTTTGCGCGGCGATGCTCGAACGGGGGCGGGCGCGCCGTTCCATGGTGGTGGGAGTCGTCTGCTGCGCGGCGGCGTTCGCCTGTTGGGCGATCGTGCCGCTCATGCCTCGAACGACCCGGCTTGGTGAAACGCTGGTCGGGTCGGTGCGCATCGCCGCCACGTGGCTCTCCGCAGCCGGCGCGTCGTTGGGTGTCGCGGCGACGATGATCGCCCATCCGCAGCCACTGCGCGTGGGGCGGGCGCTGCGCGCCGCGACCATCGTCGTCGCCGCGGCCACCGGAGCGTTCGTGGCCGGGGCGGTCACGTGGATCGAGTTCCACCCCAGCGTGCTGCGTCGGGACGATGCAACGCTCTTCCGGCTCGTGTTGACCGGCGAGGCGCTCCTGGCATGCGTCTCCCTGGGAATGTTCTGCACGGTCGTCGCCGCCGCGTGGCCGTTGCTCGTTGGCGGCGACCCGGTGCATCACGGCGCCACCGTCGTCTCGGGCGCGCGGCGCGAGGCCTTCGATCCGTCCGTCGTCGCGCCGCAGGGCGGCGCGCTTGCGCGCTCCCCCGAGACCGATGCCTCGTCCGATTTCTCGGTTGATGCCCGACCCGATGCCCTACCCGATACCTTGCCCGATCCCTTGTCCGACGTCTCCGTGAGGGAGCACGCGATCTCGGCGGCGCCGCGGGGCGCAGCGCGCCCCTCGACCGTCCGCGCACGCTGTCCGCGATGCGCCGAGTGGCACGTTCTACCGCTTGGCGGCGCCGCCTGCGGCTCGTGCGGCCTGCGTCGTGTGGAGGCCGCATGGACAACGTGGACACTCGATTCCGCCGCGCGTCCAGCGTGCGGCTGCGCATCGCCGCATTGCTCGGCGCGCCGATCGGCTTGCCATCATGAGTAGCTGGTCCCGTCGATCGCCCAATCCGCCTTGAGCGACTTCGATCTTCCCGTTCCACCACTCGAGATGGTGGTGATCGGAGCGACGTTTGTGGCCGCGGCGATCACGGTGGTCATCCGCGGCGCTCGCGGCCCGTGCCTGCCGGATCCGTCGACGACATGGACGACCGGCGCCGCCGGGCCGCGCGATTCGCCGTCCGCATGGCGGTCGTCGGGGCCGCGGGGGCGTTGGCGGCCGGGCTGCTGCGGCTGGTCCTCGGCGAGGCCGCCCTCGCGTCGTCCTTGGCCGGGATCCTCCTTCGCGCGGGCGCGATCGCCGCGGCCGCAGGTGCGGCGACGCAGGCCGTCATGGCGATGTGGGGGCTCGAGCTCGATGCGCTGTGGGTGCGCGGCGTGCGGGGATTCGCCGTGGCGGCGATCGCGGCGATCTTCCTCCTCGTCGTCTGCCTCGCGGCTGGTGGCGCTGCTTCCCGAGGACGGGCTGCGCGCTATGGCTACATCTTCGTCGGCGTCGCGATCTTCGCCGTGGGGCTGGGCGGCGGCTCGCCCGGCGCGATCGTCGCCTCGTCCGCGCGAGGCCGCATGGCGACGCGGCCTGCCGGCGAGTCGATCGCCGAGTCGATCCGACAGGTCGACTGCCCGCGATGCGGCGCGGCCGGGCGGCCCCGACGATCGTTTCGGCCTGCCCGCGCTTGCCGCTTCGCGATCTTCGTGGAGATCGAGGAGCCGCGCTGCGCCTGCGGCTATTCGCTCTTCGCCCTGCGCGGCACGACGTGCCCCGAGTGCGGCCGGGCGATCGAGCCGGCCGCGGCGCCGCGCGCAACGTCGGCCGCTGGCACGGCGCCGACCTAGTGTCCGGGCGAACGCGCCGCTACGCATGCACGGGTCCGAGCACCCGCTCGATGCGACGATCGGGGACGAGCCAGATGAGCGCGACGAGCACGTAGATCGCCTGCGAGATTCCGGGCACGACGAACGCGCAGGGGATGGCCGCGAGGTAGAGGATCAGCGACGCGAGCCCCTTCCGATCCGCGCCGACCGCCTTGGCGAGGATCGACTCCGGCCCGTGGCACGCGACGATGCGCCGCTGGAGCAGCAGGAACGACGCGCCGCACAGGAGCAGCACCACCCCATAGAGCGCCGTCGGCGCCGCCGCGAAGTGGTTCTCGCCCATCCAGCCAGTGACGAACGGCACCAGCGAGAGCCAGAAGAGCAGGTGAAGGTTCGCCCAGAGCACGCTGCCCGTCACGCGGTTCGCCGCATGCAGCATGTGATGATGGTTGTTCCAGTAGATGCCGACGTAGACGAAGCTCAGCACATAGCTGAGCAAGACCGGAATGAGCGGCCGAAGGTCCGCGAGATGCTCCGCGTCGTGCGGCACCTTCAGCTCGAGCACCATGATCGTGATGATGATGGCGATCACCCCGTCGCTGAACGCCTCGAGCCTTCCCTTGGTCATCGTGCGCGATCCTCATCCAGGCACTTGGGGGCGACGGTCGGAATGGCGCGGGGTCGGGGATGGAGCGATCCACCAAGAACCAGTAACCAGTAACCAATAACCCTGACGGGCACCGTCCCGCGCGGTCGGCCCCGTCCCGTCCGCCCGTCATCCCTTCGCGATGGTCAGTTCGACGGCGGTCTCGTGCGGGCGCTCGGCGTGGAGGCGCTGGGCGCGCAGCGTCGACCAGTCGGCGATGCGCAGGTCGGGGGAGTCCGAGCCGCGGTGGATCCTCAGCAGGTTGTACTCGTTGTCGCGCTGCGCCGGGAGGAAGCCCGCGTCGCGGATGAGCCGGCACAGCGTCGGCTCGTTGAGGCAGTGCGTCGTGCCCGCCGACGAGACGACGTTCTCCTCCATCATGACCGAACCCATGTCGTTGGCGCCGTAGCGCAGGCCCACCTGGCCGATGTGCGGACCCATCGTGACCCAGCTCGATCCGATCGAGTAGATGTTGTCGAGGTAGAGACGGCTCAGCGCCTGCGTGCGCAGGTACGCCGACGAGCCGGCCATGCGCACGACGCGCCCGAAGTCCGGGTCGGTCTCCTTCGATCCCGAACCGTCGAGTCGGGCCACGGTCGCCGGGGAACGGGTCGCCGGTCTCGTCGGCGGCTCCACTCGCGGGCCGGCGAGCATGTTCTCGCGGCTGGAACGGCCAGGGCGATGAACGCCTTGCACCGCCCGCCCGCGTGCCCGGTGCCGGCGCCGAAGTCCCGCGATCGCCCTGTCCTGCGAGGGCGGCTGGCTCCATGTGGTGGACGCGGTCGGCGATTCCTCGATGTGGCCGAACATCATCGTCGCCGGAGTATTTCATGCCCGGCTCGTGCGCTGGTACAGCCGTGAGCCACGACTCGGCGTCGCGCACGCCAGGCCGATCTTGCGGCGAACGGCCGGCGCGAAGATCACCGCCGCCGCCGCCGGGCACGCTGTCGAGTCCGGCGGCGGCGAGGCCGGAGCATCACCCACCTGATCTTCTCGCGGGCCTCGCCCGGGAGGATCGAAGAAGCGCACGAACTCCACGAACTCGGGCGGACTGAAGCGTGGACGTGAACGCGAGGGAAGCGGCTCCTTGATCCCGCGCGGAGCAGCGCCTCGTACTCAGCGCGAGCCCCGGATGCATCCCGCCCTGCATGAGGATCTGCGTCCCGCCGATGGCGACGAAACCGTCGATCTTGCCGAGGGCGTCTCGCGGCCGAGGGACGTACGCGTCGTTCTCGTCGCCGTCGCGCCCGGAACGCGCAGAAGGTGCATCGCGCGGTGCAGACGTTGGTGTAGTTGATGTTCCGGTCGATGACGTACGTCCGGATGCGGTCGCCATGCAGCGCACTGAGCACCGCGCGTCGGCTGGTGGCCCGACCGACTGAGCGGTAGCTCGTGGTACAGCGCCCTGCTCGGGCGAGAGGCGGGCCTCGCCGGCCGCGACCGCCGAGCAGGCCGTGTCGGTGGCGGGCAGGTGAGGATGGACGGCCGGGGCGGCTGTGGGCATGTTCGACGGGCGGCAAGCTTCGACTTCAGTTTCCTTCTGCTGAAACTTGTGAATCCTACGGACCCGCGCCGCTCAGTTCCAGCCGATCGTAGAAGATCGCGGTGAAGAGGGCGTCGGCGAGGACGACGCTCACGACCGTCTGGACGACCGTGTCGGTGGTGGCTCGACCGACCCCCGCTGCGCGCGCCACCAGTCGCGGAGGCCGTTGTAGCAGGCGATCGTCCCGAGGATGCCGCCGAAGACCCACGCCTTGATCAGTCCGGTGAAGAAGTCCGTCGGCTCGAGCTGACTCAGCGTGTTCTGCTTGTAGAGCGAGTAGGGAACGCCGAGGAACCAGACGCCCATCGCCCCGCCGCTGATCACCGACGTGAGGTCGCCGATGACGGTGAGCACGACGAGGCTGACGGTCGTAGCGAGGACCCGCGGCACGACGAGGAAGCGGATCAGGGTTGAGTGCGCGCCTCGAGCGCGCTCGATCTCCTCGCCGACGACCATGGTGCCGATCTCGGCCGCGATCGCGGCGCCCCGCGAAGCCGGTCAGCACGATCGCGGCGATGAGCGGCCCGAGCTCGCGCAGCACGGCGACGCCGATGATGTTGGCGGTCTTGTCGACCTGGCCGAAGTCCTGCAACGGGGGCCCATCTGGGCGAGGATCACGCCGATGCACGCCTTCGCGTCCACGCCACCCACCAGCGAGAAGGCCCGCAACCAGATGTCGCCCCAGGGCGTCGAGCAGCCGGATCGGGAGGGAAGGGGTTGGCGAGTCGGCCGGCATCGCGTCTCCGGCCGTCAGGCCGACTTGGCCTCCGCGGTCGTCGCGACGATCTTGAAGACCGTGTCGAGGCGGGCGATCTCGAGCACCGACTTGACGCGCGGCTGGAGCGCCGCGAGGAGGAACTTCGTCCGTTGCGCCCGCGCCACCTGGAGCGCCTCGATCAGCGTCGCGATCCCCGAGCTGTCCATGTACGGCACCTGGGAGAGGTCCACGACGAGTCGTTGCGGCTTCCGCGCGCTCGCCTCGGCCAGCGCCGTGCGAAGCCGGGGCGATCGACTGAGGTCGATGTCGCCGACGGCCTCGGCAGGGAGCCGTCGGAGCGAGCATCGAGGTGCGCACCAATGCATCGGGAGTGGTCATGTTCGTCGTTCCGTGCGATCCGGTGCCGTCGACGCGCTGGTCGCGTCGTCCGGCTTGATCGATTCAGGTACTTGACCAGAGTGAGCCGCATGCCGCCAGCGGCGCGGCTGTTCCACCGGCAGTCGTTCATCACCTCGCGGATGATGTGCACGCCCAGATCCGCCGGGCCGGATCTCCTCCAGCGGGCGGCTCCGGATTGACGCGGGGTCGACCTGCCGTCGAGGTCTCGATCACGAACCGCAGCCCCGGACGGCCCTCGGCGAGCCTCGAGACGTGCAGCCAGATGCGTCCATCCGGGTTTCGTCCGTAGCCGTGGTTGATGATGTTCGCCATCGCCTCGTCGATGGCGAGCGCAATCTGGAACTGCGTGACCTCGTCGAATCCCGCCCGCTCGGCCAGGCAGGTGACGAAGGCCCGCAGCGGCGCCAGGAAGAGCGGCTGGCTGGGAATCTCGATCCGCGCCTCGGCGTCGGGCCGGGATGCGTCGGTCGACGTGCTGGCTCCGCGCTTGGTCGGTCATTGCGAAGGAAATTTCGACGCGTCAGGTCGTTCGGCCGGCGCGCCCTTGGCGTGAGCGGAACCGTCCACTTCTCCGTCGCGGACGAAGACGATCCACCGCTGGATGGCTTCGGCGCGCACCAGCGGTGGGTCGGAAAAACGATAGCCGCAGTCCTGCCCGGTGAGACGGACGAGGGTCTCCTGGGCCATGAACCGGACCGCCGGATCGTCGTTGTCGAGCGCGTCGACCAGGTGGGGAACAGCGGTGTAGTCGTCGTTGCGCGGCTTCGAGGATCGCGGGGATCTTCGCCGCGGGATCGGCCGACTGGAAGCCGCCCGCGCCGGCGAGGCCTTGCGCTGCCGTCGCCAGCAGCGCGCGGCGAAGGGCAGGATGGAGACGCCTCGGTTCATCGCCGTCGTGAGGATACCGCGGGAGCGCGGCGACGCGTGCATCGCGCGTCCCCGCCTTGCCGCGACACGCGGCGGCGATCGGCTCGCCGGCGCCGCAGTCGCACTCGCCCCTTTTCCATCACGCGTCCCGCACGACGAGCACCGTCCATGAGCGGCCCAGGCCTTCGACGCAACCCACGCGATCCCCGTCGCCTGCGCACGCGAACGCCCTGACGCGCCGGTCGGTGCCAAGTCCGCCCAGGGCCGGCGCGCGCGGCCCCAGCGACGAGGTCGTGCCGATCCTCGACTTCGGCAGCCAATATGCAAAAACCATCGCTCGGCAGGTCACCGAGGCCGGCGTCTGGCGTGCTCGTTGCGCCCGACGATCTCGTCGACGAGCACGCGCGATGCGGCCCAAGGCCATCCTGCTCGGGCAGGCCGAGCAGCGTCACGGATCGCGGCGCTTTCGACGTGCGACCCGCGGCTCTTCGAGGTCGGCGTTCCGGTGCTCGGCATCTGCTACGGCATGCAGGCTCGCCTGCCAGCTTCTCGGTGGACGCGTCGACAGCGCGCCCGGCCAGGATACGGCCGGGCGCGCCTCGGCGATCGCCGACGCCAGCGACCTGCTCGGGCCTGCCCGACCACACGACGGTCTGGATGAGCCACGGCGACGGTGCGGGCGTGGGGAGCAGTTCGTTCCGCTCGCGGCCACCTCCCACGTGTCCGATCGCCGCGGTCCGGCATCGCACGCTTCCGTTCTTCGGCGTCCAGTTCCATCGAGGTCACGCACACGCCGCACGGCGCTTGACCTGCTGCCGCTTCCTCTACGAGATCTGCCGCTGCGGTGGATCGTGGCGCATGGCCGACTTCCTCGAGAGCCAGTGTGCGGGCGTGCCGCGGCGTGTCGGCGCGAAGTCGAGTCATCTGCGGCCTCAGCGGCGGCGTCGATTCGTCGGTCGTGGCCGCAGCAACAGCGCGAGGCCATCGGCGAGCGGCTCACCTGCATCTTCGTGGACAACGGCCTGCTGCGCAAGAACGAGCGGGCCTTCGTCGAGAAGACGTTTCGCGACCACTTCGACATCGATCTGCGGGTCGTCGACGCCTCGGCGGAGTTCCTCGCCGACCTGCGCGGCGTGGTCGATCCCGCAGGAGAAGCGACGGCGCATCGGCCACCGCTTCATCGGCGTCTTCGAGCACGCCGCCGCGAGGTCGCCGCGAACCCAGGGCGGCGACGCGGGCGGCGCGAGGGCAGGAGTTCCTGGCGCAGGGCACGCTCTATCCCGACGTCATCGAGAGCGGACACGGCCACGCCGGCACGACGCCGCGCATCAAGCTCCATCACAACGTCGGCGGGCTGCCCGAGGGCTTGGATTCGGGGCTGGTCGAGCCGCTGCGCACCTCTTCAGGACGAGGTGCGGGCCCTCGGCGAGGTGCTCGGCCTGCCGCCGGAGATCGTGTGGCGACATCCGTTCCCGGGCCCGGGCCTCGCGGTGCGCATGATCGGCGAGGTGACCAGGCCGCGCCTCGACCTGCTGCGCGAATGCGACGAGATCCTCCTCGAGGAGATCGTCGCGAACAATCTTTATCGGTCGACGAGCCAGGTCTTCGCCGTGCTGCTGCCGGTGCAGAGCGTCGGCGTGATGGGCGATGGCCGCAGCTACGACGGCGTGGTCGCGATCCGGGCCGTGGAGACGCAGGACTTCATGACCGCCGACTGGGCGCACCTGCCGTACGAGGTCCTCGCGACGATCAGCAGCCGGATCGTCAACGAGGTCAAGGGCGTGAGCCGCGTGGTCTACGACATCTCGAGCAAGCCGCCGGCGACGATCGAGTGGGAATGACGCGAATCGCCGCGGGCAACGCGTTGGACTCCATCGCGGGAGGCACCAACGATCGCTCAATGCCGACGCGCCGCTCAGGGAACATCGTCGCGTCGTCCATCGAGGAGTACGTTTCCAAGATCGATCCGTCGCTTGTCGACGGAACGCGCAAGATCGTGGCCATCATGCGCAAGGGTCTCCCCGGCGCCCGGGAGCAGGTCCGTTTCGGGATCGCGATCTTCGTGGTCGGCGAGCGCGACGCGATCGGCATCGCCGCTCGCTCGGGCTTCTACAGCATCTATGTCCCGGCCGGCACGGACGTGCGGGAGTTCGCCTCGCGCCTGGGACGGACGTCCCACGGAGGCGGCTGCATTCGCTTCCGGACCCTTCACGACATCGACCTCGGTGAGCTGCGGAAGCTCGTGGCGCAGCGGCGGCGCGCCGTGAGCGCGGCCACGCCCCGGACGCCGCGCACGACGCGGACGCCCGGCGCTCCCGCGACGCGCGCGACGCCTCGATCGACGCGAGCCGACGTGCCCAACGGAACGCGCTCCGCGCGGGCGCCGAAGCCTGCGCGAGCGGCGGCGGTCGTGTCGTCCCGCGAACCGTCGGCCCGGCGTGAGGCCTCGCGCGCCTTGCCTGCCCCCCATGCGGATCCTGGTGGATGAAGGCGAGTTTCCGCCCCGCATCGATGCGGGCGTTCTCATCCGGATTCCAGTGGACCTCCATGCGTTCGACCCCGTGCCCGCAGCGGCGCCTCACGGCGGAATTGGGTTGGGTGGGGCGCGAGAAACAACTGGGACGCGTTTTCACCCCGGCTGAAGCCAATTCCGCCGCGCTTTTTCCGGTCTGCGAGCAATGCTCGCGATGTGTGGTAGTGTCTCGCATGTCGTCGCGGCGGCGGATCGCGGCGCGGCGACAACGACTTCGGGGATCGGATCGAGCGAGAACGCAACGTGGCTGCAAGCGGCCACCGCGCCGCCGAATCGTGGGCGATGCGCCGCACGCTCGTTGTGGCAAGAACGGCCGAACGACGCACCGGGTGGAACGCGAGCAGCGCGGGAGAGGGGAAACCGACCACGCGGGAGGAGTCGGCATCGCCGGGGGTCATGCCATGTATGCGGTGCGCGCCATGCACGCCATGCACGTCAGGCGCACCAGGCACGCCATGCACGTCATGCACATCAGGCACATCAGGCACACCAGGCACGCCATGCACATCAGGCACGCCACGCACACCACGCACACCACGCACACCGCGCACACCATGTACGCAATCCATGCCATGATGAAACGGCAATGCGGGTCGACCGCGCGGCGGCAGCCGCTGCGCGCCGTAGCTTCAGCGATCTCGAGATGGTCGACGGTGGTCGCGAGGTGTTCGGTTGCGATGCACTTGGCCGCAGCCTCCGTCCCGCTCGCGTGCGCGTCGGGCCTCGCCGGCGGCGGATCCTCGACCATCGACCGCCGATGCTGCGAGCCAGCGTGGATCGCTTCGGCGGACCTGCGGCGCGCAGCGCCCATCGACTGCGCGACGAGGAGTGCCGCGAGCGCGCCCGCATCGCCAGTCGATCCGCCGGAGTCGGGCGCATGGGGCGCGATGCGCTTGAACGGCCGGCCTCTTGCATCGGGCGCCGATCCACCGGAGTCGGGCGCACCGGCCACGGCGGCGTCGAATGCAGGCGCCATCGATCCGGATGGGCGCCTCGCACGGCAGCGCGCGGCCGCGGAGCGAACCGCCGCCGAGCGGGTCATCGCGGCCCGGCTGTCGATCCGGGCATTCGCCTCGGCGATGGTGTGCGACACCTGCGATGGCACCGGGGAGATCGCGGTCCGGCGGGAGGTCGGCCACATCGTCACGCCGGTCGGCACGCGGCGACCGGTCTTCGCCCTGTGCAAGAAGAGGTGTGGCGGCTGCAAGGGCACCGGCATCGGCGACCTCGGGCGCATGGCGCGCCTCGTCGGTGTGGTCGTGCGGCGCATCGAGGAGGTGCCCGAAGAGAAGGGCCGACGCACCGCGGCGCTGCTCGAGCTGCATCGGGCGCTCGACGACGCGCTGGTCCGCGCGCCTGCGGCGCTGGCTTCGGCCACATTGGACAACCTTCGCGATGCGCTCGTCCGTTCGCGCGACGGTCCGGCGCCGGTCCTTCTCGTGGCTCAGATCCTCGCCCCTCCGGCGCGCCGAAGCGCGGTGAGCCGGGCGGGCGCCGCGACGCCGGTCGGGCCGGACGACCTGCTCCTCGAGGCGGCCGGCGTGCTCTGGCTTGTTCACGGCGAGTGCGTCCCCGTCGCGGGCGCTCGCGGTTGGGTCGCCGTCATCGGCTGGATCGAGCCACCTCCGGCGGGCGCCTCGACGAGCGTGCGCGCCGGCGAACGAATGCGAGTCGTCGACGTGCGCGCCCTCGCCGCCGTGGCGCACGAACCTCCTCCTCCGCCGCCGCCTCCTCCTCCTCCGAAGTCGCGCTCGTCGCGCCAGCCGCGCCGTCGGCGGTGGCTGGGGCGCGGAACTGGTCGACGCGGTCATCGAACGTTGCCTCGCGCCGTGTCCGAAGCCGGGTCGAGCGATCCATGGCGGCTCATGCGGACTCCGGCCGCCCTCCATGCGTCCGATCCCTTCCCCACAGTCGCATCTCGGGGCGGGATGCGGATCGGCTCGGTCATGTGGTCGCGGAGAGCGCGGCGCTCAGGTCGACCGTCGCACCCGGAACGTCGACCGCCTCCGGCGCGCGATGCGCCCGGAGCAGCGCAACCAGCCGGCGCATGTCCTCCGGCAGCGGCGCCGAGAGCTGCATCGGCGCGCCCGAGATCGGATGGCGGAAGCCAAGTGTCGCCGCGTGCAGGCATTGGCGCGAGATCGCCACCGTGCCGGCCCCGGCAACCGACGATCCGGCGATCTCGCCGAGTCGGAGGTGTCGGCCTCCATACATGTCGTCGCCGACGATCGGATAGCCGATGTGCGACAGGTGCACGCGGATCTGGTGCGTCCGACCTGTCTTGAGCTCGAGCTCGACGAGCGTGAAGCCGTCGTACAGCTCGCGCACTCGGTAGATCGTCACGCTCGGCTTGCCCGTCTCGTCCCATCGCACCGCGTACTTCTCGCGGATGGCGGGGTGCTTTCCGAGCGGAAGGTCGATCACGTCGGCCGGGCTCTCGATGCGCCCGTGCACCAGCGCCAGATAGCGCTTGTCGGTTCGGCGCAATTCGAACTGCTTGCCCAGCCGCCAGTGCGCCGTGTCTGTCTTGGCGGCGATCATGACGCCGGTGGTGTGGCGATCGAGGCGATGGACGACGCCGGGACGCGCATGCTCGCGGCCGACGCTGCTCAGCGCGCCGCCGGAGCGATGCTGGAAGTGCCACGCGAGCGCGTTGATGATCGTGCCGCTCTTGTTGCCGCGCGCGGGGTGGACGATGATGTTGGCGGCCTTGTTGATGGCGATCAGATCGTCGTCCTCGTAGAGGATCTCCAGCGGGATCTCCTCGGCGGGGATCTCGCTGCTCGGGGGTGGCGGCAGGATCGCCGAGACGATGTCGCCGGCGCGCAGTTTCGTGGAGGCCTTCGGCGGCCGGCCGTTGACGGTCACCGCGCCTTCGTCGATCAGCCGTTGGAGGGCCGTCCGGGAGAGAAACGGAATCCGGTCGACGAGGTAGCGATCGAGCCGCTTCTCGAGGTTGCGGAAGAGCCTGAACGTGACGGAGACCTGCTTCTCCTCGTCGCCGTCCCGCTGCCGTTCATAGAGCGCAAAGAGCGCATCGCGGTCGACCTTGCCCCCGGACGCGATGAGGCCGCCGATCACCTCGGCCATGTCGTCGGCCGGCTGGTCGTCGCCGGGGCGGAGATCGGCCTCGGCCGCCTGATCGTCGACCGGGGGGAGATCGGCCGGTCTCGGGTTGTCGGCCACCGGTTCGTCGGTCCTCGGACCGCCGCCATTCGGATTGGCAGTGTCCCGGCCTGCGGCTTCCCGGTCTGCGGTTTTCCGGTTGGCGCCTGGGCCGTCGGTCGTCGGGCCATCCACGCGTGGAGCGCCCTGTGCAGAGGCCCGCTCCTGTCGGTCCTTCTCCGCCGTGTGTTCTGCGATCGGCTGCGCCAGCGGGGCGCCCTGGGTCGTGGCACGCTCACTCCGCGGGTTCTTGTTCGAGGTCCGATCCGGCGTCAGTCTCGACGTCGGATCCAACGGCGCGTTGTCGTTTCCGGGTCGCGGCGTCGGCGTGCGATCGACGGCCATCAGCGACCGTCGGCGCCGAGAGCGCCACCGACCATGCCGGCGTTCTTCGCCGGGGGCGCTGCGGGCGGCGGGTTGGTGGCTGGTGGCGCTGAAGGCGCTGGCGAGGCCGGCTTGGCAGCCGGAGGTGTTGCCGCTGGCGGCGCGGCAGGCGGCGGCGTGGTCGGCTTGGAGGGTGCGACCGTGGCTGGAGGCGCACCTGCGGCCGGGGCCGCCGCCGGCGGTGAGCCAGCCGGTGAGCCAGCCGGTGAGCCAACCGGCGGGGCAGTCGGCGAAGTCGTTGGTGGACTGCCGGGCGACCCGGCCGGGGGCTTGTTCGGCGTTCCGACCGCCGGTACCGACGGCGCAGGCCCTCCGCTCGCCGGTCGCGCCTGCGGCGCGCTGGAGGTCGTCGACATCGAACCGGGCGGCACCAGCAGCTCGCGGATGAACTGGTCATCGACGACCGGCGCTTCGATCGGCGACATCGGGGCCGGCGTGGGCAGGTCGGCCTTCGATGGGAGGACCACCACCGCGTTCAGCCCATCGAGGGAGAGGCCGCGCGTCGGCCAGCTTCGCCAGCGGCGGGTACTCGTGGGCCGCCGCGGCGGCCACGTCCTCGAGGGACTTCTTCGCCGCCGCGACGTCGCCGCGGCTCTCGGCGACAGCCGCCTTGCCGAACATCGCCGAGAGCGCGACGATCAGCTTCCGCGACTCGGGCGACACGGGTCCGGACTTGGCGATGGCCTGGTCGTAGAGCGAGTTGGCCGTGGCGAGCCATTCGGCGCGCAGCTCCGGCGTCAGCCGCGCGTCCGCGCGCCGGCCTCACGGTCGAAGCGCACGCCGCTCTGGAGCGACGCCATGTACCGATCGGCCGCGGCGAGCAGCGCCAAGGCGTCGACCGAGTCGACGCCGGGATGCGTCGCCGCGACTTCCTCGAACGCCGCCGGCATCGTCGCGGCGTCGAAGCCCGCCCACGCCGCGTCGCGCGCCTTCGACTGGCGATCGCGGTACCAGTTCCAACCCATGAACGCGCACAGGCAGAGGAGCGCGAGCAGGAGCCAGTTCATGCCCTTGGTCTTCAGCCAGTTGACGAAGTCCTGGTTGAGACGGCTCTCCATGAGATCCTGCTGCTGGATCTGCTGGAGACGGCGACGATCGGTCTTGTCGGGTGTGAAATCGGCCATGGCGGGACCGCGATGATACGCGACGGTCGCCGACGAGTCCCGGCGTCGGACGGCTTCAAATGGCCCGTCGGCCGGCCGCGCGATGGGCCTACCGCGGCCCCAACTGGGCGAGGCTCGCCTCGAGCCGTTCCAGGCATGCCGTGAGATAGACCGGCGAGCCCTCCGACTTCAGGAACGCGGGCGCCGTCGTCGCCAGCAGCAGCCGGCGGAGCGCCGCGACGCGGTTGTAGTCGTCCCCGTTCTCCAGCCCGCGCGCCCGGCGGGCCTCGGCGATCGACTTCACCGGCTTGTGTTCCTTGAGGCGCTCCGGCCTGGCCCAGAGCTGCCGTTCCAGGTAGATCGCGTCCTCGGTCCAATGGCCCGGGCGGACCTCCGCGAGGTCGAGCAGGCAGACCGCCCCTCGATCCGCATGGTCGCGACTCATCGCGTTGGCGAGGTGCAGGTCACCGTGCAGCCACTCGATGGGTCGACGCGACTCCCACTCGCGAACGAGCGCCTCGAGGCGAGGCGCCACCGACTTGAGCGCCGCCGTCCAGCGCTGACGTTCGGGCGGGGAGTTCACCTTCACGGCGTCGCGGGCCGCGGCGAGCAGCCGGTCCCACTCCTCGTGGCGAGGCTCCCGATCGACTGGATGCGCCGCGGTGGCGGCCGCGAAGCGAGCGGCCGCCTCGGCGATGCGCTGCACATGGTCGGCGTGCCAGTGCGCGCCCAGTGGACCGTACGGCAGTTGCTCGATCACGATCCACGCCAGGTCGTAGTCCGCGAGCGACTCGCCCGACGCGAAGAGACGCGGGACGACCGGCGGCGCCGTGTCGCCCGGCGGCACCTCTTGCAGACGTCGCATCCAGAGCAGCTCGCGGTTGTTGACGGGCAGCTTCACGACCACGCGCAGGAACGTCTCGGCTGTGCCATCGGCGGAGTCGCGCCGGCCTTCGGACGGTGCATCCGAAGGGCCGAAGGGCGGCGTTCCGCCATGCGAGCCGCCGTTCTGGTTTCCGTTCTGGCCCCCGGTCTGGCCCCCGGTCTGGCCCGAGGTCCAGCGCCCATGCGCCGTGGCGGCGCCGCCGCGTTGCCAGTCCGTCCGAAACCAGGTCAGTCCCTCGAGCCGGCCGCCGCACGCTTCGAGCAGCGGGCCGGCGAGGCCTTCCGCCAATGCGCGATTGACCTGATCGGCGCCGAGCATCGAGCGCGGCTCCGAGACTGTTTCGTGCGGCATGGTTGCCATGCGGCGGATGCACGGTACGGTGGTCGGCAAGCGCGTGCAAGGGAATGTCGACCGCGATTCGCGAAGCGTCCGGTGGTCGAGGCCGCGACGCGAGATCGTCGCGCCCGCTACGCTCGCCGACCCTCGCATCCATGGGGCGATCCCTGGATTGTCGCTCCGCGGCGGCCCGATCCGCACCCGCGCGCCGAGGCGCCGCCACCCTGCGCATGACCGCTCGATTCGATCTCATCGTCGTCGACCTCGATGGAACGCTCCTCAACTCGAAGGGGGTCGTTTCGCCGGGAAACGCCGCGGCGGTCGCCCGCGCCGAGGCGATGGGGGTCCGCGTCGTCGTGGCGACCGGGCGCTCATGGAGCGAATCGCGCGACGCGATTGCGCCGCTCGGCCTGCGGCAACCGATGATCGCCGCCGGCGGCGCGGTGCTCGCCGACGGCCCCAGCGGCCGAACGCTGCGGCGCCACGCGATGCCCGTCGCGCTGGTTCGCGACGTGGTCGCGTCGCTCGGTCGACACGGTCATCCGGCGCTGCTGCTGAAGGACACGCCGCCCGGGCTCGACGACTACGTGGTCGTCGGCGAGGGGCCGCTCGATCGCGCCTCGGAGTGGTGGTTTAGGACCTTCAACGTGCGGCATGCGCGCGTCCGAGACATCGCCGACGATCCTCATCCCGAGGACACGGTGCGCGTCGGCGTGGTCGCCTCGGACCGGGCGCTCGCCGCCGTGGTGGGCGAGCTTCGCGCCGACATCGGCGATCGGGCCTTCCTCCAGCACTGGTCGGCCGTCACCGATTCCGAGGCCACGGGTTCATCGACGCACCTGCTCGAGATCTTCAATCCGCGCGTGAGCAAGTGGACGATGGTCGAGCACCTGTGCCGGAGCGAGGGCGTCGATCCGCGCCGGACCCTGGCGATCGGCGACGGACTCAACGACGTCGAGATGCTCGCCAACGCCGGACTTGGCGTGGCGATGGCCAACGCGGGCGCCGAGGCCCGCGCCGCGGCGCGGGAGTCGACGGAGCATCACGACGCCGACGGCGTGGCGATGGCGATCGACCGGCTGGTCGTTGGACGTCGATAGCGGGCTCCTCCGAACGGGGTGCGGCAACCGGGTCGAATCTGCGGGTACGTCGCGAGGGGAATCGGGAATTCGGACTTGCGGGCCGTTGGGCGCACCGCGGATGTCAGCATGAGACATCAGCGCCGGCACATCCGCCTCCATGTCTCACGTCCATGCCCGTCGTGCGCCCAACGGCCCGCAAGTCCTGATTCCGAATTCCCTTCGCGACGTACCCGCAGAATCACCTTGGTTGACCCACCAGATCCCTCGACGGTCGCCAGCGCCGGCGCCGCCGGGATTCCCGGCCGCACCCGGCGCACCGTGTGGCGGCGGCCCGCCCGGCGCCGGCCATTACACTCTCCGTCGTGCCGCCCGCCGCATCACGTCCGCTCAACCTCGCGCGGGTCGAAGGCGCCGATGTCTTCACGGCGGCCGAGGCGATCGTGAAGGGCGTGCTCGAGTCGGAGCTTCCCGTCGGGCTCGTCGTCGGTGCCCGGCGCGGCTCGCTCGCGGGGATCTTCGAGCTGGCCACCGACGAGCGCGTCGCGGCGATCCTGGTCGACCACCAGCTCGCGCTGGCCGCCGTCCCCGATGCGGCCCGCAGCCTCGAACTCGCCTTGCAGGCCGCGTGCTCGCGGCGGCGCGCCGTGGCGATCGTCGGCAACGACGAGCTCGACGCGGCGATGCCCACGCTGGAGCGCATCGCGGCGGCCTCGCTTCCGACCGACAGCGCGATGTGCCTGCTGCTCGAGGATCACCCGGCGCGCTGCCCGACGTCGTGTCCGAGGCGGGCGATGCAGCGGCTCGACCTGCCCTGCCTCGAGGTCGCCGACGTCGCGGGGCTGCGCAATGGCATCGAGGAGGCGATCCGGATCTCGCGCGCCGCGGAGCGCGCCGTCGGCCTCGTCGCGCACGCCACGACCCTGCGAAGCGCCGACACGTTCGAGGCGCAGCCCAACCGCGTCGTGGGAACGCTCGACGTCGCCGAGGCCATGCGCCATCGACGCCGCCGACCGCGGCCGGGCGAGGCGCTCGACCTGCTTCGCATGGCCCGCCGGCTCGAGGTGAACGTCGCCGAGAGCATGCCGAATCCCGGCGAGACCGCGCCGCTCGGCTTCATCGCGATCGGCGCCGCGCGCGTCGCGGTGCGGCACGTGCTGGCCGAGCTGCGACTCGCCGGCCGCGTTCCGGTGCTGCACCTGGGACTGGCGCATCCGCTGGACGAGGCGGTCGTCGAGCGCGTCCTCGGGCGCTGCGCGCAGGTCATCGTCCTCGAGCCGCGACCGGGTGCGCTGGGCCAGGCGATCGCGGCCTCGGCCGAGCGGCTTCGGCGGCGCGGCGTCGCCTGCGGCGAGCTGTGGTGGGACTCGGTGCCGCCGCCTTCGGGCGGCGAGGCGGAACGGATCGGCGCCGACGAGGCGCTCCAGCCCTCGACCCTCGTGCGGCGCACGCTGCACCTGCTGCACGACGTCCGGCCGGGACTCGACGTCGCCTCGCGACTGGCCGACGTCGACCGCGTCGCCGCCGCCACGCAGGCGATGCCCCCGCGCGAGTCGGTCGCCGGACTCGTCGACGCCCTTGCGGTGGTGCGCGAGATGCTCGAGGAACTCGATCGCTGGGCGCGTCGGCGCGGCGAGGACGGCGAGGACGGCGCGGAGCCGACCGCGCTGGCGATCGACGGCATCGAGCCGATCGACCGCCCGGCGCGGATGGTCGCCGTCGAGTGCTGGGACCGCCGGCGGTTCGCCCGCGACGGCCGCCCGCCGCGGTGCGACAGGTGCAGCGCGGGACCCCAGTCCTGGATCCTCGTGGTCGTCGACTCCGGCGGCGACGACGACCCGGATCCGGAACGGCTCGCCCGCCGCGGCCGCCGGCGAGCCGCGGCGACCGCGTGCATCGAGAGCGACGCGCTGAGCGACCGCACGGCGCTGCGCGACCGGCTGCGCGAGGCGGTCGAGCAGGAGGGCGCCACGGTCCTCGTCGTGCGCGCGCGAAGCGGCGAGGTCGAATCGAGCGCCCGTCGAGATCGACCGGCTGGGATTCCAGCCCTCGCAGCGGCTCGTCTGGTCGGCGGAGCTGGCGTGCGACCTTCGTCCATCGCTGCCGCGCTCGCTTGCCGAGGCGGGCGGCGCTCGGTCGCTCGTGCCGTTCGATCACCAGGTGCGGCTGGAGCGCATCGGGCGCGCGGCCCGGCCTGCCGCGTGCGGCTCCGTCCGCTGCTGGAGCCGCATCGACGTGGTGCGCACCAAGCCCTGACCCTCGGCTGGCAGCGATCCATCGGCGCGGCCGGGCGCCGCCGCGGCCAGAGCACGCCCAGCACGGTTCGTGGCGGGCGCACTGCGCCGGCGTTCGCGGCCGCGCGCCGGGCGTGATCGCCGACGTCCTGATCGACGCCGGACGGGCGATGGGCTATCACGTGCGCTGCGTCCAGGATCCGACGCCGATCGGTCCGGGACGCCGCGCATGGGCCCAGGTGCTCTTCACGCGTCCGCGTCCCGACGAGCCCGCGCCCCCGTTGACGGCGCAGATTCCCTACGGCGAGGCGGACCTGCTGATCGGCGTCGACGCCCTCGAGACCCTGCGGGCGCTCGGTCCCGATCCCGCCCTGCGCGTCGCCGCGCCGGACCGGACCACCGCGACCGTCAACGACGGGCTCCTCGACGATCAGCTCGACGCGCGACTCGACGGCGGACTCGAGCGGTTCGCCCGTGCGCTCGCCGGCTCGGTGCGCCTCGCCGCGCTCGGCGGCCGGGCGGTCGTGGAGGATGTCGCGGGCGCGTGCCGCGAGTCGTTCCTCACCGATCGCGTGGTCGATCTCGTGCTGCTGGGCATGGCGTTCCAGCGCGGCTTCGTGCCGATCTCGATCGAGGCCGCAGAGGGCGCGGTGCGCCGCGCGGAGCTTCGCGGCATCGGGCGCGCCGTCGAGGCGTTCGCCTTCGGCCGCCAGCTCGGCGCGGAGGATCGCGCCGCGCCGCGCCGCGCCGACGACCGCGAGGAGCCCGTCGAGCAGCTCGTGCGCCGCGTCGGACTCGACCTTCGCCGGCAGCGCCCGCGCCGCGAGGCCGCGTCGAGGCTCTTCATGGCCATGCTCGACGACCTGCTCGTGCGCGCGCCCGACCTCGGCGCCGGGCCCGCGGCGCGCGATGCGCAGCGGGACCTGGTCCTGGCGATGCGCCGCTGCTTCGCGTGGGGCGGCGTCGAGTATGCGCGGCGGTACGCGGAGCTCGTGGGGGGCCTCTACGCCGCCGACCGCGGCGATCTCGGCCGCGAGCTGACGCGCCTGGCCATCGTTCCCCTCGCCGACGCGATGCTCATGCGCGACCAGGTCTACCTGGCGGTCATGGCCTCCAGCCTCGACCATCGGCGCCGGACGCGCCAGCGCCTGGCCGTGCGCAGCGCCCGCGGCGACACCGTCTCGCGCCGATACCTCAACCGGCTCGACACGCTCGCCTTCGGCTGGCGCCTGCGCATCGACTTCCGCACGAGCGACTGGCCGGCGCGCGCCATGAGCGTGATCGGCCGCGCCGTGCCGCTCTCGTGGCGCGGCAGCCACGCGGACCGCGCCGTGCGCGAGTACGTGATCGACCTCGTCCGTCGCGCCAGCGCCGAGGCGCCGGCGGCGTATCGCCCGTGGATCGCGACGATGCGGGCGCTGCACGAACAGGCCGAGGCGAACCGCCTGCGCGGCGTGACGGTCGATCAGTTGCGCGAGCGCGTGGAGGGGTCGGGGGCCTGACACGCGTCCCAGTTGATTCTCGCGCCCCACCCAACCCAATTCCGTCGTGAGATACCGCTGTGGGCACGGGGTCCAGCCCATGGAGGTCCACTGGAATCCGTATCACGCGGTCCGCGCCTCGTGCCGCAACTGCCCGCATGCCGCGGCGATGTCGCGACCGCGGCTCCGTCGGACGTGCGTGTTGACGCCAGCGGCGCGCAGGATCTCCTGGAATCGCAGGACGTTCTCCGTCGCGGGACGGTCGAACGGCATGCCCCGGACCTCGTTGTAGCGGATGAGGTTCACGTTGGCGCGGAGGCGCTTCGCCAGCGAGGCGAGCTCGCGGGCGTGCTCGGCGCGGTCGTTCACGCCGCCGAGGAGGATGTACTCGAGCGTGATCTCGCGGCCGGTCTTGGCGAACCATTCGTCGCAGGCGTCGAGCAGCGCCTCGATCGACGCGTATTCGGCCCACGGAATGATGGCGCGGCGGATCTCGTCGTTGGGCGCGTGCAGCGAGAGCGCGAGCGTGACGGGCAGCTCGAACTCGCAGAGCCTGCGGATCGCCGCGGGAAGCCCGACCGTCGAGACGGTGATGCGTCGCGCCGAGATGCCCAGCCCCCACGGCGCGTTGAGCGTCCGGATCGCGCCCATCACGTTGGCGAGGTTGGCCAGCGGCTCGCCCATTCCCATG
>JAXMAF010000040.1:0-25817 GCA_046350555.1 Phycisphaerales bacterium
TCAGCTCCGTGTAGAGCTCCTGGTCGATGCCGAGGAACTCGCGCATGTGCTGGTCGTAGACGTCCTGGTCCTTGTCGCGCGAGAAGTCCAGCCGAAGCTCGTTGATCACCTTCGTGCCTTGCCCGATCCAGCTCTTCCACGTCTCGGCGGAGATGTTCTCGTGGATCCACTGGCCGATCGGGCCGCGAAACGGCGGCTTGTCCATCTTCGTGCCGGGACGGCCGCTCCGCTTGCAGATGAAGCCGCCGCCGATCGATGGGCCCGCGCCATCCGCGGCCGAGGTCGCCGCCACCGCGACCACCGGCGGCTCGCGTCCGATCGAACGAAGCAGCTCGGCGATTGCCTGCTGAGGCATCCGATCGCCCTTGCGTGTCGCGACCTCGTAGCCTCGATTGAGCATCAGCACCGCCTTGTCCGCCCAGCCGGCGCCGATCATCGCCTTGCCCGCGAGCTCGTACGCCTTGCTCATGTGCGGGTTGAGCTCGATGCACCGTTCGAGCGAACGGGCGGCCTCGCCGTGGCGGCCGGCGTCGAGGTAGGCCCGTCCGAGCGAGAAGTGGGCCATGTCGTTCGACGGGTCGTCGGCGGCCATCTTCTCGAACGCGGCGACACGGGTGGAGAGATCGGTCATGGGTGGGAACGGCGAACGCGCCGGGGAGGGTGAGGGCCGCAATGCTACACTCGACCGCGCCGCCCGATTCCGCGATGCGCGCCGGATCGACGGCCGTTCCACGCCTGCTGCCTCCCGAACCACTCCTTCCGTGGCCGCCACGTTGCTCTCCACCTCGCTCGCCGGAGTCGCGCTCCGCAACCCGGTCATCGCGGCGGCGGGAACGTGTGGCTACGTCGACGAGCTCGCCGATGCGCTCGACCCGGGCGAGCTCGGCGCGATCATCTCCAAGTCGATCACGCGGCTTCCCCGCGAGGGCAACGCGCCGTGGCGCATGGTGGACGTTCCCGCGGGGATGCTCAACGCGATCGGGCTTGCCAACGTCGGCCTGGAACGGTTCATCGCGGAGAAGCTCTCCGCCGCCGATCGGCTCGACACGATCCTGATCGGGTCGATCGCGGGCAACAGCGTCGACGACTACGTCGCCATCGCCGCCGCGTTCGACCGTCAGCCGCGCCTCGCGATGGTCGAGCTCAACGTCTCGTGCCCCAACACCGCCGACGGGCTCATGTTTGGTGAGGATCCCGCGGCGCTGCTGGGGCTGCTGACCGAGGTGCGACCGGTGCTCGGCCGGGCGAAGATGCTGGTGAAGCTCTCGCCCAACGTAGGCGACATCGTCGCCATGGCCGACGCCGCCATCGAAGGCGGCGCGGACGGCCTGTCGCTCATCAACACCATCACCGCGATGGCCATCGACGTGCATTCGAGGAAGCCGCGGCTGAGCAACGTGCGCGGAGGGCTGAGCGGCCCGGCGGTGCATCCGATCGCGGTGCGCATGGTGCACGACGTCTACCGCGGCGGCGCGCGGCGCCGGCATTCCGATCGTCGGACTCGGCGGCGTCATGAGCACGGCCAGGACGCGGCCGGCTCATCGCCGGCGCTCGGCGATCGCGATGGGAACGTCGCTCTTCGTCGATCCTCGTTCCCCATGAGTGGTTCGTGGACTCGAGCGGTAGGTTGCGGCAGGGATGCCGCAACATCTCGGGCTGGTCGCGCGGTCGTGCCGTCGCCCGCGACGGCGGCTGCGGCCGCGATGGGCACCGCGCACCAGCGCGCGACGAGGCGCATGCGGCGCGGGGTGAACGAAGGGCGCGGCGGCACGCGGCCTCGCGCGAGCGCGAGCGCTCCGATCGGCTCTGGACGAGGTCATGGCCTCGCTGCCGCCGAGCACGCCCTGCTCGAAGAGGCGCTGCTGGTGGACGATCGTCCTTCGCGGACGCTGCTCCGGGAAGCCGGTCTCGAGCCGGACGACGACACGCTCAATGCCCCGGGCTGCACCAGGGAACGCCCTGCGCATCCGCTCGGTGACCCAGGGCTTCGACCTTCCCGAGACGATGCACCTGTTCCGAGAGGGGATCGTCGACGAGGCCGGCGGCTGGGAGCCATGGATCGACGAGGACGGCACCGAGCTCGGCGGCGAGGAGGCGGTGCGGCGCGAGATCCGCATCACCGTGCTGCACGAGATCGGCCATCACTTCGGGCTCGACGAGGACGACCTGGCCGAGCTTGGCTATGAGTGACCGACGGCCAGCGCGGCCCGCCGGAGCTCGGTGCCGCTCGATCCTCGGCGCAGGTTGGTGCACCGGTGAGCCATTCGCTTCGAGATCCTCGCCCGCTCGTCGACCGGCGCCGCGCGGCTCGGGCGCGTGACGACGCCACACGGTTCGTTCGACACGCCCGCGTTCATGCCGGTGGCGACGGCGGCGGCGATGAAGGGCCTCGCGCCGGGGCAGGTGCGGGGCACGGGTTCGCAGATCATCCTCAACAACGCCTACCACCTGCTCCTGCATGAGGCCCGATGTTGTCGCCGCACTGGGTGGAACGCACCGGTTCATGCGGCGCAGGACGGGCCGATCCTGACTTCTCGAGGGCTACGAGGGCGTGGTCGATGTCCGGCGCGGCGAGGCTCCGACGCCGCGTCGATCTCCGAGGAGGTGACCTTCCGCTCGTTCGTCGACAAGCTCCCGCATCCAACTCACGCCGGAGCGATCGATCGAGATCCAGAACGCCATCGGCGCGGACATCATCATGGCCTTCGACGACTGCCCGCCGTCGATCCTTGCCCGGGCGCGGCCATCGCCGGGCGGCTCGGGGACCACGCGCCCGCCTGCGCGGGAGCGCACAGGCGGCAACGCGCTGGCGCTGCGGCAGCGCGTCGGCATATGCGGCGCGACGAACAGGCGCTCTTCGGGATCGTGCAGGGTGGAACCGATCTCGATCTGCGCCGCGCCTCGGCCACCGCGATCTGCGCCATCGACCTGCCCGGCTACGCCATCGGTGGAGTGGCGGTGGGAGAGGGGACCGGAGAGATCCGACGGGTGGTCGAGTTCACGGCGCCGCTGCTTCCCGACGACAAGCCGCGATATCTCATGGGGGTCGGGTACGAGCGCGACATCGTCGCCGCGGTCGCCGCGGGCGTCGACATGTTCGACTGCGTCCTTCCAACGCGAAACGGACGCAACGCCCTGGCGTTCACGCGGACGGGGCCGATCCGGCTGCGAAACGCGAAGCACCGACTCGATCCCGGACCCATCGACACCGCGTGCGACTGCGCCACGTGCCGCGGACCGGGTTCCGAGACCGGCTGGCCTGCGCCCGAGCGGCGCGGCGAGCCCGACACCGCTCCGGCCGGCGGCGGCTTCAGCCGGGCCTATCTCAGGCACCTCTTCATGGCCGACGAGATGTTGGGCCCGACGCTCGTCAGCATCCACAACATCCGCCACTTCCAGCGTCTGCTGCTGGACATTCGCCGGGCCATCCGCCAAGATACATGGTCTTTGCTCGAACGCGACTGGCCGGTGCTCCGGACGGGCGCCGAGCGCTCGCCGAATCCTCCATGACCATCTCTCCCCACCCCATGATGGCGACGCTGGCCAACGCGCCGCCGTTGTCCACCAGACCGTCGACCGGCCCCGCGCCGGGCGCCGGAACGATCGCGCCCGGCATCGCCGAGGGCGGCAAGCAGCCCGTCGCCCCCGCGCCGGACTCGACCTTCATCTACATCACGCTGGCCATCGTCGTGGGCATGGTCTTCTTCTCGTTCATGGCCAGCCGCAAGGAGCGGAAGCGCCGCGACTCGCTGCTCAGCGCCATCAAGCGGCACGACCGCGTGCAGACCATCGGCGGCATCATCGGTTCGGTCGTCGAGGTGAAGCCCGACGTGGTGGTGCTCAAGGTCGACGAGTCCTCGAACGTGCGCATGACCTTCGCGCGCAGTTCCGTGCAGTCCATCCTCAAGGAAGGCCCCGCCGAGGGGTGAGGTCGACGCGACGGCGACCCTCGCACCCGCCACCGGTCACCCTCCGATCCCTCGGCCGATTTTCCGTCCGATCACTCCCGATTCCGCCGGGTCGTTGCCGGGATCACCGTTTTCCCTGGGCAGCCGCCCGACCTCCTCCGAGCGTTCTCGATGCGTCATCTCGTCACGAAGATCGTCCTCATCGTCGCCATCCTCGCGCTGTGCCTCTGGTACATCTATCCGCCCAAGGAGCGATTGCGCCTCGGCAAGGACCTGCGCGGTGGCGTCAGCATGGTGTACCGGGTGACGGTGCCCGAAGGCGCCGACCGGCAACAGACGATTCGCCAGGTCATCGAGGTGCTCAAGGACCGCGTCAATCCGACGGGCGTGCTCGACATCGCCATCCAGCCGCAGGGCGCCGACCGCATCGAGGTGGTCATGCCGCTGCCGAGCCCCGAGGTCCGCGCGCTTCAGACGGCGTTCCGCGACCAGCTCGATCAGCTCCTGCGCGATGCGCAGATCTCCGGCGCCGAGCTCGAGGAGGCCCTGCGCAGCGGCACCGCCGCGACCCGGTTCGGCAGCACGGGCGAGTTGGCCGCGAAGGCCAAGGCGATCCAGGAGGCGTACGACGGCGCGAAGCGCATGCGCGCCGAGCTGGCGGCGATGGACCCGGCCACCGCGGACCCCGCCGCGGTGCGGGCGCTCGAGGCGAAGATCGCCGACACGGAGATCTCCGAGGAGCGGCTGCGCGGCGAGCTGCTCGCGATGAGCATCGACCAGCCGCGGCTCATCCGGGCTCTCGGCCTGTCGAACGTTCCCACGCGCGCCGTGGACTCCGCAGGCAAGGAGGTCGTCGACGAGAGCGGCAAGCCCAAGATGGATCCCAGCCCGCGGGCCCAGGAGCTGGCGGCGATCAAGGCGCAGTTTCCCTATCTCGCCGACCGCATCGACCTCCTCGTCGCGGCGAACGACGCCTACACCGCGAAGCGGACCACGCTCGACGATCCCGAGGATCTGCGGCGCCTGCTCCGCGGCGCGGGCGTGCTCGAGTTCCACATCGCGGTGCGCGGAAGCCAGGCGGAGGGCGTGAACGTCGAGCAGCTTCGCAAGCAGCTCGCCGAGTCTGGTCCCGGCGCCTCCGAATCGGCCACCACGGGCTGGTTCAAGATCAACGACCTGAAGCAGTGGTACAACTCGCCGGCGCAGCGGGTGATGCTGGAGAACGACCCCGTCGCCTACTTCTCGGGCAGGAACCTCGTCGCGGCGAAATACGACGGCGACATCTTCCTGCTGCTCTACACGGCGCCAAGCAAGAGCATGACGCACATCGAGGGGGAGACGTGGACGATGGAGCGGGTCGGCCGAACGGTCGACAGCATGGGGCGGCCCGCCGTCTCGTTCTCGCTCGACCAGGGCGGCGGCTCGCGCATGGGCCGGCTCACCGGCCCGCACGTCCAGCAGCCGATGGCGATCGTGCTCGACGGCCAGGTCTACTCGGCCCCGAACCTGAACAGCCAGATCAACGGCTCGGGAATCATCGAGGGACAGTTCAGCGACGCTGAGCTCTCGTATTTGGTGCGGGTGCTCGCGGCCGGCGCGCTCGAGGCCCGGCTGAGCCCCGAGCCGATCTCGACCAGCATCCTCGGCCCGAGCATCGGCGGCGACAACCTGCGGCGCGGACTCCAGGCGTGCCTGATCTCGGTGATCGTCGTCGGCATCTACATGCTGCTGTACTACTTCGTCGCGGGCATCATCGCGAACATCTCCATCGCATGCATGGGCATCATCGTCTTCGGCGTGATGGCGATGATGGACAGCACCTTCACGCTTCCGGGGCTGGCCGGCGTCGCGCTGACGGTCGCCATGACGGTCGACTGCAACGTGCTGATCTACGAACGCATCCGCGAGGAGCTGATCAACAACGGCGAGGACCTCCGCACCGCGGTCCGCATCGCCTTCAAGCGGGCGTTCAACACGATCGTGGACGGCCAGATCTCGCTCCTGATCGTCTGCGTCGTCCTCGTGAAGGTCGCCACCGCCGAGGTCAAGGGCTTCGGGACGACGATGATCATCGGCGTCCTGGCGACGCTCTTCGTGTCGCTCGTGATCACGCGCGTGATCTTCGTGATCTACACGGATGTCTTCAAGTTCAAGAAGCTTCCGATGCTCGCGACGGTCTTCCCCGAGACGCACAAGCTCCTCGAGCCGCACGTCGACTGGATGTCCCGGCGCAAGGTCTTCTTCACGTTCAGCACGATCGTCTGCGTCTCGGGCATGCTGCTGGTCTGGTGGAGCGGCAAGGAACTGCTCGACACCGAGTTCCGCGGCGGCGTGGCGCTCACGATGAGCACCCGCGCCGCGCGACCGGGCGAGGCCGCGGACCCGGTGAGCGGGCGCCTCCTCGAGTCGCGGGCCGAGCTGGAGCGGCAGGTGCACGAGATCGGCGAGAACAACGCCGCCAATCCCGCGCTGGGCGAGCTGGCGTCGGCCACCGTGCTCACCGTCGGCGAGACGACCGAGGACTTCAGGGGAACGACGTTCCAGATCAAGGTCGCGAACCCCAAGACGATCGGCGACGAGGAGGATGTCGCCGCGCAGATCCAGAACGCGGTCGTCGAGAAGTTCCGCGGCATCGTGGACGCGATTCCCGAGCTTGCGTTCGCGGGAATGAACGACCGCGACCATGCCAAGCACACCTTCGCGCTCACGCACGATCGGCTCGGAGACAGCATCGATCGACCGAAATACACCGATCCGGTCGGCACCTTCGCCGGCGGCGTCGCGATCGTGATCGACGAGATCAACCCGCCGGTCACGGACGAGGCGGCGCTGCACCGCATCCAGCGCACGAGGGGACAGCCGGCGTTCGCCGCCACCGCGGCCCGCTCGACGCGCGTGGTCGGCCTGGAGCTCGCGGATCCCGGCGATCCCTCGCGCGGATACAAGTCGCTGGCGGTGCTGGTGCGCGATCCCGAGCTCGACGCCCGGAAGGTCGACATCAACGTCTGGGACGAGCGCCTGGCGGGGCCGGAGTGGAAGCTCGTCTCGCAGGCGATGCGACAGGCGAGTTCCCTCGACCAGGTGAGCAGCTTCTCGTCGGCGGTCGCGCGCACGCTCTCCGCGCAGGCGCTCGTCGCCATCGCGCTGAGCGTGATCGGCATCGTGGCGTATGTCTGGTTCCGCTTCAACTCGCTCCGCTACTCGATCGCGGCGATGACCGCGACGGCACACGACGTGATCGTCGCGCTCGCCGGCATCGCCTTGGCGCACTACATCGCCCCGACCGCGATCGGCCGGGCGCTCCTCCTGGAGCCCTTCCGCATCGACCTGAACGTCGTGGCGGCGATCCTGACCCTCATCGGCTATTCGCTCAACGACACGATCGTGATCATGGATCGCATCCGCGAGAATCGCGGCAAGCTGCCCCTCGCGAGCTCCATCGTGATCAACAACTCGATCAACCAGACGATGAGCCGGACGTTCCTGACGATGAGCACCACGCTGCTGGCCATCCTCATCCTCTACATCCAGGGGGGAACGGGCATCCGGCCGTTCGCGTTCGTCCTGCTCGTCGGCCTGATCACCGGAACGTACAGCTCGGTTGCGATCGCCGCACCGCTGGTGTGGACAGGCGACGCCCCGCCGGAACCCGCCGACGCCCGCCGTCGCGCCGCGAGCGGCGCCGCGGCGGCGGCGCTTCCGGCGGCGACCTGATGCGAACGCGACGGACCTTCGCGCGTTGCATCGATCGTCGATGATCGCGGTGCCCCCCCGGACCGCGCACGACGACGCGCGAGGATCGAACTCGGACGTGGACGACGCACTCTCTCCAAGGACGAATGGACTCCCATGGCGAAGGGAACACGCATCGCGCTCGTGCTCTTGGTGATGCTCGTCATCGGCACGGGCATCTACTGGATCGTCGTGGCGCCGAAGGGAGGCGCGCCGGGAACGAGCGGCGGCGCCGTCAACCAGCCCGGGCCGACCTCCGCGGCCGGCGCGCCGACGAACAAGTCGGGATCGACCGCAGGCGCACCGAAGGACAAGCTTGCGGGCAACTCGAAGCCGTCCAGTGGATCGCCGGCTGATTCGGGCGCGGGCGTGCCCAGGCCAGTCGGCAGCACACCCGGAAGCGGCGCCGGCGGGGGCTCCCGAAACGGCGGCGAGCCTGCGGTCGTCTCGTCAGCCGTGCCGAGCGCGAGCGGTGCCCACGCGACGGATGGAGCGGCCGGGCTTGGTGCCGGCTCCGGCACTGCGCCGCGGCTTCCCTCCTGGGCCCCCGACGCTGGCGGAAAGGGCGACGAGATCAGGATCCCACCCGGGTTCATCCGGGTGCCGCACAGCGGTCCGGCGCCGTCGGTCGAACGCCCACCGGCTGGATTCGTCCCGGTCGAGACAGCCCACGTGCCGGCGTCCCCCTCACCGAATCCCACGACGAGTGGCGGCACTCCCAGCCCGGGCAACCCTGCGGGGACCTCCGCGCCGGCTTCCGCGCCAAGGCCATCGACCGCGCCGCCACTCGCGGCGGCACCCGCCGTCGCGGCGCGGACCAGCGAGTACTCGGTCGAGGAGGGGGACACCTTCATCGCGATCGCCGAGAAGTGGTTCGGCGATGGCACGAAGTGGGACCTGATCCTGGCCGCGAACCCACAGGTGACCGATCCGAGCAAGCTCAGGATCGGCCAGAAGCTGCGACTTCCACCGAAGGATGCGAGACGCGAGGCACCTGCCGGGCCGGTGGCGAACGACGTCGAGACGACGCATGTCGTGCAATCCGGCGAGACGCTCTATGCGCTGGCCCGTTCGCTCTACGGCGACGGCGAGTCGTGGCGAACGATCTACGACGCCAACAAGGGCGTCATCGGCAACGATCCGACCGCGCTCAAGGTTGGCATGAAGCTTCGCATTCCCCCGCCCGCACGACGCTGATGTTGCCGGCGCGGGAAGTGAGAAGTGTTCGCACTCCGGTTGGACGCGAGGCAGCGCCTCGGTCGTTGCTTGGATCGCTCCGGAGCGATCGACGCGTCGCTAGGTTCCGGCTCCGCGCACGGCCCGCGCCACCGCGACGTTCGCCGCGAAACGACCCAGGTCCAGGCCGCCGACGATCACGCAGTCGACGCACCGATTCGCCAGCACGAACGCGATGGCGTCGCTCGCCGGAAGGTGTCCCGACGCGAGCGCCTTCTTCACCAGCACGCCGACGCCCCGCCGCGAGGCCTCTTCCATGAGTGCTTCGCCCGAACGGTCTTCGATGTGATACTCGACCATCACGGCGTCGGCCCAGGGAAGCGCCGCCCTGTCGCCTTCCGCGGACTTCCCGGAGAATCCGATGGCGCCTGCAAGCCCGTCGGCGCGCAGCCGTTCCATGGCGGCGATGAGCGCCAGGTCGCGAGCGAGCGCCGCATCGCGGGAATCGGCGTGCACGAGCAGCACGTCCACCGGTCCGCCCAGTCGTTCGACGCTCGCCTCGGCGCTCCGTCGCACCGCGTCCGGCGTGAAGTCGTGGCGCGACTCGAAGCATCCGGGCGAGGTCTCCTCGAGCGTCTCGCCGACCTTCGTCACCAGCGTGAACTCGTGGCGCCGGGCGGCGAGGTGGTGGCCGATCCGCTCCTCGCTCGATCCGTACGCCGGCGCGGTGTCGATGAGCGCTGCCCCGAGATCGAGCACGCCGTTGAGCATCGCCGCCGCGGTCGCTTCATCGGGGATGGCGTAGGACGTCGGGTACTTCGCGCCATGCGACCGACCGATCTTGAAGGCGCCGAAGCCGATCGGAGGCACCAGCACGCTCGTGCGCCCGAGCCGTCGTCGCGGCAGCGGGGCGGGGGAACCTTGGTCCGGGGCGTGG
Source organism: Phycisphaerales bacterium (assembly GCA_046350555.1). Lineage (GTDB taxonomy): Bacteria > Planctomycetota > Phycisphaerae > Phycisphaerales > SM1A02 > JAXMAF01. Next base: position 9,754 of record JAXMAF010000040.1, read on the forward strand.
CGCGTCACGCGCTTCTCCACCGTCGCGGCCATTCCCACGGCGGAAGCGCCACCAGCGGCCGCGGCCACCCCGCCACGCGCTCCAGGTCGAAGGCGTGGCTCGCCGGTGGTGCGGAGGCGAGCGTCATGTCGGCCAGGCGCGGTGCGAGGGCGAGCTTGGTCGGCCAGACGGTCGCGACGTTGCCGTCGCGCAGGAGCTGGACATCGTCGGGCCGCATCGGCGCGACCAGGTGCCCCGAGCGGCCGGCGACGCGTCGCTCCGCCCGGTCGACGCGATACGTCGACCACGCGACGCCGTCGAGGCTCGTTCCGGGGAGCACCGCCGAGAGCTCCTCGACGGCGCGGGAGATCAGGCCCGGTTCGTCGAGCTCGACACCGTCTTCGGCGATCTGACCGCCGATCTGCCAGACGACGCGGCGCTCGCTGTCGACGGAGCTGGTGATCGTGACGCGCGTCCTCGCTCCGTCGACGCAGTGGCCGTTGAGTTCCGGCAAGGTGCCGCGGGCCATCGTCATGTGCAACGGCCGGCGCTGCGCGACCGCGGCGTCGAGCCCGCACGCCTCGCGCAGCCGCTCGTTGCCGACGCCAGCCGCGAGGACGACCAGCTCCGGCGCCAGGTCGAGCACGTCGCCCGTCTCCGGCTGCAACAGCGACACGCAACGGACCGGGCCGGAGCGGGGCCCCGATGCCGCGGCGCGGGCACGGCCCGCGGTGCTCTCCTCCGTCCGGATCTCGAGGCCGTGCCGGGCGTCGATGCGCACGATCCTCGTGCGCCATCGGCTGGAGAGCACGTCGAGCATCGATGCAGGATCGATCACCTGCTCGTCGAGCCGCGCCACCGTCCCCGGCGCGTCGCGCAGCGGCGCGGGACGCGATTCGGCGGCAAGCGCCGTCGGCGTGACGCGCAGCCCGGCGCGAGCGCCGATCATGCCGATGGCGGAGGAGAGCGATCGGGTCTGCCAGAGCACGCACGACGCGGCGCGCACGCGCACGCCCACCAGCGAGGGCTCGGCGGCGCCGTCGAGCGAGCGCCGCCAGCGCTGCGGCATCTCGGCGATCGCCGCGGCCGACGGCGTGAGCAGCCCCCGAAGCGTGTACTTGAAGCCACCATGAATGATGCCCTGGGCGCAGACGGTCTGGCCGGCGCCGAGTTCGTCCGACTCGAGCAGCAGCACCGACCGGCCGCTTCGCGCGATGGCGTCGAGGATCCACACGCCCGCGACGCCGCCGCCGAAGATGACGCAATCGATGGGGACGCCGGGCATCGGGTCGTTATCCTTCACGCTGGATCGCACCCATTCCACCACGAAACCGCGAGCCGACCATGACGCAGCGCCCGACCCAGCACGCCGACCCGTCCCCATCCGCCACGCGCCGGGAGTTCCTGCGCGCCGCGACGCTCGCCGCCGGCGCGTGCGCGGCGCCGTCGATGGCATTCGCCGCGTCGAAGGGGCCGTCGTCGCCGGGCGCTCCGCCAGCGCCGCCCGCCGCCGCCGCGCCCCGACCGCTGCGCATCGGTGTCTCCACGTACTCGTTCTGGCACTTCCATGGCGATCCGCCGGACCTGCTCGAGATCATCGACCGCGCCGCGGCGATGGGCTTCGACGGCGTCGAGATCCTCCACCAGATGATGCCCACCGAGGACGATGCGTTCCTCCAGCAGCTCAAGCACCGCGCATTCGTGAACGGCGTGGCCCTCATGGGCTTCTCGATCCATCAGGGATTCGTCTCGCCCGACGCCGAGGTCCGCCGGAAGAACATCGACCACACGCTGCGCTGCATCGAGCTGGCGTACCGAATGGGGATCCCCACGATGCGGCTCAACACCGGACGCTGGGGCACGATCAAGAGCTTCGACGACCTGATGGCCAACAAGGGCATCGAGCCGATCCTCGACGGCTGCACCGAGGACGAAGGCTTCAAGTGGTGCATCGACTCGATCGAGAAGCTGATCCCGAAGGCGCAGGAGTGCGGCGTCTGCATGGGACTGGAGAACCACTGGGGCCTCGGGCGGACCGCGGCGGGCGTGCTGCGCATCGTGAACGCGGTGAGGAGCCCGTGGCTGCGCATCACGCTCGACACCGGCAACTTCCTCGAGAACCTCTATCCGCAGATGGAGGCGATGGCGCCGCAGGCCGTCCTCGTGCAGGCGAAGACCTACTACGGCGGCGGCGAGTGGTACACGCTCGACATCGACTACCCGCGCGTCGCATCCATCCTGCGCAGCGCCGGATACCGCGGATGGATCTCGCTCGAGTACGAAGGCAAGGGCGATCCCAACGTCGATGTCCCGAGGAGCCTCACGCTCTTCCGCGACGTGTTCCGGTGAGAGGCGTCCCAGTTGATTCTCTCGCCCCGCCCAACCCAATTCCGCCGTGAGACGCCGCTGTGGGCAGGGGGTCGAACGCGTGGAGGTCTACTGGAATTCGCATCAGGCGCTCGCCGCACGCGCCGCGGAGAGGGCCTCGGGGGAGCCGATCGCCCGGGGGCCGCGGACCGGGATCATCCGCGCCGCGGCGGCGGACCGCTGGACGCCGTCGCCGCCCGTCGTTTCGCCAGCACGACCTCGACGACCATCGGCAGGACCGAGACGACGATGATTCCGACGATCACCGCCTCGAAGTGCCTGGTCACAAAGGGAATGTTGCCGAAGAGGAAGCCGGCCCCGACGCAGACGCCAACCCAGGCGATGGCGCCCGCGACGTTGTAGAGGACGAACGTGCGATAGCGCATGGCGCCAGCGCCGGCCACGAACGGAACGAAGGTGCGCACGATCGGAATGAAGCGGCCGAGAACGACCGCCTTGCCGCCGTAGCGCTCGTAGAAGCCGTGCGCTCGATCGAGGTGCCGGCGGTTGAGCACACGTTCGAGCATCGTCGGCGCGGCGCCCGCGCCGGGGTCGTAGCGGAAGACCCGGGGCCCGATCCATCTGCCGATGTGGTAGTTGACCGCATCGCCGAGGACGCCGGCGACCACGAGCATCGCAGCCACCAGCCAGACGTTCATGTGCTGCGGATTCCGCGCCGCGATCGCGCCGGCCGTGAAGAGGAGCGAGTCGCCCGGCAGGAAGGGCGCGACCACCAGGCCGGTCTCGGCAAAGACGATCAGGAAGAGCAGCGCATAGACCCACGGCCCGTGATCGGCGATGAAGCCATCCAGGAACTGCGGGAGGTTGGTGAAGAGCTCGAGGAACTGCTGCATTGCGTTCGGTCGGGAAGCGATCGCTCGCCCGCCCCGGGATCGGTCCGGTCAGCGTCCCTCTCCGCCCTCCAACGCCAGCTCGAGCGCTCGTCGAAGGGGCGAAGCGGGGGACGGCTCCGGCGCGGTCGCCGGGGGTGTTGCGACGGCCGCTTCGGGCGACGGCGCGTCGTGGACTTCCGGCGATCGGACGCGGTCGTCCGCCGGGGAGGCGCCATCGTTCGCAGGCGCACCCTCCGCGGCGAGCGATGGCGGCGACGCCTTCGGTGCGCGGCGCTTGCGCGCGGGGCGCGTCGGAGCTGGCGTGGCGGGGGATGGAGCATCCAACGATCCGATCGGCGCGCCGCCGACGATTCGTCCGTTCCGCCGGCCGTCGACGTGATCCACGCGGGGTTCCCCCGCGTGTTCGGCGGGGTCACCCGGGTTCGCGCCGGCGTGCGACCGCTCGGCATCCTCGGCCAGCTCGGCCGCGAGGACCGCCTCGTCGCTGATGCGTCCACCCGCGTGCACCTGCTCGAACTGCACCGCGACGCGCTTGCTGACGCCACGTTCCTGCATCGTCACGCCGTAGAGGCGGTCGCACGCCTGCATCGTGCGCTTGTGGTGGGTGATGATGATGAAGTGGCTCTTGTCGAGGAACGGACGCAGGCAGTTGCAGAATCGTTCCACGTTCGCCTCGTCGAGCGCGGCGTCCACCTCGTCGAGGATGCAGAACGGCGATGGCTTGCTCATGAAGATCGCCAGCAGCAGCGCCACGGCGGTCATCGTCTTCTCGCCGCCCGAGAGCTGTTCGTTGACCCGCGGCATCTTGCCCGGAGGGCGTGCCGTGATTTCCACGCCCGCCTCGAGGATGTCCAGCTGCCCGCTCTCGTCGGCCATCATGAAGAGGTCGGCGCTGCCGCCGCCAAAGAGCTGCCGGAACGTTCCCTGCGGACCCGCGAAGTGCTCGCGCACGGCGGCGAACGTCTCGCCGAAGCGCGTCCGGCAGAGCCCATCGAGCTCGGCGATGAGCTGCATGAGCTGCGTCTTCGCGGCGTCGATGTCCGCGACCTGCCTGACGAGATCCTCGTTGCGCAGTTCCAGCTGCGCTTCCTCGTCGATCGCGTCGAGGTTCACGTTGCCGAGCCGACGGATGGCCTCCCGCAGTTCCTCGGCCTCGGCGGCCGCGAGGGTCTTGTCCAGCGGCACGAATCCTGGCTCCTCGCGCATCGAACGATGCGCGACGTACGCCGTCGCGATGTCCAGCTCGAGTTCCGCGAGGGTCCGCTCGACGTGTCCCTCGCGGCGCACCTCCAGCTCGCGCCGTTCCAGCTCGAGCGCCGAGGCCTCGCGATCGACGGCGGTGAGCCGTTGACGCGACTCCGTGAGCGCCGAGTACTCGCGCTGCACGTCCACGTCGGCGTCGGCGAGCCTCGCCGCGCACGCCGCGAAGCCGTCGACCAGCCCGGCGAGCGCCGCGTCCGCCGACGCGATCGCCGCCTCCGCATCGGCGATGGATGCGCGGGTGCGGGCGAGCTGCTCGTCGCGCCGCGCAAACTGCTGCTGGGCCTGTTCGCGCTGTCGCGACGATTCCTCGATGCGATGTCCGAGCTGTCGCTTCTCGCGACGGATCGCCTCGAGCTGCTCCGACGCCTGAGACGCCCCGATGCGCGCCTGCGCGTGCCGTTCGGCGGCCGCCGCGGCGAGCCCGCGGAGCCGTTCGTGCTCGGTCCGGCTTGCCTGCGCCTCCGCGACCTGATCGGCGAGCAGCCGGGCGAGGGATTCGACCCGCTCCAGCAGGGTCGACCGCTCGCCGTCGACACTCGTCGCCTGCTGATGCAGTTCGTCCCGCTCCTCGCCGATGCGTCCGAGATCGACTTCGAGCCGAGAGATCTCGGCCTCGGCGCGCTGCCTCGCGTAGGCGCTCTCGACGAGCCGTCGCCGGCTGGCCTGGAGCGACTCGGCCGCGTCGCGCTGCCGCCGGCGGCTCTCGTCGCTCTCGGCGGCGAGCTGTGCCGCGTCGTGGTCGAGGGACGCGATCTCCGCCTCGTCGAGCGCGATCGCCTCGCGGAGCTCGTCCATCTCCGCGGCCCGGTCGAGCCAGCCGGCGCCGGCGCGGCCGCCACGCGAAACGCTGCCGGCGAAGCTCGTCCGTCCATCCGGCTCGAGCACGTCGCCGCGCCGCGTCACGAACCGGCATCCGCGCAGCGGCCCGGCGCCAAGCAGCAGGGCGGCGTCGAGCGATTCGACGACGTAGGTGCGCGCGAGCAGGCGCCGGACCAGGGCCATCGCCACAGGCGCGACATCGATGATGGAGAGCAGGGGGACGACCCCCCCCGGCAACGGCGCTTCGTTGGACGGTGGATTGGAGCCGAGGTGGCTGGACGAAACGATCGGGTCGCCTTCGCCGCGCCCGCGCTCTGCGGGCGAGCCGTCCTCGGCCAGCGGAACGAGGGGGGCCATCGTGACGCGGCCAGGCAGGGCGCGAAGCGATGGTTCGAGCGCTCGCAGGTCGTCGAGGCGATCCACCAGGAGAAGTTCCAGGTGCAGGCCGAGGGCCGCTTCCGCCACGGCGGCGTCCGCTCGCGACGTGCGAACGAAGTCGGCGAGAAGTCCGCGCACCCCGGGGAAGCGATCGCGCGCGGCCATGATCGCCCGCACGGGCTCGGCGAGGCCCTCGCCGGCGTTTCGCATCTCCTCGAGCAGCCGCAGCCGCGAGCCCTGCGCCGCAAGCGACTGCCGTCGCTCGGTGAGATCCGCGAGGAGCCGGCCATGGAGGTCGCCCGCCCGGCTCGCCGCGGTCGCGTGCGCGTCCATGTCGGCTTCGAGACGCGATGACGCATCGGTCTCCACCTGCTCGGCGACGATCGCGCGCAGCCGTTCGCAGCGCGCCGCGTCGATCGCCTCGCGCAGGGGCGAGACCTTGCGATCGAGCCGCTCGGCCGCGTCGCGAAGCGCCGCCGTGCGCTCGTCGAGCGCCGCCGCGCGGGCCGCGGCCTGGGCCCGCTGCCGCTCGATCGAGATGACGCTCTCGCGCCTGCGGTCGCCCAGGTGCTGCGCCTCGATCGCCTGGCGATCGCAGTCGGCGCGCTCGCGGGCCGCGGCCTGCGCGGCCGCTTCCGCCTCCGTCGCGGCGTCCTGCTGGGCGGCGAGGCGGGATTCCGCATCGGCCAGGGCCTCGCGCAACGTGGCGAGGTCGCGCTCCATCTGCTCGAAGCGCCCGCGCTCCTCGGCGAGGTGCGCCTCGGCCTCCGCCAGGTTGCGGGCGTTGAGGTCGCGCAACTGCTCCCCGTGGCGCTTCGAGGCCGCGGACTCCTGGCGGCGCTGCTCGAGCTCGCGCTGCTCCTGCACGATCGCGTGGCGCGCGATCTCGGCCTTCTGCCGCGAGTCCTCGATCGCCTCCACGGCGGCGAGCGCCGCGGCGCGGCGCTCCTCGGCGTCGACGAGGCGGGCGCCGAGCGAGGCCAGCGACTCGCTCAGCTCGAGGAAGGACTCCAGGGCCAGGTCGGTGCGCACGCGGCGGCGGCGGACATCGAGCTCCCTGAAGCGACGCGCCTTCTCCGCCTGGCCCTTCACGATGCGCAGCCGTCGCTCGGTGTTGGAGAGCTGCTCGCGCACGACCGCGAGGCTCGACTCGGCTTGTTCGAGGCGGCGCGACGCTTCGAGCTTGCGCGACTTGAAGCCGGCGATGCCCGCGGCCTCCTCGAGGATCTCCCGTCGCTCGAGCGGCCGGGCGCGCAGCAGCGCGTCGACCTTGCCTTGTTCGATGATGCAGTACGCGTCGGCGCCGACACCGGTGTCGACGAAGAGGTCCTTCACGTCCTTGAGCCGGACCTTGTGTCCGTTGAGCAGGTACTCGCTGCGCCCGTCGGTGTAGAGGCGGCGCGTCACATCCACCTGGTCGGCGTCGATGGCGAGCTCGCGTCGCCTCGCGGGATCGGACGCATCGCGCACCAGCGGATTGTCGAAGGTCAGCGTCACCGCCGCCTGGCCGAGCGGCTTGCGCGTCGCGCTTCCCGCGAAGATGACGTCGAGCATCGCGCCGCCGCGCAGGCTCTTCGCGCTGCGCTCGCCGAGCACCCACTTGATTCCATCGACGACGTTGCTCTTGCCGCAACCGTTGGGCCCGACGATCCCGATGATCGGATCGTCGAACCTGAACTCGGTGGGGTCGGCGAAGCTCTTGAAGCCGGCGAGCGTGACTTTGTCCAGACGCATGGGCGGCGACCTCCTGGCTGCCCGTCAGTCGTGAGGCCCGCCCCAATCCGGCTAGGACGGAGCGGTCCGTGGCACCCCCGTCCGTGGGGGCGATCAGCGGGGAACTATACCACCCTTTGGATCGTCGCCGCGCGGAACCGTGCCGGATCCCGGCGTCAGGTTGGGCTGATCGGGCTTTGTCGAACCGTCGAGCGGCTCGAGCTGCGATCCATCCGTCTCCTCGCCGGGCGCCATTCCATCCTCGTGCAGGAAGTCGAAGTCGGGATCGCTGAACTCGGGCCGATCGGCGTCGTCCTGGCCCTTGTCGAGATCGAGGATCGCGGCGAGCAGGCGATCCTGTTCGGTCTTGAAGTCGACGCGGATGATCTTGGCCTTCCAGAGTTCGTGCAGCACGCCGACCACCTCGCCGTACGAGAGGTCGAGTCCCGGCTTGGGCTGGTCGACGGTCGCCTTGTGGGCGAGGAAGTGGATGAAGTCGACAAGCTTCGTCGGCGCATCGGCGATCACGCGGTCGTTGCTGTCGGGCGGCCGGTAGAAGACCTCGATCTGCTCGTCCCCGACGTCGCCCTTGATCATGAGCCGGTTGTCCCAGATCTGGAGGGTGATCGGCGTCTCCAGCAGGACCTCGGTGTCGCTGGCGACGGCGATGCGCGGCGTGCCGGATTGCGAGATGTAGACGGAAGGAACCTTCGACGGACCGGTCCAGAGCTCGAACTTCTTCCCCTGCGGCATCATGTTCACCGAGGGGTCGCGGCGCTTGGCGAGCGCGACGAACGCCGCCACGCGGACATCGACGTCGTCGTCCTGCATCAGGTCGCGGAGACCCTTGTCGATGAGCGGATTGATGCCCATCTCGCCGAGCAGCTCGATGGCGAGCAGCCGGTTCGCGGGGTTGCCCGATCGCGCCATCTCGACCAGCGGACCGGCGACGAGCGCGTCGTTGAGTCCGGCGCCGGCCCGCAGCGCCGCCATGCGCGGTCGATCCTCCGGATACGCGTAGAGATCCTGGATCATCGGCAGGGCGCGCACGCCGAGCGCCTGCCAGCGCCATGCGGCGGCGTTGTCGGAGACGGGATTCGCCAGCAGCGCCCGGCGCACCTGAAGCGCAATCTGCTCGGGCGCGTCCAGGGAGAGCGTCGTGTGCCGCATGAGCTCGATGAACTCGCGGGTGTGGCCCTGGTACGAGCGGGGGATGACGATGTTCACCGCCGAGTCGCTCTCGCCATGCGCGGTCTGATCGAGCTGGCCCGGCTCGCGCGGGAAGTTGGAGTTGATCGACGCCTGGAGCGTCGCGGCGCGGTTGTGGCTTGGCGTGTAGAGGCGGATCTTCAGCGGCATGTTCCGCGTCACCTTGCCGCCGTCGAGGATGCGCCCCGACAGCGCCGTGACCGTCCCGGTGGTGCGCCCGCCGCGCGTCGGCTCGACGAACGGATTCACGAAGACCGGTCCGTTGGCGCTCGCCACGATGGACGGCTGGCGGCTGGTCGTGGTGAGCTGGCCAGGCCGCAGATCGCACGTGTAGAGACGTCCGCCTTCGAGGCTCGTCGTGCTCGTTCCCGGCGAGGCGTAGACGCGCACGTCGAAGGTCGTTCCCGCCGGCGCGCCGGCCGGAACGACGCCTTCGACGACGACGACGGCGGTGTCGAGGGAATCAAGCAACTGGTCGGGCGTGAAGCGGTCAAGCGGCGGAAGGCCGACGCCGCGCCGGCCCATCTCCTGGATCATGTACGCGCGAACATCCGCGGGAAGCTGACGCGAGCCGGTCCCGTGCAGGCCAACGACGAGGCCGAACCCGCGAACGACCACGTCGCGGTATCCGAGCACCAGGGCCTCGGCCGCCACCGTGCCGCGCATGATCGGTGGCACGTCGACATCGATCGACTTCTTCTCCGGCTTGGTGATCTTCACCGGTTCCGGGCGCTTGTCGACCTTCTCGATGTTGTCGCACGCCAGCAGGCACAGCACCACCGCGCAGGCGGCCAGGATGGGGCGGGCGGGAAACGCGGCGTTCGGCATGTGATGCGGGTCTTGGGGACGACGGGCGGAACGTGCAGGGTACCGACGTCGATGCCCAAACAAAAGGCCGACGCGGCTCCACCGCGCGGCTGGGCGAAGCCGGGCGAGCGACAATCGCGACGGCCCGGTTTGCCGGGCCGCCGCAATGGGCGCTGCTGGATTCGAACCAGCGACATCCGCTGTGTAAGAGCGGCGCTCTCGCCGCTGAGCTAAGCGCCCGCCGATCCGCGCGTCTCGGGACGCCTCGACGCCCGAACGAGCGGCCGATCGTACGCGCGTCCCAGTTGATTCTCGCGCCCCACCCTTACCCGATTCCATTCCGCCGTGAGACGCCGCGCGGGGCACAAGGGGTCGAACGCACGGAGGTCGACTGAGAGCCGCATGGGCCAACGCCGGGCGGCTCGCTGCCGGGGCGGCCAGGCGGCGAACGCCTCACGAAGTGACGGCGGAAGCTCACTACCATCAGGATCGGTGTCGAATCGCCTCGTCGAACTTGCTCGCGCCATCGACGCGTGCCTCGCGTCGGATCGTCCGCGGTTGCGCGGGCGGCTGCGGTCGATCGCCGCGGGCGGAGAGGATGTCGCGGGTGATGCGTCGCTCGATCGGCTCGCTTCGGAGGTCGCGGCGTCCGCCGAGCGGCGCCGGCGGCGCACCGCGGAGCGGCCGACACCGACGTTTCCGGACGAACTGCCCGTGGCCCAACGACGCGAGGAGATCGCCGCGGCGATCCGCGAGCATCAGGTCGTGGTCGTCTGCGGCGAGACGGGATCGGGCAAGACGACCCAACTGCCCAAGATCTGCCTCGCGCTCGGGCGCGGCGTGGACGGGATGATCGGCCACACGCAGCCGCGGCGCGTGGCGGCGAGGAGCGTGGCGGCGAGGATCGCCCGGGAACTTGGGGTGCGCCTGCCCGGGTCGGCGCGCCGCGAGACGCCTGCGCCCGTGGGCGATCGCGACGAGAGGCCTGATCGATCCGCGCGCGTCGCGCGACGCCACGCGGGCCATCGTCGGCTGCGCCGTCCGGTTCGACGACCGCACCGGCCCCGACACCGCGATCAAGCTGATGACCGACGGCATCCTGCTCGCCGAGACGCAGCGCGACCGCCTGCTGCGGCAGTACGACACGATCATCGTCGACGAGGCGCACGAGCGGTCGCTCAACATCGACTTCCTGCTGGGCTACCTGCGGCAGCTCCTTCCGCGGCGCCCCGACCTGAAGGTGGTGATCACCTCCGCGACGATCGATCCCCGCCGGTTCAGCGACCATTTCGGCGAGGCGCCGATCATCGAGGTCTCCGGCCGCATGTATCCGGTCGAGGTGCGTTGGCGCCCCGTCGAGGCGCGCGACGGCGAGGACGAGGATCGCGCGCTGGCCCGGGCGACGCTGGACGCCGTCGAGGAGGCGATGGAGCTCGATCGCGAGCGCTCGCTGCCGCCCGGCGACGTGCTCGTCTTCCAGTCGGGCGAGCGCGAGATCGCCGAGACGTCGGAGGCGCTGCGCGGGCGCGTGGGCCCGGATGTCGAGATCCTCCCTCTCTTCGCGCGGCTCTCGAGCGAGGATCAGGATCGCGTCTTCCAGTCGCCAGCGTCGCGGGCGGGTCGGCGGCGCATCGTCCTCGCGACGAACATCGCCGAGACGTCGCTGACCGTCCCGGGCATCCGCTACGTGGTCGATCCGGGCTTCGCGCGCATCAGCCGCTTCGGCACGCGCACGAAGGTCCAGCGGCTGCCCATCGAGCCGATCTCGCAGGCCAGCGCCGACCAGCGCAAGGGCCGCTGCGGACGAACCGAGTCGGGCGTCTGCCTGCGGCTCTACTCCGAGGCGGACCATGCGGCGCGGCCGCGCTACACGGATCCGGAGATCCTGCGCACCAACCTCGCGGCGGTGATTCTCCAGATGAAGACGCTGCGCCTCGGGGCGATCGAGCAGTTCCCGTTCATCGACCCGCCGAGCGCGCGGGCGATCGCCTCGGGCGAGGAGACGCTTCGCGAGCTCGGCGCCCTCGATGCCGATGGATCGCTCACCGCGCTCGGTTCGGAGCTGGCGAGCTATCCGATCGACCCGCGTCTCGCGCGCATGCTCATCGAAGCCCGGAGCGAGGGATGCCTCGCCGAGATGCTCGTCGTGGCGGCGGCGCTCGCGGTGCAGGATCCGCGCGTGAGGCCCTCCGACCGCAGCGGCGATGCCGATTTGGCGCACCTGCGCTTCCGCGACGAGCAGTCCGACTTCGTCGGTCTCGTCAAGCTGTGGGACGCATGGCGCATGAAGAACGACGAGGTCCAGCGCGGCGAGATCAGCGGCAACGCCCTCCGACGCTGGGCGCGCGACAGCTTCCTCAGCTACGTGCGGCTGCGCGAATGGCAGGACGTCCACCGGCAGCTCGTCCGCGTGATGTCGAAGGCCGCGACCTCGGCGCCCCGCGCGGGTCGTCGACAGTGGCGCCGGCGGACGTGACGGGATCGCCGCGCCGGAAGCGGGCGCACGTCGCGTGCTCCGGGCGAGTGGCCGCCGCATGGCGCGCTACGCCGGCGCGGCGACGCCGCCGCGGATGATCGTGGCGTCGCGGACCGCCTGCCATGTGCGCGGCCGCGCAGCGTGGACGACGCCATGATCAACGTGTCCGGTTCGATGGCATACGCGCAGGCCAGCCACCGTACGTGCATCCGCTGTCGACGTTCACGACGTACGGCCGGCCGTCGGGATGGCGCAGGACCATCGGCTCCGGCACCGGCTTGTGGCCGACGATGATCAGCCCGTCCCGCCCGTCGTATCGCTCCCACCAGTGCGGCTGCCCCTCCGGCGCCTTGATGTGGATCTTCACGTCCTCCGGCGTCTCCGCGAGGCCGAGGGTCGGGTCGATCCCGGCGTGCATCACGGTCCAGCGTCCATCGCGATCGCGAAGCTGTGCATTCTCGCTCGCCTCGACCATGAGCCGCATGGCCAGTCGCAGCATTCCATGCTTCGCAAGCTGGTGCCAGCATTGGCGCTCGGTCTTGGCGAGGTTCGCCGGGCTCACGCCCGACTGGACCTGCACGAGCGCCGCGAGCAGGCGCAGGTCGTGGTTGCCGCAGACCGTGACGAGTTCCTGCCCTGCGTCGCGTCGGTCGAGGATCTCGCGGACGACCTCCTCCGGGGCCGGACCCTTGGTGAGCAGATCGCCGACGAAGACGATGCGTGCGCCGCGATGGGCGCGATCGACCGCGGCCAGCAGGCCGCGCAGCTCGACGCCGCATCCATGGACGTCGCCCACCGCTATCGTGACCATGAGGACCTCATGTCGCGTTCATACGATATGACCGCGACGACCGCGCCCGCGCCGATGCCGATCCGTCTCCTTCCGCCGCTGCTCGTCAACCAGATCGCCGCGGGCGAGGTGATCGAGCGTCCGGCGAACGTGGTCAAGGAGCTCCTCGAGAACGCCCTCGACGCCGGCGCGACGAGGATCGCCATCGAGACCGAGTCGGGAGGTCGCGAGCGGATCGAGATCTCCGACGACGGCCGCGGGATCCCCGCGGCGGAGCTGCCGCTGGCGGTCGCCGCGCACGCCACGAGCAAGATCGCGATCCCCGAGGATCTCGCGTCGATCGAGACGCTCGGATTCCGCGGCGAGGCGCTCGCGTCGATCGCGTCGGTGAGCCGGTTGCGCATCGTCTCCCGCACCGCCGATGCCGAGGATGCGGCGTCGATCGAGGTCGAGGGCAACCGCGTCTCGCCGGTGCGCCCCGCGTCCGGGCCGTGCGGAACGACGATCTCGGTCCGGAACCTCTTCTTCAACACCCCTGCGCGGCGCAAGTTCCTCAAGAGCGACGCCGCGGAGGCCGGCCGGATCGGCGAGATGGTGGCGACGATCGCCATGGCCCATCCAACGGTCGCCTTTCGCCTGCGGCAGGACGGGCGGACCACACTCGACCTTCCCGGCGCCGCGACGCCGCGCGAGCGGGTCGTCGCGGTGCTTGGCAAGGACGCCGCCGCGGAGCTGATCGAGGCCGGCGCGGAGACGACGCCACAGCGCGCGCCGGCGGTCGACGCGGCGCACGGGCGCGCCGGCGGCGACCATCCGCGTGGCGAAGTGGCCACGGCGCATCCAGATGCATGGCTCCGCGTCTGGGGCGTGGTTGGAACTCCGGCGATGGCGCGACCGACCGGACGGCACCTTCGGCTCTTCCTGAACGGGCGCGCAATCGTTGATCGTTCGGTCGCGCACGCCGTGCGCGAGGCGTACCGCGGCCTCATCGATCCGGCGCGCCATCCAACGGCGGCGCTCTTCCTGACGGTCGATCCCTCCGAGGTCGACGTGAACGTGCATCCGGCGAAGTCGGAGGTGCGCTTCCGCAACGCCTCGGCCGTCTTCTCGATGGTGCACTCGACGGTGAAACGGGCGCTCCACGCCGCGGATCTCGTGCCGGCGCTCGAACTTCGCGGCGGCGAGGCGGCCGACGCAGGCGGGATGTCGGTCGCCGGTCCGCTGCGCGGCGTCGCGGCCGGTGCGGGGGGCGCGAGTGGTTCAACCGTCGGCTTCTCGATCGCGGAGGCCCGAGCGGCGCTCGCGCGCGAGATCGAATGGTCCGAGCCGCCTGCCACGGGCGATCCGGTTCCCGCGGCGCACATGGCGGACGGGCGACCGCCGGCGCCCGTCGACGCCGAGGCGCTCCTTCCGGCGGCGCCGCAGCGTGTGCGCGTCCTCCAGATTCACGAGAAGTACCTGGTCGTCGAGGACGTGGACGGCATGCTCGTGATCGACCAGCATGCGCTCCACGAGCGCGTCATGTTCGAGAAGCTGCGGGCGCGCTTCGTCGGTGGTTCGCTCGAGTCCCAGCGGCTTCTCCTGCCCGCCGACGTTCCCGCCGACGCCGCCCGGCTCGAGGCGCTCGATCGGCTGCGGCCGCTGCTCCTGCGCCTGGGCATCGACGCCGAGGCGAGTGGACCGGCGACGATCGCGGTGCATGCCTTCCCCAGCGCGCTCCTGGGTCGCCGCGTGGAGCCCGGCTCATTCCTTGCCGACCTGCTCGATCGCGCCGTCGGCGAGGGGCTGCCGCCGAGCGGGGAGGCGGCCCTCGTCGAGGTCCTGGCGATGATGGCGTGCAAGGCCGCGATCAAGGCGGGCGACCGCCTGCGACCGGAGGAACTCGACGAGCTCCTGCGGCTGCGCGAGCAGGTCGAGCGCAGCACCGCGTGCCCCCATGGTCGGCCAACGAGCCTGCGCGTCTCGCTTCAGGATCTCAACCGGCAATTCGGACGGTGAGCGCGCCACGGCGCTGCACATCGATCACGTGCGGTTGAGCACTTCGGCGAGCCTGCCCCAGTCGGACGCCGCGGCCCAGATGAAGCAGCCGAAGCGATCGCCCGTGCGGACGGCCTCGATCGCCTGGAGGTTGATGCCTGCCGCGGCGATCTGGTCGAGTCGTTCGACCAGCGCGCCGCCGCCGTCGCCGCCCTCGAGGAAGAAGGTCGTTCCCTCGATCGCCTTGAGCTCCGCCGATTCGATGAAGTTGCGGAACTGGTCGGCGCGCTCCGGAACGCAGAAGAACCGCGCGTGGGCGCCGCCGCCACCGCCGCCATAGCCCCAGAGGCCGATCAGGTTGATGTCCGCCTCGCGAAAACGCGCCGCGAGGCGGGCCAGCTCGCCGGGGCGGTCGGGAAGGTCCAGCGAGAAGTCAGGAAGCATGCTCCATGAGGCCATGATCGTTACCGTACCATCCCGACCGGTGCGACTGCTCACGGATTTCGCATACCTCGGCGCGGCCGCCGTCACCAGCCCCATCTGGATCGCCCGCATGGCGGCCCGGGGAAAGCTGCGCACCGACTGGCGGGCGCGCCTCGGCTACGTGGCGGACTCGCCTGCTGCGCGGGCGCCCGACGAGGCGCGCAGACGACTGCTCATCCATGCCGTCTCGGTTGGGGAGGTCAACGCGATCCGGGCGTTGGTCGATCGGCTTGCCGCAGGACCGGATCCGCTCGACGTCGTGATCGCGACGACCACCGACACCGGCACCGCGAGGGCCCGCGAGCTCTTCGGCGGTCGGTATCGACTGGTCCGCTACCCGTTCGACTTCTCCGCCGCCGTCGATCGCCTGCTCGATGCCGTGCGCCCCGATGCGGTGGCGCTCGTCGAGCTGGAGGTGTGGCCGAACTTCGTCGCGTCGTGCGATCGTCGCGGAATCCCCGTCGCCGTGATCAACGGTCGCCTCAGCGCTCGCAGCTTTCGCCGCTACCGCCTGGCGCGGCCCTTCCTGTCGCCCACCTTCGCGCGACTCGCGGCCGTCGCGGCGCAGGACGAGGCGTACGCGGTTCGCTTCCGCGCCATGGGCGTTCCCGCGGAGCGCGTCGCGGTATGCGGCACGATGAAGTGGGACACGGCGCAGGTCGTCGACGACGAGGGTGACGCCAGCGCCAAGCTGGCGATCGATCTCGGGATCGATCGTTCCAGGCCGCTGGTGGTCGCCGGATCGACGGCGCCCGGCGAGCACGAACTCCTCGTGGCGGCAGTCCCGCCCGGGATCCAGTTGCTCTGCGCTCCGCGAAAGCCCGAGTGGTTCGACGACGCCGCACGCGTCCTCGATGGTTGCGTGCGCCGTTCGCGCGCGGGCGCCGTGCAGCGCACACCCGCCGGGCGCACCGAGGTGCGCCCGGCGAAACCCGCCGGGCGCGGCCGG
>JAXMAF010000041.1:0-22721 GCA_046350555.1 Phycisphaerales bacterium
TAGCTCACGGCGTTGCGGGGGAAGAGCTCCTTCATCTCCTCGTAGAGCTGCGCCGCGAGCGTCTTGTTGTGGCTGATGATGAGCGTCGGCTTGCCCGTGCGCTCGATCACGTTGGCCATCGTGAACGTCTTGCCGGTACCGGTTGCGCCGAGCAGCGTGACGTGCCGGCGTCCGGCCTCGATGCCGCGAACGATCTGCTCGATGGCCTCCGGCTGGTCGCCCGTGGGCTGGTATTCGGAGACGATCGCGAAGCGCTGGTCGGGCACGGGTGACGATATGGGGCGCGGTAGTGCTCGGAACCGGCTCGCGCTGGGCGCGGCCCTGCGTCCGCGTCATGCGTCCCGGTCGATTCTCGCGCCCCACCCAACCCAATTCCGCGGTGAGACGCCGCTGTGGGCCCCGGGGGTCGAACGCATGGAGGTCTCCTGGAATCCGTATCAGGTGTCGAGCACCGCCCGCATCCGCGCGCGGACCTCGTCCAGGTTGCTGCCGTCGTAGCGCACGACGCGAGGGTGCGTGAAGCCCGCGTTGGTCGGCGCCACCGGCATGACTCCCCAGCCGTGCGGATGGCGCTCGAGCCAGGCGCGGTGGTAGTCCGGCGTGTCGTCGACGAGGATCTTCCCGAAGACCAGGCTCTTCTCCTCGGTCACCGTGACCTTGGACCGCTCGCCCACGTTGGCGTGGCACCACTGCACCTTCTCCATCCACGCCGATGGCGTGTTGTGCGGTCCGGTCGTGAGGATCTGGATCTCGGCCCCGAGCTCGCGCGCGACCTCGAGGATGTCGAAGCCATGCTGGAGCCGGGGAAGCTCGCGCCACCAGCCCGGCTGTCCCTTGATGAAGTCGAGCCGCGCCCCGAAGTAGGCCGGCGCCGCGTGATCGTGCAGTTCGTACTGCGGCTCGCCCGGCGCCGAGAGCCGCCTCAGGTCGCGCCGCATCGCGCCTTCGTAGTCGGCGAGCGTGCCGTCGATGTCGAAGAGGACGATGTGATGGGTCGGCGCCGGCATGGAGCGCAAGGTAGGCGTGTGTCCGTCGGCTCCGCCGACTCGCGCTCCTCCCCCCTCGGGCCGCACGCCCGCAACCTACCCTCCGCGATGCCCCACGATCCCCGTCTGGACAAGCTGGCCGAGGTGCTCGTCTCCTACTCGACGCGCGTGAAGAAGGGCGATGTCGTCGGCATCACCTTCGAGGCGTGCGGTTGGCCGCTGGCGAAGGCGGTCGCCGACGCGTGCATCAGGCACGGCGGTCATCCGTTCCTGATGTGTCGGCGGTCCATGCTCGCCGAGTCGATGCTGACCCACGCGAGCGACGAGCAGCTCGGCTTCACCAACCCGATGATGATGCACTACATCGAGACGGTGGACGTGAACATCGTGCTCCTCGCCGACGAGAACACGCGGGCGCTGTCGCGCTTCGATCCGGCGAAGGTGGCGCGCTTCCAGCAGGGGGCGAAGCCGTTCATGCGGCGATCGATGGCCCGGGCCGCGGAGGGGAAGCTCCGCTGGTGCGGCACGCAGATGCCGACCGCCGCCGCGGCGCAGGACGCCGAGATGAGCCTGGCGCAGTACGAGGCGTTCGTCTTCCGCGCCGGACTGCTCGACGCGGACGACCCCGCGGCGGCCTGGCGCCAGGTGCACGAGCGCCAGGAGCGCGTGCGCGAGTACCTCCAGGGGCGCAGGTCGCTGCGCTTCCGCGCGCCCGCGTGCGACGGTCACGACGGCACGGATCTCGTCGTCGACGTGAGCCGTGGTCGACGTGGATCAACTGCTCGGGCCAGAACAACTTCGACGGCGAGGTCTTCGCCGGTCTCGCCGCCGTCGACGGCCACGTCAACTACACGTTTCCCGCGGTCTACAACGGGCGCGAGGCGGCCGGCGTCCGTCTCGCGTTCAGCGGCGGGCGCGTGGTCGACGCCAGCGCCACCAAGAACGAGGAGTTCCTCGTCGTATTCTCGATCAGACGCCGCCGAAAGTGTCGCTCGGCGAGGACGCCATCGGCACCAACCAGGCATCGCCGAGTTCTCGCAACACGCTCTTCGACGAGAAGATCGGCGGCACGTTCCACGCCGCGGTCGGCGCCGGCTACCCCGAGTCGGGCAACGCCAACGAGAGCGGCCTGCACTGGGACATGGTCTGCGACCTGCGGCCGCGCAAGGCGGCCGACGGATCGACCGTCGCCGGCGGCACCATCGAGGCCGACGGCGAGGTCTTCCATCGCGACGGGAAGTTCGTCATCGCGGGGTGGTAGGTGCGGCCGCTGCCGGATCGGGCGCGCCGGTCGCCGCCCCCGCGGCATCCACGGGGCCGAATTCGTCGATCAGCATCGTCACGAGCGCCGTCCAGCCGGTCTGGTGGCTCGCGCCGAGTCCGCGGCCGTTGTCGCCATGGAAGTACTCGTGGAAGAGCACGAGGTCCTTCCAGTGCGGATCCTTCGCGAAGCGGGGATCGTCGCCATGGCAGGGACGGCGTCCGTTGGCGTCCGGCAGGAAGAGCCTGATCATCCGATGCGCGATCTCCCGCGCGGCGACGTCGAGGGTCACCTGGCGGCCCGAGCCGACGGGACATTCGACCTTGAACGTGTCGCCGTAGTACTGGTGGTAGCGGACGAGCGCCCGGATGATGAGATAGTTCGGCGGAAACCAGACCGGGCCGCGCCAGTTGGAGTTGCCGCCGAAGACGCCGGAGCTCGACTCGCCCGGCTCGTAGTCGACGCGAAGCTCCTGGCCGTCGCGGTTCACCGTGAACGGGTGTTCCAGGTGGTACTTGGAGACCGATCGGAGGCCGTGTGGCGAGAGGAACTCGTTCTCGTCGAGCACGTAGCGCAGCATGCGCTCGAGCCGCTCCCGCGACGGCAGCGCGAGCATCATCTTGTCGCTGCCCTTCTCGCAATACGTGGTGTGCGCCGCGAGGTCCGGGCGGTTCTCGATGAACCAGTCCATGCGCTTGCGGAAGGCGGGCAGCCGATCGAGCGCCGCGTGCGGCAGCATGCCGAAGGCGATGATCGGGATGAGGCCAACGACCGAGCGCACGCGGACGAGCCGCCGCGTTCCGCCGAACTCGACGCCGTCGTAGTAGAAGCCGTCCTCCTTGTCCCAGAGGCCCGTTCCGCCGAAGGTGTTGATCGCGTCGGCGACGGCGACGAAATGCTCGAAGAACTTCGAGGCGACGTCCTCGTACGCCGGCGACGCGGAGGCGAGGTCGATCGCCATGCGCAGCATGCAGAGGCAGTAGAAGGCCATCCACGCCGTGCCGTCCGCCTGCTCGACGGTCATTCCCTCCGGCACGGCGTTGGAGCGGTCGAAGAGGCCGATGTTGTCCATCCCGAGGAAGCCGCCGGCGAAGAGGTTGCGCCCCTGCGGGTCCTTGCGGTTCACCCACCAGGTGAAGTTGATGAGCAGCTTCTGGAAGCAGCGCTCGAGGAAGACGATGTCCCGGTCGCCGTGCCGCTGACCGATCCCGTAGACGACCAGCGTCGCCCACGCATGCACCGGCGGGTTGACGTCGCTGAAGGCGAACTCGTACGCGGGGAGCATGCCCGACGGATCCATGTACCACTCGCGCATGAAGAGCACGAGCTGCTCCTTCGCGAAGTGCGGGTCGATGTGGGCGATCGCCGCGAGCTGGAACGCGAGGTCCCACGCGGCGTACCAGGGATACTCCCACGTGTCCGGCATCGAGATGATGTCGCGGTTGAAGAGGTGGCCCCACTCGGCGTTTCGCCCCGTGCGGCGCTTCGGTGGCGGCGCGGGCTGCGTTGGATCGCCCTCGAGCCACTCCTTGACCACGTAGTTGTAGAACTGCTTCGACCAGAGCAGTCCCGCGTACGCCTGGCGCGCGACGCGCCGTTCCTCGGGCGGGAGGTCGGCGCGGAGGCGCGTCGCGTAGAAGCCATCGGCCTCGGCGATGCGCCGCGCGAAGAGATCGTCGAAGTCCCGGCCGAACGGCTGGTGCGGAACGAGCGCCTCCGCGACGAGCCGGAGGCGCAGCACGACCTCGCCGCCGGCGGGGATGGCGAGCACATGGTGGAACGCGGCCTTCGTGCCGCGCGGCTCGACGGCGACGGCGTTCGCCTCGCCGCGGACGACGAACTCGTGGAAGGCGTCCTTCTTCGGCTTGCCGTCCGGCGCCGCGCCGAAGAGCCGGACTTCGTTCGTCTCGTTCTCCGTGAAGAGGAGCCGCGCCGCGGTGTCCGCGGTCGCGCCGGGGCAGAGCGCGGGGGCGTCGCAGAGCCACAGCAGGCGCCCGAGCTGCACGTGCTCGACGGCCACGGTCCGATCGTCGAGGCGCTCGATGCTTCCCTTCGGCCAATAGCCATCGGTGTCGCGGCCCCACGCCCACGTGTTGCGCAGCCAGAGCTGCGGCAGGACGTGGATCGGGGCGGCCTCGGGCCCGCGGTTGGCGATCGTGAGCCGGACGAGGATGTCGTCGGGATCGGCCTTGGCGTACTCGACGAAGACGTCGAAGTAGCGGCTCTCGTCGAAGATCCCCGTGTCGACGAGCTCGTACTCGCCCTCGTGGCGCGACCGGCCGCGGTTCTCGGCGACGAGCCGGTCGTACGGAAACTCCGCGTGCGGATACTTGTACAGCGCCTTCATGTACGAGCCGGTCGGTGTCGCGTCGATGAAGAAGTAGCACTCCTTCACGTCCTCGCCGTGGTTGCCCTCGGTGTTGGTCAGTCCGAAGAGCCGCTCCTTGAGGATCGGGTCGCGGCCGTTCCAGAGCGCCGGCGCGAAGCAGAGGATCCCGTAGCGGTCGCAGAGGCCGAGCAGGCCGTCCTCGCCCCATCGATACGCGCGGCTCCGGGCGTGGTCGTGCGGCAGGTAGCCCCAGCAGTCGCCGTCGGCGGAGTAGTCCTCGCGCACCGTGCCCCACTGGCGCTGCGGCAGGTAGGTGCCCCAGTGCTTCCAGAACCGCTCGCGCCGGCTGTCCTCGGCAAGGCGCACGGATTCGGGATCGAGCGTGGGTTGGTCGGTCATGTGGCGGTCTCAAACGCGTCCCAGTTGACTCTCGCGCCCCACCCGACCCAAGTTCCGCCGTGAGACGCCGCCGTGGGCGACAGGGGTCGAGCGCATGGGGGTCTCCTGGGATCCGGATCGATGTGGGACCCGGAGGCGCATCCGCCGGCGCGATCGCGGGCGGCGCGCCGCGAGCCGGTCATCCGTGCTGCTCGAGATGGCCGCCGAAGCCGAAGCGCATCGCCGACATGACCTTGTTCGCGAAGTCCGACTCGCCGCGCGACGTGAACCGCTCGAAGAGCGCGGCGGCGAGCACCGGGGTCGGCGCGCCCGACTCGATCGCCGCGCTGATCGTCCAGCGGCCTTCGCCCGAGTCGGAGACGCGGCCGGCGAAGCTCGCAAGCTGCGCGTCCTTGACGAACGCCCCGGCGGTGAGGTCGAGCAACCACGACGAGATCACGCTGCCGCGACGCCACACCTCGCTGACGGCGCCGAGGTCGAACTCGTAGCGGAAGTGGTCGGGATCGCGTAGCGGCGTGTTCTCCGCGTCGACCGGACGACCGGCCGCGCCGGCGTTCGCGTGCCGGAGCACGTTCAGGCCCTCGGCGTACGCGGCCATGAGGCCGTACTCGATGCCGTTGTGCACCATCTTGACGAAGTGTCCGCCGCCCGACGGCCCGCAGTGCAGGTAGCCGAGCTCGGCGGTGCTGTGCGCTCCGGTCCGGCCCGGCGTGCGCGCGATGTCGCCGGCGCCGGGAGCGAGCGTCTTGAAGACCGGATCGAGCCGCTGCACGGCCTCCTTCGGTCCGCCGATCATGAGGCAGTAGCCTCGCTCGAGGCCCCAGACGCCGCCACTCGTGCCGACGTCCACGTAGGCGATGCCGCGCGGCTCGAGCGCCTTCGAGCGGCGGATGTCGTCGACGTAGCAGGAGTTGCCGCCGTCGATCAGCACGTCGCCGCGGCCGAGCTTGGGCGCGAGCGATTCGATCGTCGAGTCGACGACGCCCGCGGGCACCATCAGCCAGGCCGCCCTCGGCGGTGCGAGCTTGGCCACGAAGTCGTCGATCGTCGTCGCGGCGACGGCCCCTTCCTTCGCGAGCGCCTGCGCGGCGGCGGGATTCACGTCGTGCACGACGCATTGGTGGCCGGCCTTCATGAGCCGCCGGACCATATTTGCGCCCATCCGTCCAAGACCGATCATTCCAAGCTGCATGGGTGAGCCCTTCGTGTGCGTGCGTTGGGTGGGTTGCGTGCTTCGTGAGCGCCGCGGAGGACGCGGGGCGTGATCGCGGTGCGTGCGCGGCGCGTCGTCCGGCGCCGGACCGCGCGGCGCAGGCGACGTTGCCTCGTTCAGGTGTCCGTCGGAGCGGTCTCGGACGTGGCGCCGGGACTCGGATGGCGCCACCCGCCCGCGACGTTGGCCGCAAGGTGGTCCGCCTCGGCGGGGCCCCACGAGCCGGCGACGTAGTTGGGAAAGCGGGTCGGGGGCTGGGCGACCGAGGGATCGGACCACGCCTCGAGGATCGGCGTCACGAACTTCCATTGCGCGTCGACTTCCTCGGAGCGCATGAAGAGGAGCTGGAATCCTTTGATCGCATCGAGCACCAGATGCTCGTACGCCTCGGGAAGCACTCCAAAGGATTTCTCGAAGCCGAACTCCATGCGGACGGGCTGCACCGCGAAGCCGAGCCCGGGCCGCTTCGTCAGGAACGAGAGCATGATTCCCTCGTTGGGCTGGATCCGGAAGACGAGCACGTTCGGGTCGGTGAGATCGACGTTGCAGCCATCGAGCTCGACCATGTCCGCGGGCGGGCGCATCGGAACCTGCTTGAACCGCACCGCGATCTCGGTCACGCGCTCGGGCATGCGCTTGCCGGTGCGCAGCAGGAAGGGAACGCGCGCCCAGCGCCACGTGTCGACGTGGGCGCGGATCGCGACGTACGACTCGGTGCGCGAGTCGGGCGCGACGCCGATCTCGTCGCGGTAGGCCGGCACCGCCTCGCCGTCGACGGTTCCCGCGGCGTACTGGCCGCGCACGACCCGCGCCGCGACGTCGTCGCCCGCGATGGGCATCAGGTTCTTCAGGACGCGGAGCTTCTCGGCGCGGATGTTCGACGGCCGCAGTCCGCCGGGCGAGTCGATGGCCGTGTACGCGAGAAGCTGGAGCAGGTGGTTCTGGCCGACGTCGCGGAGCGCGCCGGTCTTGTCGTAGAACGAGCCGCGCTTGCCCTCCATCCCGACCGTCTCGGCCACCGTGATCTGCACGTGGTCGACGTACAGGCTGCTCAGCAGCGGCTCGAAGATCGAGTTGAAGAAGCGGAACGCGAGCAGGTTCTGGACCGTGTCCTTGCCGAGGTAGTGGTC
Organism: Phycisphaerales bacterium; assembly: GCA_046350555.1. Taxonomy (GTDB): domain Bacteria; phylum Planctomycetota; class Phycisphaerae; order Phycisphaerales; family SM1A02; genus JAXMAF01. The sequence goes on from JAXMAF010000041.1 coordinate 7,319, forward strand.
GATGCGGTAGATCTGGTCCTCGTTCAGCGCACCGTGGATCTTGCGATCGAGCTCGGTGGCGCTCTCGAGATCGTGACCGAACGGCTTCTCGATCACGACGCGCTGCCAGGGGCCGGGGTTCTCGCCGGGCTTCGCGGCCGCCGGCGCCTTGACGACGAGCTTCGCCGCGGCGAGCCGTTCGATCGCGGAGCCGAAGAATGCCGGCGCGATGGCGAGGTAGAAGAGGCGGTTGCCCGGGAGCTTCCGCTCGCCCTCGAGCGCCATCAGCCGCGCCGTGAGCGTGGCGAAGGATTCCGCCGAGCCGAAGTCGGCGGGCTGGTAGAAGAGCCGGTCGCCGAACTCCTTCCACGCCGCGTCGTTGGCGGGCTTGAGCCGCCCATGCTTGACGATCGCGTCGCGGGCCCGCTGTCGGAACGACGCGTCGTCGAGCGCCTCAACCGCCGACCCGACGACGATGTAGTTGTCCGGCAGGAACCCGGCCTGATGCAGGGCGAAGAGCGCCGGCAGGATCTTGCGGCCCGCGAGGTCGCCCGAGGCGCCGAAGAGGACGAGCGTGAACGGCTCCTGCGCGGCGGCCCGCACCGTGGGGTCGTGTTCCGGAGCGGGCATGACGGGGGCGACGACGCGTGCGGTGGCCATGGGAAGTGCTCGATGAAAGGGCACGAGTGTAACGGCAACGGATCGGCTTCGCGCCTGGGTCGGATGCGCTGTCGACCGCGCCCGCGCGCCGCGGCGTGGCTCGGCTCAGCGGAAGCGGGCTTCGGGCAGGACGAAGGCGCGGACCGCGCGGGCGAACCCGTCCTCGTCGTTGCTGGCGGTCACGCAGGCGGCGCGGCGCTGGACGTCGGCGACGGCGTTGCCCATCGCGATGCCCAGCCGCGCCACCGCGAACATCGGCGTGTCGTTGGCGCCGTCGCCGACGACCGCCGTCGCCTGGAGTCCAGCGCCCTGGCGCTCCGCGATGCGCCGGACGGCGACGCCCTTGTCGATGCCGGGCGCGGTCACGTCGACGAAGTGGGCCTGCGAGCGCGACGCCGAGACGCGATCGCCGAGCTCGGCGAGGATCGCGGCCTCGGCGGCCTTGACGTCGTCGTGGTTCTCCGAGACGCCGACGATCTTGGCGACGTCGTCGACGCGGCTCGCGACATCGGCCACGACGGTCGGTTCGTACTGCACCGCGCGCACCTCGCGGTCGACGTGCACGCCGTGGCGGTCGCGCACCAGCCAGTCGTCGCCCGCGTGGATCCAGACGTCGAGCGAGTGCTCGCGGATGATCGCGACGACGCGGCGCACGACGGCGGGATCGATCGTGTGGCGCTCGATCACGCGGAGATCGGGCGCCACCAGGGCGGCGCCGTTGAACGCCGCGAGCGGCGCGGTGGGACGCAGCGCCTCGACGAGCGCGTGAAGCCCGCGCGGCGGTCGGCTGCTCACGATCGAGAAGGCGATCCCCGCGTCGCGCAGCGCCGCGACGGTGTCGAGGGTGGATTCGGCGATGACCTTGGCCGAGGTGACCAGCGTGCCGTCGACGTCGGAGACGCAGAGCCGCAACGGCGGTCCGGCGCCGCGCTCGCTGGCCGCATCGACCACGGCGTCGCCCGGAGCGCCGATCGGTCCGCGCGGCGGCCCCAGCCCGCGCGCCGCGCCTTCGTCGAGGATCCACGCGAGCGCGCCGTGCGTCGGGCGCACCGCCGCGGAGGGGCGGGCGCCGGGATCGGCGCGCCCGCCGAGGACCTCCGCGACGACCGAGGACTTCTTCTCGCCGGCGACGAGGAACATCACCTCGCGCGCCGCGTCGAGCGTTGGATACGTGAACGTCACCCGGTCGACGGGTGGCGGCAGCGTTCCCGCGTGGCTCCACGTCACCCACAGCCGCCGTTCCGCGAGGGACGCCGCGCCCGGGAAGAGAGAGGCGGTGTGGCCGTCGTCGCCCAGGCCGAGCATGATCAGGTCGAGCGCCGGCGGCGGCCCGTCCGGCGACGCGTGGAGCGTCTTGGCGAGGATCGCGGCGTAGCCCGCGGCCGCGCGGCGCGCGTCGTCGTCGCCACCGTGGCCGGGAAGGTCGACGGGGAAGACGTTCTGCCGCGGGATCGGCACGTGCGCCAGGAGCGTTCGCGACGCCATCCCGAAGTTGCTGCGCGGATCGTCGAACGGAACCACCCGTTCATCGCCCATGAAGACCAGCGTGCGGGTCCAGTCGATGCGCGCCGAGTGCCTCGGATCGGCGAGCCGCCGATACGTGGCCTCGGGCGTCGAGCCGCCGGCGAGCGCGATCGTGAACCGGCCGCGCGCCGCGATCGCCGCGGAGGCGGCCGCGACGATCCGCTCGACGGCGGCGCACGCCACCGCGTCCGGGTCGACGCAACGGACGATCTCGCGGGCGGCGCTCGGTGTGGTGGTCATCGTGGCGTTGTTGTAGGGGTGCGGGGCGATTGTCGGATCGCGCGGCGCCGATCCTCGGGCAGTACCGGTCCACGTCCTGCGGTTCGGCGCCTCAGCCACCGCGCCCCGTGGCCAGGAGCTCGCGCGGCGACCGTCGCGCAAGGACCCACGCGGCGGGAAGCGCCGAGGCGATCGCCAGCAGCAGCACCGTGACCCATCCAGCCGCGGCCGGCAGCGCGGGGAAGACCAGGCGCATGGGCAGTCCCAGCAGGTCGCGGTGCAACAGCACCGACGCCCACGCGAGCTGCATGCCCAGCAGCGTGCCGGAGAGGGCGCCCGCCAGGGCGATGAGCGCCGCCTCGGCGCAGACGAGCCGCGCCGGCGTCCACGCGGAGCCGCCGACGGCGCGGAGCACGCCGAACTCGTGGCGCCGCGCGTGGATGCCAGCGGCGATCACGTTGCCCACGCCGAAGCATCCCAGCAGCAGCGCGGCGACGGCCACGCCGGTGCTGACCGCGAGCATGGTCGCGCCGATCTCCTCGACGACGTGGCGAATCGCGCGGCCGCTGCTGAAGTTGAGCCCCGGCACCGCCTCGGCGAGCCTCGCCGCGGCGCGCTCGTCGCTGATGTCGCCGGCGAGCTTGAGCTGGATCATCTTCGGCTCGGCGCTGCCGAAGAGCCGCTTCACGGTTCCATAGTCCATGAAGACGCACGAGATCGCGTGCTCGGTGTACGCGCTGCCGATGCCGAACCATTGCGTGGCGATGTCGAGCCCCGCCGCGTTGACGACGCCGACGATGCGGAAGTCGTGCTCGCCGCGCCCGCTGGCCAGCCGGATGGTGTCGCCGACGCCGAGTCCGCGGGCGACGAGGAACTGCTCCGCCACGAGGATTCCGTCGCCTCGGACGAGCGCGGGGATGGCCTCCTCGGGCGTCCCCTGCTGCCAGGTGAGCGTGGTCATCGCGAAGAAGCGCTCGGGATCGAAGCCGATGCAGATGACGTTGGGCGGTGCAAGGCCCCTCACGCCGAGCGCCGCCGCGCCGACGACGCGCAGCGGCAGGTAGCCGATCGGACACGTCGCCTCGACGAAGGGCAGCCCGGCGATCGCCTCTTCCTCGCGCGGCGTGACGCCCGTCGCGCGGAAGACGAAGCCGTCGGCGAAGCGCATGCGGCCGAACCAGTCCTCGAGCAGCGAGATGCCGTTGGACCAGGTGCTGACCAGCACCGACATCCCGACCATGAGCGCGCCGGCGGTGAATCCGGCGCGGAACGGCGTGGCGAGAACGGAGCTGCGCAGCAGGCCGCGCGGCAGCGCGAAGGCGCGGCCAACGATCGGCGCCGCCAGCCACGTCATGAGGAGGAGCGCCGGCACGGAGAGGAGGAACCAGCCGACGTGCACGAGCGGAAGCCCCACGAGGATCCACGCCCAGAATCGCCGCTGCACGTCCGGCACCGCGACCACGACCAGCGCCGCCGCGCCGGCGCACGCCGCGCCGGCAAGCGCGCAGGCCACGAGGCCGCGGCGCGTCGGCGCCACCGAGCGCGCCGCGAGCGCCGCCAGCGGCGAGACGCGAGCGCAGCGCCACGCCGGGTAGAGCGATCCGGCGACGCCCGCGGCGAGGGCGCCGCCGACGGCGAGGAGGATCCCCAGCGGCTCGACGGCGAGTCCTTCGGTCAGCGCGTCGCCGAACCGGCGCACGAGGAGCCACGCGAGGAGGATCCCCGCCGGCACGCCCAGCAATCCCCCGGCGCCGCAGACGATCGCGCCCGAGACCACCTGGGCCGCGAAGAGCTGCGGTCGCGAGGCGCCGATGCAGCGCGCCACGGCCATCAGCCGCTGCTGCTCGACGACCGCCGTGGTCATGCCCGTCGCCACGATGAAGGCGCAGCTCAGGAACGCGATCATCGACGCCAGCACGAAGCCGAGGTTCGACGCCCTCACCTGCCGGTCGTATCCGGTGGTGATCATCTCGGCGGGCTCGAGCACGAGATGGTCCGGAAGCCGATGCTGGTTCGCCTTGCACCACGCCGGAACGTCCAGTCCGGCAGCGGCGAGCGCGGCGCGGTCGAGGATGAGCGAGACGACGCTCGCCTCGCCGGCGCGGCCGCTCGCCTCCTCGAGCGCGGCGCGGCTCATCACCGCCTCGGCCCGCTGGAGCATTCCCAGCGCCGGTCGGCCGTAGAAGCCGACGACCGTGAAGTTCATCGACGGACCGAAGCGCTGAAGGCGGAGGACGTGCCCGAGCTCGGCGCCCAGCGACTTCTCGCCCATCGCGTCGAGCGCGATCTCGTCGTCGCGCTGCGGCAGGCGTCCGCGCGAGATGTCCACCTGGCCGAACCGCTCGAGCGTCGCCAGGTCGATGCCGCGCACCTGGAGGTTGCCGCGCCGCGGCGAGCCGTCGTCGGCCGCGGCGTTGGCGTTGAGCACGGTCACCGACGAGAACAGCCGCGCGCCGGCCGCCGCGACGCCCGGCCACTCGCGCACGTCGTCGACGAGCGACGCGTCGAAGCGGTTGTTGCGCTCCTCGATGATGCGCGCATCGGTGGCGCCGATGATCCGGTGCAGCCTCGCCTCGATCGACGCCCGCGCGGAACCGATGCCGCACGCCACCGCCACCACCAGCGTGGAGGCGAGCAGCACGGCCGCGGCGAGCAGCGCGGTCCTACCGCGCCGTCCCGAAAGACCGCTCAGCGCGATGTGCAAGATCGCCCGCATCGGCGCCGTTGACCTCGAAGGAATCCGCGACGATGCCGTCGCGCAGGACCACGACCCGCCGGCAGCGCGTCGCGGCCGATGGTTCGTGCGTGACCATGACGACCGTCAACTGCTCCGTCGCCGCGAGATCGACCAGCGCCGCCCAGAGCAGGTCGCTGCTGGTCGAGTCGAGGTTCCCCGTCGGCTCGTCGGCGAGCAGCACCGGCGGCGAGAAGAGAAGCGCGCGGGCAATCGCGACGCGCTGCTGCTCGCCGCCGGAGAGCGCGTCCGGGCGGTGGTCGGCGCGATCGGCGAGCCCCAGCCGCGCCAGGAGCGAGGCGCCGCGATCGCGCAGCTCGCGCCGCGCCATGCCGTCGAGCACGCCCGGAAGCACGACGTTCTCCATCGCCGTGAGCGTTGGCAGGAGGTTGAACTGCTGGAAGACGATGCCGATGCGCCGCCGCCGATAGCGCACGAGTCCCGACTCGCGCAGCGCGTCGACGCGCTCGCCCGCGACATGCACCTCGCCCGCGTCGGGTCGATCGAGTCCGCCGAGCAGGTGCAGGAGCGTGCTCTTGCCGCTTCCCGAGCGGCCCATGATCGCGTGGAATCCGGGCTCGTCGATGGTCAGGTCGATGCCGCGCAGCGCCTCGACGCGCCGGCCACCGAGGAGGTAGCTCTTCCGCACGCCCCGCAGCTCGACGATGGGGGCGCCCGGCGCAGCCGGCGCGTCGATCGTGGGGGAGGATTGATCGGCGCGTGGCTTCAATGGATGCACGCGGGCAGTTCCGGTCCCTGCGCGATCATCGAGGCGAAGGTCGCGCCGGCGACCGTTCGTCCGATGGGGCGAGGGAACTGGGCGCTCTTCGTCGGCAACGTTGGCGCGCGATTCACGCCACGGGGTGCTTCGAGTCGTAGGTCGCCGAGTCCATGAGCCCCTTGAGCGGCGCGAGATCGGTGGATCGCACCTTCACGAGCCAGCCCTTGCCGAATGGATCGGAGTTGAGCAGCGCTGGATCCTTGGAGACGGCCGGATTGACTTCGACGATCTCGCCGCCGATGGCCGAGTAGACGTCGCTGGTCGTCTTCACCGACTCGACCTCGCCGATCGAACCGCCGGCCGCGAGCTTCGTTCCCTTCGGCTTGAGCTCCACGTAGGTGATGTCGGTCAGCTCGTCCGCGGCAAACTGCGTGATGCCGATCGTGACGATGTCGGCGTCGGACTTGAACCACTCGTGCGACGAGGAAAAGCGGCGATCGCTGGGGCTGGGCATTGGGGAGCGCTTGGGCGGGGATGCGAATGGAGAGAGGTCGAAACGGCCCAGCATCGTACCGATCCGGTCGCGGGAACGGTTCGCGCTGCGGCGGACCCTGGGATCCGTCCGGCGCGGCGGCGCATTCCGTGCCATCAACCGCGACGACGCAGCCTCTCCGCGCTCGCTGGTGGCCGTCCGGACGGCCCGTCAAGCCGGCTCCAAGGCGGGCGCCACCGGCCACGCCGGGCAATCCACCGGAGTCGTCAGGGAGCCCCGACGCCAAGGCACAGCCGATCGGTGACGATAACCATCTCGGCCCCCATTGCTTGTGGTGGAAACGTGAATGTCAGGCGTGAATTTGGGTAAGAATGACGTGACGACTCTTGCTGCCCGATACGCAACCGCTAAGATGTCTCCAACGCAGGGTCAGGAAGGCGCTGAACCCGGCCTCCTACACGGATCTTTCTCCCCTCCGGAAACCGTCGGCCTTCGAGGTCGGCGGTTTCTCTTGCCGCGCCCATTCGGATGGGGATGGCAGGCTCGCGCGCTTGGCTGCGCCGTGACGCACCACCTGCGCGGCAGTTCCGTGCGCGCTCGGCGGGATCGAATCCCCGAACGCGGTACTATGCGGATCGAGAATCGCAAACATGCTGCTCACCCTCGCCGTCAGCTCGCTCCGCGCGCTCGTGCAGGGCGCGTCGAACGGCGACGCGCTTCGGCTCAAGCCGCTTGAAATCCCGGCGTTCGCACGGGAGACGCTCGGGCTGCACGCGCTCAACGTTCCGGCGTGGATGCTTCGCGGCTGGACGATGGCCGACCTCGACCGGCTTCGCGATGTCGCCGACAAGGCCGGCTGCCCATGCCTGCTGCTGGTCGATGACGAGCCGCTCGAGCTCGGCGCGAGCGGCGCGACGGCGCGCGACGCGGCGCTCGACCGGTTCCAGCGTCTCGCCGCCGCGGCCCATCGGCTCGGCTGCAACGCGCTGGCGATGGCCGTGAAGGGCGGCACCGGCGCGAAGGGTGCTGGCGAGGAGGCCTTCGAACGAACCGTGACGGCCCTCAAGGCGGCGATCGGGCGCGTCGACCGGCTCGAGCTCAACGTCCTGCTGCGTCCCGGTCCCGGGCTGGGCGAGGACCCGGCGCGCCTGACGGAACTCATCAAGCGCGTCGGCGGCTTTCGGATCGGATCCTTGCCCGACTTCGGTCACGCGGGGCGCAGCGGGCAGCCGGAACTGACGCTCCGCAAGCTTGCGCCGTACGCCGGCGCGATCCACGCGACGATCGAGGGATTCGACGCCAGCGGCCAGCACACCGGCTGCGACCTCGCCGCGTGCGTGCACGCCATCCGCAGCGTCGGCTACCAGAACACGCTTGCGATCGAGTACGTCGGCAAGGGCGATCCGGTCGCGGATGTGCTCAGGGCGAAGGAGATCCTCGTCGGGATCATCCGCGGCGACAGCGCCGGCGAGGAGGTCGAGGTCGACGACGCGGCCGTGCTCGCCATCGAAGGCGACGATGCCGCCGCGGCGACCGGCGACGAGGCCGCGGGCGAGGAGCGGGAGACGTGACGCCCCCGACGCACGCCGACGCGCGCTCCGACGACGGCGCCCTGCGCCAGGACGGCGTCGGGATGCCGCCATCGAACCCGAAGCGCAGCGCGCCGCGTCCCGTGGTGATCACGATCGACGGCCCGGCCGGAACGGGCAAGTCGTCGGTCGCGGGAAGGCTGGCGCAGCGCCTTGGGCTGGAATTCCTCGACACCGGCGCGATGTACCGCGCCGCGGCGCTGCTGGCGATCGAGCGCGGCATCGCGCCGAGCGACGGGGCGGCCATCGCCGCGGCCGTGATCGCGGCGCGGCTTCGCTTCGTGTGGGGCCTTCCGCGGCCGGCGCTCGTGATCGAAGGGACGGGCGCGCTGGCTGGCGTCGACCGCGACATCAGCGAACGGATCCGCGACCTCGACGTGAGCGCCGTGGTCTCGGTCGTCGCGAGCTGCGCCGAGGTGCGGGCGGTCATGGTGGCCGAGCAGCGCCGCATCGCCGCCGAGCACCCGCGCCTCGTGACCGAGGGGCGCGACCAGGGCTCCGTCGTCTTTCCCGACGCGGCGGTCCGCTTCTTCCTCGACGCGGATCCGACCGTGCGCGCGGCGCGCCGCTTGGCGCAGATCGAGGCGACCGGCAAGCGCGTCGAGGCGGAGGCCGTGATCGACGACATCGCCCGCCGCGACCGGCTTGACGCATCGCGCGCCGAGGGACCGCTTGTCCGTCCCGTCGGCGCCATCGAGGTGGACACCACGGCGCTGTCGCTGGAGGAGGTCGTGGAGCGACTCGAATCGATCGTGCGCGAACGGCTTCCGGCGGGAGCGCTCGGTCCGGGCCTCGTGTCGATGGGGACGGACGTCGCGCGATGAGCCGAGTGTTCGAATTTGCGCGGCGCGTGCCGGGGCGCAGCGGGCTTCAGATTCTCTGGTTCGACCTCGGACGCTTCCTCTGCGAGCTGTACGTGCGCCTCTTCCATCGCCTCTTCGTGCTCGGGCGCGAGCACGTGCCGCGCGAGGGGCCGGCCATCTTCGTCTCGAACCACCAGTCGTTCCTCGATCCCATGATCAACGGCGCGGCGGTCGCGGACCGGCAGCTCACGCCGATTGCGCGCGAATCGCTCTTCCGCTTCAGGCCGTTCGGCTGGCTGATCCGTTCGTATGGCGCGATTCCGATCAGGGACGACAGCGGCGACGCCGGCGCGATGCGCGCCGCGCTCTCCGAGCTGGCTGCGGGGCGATGCGTCCTCATCTACCCCGAGGGATCGCGGAGCCCCGATGGATCGATCGGCGCCTTCAAGCGCGGCGTCGGCCTGCTCATCCGCCGCGCGAAGGTCGCGGTGGTGCCCATGGCGCTCGACGGCGCAAGCGATGTCTGGCCGCCCGGCCGCCGCCTGCCGCGCCTCGGCGGGCGCGTCGCCGTCAAGGTGGGCCCGCCGATCGCCCCCGACGACCTCCTGCGCGACGGGCCGGACGCGGCCCTCGATCGCCTTCGGGGAGAGATCGGCGCCCTGCGCAACGAGCTGCGCGCCGAGATGCTCCGCCGCAGCGGTGGAAGGTGGCCGAGGGCCGGCGGCGCGATGTAGACTCGTCGCCTCGGGAGTTCGCCAGCGCACGGTGCCAACGTCCGGGCAGTGCCGGTGCAGGCGCCGGCTTCGCCACCTCGGGCCGCCCGCGCCGCGGGCGTCTTCCACGGAGACCGCGTCCATGCCTCGTGTCATTCACTTCGAGATCCACGCCGAGAACCCCGAACGCGCGATCTCGTTCTACGAGCGCCTCTTCGGCTGGACCTTCCACAGGTGGGACGGTCCGATGGAGTACTGGACGCTGACGACCGGCGATCCGAAGTCGCGCGGGATCGATGGCGGTCTCGTCCGCCGTCGCGGTCCGGCGCCCGTCGAAGGGCAGGCCGTCAACTCGTATGTCTGCACGATCGACGTCGCCGACGTCGATGCGATCGTGTCGAACGTGACCATGCACGGCGGTGCCGTGGCCCTGCCGAAGATGCAGATTCCGGGCGTTGGCTGGCTCGCCTACATCAAGGACACCGAGGGGAACATCGTCGGCGTGATGCAGTCGGAGCGCGCCGGGTAGCCTCGGTTGCCTGGCGTATCACGCCTCATACGGATTCCAGTCGACCTCCATGCGTTCATGCGTTCGACCCCTTGCCCACAGCGGCGTCTCAGGGCGGAATTGGGTTGGGTGCGGCGCGAGAGTCCACTGGGACGCGTGTTACGCCGCCGCGACCTTCTGCGCCTGCCGCACCGGCTTCACGATGCGCTCGGCCTCGGCGCGGCGGCGGACCTCCTCGCTCTCGGCGAAGTCCTCGCCGAAGCGGACGAGTCGCAGCGAGTTGGCGATCACGATGACGTAGCCGAGGCGAGGAACGCGATCCAGAGCGAGATGCGGCCGGTCGCGGCGAGCGCGAGGCCGACGACGGCGAGGACGAGCGATGCGATGTTCTGGCCGATGATCACGCGTCCGTTCGCGCGCGATCTCGACGAGGAACGGGATGTGCCGCAGGTCGTTCATGGCGCCGCGACGCTCGCGGAGTTGGTCGCGATGTCGCTTCCGCTGAGGCCCATCGCCACACCGACGTCGGCCGTCGATCGGGCCGTCGTTGATGCCGTCGCCCACCACGAGCGTGCGGTGTCCGCGCGAGATGAGGTACTTGGTTTCCTCGTGCTTCTTCCTCGGGGCAGGCACTCCGCCTCGATCGCGCCGACGCCGACCGCCTCGGCGCTTGGCGACCGCGAGCCGGTCGCCGGTGAAGATGCACACTCGCGCATCGCCGAGCCGTGCAGCTTGCTGACGACTCGTGAGCGTTGCGCGCAAGCTTTCGTCCTCGAGGCCGACTTGCCGAGGTAGGGCCTGCCCCTGCATCACGTGGACGCCGGACATGCCCTCGATCTTCTCCTCGACCCTCCCCGCGGACCTGGCCGTGATCGACAGGTTCAAGGCCGAGCAGCCAGCTTGCCCGTCCGACATAGATCTCTCCGTCGGACGCGTGGGCGACGACGCCGCGGCCGCGTGTTTCCTCGTAGCGATCGATGGCGCGCCCTGATCCGGGCCTTCTCCGCCGTCTCGAGGATCGACTTGGCGAGTGGATGGTTCGAGTGCTGCTCGCCGTCGGCGGCGGCCTGCAATAGGCGCGCCTCGACGCCATCCGCCGATGCCGTGCGGGCGACCGCGAACTTGCCGGTGGTCAGCGTGCCGGTCTTGTCCAGCACGACGGTGTCGACCGTGCGGCCGCCTCGAGCGTCCGCGTCTTGTTGATCATGATGCCCGGTCAGCCGCCGCGCGAACGCGGCGACCATTGCGGTCGGATGATGTATAGCGCCCGGGCAGGTGACGACCAGCACCAGGATCGCCGCACCGCGGCCTGTCGGCCGCGGATCGGGCGCTCTTGCTGGTGAAGAACCAGACGAGCCCCGCGACCATGAGCACCACCGGGACGTGTACGTCGCGGTTTTCGCTCGATCAGTTCCCCGCGCTCGCTGCGGCTCGTCTCCGCTCGCGGATGAGCGCCTCGATCTTTCCGATGGTCGTCGCGGAGGCGACCGCGGTGACCTCCACGTCGCTTGCCCGGTCAGGGTTCGTGGTGCCGGCGAAGACGTTGGTGCCCGGCTGTGCCTCGATCGGCACGGCCTCGCCGGTCAGCGACGGCCTGGTTGATGCTCGAGGTTCAGCGCGCGACGCGCCCATCGATGGGCAGGCTCGCCCGGTCGAACGCGCACGGTCATTCCGGTGCACCGGTCGAGCGACACCTCGCGCTCGCTGCCGTCGGGCTGGAGGATCCGGCCACATCCGGCGTGAGCTTCGATGGCTCGCGGATGGCCCGCTGCGCCTGTGCGGTGCGGCTCAGGATGAGTTCCGCAAGCCAGTGGAAGAACGCCGTAGAATCCCGCGGCGAGATAGTTCCCGACCACGATCGCCGCGAGCACCGCGAGCGTCGCCAGCGAATCGCTCGACGACCGGCGAGCACTTCCTTGAACGCATGCGCAGCAGCGGGATGACAAGCATGACCGCGCCGAGGGCTGCCGGGATGTTCGCCACCTGATCGGGAAACGCGAGCTTCGCGATCCGTGCGACGAGCAGGAGATCCCGCGCCGAGGAGCGCGAGGTAGATGTCGCTCGAGCGCTCCGCGCCGGTCACCCGGCTTCGTTCAGCGTGTGATCCTGATCGGCGCGCCGGCAAGGGTGAGTTCGGACATGGGCGGTGGTTCGTTGCGGGCGGGCGGGGCTGGTGGCCGGGATGGATGCGCGCGGGGAGTCGGCGAGGAGCGCCCCGCCAGAAGGATCCTGGGCGTCGCGCGGAGGCACCGATCGCGCGCTGTGAAGATCCGCGCCGCGCACCGAGAACGCAGCGTACCGCCACGCCCGACGAAATGCGCCACTTCCATCTACGGCGGCCGTCGCGACGAAGACCGGCCTGCGGCGGCGCCGGGTCGCGTCGGCGGTGCCGAGGAGATCGCCTGGGCGACCGTGCCGCTACGCTGGGGCGTGTCGGGTCTCACCACCATCGTCGGCGACGGACAGATGGGGCTCAGCGCGTACTCCTCGCCGAACATGGTCGCCCGGTGCGGCTTACCGCCGTCGAGCACATCGACGAGGCATCGCGCGGCCTCGCCGCGGCTGCCGACGCTCGAGCTCGAGGCCGTGGTCGCCGATGCGCCCGGCGCGCTGGCCGGGGCGGAGACGCTGGTCAACGCGATCCCGACGCAGGCACATCCGTCCGGTCTACCAGCGCGGGCGCCCTATCTCAAGGCGGGCGTGCATCGTGAGCGTCGCCAAGGAATCGAGGCGCCTGCTCCTGCGTCCGTCGGAGATCCTCGCCGAGGTTTCGCCGCCGAGCAGCGCCGACGCGATCGTGGCTCTCTCCGGCCCGACGATCGCGGCGGAGCTACGCGGCGGATGCCGACGATGGTGGCGGCCTGAACGACGAAAGCGCTGCTGCGCAGCACGCCCAGCGGATCTTCAGCGACGCTGGCCGGCGCATCTACACCAACGGCGACCTGCTCGGCGTCGCCTTCGCCGCCGCGCAAGAACGTCATCGCCCTCGCCGCCGGAATGGTGGACGGGCTCAGCGCCGGCCGCAACGCGAAGAGTGCTGGGCTGGCCTCGCGGACTTCGCTGGTTTCCCGTTCGTCTTGGCGTTGCGGCCGGGGCGAAGGCCGAGACGTTTTCTGGCATCGCCGGCGTCGGCGATCTGGCGACGACGTGCTTCTCGCCGAGGACGCAACTGCTGTGCGCGAGCGCCTGGCCGGGGCGACGCTCGAGCACATCCTCGCCACGAGCACGTCGGTCATCGAGGGCATCGAGACGGCCGGGGTGGCGATCGTCGCGCTGGCGGAGCGCCACGCCGTGGACATGCTGATCGTCCACGCGCCGTCCACGCGATCCTTCGATGGACTCGCCCGTCCTGGCGATCGAGGCGCGCTCGGCCGCGAGCCAAGGCCGAGCCGCGTCGGCTGAGCCGCGCGCCAACCGCGCGCACTACGCTCACCTGATGTTCACGACGGCCCTTCGACTCATGATGCTTCCGCAAGGACATCGAACCAATACGGGACGGTCTTCTGGGGCGTCATCCCCTCGGCCATCGACCGTGCGGGCCGCATCGAGGCGAGGAAGCACGGACTGCACCGCTGGGTGACGGTGGCCATCGACCAGTCGACTTCGGGGCGCCGGTGCATGTCGGCGAGACGTGGTGACTCAGGACGCGGCACGCTCTCGACCGGCCGTTCGAGCGTGAAGGTCGAGGTCCCGGTCGAATCCGAGCGATTCGAGCGGCGACACGGTGAAGATGCAGGCGCGCGACCAGGTCGCGGTGAACGCGGCGGGGCGGGCGATTCCTTCAACTCCTCGCCGAGCGTGAGCGTCGTGCAGGTGTTCGACGTCCGGTCTCGGCGGCCGCCGTGCACGTTGCGGAGTCCGGGCGCGTCGCGTAGCGCCGCATCCGGCCGTCGAGTACGGACCGCGGCGTCGCCCATCTCGGTGCTGCTCTCGGGCGGCGTGGTCGGACGGCGCTGAACCTGCTCGAGTGCATCGAGCGGGGCGAGCTTGCGGCGCGGATCGTCGGCGCCATCGCGTCGCGCGCCGACGCCCCGGGCGTTGCGCGCCTCCGGGCGCGGGGCGTCGCCGTCGACGTGGTGGCGCGATGCGACTTCGCCGACGAGACGGCGTTGCACGACCGCACGGACGAGCTGCTGGTCCGCTCCGGTACGGAGCTCGTCTGCCTCTGTGGATGGCTGCGGAAGTTCAGGGTCGTGGCGAGCGCGACGGCGTCGACGCGAGTCGACGCGCCGGGCACCATCGCCGCCTCCGAACCGCGCGGGGCAGCGACAGGCGACCACGCCGGGAGCGGCTCCCGACCGCGCGCCGCGCGGCTCGCGGCGCCGCGCGTCGACTGGACGATGCGGGCGATGAACATCCATCCGTCGCTGCTGCCTGCGTTCGGTGGCGTCGGCATGCACGGCGATCGGGTTCACGCGGCCGTACTCGCGTCGGGCGCGACGCACTCCGGCTGCACCGTGCACTACGTCGACGACCAGTACGACCACGGCCCGATCGTCGTGCAGCGCGTCGTGCCGGTCCTTCCCGGCGACGACGTGGCCGCGCTCGCGGCGCGCGTCTTCGCCGAGGAGCGCATCGCCTACCCGGAGGCGATCCGGATGCACATCGCCGGCGCCGCGTGCCCCGCGCGCGCGTGACGCCTCGCCTGGGCATCGGCGCCAGCCGCGGTGCGCGTCGACCGGCGCGCCTCGCCCGCGGGCGCGCTCAGTTCGCGTATCCGCCGCGCCGCGTGAAGGGATTGGCGTCGCTCACCGTCCGGCCCGTTCCGCGGAAGTAGTCCACGCCGGCGGAGTAGCCGGCCATTCCGTGCTGGATGTCCCAGATCTGTCCGAAGACGCCTTCGTCCATCGACAGACCGAACGCCTGTCCCATCGGCGAACGGTGCTCGAAGTCCTCCCAGCCGACGAGGATCTGCAAGGTCGAATCCGGCGAGAGGCCGATGAAGCCGAAGATGAATCCCCATCCATAGTGAACGTCGTTGAAGAACGGCTCGGAGGTCTTCGCGCGCTCGATCTCCTCCGCCACGATCGCGACCAGCTCGGCCGGCAGGTTCTGCCGCGGTCCCGGCGCGAACGCGCTGTCGAGGCAGACGATCTCCAGGAACGGCGGGAGGTCCGCGCCGGATCGCGCCTCGTCGGCGATGCCGGCCTGAAGCGACGCCAGCAGCGCCACCGTGGAGACGGCATCGTGCGGCGTCGCGCGCGGATCGAGATCGTCCGCGGTCGACGACCAGTCGGCCGGCGCATCGCCTCGGCTGGCATCGTCGAGCATCGATGCGAGGGACGCTCCGTCGGCGTCCGACCCCGGCGTTGCCCCGCGCGGCCGGGCCTCGCCGCGGACCGAGCCACCGTCCGTGCGCGCCGGCGCGCAGCCGGCCAGAAGCAGCGCCAAGGCGGAGATCAGCGCCGCGGGAGTTCGGATGCGAAGAAGCACGACGGTCACCGTGAAGCAAAGTCTACG
>JAXMAF010000042.1:0-21246 GCA_046350555.1 Phycisphaerales bacterium
TGCGTGACAACGCCTCTGACATCGCCGCGCTTCAGGCGGGACTCGCGCAGCGCAGGCCAGCGCGATCCGGCGTGCGGCTCTACACCGCCGACTTCGACGGGGTGTCCCTCTGCGACTTCTATCGCGGGCGGCACGCGTTCCTCGTGCTGTCGGGTCCCAGCCTCGCGACGACGGACCTCTCGCAGCTCGCGCGGCGCGGAATCGTCTCGATGGGTGTCAACAACTCTTGGGCGGTCCATCGTCCGACGCTCTGGACGAGCGTCGACTGTCCCGACCGGTTCGTCGACACGGGTTGGAAGGACCCCGGCATCGTGAAGCTCGTGCCGATGGAACACTGGAACCGGCGACTGCGTGTCGCGCTCGGCGAGGGGAAGTTCCGCGCGAGCCAGTTCCGCGTGCGCGAGATGCCGTCGGTGCTCCTCTACCGGCGCAATGAACACTTCGATCCGACTCGCTTCCTCGTCGAGGACGCGATCTGCTGGGGCAACCCGTCGCGCACGACCGACTCGCTCGGCATCAAGGGCAAGCGCTCGGTGATGCTCGCGGCGCTGTCGCTCCTCCACTACCTCGGCTTCCGAAACGTGTACCTCGTCGGCGCGGACTTCCGGATGAGCGAATCGGAGAAGTACGCCTTCGACGAGGGGCGCACCAAAGAGGCGATCCGCCACAACAACGTGCTGTACGAGGCGCTGAACCGGCGCTTCGAGTCGCTTGCGCCGCACTTCGCGGAGCAAGGTTTCCACGTCTGGAACTGCACGCCCGGCAGCGGACTGACGGCGTTCTCGCAGATGGACTACGCGAAGGCGGTCGAGCGGGCTGGCGCGGAGTGCTCGAAACCGATGGAGACGCGCGGTTGGTATGCGCCCATGAAGGGCGAGGAGAAGAAGCCATGAGCTCGAACAGCGACGCCCTCAAGTACTTCCTCTACATCCCTGTGTGGGCCACGACGCAGCAGCCGCCGAGTTCGACGGGCCAGTCGACGGAGGCCTCATCGCAGTCGAGTTCGGCGAGCAGTTCGCTCACAGACTCGGTGTCGAGCGAAAGCTCGGGCGGCGAGTCGTCGGGCGGATCGTCGGGAGGTTCTTCGGGCGGCGGCAGCTCGGGCGGCGGTGGGACCGGAGGCACCGGTGGCGGCACTGGTGGGACGGGAGGCGGCAGTTCCGGTGGAGGCGGATCAAGTGGCGGCGGTGGGTCGAGTGGCGGAAGTTCGGAGAGCAGTTGCTTCCTCTTCGGCACGCTAGTCACGATGGCCGACGGTCGACGCGTCCCGATCGAGACGTTGCAGCCTGGCGACGTCGTCGCATCGCTTCAAGTGCCCGGCCTCGTCGTCGACGTCGACTACAAGGCGCAGTACGACTGGCTCTCGACCTGGGGCCTCGACGGCGTCGTGCGCCGCGCGCAGCCGGTGGGTTCGGTCCGGCTCGGCATGCACGACGGCTTCGTCGTGATCAATGGTCGCGTGAAGTGCACGCCAGAGCACCCGATCCTCGTGCGGCGCGACGACCAGTGGGGCTTCGTGTCGGCGGAGTTCGTGCAAGGTGGCGATGCGCTCTTCCTCGATGGACTCGGGGAGGAAGGCGTCGCAACGGTCGAGCGAATCGCGGGCCGCGTGCGAACGGTCGCGCTGCATGTGCCCGGCACAAACACCTTGCTGGTCGATGGCGTGTGGGCGCACAACGACACGTTCGGCCCGAGCATCTTCACGTCGACGAGCAACTCCAGCTCGTCGTCGTCGGGCTCATCGAAGAGCAGTGGGTCGAGCTTCACGAGCAGCTCGGGAACGATCGCGCCGTCGCAGTTGACGAGCACGGGGTCCGGGCCCGGGTTGAGCGACAGCAACGGGAGCAGCAACAACACGGCGGTTTGAACCGGAGCTCGTCGACGGAGAGCGAAGAGTGCCGGCCGAAGAACTCGGAAAATTCCAGCCCATCCTAGGCAATCAAGACATGCTCTGTGCCGATAGGCTATCCTCTCCCTGCGAATCTCGATGCGTCGTCCCCCAGTCCATCCCCTCACGCTCTGGCTAAGCCTGATCGCTTTCCTGATCAGCAGCACGGTCGTTCGTGCCGGGCTGGTCGTCTGCGATGACGGACACGGGAACTCGCGGCTGGAATGGCGATGTGAGCGGAACGTGCGTGGGGAGTGCCTCACCACTTGCGCCGACAGCGGAGGCGACGACGACGAAGGCGCACCGCACCCGTGCGACGACAAGCCTGCCGCTCCAGACGTCGTCAAGGCATCGCCGGCTCCTTCGACCCAAGTCGATTGGCAAGCGGTCGCAGCGCCAGCCGAGCTGACGGTGCTTGAGGCGCTACCCGTGCCGCAATCTAGGCTCCTATGCGGGCAGACGGACTGGGCAAAGGCCCATCCGCCCGACCACTTGGCGCTCTTGCGCTGCGTGATCCTGCTGGTCTAGTGACGAAGAACGCGAACCGCCTTCGCTCGTGCGCCCCGTCTGGAGGTGCCGCGAGCCTAAGGCCAGGTCGTCCGCGCGCCCAACTGCTCGGGCCGCGGCCTCGCGGCATTTTCTTCGCCTTCCCTTGACCATTCAGGTATCCGCATGATCCATCGCTCACGGTTCGACGTGCGGGGATTCGCGCCCAATCCGGGTCCGATCCTCGCGACGCTGCTGCTCTTCGCCGCCGGATGTCAGTCGGGGCCTCGCGAACGAGGCGCGGCGGAATCCATCTCCCTCGCGACAGGCAGCGGCGAGCTGGTGACTTTCCGCGTCGAGGGCGGACCTCTCGATGAGCCCAGTGATCACGACGCGTCCCTGCCCGCCGAGGAGGCGGTTCGTCGAGCGGTTGCGACCGATCCGGGGCTTCAGGCCGCGCTCGCACGGGTCCGTATCGCGATGGCCGACGCGGAGCAGGCTCGCCTCCTTCCCAACCCGGTCCTCAACTTTATCGTCCGATGGGGACCCGGGAAGCCGCAGATCGAGGTGTCGCTCGCGCAGGACCTGATGCAGTGTCTGCAAATCCCTCGCCGGTCAAGTGCGGCTGACAACCGCCTTGGGAAGGCGGCGGCGGACGCAGTGACAGTGGCGCTCGATGTGGTCGCAGGCGTGCAGGAGCGCTACGGCGAGGTGCAGGCCAGCGATCGCCTCATCCCGCTTCTTGAAGGCCGCCTCGATCTGCTTCGGAAGCTCGCGGCTGTCGCGAAGAACCGACTCGAAGCGGGCGAAGGAGTCCGCGGTGACGTCACCACCCTCGATGCCCAGCGCGTGGCGCTGGAGGTCGAAATCGCGGATGCCCAGCTCCGGCGGAGCGAGAATCGCCTGCGCCTAGCCCGCCTCATCGGCGAGCCGTCCGGCACCGGCACGTGGACGCTGGATCCGTGGGCGGCCCCGGTGCTCGGCACCGAGCCCGAAGCTCGATGGGTGGACACGGCGCTGATGCATCGGCCCGAGGTGCAGGCGGTGGTCTGGCAACTCGCGGCGCTCGGGGACGAGTACGCGCTCACGGGACTCGCTCCTTGGGAGGGTCTCAGCGTGGGGGTCGATTCCCAGCGGGACGACCAATCCTTCTTCACCGGCCCGTCGATCGCGACCCCCATTCCGATCTTCGACATGGGTCAAGCGAAGCGTGCCAGAGTCACGGCAGAACAGGTCGAGGCTCGCCACGATCTCACGCTGGTCAAGCGCAGGGTTGTCGAGGAAGTTCGCGTCGCATACCAGTCCCTTCTCGCCAACGAGGCGAACCTTCGCCGCGTGACCTCGGAGCTCATTCCGCTGCAGCAGCAGCGCCGCCAGCAGGCGGAGGACGCGTATCGGGCGGGACAGACCGACGTGACGCCGCTCTTTCTCGCCGAGCAGGATCTCGAGGCGACGCAAGCCAAGTCCATCGACATCGAACGGCAGGCCGTGCTTGCGATGGTGCGCCTGCGGCGCGCCGTCGGCGGCCCCGGTTTCGCGTCCAGCGTCGGCGCGGCGGCCAAAGCCTCGCCAGTCGCATCTCCTGCGGACTCGCGAATCACCCCTGATCGACCTCTCGCGTCCGCGAACACGCGGCCATGACGCATTTCGAGACCCAACCTCGCAGCGCGGGCGTGTCCCGCTCGGAGCACACCATGAAGATCCCCCATCTGCCGTCGATTCAACGCCTTCACCAAGCCTCGCGCGTTGCGCTCGCGTTGGCAGTCGCATCGCTTGCCTGCGCCGGCTGCAACAAGGAACCCCCTGCGCAAGCGGACGGTCACGACCACACGAGCGCTGAGCCGACGGCACATGCAGACGGAAACGGTCATGATCACGGCGCGGAGGCCGAGCACGCTGACGAGGTCACGCTGACCGACGAGGCCATCGGTCGGTACGGCGTGAAGGTCGAACCTGCCCAGCTCTGGGCACTGAAGCCGACCTTCGTTGCCCCGGCGCGCGTCGGCTTCAACACCGAGGCGATGGCGCATGTCGGGTCCCCGCTGCGTGGCCGCGTCGTCGAGATCAAGGTGCGCCTGGGTGATTCCGTCCGCAAGGGCGACGTGCTGGCGATCATCGTGAGTCCCGAGCTCGGCGAGGCGCAGGCCGAGTATTTCCAGAAGCGAACTGCCGTTCAGACGGCGGGACCTGGCGTCGAGCTTGCGAAGGTCGCATGGGAGCGGGCGAAGGGTCTGTATGACCAGTCGCAGGGCATCTCCCTCACCGAGGTGCAGCGGCGCGAGGCGGAGTACAAGGCGGCGATCGCCGCGCAGAAGGCGGCCGAGGCGGCAGTCATCGGCGCGGAGAATCGGCTTCACCTCCTCGGCATGGACCAGGCCGGGGTCGCGTCGCTCGCCGCCACCGGTGAGATCGCACCCCGGTACTCGATCCTGGCCGCGATCGACGGTCGAGTCGTGGAACGCGAGATCACTCTCGGTGAACTCGTGAGCCCTGATCGCGAGGCGATCATGGTGCTCGCGGACACAAGCACGCTCTGGGTCCTCGCCGACGTGCCGGAGGCGACACTCGAGCAGGTCGCCGTCGGAGCGAAGGCGTGGGTGACGATCGGCACAGTGGAGAGCAAGCGGTTTGAGGGGCAGGTCGCGTTTGTGTCGCCCCTCGTCGATCCGACAACCCGGACGGCGCAGGTGCGCATCGAAGTTCCCGCCAAGGAGCTGGCCCTCAAGCCGGGAATGTTCGCACAGGTCGAGATCGTCGCTGCGAGAGGCGATGCAGGCGAGCCGCAGGCTGTAGTGGCGGTTCCGGACGAGTCGGTGCAGACGGTCGAAGGCGGGCCTGCCGTGTTCGTGCCGGTGCGCGGCGAGCCCAACACCTATGCGAAGCGGGCCGTCACGATCGGCAGGTCGGTCGGAGGCCTCGTTCCCGTCCACTCGGGGCTGGTCGACGGCGAACAGTTCGTCGTCGCAGGGAGCTTCATCCTGAAGGCGGAACTCGGCAAGGGAAGCGCCGCGCACGAACACTGACGCCGGTCTCGCACGCGCCGCATCTCGTCCCCCGCACTCCACCCGATCCGCGAGGAGCCCACCCCCATGCTCGAATCCGTCCTGCACTTCTCGATCAAGAACCGTTGGTTGATCGTCCTCTTCACCGCGATGGTCGCGGCGCTCGGCGTCTATTCACTGAGGAAGCTGCCGATCGACGCCGTTCCCGACATCACGAACAATCAGGTCCAGATCAACGCGGTCGCGCCGTCGCTATCGCCGATCGAGGTCGAGAAGCAAGTCACGTTCCCGATCGAGAACGCGCTTGCGGGCATTCCCGGGCTGCAATCGACGCGATCGCTGTCCCGCAACGGATTCTCCCAGGTCACGGCGGTCTTCGAAGACGACGTTGACATCTACTTCGCGCGCCAACAGGTCACCGAACGGCTCGGGGAGGCGAGGGACTCGCTGCCCCCTGGCGTCGATCCAATCATGGGTCCGATCGCCACCGGGCTCGGCGAGATCTACATGTACACGGTGGAGTACGAGCATGCTCACGGCGAAGGCGCGCCAGTCGCCGAAGGCAGTCCCGGATGGCAGAAGGACGGGGCGTACCTGACGCCCGAGGGACGACGGCTTGCGAACGAGCTCGAACAGTCCGCGTACCTGCGCGAGGTGCAGGACTGGATCATCCGCCCCCAGCTCAAGGGTGTGAAGGACGTGGCGGGCGTCGACGCCATCGGCGGATTCGTCAAGCAATACCACGTCCAGCCGGACCCGATGAAGCTCGTTTCCTATGGGCTCACCTTCGCCGAGATCATCGACGCGATCGAGGCGAACAACATCTCGACCGGCGCGGGATACATCGAGCACAAGGGGGAGTCGTATCTCGTCCGGACCACCGGACGGATCGAGGACATCGAGCAGCTCGGCAGGATCGTCGTGGGCACCCGCCATGGGGTGCCGATCTACGTGCGCGACATCGTCGTGCCCGGGGGCGTCGCCGTCGGCCGGGAGCTGCGCACCGGCTCCGCAAGCGAGAACGGGAACGAGGTCGTCGTCGGCACCGCGATCATGCTCATCGGGGCCAACAGCCGGACCGTGGCGGCGTCGGTTGACGCCAAGATGACCGAGATCCAGCGGAGTCTGCCGCCCGGGATCAAGGCCAAGACCGTGCTGAACCGCACCAAGCTGGTGGACGCCACCATCGGCACGGTGCAGAAGAACCTTCTCGAGGGCGCGGTGCTTGTCATCGTCGTTCTGCTGCTCCTCCTCGGAAATGTCCGGGCCGCGTTGATCTGCGCGGCGGCGATACCGCTGTCGATGCTGATGACCGCCACCGGCATGGTGCAGTCGAGGGTGAGCGGCAACCTGATGTCGCTCGGAGCGATCGACTTCGGGCTGATCGTCGATGGCGCGGTCATCATCGTCGAGAACTGCCTTCGGCGCCTTGGCGAGCGCCAGCATCGAGAGGGCCGCCTGCTCACGCTCCAGGAGCGGCTGCACGAGGTGATGGTGGCCACAAAGGAAATGATCCAGCCTTCGGTCTTCGGACAGGCGATCATCGTCACCGTGTACTTCCCGATCCTCGCGCTGACCGGCGTGGAAGGGAAAATGTTCCACCCGATGGCGATGACGGTCATCTTCGCGTTGGCGGCCGCCTTCGTCCTCTCGATGACGTTCGTGCCGGCGATGGTCGCGATCCTGATACGCGGGAAGGTGACGGAGAAGGACATGTTCCTCATCCGATGGGCGAAGGCCGTCTACGCGCCGGTCCTGGCATGGTCGATCCGGCTCCGATGGGGCGTCGTGGGCGCGGCGGTGCTTGCGTTCGCGGTGTCGGCGGCCCTCTTTCTTCGCCTCGGACAGGAGTTCGTGCCACAGCTCGACGAGAAGGACATTGCGATGCACGCGATGCGGATTCCGTCGACAGGAATCACGCAGTCGCAGGCGATGCAGTTCGATGTGGAAAGGGCCGTGTCGTCGATCCCCGAGGTCGCGTTCATCTACTCGAAGACCGGCACGGCGGAGATGGCCACGGACCCGATGCCTCCCAATGTGTCGGACACCTTCATCATCCTGAAGCCCAAGGAGCAGTGGCGGAGCGAGGCGGAGATGGATCGGGTCATCGCCGAGCGGCAGGAGGCTCTTGGACGCATGGGTGGACACGCAGACGCGCACGAAGGGCATGGGCACGGCGGTCACGGGGAGGAGGAGCACGCGGAGATCAAGATCGAGGGACACAAGGGAAAGCTGATCCAACTCATCCAGCTCACCGTTGCGACCGTTCCGGGCAACAACTACGAGTTCACGCAGCCCATCCAGATGCGGTTCAACGAGCTGATCTCGGGCGTCCGCGGCGACGTCGCGGTCAAGGTGTACGGAGACGACTTCGATTCGATGGAGAAGACCGCGCAGCGAGTTCTTGCCGTCCTCCAGGGCATCCCCGGAGCCGCCGACGCCAAGTCGGAGCAGACGGAGGGCCTGCCCGTGATGACGGTGGCGATCGACCGAGCGGCCATCGCGAGGTACGGCCTGAGCGTGGCCGAGGTGCAGGCAGTCGTCTCGGTCGCCATGGGTGGCGCTGATGCGGGACAGGTGTTCGAGGGCGATCGTCGCTTCGACCTCGTCGTGCGGCTTCCCGATTCCCTTCGTGGGAAAATCGACACACTCGAGCGGCTTCCCATCCCGCTGCCCAAGGGTCAGGACGACTCGGGGCCGGTCAAGCTCGCCAGCGCCGGCGGCGGCGTCCGACCGCAGTCGGCGGCAAACGAGATGGGCTTCATCCCTCTCGGACATGTGGCCTCGATCGAAATCGCGGAAGGCACGAATCAGATCAGTCGCGAGAATGGCAAGCGGCGCATCGTCGTGCAGTGCAACGTGCGCGGGCGCGACCTCGGCTCCTTCGTTGAGGAAGCCCAACAGAAGGTCGGACATATTGAGATCACTCCCGGACAGTGGCTCGTCTGGGGCGGCCAGTACGAGAACCTCGTCGCGGCGAAGGATCGCCTTAGCGTCGTTGTGCCGATCTGCTTTCTCCTCATTTTCCTGCTGCTTTTCAGCACCTTCAAGAGCGTCAAGTACGCCCTTCTGGTCTTCAGTGCGGTCCCGTTGGGCCTCACGGGCGGCATCGTCGCACTCTGGCTGCGCGACATACCGTTCTCGATCTCTGCGGCGGTGGGCTTCATCGCCCTATCGGGCGTCGCGGTGCTCAATGGACTGGTGATGGTGTCGTTCATCAACCAACTTCGGCGCGAGGGCCTTGCGCGCGACGCCGCCATCGTGCGCGGCTGCCTCGTCCGACTTCGGCCCGTGCTGATGACGGCGATGGTCGCTTCGCTTGGCTTCGTGCCGATGGCCTTGGCCCATGGCACGGGAGCCGAGGTCCAGAAGCCTCTCGCGACGGTCGTGATCGGCGGCCTCATTTCCAGCACGCTCCTTACCCTAGTCGTGCTGCCAGCGCTCTATCGCATTTTCAGCGGCTGGGACCCCAGCGGCCGACCGACCCCGCTTCCGCAGGCTTGGGAGGCCCCCGAGGCGGGACCGCTCGAGGTCAGAGCCGATGTCGTGACCGCGACAGACGTGTCGGGAGCGAGTCTCATTGGCGGACCCGTCAGTCCCGGCGTCCAACCAAGTAGCTGATCCACTCGCGTCGGAGGCCTGTCGCCTGCGACGCAACCCGCGTGGTATTGCTGTCCCCTATCAAGGAGCAAGTCATGAAGAATGGCGGTCCAAGGAACATGTTCGTCGGCGTGGTCGTCGGTATCGGTGTCGCGGCCTTCACCGGGGCGCTCATGGGTCAAGGTGCATCCCAGCCGGTGAAGAGCGAGACCCAGTACTTCGTCACCGGCGAGGGGGACGAGGCTCACCTCTGGGTGCGGGAGGGTTCGGCCCTTCGCTGCGTCGGACACGGCGAGTGCGCCGCCCACAAGGGGCATGACCACAAGGAGGGTGACGGGCACGATCATGACAAGCCGGCGCCCCCCAAGAAGTAAGCGCCGCCGCTCCGCGCCGAGTGGCGCCCGGGGCCACGACGACGCCAAGAGCGGGCGGAAGCGACGGGAGTCGTCGAGATTTCCGCTTCTGCTCGCCTTGGCGCTCGCCATCGCAGCGGCGTTCACCGACTGGGCGGCCATCGCATTCACGCTGGACGAGTACCGGCGGCACAGGCACATCCACATCGAACTCAGCCTGGTCTCCATGGGATTGGCGCTGACTGTGGTGGCCCTCATTGCAGGTCACGGATGGTGGACTCTCAGGTCGAGTCGACGCCCATGAGACGTACCTACTCGATCCCGTCGATGCACTGCCCAGCCGAGGAGGCGCTGATCCGCAACCGCCTGCGGTCGGTGACGTCGGTCGATGCCCTGGAGTTCGACCTGTTCAATCGACGCCTGACCGTCATTCACGCCGGTGCCGAGGAAGCGGCCGTGCTCGCGGCGCTCAACGAGGTTGGGATGACACCGTTCGCCTTGAATGGACAGGACGCTTCTCCTGGCGCGATTGAACTCGAATCCACCCATGCGGATCGGTGCGCGGGAGCGGTGTGCGACGCACGACAGAGCGCCGGGCCAACGATCGGCCGCTGGCGACGAATCGCCCCGCTCGCAGTCTCGGGGTTGATGGCCGGTGCCGCCGAGACGCTGTCGCTTGTGGGCACGCGCGAGTCATCATGGCCCGTCGTGACACTCGCGGTCGGGTCGATCCTCGCCGGAGGACTGCCCACTCTCCGCAAGGGATTCCTTGCGGTCAGGACGATCACACTCAACATCAACTTCCTGATGACCGTTGCGGTGGTGGGAGCCTGCGTCATCGGCGCGTGGCCCGAAGCCGCGATGGTCACCTTCCTGTTCGCCGTCGCCGAACTGATCGAGGAGCGGGCACTTGATCGGGCGCGGAACGCCGTGCGCGCGCTCATGACGATGGCACCGGATTCCGCGAGCGTCAGACAGCCTGACGAGTCGTGGAACGATGTCCCCGCAGCCGACGTCCGCGCCGGATCGATCGTGCGCGTCAGACCCGGGGAACGTTTGCCACTCGACGGTGAGGTCGTCGCGGGTGCCTCCAGCGTCAATCAGGCACCCGTCACGGGCGAGAGCGTGCCTGTCGACAAGGAAGTCGGCGACAAGGTCTTCGCTGGAACTATCAACGAGAGTGGCGTGCTCGAGTTCCGCACCAGCGGCGGCAAGGACGAGACGACCCTCGCGCGAATCATTAAGACTGTGCAGGAGGCGCAGGCCACGCGTGCGCCCACTCAGCGCTTCGTCGACTCCTTCGCGCGGGTCTACACGCCTGTGGTCTGTGTCGCGGCGCTTCTGGTCGCGCTTGTTCCGTGGCTCGTATTCAGCCAGCCGTTCCTGCCTTGGCTTGGACGGGCGCTCGTCCTCCTCGTGATCGCGTGCCCCTGCGCGCTCGTGATCTCGACGCCCGTGACCGTGGTCAGCGGCTTGGCGGCGGCCGCGCGTCGGGGAATATTGGTGAAGGGAGGCGTGCATCTGGAGAACGGTCGTCGGCTGCGGATCATCGCGCTCGACAAGACCGGAACGATCACTGAGGGCAAGCCCGCGCTGACCGACGTGCGAACCGTCGGCGAGGCGGATCGTGATGCCGCGTTGCGGATTGCCGCGAGCCTCGACTCGCTCTCGCAGCATCCGGTTGCGCAGACGATCGCGGCCGCGTGGTCGGGAGAGCGCGATGTCGTCGCGGGATTTCGGTCGCTGACCGGGCGCGGTGTCGAGGGTCGGATCGGCGACGAGCCTTACTTCGTCGGAAACCATCGCCTCGCAGAAGAGCGAGGCGTCTGCTCTCCCGAGGTGGAAGCCCTCCTCGGCGACTTTGAGCGGCAAGGAAAGACTTCCGTGGTCGTCGGCTCGGGGACGCGGGTGATCGCCGTTCTCGCCGTCGCCGACGAGCCACGGGTGACCAGCATCGAGGCGGTGCGGCTCCTGCACGGGCTCGGGGTTCGCACGGTGATGCTTTCCGGCGACAACCAGACCACCGCGTCCTCGATCGCGCGAGCGGTTGGAATCGACGATGCCCGTGGCGGACTCCTGCCTGACGAGAAGGTTACGGCGATCGACGCATTGATCGTCGAGGACGGAGATGTCGTCGGCATGGTCGGCGACGGCGTCAACGACGCCCCGGCTCTGGCAAAGGCGACCATCGGATTCGCGATGGGCGCGGCGGGCACGGATGCCGCGCTGGAGACGGCGGATGTTGCACTCATGCAGGACGATCTCCGCGGCGTACCTGAGTTCATCGAGATCTCGCGACGGACGGCGGCAATCCTGACCCAGAACATCGCGCTCGCGATCGGGATCAAGGCGGTGTTCTTCGCGTTGGCGATCGTCGGCTCAGCGACCATGTGGATGGCGGTCGTCGCCGACATGGGAACCAGCCTTCTGGTAGTGGCCAACGGAATGCGACTCCTCCGCAAGTAGCTAGCACAGCGGCGGCGGTCTGTATCTCTGGACCGATAGACACCCCCCGGTCACGATCGCTCGGGTTGGGACGATGATGGAACTCCCGCGCGACATTTCGTGAAGTATCACGACCCCTCTACTTCCAAGCCGGTTGCAAACGTGACCGGCCCGCCAGTTCAGACGAAACGCCGCCGAGAGACCTCGGCGGCGTTTTCGCTTTGTGGCCCGCAATACGCGAGAGTCGCCGCGCGGCGGCGAGTCTCTCCGAGGCACGGGGGTCATCACCGGCAGATCGGGCTCGCGGCGCTCGGGCCCGAAACGCGCGAAGTCTCTAGTCTCTCCGCGAGAGCCGTGCGGGGGTTATGGCGGGGTTGTCTCCGCTGTAGCGCGACCAACCGGGGAGGTTGGGCGGCGAGAGCGCGGGCAACGGTGTTCGAAGCTATCTCGGATTCCAACGCCCATCCGCGCCGTAGTGCCAACTCTTAGCGAGGCCGCATGCGTTCCAGAGCCCGTCGATAGTCGGCTTGAGGACCACGTCCGTCAACGCGGTCACCTCGGTGAACATCGCCTCAGGTAACGCGACGACCTCACGATCGATTGGCCGAACGTCGTCCATGTCAAACCGGCCTCGACCCACCCACAGGTAGGCACCGCGCGCCCCTGCAAGTGAGGCAGCGACTGTCACCGGAAACTCGGTGCCGAGTTCTGCGAGGCCCTGCTTGATCGACTCGCACCCTTGAACGAGCACTCGCTCGATCCATTGGCTTCCGATTGCCGGGATGTTCTCCACCTCTCTCACTACGTCGCCCAAGACCGCTTCTACCCGCCCATCACGAAAGACCTGGCAGTAGGAACGCGTCCCAGGGCGCCCGTTTTCGCCCCCGGCCGTACCCAAGATGCCATCGATGTTATAGCGTCGCTCGACCAGAGGATGTCCGATTGGCGAGAAGCAATTCCATCGAGCTGCAAGCGGCTCGACACCAACATCCACTCGCTCGCGGAACGCGCCGAATGGCATCAAGTGCACTACCAACTTGGCGCCTGAGACGACTGGTACGGGTCCTTGGTCGCTGGCAATGATCGCCACCCGATTCCGGTGCCAAGTGCGCATTCGCTCCGCCAGGTCCGGTCCAGCTGCGAATGCGCTCCGCAACTCGTCAACGTCGAGTTGCCACTTGCCGGCGCTCGACCTCGCGAAGAATCGAGACAGGTTCTTGAAGATGACCATGTGCGGCGCCGCCACGCTTCGCGGAACGCGAATCAGGAGCACAGGTCCGACCGCGAATCCGGGAATGAAACGGACATGTATGGGTGGCACGCGCGGTTTGAGCCCATCACGTATGACGGCCTCAAGCCGAAGCTTCTCAGCATCCTCGTTCACGCCTGCGAGTCCCCGCGCCTCTGTCGGCACACCATCGGTGGCAGCAACTCCGTACAGGAGATCGCCGCCCGCACTATTCGCGAACGATGAGACGTCTGCGAGAAACTCCCTCTTCTCGTCGTCCGAATTGCCCGGCAACGCAGCTTTGAACTCCAGGGTGCGCCGCTCGGAGACCTGCTCCGCGATGAGTGCGTCCACGTCGGCCTGGGCAATCGAGTCGAGCGGTTTGTTGATCACAGGTGGGTGTCCAAGGGGAGAGTGCGACAGTCGCGATTCTACGAGTCGCTGACGGCGAGCAACCGGGGTTGCAGCGGCATAGGTCCCCCGTAGCGGCACCGCGGTTATTGCGGGCCGCGCGGAGCCACGATGCCGATCGACAGCAGCACGCGCGATCCCGAGAGCATGACCGAGGCCGAGCGCCGGGACGAGATCGCGAGCACCTTGGCGCGCGGACTCGTTCGCGCCTTGGCAGCGGCGCGCGCCCGTGCCGGAATCCGGCCGGATTGCGGCCCGACATGCCTTGAACTCTCCGGCGACCCGAGGCTCAGTGTGGCTCCACGGCCCGGTGGTTAGGGCCGACGTGATCGGAGACCCATGCACAGGAGCCGCGAATGCCGCAGTCCATCGAAGACCAGATCGACGCCCTCGAGCGCATGACGACGTCGCAACTCGTCGAGCGCTTCGCCGAGGTCCACGGGTATCCCTGCCGCACGCGCCACCGCGCGTACCTCATCCGCAAGATCGCGTGGCGCCTCCAGGCCAACGCCGAGGGCGACCTCAGCGAGCGGGCGAAGCGCCGAGCGGCGGAACTCGCCGACGATGCCGAGGGGGGACGAACTTGGCCACGCACGCCGTGGACGAACTGACAAAATTGGCCACGCACGAACCGAACTTGGCCACGCGAACCCAACCGAACTTGGCCACGCATAACCGACCCATGACCTGACCGACCCCGGCCACGCACATCGATCGCAAAACCTCTACATCCGCCGCCCGAGCCCATTTCGCGTGTATCTTCCGCATCCCTTCGCGAGGATCTTCTCGCGAAGGCCGCCGGCGTGCTCCCGGGGGGTTCCGGACCAGCGTTCGCCGATGCCGCTCGTTGACGCGTCGCACGGCTCCTTCGAGCCCGCGCGCAGGGGGTTGTGCCATGGCCGTACCGCGCTCGCTGCTCGTGGATGAACTCGAATCGGGGCTGTACCACTGCGTCTCGCGCTGCGTCCGCCGCGGCTCCTGCTCGCGGCGGACGACGACCACCGCCGCGACTGGCTCGTCGAGCGGCTGCGGACGCTCTGCTCGGCGTTCGCCATCGACGTGATCGCGTTCGCGGTGATGAACAACCACCTGCACCTGATCCTGCGGACGCTGCCGGAGGCCGTCGGTGCGTGGTCGGACCGGGAGATCGCCCACCGGTGGCTGCTCGTCCGGCCCCGCGCCGGCAGGGGAAGGCGCGTCGGCGATGCCTCGGCGACGCCGCAGGATGCCGCGATCGACCGGCTGCTCGCCGTGCCGGGCCGAGTCGCGGCTCTTCGCAGGCGGCTCTCGTCCCTGAGCTGGTTCATGAAGGAGCTCAAGGAGCCGATTGCGCGGCTGGCCAACGGCGAGGACGGCGTCACCGGCCGCTTCTGGCAGGACCGCTTCCGCTGCCACCGCCTGCTCGACGACGCGGCGGTGCTCTGCTGCGCGACATATGTCGACCTCAATCCGGTCAAGGCGGGGCTGGCGGACGATCCCCTCGATGCCACGCACACCTCGGCGGCCGAGCATCTTCGCCGCGCGGGAGCGAGGAACAGCAACGATGGCGATCGGGGCGCCGCGGGGAATCCCGCGACGCCGACGCATGAACTGCTGCGACGGCTGGACGATGTCCCGTTCGCGCCCGCGATCGAAGCCCGGCTCGAGCCGCATCTGCCGGTCGAGCTTCCTGGCGGAGCGGCGCCGGCGGACTTTGCTGATGCTGCTGCCGCTGTCGCTGTCCCTGCTGCTGTTGTCCTTGCGGCCGCCTCGCGCGATATCGAATCCGACGGTGAAATCGGCATGGCGGACTCTGCTGCTGCCGCCCCAGTTGCGGCTGCCCCTACTGGGTCGCTTGCCGCGACCTCTGCCACTGCCGCGACCCTTGCGACTGCTGCGAATGCCGCGGCTGCCACAACTGCCGCGACTGAACGCCGCGCCCCGGCGAGGAGCGTGGCGCGCCGCTCCCGCGCCGTCCTCGACATGACGCTCGGCGCGTACCTGCGGCGACTGACCGAGATCGCGCGCGGACTTCTCGGCGCCGATCGAGCGGAACACGCCACGACGGACTTTCAGTCGATCCTCGACGGCGCGCACGCGACGCCGGCGATGCTGGCCACCGCGTACCGCCGGCTGCGGCTGTGGGGCAGCGCTGTCGGCTCGACGGCGCAGCTCGTCGCCGAGGCGCTCCGCCGGGGCTCGCGGCGGATCGTCATGGCGCTGCGTCTGGGCGAGCCGGACCCGGCGCCGGACTGATCGACGAAGAAGCCGCAACCTGGCGGTCAATCGGCTTCCGCGACGGCGGGCCGTCGTTGTCCTCTTGTCGTGGTGGACGCGGAAAGGCCCCCGAAAGGTCGTCGGGACGCCAGGAAGGGCTGCGGCGCGAGAAGTTGGTGGCTCCTGGACGCGGAACGCTGTCGTTGCTCAATGAGGACCTGCCGACGGTTGGCTTGAAGACCTTGGACCAATGTGCGTGGCTACATTTGCCCCTCGGGCCACCAATGCGCCGACCGCCGCGACTGAACGCCGCGCCCCGGTGAGGCGTGTGGCGCACCGCTCCCGCGCCGTACTCGACATGACGCTCGGCGCGTACCTGCGGCGACCGACTGAGATCGCACGCGGACTTCTCGGCGCCGATGGGGCAGGGCGTGCCACGACGGACTTCCAGTCGATCCTCGACGGCGCGCACGCGACGCCGGCGATGCTGGCCACCGCGTACCGCCGCCTGCGGCTGTGGGGCAGCGCTGTCGGCTCGACGGCGCAGCTCGCCGCCGAGGCGCTCCGCCGGGGCTCGCGGCGGATCGTCATGGCGCTGCGGCTTGGCGAGCCGGACCCGGCGCCGGACTGATCGACGAGGTCGAACCTGGCGCACGCGGGGTTCGCGGCTTCCACGGCAGGGGGGGGAGGCCGTCTTTGTCCACTTGTCGAGACAGGCGTGCAAGGACCGCGACGACGCGCGAAACGGCTGCCGCACAGGCGGTGGCCGGTTTCGGCCTGTGGATCGCTGCCGTTGCTCGACGTGCTCGATGAGAATCTGCCGGCGAACGGCTTGGATGGGTTGAACGAAAGTGCATGGCCCGGATGGACCTGACTCTCAACCGCACCCCGGCGCTTCCCGCCGGGGTGCTTTTCTGTTGGTGGGCCGTGCGCTGGGCGGAGGCTTCCGCCAAAGAGGCCGCGGTTTCAAGGAATCGTTGACAACCCTATCATGGCCCGATAGACCCGTGTCAGGAGCGATCGTGCATCCATGCAGTATCAACGTTCTCTCGACATCGAGCGCCGTCTTGAAGCCGTGCTTCGGCTTGTGCGCGAGAAACGCCACACCACGCCGGGGATGGCGAAGCCGCTGCACGTCTCCGTGCCCACAGTGTCGCGCGACCTGACGGCGCTCCGGGAGCGCGGGTTCGATATCCGCGCCGAGCGCACCAAAGAGGGTTGGCACTACAAACTCGATTCAACCGAACCGAGGTCCCACGCGGAGGACGGCAGCCAATCCGGCCACACGGCCCCCCGCCGACTGCGAGGGCGCCGGCGATGATCAAGGTGGTGGACGTCTTCGCGGGGCCCGGAGGACTCAGTGAAGGCTTTGCGGCAGTAACGGCGCGCGGCAAGGCCGTGTTCGACGTGGCTCTGTCCATCGAGAAGGACGAGCAGGCGCACCAGACTCTTCAGTTGCGGACGTTCTTCCGGCTCTTTCCAGGACAGGCACCGAAGGAGTACTACCAGCATCTTCGCGGCGAAATCGACCTGGAGGCCCTCTACAAGGCGTACCCCGCAGAGGCAAAGCTCGCGGCAGAACTCTGCTGGCACGCAACACTTGGTCCCGGCGGAGAAACCGGACGGCGCGTCCGCAGCCGAATCAGGAAGGCAATCAAGGACGAAACAAGCTGGGTTCTGATCGGCGGGCCTCCGTGCCAGGCATATTCCATCGCCGGCCGATCGCGCAACCAAGGCAACCCGGACTACGACCCGAACAAGGATGTCCGGCAGCGGCTCTACGTCGAGTATCTTCAGATTCTCGCAGAGCACCGGCCTGCGGTGTTCATCATGGAGAACGTCAAGGGGCTGCTCTCCGCCACACTCGACAACGACCGCATATTCCACCGCATTCTTGATGACCTTCGGGACCCCGCGGCGGCCGTCGGAAGGGAAGGACGGAGCGGAAGCCAGGTCCGCAAAGGCCGCTACGTCATTCGCTCACTCACCGAAGACAGGATCTTTGAGAACGGCACGATTCAGGGAACCGTCATTCATTCGGAGAAGTTCGGGATTCCGCAGGCCCGCCACCGCGTCATTCTTCTGGGCATCCGCGATGACATTGCCGAAGCGAAGCCAGGTATTCTGACCCCCCGTACAGCCGTCTCCGCATCCGCGGTTCTCAAGGCGCTGCCGCGCCTTCGCGGCGGACTCTCGCCACGAAAACAGGATTCCGCGAAGGCGTGGCGCGATTCTCTCCAGGCCCAGATCGGCAGCCGGTGGGCCACCAGCGGCACAAAGAAGGTGGACACCGCCGCTCTCAGCCGGTACATCGAGAGAAAGCTCAGGGAACTGGCGCTCCCGGACGCCGACCGGGGCGCAGAGTTCCTCCGCGCCGATATCAGCGTCGCGTACGAGTCTGAGTGGTTTCACGACAAGAACATCGAGGGGGTATGCAATCACGTCAGCCGTGCCCACATGCGGAAAGACCTGTTCCGCTACTTCTACGCTGCGTGCTATGCAAAGCACCACGGCAAGTCTCCGTCATTGAAGCACTTCCCCGCTGACCTGCTGCCGGACCATGTGAGCGTTGACGATGCGATTGAAAACGGCGGGCATTTTTCCGATCGCTTCCGTGTCCAGGTCGGATCGCGCCCGAGCACAACCATCGTGTCGCATATCAGCAAGGACGGTCACTACTACATTCACCCTGATCCACTTCAATGCCGCAGCCTGACCGTCCGCGAGGCCGCGCGTCTCCAGACTTTTCCTGACAACTATTTCTTCTGCGGCAATCGGACAGCGCAGTACATCCAGGTCGGAAACGCCGTACCGCCACTGCTTGCCCGGCAGATCGGCGAGATTGTGCGCGACATCCTGAAAGCGGCGGGGGCCAACGACTGATGGACCGGCTCACCACACAGCATCGAAGCTGGAACATGTCCCGCATCCGAGGCCGGGACACAGCGCCGGAACGCACGGTCCGGTCCATGCTTCACCGGCTCGGCTACCGCTTCCGGCTTCATTCACACCAACTCCCGGGCCGCCCGGACGTGGTGCTTCCGCGATGGAACTCCGTAGTCCTTGTTCATGGGTGCTTCTGGCACCGGCACGCCCGCTGTCCGCTCGCGTACACGCCGAAAAGCCGCACCGCCTTCTGGGAAAGGAAGTTCGCCGCGAATGTTGCGCGCGACCGCAGGGTCGTCTCCAGCCTCCGCACGCTCGGCTGGCGGGTAGTCATTGTGTGGGAGTGGGTTGCGCGACGCTGACGCACTCGCACGCCGCCTTGACCGCATGCTGCGCCGGAGTAGCCGGGAACCGAGTCACACGCATTGAGAGGACGCATGGCAAAGCCGAAATCCACCCTCGAAGTCATCCCATCCGCAAGGCGTCTCATCGGTTCGCTGCGGGACGTGGGATATGACTTCACGCACTCCGTCGCCGACCTTGTGGACAACAGCATCGCCGCCGGCGCGACGACAATCGCCATTGACATGCGGTTCGACGGGAAGGACTCATACCTCCGCATCGCCGACAACGGATCGGGTATGAACGGCACAGCCATCACCGAGGCCATGCGATTCGGAACGGAGCGGGAGTACGACGCGGATGAACTGGGCAAGTTCGGACTGGGCCTCAAGACCGCATCGCTCTCGCAGTGCTCCCGGCTCACGGTCGCGAGTCGTACCGACAAGACCGCAAAGCGCATCGAGGCCCGGCAATGGGACCTTGCGCACGTCGAGAAGAGCAACAAATGGGAGATCATCGACGTGCCCGCAGACGACCGGCCGGACATGCTGGTCGATCCGCTCCAGAACAGCGTCGGCACCGTGGTTCTCTGGGAACTGCTCGACCGCGTTCTCGAATACAAGATCGCATGGGGCGAGCGCGCCAAGAACGGGTTCTTCCGTCTGGCCGAGGACCTCGACCTTCACCTCGGCATGGTCTTCCACCGCTTTCTGTCGGGGGAAGCCCGGCGCAGGAAGAAGCTCAAGATCACGCTCAACGGCACCGCTGTTGAAGCGTGGGACCCATACGCACGCGGAGAAAAGGCGACAGTCACTCTGCCGCCGAGGGAGTTTGAGATTCACGGCGATAACGGCCGCGGCATCGTCACGTACTCGCCATTCATCCTCCCGAACAAGGAACGGTTCTCTTCCCTCCAGTCATTCAACCGCTACGCCGGCCCCGCCAAGTGGAACTACCAGCAGGGTTTCTACATCTACCGCGCCGACCGCATGATCCAGAGCGGGGGATGGTGCTACATGCGTACCGCCGACGAGCACACGAAGCTCGCCAGGATCGCCATCGACTTCTGGCCCGACCTTGATTCCGCCTTTGACCTGAACGTGGCGAAGGCGAGGGTGAACCTGCCTGCCGACCTGAAAACGCAGCTTCAGACGCCCGTCGAGCAGCTGGTCAAGCAGGCGAAGAAAGTCTACTCGCCGCCTTCCGACGATCCGCCGCCACCGCAGCCCGGATCGAGGAGCGATCCAGCGCCATCTTCGGGCGGAACGGGAGGACAGGGCGGCGGCGCATCCGGCCATCCAGACGGGCGTCACACTCCCGCACCCGGAGGATCGAGCCATGCACCGGCCGGACCCCGGTACGGCCACATCGGACGTGCCATTGATGACGCGGCATCCGAGGCGGGCGAAAGCGCGGCCCTCAAGCGAATCAGAAAAGCTCTCAAGTCCAAAGCCCCCGACACGGCCTCAGAGATCGGATGGTGAACATGGTTGACCGCTACCTGCGTGCAGTAAGAACCCTCATCGACACGCTCGGTGTCGCATTGGCCGACGCGCTCGACATGGCGCGTGTGCCGGATGACCTCCGCGAACAGGTCCGAATCCGCTATGAGGAGGAGACTGCGCTTCCCATCCGCCGGGCCAACGTTCTGTCGGGCACGGGCGGTCCGAGGCCGTGGTTCCAGCAGTGGGACCCGTCCACGGGCTACTACTGGCTCCGCCAGCGTCAGTACCTGATCGACCGGCTTGGATGGAATCAGGCGGACATCGGATCGCTGGACGACGCGACCGACCGCATTCTGGCCCACCTTGAAGACCCGCGACCGACCGGGCCCGCCGAGTTTGACGTGCGCGGTCTTGTCATGGGATACGTGCAGAGCGGCAAGACCGCCAACTTCTGCGCACTGGCCGCAAAAGCCGCGGACGCGGGCTACAAGCTTGTGATCATTCTCTCCGGTATCCACAACTCACTTCGCCTGCAAACGCAACGGCGTATCGACAAGGCGCTCGGCATCGACCCGACCGGCGTCCCCGAGCCGGAGCCGGGCCGGCGCTGGATTGCTCTGACACAGCGCACCCCTCACGGCGACTTCCGCGCCGGGTCCATCGATGCCAACGTACTTCAGGGCAACGAGCACGTGCTGCTTGTGTGCAAGAAGAATGCTTCCGTACTCAGACGACTGACGCGCTGGATGGAGAACCGGGCGCCCGCAAGCCTCCCGGTGCTCATCATCGACGACGAGGCCGACCAGGGCTCCATCAATACAGGCGGCAACCGGCCGCCCGTCCAGGAAGAAACCGACCTTGCCCCGGATGACCTGGACAACCCGCAGGCGACCGAGGACGAGCTTGATCCTTCCGTTATCAACGGCCTGATCCGCACGCTTGTCCGTTCCTTCCGGCGCGTGTC
>JAXMAF010000043.1:0-20920 GCA_046350555.1 Phycisphaerales bacterium
CGAGTTCGGCGCGGAATCGATCTGCGTCGTGGATGACGGTGTGGACGAAGTCGGCGAGGCTCTTCCGCTCGACGGCGATCCGCGACTCACAGCCGACGACCGAGTAGTCGCCCGCATCGAGCTTCCGGCGCTCCGTGGCGCACGAGAACCCGTAAGGATGCTGCTCACGGGTGTCGATGACGATCCTGAAGTCCATCTGTGTGTCCCTCCGTGGCCGGGCGGTCCAAGCCGACCTTCGGTCCCCGACCTCGATGAAGAGGTCGGGGACTGCGCAGGCGGCCCCACGACGATCGATGCGTGTCGAGCTCGGCTGTCAGAAGGGAACGGGCTCGTCGGCGAAGCCGCCGTCGCGCGAGCCTGTCGGGACGGTGATGCGCCGGTTGAAGTAGACGTTGGCGTACTCGCCCTTCGTCTTCTTCGTGATGTCGATCGTCTGGTCAAGCAGCGCGTCGAGGTGTCGGGGCAGGTCGCTGAACTTCGCGAGCCGCACGCCGAGCGTCTCGAGGTCGCCCTTCACGAACGGCAGCGACTTCTGCGTGATGACAGAGTTCTTGAAGATGTGGCGACCGGCGTGCGAACCGGAGATGACCACGAGGTCCCACTTCAGCATGGGATCGCCCGCCTGGCTCCGTCCGAGCTCGACGCGATGCACCCTGATCTGGTACTTGCCGTCGGTGACGTCGTCGTGGCTCGGTGCCTCGACCTCGCTGTAGTCGGCGTCGAAGGCGCTGAGATCGGCGGCCGGTCCGTTGCGGCTCGCGCCTCCGAACGCGCCGCCTCGCTCTTCTGGTTCGAAGCCGTCGGGATGTGCGGAGCCGTTGGCGAACGTTGTGGTCATCGCGGTGCGTCCTTTCGTGTCGATGCGGGGTTCGTGGTGGGCGCGGCGATCGCCGGGCCTTCGAAGCACTGGGCGAACGCGGCGTAGTCGAGTGGCAGGGTGTCGGGCAGGCGGCCGGTGCGGTCACCGGCCTCGTATGTCGGATGCGGCTTCGTGCGGATGACGCGCTGCACCGTGATCTGGCCGCGCTCGTCCTTCCGCGAGACGGTGTCGCAGAAGAGGATCATGTCGACGAGGCCGAGTACGACATGGCGGGCGCGGTCCGGAAGACTCGGCAGCGTCTTCGTGTACTCGCCGGTTCGCGTCTCGATCTGGCGGTCTACGGCGTGGCTGATGAGGACGAGCCCGTAGGGCAGGCTCGCGAGACGCGTGAGGACCCGGTGCCATTCGTTCTTGACGAAGCTCCAGCCCTTGCCGTGCGGGAGATCGCCCTCGTACTCGACGTTGTGCTTCGCGCAGATGTGATCCGAGCAGAGCTTGAAGGCGTTGTCCGCCGTGTCGACGACGATGGTCTTGAACTGGTGGTCGCCCGCGGCGACGAGCTTGCACGCCGCGAGGAAGTCCTCCCACGAGTAGGTCGGGATCTTGAAGACCGACAGCTCGCTCAATCCCGGTTCGCACTCGAGGAAGAGGGCGTCGGGAAACTGGCTGGCGAAGGTCGACTTCCCGATCTTCGGCTGGCCGTAGATCAATGTCGTCTTCGTGGCGAGCGTCGATGTCGGCGTCGACTTGGTCGTGGGCAAGGCGATGGGCATGGAGTGGTCCTTCCAGTTGGCGGTCAGAACGAGTCGTCGACGCCAGCCGAGACGGTGAGTTGCGTGAGTTCCTCGTGCGGCGGAACGACCTCGTAGAGGTTGGCGCGCACGTTTGGGTTGAAGCCGGACTGGCAGAGGGGGAGGTACTCGCACGGACGCTGGAAGCTGAAGCAGTGCGAGGTGTTGAGCAGCCACTTGCCGCGGCGCTTCGCGTCGAGGTACTGCTGCGTGATCTGCCAGACCTCCTCGGTGAGGAGGGCCATGCGATCCTCGGACAGGTAGATGCGCTCGCGGTGGAACGCGCCGGGCGCCGAGTACCAATCCGCCAGGCGGGCGCGGAACTCGGCGTCGGTCTCGGGCTCCTGCCGCTGCGCGGTGGAGCGGCCCGACTTGTTCTTCGCGGCGAGCTCGGCGCGACGGATCTCGAACTCATCCTGCGTCTCGCCCGTGCGTTGCCGCAACCGCGTCTTCAGCAGGACGTTGTAGAGAACCCCGACGATCGGGTAGCCGAGCTCCCGCAGGTAGTGCGAGTAGAGCGCGATCTGCGTGTCGGTCCAGAGGCGGTCGAGGTAGTCGGAGGTGATGCTCGATGCGGTCTTGTGCTCGAGGAGGTACAGCTCGCCGTCGAGCCGCACGATGCCGTCGGCCTTGCCGCCGATCACGAACGTCTGGCTCTCGCGCCCGGTGTCGGGATTGCGGATCTCGGCGGTGAACTCCTTCTCGATCTCGACGACCTCGAAGGGCTCCGTCGGATAGCAAGCGGCATAGCCCTCGAACATCGCGCGGGCCAGATGCCAGTGATGACGCACCTCGGGATCGGCGTCGCGCAGAGGGAACGCAGCGTCGATCTGCGCCTGCACCTTCAGGAGGCGGTGCGGATCGTCGGTGAGGCGGTACCACGCCTCGAGCGCGGAGTGGATCACCGAGCCGAACGCGAGCGCCTCGGGACGCTCGGGACGGCGGAGTCCCTCGACGTACCGCAGGTGGTACTTCCGCGGGCAGTTGCGGAAGCAGTTGAGTGCGCTGTAGGTCAGCAGCGACTTCACGCGGCGGCCCCGATCGCCGCACCGGCCGACTTGCTCGGCGGAGCGGTCATGCGACGGACGTGGAACGCCTCGGGTCCGATCTCGCGGGTGAGGAAGCCGGTGTAGATGCGGACGATTGCGTCACCGACCGGCGTGCTTCCGTCGACGACGATGACGGACCTCGGCGCGTCGGCGAGATACGAGGCATCCATGCGGACTCGCGCCTCACCGAAGAGCCCCTCGGCGGCGAGGATCGAGAGCTGCAACGTGGACTCAACCTCGCAGAGGCCCACGCCAGAAGCGAACGTGAATCGGAAGACGGAGGTGGTCATCGGTGCGGGCTCCGAAGAGGTGGGGCGGGGAGGTAATCCCGCAGCCGGAGCCCGGCCACGGAGTCGCGCGACGCTAATCGCGGTCGCGGGACGCTCCGATGGCCGGGTGCTACGGAGGGGAGAGAGGCGGGGCGAGCGAGAGGTCCCGCCTCTGGGGGCTCTATGCCGTCGGGATTCGTGGTGCGCAGTCAACCGCCGCCGAGGCCTGCATCCTCGAAGCGGGATCGCATTCGGCCGATCCGCTCATCGATCGTGCGACGCGAGACCTTCCTCTTTCCCCGACGGCTCCATTCACGAGCGGCCGCTGCCACGCCGTGCTCGCTGACGTAGACCAGGAGCTCCTGCTCTTGGGGGCTGAGCCGGTGAAACGCGTAGCGCACCGCGTCCACCACGTCGATCCGTTCCAGCGGACACGGGCGGGACTCGTTGGTGCGACGCTGCTGGTCGCGTGGGTCGATGACGTTGCACAGGGGCTCCTCGTCGCCGTCGACCTCGACGTAGGTCCGTTCGAGCGAGACCGTCATCAGGTTGCCGAGGCGCCGCTGACGGCCCCGGAACCGGAGCTCCATCCGGATCCATGTCTTGATGAGATGGGTGGCAAACGCCTCGACACTTCCCCTCGTCAGGTCGACCCGGTGCTCCTTCTCCTTGAGGTACGCGAGGATGCTCTGCTCGACGTCCTCTTGGTCGGATGCGGAGAAGTCGGCTCGGCGACAGAGCTTCGCGGCCTTGATGCGGACAAGGTTGGTGGTGAACGGGTCGGTGACGAGCGATCGTGGGGTCGGCATGCCCCCTCATGAACAAGGGCGGTGCCAGCCAAAAACCAGCGTTCTTTGGCTCGAAAATGGGGGTGTAAGAACCCGCGTCGGGGCCGAGGAAAGTCGCGGGCCCGTCGAGGAAAGTATTCGAGGGGCTCAGGAAAGTCCGGCCCGTACCGGGTCACGCGGTGTCGCCTCAAGCAGGCTGTGCCGCAGCAGTGCTGCCCAGGCCGAAGCGTTTGTACATCCTCGATGCCTGCGGCTCGCCGACCCGCATGATCTCGCCAGCTCGCTTCTGGAGTCCGGCGTCGGGCACAAAGCCCTCCTCCCGCGCTATCGAGTCGGCCAGAGTCCAAAGCTCCCGACGGCAGTCGTCGTCGGAGACCGCCTGCGCCTCGCTCTTGATGGCCGGCGGGAGCTCGACATGGTCAAGCGTCAGCCGACCCATCTCTTCGCGCTCGGCGCGCGCCTTTGCCCGCGACAGCGCCTTCTCAAGCTCGCGGACATTTCCCGGCCAGTGGTGCCGGAGCAGTCCCACCATGCACTGGTCGTCGACGTCCAGGCTCCCGGCGTAGTGGCGGGTCAGCATCAGGATGTCTCCGCGGCGCTCTCGCAGCGGGGGAATACGGATTGTGATGCTGAGCCGGTCGACGAGATCGGGTCGCAAGGTGCGGGCCTTGACCGCGCCTTCTATGTCGGCGTTGGTCGCGAAGATGCATCGCACGTCGGGTGTGAAAGACTCGCCGCCGACTCGCTCGACGTCGCGTCCTTCAAGGATCGAAAGGAAGATGACCTGCAATTCCGTGGACATCGTTGCGAACTCGTCCACGAAAAGCGTGCCGCCGTGGGTGTGCTGGAGATGTCCCGGACGACCCTTTAGGTCGATGCCTTGGATCCCATGTCCCTTCCCAAACCCGACCCATTCGCCGCGTTGAATATTGAGGTCGCCGCCGCTTCCGCCTGCGTTCACCGCGCGGAACGGCTTCCTGGCACGAGCGCTCGACTGGTGGATCAACTCGGCGATGTGGGTCTTGCCGACACCACGCTCGCC
Organism: Phycisphaerales bacterium; assembly: GCA_046350555.1. Lineage (GTDB taxonomy): Bacteria > Planctomycetota > Phycisphaerae > Phycisphaerales > SM1A02 > JAXMAF01. The sequence goes on from JAXMAF010000043.1 coordinate 4,760, forward strand.
GACGATTAGAACGTGTGCAACGCCGCCGATCCTGTTCGCGTCCTGGATCTCCTCGAACACCTGGAGGATGCCGGGACTGGCCCCGATCACACGGCCCTCCGGATCGATCCGCTTTCGACATTCGCGCTGTGCCTCTCGGCGCTTGCGGCTGATAGTGCTGGCTGGGCGCGGTGCGACGCGTTGGGGTGGTTCTGTTGCACGCCGAGCTTCAACCTTCAGCACCACCTCGCGTTCCGCTCCGTACTTCACGAACCGGAGCGTGAGCCCATCGCGTCCAGCCGGAAGAGCGGCGACGAGCTCGTCGCCCGGAGCGAGTTCCCGAACCTGCCCGTTACCGCCGTCTGGGAAGAGGCTGCCCGATGCGCAGATCGAGAGGCTTGGCGCCGCCCCGAGTCCCTGATTCGTGACGACTACTCCCGACTCGCTCGCCGTGACGCGAAGGCTCGGCCACAGCGGCACGCCGAACTGTTCGAGCAGCGCCTTGTCGAGATCCGCATAGCTCCGCACGGGCTCTCGGAGCACTCCATCGCCCTCGTGCGGCCGATGTGGGACGCGCTTCGTGGCGATCAGTCGAAGTGACGCAGGGAGGCGATGGTGAGTCGGCGGCAACTCTGCCACCGCGTCGACGCACCACGCCAGCTGATCGAGCAGCGGTCGCAGGTCGCCAGTTGCCGCCAGCAGTCGCGAGTGAAGCGCCGGAAGGAGCTTGGCGAGCATCGCGACAATGGTGTCGAGCGCGAGGTCTGCGAGCCGCATCGTCAACTTGCGGACGCGGATGGCACCTGCGGCGATATCCACCTCCCACGCATCGGCGGGCTGCGCCAGCGCCCAAGCAAGGAGCTCCGTCTCCACCGTCGCGCGATGCTCGGCGGGGATCCACTGGAGCACCTCACAGCATGCGGTCGAAGCGATCTCGCAGACTCGGACCGATTTCGCGTCGCCTTGGAGGGCTCGGATCAGGGATGCGGCCCGCAGCGGCATGCTGACCGCAAGGGCACGGACGATTCTGTCGATGTCCGATGCGATCTTGTCGGTCGCCGCGAGCTCGTTCAGGGCGCGCAGATGGGGCTGCCACGTTCTCCAATCGTCGTTGAAGTCGGCGGAGTGGAGGAACTCGGCCCGGGCGTCTGGTGTGGCCATCACCTCGCGGTACGGAGCGAGATCGACCATGTCGACGAACATCTGGTCCGCGAGCGCGAGGTCGTCGAGCGATCTCGGAACATGGGTGTAGTAGTCCTCATCGAGGATCTTGCGGACCGTCGTGGCAACGAGGTCATAGAACACTCGCGCCTGGTCTTCTGGCGTTGTCGGCTCCTTCTTGAAGTGGATCTTCGGGAAGCGCAGTCGGAGCGACCCGCTCAGGCCGCGCAGGAAGAACCGGACCTGCGGACTCCCGACGATGGCGGCCGTGGAGATCTCGACATCGGAGTCGAACGACTCGATCGTCACCTCCGCGTCGTCGCGGATCTCACTCAGTCTCTCCGCGTCCGGATCGATGTACTTCCTGCTCTGGAACAGCGCATGGTCGATGCTGCGGTACTCGTCACCGGACGGCCCCGCGAATCGCAGCATGTAGAGGCGATCGCTGAAGCGGCTGAAGCAGAGGTCGCGGAGCTTCTCGAGGTCAAACTGCTCCTTGGACACGGAGTCCTTCGGGATCCCCAGAAACGTCGCGTTGAAATCGGAGAGGATGTCCTCGGTGATCCTGCGTCCACCGCCCGTTGCCGTGAACTTGAGCAGGCCGTGTTCGCCGCGGAAGTAGTGGACGCTCACGGTCTCGACGACGACGTTGTGCCACGAGTACCAGAGCGGTCGGCGCGCGTCGTAGTCGTAGGTGCGCACCGACAGCTCGTCCTGGAGGCCGAGGACCACGGTGGCGGAGTCCGGCGCTTCGAGCTGTAGCATCGCGAAAACGCCGAACCGCCTCGTCGGCGACAGCCAGGCTCCGTTGAGTCCGCGCGAGATCCGGTCGCGATCGAAGGCCACAGTCGACCGATATGACTGGACGGTGATCTCGCGCTGCTCGAGGACGCTGTCGTCGCGCGGCCCGACTGCGAGCCGCTGGATGTTCACAGGAGGATCGCGCCCGGACGCGACGGCCTCGTCCTTCCGGTGGTCGGTCTTCGCCTTCCCCGACCGAGGTTTGCGATCGCTTCCACTCACAGTAACTGATAATAACCGCTACGATATCCGCATGGCACCCAGACCCGTTGCGGCCAAGGCGCGGCCCGCCGCGTCCCCCCAGGTCATGACGATCGATGACCTCGCCGAGTATCTCCAGCTGTCGAAGTCCTCGCTCTACAAGCTCGCCCAAGAGGAGAAAGTCCCGGGTCAGAAGGTTGGCCGCCACTGGCGATTCCATCGTGAGGCGATCGACAAGTGGTTGAAGCGCGGACGGTAACGGAGGACTTCGTTGGCACTGACCGAAGCTGACACCCGTGCGAAGCTGATCGATCCCGCCATCCACGCCCGTGGCTGGACGGAGGATCTCATTTGCCGTGAGGTCACGCTCGGGGCCGTCGAGATCGTCAACGGCAAGGGGCGTCGGCGGTCGAGCGGTCGTACGGACTACACCCTTCGGGTCCGCGTGAACGCGGAGACCCAGCCAGTCGCAGTGGCGCTCATCGAGGCGAAGAAGGAGTCGTTGCCTCCGGGCCATGGCCTCGATCAGGCGAAGGGTTACCTCGCGGCGGCCCGACACAACGTGCAGTTCGTGTTCTCCAGCAACGGGCATCTCTTCGTGGAGTTCGACCGGTCGACCGGGCTGACCAGCGCCGCGCGGCCGATCGCCGAGTTCCCCAGCCCGGCCGAGTTGCGAGCCCGCTACGAGAGGATCGTTGGCTTCTCCCTCGATTCGCCGGCCGCCAAGCCGTTGCTCGCCCGATACGCCGGTGGTGAAGGGCAACGGCGGTACTTTCAGGATGCGGCCATCCGAGCCGTCTTCGAGAAGGTTGCCCGCTGCGCCCACCTCAACGAGCCGCCGCGGGCGCTGCTCTCGCTGGCGACCGGCACCGGAAAGACATTCATCGCCTGCAACCTGCTGAAGCGAGTCGCGGATGCCGGTCAGCTCAAGCGAGCGCTGTTCCTCTGCGACCGCGATGAGCTCCGCACGCAGGGCCTCAAGGCCATGCAGAACGTCTTTGGTGCCGACGCCGCCGAGGTGTTCGAGGAAGACGGCCGCAACAACGCCAAGAACGCACGTGTCCACATCGCCACCTATCAGACCCTCGGCATCGACCGGGAGGATGGTGATCCGTCGTTCCTCTTCCGGCACTACCCGGAGGGCTACTTCTCCCACATCGTGATTGACGAGTGCCACCGGTCCGCGTGGGGCAAGTGGTCCGTCGTGCTCAAGCGCAACGCGGACGCCGTGCAGATCGGGCTCACCGCCACTCCACGGAAGATCACGTGCGCGGAGCGGAATGAGGAGGCTCGCGCAGACGAACGGATCACGGCGGACAACATTGAGTACTTCGGCGAGCCTGTCTACGAGTACGGCCTGGCCCAGGCGATGGAAGACGGTTACCTCGCGGCGTGCGCCATCGAGCTTGCCCAGGTCAATCTGGACGCGACCGGCCTGACGCTCGCGGACATCATCCGACGTAATCCCCGCAACGCGAACACAGGCCAGCCCGTGACCGCCGCCGAGATCGCTGACCTCTACGAGAAGCAGCAGTTTGAGACGAAGCTCCTGCTGCCGGATCGGGTGAATGCGATGTGCCTCGATCTGTTCACGCAGCTCGTCAACGCCGACAAGGAGCTCGGGCCGCACCAGAAGACCATCATCTTCTGCGCGAGGGATCGCCACGCCGACGACGTGGCTGTCGCGATGAACAACCTCTACGCGCAGTGGTGCGCCCAGAAGGGGGTTGCCCGCAAGGACCCGTTCGCGTTCAAGTGCACCGCCGCATCGAGTGGCAACGATGCACTCCCAGACCTGCGAGGCTCCTCGTCCAGCCACTTCATCGCGACGACGGTCGATCTGCTGACCACTGGCGTGGATGTGCCCGCGGTGAGGAACATCGCGTTTTTCCGTTACATGAAAAGCCCGATCTCCTTCTACCAGATGGTCGGACGCGGGACGCGCATCGACGTTCCCAGCGGCAAGCTGATGTTTACGGTGTACGACTACACCGGAGCCACGCGGCTCTTCGGCGAGGACTTTGTCGCGGCCCCGCCCAGAGCTGGAGGCGTCGGCGCGGGAGATGACGGGCCCGGTCCGCCGCCGCCTCCTCCCGAACCGCCGGTCATCGTCGACGGCTTCGAGGTCCACATCGGGCCGCAGGGGCGATTTGTGGTTGCCCCGGTCGATGGTCGTGCGATGCCAGTCCCAATCGACGACTACAAGGCCGGTCTGTCCGCGCGCCTCATCGCCGAGTGCCCAACGCTCGAGGCTTTCCGTGCGCGTTGGGTCAATCCGTTGGAACGTGAGGAGATCATCGACGCGATCGTCAGCGCGGGGTATTCGCCGAGCGTGCTCCGCATGCTCGAGCAGATGAACGACTACGACCTCTACGACGTGCTCGCCGACCTCGGGTACGGCCTCCTGCCCCGCACGCGTGAGGATCGTTGTCTGGCGTTCCGCTACAAGCACGCGGGCTGGCTCGCGGCGCTCCCCGCGCCCGCGAAGGCAGCCGTCGAGGCGATCGCCGACCAGTTCGCGGTGGGTGGCACCGAGGGGCTCGAGAACCCGCACATCTGGCAAACCCCCGGGGTCGCCGCCGCGGGTGGCATCAACGCGCTGAAGAGCGCGGGTGAGCCACGAGTCGTACTGCAACATACCAAGGAGAGGATGTTCGCGGCATGAGTGCTTTCGCCCCGGCACAGATCCCGAGCGAAGCGGGAGAGCGCGGATTCGCGGACATCGACACTACGTCGACGACTTACCCGTTCTCGGCCGACCCAGTGGTCCCGTTGGAGCCGACCCGACCCGGCTGGCGTTGGCACCGCCTGACTGCCATTGCACGGCTCGCCACTGGCCACACACCGAGCCGTCGCTGTCCGGAGTACTGGAACGGAGACATCCCGTGGCTCCAGCTGCCGGATATCCGCGCCCTCGATGGAGGCGTCGCGCTCGACACGCTGGAGCACACCAACGAACTCGGAATCAAGAACTCCGCCGCAGTGTTGCTGCCAGAGGGCACTGTCTGCCTGTCCCGAACGGCGTCGGTTGGCTTCGTCACCGTGATGGGCCGTCCGATGGCAACGTCCCAAGACTTTGTGAATTGGGTGTGCGGGCCGGAACTGTCGCCCGAATTTCTGAAGTGGCTCCTGGTCGCGTGTCGTCAGCCAATCCGCCAGCTCGGTAGCGGGGCGACTCACCAGACGATCTACTTCCCGACCGTTGAGCAGTTCTCAGTGTGTATCCCGCCCCGCGTAGAGCAGGAGCGAATCGCTGCTCGTTTGACGGCGAGACTTGGGATCGTCGAGCGAGCCCAGGCCGCCGCCACTGATCGCCTCGCCCTCGCCGAATCCCTCCCGGCATCTCTTCTCCGCGAAGTGTTCGACGGGCCGGATGCAAGCGGGTGGGAGACAAGAACGATCGACGAATTCGCGACGACCTGTAGTGGTGCAACTCCCTCTCGCGGCAACGCCGAGTTCTTCGGCGGTGGCATCCCGTGGGTCAAGACTGGCGAGCTGCGTGACGGGTTCGTTGGCGACGATGGCTCTACCGAGGAAAGCGTGACCGAAGCTGCGCTCGGTGCTTGCTCGTTGCCGCTTCTTCCCCCTAAGACGCTCTTAATCGCCATGTACGGCCAAGGCAAGACCAGAGGCCGCACTGGGATTCTCACCCGCGAGGCGACCACCAACCAAGCCTGCTTCGCCATTCTGCCTGACCCAAGTGTCTTCGAAACGAGTTTCCTTCAACTTTGGTTCCGCGCCAAGTACAGCGACCTCCGCGCCCTGACCGAGAACCGCGGCGGCAACCAGCCCAACCTCAATGGCGTGTTGCTGCGCGAGCTTCAAGTGCCGCTACCCGACGTCGCCACGCAACGTCGCATCGCCGCTGACCTCTCTGTTCGCCTCGCAGCTGCCGAGAACGTCATTGCGCGGTGCCGCCAAGAGCTCGCCGACCTCGAAGCCCTCCCCTCGGCGCTGCTCCGCGCTGCGTTCAACGGAGCATCCTGACCCATGGCCAAGAAGACCACCACCGCCAGCCGCAGCGCTGAGACGAAGAGCAAGCCTCCGAATCCCGCTCGCCCGCCCAAGGGAATCAACGGGAAGAAGCACACCACCCAGCAGAGCGTGGATCAGGCGATCTGGTCGATCTGCGACATCATGCGACGCGGCAACGTCGCCAGCGCGCTCCAGTATGTGCCCGAGCTCACTTGGATTCTGTTCCTGCGCATCCTCGACGAGACGGAGGACCGAGAGGCAGCCGAGGCCGAGGCCGTTGGCGCGCGGCACACGCCGTCGCTAAAGAAGCCGTATCGCTGGAAGGACTGGGCCGCGCCTGGGTTGGAGAACATGCGGAAGGAACTCGACGACGCTGGGAACAAGGCGTTTCTCTCGTTCGTCAATGGGGAGCTGATCCCGTACCTCAAAGGGCTCCGCGAGAAGGCGCAGGCCACCAGCCGTCAGAAGGTCATCTCCGAGATCATGTCGGGTGTAGAGCGGGTGCGCATCGATACCGAGCGAAACCTGCTCGATGTCCTCGACAAGGTCCACGAGATCAGCAACGAGAACATCAGTGACCAGCATGTGTTCACGCTTAGCCAGGTCTACGAAGGCCTGCTCCTCAAGATGGGGGAGAAGGGCTCGGACGCGGGCCAGTTCTTCACCCCACGCGAAGTGATCCGTGCCATGGTGCGCACGATCGCCCCCAGGCTTGGTGAGACCGTCTACGACCCGTGCTGCGGCACCGGCGGCTTCCTCGCGCAGGCGGCGGAGTACATGAAGCCCAAGCCGGGCCAACGGGTCAGCGCCGATGCCGTCCAACGCCTGAAGCACGAGACGTTCTGGGGTCGAGAGAAGGAGAACCTGATCTACCCGATCGGGCTGGCGAACCTGATCCTTCACGGAATCGACCGCCCGAACATCTGGCACGGCAATGCGCTGACAGGCGACGAAGTCTACGGCGGGCTGTTTCAGGGCGCGCCCACCCAGTTCGATGTCATCCTCACCAACCCGCCTTTCGGGGGAAAGGAGAGCGTCAACGCCCAGACCAATTTCGACTATCGAACGAGCGCGACGCAGGTGCTGTTCATGCAGCACTTCATCCGGTCGCTCAAGCACGGAGGTCGGTGCGGCGTGGTGATCGACGAGGGTGTGCTTTTCCGCACGAACGAGGACGCCTTCGTCAAGACGAAGCGCAAGCTCACCGACGAGTGCGATCTGTGGTGCGTGCTCTCGCTTCCCGGCGGCGTCTTCACTGCGGCCGGCGCGGGCGTCAAGACGAATCTGCTCTTCTTCACCAAGGGCAAGCCGACGGAGCAAATCTGGTACTACGACCTGTCGGATGTGAAGGTCGGCAAGAAGACACCGCTGACCCTAAAGCACTTCGAGGACTTCGCGGCGATGCTTGCCACGCGCGGGGACTCGGAGCGTTCATGGACCGTGGACCTCACGGCTCGGAAGGCGAAGGCGTCGGCCGATGCTCAGCCTTTGAGGAATCTCGCTCGGGAGAAGGCCGCGGAGGCGGACGCGAAGCGAGAACGATTGGCAGGGCTGAAGAGGGCGAAGTCGCGCGACGAGCTCGAGATCGAGGAGACGGAAGCCGAGATCGCTGCGCTCTTGAAGCAGGCGCGAGAGGCATCTGCGAAGGCCGACTCGATCGAGAACGCGGTGTACGACCTAAAGGCAGTGAACCCGAACCGCAAGGCGGACGTGGACACGCGAACGCCGGCACAACTGCTCGATGTGATCGAGTCGAGGGGCGCAGAGGTCGCCAAGGCGATCGCCGAGTTGCGGGAACTGTTAGTAGCAGCGCGTTAGCGGCGCTCGCCCTCGCCGCGGGTCTTCGGGATGTCGCGACGATTCGCGAGCGCCCGCCAACTGCCTCGCTGCGCCCTCCATGAAGTGAGGCCAGCGATTGGGCGAAGGTCTCGCTCGTTGATGGTGTCGCGTCCCTTGCATGTCTGCGGTAGCAAGAGCACGGCCTCTTGGATGCAGGGCGCAAGATGCAGCAGGTTCAAGATCTGCGTCATCCGCGGCTGGGTCACCCGGGCCAGCCGGGCGAGCTCCGTCTGGTTGGCGACGACGCCGTCGCGGAGGAGTTGGTCGAACCGGATCGCGAGCGCGATCAGGCGGGCGACGCGGGGGACGCGGCCCTCGTTGGCGTCGGGTGTGGCGGCGTCGCCCCCGGGGACCTCGGGCGTAGGTGGGTTCACCTCGCGGGACGTGGCCACGACGGCCCGCTTGCGGCGGTCCTTCGTCGTGAACCGGACCGATCGGGTCACGGTCGTCATGCGGCTTCCTCCAGTCGGCAGGCGAGGAGCGCCCGGATGCTCGTCGGTCGGAACGTCACGGCCACGGTGCCAGCCGTCGCGTCGTAGTCCACGGCGGAGATCAGCAGTCGGAGCAGTCGGGCCTGCTCGCGCGGGATCAGGTTCTGCCAGAGCGCGTCGAAGTCGGCGAAGGCGGCCTCTGCCTCCGCCCGAGTGATTGTGTTTCGCCCGATGTCGGCGAGGCGGTCCTCGACCTGGGGGAGGCGGCGCTCGGCGTCAGCGATCCGCTCATGGAGGTTGGCGATAGTGGCCGCAGTGGCGGCGGTAGGTGCGGCAGTGATCTGCGCTCGCAACTCCCGGTGATGTTGCGCGACGGCGGCTCGGAGGGCGACCTGTTCAGCGGTCAGTGCCTTTCGGTCTGCCTCGAGCGTGACCTGCGCCTCCGCGAGGATCTGCGAGATCAAGGCCCGGTCGTGGGCGAGCGCACGCACTTCGTCAACGACCAGCCGCTCGATCTCGGCCGCGGGAACGGTGCCCGATGGGCAGACGTCGCTTCCGCTCTTGATCGCCTTCACGCATCGGTAGTAGCGGTACGAGCGGCTCTTCCGTCCGCCCGCGAATGTGTGCGTCATTGAGTGGTCGCAGCACTTGCAGCGGAGCAGCCCGCGAAGGAGCGCGCCGTACTTGTTGCGGACCTCGGCACCACCGGTGCGGCCGTTGGTCTTGAGGAGGGCCTGGACTCGCTCGAATACCTCACGGTCGATGATCGCGGCGTGCTCTCCGTCGTAGATCGTGTCTCGGTGGACGATCTTCCCGAGATAGATCGGATTGGTCAGCGTCTGGTGGAGCGAGCTCTTGTCGAACGCCTTCCCGCCGAGCGACTTGCCCTTCTTCGTGACGCGGCTCTTGTTGGACCATTGTCGCCGCGCGAGCTCGATCACGACTGGTAGGAGCGATCCCTTCTCGAGGTAGAGGGCGAAGATCTGCCGGACGCGCGCCGCCTCAGTCTCGTTGATGACCAGATGCGGGCTCGGCCCCGAGCGGTCGACGTCGTAGCCGAGGACGGGCACGCCGCCGGCCCATTTCCCCTTGCGCTTCTGCGCCGCGATCTTGTCGCGGATGCGTTCGCCGATGATCTCGCGCTCGAACTGCGCGAAAGAGAGCAGGATGTTCAGCGTGAGCCGCCCCATCGAGCTCGTCGTGTTGAACTGCTGGGTGACCGAGACGAACGACACGCCTTTGCGATCGAACGCCTCCATGATCCGGGCAAAGTCCATGAGCGAGCGACTGAGTCGGTCGACCTTGTAGACGACCACGCAGTCGACCTTGCACGCCTCGATGTCGCGGAGGAGTCGATCGAGGGCCGGCCGCTCCATGCTGCCGCCGGAGAACCCGCCGTCGTCGTAGCGATCGGCGACGCAGGTCCACCCCTCGGCCTTCTGGCTGGCGATGAACGCCTCGGCGCTCTCTCGCTGGGCGTCGAGCGAGTTGAACTCCTGATCAAGGCCCTCGTCGCTCGACTTGCGGGTGTAGATGGCGCAGCGGATCGATCGCTTCACGTCGACCGCCACCGGCGAACCGGTTCGTCGGCGCCCGCTCATCGCTCGTCCTCGAGGCGGAAGAACCGGAACCCGTTCAGGTGGCTCCCGGTCACTTTCTTGGCGACGGCGGTGAGCGTGCGGAAGCGCTCGCCGTTCCACTCGAAGCCTTCGTCCTTGGGCAGGACCAACACGCGGATCGTGCGGCCCTTGTACTCGCGGACGATCGCCGAGCCCGCGGGCGGCAGGCGTCGATCATCGTGGTCTTCGCCATTCACGCGGCGGCGAACCGTCTTCGCGGTGCCCGACTGCGGCGGGCTGACCAGCGTCTTCGGGGCCATGACCCGCACCTCGGCGTCGTCGGCCAGTTCGGCCGCGCGGCGTCTCGCCCGCTCGCTGAGGTCGCCCTCGGCGTTGGCCTGGATGCGCCACGCGATCTTCCGGATGAGGTACTGCCGGTGGCGCGTCCGGCACGGGTAGCCGTGGACCTCGGCGAAGCGCTCGACGAGCTCCGTCGTGGTCATGCGCTCGAGCGCGTCGATCTGGTCTTCGATGGACTCCGGCATTCGTGGCTCCTGTACATGGGTCTCCGTTGCAGGCGGCCCTAACCGCCGGGCCGTGGAGCCACACTGAGCCTCGAATCGCCGGGAAGATCAAGGCATGTGGGGGCGAGATCCGGCCGGATTCGGGCGCTCGCGCGCGCCGCGGCGACGGCGCGGACAAGTCCGTGCGCGAGGATGCTCGCAACCTCGTCGCGGCGTTCGGCCTCGATCATGCTCTCGGGATCACGGGTGCTGTCGATCGGCATGGGGCTCCGTGCGGCCCGGCCATAACCGGGGGGCCGCTACGGGGGAGCTATGCCGTTCTACTGCGTGCTGCGCAGTGGGGGAGCAAGCCGTGCGATGCGGGATCTTCCGTATCGACATGATGGCTCCCCGTGGAGCCCGCCGACTCGCAGACGGAAGGTCAGTCAGTGACCTCCAGAGCAGCGTTCAGGACGCGCCAGTGGCTCCTCAACTGCTCGCGAATCGCGTGCTGCTCAAACACCTCCCGAGCGTCGGCGGCGTAACCGGTGATGAAGTTCTTACTGCCGAGGTGAGTGAAGCGGCTGTAGAGCAATTTCCGCCGAACGCGAGGATCTCCGCCACTTTCGGCACGCCTCTTGGCGAGGTGCTTCTCGCGACGAACTGCTTTTCGCATCCTGCGCAGGAACTTCGCGACGGTCTGGGAGCGAATTCGCACGACCCGGCCATCGAACGAGAACCCGAGGTACTGAAGCGGGGGCCTGCACGCCAGCGGTCCCTCCACGGTGCGGGTCACCTCGCATCGGGCCCGCTTCCCAAGTCCATCATGGAGGGCTAGCTTGGCCTCCCGCATCGCAACCTCTAGCGACTCCCGCACCTCAGTCTCGTGCTCGAGCTCGCATACCAGCAGGATGTCGTCGCTGTACCGGAGGTAAAGGCCGTTTCGCTCCCTTGCCAGAGCCGCCATCCGGCGATCGACCGGCAGCATGTAGACGTTGGACAGCAACGCACTGATTGGCGAACCCTGAGGAATTCCCTTTCCGTCTGTTTTGGACTGAATCAAGCCACTTCCCGCTCCGCCGCGTCGGACGAGCGTCCTGAACTGAAGCGGCGTGCAGATCGGCTGCCGCCAGCTCTTGAGGAGCTTCTTCGTGATCCCGAATTGAGCGAGCAATGCGTCGCGCTCAACCCAAGAGTACCGCGTGATAGCCTTGAATACGTTGTAATGATCGGCGGGCAGTTCATCCACACCCAGAACGGCCTTCCACTGCTCCTTGAGCAACCGATGGTCGAAAGACTCGAAGAAGTCCATCACGTCGAACGTGAGCGCGATACATGACCCGTGTCTCTCGATCCACTCGAACGCCTCGTTCGCGAAGTGGATGTTGCACCGTGGAGGATCCATACGGCGGTAGGCGAGGACCGAGGGGCTGATCCCCTCATCGGCGACGATCCTCTCGTAGCGGGCCTGTAGCAGCCCTGCGTAGTGCCGGAGAATCTGCGAGTCGGTGTGGCTCGCGTACTTGAGATCACGCGGTTTCTTCTTGAATCCACCGACGATCGTCCCGTCAGCCCTCGGTTCTCTCTTGTACTTGCGGGCGACGCGCTCGAAACGGATGAATGGGAGAAACGCCCGCTTCGCGCACTCCTCAGGTGACTCCACGAGCCATCGGACTTGCTCGGGATCGCGGATTGGCTGATCGAAGTGCGGATACCGCTTGGGCTCGAACCAGTCGGGCCACGTCGGCGGACGCTCTCTGCGGCGGGGCTTCGCCATGATCCCCAAAAGTAGCAGAGCCGAGGGGGCAAAGGACCTGCGGCATCCCGAAAGGTCCCCCTCGGCTGAAGCCTAACTGGCTTTCGTTCAGTCACCACCCGCGCTTGTGGCGCAGGGCCGCAAAGGGCTATCGCTACAATCAGGAGAACACGATGTCGATCATGCACAGTTCGATCCGATGGGCACTGGGCCTCGTCGGTCGCCTGCGTCTCGCGGTTCGGTTGGCCGTGGTGGCCGACCTTGACACGAGGATCAGCAATGTCTCACCCTCCGCACCAATCTGCGGAGGCGAAGCCATGATAACCAGCTCCATCACAACCGACCACCGGTGCGAAGAGGGACGCCCGCGCTATCGCGTCCCAACCTCCCCGGTCGGTCGCGCTACAGCGGAGCTGACCCCCTCATAACCCCCGCACGGGTCTCGGGGAGAGACCGAGAGACTTTGCCCCCAATGGGGGCTCGACCGCGCCCGAGGGGTGACCTTCGGGTGATGACCAAGCGGCAACGGAGAGACCTCGCGCTCACCGGCCAACCTCGCCAAACCCTTGCGGAGAAAGCAGAAACGCCGCCGAGGTCTCTCGGCGGCGTTTCGTCTGAACTGGCGGGCCGGTCACGTTTGCAACCGACCTCGAAATAGAGGGATCGCGACACCTCACGAAAAGTCTCACGGCCGTTCCATCGTAGGCCCAAGCCGAGGGGTCGTGACCGAGGGGTGGCTATCGGTCGGGGGGTAGAGACCGTCCCCGTTCACCTGACTGCACGCGAAGGAGCCGCATCCCGTTGGCCACCACTAGAAGGCTGGTACCCATGTCGGCAACGACTGCCATCCACATGGTCGCCGAGCCCATGACCGCCAGCGCGAAGAACACCGCCTTGATCCCGATCGCGAGCGAGATGTTCTGCGTCAGGATCGCGGCCGTCCGTCGTGAGATCTCGATGAAGGCGGGCACGCCGCGAAGGTCGTCCTGCATGAGGGCGACGTCGGCGGTCTCCAGGGCAGTGTCGGTGCCGGCCGCGCCCATCGCGAAACCGATCGTCGCCTTCGCCAGCGCGGGAGCATCGTTGACGCCGTCGCCGACCATGCCGACGACATCACCGCCCTCGATGATCAACGCGTCGATTGCGGCGACCTTCTCCTCCGGCAGGAGTCCGCCGCGAGCGTCGTCGATGCCGACCGCTCGTGCGATCGAGGACGCCGTGGTCTGGTTGTCGCCGGAGAGCATGAGCGTGCGTAGTTCGAGATCATGCAGAAGCCGCACTGCCTCGATGCTTGCCGTACGGGGCTTGTCAGCGACGGCGAGAACGGCGATCACCCGCGTCCCCGAGCCCACGACCACGGAGGTCCTTCCCTGTCGCTCAAACTCCCCGAGGATGGCTTCCACCTCGGGCGAGCAGACGCCTCGCTCTTCTGCGAGGCGATGGGTTCCGACGAAGTAGAGCTCGTCGCCGATGCGACCCTCGACACCGCGCCCCGTCAGCGACCGAAATCCCGCGACGACATCGCGCTCTCCCGACCACGCGGCCGCGATCGCCTGCGCAACCGGATGCTGCGAGAGCGAGTCGAGGCTCGCGGCAATCCGCAGCGCGGCATCGCGATCCGCCTCGCCGACGCTTCGCACGTCGGTCAGCGCGGGCTTGCCCTCAGTGATCGTTCCAGTCTTGTCGAGCGCGATGATCCGTAGCCGACGACCGTTCTCCAGATGCACGCCTCCCTTCACCAATATTCCCCGACGGGCGGCCGCCGCCAAGCCGCTGACCACCGTCACCGGGGTCGAGATCACGAGCGCGCAGGGGCACGCGATCACGAGGAGGACGAGCGCCCGTCCAAGCCACGGCAGGAGCGGCTGGCTGAATACGAGCGACGGAACAAGCGCGACCAGAAGCGCCGCGGCACAGACCACAGGCGTGTAGACCCGCGCGAAGGAGTCGACGAAGCGCTGAGTGGGCGCACGCGTGGCCTGCGCCTCCTGCACAGTCTTGATGATTCGCGCGAGGGTCGTCTCGTCCTTGCCGCCGCTCGTGCGGTACTCGAGCACGCCACTTTCGTTGATTGTTCCGGCGAAGACCTTGTCGCCGACTTCCTTGTCGACAGGCACGCTCTCGCCCGTGACAGGAGCCTGATTGACGCTGGAGGCACCCGCGACGACCTCACCGTCGAGCGGCAAACGTTCCCCGGGTCTGACGCGCACGATCGATCCGGCGCGGACGTCGGCTGCGGGGACATCGTTCCACGACTCGTCAGGCTGCCTGACGTTCGCGGAATCCGGTGCCATCGTCATTAGCGAGCGCACGGCGTTCCGCGCCCGGTCAAGTGCCCGCTCCTCGATCAGCTCGGCGACGGCGAACAGGAAGGTGACCATCGCGGCTTCAGGCCACGCGCCGATGACGCAGGCTCCCAGCACCGCCACGGTCATCAGAAAGTTGATGTTGAGCGTGAAGGTCCTGACCGCGAAAAGACCCTTGCGGAGCGTCGGCAGACCTCCCGCGACGATCGATACCACAGCGAGCGTCACCACGGGCCATGACGACTCGCGGATGCCCGAGAGTGCGAGAGCCTCCGCGGCTGCCGCCATGATCCCTGATAGAGCCAGCGGGGTAATCCGTCGCCAGCGGCCGACCAATGGCCCGGCGCTCTGTTGTGCGTCGCACACCGCTCCCGCGCACCTATCCGCATGGGTGACTTCGAGTTCAGCCGCGCCGGAAGAAGCGTCCTGTCGGTTCAAGACAGACGGCGTCATCCCAACCTCGTTGAGCGCCGCGAGCACGGCCGCTTCCTCGGCACCGGCGTGAATGACGGTCAGCCGTCGATTGAACAGGTCGAACTCCAGGGCATCGACCGACGTCACCGACCTCAGGCGGTTGCGGATCAGCGCCTCCTCGGCCGGGCAGTGCATTGACGGGATCGAGTAGGTACTTCTCATGGGCGTCGAGTCGATCGCAGCTTCCACCATCCGTGTCCTGCAATGAGGGCCACCACGGTCAGCGCCAATCCCATGGAGACCAGGCCGAGCTCGATGTGGATGTGCCCGTGCAACCGGTACTCGTCCAGCGTGAATGCGACGGCCGCCCAGTCGGTGAACGCGGCTGCAACGGCGAGCGCCAAGGCGAGCAGAAGTGGAGCGCTCGACGACTCCCATCGCTTCCGCTCGCTCTTGGCGTCGTCGTGGCTCCGGGCCCGGCTCTGCGGGTGACGTCTACTTTTTGGGCGCCGCCTTGTCATGGTCGTGCCCGTCGCCGTCCTTGTGATCATGCCCCTTGTGGGCAGTGCATTCGCCGTGTCCGACGCAGCGAAGGGACGAACCCTCCCGCACCCACAGGTGAGCCTCGTCCGCCTCGCCAGTGACAAAGTACTGGGTCTCGCTCTTCACCGGCTGGGACGCGCCCTGACCCATGAGCGCGCCGGTGAAGGCCGCCACACCGATACCGACGACCACACCGACGAACATGTTCCTTCGATCGACATTCTTCATGACTCGCTCCTTGATGGGGGACAGAAGTACCGCGTGAGTTGCGTCGCAGGCGACAGGCCTCCGACGCGAGTGGATCAGGTACCGGCTCGGACGTCGGGACAGGCAGAGCCAGCGATTCGAGTCCCTGCCGGTCCCTGGCTCGGCAGCGCGGCATCGGCTCGGACCTCAAGAGGTCCGGTCTCGGGCGCCTCCCAGGCCTGAGGAAGCGGAGTCGGTTGGCCGCTCGGGTCCCAGCCGCTGAAGATGCGATAGAGCGCCGGCAGAACGACGAGCGTCAGCAGCGTGCTGGAGATGAGGCCGCCGATCACGACCGTCGCGAGTGGCTTCTGGCCCTCGGCCCCAGTGCCATGTGCCAAGGCCAGCGGCACGAAGCCAAGAGAAGCGACCATCGCCGTCATCAGCACGGGCCGGAGCCGCACGAGGCACCCGCGCACGATGGCGACGTCTCGCGCAAGGCCCTCGCGC
>JAXMAF010000044.1:0-19543 GCA_046350555.1 Phycisphaerales bacterium
AAGGTCGACGCCCTGGGGGGGCTGCTCGCGCTGCATTTCAAGCCCGGTTTCCGCCTCATGTATGCGGCCCTTGGACTGACGGCCGAGCACTGGCGCACGACCTACATCCAGCAGATTCGAAAGGCAGTCAACGACTACGACCGACAGGTCTTGCTTCGACCGGGCTTCGAGTCCACGTTCTGCGAGGCGAGCGCCGAGTGCTTCGCCCAAGGCAGCGACGGGCTCGTTCGCGACAGCGAACTCCTCTATCGAAGCTGGGCGTTCGACGTGGGCACCATCGAACGGCGCGTCCACATGTGGCAGGGAACGGACGACCGGCTCGTGCCTGCGTCCATCAACAAGCAGGTGGCCGATCGAATGCCCGGAGCGGCATGGCATCCGGTCGACGGGGCCGGTCACTTCGTCGCCGTCGGTGCGGCGGACGAGATCTTCGGAATCGCGGCCGAGGAGCTGGGATCGACGGCCACGAAACCGGCATGACACTCGACATGCCATGACACTCGAAATGCCAGGCAGGCTGGCGATCGACGGCTCGGATGCAAGTGAGACGCGCCGGCGCCAGATGCCGACGAGCGAGCTCGAGCAACGAGGCAGTCCAGGTCCGTGCGCAACGATCACCGGTGACCGGCATCACGCGCGCCGGCGAATCAAGTTCACGACGCGATCCGTCTCCGAAGGGTCGCGGATGGACAACGGTGTCGGGATTGGATGACGTGGAGTGGGGCGCGAGGTGAGGCGCGACAATCGCGGCGACCGGCGTCACGTCAAGAGCGGCGGCAGACCGAGATGCTTGCGGAGCGTGGTGAGCTGACCGAGGTGCCAGCCCTCATGCCACGCCATCTTGTAGACCAGGTCCATCTTGCTCTCCGCGAAGCCGCCCGTCGCCTCCTTGAGGGAATCCGCGAGCTGGGCATCGGTGGTGCCCTTGGCCGCCGCCATCAGTCGGTTGAACGCGCCGTCGAACTGCGAGCGCACCTCGGCGATCGGGGGATACCCCTTCGCATCGGGCGTCGGCGTGCTGCCCATCCCGAAGAGCGTCCCGTAGGCGGCGGGAATGGCGCTCGCCTTCCCGTCGATCAATCCGGAGGCCCAGTCGTAGGTGGACGCAAGATGTCCGAGCGTCCACAGGCAGTGATTCGGCTGCCCCACCGCCTGATGGGTGGCCTTGTCGTCGGGCCATGTCGTCGCCTTGACGATCATGCCGTGGGCGAAGCCGAGGAACTCGATCATGTGCTGCTTGCTCATGGGCCACGATAGTCGGTGGGGCGCAGCGCAGGTTTCGTGGACGTGGCGGTCCGCATTCCGGTCGTCCGCACGCATGATCGCCCGCGATGATCGCGCCCGTCCGCCGACGGAGGAACGCTCCACGAGCCTCGGTGAGGTGCGCAGGTCGGCGCTTCGCGAGACGCACGGCGAGGACGGATCGGCGCCGGTCTACACTCGTTGCATCAAGAGGCTTGGGGGGCCGGTTCCGGGGGCCAGTCGGGACACTCCTTTTCGGAGCTTCGACATGAGACTCGAGAAAACCTGCCTTGGTACGTCGGTGCTGGTGACGCTCCTGGCCGGGCCGACCGCCGCGGGCGTGCTTGTCGACTTCAACTTCTCCTTCAGCTACTCGGGATCCTCGATCACCGGTCGGCTGGTCGGCCTGAATCTCGACGCCAACGGAAACGGCACGGAGGTCGATCCGTCGAGCGTGCTGCTCTTCTCGGTGCCCGCGATCGTGGGCTTGCCGGCGAGTCCGAGCAATCCGTACGTCTTCGTGCCGCACACCTTCGAGCGATCGACCTATTTCTCGGGCACGCTCGTTTCGACCACGCCGGGCGTGTATGGGTTCCAGGTCTCGAACTACACCATCGCCCCGTCGGCGCAAAACCTGCTGATGATCGACGCCGACAACGACGTCACGCTGGTCTTCAACTTCGGCGCGTCGTTGGGCGGCGAAGGGGGCGTGGCGACCTACGGAATACAGGCGGAGGAGGACGCGCTCTGGCCGGCGGTGAACACGTTCGTCTCGTACACGGCGATCCTCCCCTGGGACCTGGACGGCAACGGCGTCGTGAACGGCGCCGACCTCGGCATCCTGCTCGGAGCGTGGGGAACGAGCGGCCCGACGGCCGACCTCAATGGCGACGGGATCGTGGACGGCGCCGACCTTGGAATCCTCCTCGGGGCGTGGACCGGTTGACCGTGCGGTCACCTGGGCGGGGAGGGTGTCGGGGACGAAAACGGTGTCGGGATTTTTTTCCTTCCCGCACTCCGTTGCCGCCACCGGGCCGCGGCGCGCAGGGCGATCGCCTTGCCGCGGCGGGGGTCGGAACGACTCGCCTCGCGCCGCTATCGCCCGCTGCGCTGCCTCAGGTACGAGCCGACGCGGCCGATCTGCAATCGCCACAGGCCGAACTTCTCGGTCGCCCACTGATAGAGGGACGCGCCGACGAGGGTGCCCAGGGCGATCGAGGCGATGGCGAAGACCGCCGCGATCAGCCCGTCGAGTCCCGCGGCGCGGTCGCTCAGCATGCGCGTGACACTCAGCAGTCCGAGCGAGCCGGGGACGAGCAGCCAGAAGCTCGGCAGGAACGTCACCATCGACGGCGGCCCGCTTGGGAACCGCTGCTGGATCAGGTAGCCAAGGGGCGTCGCGACGAGCATGCCGAAGAAGCCGCTGATCTCCTGGCCGAAGAGGCGCGTCGCGAGCCGCTGCGCCGCGAACGCGACGAGCATCACCAGCAGCATCCACGGAAGGGAGTTCCGCGGCGCGGAGAAGTGCAGCGAGACGCCCAGCCCGAAGACGAGCACGCCGATCCACGGCGTCAGCGGCCCCCATGGCGCCGCGGCGAGCGCGCCGCCGGAGTCAACGAGGTTGTCGGGCGTGTAGCCGACGATCACGGCGCCGGCCGCAAGCCCGAACGCGAGCAGCACAAGCTGCACGAAGCCGGTGATGAGGCGGCTCGAGCCGCTCACCATGTCGCCATAGGCGAGCTCCACCATGCCGAAGGTGAGCATCGCGCCTGGAAGGAACGTCACCAGCGGCGGCACGAGCACATCGAGCGGGTGCAGGTAGAGGCCCTTCTTCACCGCGAGGAAGACGAGCGCGGAGACGAGCGTCGCGGCGACCACCGAGAGTGGCGCGGAGAGGATCGGCCGGTTGCGGTTGAGCGCCTTCACCGCGCCGACGACGGTGCCGAGGACCGCCGCGGCGACGAGGTTCGCGAGCGCTGGCGCCAGCACCAGCGCCAGCCCGAGCGTCAGGATCACGTGGCCCGCCAGCGCACCGACGATCCCGAACCGCGTCGGCTTGCGCAGCGTCTCGTTGAGTCGCTTCAGGCCGTCCTGGGGCGTCACCTCGCCGCGCTGCGCCGCCTCGCCCAGTGTGTAGACCTCGGCGACCTGGTCCAGTCGCAGGGTTTGCAGCGGTCCTTCGGCGATCGTGACGTGTTCCTTCACGCCATCGTGCATCGCGATGAAGATCGCCGTTGGGAACGCCACCACCCGCGATCGCCGCATTCCCCGCGCGGTGGCGATGCGGCGCAGGAAGAGCTCCACGAGCGCCGTCTGTTCGCCGCACGCGAGGTACCCCTGCCCGAGGCGGTACATGAACTCGAGCAGCGTGTCCGTCTCGGCGGTTGAGGATTCAGCCTTCATGCGGAGGTCCGCGCTCAGAACGCGACGCGGAGCCGGGCCTCGAAGACGCCGACGGCGTCGGCGTTGGTGGGCGAATTGCTTGGATTCAGGATGAGCTGGGCGCCCAGCGTGAACTGCGTCTGCCGGGTGAGCTGCCAGCGCTGGAAGATCTCGAAGACGGTCTCGTCGCGGCCGCCGCCGCTGGGCGGTTGGGCGTACGAGCCGGCGAAACCCGTCAGGTTGTCCGGGCTTCCGAGGAGGCCCCGGTAGCCGACGCCTCCCTGCACGGCGTTCTGGATGTTGGTGAGGTCCGCGTCGGAGTAGCTGTACCGCGCGAAGGCGAGGAACTGGTCGCCGAAGTCCTGCTCGAGGATGACCGAAATCCCTTGGTCCTGCGGCAGGTTGATCTCCTCGCGCGCGTCCATGCGCCAGAGCAGCACGCGATAGCGGCCCTGTCCGAGACCGTCGATCTTCGGGGTGAGGCCAAACTCGCCGAACCAGAAGAAGTCGCCATACTTGAGCGAATCGACGTTGATCGTGTTGGACGTGCCATATCCGTTCGCGGCGCCGAACGTGACGTAGCAGAGGTCGTTCGGCAGCACCGAGATGCCGGCCGTCGGAACGTGCCCCGAGGGATACGCGACCGATGCGTTCGCGGAGAATGCGCGGTTGAGGAACGAGTTGTTGATGCTCTGCATCCGATGGCCGCCGACGTAGTCGGATGGATCGGCGCGTCCGACGAGCAGGCGGACGTGGTCCTCGAAGAGCCGCTGGAGCCAGAAGCCGTCGCGCACGACCCAGCCGCGATCGTTGAATCCGCCCGTCGTGTTGGTCAGCGTGCCGAGCACGCCACCGAGCGCCGATGGCGGTTGCGTGCTCTGCCTGAAGCGGTTTTCACCGGTGAAGACGAAGGTGCCGGTGTCCTTGGTGCCGCGACCGAGCAGGGTCCACGACGACATGAGGTCGACATCGCCGGCGAAGCCGTTGCGGTCGCCGGGGCCGCCACCGGCCTGCTGGAAGAGCGTGGTGTACGCGAAGCCAAGCCGAAGCCCGGTCTGCGCATGGAGCTCGTTGAGCGCCTTGACCAGCCCGCCCAGGGGACCATCGACTGGCGGAAGGTCGACCGTTCCCGTGCGGGGCACGTAGATCTCGTCGAGCTCCTCGATCGTGGCCGTGGGCGTGTCGCCGGGAGAAGCCGTCGTCCTCGGGCGACGCGCCGGCGGGAGATAGAGATCGGGATTGAAAAGGGCGCCGACGTGGCGAGTGATGCTGGTAGCGCCACGGGGCGGAGGTGCCGTCGCGGCCGACGCTGCGTCGGCCGAGGCGGCGCCGATGGAGTCGGCCCGGTTGCGGGGCGCCGGGGCCGGGCGCAGCGGCTTGTAGCGCGGGTGCTGTCGCCGGCGGTGGGTTGGCGGGCGGGCGCAGTGGCGGGCGCGGCGGGCGGGGTCGGCGCGAGGGCGCCGCCGGAGGCGACTGGGCCCACGCGGGACCCGTGACGGCGAGCAGCGACGCGAGCATGGCGATGCGGATGGGTCGATCCATGGGAAGTCCTCCCGGAGAGGCACGTCGAGTTCATCGGTGCTTGAACACGATCACGACCACGCGAACCAGCGAGAACCCGTTCGACCAGCGACAGCCAGGCAGGCACGCACGCACGGAATTCGAGCCGACACCGGCCATCACTGATATGGCGCGAACGCCGCGCGCACCGTGTCGGCGCCTCTCGGCGTGCGCGCGACGAGACCCAGCAAGAGCCGCGCCTTGAGTCCCGAGAGGTATCCCGCGGGCACCAAGCCGCGCTTGATCAGGTCGATCTCGGCGCCGGGATAGCCGTAGGTGCTCGTGAAGACGGGCCCGGTCATCGAGCGCGACGCCAGCACCACCGGGATCTTCGCGGCGAGGGCGCCCAGCATCGGGGCGACATCCGCGGGGACGTGGCCTGCACCCATGCCTTCGATGACGACGCCCGCGTAGCCAAGGGATGGAAGCGAAGGCAGCAGGCGTCCGTCGTCTCCCATGGCGATCTTGACCAGCGCAATCGGCGCCGGCGGGCCTTCGGCGATCGGAAGGCACGGCGTTCGCGACACCCGCGCGAAGCAGCGGGGGCGTCGCTCGGCGACGACGCCGATGGCGCCGACGAGTGGCGACAGGAACGCCGACGGAAGCGCCGTGTGCGACTTCTGGACGAAGCGCGCCGCGTGGATGTCGTAGTTGAGCACGACAAGCGTCCCCAATCCGCGCGCCTCCGCCGACGCGGCGACGATCGCCGCCGAGAGCAGGTTCGCCGGCCCGTCGGCGCCCGGCGCGTCGGCGCCGCGCATGGCGCCGGTCACGACGACGGGCTTGTCCGAATCCACGAGCAGGTCGAGCAGGAACGCCGACTCCTCGATGGTGTCCGTGCCCTGGATCACGACCGCGCCGTCGAAGCCGGAGGCGAAGGCCTTCGCGATCTCGCTCGCGAGATCGACGAGGTTCGCCGTCGTGAGCGACGGGCTCGGCAGCCGCAGCGGAGAGCGCGCCTCGATCTCGCCGACGTCGCCCAGTTCCGGCACCGAGGCCACGAGCTCGGCCGCGCCCAGCTTGGGCGCGATGCCGCCGGAGGCGCTGGGGACCATGGTGATCGTCCCGCCGAGCGAGAGGAAGAGCAGGCGTGGCTTGGCCATGTGGCGGCGCGCTCCTGGGGTTCAGGACCTCGACTTCGACGACGTTTCGGCCGGGACCTCGCCCGGCCGGTAGTTGGGCAGCCAGCCGGCGGGAACGAGCGCCAGCAGCGCCAGCCCCGCGAGCGACAGGAAGCCGATCTGGAGCGCCCAGAGGCGCGTCTCCGAGTTGATGCGCACCGCCTCCGCGATCTGCGCCTGGTTCACCGACGTGTGCTCGAAGCGCTCCCTCAACCGATCGTTGCTGAGGAAGTTGATGCTGTCGAGATCGACCTCCGCGGTCATCTCCGCGGTGACCAGCGGATTGTTGTTCACCTGGCGCAGGACGCCAGCGCTCAGGACCGCGACCACCAGCGCGCCCATGACCGCCGTTCCCACGGCGGCCGCGAGGTTCTGGGTGACGCCGCGCAGCGAGCCGACGTCGCCGGCCAGTTCCTTGGGCGAGGAGGTGACGAGCACGTTGAAGAGCAGCGTGACGAGTGCGCCCTGGCCGATGCCGACGGTGATCAGCCCGAGGATGACCGGGAAGACGCTCCAGTCGCTTCGGACGACGAAGGCGAGCCAGAGCGTTCCGGCGAGCACGAGCAGGTACGCGGCCCGGGCGATCTGCCGCGGCGTGAACCGGTCGTAGAGCCGCACGATCAGGATCGCGGTGAAGAAGACCGTCAACATGAAGGGCATCATCGCGATCGAGGTCGCCATGCTGGAGCGCCCTTGGATGATCTGGATGTAGAGCGGCACCGTGAAGTTGATGGCCGCCTCGGTCGCCACGATCATGAAGAGCGCCACGACCGCGGCCCACTCCTTCGCCGAATCGACGACCTGGAGCGCCAGCAGCGGCGTCCTTCCCGCCTTGGCGGTCCGGTGCGACCACGCGAAGAAGCCCATCACGATCGCGATGCCCACCACGATCATGACCGGCGCCGGCGAGACGCCGACCACGTCGAAGGGCGCCGAGGGCCTCGCCAGCAGCACGCCCCAGTTGCGCACATTGTTGAAGCCGAAGCTGATCAGGATGATGCCCAGCGCCGCGAGGAAGACGCCGACCGCGTCGATCTTCACCTCGGGCTTGCCCTCGGACGGCTTGAGCTTGAAGCTCAGCAGCAGGATCGCGCTGGCGTGGACGATGAGCAGGCCGAACGCGAGGCGCCAGTTGATCGCGGCAACGAAGCCGACGATGACGAACGCCAGCACGCCGGCGATGGCGCGGGCCGAGCCGAGCCAGCCCACCGCCTTCGCCTGCTGCTTGCCGCTGTAATGGCTTGCGATGAGGGCCACCAGCGTTGGAACCAGCGACGCTCCCGCGAATCCGGCCAGCCCCTGCGCCGCGAGCATCACGTTCGCCGTCGGCGCGACGACCATCAGCACCATCGCCGCGAGGAAGAGCCCGACGGCGATCTGGAAGAAGCGCTTCGAGCCGAAGCGCTGGCCGAGCTTGGCGCCGAGCATGACGAAGCCCGAGACGCCGAGCGAGTACATCACGATCGCCGTGCCCACGGTCGTCGGCGGGGTGTTGAAGCTCTCGACCATGCCGCCCATCGAGACGGGCAGCGCGGCCACGTTGAAGGACATGAGCGCCTGGCCCATGGCGATCACGATCATCGGCGTCCAGGGCGCCATTTCGTCGTTCTCGAGCGTCGGGGTCGCGGCTGTTGCGTTGCTCATGTGCTGGTTCTCGCGTGTGGTCGGCCGGCGCGTGCACGGCGCCGGCCCTTCGTCGTTCGTCACTCCGCGGGCTTGGACGCGAAGAGGTTCAGTCCCATCCGTTCCGACAGGAACCTCGCGACGCGCTGTCCCTTGATGCTGTTGCCGGCCTCGTCGAGCGCGGGGGCGAAGGTGCCCAGGCCGCCCTTGCCTGGCGACACGGTGAAGATCCCGCCGCCCACGCCGCTCTTGCCGGGCAGGCCGATGTCGTACAGCCAGTCGCCGGAGAGCTCGTAGAGCCCGGCCGTGGCCAGGGCGGCCAGCACGCGCTTGCAGATCGCCGCGTCGACCACGCGCTCCTTCGTGACCGGGTTCACGCCGCCGTCGGCGAGGGTGGCCCCCATCACGGCGAGGTCCTTCGCGTTGACGTTCAGCGAGCACTGCCGGGTGTAGACGTCGGTCGACTGCAAGGCGTCGAAGTACATGCGCTCGTAGCCTTCGAGCAATTTGGCGATGCCCCGGTTGCGCAGGTTCGTGGCGGCCTCTGACTCGTACACCTCGTCGTTGAGCGTGAGCGGACGACCCGCGAAGCGCGACAGGCCATCCTGGATGAACCGCCACTTCGCCTCGGCGGTGCCGCCCGGCGCGAGGCTCGCCGTCGCGATGGCCCCGGCGTTGACCATCGGGTTCATCGTCCGGTCCTTGTTGAGCTCGATGGCCATGACCGAGTTGAACGGAAGCCCGGTGGCGTTCACGCCGATCCTGCGGCGAGCCTCCTCGTGGCCGATCGCCTGGCAGACGAGGGCGAAGACGAAGGGCTTCGAGACGCTCTGGATCGAGAACTCGTGCCCGCTGTCGCCAGCCTCGTGCACGAGGCCGTTGACGCCGACGACACAGACGCCGAAGAGCCCGCGCGACACCTTGGCCAGCGCCGGGATGTAGTCGGCGACCTTGCCCTCGTCCAGGGACCTGTACCGCGCGTACGCCTCGTCGACGAGGGCCTTGACCTGCTCGGCCGGAGGCAGATGCCCGGTCGAGACGGCGATGGCCGATTCTTCGACGTCGCTTGGAGGTCGCGTGTGCATGATTGGTGTGGTCGCCGGATCGAGGGCCGGGCCCAAGCCCGGTGCCTGTCGGTCCGCATGACGATCGAGTCGACGAGCCCGTGGTCAGGATGCCAAGGTCGGGACGCGCCAAGCGGTGCGCCAGGATCAAGACAGTGCGCGAGCATCAAATCGAGTGGGACCGTACCAACCGTCCGTTTGCGTTGCAAGCAATCTGGTCGCGGTCCGACGACCCGGGTGCGCCGCGAACGGCGCGGGATCATGCCGTCGATGGGGCGCCTTCCTTCGTGCCGCGCGGCGCCGGCGCCGCGCCGCCCCGGCTCGGAATCCGGAAGAAGACCGCGTACAGCACCGGCACCATCACGAGCGTGAGGACCGTGGCGAACGTGAGTCCGGCCATGATCGCCACCGCCATCGCGACGAAGAAGCGATCCGAGAGCAGCGGGATCATGCCCAGCACGGTGGTGAACGCCGTCAGGGTGACGGGGCTCAGACGGCTGACGCTGGCGGCGCAGATCGCCTCGATGGCTTCGCCGCCTTCGCCGATCTTGAGCGCGATCTCGTCGAGCAGCACGATCGCGTTCTTGATGAGCATCCCGGAGAGGCTCATGAAGCCCAGCAGCGCCATGAAGCCGAATGGCTGGCCGGTGGCCAGCAGCCCGAAGGAGACGCCGATGAGCGCAAGCGGCACCACGGTCAGCACGATGAGCGGCGGCCGGATGGCGTTGAAGAGCGCAATCACCGTCAGGGCCATCAGGACGCCGACGATGGGCAGGTTGCCCGCCAGCGCGAGCTGCGCCCTGCGGGAGTCCTCGAACTCGCCGCCCCACTCGATGGTGTAGCCCGGGGGCAGCGCAATCGACTCGATCCCCGGCGTGAGACGGCCGACCGCCGAGTTCGCGTCGCCCGAGGCCGCGTCGGCCTTGATGGTGATGGTCGGCAGCCGGTTGCGCCGGTGGTGGATGGTGTGCTCGGATTCGGTCCGGAAGCCGCCGACGACCTGTCGCATCGGGATGCGCTGGTGCGCCGCCGGACTCCAGATCTGGGCATCGCGCACATCGGCGATTCGGGCGCGCTCCTCGGCGGACGACCGGGCGACGATCGGGAGCAGCTCGTCGTGCTCGCGATAGACGCCCACGGTGGTGCCTTCGGTGTAGTAGCGGATCGCGTTGGCGATGTCGCGCCGCGTCAGCCCGGCGTCGCGCGCCTGCATCTCGTTGACCACCGGACGGACCAGCGGCGTGCGCTCGCGCCAGTCGTCGGTGATGTCGATGATGTCCGGATCGGCGGCGAACTGCGCGACCACCTGCTCCTTGATCTCCTGGAGCGTCTCGGGATTCGGGCCGCGCACCCGGATCTGGATCTTCTGGAGGTGCGCCGGGCCGAGGGCGAAGGGCCGCGCCAGGACGATCGAGTCGGGCAGCAGCGCCCGGACCTGCGCCTCGGCGACTCGCATGAGATCGTCGATCTTCCGCGGATCGTCCACCGAGACGAGCAGCATCGCGTACGCGGGGCTGGGGTCCTCGGGCGTGTAGGTGAGCAGGAAGCGCGGCGAGCCCGAGCCCACGAACGCCGCCACGTCGGTCACGCCATCCATCTCGCCGACCGCCTCCTCCATCGCCGCGACGTTGGCGTCGGTGACCTCGATCTGCGTTCCCTGCGGCGCCCACGTGTGGATCATGAACTGCGGGCGCGTCGAGGGCGGGAAGAAGCTGCGCGCGACGTAGCGGAAGGCGCCGACCGAGCAGACCAGCAGCACCACCGACGCGAGGAGCATCGCGATCCGGTGGCGCATGCACCAGCGGAGGAAGCTGGCGTAGCCGCGATAGACGCGGCCGGCGTACGGGTCGCCCTGGCCCTCCTTCGGCCCGGGAAGGAACCAATAGCCGAAGAGCGCCGTGACCGTGACCGCCAGGACCCAGCTCAGCAGCAGCGAGTACAGCATCACCAGGAAGAGCGAACGCGTGTACTCGCCGGTGCTGTCCTGCGACATGCCGATCGCCGCGAAGGCGAAGATCGCGACGAAGGTGGCGCCAAGCAGCGGCCACGCCGTCTGCTTGACGATCCTGTTCGCCGCCTCCATGCGGTCGACGCCGCGCTGGATGAGCACCTGCATGCCGTCGACGATCACGATGGCGTTGTCCACCATGAGGGCCATGGCGATGACCAGCGCGCCGAGCGAGACGCGCTCGAGCATGATGCCGGTCGCGTGCATGATCGCGAACGTGCCCAGCACCGTGAGCACGAGCACGCCGCCCATGATGAGCCCGCTGCGCAGCCCCATGAAGGCCATCAGGACGCCGATCACGATGGCGAAGGCCTGGATCAGGCTCGACATGAAGACCTGCACCGCCTCGTTCACCGTCGTCGCCTGGTGGGCGATGAGCCCGATCTCGACGCCGATGGGGATCTGGGTCTTGAGCTCCTCCACGCGCCGCTCGAGGGCCTCGCCCATGCGCACCACGTTGCCGCCCTCGACGGTCGAGATGGCGAGCCCGATCGCCGGACGGCCGTTGAAGCGCATCATCGGGCCCGGAGGATCGACCGTCCCGCGCTTGATCGTCGCCAGGTCGCGCAGGTAGAGCCGCGTGCCGTCGGCGTTGTTCAGCACGAGCAGGTCGCCGATCTCCTCGACGTTGCGGAACTGGCCGGTGGGATCGACGCGGATGCGCTGCGTGCCGGCGTCGACCATGCCCGCGGGCGACGCCAGGTTCTGCCCCACCAGCGATGCGTAGAGCACCTCGGGCGAGAGCCCGAGCTGGGCCACCCGCTCCGGCGAGAACTCGACGTAGACGACTTCCTGCTGGGTGCCGAAGAGCTGGATCTTCCCGATGTCCGGGATCAGCAGCAGCTCGCGGCGCAGGAGCTTCGCCTGCTGTTCCAGCTCGGCGTAGCTGAAGCCGTCGCCGTAGAGGGCGTAGAAGACGCCGTAGACGTCGCCGAAGTCGTCGCGCACCAACGGCGTCGACGTCCCGGGCGGAAGGTTGCGCGCCGCGTCGTCGACGCGCCGGCGCAGCTCGTCCCAGATCTGCGGCAACTGGCTGCCGCTGAAGCTGTCGCGGATCACGACCTTGACGATGGAGCGGCCGGGTTCCGAGACGCTCTCGACGCGATCGACCTGGCCGAGCCGCTGGACCTGCGTCTCGATCTCGTTGGTGACCTCGTCGGCGACCTCCTGCGCCGAGGCGCCCGGATACGCCGTGATGACCAGCGCCTCCTTGATCGTGAACTCCGGATCCTCGAGCCGGCCCATGCGCATGTAGGCCAGCACGCCCGCCACCGCGAGCGCGATCGTCGCCACGGTCGCGAAGGTGCGGTAGCGGATGGTCGCTTCGGCGATGTTCATCGCGTCGCCGTCCCGCTGTCGTCCGCCATCGGACGGACCCGTTGTCCCTCGACGAGCTGATGCACGCCGGCGGCGGCGATCGTCTGGCCCTGCTTGAGGCCGCGCGAGACGACGATCGAGTCGTCGACGATCTCCCCGACCTCCACGTCGACGCGGTGCACCAGGGCGGTGCCGTCGGCGGCGTCCTTCACGAGCCAGACGTAGTGCTTCCCGGCGCCGTCGATCGCCACCACCTCGACGGGCACGCCGAGCTGGCCCGGTTCAAGCTCCATTCCCTCGGTGGCGCGCTCGATCACGGTCGCGGGCATGCCTGGAAGGATCACCAGGTCGTCCGGCAGCACGATCTCGAAGATGGCGCGGAAGGTCTGCGTCGCCGGATCGGCCTGGGTGGTGTACTCGATCAGCTTCGCCGGAAGTTCCCGTCCCGGCGCGAAGTCGAAGCGGACGACGTGGCTCACCGACGGCTCCTTCAGCCGCGCGAACGCGACGCGCTCCGGGTCGACGTTCACCTCGACGTTGGCGATGCCGTTGGTCTGCAACCGAAGCACCGGCGCTCCGGGGCCGACCTTCTGGTACTGGTCGACGAAGACGTCGGCGACGATCCCGTCGAACCGCGCCGCGAGCGTGGCGTCCTCGAGGGACTTCTGGGCCATCTCGCGATCGGCCCGGGCCCGCTCGACGGACGTCTGGAAGCGGGCCCGTTCGATGTCGGTCGCCGCGCCCCGCTCGAAGGCGCGGGTCACCGCGGAAAGCTCGGTGGAAAGCTGGTCGAGCTGGGCCTGGGCCGAGGCGAGCCGGCTCCGGAAGTCGCGCTGGTCGAGCTGCGCCAGCAGGTCGCCGCGCTTCACGCGCTGTCCGCGGACGACGTTCAGCCGTTCGATGATCCCCGGGACCTCGAACGCCAGCACCACTTCCGTCGACGCGTGCACGCGCGCCGGGAAGCGCCGCTCGCTGACCGGCGCGTCGCCGACAACCATGGTCTTGAGTGGCCGCACCACGGGATCGTGCACCGGCTTCTCGCGACGCCAGTCGACGAGGAAGACCGATGCGATCGCGCCGGCCGCGAGTGCGAGTCCGACGATCGATCCCACGACCTGTCCGATGCGCTGTCTCGCACCCATGCCGCGAGCATAACGGGCCTTCGTCGGACGCGCCAAGCGAATGCGGGACGTCGCGCGGCGAATGCAGGCTCGGCGGAGGCGCGGTACGTTCCACCGACCGCGATGGAGCGCCGTCCCCGAATCGTCGTCGTCGCGCTCCTGGCTCTGCTTGCCGCGTGCCGTTCGCCGCTCCGCCTCGAACCTGCGCCGCCGGGCGAGCAGGTTCGCGAGGCGCAGCGCAGCGTGCTCACCACGGGCGAGCTCAGCGCCACCACCGTGAACGTGCTCGAATCCGCGGGATTGAGGCCCGTGGCGACGGCCGAGGCGGCGGATCGGCTGCGATGCATGGTCGTCGACGAGCCGAGCGCGCTGCGCCTGCTCGCCCTCGCCGAGGTGTCGTACGCGCTCGGGCTGCGCGACGGCGGCGGCGCCGCGCCGGTGGGGTGGAAGCGGATGACGGTCGCGGCGCTGGCGAGCTGGGCGGCGCTCTTCCACGAGGGGGCCAGTCTCTCGCCCTTCGGTCCCGAGTCCTCGATCGCCCGCACGCTGCACAACGCCAGCTTGGCCGAGGTCGTCGTCGGCCTCGTCGAGCTGCCCGGCACGGACGAGGCGCACATCCAGCGCCCGCTGGTCGATGGCGAGATCGAGATCGACTACCGCTGGTCCGCGGCGCCGTGGAGGGCCGCCTCGTTCGTGCGCTTCGCGCCCGCGGACGCCTTCCGCGTGCGCGGCATGCGCAACCGTCATCGACAGGCGGGAGTCGGCGCGGCGCTGCTCGGCGAGCGCGTCGCGGACGCGCCGGCGTCGGACGATCCGGCCGGAAAGGATCTCCCGCGCTTCGCGCAGGCCGTGGCGCTCTCGGCGGTGATCTCCGGTGTCGCGTTCGCCGACGGCGCGGCGTGGCCACCCGTCTCGTTCGACCTTCGCATCCACGATTCCAGCCACACGCGCACCACGCTCGTCGCCGGGAACGCGATCCCGCTCGAGGCGGACTTCACCGCCGCCCTGACCGACACGCTCGGCCGCGATCGTCCCCTGCAATCCGCCGGCTTCGGCGGATTGCGCAACGTCGACCAGTGGCAGTCGTTCGCCGGGCTCTACATGCTCGAGCCGTTCGATCCGAATCGCATCCCGGTCATCTTCATCCACGGCCTCGTCTCGTCGCCGATGGTGTGGCGCGAGATGATCAACGATCTCTGGGGCGATCCATGGGTGCGGGAGCGCTACCAGTTCTGGGTCTTCCTCTATCCGACGGGGAATCCGTTCGCCTACTCCGCGGCGTTGCTTCGGCGCCAGATCGAGCAGGTGCGGTTGGCGCACGACCCGAAGCGCGATTCGCCCGCGCTTCGCAACATGGTGCTCGTCGGCCACAGCATGGGCGGGCTGCTGGCGCGCCTGTGCGTGACCGCGCCGGGCGACGCCCTCTGGAAGAGCGTCAGCGACGTTCCCTTCGAGGACGCGGCGATCGACAACGAGGCCGATCGCGAGCTGCTTCGCGAGGTCTTCCTCTTCGATCCGGTGCCCGGCGTGACCCGCGTCGTCTTCATCGCCACGCCGCACCGCGGCAGCGTCATCGCCGATCTCACGCCGGGTCGCCTCGGCTCGCGGCTGATCCGGCTGCCGCCGGCGTTGATCGAGTCGGCCGGCCGGGTCTTCGAGGCGAATCCGGACCAGGTCCGTCTCTCGCGCAACGGGCGGCTCTCGGTCTCGACGGGGATCGATTCGCTCTCGCCGCAGTCGCCGTTCCTGCGGACGCTCGCCGACCTGCCGATCGCCCCGGGCGTCGCGGCCCATTCGATCATCGGGCGCAAGTCCGGCGGCGACGCGCCGGGCGGATCCGACGGCGTCGTTCGCTACGAGAGCGCCCACGTCGCCGACGTCGAGTCGGAGCTCGTCATCCCCAACGCCGACCACGGCGTCCCGCAGCAGCCTGCGGCGACGCGCGAGGTGCGACGCATCCTGGGCGAGCACGCGGGCGGGGGGAACGCACGACCGCCCGCGCCCGCGGGCTGAACATCACGAGGCCGGCCTCGCCATCGGCACCGAGACGAGATCCTCGCGGATCCGCTGCGAGAAGTCCGGCGCATCGCCGGCGGCCTTTCCCCTCGCGCTGATGTCGCTGCGCCGGCGGATCTCGTCGAAGGGAAGGTCCGTCTCGAAGAGTCCCCACTCGTACATGAACCGGTCCCAGAGTCCGTTCAGCAGCATGCGGTGGCTGACGCGGCCGGGCGCGCCCGCCGCCCAGGTCTTGGTGATCAGGTTCACGCCGCAGGAGCTCACGATCGCGTTGTACCACTGCGGCGTCGCGGCGAGCTCGTTGGCCTCGCGGGCGTACACCTCCAGCAGGGCCCGGACCGAGTCGCGCTTGGTGTCGAGCCGGTAGAGGAGCACCTGCTCGCCGCGGACGCTGGTGCGCACGCGCACGATGTCGCGCTCGTCGCCGACCACGTAGACCAGCTCGAAGTTGCGGAACATGCTGCGGACCGGATCGAACCGCTCGCCCACCTCGGGACGGAACTCGATCGAGCAGCAGAGGTAGTCCTGCGTGCCGTCGTCGCGCTCGAAGCCGAAGCTGATGAAGGTGTGGGAGACGAGTGAGAGCCCCCAGAAGCTCATGAAGAGATCGAGCGTGCGCAGCCGCGAGAGGTCGTACGTGCGATCCTCCCACGCCGCGTCGAAGTCCTGGCCGGCCGCGCCGTCCCGGCGCCACTCGAAGTTGCGCACGCCGTGCACGGTCAGGCGGTCGCCGTCGATCTCGAAGGTCGGCGTGACCGATACGGGGATGGTCCAGTTGCGGTCGTTCGACGCGGGTCGGCTGCGATACCAGGCGAAGACCGCGAGGAAGCAGAGCGTCAGGACGATCGCCGCCTTCCAGCGCGGTCGGACCAGGCAGGGCAGCGCGACGAGCGCCAGCGCCAGCGCGACCGCCATCGCCGCGCGAAGCGGCCAGAGCGTCGCCTGGGTGAGCCAGAGGGCGAGCGCCGACCACGTCACGGTCGCGACGATGGCGATCCAGGCGAAGGTCCACGCGAGGATCCGCAGCGCGGTGACGAGCCGGCGCGGACGCCGGGGGAGCGGTTCGTTGCCGTTCATGTGCGTTGCCATCGGCGGGATTCTTCGCAGCGTGCGGGGATTCCGCGGCCGGCCTGCCGCGACGATGCCGATCGAGAGCGTCCGAGCCATCATCGCGTGCCGGCCACGATCATGGCGCCGAGGGCGATCAGCATCGCGAGCAGCGCCATGCCCGCCACCGGCCAGCGGCGCAGCGCGAGGTCGACCGGTTCGAGCAGCGCGCCGCGCGCCGCGATCGACCGCGCGGCCCGCTCGCCGGCGACCAGCACGTCGCCCTCGGGCACGCGGGGCAGGCGAGCGCCCAGGCGCCACAGCGCCACCGCGAGCGCGGCGCCGACGAGCACGGGCCAGAGCGAGGCCCAGAGCGCCTTGGGCGCGAGCGCCTCGGTCGGCGCGGCGCCGGTCGCGATGGAACAGAGCATCCAGGGAACCGCGACGGCGGCGATCGCCATCGCGAGCCACGGCGCCTCGATCCCCGCGGGCGGCGACGCCTCGGTGTCCGGCGCGGCGCCGGCCGCGACCCGACGCAGGAAGTGAAGCATGAGAAGCGCCGTCCCCGCCGAGGAGCACGCCGCGAGGACGCCGACGACGCCGTGATCGAGGAACGGCTTCGTCGCGAGCTTCGCCAGCGCGCCGCCCGTGAGGGGCAGCCCCGCGAGACTCAGCGCCAGCACCGCGGCAGGCAGCAGCACGCGCCATCGACGGCGCGCGCCGGTCGCCGCGATCACGCCCACCGCCAGGAAGAGCGCGCCCTTCACGAGCACGTGGTGCACCGCGTAGAAGGCCGCCGCCATCGCGGCCGCGCCGTCGCCGGCGCGCCACCCCATGCCCAGCACCGCGGCGACGACGCCCATCTGGCTCACGCTGGAGTAGGCGAGCACCGTCTTCGGGTTCGCCTGCGTGATGCCGATCAGCACGCCGTAGAGCGCGGTGAGGAGTCCGACCGCCGTCAGCGCTCCGCCCCAGCCGGGCATCGCGGCGCCGAGCGGAAGGAAGCAGACGAGCCCGATCACGCCGGTCTTGATGATCGCGCCGCTGAGCACCGCCGAGGCGGGCATCGGCGCGGCGGGATGCGCCAGCGGCAGCCACCCGTGCAGCGGCACGAGCCCGGCCTTCAGTCCGAAGCCGAGGACGAGGAAGACCAGCGTCTGGTCGCGGCGAGGCGATGTCGGCAGCGCCGCCACGACGTCCTGGATGCGCAGCGTGTCGCCGGGCGCCGCGTGCGCCAGCAGCACGAAGGCCAGCAGCAGGCACACCTCGCCGAAGATCGCCAGCGCGAGGTAGACAACCGCGGCGCGCCGCGCCGCCGCCGTGTCGTCGTGCATGACGAGTCCGTACGCGGCGAGGCTCACGATCGCGAAGAAGAAGTAGAAGGTCGCGAGGTCGCCCGCGATGAAGACACCGAGACAGCCCGTGAGCGTCAGCAGCCAAGAGACGGCGAAGCGCCCACCATGCGGCTTTCCGCGCAGGTACGTCGCCGCATACGCCCCCGCCGCGCACCAGAGGAGCGCCGCGGCGCCGAGCAGGATCGCCCGAGTGGTGTCCACCACCAGCGCGATCCGCAGGCGCGACTCGTCGAGCGCAAGCTGCGCGCCGTCATGGGCGAAGAGCGCCGTCGCCAGCCCCGGCAGCGGCGCGAAGGCGAGCAGCGAGAGCATCCGCTCGCGCCAGCGCCGCGAGAGCGACGCCAGCAGCATGAGCGCGGGCACGGCCACCGTGGCCGCGAGCAGGAGCGCCGGACCGCGGGCGCCCGATCCCGTGAAGGCGAGGATCATCGTGCGACGCCTCCCGACGCGACCGGCGTTCCCGGCTGCCCGATCCGCATCACGTCCAGCGGCGCGAACGCCATGAGCCCGAGCAGCAGCGAGCAGAGCGCGAGCCCGAGCACGATCGCCTCGCGGAAGCGCGAGACCGGCGCGAAGGGGGTCGCGGGCGCGCCTGCCCGCGCGAGCGCCGGGGCGAGCGCGCGGAAGACGTATCCGGCGGCGAGCAGTCCGCCCGCGAGCATCGCCATCGCCCACCACCATTGACCGGTGTCGATCGCCGCGGTCAGCAGGAGCCACTTCGCCCAGAAGCCTCCCGATGGCGGCACGCCCACGAGGGACAGGCCGCCGAGCGCGAAGCCCGCGACGGCCATCGGCAGCGCCTTGCCGATGCCGCCGAGATCGGCGATGCGGTCGTGGCCCGCGGCCTCGGCGATGAGCCCCGCGGCCATGAACATCGCCGCCTTGGCGAAGGCGTGGGAGATCGCCTGGAGCATGCCGCCCGTCAAGGCGCTGGCCGAGACCGCGGCGCCTGCGAGCGCCGACCCGGGATCGGCGGCGAGCGGAAACATCAGGAAGAGATAGCCGATCTGCGCGACGGTCGAATAGGCGATCAACATCTTCAGGCGCCGCTGCCGCAGCGCGAGCAGGCTGCCGAAGAGGATCGCGCCGGCGCCCATCGCCGCGAGCAGCTGCGCCGCCATCTCGTGCAGCAGCTCCGGCATCAGGTCGAACCAGATGCGGACGATCAGGAAGAACGACGCCTTCACGACCAGCGCCGAGAGGACCGCGCTCGCCGCCGACGGTGCGCCCGCGTGGGCGGGCGGAAGCCACAGGTGCAGCGGGAAGAGCGCCGTCTTGGCCATGAGTCCGACGGTCATGAGCGCCATCGCGGCGAGTGTCGCCGGTTCGGGTCCGAGGCGCGACGCCAGCAGCGTGAGGTCGAGCGTGCCGTACGTCCCGTAGAGCAGCCCCGTGCCGAGCAGGTAGAGCAACGAGCCGAGCAGCGCAAAGAGCAGGTAGCGGAGCGCGGCGGAAAGCGTCTCCGCGCGACCGTCCAGGCAGACGAGCGGCACCGCGGCGAAGGTGAGCAGCTCGAGCGCGACGTAGATGCTGAAGAGGTCGTTCCCCAGGAAGACGCCGGCGAGGCCGGCCCACACGCCGAGCAGCAGCGGCCAGAACAGGAACGACGCGCGCGCCTCGCCCTGGCTCGGCGGCGTCCGGAAGGGCGCCAGCCCGAAGAGGATCGTCGCCCCGAGGATCATCGACG
>JAXMAF010000045.1:0-14094 GCA_046350555.1 Phycisphaerales bacterium
GCGCGTGCAGCTCGGCATGCTCGGCACGCTTGGCATGGTCGCGGGTCCCGAACTGGGCGAGCTGGGAGAGGCGGGCGATCCCGACGCGCTGCGCGGCGTGGCGCCGTCCGCCGAGCCGCCGGGCGGCTGGCGCGCCATCGAGCAGGCGAACGACCCATTCGATCCGAGGTGGAGCGACGCCGAGACGCGGGCGTTCCGCGACGGGCCCTTCCGCGATGCGCTGGCCTTCCGGTTGGCGCTCTGGTGCGGGGCCATCGTCTACGGCCTCTTCGGCTGGCTCTGGCACGTCTTCGGGCTCTTCCTGCTCGGCGCGGGGCTGCTCAAGGCCGGCTTCTTCGCGCCCATCGGCGCGCGGTGGCGCCGGCGGTGCCTCGTGCTGCTGCCGATCGGGCTCGTGGCCGAGTGGCTCTGCGCGCTCGCCCATGCGAGGGCGGGCTGGGACGCGACCATCCTGACCGGCGCACTTGACGGCCTTCACGGCACGACCGCGGCCGCGCTCATGTTCGGATACGTCGGGCTCGTCTCGACGCTCGTCGAGTTGTTCCCGCGGGCCGCGCTCTGGCCGATCATCGGCAACGCGGGACGGATGGGATTGACGTGCTACCTCGCGGAGAGCACGATCGCGACGTTCATCATGTACTGGTGGGGCCTGGCGTGGTTCGGCCAGGTGGACCTGCTCACGCAGTGCCAGCTCGTCGTCGCCATCTGGGCGTCGCTGGTGGTGCTCGCCAACGTCTGGTTCCGCTTCTTCCGCATCGGACCGGTCGAGTGGGTGTGGCGCAGCGCCTCGTATGGATCGATCCAGCGGCTTCGCGCATGAATCCCGGGGCCCGCGACGCGATCCGCGCGGCGCGCCACGCCTCCACCTGCAACAATCGCGCCGCCCATGTCGACTTCCTACTCGGCGTTCTGCACCGACTTCTACATCAACCTGAAGGTCGCGCTCAAGCTCGACCTGCCGACCGGACGCGAGACGGTCCTGCACCTCTTCGATCGCGTGCGGCGCGAGATGCCGCACATGGACCGCTTCCGGCGCTACGACGACGAGCTCTCGCTCGAGAGCGACGACGCGCAGCGAAGCTATTCGTGGGCGTCGCTGCGCCGCACGAGCGTGCGCAGCGGATGGGTGAACCCCGACTCCGCCGAGCAGGCCTACCGGCTGCACCGGCTGATGCTCGACACCACGCCCTACTTCCTCTCGATCAGCCCTCTCGACATCGAGCACCTCGAGCTCGTCTTCGGCTTCGACTTCGAGGCGCCCGCCAACCGCGACGCGGTCGTCTTCAACGCGCTGCTCGCCGACTCGCCGCTGGCGGCGCTGGTCGAGCCCGCGGGCGAGACCGTGGTCGACGCCCAGCCGTTCCTGGGCATCGCCCTCGACGCCGAGCGCACGGTCACGGCGTTCGTCGAGGTCAAGACGCGGCCGCGCGCGGAGGAGCACGCGGTCGAGCGATTCGGCGCGGACCCCATCAGCGTCTATCTCACGGTGCGCCGCGCGGGCGGCCTGCGCACGCTGGAGGAGTGCGGCGAGGTCTTCTCCACGCTCGCCGCCCACGCCGAACGCCTCGCCGACAGTCGCGTCGTTCCCCACGTGGTCGCGCCGATCCAATCGGAGATCCTCGGCTCGGGACGCTGACGCGTCGTGCTACGCTGCTGGCATCTATGGACTGGTCCGCGCTCGAACCGCTTGTCCGCGAGGTGGACGCCAAGGACGCGTGCACGGCGGCGCACACGGCCCGCGTGGCGCTGTACACGCAGGCGGTCGCCGAGGCCGAGGGCGTGGACGAGCCGACCGTCAAGCGGATGATCCAGGCGGCGCTGCTCCACGACATCGGCAAGGTCGATGTTCCGGGCGAGATCCTCGCCAAGCCCGCCAAGCTCACCGACGACGAATACGCCCAGATGAAGCGGCACACGGTGCTCGGGCATGAACGGCTCGTCAGCATGGGCGTGAACGACGAGCTGGTGCTCGCCCTGGTCCGGAGCCATCACGAGCGGATCGACGGCACCGGATACCCCGACCGCCTCGCGAGCGACGCGATCCCCCTCATCGCCCGATGGTTCGCCGTGATCGACACGTTCGACGCGATGACCTCGAAGCGCCCGTATCGCAGCGAGGTCGGCGCCGCCGCGGCCGAGCGGGCGCTCGCCGAGCTTCACGACAAGAGCGGATCCTGGTACTTCCCCGCGTCGGTGGCGCGGCTCACGCAGCTCTACCGCGCAGGGCAGCTCGACTGGATCCTCGCGCATCTCAACGACGACGCGGCGCCGGGGCTCCCCGTGCCCCTGGCGCCGACCGAG
Source organism: Phycisphaerales bacterium (assembly GCA_046350555.1). Classification (GTDB taxonomy): domain Bacteria; phylum Planctomycetota; class Phycisphaerae; order Phycisphaerales; family SM1A02; genus JAXMAF01. The sequence continues at coordinate 2,302 of JAXMAF010000045.1, forward strand.
CAGCATCTGGGCGCGCTTCGCACGCGCCTGCGAAGGTGATGATCGGGAGAACCCGGGAAGGATCTCCATCATGTCGACACGAACGCTCATCGCCATCGTGACCTGCGCGTTCGTCGCGCCCGTCGTCGCGGCCGGCACCGTCACCTTCGTCTCGGCGCATCGCGAGGTGCGGGCGTCGGCCTCGGGGATCTCCGGTGGATCGTGCACGACGGTGACGTCGGCGCAGATGAACGACCTCTTCGGCCCGTGGCAGACGGGCGTCGCGCCACCGGCCTTCGCCCAAGGCTCGGCGACGCAGGTCTCCACCGTCTCGCCCGACACCGTCGCCTTCGGCTCGTGCGCCGTGGCGATCTCCTCGACGCCCGCCTGTCCGACCACGAGCTTCGTCGACTCGCGCGTCTCGGTGCACTTCACGGTCACGGGAAGCGTCATCGTCCAGGTCACCGGAACGCTCTCGGCGATCGACCCCGGCGCGGGCAACGCCTCGTCGAGCGTCTGCATCGGGCCGCCGGGTGGCGCCTGCGTCTTCGAGCGCAGCGCGGCACCGGGTGACGGCGGCGAGGCGACCACGCCGGTGGACGAGCTGCTGGTGCTCGGCGCGGGAACGTACGAGCTGCTCATTGTGGCGCACGCCGCGGACGACACGCCGGGCGTGGTCAACGCGCCGTCGGCGAACCTCGACATCTCGGCCAGCTTCTTCACCATCGCCAACGACGAGTGCGTCGACGCGCAGCCGATCGAGCTCGATCGATTCGTCCCCTTCGACACCTCCTTCGCGACGACCGACGGGCCGCCGGAGGCGTGTGGCGGCGCTCCGATCCCGATCGAGCGCGATCTCTGGTACCGCTACGACAGCGCGTGCGACGCCTATCTGCTCGTCTCGCTCTGCGGTCAGGCCGAGTTCGACACGCGGCTGGCAATCTACGACGGCTGCCCCGGTGCCGGCGGAGCGCTCCTGGCGTGCAACGACGATGCGCCGGGCTGCCCCGACCTCACGTCGCAGATCGCGCTGCCGGCGTACACGGGCTGGACGTACCTGATCCGCGTCGGTGGCGCGCCGGGCGCGGCGGGGCTCGGCGGGCTGCTGGTGACGTGCGAGATCCTGAGCGACTACTGCATCGATGCCACGCCCGTCGGCGCGGGCGAGATTCCCTTCTCGACCGTCGGCGCGACGACCGACGGCCCGCCGCTTCCGCCGCGGTGCGCTCCGCCCGGCGACGACCAGATCCACGACGACATCTGGTTCCGCTTCGTCGCGTCCTGCTCGGGCGAGCTGCGCGCGAGCACTTGCGACGCGGCCGACTTCGACACGCGGCTCGCGATCTACGCGGACGGATGCCCCGACGATGGCGCCACGCCGCTGGGGTGCAGCGACGATGCGCCTGGCTGCGGGAGCGGCTCCGACGTGACCATTCCGGTCTCGGCGGGCGCAACATACGTCATTCGCCTCGGTGGCGCCCTCGGCGCATCGGGCCACGGAACGCTGACGATCTCGGCGACCTGCGATGGGTGCCCGGGCGACCTTGGCGGCGGCGCGGGTGGCGCCCCCGACGGCGTCGTCGACGGCGCCGACCTTGGCGTGCTGCTGGGCGACTGGGGCTCGTTGCGAACCGCCGCGGACCTCAACGGCGATGGCACCGTCGACGGCGCGGATCTCGGGCTGCTGCTTGGCGCGTGGGGGCCGTGCCCGTAGCGGCTGCGCTTAGCAGCCCGTGGCGAAAGTCATGCTGCCTGCAACCGAGCCCACTCCCGCATGGCTGCGTCGCCGTCGCTTGCGGTAGATTCTTGGAATACAGCGGCGCGACGGCTCCTTGCCCTGCGGAAGCGGACTCGGTTTCGGCGACGCAGCACTTTCGCCACGGGCTGCTAGCTCGATCGCGGGCGGCGCGCGGCGACATCGGGGTTCGACGGGGCTGGCGGCATCGCACCGCCACCTGCGCCGCCTCCAGCCGTGCCGGGTCCGGACTTTCCGCCGCCACCGGGCGTGTTGCGTCCCGGGGCCGAGAGCGGCACCACGGGGCCGATGCACTGCACCGGATCGCCGTATGGGCTGTCGTCCACGAACGACTGCGCCGAGAAGGGCCCCGGCCCGGCATCCGGCGGAATCGGGATGATCGACTCCGTCTCGTTCGCGCCGACGGTGGGCTTGGCGATCGGCAACCCCTCGGCCGACGTGACGATCACGAGCTGCCCGCCGCCGGGCGCAGTCTCCATGAGCCCAATCACGAAGTTCCCGTTGACGATCTTGAGGAAACGAACCGGCGAGCCGCCTCCGCGCGACCGGCGACCCGGCCGATCTCCCGGTCCAGGGCTCCCGGCCCGATTCGGCGCAGCGAACACGCCCATCGAGTCCGCGCACGCGGCGATGGCGATCAACGTCCCGGCAATCGATGATGCAAGCATGGAGTCACCTCTCGGAAGGAGACATCGGTGTACCGCACGGAGGCGGTTTGCACAAGAGAGACGGTGGTGGCGCGGGCAGCGTTACCGCTTGGGGCGAACCGTCGCGGCGCGGCGAAGGGATCGGGGCCGTCATTCGGGTGCCGGTGCCCCGATGTGAACCCCGATCCCCGCGTCGGCGCAGCCGACGCGCAACTCGGCGCAGCCGACTCCGGCGGTTGATCGATCAACGCGCGGGAAACCCGTGCGCAAACGGGTCTCGCTCGTCGATGACAAGCGTGGTCTCGGCGGTGATGTACGCGGCGCCGGTGATCGTCGGGCGGAGCACGTCGCCTTCGCGGCGGATCGTGCCGACGAAGCGGCTGCCGACGATGCTCTCCTGCCGCCACGGCGCTCCCTCGGCGAGCCTGCCGTCGGCGAGGAGACACGCCATCTTCGCGCTGGTTCCGGTGCCGCAGGGCGAACGGTCGTACGCCTTGCCCGGGCAGAGCACGAAGTTGCGGCTGTCGCAATCGCCGCGCACCGGCGGACCGAAGAGCTCGATGTGGTCGATCTCGCCGTCGGTCGAGCCGGCGCCCGTTCCGTCGGGCGCTTCGCCGCGCACGCCCGCGCGCCGCAGCGCGTCGCGCACGGCGCACGTGTAGGCGGTGAGCGCCTCGATGTTCCCAAGCGCGAGGTCGAGTCCGTGCTCGCGCACGAGGAAGAACCAGTTCCCGCCCCAGGCGACGTCGCCGACGACGCGCCCCGCGCCGGCGACGTGGATGGCGACGTCCGCCGCGGTGCGCCGCGCCGGGACGTTCTCGATCGTGACCTCGGCGCCGGCGCCGACCACGAACGGCACCTCGCCGACCGATGTCTCGAGCACGTGCCGTCCGGGTCCGAGGCGCCCGAGGTGCGCCAGCGTCGCCGCGACGCCGATCGTGCCGTGGCCGCAGGCATTCAGCACTCCGACGTTGTTGAAGAAGACAACGCCCGAGATGGCCCGAGGCGTCGACGGCGGCACGAGGATGGCGCCGACCCAGTGATCGGCGCCGCGCGGCTCGTTGACGACGGCGCGCCGCAGGTGATCGAATCGCTCGCGAAGGAGCCGGCGCTGCGCGTCCACGTCGGTCGTGCCCGCCGCGGCGGCAAGGTCGGGGAAGCCGTCGACCACCACCCGCGTCGGTTCGCCCTCGGTGTGGCTGTCGATGGCGCGAAGGCGGATCACGGTCGGCAGCGTACGCGGGAGCGGGCGCCGGCCGGGAGCGGCCGCCCCTATTCTGCGTCCCCGCATGAACCCGAGTTCCTTCGATGTGGTCGTGATCGGCGCCGGGATGGTCGGCGCATCGTGCGCGCGGGCGATCGCCGGGCGCGGCCGGCGCGTCGCGCTGGTCGACCGCGCCCATGCCGGGGCGGGCGCGACCGGCCGGGCCATGGGCCACGTCATGCAGCACGACGAGAGCGAGCCGATGTGGAACCTGACGCGGTACGCGCAGCTCCTCTGGGACGAGCTGGGGCCGCGGCTTCCGGCCGCGTGCGATCGCCGAGTCTGCGGCGCGCTGTGGGTCGCGGAGGAGGAGGATCTCGCCGAGGCGGACGCCAAGGCGCAGCGCTTCGCGGCGCACGGGCTGCGCGCCGACCTGCTCTCGGCCGACGAGGTGACCCGCCTCGAGCCCAACCTCACCGGCAGCGACGAGGTGCGCATCGCCGGCGGCGTCTTCATTCCCACCGACTCGCTTGTCGTGGCCCTGGACGCCTGTCGCTGGCTTGTCGACGACGCGGCGCGGCTCGGCGCAACCCTCCTGCTTGGCGTGGACGTGGAGGCGATCGATCACCCCGCCGCGCGCGATGCGACGACGGCGCCGCGAGCGCCGACACCGGGCGCACGGGGGGTGCCGGGCGGACCGGACCAGGAACGCGCGGCACGCGCGGCAGACGCGACGATCGCACCGGACGCGCGCGTCCGTCTCGCCGACGGAACTTCGATCGCGGCGCGGTCGGTCGTCGTCGCGGCGGGCGCGCGGTCGCCGCGGCTGGTGCCGTGGCTGCCGATCCGCCAGCGCAAGGGCCACCTCGTGCTCACCGACCCGGCGCCGGGCTTCTGTCGGCACGAGTGCGTCGAGCTCGGCTACATCCGCCACACCAAGGCCGGTCTCGGCGACTCCGTCGCGTTCAACGTGCAGATGCGGCCGGCGGGCCACGTGCTCGTCGGATCGTGCCGGCAGTACGACCGCGAGAGCGACGAGATCGAGCCGGCGATGCTGGAGCGCATGCTGGCTCGCGCCCACGCCTTCATGCCCGCGCTGCGCCGTCTCGGTCGCGCGACGGCGTGGACCGGCTTCCGGCCAAGCACGCCGGATGGATTGCCCATCATCGGGCGCGATCCGCGCCATCCGTGGCTCTGGCTCGCCACAGGTCACGAGGGATACGGCGTGACCAGCGGCATCGCCACGGGCGAGATCGTCGCCGACCTCATCGACGGGCGATCGCCGCGGATCGACGTCTCGGCCTTCGCGCCGGAGCGATTCGCGTAGCGGTCGCGAGCTCGCCTGGCGGCGCCGACATCGCCGGCTCGGTGTTTTCGGCGCAGCCTCCTTGGCGCAGCGCATTCGTGCTACGTTGCGCGCATGGCAACGACCGACTGGACGGGCGTCATCCCCGCCATCACCACACCCTTTCGCGACGACGACACGATCGACCTGGCGTTCCTCGCCGAACACGCCGCATGGATGATCGACGCCGGATGCACCGGCGTCGTCTCTCCCGGGTCGCTCGGCGAGGGCGCAGCGCTGAGCGGCGGCGAGAAGCGAGATTCGCGCCCTGGTCGCCGCGGTGGGGATCCGGGTCCCGGTCGTCGCGGCCATTGCCGCCGCGCACTTCGCGAGGCGGTCGCGCTGGCCAGCGCCGCGCTCGTGCGGCTGCGCGCGCCCTGATGGTCCTTCCGCCACAGCTCCATCGCGGTTCGTGGGAGGAGCTGCGCGGGCACCTGTCGGCGGTCTTCGACGCGACGCCGCTGCCGTGCATGCTCTACAACAACCCGATCGCCTACGGCACCGACGTGCTTCCGTGGCAGGTCGCCGCCCTCGCCGGCGACTGCGCGAAGATCTCGGCGCCGTCAAGGGCGACGCCGACGTTCGTCGCATCACCGCGATCCGGCACCTGCTCGGCGACCGCCTCGCGATCCTCGTCGGTGTCGACGACCTCTGGTCGAGGGCGTCGACGCCGGCGCAGTGGGTTGGATCGCGGACTCGGTCAACGCCCTGCCCCACGAGAGCGTCCGCCTCTTCCAGCTCTCGATGGCCGCCGCGGGGGGCGACGCCACGGCGAGGAGCGCGGTGGACGGCTCTATCGCTGGTTCCTTCCGCTGCTGCGCATGGACGTGGTGCCCGAGTTCGTCCACCTCATCAAGCTCTGCCGGGCGTCGGTCGGACGCGGTTCGCCGCGCTGCGCGCCCGCGACGCGAAGGCTCGAGGCGCGGCGGCTCGCGGCGGCACAGGCGACGATCGCCGAGGCGCTCTTGACCAGGCCCTGGCCATCGGGCGTCGACCCGACGGACTGAGCGTCGGCACGCGCGCCTCCCGGGTCGGCGATGATCCGGAGGCGCCTCGCACGTTGGGCGTCGGCCGCCTTCCGACGACTCGCCATGGCCACCGCATCGGCGGCCGTCCCGGGGCGCGCGCGCTACGCCGTCGGTGGATCGCCGATGCGGCGCGCCTCGTCGATCGCCGCCAGCGTGCCTTGGTCGAGCATGCCGCCCGATTCGAGCACCGCGCGGCGGCCGACGTCGATGGCCCGCAGGCGCGCCGCCAGCCCCGGCGCGCCTCGAGGACGCCCGTCCAGGCACCACCAGCCCGCGGCTCCTCGCGCGGCCGCCGACGATGTGCTCGCGTGCGAGGGCGAGCCACGAACCGGCTTTGTCGATCGATCGCCTGCGAGGCGATCTCGGCGAGGTTCCGTTCCGCGTTGGCCAGCCGCTGGCCGTCGTCGACAAGCCGCGGAACGAGCGACTCGAGCATCGTCTTGGCCTCGGCCGGGGCGCCCCTGCATCTTGCGGCGTGACGGCGATCACGAGCACGCGCGGCATCGTCGCTCGCGCCTGGTCCGCCTCGGCGTAGATCGAGACCGCCCGGCGCGCAGGTTCACCGCATCATCGAAACTCGCCCTTGCGACGTCGAAGCAGCGCGCGTTGGTCAGGAAGTGCGCCTCGCGCAGGCGGTCCTGCGCCGCCTCGGCGAGCATGCGCTGCAGGGTTGACGAACTCGGCCTCCGCGACGCGACGCTCGCGCATCGCGACGGTGGCGATGGCGTTGAGCAGGCACAGGCTGGTCGGCGCGATCGGGCACGCGGTCGACCCGGGCGCAGGCCGCCTCGCACCAGTTCCGCGCGTCGTGGATCAGGCCGCGCGTCCACCAGTAGAGCGAGAGGAGCGCGCCGCCGCGGCGAGCCGCTGCGCGGCGACAGCGTCGTCGGCCGGCGCCGCGTCGAGGATGCGCGCCGCCCGCAGGTTGTCGAGGTCCCTTCCGGCGTCGGCGAGCCATCGCCGTCGCTCGTTGGCCGACTCGAACTGCCGGTTCGGCAACCCCGGCTCGAGCCGTTCCAGCATCCGCCGCACGAGGCGGTCGCGGACGGCCGCGACCTCCGCCTCGCCGCGCAGCTCGAGGAGATGCTCGGCATGCGGTCGCGGATCGATGGCTCGTATCGATCGGGGCGCGCCCGATCGGACGAGGCGCTGCTCGCTGAGCGTCGTGAGGGCGTCGAAGACCGAGGTCGCCCCGACGCGCGTCGCGCGCGTGGCGACGGTCGCGATCCCGAAGGCGGACCGGCGGGCGATCCGGCGCTGGCGCCCGAGGGCGGCCCGGCCGGCGCCGGAGCGGGCGACGCCGCGCTGGCGGAGGCGTTCGCGTCGCCGCAGACCTCGCATGCGTCGTCGATCCGGAACGAGCTCCCGAAGACGCTCAGCCTTCCGAGCAGCGTCAGCGGTGCGCTCGTCAGCCGCTCGAGCGTGTAGCGCATCGCAGCGGCGAGCGAATCGTGCGTGGCACGGCTGAACGTCGAATCGTCCTCCAGCGGCGTCGCGCGGTTCGCCGCGGGTGCGTCGGGATCGCCGAAGATCGCCGCGTAGCTTTGCAGCACGTCGGCGACGTTGAGCCCGCCCGCGACCCGCGCCGCGAGGAGTTCGATGGCCAGCGGGATGCCCGCGGCGCGCCGGCAGAGCTCGGCGACCGCGGCGGCGTTCGCGTCGGAAAGTCGGAAGTCCGGGCCGGCGTGCTCCGCGAAGAGGCGGACCGACTCGACGAGGCGAAGGTCGCGGGCCCGTTCGCCGTTCCGGGTCGACGTCGATCCCGTTGACGGCCTCGGCGGCACCGCCAGCGGCGTGAGGGAGAGGCGGCGCTGCTTGGCGAAGTCCGGTGGCGTCACGCTCGTGACGAGCATCGCGATCTGCTCGTACGTCGCGAGCCGGCGCGCGAAGGGCGCGAAGGCTGGAACGCGCTCGACGCCGTCGAAGACCACGAGGGCGCGACGCGTGCCGAGAAGCGCGAGGATGGACTCAAGCGGGCTGGCGCCGGGACCGGCGGCGGGACGAAGGCTTGCGGGAAGCGCTTCGCGCAGCGCCGCGACGACGGCGTCCGCGAGTGTCGGAGCGGAGGAGTCGGGGTCCATCGCCACCAGGGACACCCAGCAGACGACATCCGGCCGGCGGCCGGGGGACTCGATGGCGATGTCCCACGCCACCTGCCGCGCCAGCGCCGTCTTGCCAAGCCCCGACAGGCCGTGGATCGTGACCGCCTGGCGCCGATGGATCAGCAGGTCGGTCACGATCGACTCGCGCTCGCGGTCGCGCCCCACGAGCCGCAGCGGCGCCGCGATGTTGTGCAGCGCCGGCCGCCCGCCGGCCCGCGGCGGCGCGAGGCGGTGGAGCACGTCGATCACGTTCTCGATGCGCTGCGGACGATCCTCCGGTCGCTTCTCGAGGCACTTGGCGATCAAGGCCCGCGCCTCGGCGAGCGCCGCCGGCGGGACGCCGTCGATCTCGCTTGGCAGGAGGTCGAGCGGCGCCGGATCGTCGCGCACGGCGGCGGCGAGCGCTTCGTCGGTGTCGGCGACGAAGGGCAGCCGCTGGGCGAGGCAGCGGAAGAGGAGCACGCCGACGGCCCAGAGGTCGGAGCGCAGGTCGACGACGCGCCGATCGGCGAACTGCTCGGGTGCCGCGTAGTCCGCGGTGAAGCCGTCGATCCCGCCGGGCCGGCCGTCCACGCGCTTGGAGACGCCGAAGTCGATCAGCACGACCTCGTCGCGCTCGGTCACGATGATGTTCGAGGCCTTGAAGTCGCGATGGGCGATGGGTGGCCCGGCGTGATGGAGCAGGGCCAGCGCCTCGGTCGCGCCGAGCACGATGCGGAAGAGCCGTGCCAGCGCCGTCGCGTCGTGGGCGGTGCCCGTGGCTGCCCCGGAGCGCGGCGAGGCCGCCGCCTCGTGCGTCGTGAGGATCCGCGTGAGCGATTGGCCGGGAACGAAGCGGAGGACGATGAAGGGCACGCCGCGGAACGCCTCGAGCCAGCTCCGCGGCGAGGGGCCCGGCGCGCCTCGGACCGCATCCGCCGCGGCGATCGCCTCCGGGGCGACCTCGAGCAGTGTCGATGGATCGCCGAGCGGTCGGATGAAGTCGAGGACGGTCGCGAGGCGCGAATCGAAGATGTCCGCGCTCACGCACGCCTCGAAGTGCTGGTTGCGGATGACGTTCGCCCGGGCGTCGTCGGCGAGGTCCTCGCGCACGGTCTTCAGCACCACCTCGCGCCCGTTGAGGTCGTTGTCGCGGGCCTTGAACGTCGTCCCCATCCCACCGCGGTCGAGTCGCTCCAGCAGCGTGAAGCGAGGAGCGGATCCCTCGGTTGTCGGCGGAGCAGGCGGGCCGACGTGCCCCGAGAAGCCAAACGACGAGGCGTCGCCGGCGCCTCGGGCGGATGATGCGCTCGAGTCGTTCCGCGGACCGGCGGTGGATGCGATGTTGGGATCGGGGTCCGGCAAGCAGGTGGTCCCTGACCTGGCGATCGGCGGGCGTTCGCCGCGACGCGGCGCACACCGTCGAGGGAGCGCGGCGAGAGCAGGTTCAGTTCACGCGCGGCGATTGGCCCATCGTCCAGCTCCTTGGCGTCGGGGCACAGATGCGACGAGGCTGCTAGGGAACGCGCGAGACCGCTCTCGGGCGCATCCGATCGGCGGTCCAGCGCAGGAGCGCGGCGCGCAGCAGGTCCGCCAGCTCGGCGTCCGCTGCGCACGATCGCAGGGCGTCGGGAAGGACGCGTATGGCGAGCCGCACGAGGGCGTCGTCGAGCGTGTCGTCGGTTGGCGCCAGCTCGCGCAGTCGCGTGGCGAATGGCCGGATCGCGTCGAAGAGGCGCATGGAGGCCTGGACGCGCCGCGCCGGGTGGTCGGAGCGCAGGTCCCGCAGGAGTCGGTCGTGTGCTGGATCGTCGAGGCAGGCGTTGCAGAATCCCATGGGACACCAGTGGGTTGGGGGCGTTCAGTCCACAAGAGAAGCGTGTGCGGTCAACGGCCCTTGGGCTTGTGCATCAGGCGGCGCAGCGGTCCGAGCGCCCGGCGGCCGTAGACCTCCTCGAACGCCGGGATGATGCGAAAGCCGAAGGTGTCGATCACGGTCTCGACCTCGAGGCCGAGCGTCCGGGCGGCGTCGTCGGGCTTGCGCCGACGGATCACGAATTCGTCCAGCACGGCCACGTCGGACGCGGAGAGCCGTTCCCGCAGCGGCGCCATCAGCACCGGCAGGATCTTCGTGCGCATGTCCGACATCGCCTTGCGCCCAGCCTCGAGCGACGGGAGATCCAGCGCCGCGGCGACCGCCTCCCACGCCTGGCCATGGACGACGAAGAGGTCCAGGATCGCCCGCTTCTTTTCGGAGAGGCTCACGCTCGCCAGGGCCGAGAGAAGTGCGGTGAATCCATCGCGATCCCGCTCCTCGTCCTCGCGAACGCGGACGCGGGTCGCCGGTCCGGGCTCCGGCGCGACGGGCTCGTTCCACGGCGCATCCGTTCCGGGCATCTGGCCCGGGCGTCGCCGGAGTCGGTCCTGTTCGTCACGGATCTCGTTGACCACGGCGCGACGCAGGAAGCGGCCGAGCTCGACGTCGTTGCTGCACACGATTGCGCCACGGTGCGCCGCCCGCATCAGGACGGTGTCGATCACCGTGACGGCGTCGCGGGAGTGCACATGTCGGTTCGAGAGGACGACCTCGGTGTAGGGCATCAGCTCCCCGTGCAGGTCGCGGAACGCGTCGTTGATCACGCCATCGTCGGCGGAATTGAGCCGTTCCACGTTGCGCCTCGGGGCGGTCGCGGACGAAGGGGAGTTGGGCGAGGAACCGGGATCGATGTTCGGGGGCATGGATCGCTCCACAGGGGATCGACGCGCCGGGCGTGCGGAAGGCACGCGTGGCAAAGGGTACGGAAACCAAGTCCGGCGGGCGCGGTTGTCGGGTGCCCGTGGCTTGCGGTCGATGGGGGAGAAACGGTCGGAGTGGTGGGGGCGTTACGTGGCGGAGGATCGATGCGCGATCGGGAATCGGCGATCGGCGAGCAGGCAGGGATCCTCGATCGGGCTGGAGAGCGGCCCGAGAGGTCACGCCGGAGGGTTGGCGGACGTTCCTTGAGATGGCGGGGGCCATCACGGAAGGACGACCATGCCACTTCCAAGCGACGAAACCCGAATTCGGTTCCTGACCCAGCAGCAGCGCGGGCTGGACGAGCTGCGCGCGATCGAATCGCCGATGGCGGAGTACCTTCGGCTCGTCGCGCGGCAGGCGACGATCGTCTGCTGGCCATCGTTCGATCCCCGGCCATTGGGCGAGCGCGGTGACGACACCGATCTTGTCGATGCCTGATCGGCGTCCGGGCCGGCCCTCGCGCCGTCCCTGCCCGTCCCTGCACGTTTCTAGACGGCCTTCGCCGCCCCCTTCGTCTCGATCTCGCGCCGCAGGCCGGCGACGAAGGCGTCGAGCGCGACGGCGCCGTGGTCCTTCTGTTCGCCGCGGATGCGCACGCTCACCTCGTTTCGCTCGGCGTCGCGCGGGCCGACGACGAGCATGTACGGGATCTTCTCCTCGGCGGCGACGCGGATCTTGTTCTGGATGCGCTCGGACGAGCCGTCGACGGTCGCGCGCACCTGCGCATCGCGCAGCGCGGCCAGGGCCTTCTCCGCGTACTCGGCGCTCTTGTCGCTGATGGGCAGCACGCGCACCTGCTCGGGGCTGAGCCAGGTCGGGAACGCGCCGGCGAAGTGCTCGATCAGGCAGCCGATGAATCGCTCCATCGAGCCGAACGGTGCGCGATGGATCATCACCGGCCGGTGCCTGGCGTTGTCGTTGCCGATGTAGGAGAGGTCGAACCGGATCGGCAGGTT
>JAXMAF010000046.1:0-9320 GCA_046350555.1 Phycisphaerales bacterium
TGATTCTCGCGCCCCACCCAACTCAACTCGGCCGTGAGATGCCGCTGTGGGCACAGGGTCCGATGCATGGAGGTCTACTGGAATCCGTATGAGATGGGTGCGCCGTCGCTCGCTCGAGGTTGACCGGGGTGGCGCGTGGTGATACTGTAAGCGGACGCTCTCAACACGAGCGACAGGCGCTCCCGTCCGCCCTCCGAGCATCCCATGCCCCGACCGAGTCAACTCGACCAGAAGCGGCGCGAGCTGCTGCCCATCGTGGCCCGGGCGTTCGCCGAGCTGGGATATCGGCGCGCGACGACGGCGGAGCTTGCGGCGCGGTGCGGCGTGCAGGAGAACATCCTGTACCGGCTCTGGCCGGGCAAGAAGGCGATGTTCATCGCGGCCATCGGGGCGGTCTACGACGTCTCGGTCGACATGTGGCGCCGCGTCCTCGCCGGGCCCGGCGGCGGGCGAAGCGCGGCCCAGCGCCTGCTGGCCCACGAGGCGGAGAATTTCGGTCGGTTCGGCCATCACCGGATCGTCTTCGCGGGACTCAACGAGACCGACGATCGGGATATCCGCGCCGCCCTGGCCGAGATGTACCAGCGCTACCACCGGTTCGTGTGCGATCACGTGCTGGCCCACCGCGCTCAGGCGGGCAGGGCCGCGCGATCGGCCACGTCGGCGCGCGCGGAGGCATCGGCGCTCGCGTGGGCCCTCATCGGCCTCGGGACGGTGACGTCCATCACCAGGGAGCTGGGCCTGCTGGACGATGCAGCGCGCCGCCGGCTGATGTCGAGAACCGGCGAGATGCTGCTCGATGGAAGGACGTGAGGCGGTGGGCGTCGCGGGGCGCCATGACGTTGCACCCAAATGTAAGTGAATACATACGATATGACCTTGGATCCCATTCAACGGAGAAGAACCATGAATCACCTGGTGCCTGGACGCGGTGTGTTGCGGGGACTTGCCATGGCGTGCGCGGTCGTGTTCGCGGCTTCCTGCTCGGACGCGCCGGGACTGCGCGGGGCGGCGCCGACCCTCGACAAGGAGGCGTCGATGACCATCTACCCGGTGTCGGTGGCCGGAACGCCCATGGCCAATGCGGCCGAGGTCCTCGGCATGATGCTCGAGCGCGGTGGCATGGCCAACCTCGAGATCGCCCCCGTGGCCTTCCAGCCGTCGGACGGGGCCGACCTCGCGACGACGGCGGACGCCTTCGCGGCGTTCGTCAAGGCGACACCGCCCGCGACGGAGTACGGCCTCTACGCCGAGTTCCGCGGCGCCCCGCAGACCGGCGTCGACGAGGTGCGCTCCATCGTGGTGTCGAAGGACGGCGCGATCGTCTGGCTCGACAGCCAGACACCGAAGGACGCCGACTTTGCGCGCATCAAGCCGCGCGATCCCATGGAATGCTGCCGTCTCGTGGCGCTGCGACTGCGCCCCGTCTTCGGCCTGGCCGATCCGTTTCGCGCCGACGCCCCGTCAGGCAAGCTGGCGCGCGCCTGGGAGGCGCGCACCGGATTGCCCAACGACCAGGAACGCGCCGCGATCGACGCACGCACGAAGACCTTCCGCGCCGCGCCGTCGACCGCGACGCTGGCGGTCTTCCGGCCGCGCGCCCCGCAGGGCGTCGAGACGAGCGCCGTCGAACTCGCCCGGCGCATCGACGACGCGAAGCTCATGCGGGCGACACCGGTCGAGCAGACGCCTGCCATCGAGGTCGCGAGCGACATGAACGAGCAGAAGGTGCTCTGGAGCATGGCGCGGAACTTCAGCGCGTACGTCAAGCAACATCCGCCCGACGCCGACTACGCGCTCCTCGCGGACTACCTCGGCGGAACAACGCCGACGGGCGACCTGCGCGTCGGCGCCGTGCACCTCGCCGTGTGCAACCGAGCCGGCGAGCTGGTGCTGGTCGACTACCAGAACAGCCACCAGCGGGACTTCCAGTCAATCGATCCGAAATCGGTGCAGGCGTGCGACGCGCTCGTGACGAAGCGATTGGCGTCGTATCGCCGGTGAGTTGTGCCGAGACTGCGCCGGGCAAAGTGGCCTCTCCACCCGGCGTGGGCGAGTTCGGTCATGGTGCTGCGCGCAGCGTGGTGCGGATGCACGTGGGTCGAGATGCATGCTTGCGTCGACGCCCTCGCAACACGACACTGGCGCGCATGACTCGTGTTCGACGCCTTGCAGCAGTCGTCGTCTGTTCCGCGTGGCTCGTCCGCGGCGAGTGTGGCGCCCAGTCCTTTGATTCGGGGACGGAGGGCTGGAAGGTCGTGACCTTCTGCTACCGTCCCGGCTATGTCGAGCCGACGGCGCCGATCATGCTCCTGCCGACCTGTCCCGGCGAGTGTCCGCAATCGCAGCAGTGCGTGGTGAGCGTGAATTGCGACACATGGGCGATCGACCCCATCAATCCCGGTGGGTTCCTGGAAGCGCCGGACGTCGACGGCACCTGCATGGCCGGACAGGTGCAATATTGGTCGGCGCCGGCGGCGGTCCTTTCACAGCTCGGTTGCTCGCGCGGCGGCAGCTTGATCTTCTCGCTCCAGAGCGTTGGCGCCGGCGGCTTCTTCGCCCAGGAAGATGTGATCCTCGACGGCGGCGGCACGCGCCTGGTCTGCTCCGTGGTGTCATCCGCGCCAGCCGCGTGGACCCCGTTCTCCGTGCCGCTCGCCGCCGGCCCTTGGCGGCTGACCGGCCCCGGCGGACCGCTGGCGTCGGCAGAAGAGGTGCAAGCGGCGTTGACCCAGCCCGACGCTCTCTACATCCGCAGCGAGTTTCGGCTGGGGCCTGACACCGCGCGCCTCGACGATGCAGGGGTGGTCGCGCCGTCGCCGCTCGGCGACTTGAACCAGGACGGGCTGGTGAACGGGGCCGATCTGGGGATACTGCTCGCCGCATGGGGCTCGAGCGATTCAGTGGCCGACCTCGATTGCGATGGAACGGTGAGCGGCGCCGACCTCGGCGTGCTGCTGGCGGGATGGACTGGGTGATGATGAATGGGACCGATGGGACCGATATGACGAAGAGGACCATCATGAACATCATGAACAACATGAACAACATGAACAGCACGACCAGCCCGACCAGCTCAACCGGGTCGCCGGAGCTCGAACGCCGCATCAGCCGGCTTGAACGATCCAACCGCGTCCTCACGCTGATCCTGACTGGCGCATTGGGCATCGGCGCGGGCGCCGTGATGGTGGCGGCCCAGCAGGCCGTGCCGCCGGTGAAGCAAGCGCCGTCATGCAAGCCGGTGTCGATCGTGCTCGATCCGTCGCGCAGTAGCGGTCGCTGGAGTTCCACGCTCCTCGCCGTCGACGCGGACGGGATCGTCTACTCGCTGGACACGTCGCGGCCTCAGCCCGTCTGGGGACGATTCCAGTTCAGTCCATGAGCACGTGAGAGCACGTGAGGGCACGCACGACTTCCGGCAAGCCCGGGAGGTGGCGCACCATGTCACGATTGTCACGATCGTCGCGGCCGGCCGGCGGCCATCACGCGCACATTCAACGCCGCCCCGCCGCGGCCTCGTATCGATTGAGCGCCTGGGTCAGCTCGGCGCGGCTCGGAATCAAATGGGGATTCTCCGGCCACCGCCCCACCGCGATGCGCTGAAGCTCGATCGCCTCGTCGAATCGCCCTGCGGCGGCCAGCGCAGTCGCCGCATCGGCGAGCGCCGCGGCGTGCTGAAGCATCGACGCCTGCTGGATGTACTCCGCCCACGAATCGGTCGGCGGTGCGGCCTCGCTCGCCTTGACGAGCGTCACCGCCCGCTCCGCGAGCGCCACGGATGTCGCGCGCTCCTGCGGCGCCAGCGTCGTGGCCATCTCGGCCAGCGCGACCGGCTCGTCGCCGACGCCACGCACATCCATCGAGTCGCGCGCCACCTTCGTCGCTTCGTCCACGCGTCCCGAATTCACGAGCAACCGAACACGCGCCGTCCACGCCCACCAGGGTGGCGACATGCCTTGGGCCTCCTCGACCGAGAAGGTCGACACCGCTTCGGCCGACGCCAGCATCGCGGCGGCGTCGCCGCGCTGGTCTGCGGCGAGATATTCCGCAACGTGCGCACGGGTGACCCTGGCGACCTCGCCGCGCCGCTCGGCATCGCGCGCCGCGGCCTCGATGTCCCACGTGCCGTCGACGACCGCGGCCAGCGGCGCGTCCAACTTCATCGGATGACCGTACCAGGCGAGGCGACCCGCGCGATCGACGATGAACGATCGCGGGATGGCCAGGTCGCGAACCGCCACGCGGTAGGCCTCCGTGGCTGCGCAATCCTCGTCGATCGCGACGCGCACACGAAGGTCGGGACCCACTTCGCCGACTGTTCGACGAATCCAGGAGGGCGAGCTCGACTCGTCGACGATGCCGACCGCGACGATCACGACGTCGCCTGCGAACCGTTCCTGCAAGGCGGACAGGTGCGGCATGGCTGCGATGCAGGGCCCGCACCAGGGCGCCCAGAAGTCCAGCACGTAGACGCGTCCCGGCTCGAAACCGGCGATCGGTTCCCCTTGAGCCCACCCTTCGAACACGATCGGCGGCGCTGGATCGCCCACCATGAGTGTCGGCGGCGAGGACATCTCCTGCGGCGTCAGCAGGCGCGCCGGGCGCTGTGTCGAGCAAGCGGTCGATAGCGCCGCCAGCAGGGCGATCACCCCAAGGCACAGGCGCGACAAGGTGGATTCCGTCTGAGACATGCCAGCACTGTACTGGGCCGATGCGAGAACCCATTCGGCGAGTCGCCTTGCGGCGACATTTAGCACTACAGCGCCCCTTGGCTCCTACTGCGACCGTCCGGAGCGGCATTTCCGCTGCGTCAGAGCTTGCGTTCGAGGCTTGATGGCTCGCAGAGGAGCCACCGGCGCCTCGAACGCGGCGCTCTTCCTTGCGGAAAGCCACTCCGAGCGGTCTCGCGACGGAGCCAAGGGGCGCTGGAGTGTTAGGCGATCACCGCCGACAGAGCGAAGACGCCGCCGAGGTCTCTCGGCGGCGTCTCGCGTGAACTGGCGGGTCGGTGGGTCGCGCCGAGCGCAGCAAGCAGGGGCAGCGTGACCCTGCGCAGCGTTGCTGCGCTCAATGCGCTCAATCCAAGCTCCTCACGGACCCAACGAGTTGTAGACCTGCCCGCTGTCGATGCACGTCGAGCCCTGCCCCTGGTCGTGCGGGACGCAGACGGTCACGTACCCGGAACAGACACCGCCGACGCCATCGCTCGCCGTGAAGTTGATGCGATAGACGCGGCCATCTCCGATCCCCGACCGCTCGGCCCGCAGCAGGACCGTCGATCCCTGGATCACCGCGTCCGGCCCCGTGTCCCCGTCGCCGAGTCCGTTGATCGGCTCGTCCTGGGTCACGCTGGTCACCGTGATCGTCACCAGGTTGTTGTCCGGGTCGGTCACGCCCACGATGCAGACCTTTACCATCTTGTGGTTCGGCGGCCAGAGCTGTTCCGGGCTCGCCTTGGCCAGCGCACAGTTCGGTGGCGAGTTGAGGTCGTGGATCGTGATGACGACGTCGTCGTGGTCGGTTCCGCCGTAGCCGTCGTCCACCGTCAGACGGAACGTGAGCGTCGCGCCGCCGACGCCGACCTGCGGCGCCGTGAAGCTCGGCGTGGCGCTTGTCGCGCTGGAGAGGGTGACGGCCGCGCCGCCCGTCTGCGTCCAGGCATAGGTCAGCGCATCGCCGTCGGGATCGCTGCTGGCGCTGCCGTTCAGCATCACCGGCGTTCCCTCGTTGCGGGTCTGGTCCGGGCCCGCGGCGGCGATCGGCGGGTGGTTGATCCATTCGACCACGATGTTGACCGTGTCCAGCGCGCTGGCCTGCCCGTCGTCGACGATCAAGGCGAAGACGAGCGTCTCGCCGCCGAAGCTCTCCCACGGAGCGGTGAAGGTGGGGTGCACCGGATCGGAGACGTCCAACGTCACCGCCGTTCCGAGAAGCTGCATCCACGTGTAGGTCAGGACGTCGCCGTCAACGTCGTAGCTGCCGGAGCCGTTCAGCGTGACAGAGCCTCCCTCGGCCACCGCCTGATCCGGGCCCGCGTTTGCCACCGGGGGGTGATTCACGTTCGCCACCGTCACATTCACAATGTCGGGCTCGCTGCCGATCTGGCAAGAATCGGACACGACGAGGACAAACGTCAGCGTCGCCCCGCCGGTCGGCACGGTCGGCGCCACGAAGGTTGGTCGAACTGGATCGGTCAAGTCGAGCGTGACACTCGGCCCCGCGACCTGCGTCCACGTGAACCCAATCGAGTTGCCGTAGGGATCTCGGCTCTGCGAGCCGTCGAGCATTACGATCTGACCGGCGGTTGCCACCTGATCGGGACCGGCGTTGGCAACCTGCGGCTGCGGTGGGTTGCCACCTTCGGTCGGCGTGAGCAGGAAAGCCCGAAGCAGTCCGTTGTGCCTGCCATAGCCGGTGATCTGGCCGGTGTTGTTGATGCTCACGGCATACTGAAGGGTCCACCACCCGCAAGACGTATCGATCAGGGTGTTCAGATCGTAGAATTTCGTCGGGTCGAAGACGTCGGCCGGTCCATCGTAGAGCCAAGCCCTCGGATCGTTCGACACATTAACGATGCTTCCGACGACATGTCCAACGTCATTGAGCCCATTGGCGCCGCCAACAATGCCGGCGTTCGGCGTCAAGTCAATGACTCCTGTCTCCGTCCACAGGAAGCCGTGCCCGCTCACGCCAGGGGGCGCATCCGGCGGGACATATGCGCCAGCGATCCACCCTGACTCATTGATGTCGGCGCCCGTCCGCGAGCTCGCATACTGCGAGCCGAAGTCCTCAGTGATGCGCACCATTGCGCCGCTGGTGCCGTTCGGGAGATCGGGTGTCCAGCGAAATGCCACGCTCTCCACGAAGCCGGTCACCTGTCCTGAGTCATTGAGGTTGAAGCCAGCGCCGTATGAGCCTGGGAGGAAGAAGCTCGTGCCCGTGTTCCCGTTCGGCACGGTGGGCGTCCACAGAAATGGGCTGACCGAACCGTAATCCGCAACGCCAGCGATCTGCCCGTACTCGTTGATGTTGCCGATCTGACCGACACCCGGGATCAGCGAAAGACCGAGACTGGTCATCGCGCCGAACGTGCCGTTCGCCGTGGCCGGGCTCCATTGGAAGGCATATTGGACGCCGCTGGTGCTGTCGGCATAGCCACAGACTTGGCCGCGGTTGTTGATCCCCACGGCGATGCCCTTGGGTCCGCCCAATGTCCCGAGATCGATCATCGATCCTGACGGGCTGTTGGGAGAGACAGGTGTCCAAAGGAACGGACGAGGGTTGTAAACATCGGGGGAGGAGTATCCGACAACTTGACCACCTTCATTAATTCGATAGGCGACACTGAATGCGTTGCTTCCCGAGAGGACACCCAGGTCGGTGACGATGTAATGGGGCGGCTGAGCCACGGCGGCGTGAGCGAGCATCCATACGGTCGGAAGGCAGAGTGCCGAGAGCGCGAAGCCCGTCCGCGAACGATTCATCCATGCACAAGTCGCGCCGCGCGCGACCATGATGCCTACGAATCCAGTCGATCTCATTTGTGTCCCTTTCATGTCACGACGATGCGGGAAGTGAGGCGGACGATGCACCATGAGCACCAAGGGTGCAGCCGCACTGGCAACATTGCCAGGTGACGCGACGGCGGGCGAAGCCGTGTCGGGATTCATTGCCAAGACTGCGGGCAACTCATCCTGACACCCTTTTTGCCCCTCCCGGTCAGAACCACTGCGTTGCAGCACGCGGAACCTTGCACCAAATGTCCGAGTTTTCATGGGCGTCCGAAGTGCCGCCGTAGATCGCACACGCCGGATGGCCATTTCGTCCGGTGGCGATTCAATGAACGCGCACGCCGACACCTGCCGGCGAGGCGGATCTTGGTCGCATCCGCCAACGTGTGGCCAGTTTTCGTCCAGACCCTCACAGAACCCCCCTCTTCACAGTACCCTAACGTCACGGACCGGCGGTACACACGGCAGCGCATCTGCGAGCACCGATTCCACCCCGCCGTTCCGTCTCTTGGTGGCCATTCCCCTCACCACAACCACGCAGTTGCTGGACGCCCTTCGCGTGCGCGATGACGGCGGGGCATGGGCCCTTCTCGTCGAGCGCTACGACCCCGTGCTTCGCGGCGTCGGGCGTCGATTCGGTCTCGGCGAGCAGGACGCCGAGGATGCCGCCCAGCAGACGCTCCTCGAACTCGTTCGAGGCCTTCGTGCGAACCAGTTCGATCGGGCTCGCGGCGGATTGCGGAACTGGACGCTTGCCATCCTTCGGAACCGGATCCGCGACATGCAGCGCTCCAAGGCGGGAAGGATCGCTCGTTCGGGGCGCGTCGTGCTCGGTGCGCCGCCGGAGGCGCAGCTTGAGACCATCTGGCAGGAGGAAGTGCAGCGGCAGGTCCTCGCCATCGCATTGTCCCGCCTCCGTTCCGAGACGCGCATGGCCGAGTCGACGCTTCGGGCGTTCGAGTTCACCGCGATGCGCGAGGTTCCGGTGCAGGCCGCGGCGCGTGACTGCGGCATGAGCCCCGAAGAGGTGTACGTCGCGCGCAACCGTGTGCTTGGTTGTTTGCGCGGGGTCAGCGCCGAGGTGGAGGAGGCGATGGAGGAGGGGTGAGGGGTGCGAGGTATTCCGGCGACGGGTGACGCGCTGGTATCGTGGGTTGGTCCCTCATGGAACCTTCCGCGGAAACCGACGGTTGTCCAAGCGAAGCTCAGCTCGTTCATCTCGCGTCGGACGAGATCGCCGATCCGCTCGGGCGCACCCGTCTCGAGGTTCACGTCGCGGCGTGTCCCCTCTGCGGCGCCCGTCTCCGGGAGATCCGCGCCAACCAACGGCTGCTTGCGTTCATCAAGCGCGTCGAGCCGCCGACGGTCGACTTGTCGCAGGCCGGAGCACTGCGGCCGGGCGCATCGTCGGAACCCGCGGCAAGCGCCGATCATGCCGCCGAGGCCAGTCTTGCCGCCAATCCCGCCGCGCCCAACGACAAGGCGCCATGGCGCGGCTACCGCCTGCTGGAGCTCCTCCATCGCGGCGGTCAGGGCGCGATTCATCGCGCCCTGCACGAGCCGACCGGTCGCGCTGCGGCGATGAAGGTGATCCGCGCCGGCACCTCGCGCGAGCGCCAGCGCCTGTGGCGCGAGGCGCAGCTTGTCGCGAAGCTGCGCCATCCCAACATCGTCACCGTCCACGATTGCGGCCTGTTGCCCGGCGGCGGCTTCGCGATCGCGATGGAGCTCGTCGAAGGCGTCACGCTGGACGAGTGGCGTCGTCGCATCGACGCCGAGGATCTGTCCGCGGGCGATCGCGTTCGCAGG
>JAXMAF010000047.1:0-8030 GCA_046350555.1 Phycisphaerales bacterium
CGACGCAGAGATGCGGAATCCTGCTCGGCCGCAGCCCGAATGACTTTCGCCACGGGCTGCGAGGCCGGCCTGAGCGCTCGGTAGCCGCTTCGTCGCACGCTCGCTCGGGCACCAACGGGCTCGGCGACGGGTCAAGCCCCGCGTGCAAGCGCAACCCGCCCGAAGCATCGGCCGTGTGCCGGTGGCAACAACAAGCTCGCCCGGACGACGTGCGTCCGGGCGAGCTGTGTTTCATCGTGACGGGTCGTGCTCGGAGGGTGTTGCGCGTCCTGTCATGCGCGTCCCGTTTGATTCTCGCGCCTCACCCAACCCGATTCCACCGCGAGACGCTGCTGTGGGCAAGGGGTCCGACGCATGGAGGTCAAACGGAGTCCGTGTCAATCGACGCCGCCGGGCGGCAGGGCGGGGGGCACAACGGCGACCTTGCCGTTGGCCGCGAAGAGCATCGTCATGATCGCCTTGTCGCCCGGCGTCAGCGCGACGCTGACCTGATGACCGAGCGAGTCGATGGTCGCCGCGATTGGCGCGGAGGGGATCGGCAGGCCCCAGTAGGCGGACGTGCTGGCCGAGCTCATGCCGGAGAGTGAAATGAGGAACGGGCAATAGAAGAACGCGCCGACCACGGTGTCATCGGCGACCGCCGCGACGAGCGCGAGGCCATCGCCGCACGTGAGCGAGCCGCCGTCGGAGTCGGTCACCAGCTTGACGGAGACCGTGCCTCCGGTGACCACGTTGCTCACCAGGGGCTGGGCAAGATCGTTCGAGAGTCGGGATTCGACGTCGACCGGCGCGGACGTCGCGTTCACGATCGTCGTCGTGCCACTGAGGATCCGGTTCTGCGCGGCGTCGATCTTGACGGTGTACGACCACGTGATCTTCACGCCATCGACGTCGACGGTCTGGAGGAACTGCTCGCCGCCGAGGGGGCCGGGCGTGCCGACGATTGTGATCGTCGACGATGGCGCATCGCCGACCGAGAACGTCGCGGTCACGACACCGCCAAGCGCGGGCACGTCGACGGCGACGAGGGCCAGCGTCGCGAGCAGGGCGCAACGGGCTCGACGAGCGGGCGAGGGAACAACGCGGTTGACAACGGTGCCATTCACCACAGGAGACTCCTTGCGACGCGGTCGCGGGTTCTGCTTCGGACATCGCGCCGATGGCGCGATTCCGGCCGCACACGTTCGTGCGGGCTCGCCCCGGAGGTTCCATGGGAAGGTGCAAAGTACACCATAATCGGTGAAGGTCGCGGGAGAGTCCCGTTTCCTCGGCGGCGGTCGGCCACGCGCCTGAGGATCATCACGATCGGGCCGTCCTGCCTTGGCTCGGCCCCTGTGAACGCCGCGGGATCGGGGAGACCGGTCGCGACCAGGCGCGCATTCCCGGTCAGGTCCGTGCGGACACGGAGTAGGGGTTGACGGCCTTCCGGCCGTCGTCGGTCTGCTGATGGGCCTCCTCGTGGAGGTCCGCAACCGGCGACAGTTCACGCTTCCGAAGGGGAACATCATGCGTCCTGTCATTTCAAGTCGGTGCGCGGTCGTCGCGCGCCGCGCCGACCGGAGCCGGCGGGCCTCGTTGCTCCGCGAGGTCTTGGTCTCGGTCGGCGCGGCATGCATCATCGGTGCGCAGCTTCCGGCACTCGCCAACTGCCCCGGCGACCTCAACGCCGACGGGGCCGTCGACGGCAGCGACCTGGGCAAGCTCATCAGGGCCTGGGGCACGCCGTTTGGCGACCTCGACGGCGATGGAGCCACGGGAAGCGCCGACGTGGGGTTGCTGCTCGACGGGTGGGGGCCATGCCCGGAGAAGTGCGACGGGCTGTTCCACGACATGAAGTTCGCGCAGCAGCCGTCCAACATCGTCGAGAAGGGTTGGACGGCGATCGTCGACGGCGTGGTCTCTGTCGAATCCGACGGCACCGCCAAGGGATCGATCGATGTCACGTTCCTCGACGGCGCGGCCGCGACGATCGCATTCGATGGCCTTGATGTGGTGGTGGCCGCCGACGGAGCGACGGTCGACCTGAATGCGTGCGGCGATCCGATGACCGTTTTCGTGAACGGCGCCGAGACTCCGGTTGCCGATCTGCTGGCGCTTGGCGCGGACGAGTTCGCCGCGGCGGCGACGCCTTCGCAGCTCTCGCCGACAGCCCTCGCCTGCACGTCGCTCGTCGCCTTGACCGGCACGGGGCAGTGGCAGTGCTACGCCGACGCCGAGCTCGCCTCGGGCAACGACGGCGTCGCGGCATCGTGCAAGCCGTCGTGCAAGGAGGCGGCGATGGCCGTGAGCCTCGTCTTCCTTGCCGGCAGCGCCGCGATCTGCATTGCGGCAACGATCGCCTGCGCCTGGTTCTCCGTCATGACGCTCGGCGGTGTCACGGTCGCCTGCGCCCTTCTGGCGCTGCTCTGTGAGGGCCTGGCGCTGTACGGGACGGAGTGGGTCTACGCGAAGGTCCTCGCGTCGTGGTCGGGGACGTAGCCTCGTCCCCCGACGAGCTCGGGACACGAGCAGCCCGTGGCGAAAGTCATTTGGGCTGCGGCCCAGCAGGATTCCGCATCTCTGCGTCGCCGCCGCTTGCCGTAGATTCCGTGGAATACGGCTGCGCGGCGGCTCTCAACTTGATCATGGATGTGCGAAATCCTGCTCGCCGTCGCCGTCGAAGCACTTTCGCCACGGGCTGCCGGGCCTTGAACCCCCGTCCTCGGCTCGTCGGCCCTCTCTCGGAGCAACCCGTGACAACGCAGGTCCTAGTGGTCGGCGCCGGACCGGTCGGAATGACGATGGCATCGGAGCTCGCGCGGTACGGCGTCAGGGTCCGAATCGTGGACAAGGCGGCCCATCGCACGGACAGGTCCAAGGCCCTCGTGCTGTGGAGCCGAACCCTGGAGCTCTTCGATCGGGCCGATTGCGGCGACATGTTCGTCGCCGCGGGGCACAAGGTCCTCGCGGCGAACATCGTCGCGGGAGACACCATCGTCGGCCGGCTTGGCATGGCGACGGTGGAGAGTCCGCATCGCTATGCGCTCATGCTGCCGCAGTCGGAGACGGAGCGACTGCTCGAGGAGCATCTGCATCGCCAGGGAATCCGCGTGGAGCGCGAGGTCGAGGTCACGACCTTCACCGCGGGCGCCGGCGGCGTCGGGTCCGTGCTGCGCGCCCGCGATGGACGCGAGGAGAGACTGGAGACCGAGTGGTTGATCGGGTGCGACGGCGCCCACAGCACGGTGCGCCACGCTCTCGGCCTGTCGTTCCGCGGCAACACCTTGCAGAGCGAGTGGGTGTTGGCGGACATCCACCTGGAGGGAGTGCCGTTTCCCGAGTCGGAGATCGTCGTCTACTGGCACGCGGAAGGGGCGCTTGTCGTCCTTCCGATCTCGCCGGGTCGCTGCCGGGTCTTGGCCGACATCGGGCCCTCCAACGGAGATCCTGCCGCTGAGCCGACGCTGGAGCAGGTGCAGGCGATCATCGACCGGCGCGGTCCGCGTGGCTTGGTCGCATCCGATCCCGTCTGGCTTTCGTCATTTCGGATCAACGAGCGGATGGTCCCCGACTATCGAGCCGGCCGCGTCTTCCTCGCCGGAGACGCGGCCCACGTGCACAGTCCGGCGGGAGGCCAGGGAATGAACACGGGAATGCACGACGCGTTCAACCTCGCATGGAAGCTGGCGCTGGTCTGCCGCGGGCGCTGCTCGGATGAACTGCTCGAGAGCTACAGCATCGAGCGCAGCGCCGTCGCCGAGCAGGTGCTCGCCGCGTCCGGGCGCCTGACCAAGGTCGCGGTCTTGAAGGGTCGCGTCCAACAGGCCGTTCGGAACACGCTGGGACACGCCCTGCTGGGGCTGGCGCCCGTTCGGCGAGCGATCGTGAACAACATGACGGAGGTTGCCATCCACTACGTCCGGAGCCCGCTCAATGGCCCTCGTCTTCGCGGAATCGCCGGACCGGTTCCGGGTGAGCGCGTGGCGCCGATCGCCGGGCAAGTTCCGCCCGGATCGGGCGATGCCCCGCGCTTCGCGCTGTGTGCCGCATCGGACGGTGCGCTGGTCGAACTGCTTGCGACGTTCAAGGAGCTGATCGATCCCCATCTTCGCCCACCACTTCATGCCGGTGGCATGTGGCTTGTTCGACCCGACGGATACGCGGCGTGCGTGGCCGCCGACGGCGATGCGAAGGTCGTCGCCGACTATCTGGGTCGGCTTCGTTGAACATGCCGCGACTGGCCCGCCTTTGGTGTGTTCACGTCAGTGCGAGTGTGCGGCGCGGCCGCAGCGGAGGGTCCACCGCGCTTCCGGGAATCACTCACGCGACTGCGTTGGATCGGACGTCGGACCCGCCGCGACAGTCGGGCGGGTGAATGGGTCGGATGGCGGACATCCCCGGGGAAGGACGAGCATCGGTCGGACCGTGGGGATCGGCCGCGCGGCGCGCCGGGGGGGCGGCCGCCGGAGGACGACGCCAGCGCGCCGTTCACGGAGCCGGAGCGACCACGCCCTTCGGCAGTGCGCCCGAGCCCTTCATGTGCGCGACGATCGCGTCGGCCACCTCGTTGGCGAGCTTCTCGGCGTCCTCTTCCGAGGTCGCCTGCTTGACGACGAACTTCACGGCGGCGGCGTAGGGATTGGGAACGGGCGGCGCGCCGATGCCGTGAACGGTGTTCGTGGCGTCGATCGTGAAGATCGGCTGCGGAACGCCGGCTTCGAGGTTGTCGACGGTCATGAAGAGGTCGACGGGCCGCTCCTGGAAGCTGGATCCGAGGTCGTCGAGCACTCCGCCCGACTGGGACGGCGTGCCGAGCGGCGTGAACTCGCCGCGCACCAGCCATCCCGTTCGCGGCATCGACTCGCTCGGGTCGATGCGCTTCGACTCGATGCCGCGCGCCTGGAGCGCCGAGACGATTCGATCAGGGAGCTTCGTGACGATCTGGCTCGAGGCGTGGCCTTCGCGAAGCTGCCTGAACGTGCCGCGCAGCGTCTCGGATTGCTGGCCGCTGCCGGGGTTGTTCACGGTGAAGCCGCTGATGTAGACCATCGGCGACTTGGCGGCCTGCGTGGTCGAGGCGCCTGCCCCGGAAGCGACTCCGGTCGACGAGGTCGATTCGCATGCGCAGAGCAGCAGCGGCGCCGCGACGACGGCCCGCGCCATCGCGACGAGCGCGAGTCGGACTCGGCGACATGAGGCGACCCGGCCGAGAGGCGCGATCGGATCGTGTCGGGTGGATCGTGGCATCGTGGTGCGGCCGTCGCTCATGGGCAACTCCCGTGGAACGGATGGGTCGGTCGAACAGGTGCGCCGACTGGGCGAAGCCAGCAGGCCGCGGAGAGCGTACCAGCGAGCGGCGCATCGGTCACATCCGATGGCGTCACGGCGTGCTCAGGCGGCAGCGGACCGGACCTCCTCTCCAGTTGACGCTCGGAAGCGCGTCGGGGAAGGGGATCCGGCGCGCCCGCTCGCGCGGGTTGATCGCGAACTCGACCGCGAGCGCCGTCAAGACCGAGCCACCAAGGAGCGTTCCCTCGTTGCGGAAGGCCGACTGGTCGCGATCCTCGGGGTCGTCGAGTTGTTGCAGCACGTCGGTCGATTCGTCGATTCGGTCGAGGACCTTCTCCATCAGGGATTCGTCGAAGGGCAGCAGCGCCCATGCATTCCAGGGATTGTCAAGGTCGGCAGCGATCGCCTCCGTGGCGGCCGCCGCCGCCGCGAGCGCCCACTCCGACTCGTCGGCGTCCCGCGCCGAGGCGAGCATCGCGGATTGGACCCGCTCGGCGATCTGGGCGCGCTGCCTTCCAAGCGACTCGCGGTCCATCGGCGCAATTGCGCCCGGCTCGTTCCACGTTCGAGCCCACGACTCCCAGACGGCGGTGCGAACCGTCTCGAGCGCCGTCTCGCCGGGCTCGCTCGCCGCAATGCTGAGCTCGAGCCGCAGATGCTCGATGAGATCTCGCGCCAGCGGCCCGGCGATCGTCGTGCCAAGCGGGAGTTTCGTCGACGCCTGGACCATCCGGTCGCGAAGCTCGTTGGCCAGCTCCGGCGCCAGCCTCAGTTCGGCGATGAGCGAGTCGGCGATGCCCAGGAAGGCGGCGATCGTCGCGCCTTGTGCCTCGGCGACCGTCGTGGCGCGCTCGACGATCTCCCACGCCTCGAACGGCCACGTCGCGTGAAGGGTCGCCGAAAGCGGGGTGGCGCTTCGCCTGGGAACGCGCGTCCGCCATCGCGCCGCCGTGTCGACGGCGCCGAGTCGGCCGAGATAGTGAAGCACACGATCGCACTCACTGTCCGCCTCGGCCACGCGACCGAGCGACCGGAGGAGGGCTTGGCGTGCATCGGCCATCTCGAGCCATGCCACGATCTCCATGGCCTCCAGACGCGGCAGGTCGTCGATGCGGCGCAGCCATCCAGTGGCTTGGCCGGTGGCTTGGGCGGCGGCTTGGCCGCTGGCTTGCGCGGTGGCTTGGGCGGCGGCTTCGGTGGATCGAGCGGCTTGGGCGGAGTCGAGCAACGGGTTCGATGCCGGGGCCCCGCGGCGAAGCGGGCGCGCCTCGGCGGACGGTGGACCGACGACACCGCGGGAGGCGATGTCGCGCGCGATCGCGAGCCCTTCGAGCGCCCGGCGATGGCGCGCCGCGAGCTCGCGCGCCGGCAGCGCTTCCGCGCCCGCGCCGGTCTGAGAATCGGGGTCGACCCGAAAGGAGTGCGGCAGATCGCTTGGGGCATCGCGGTCCTCGAACGCGATGCGCTGGTTGCCGGCGCCGTGCGAGTCGCTCGTTTCGCCAGCATCGCCCTGCTCGCCCACGCCAAGGGAGGCGATGGCAGGTCGCCACGCGATCAAGTCGGCGGCGTGCGCACCGTGTGCGACGATGACCTCGACCGCCGAGAGGTGTCGCAGGTCTGGGTCGACGACGCGAATCGCCACTGGTCCGATGGCGAACGCGGTGAGCGTCCCGGCGGTTGTCTGGCCCGCGGAGGCATCCTCGATGGCGACCCGTTGCGCGACGAACACGGCGCTCGGCGCGCCGGAGGCGTCGGCGCCGACCATGCGCGCGGAGCGCGCCGTTGCACTTCCAAGCGCCTCCAGCACGGCGCGATGCAGGCGTGCGAACGGCCACGAGTCGCGGGGCGTTCCGGAACTGCGGACGGATGGTCCTGCTGAATCCGGAGCTCCGCTGAGAGCGGCCTGAGACGCGTCCCAGTTGATGCTCGCGCCCCACCCAACCCAGCTCCGCCGTGAGACGCCGTTGTGGGCACCGGGTCGAACGCATGGAGGTCGACTGGAATCCCTATGAGACGAGGCGACGATGCCAGCGATGACACAGCATGGCACGAACGCGGAGACGAGGTTGCGCGGGCGATCAGCCGCGCACACAGTCCTTCGCGAAGCCACCCCTATTGGGAACTTCATCTCGTGGATCCTCCCGTGGGCTCGTCGTCATCCCTTGGCCGGTCCGGGAAGCGGATGGCCACCGACCGGAGGCGCGCACTCCTCGCAGCCGTCGGGGAATTCAAAGGCCAGCCGGCGGAAGTCGATCACGGCCCTGCCCATCGCCTGGCCCGCGGAGTCGGTCAGCGCCCGCGCGGCCGCCTGCCCAGTCATCACCATGTAGTAGACGACCGGCGTCGGAGTGCTGGGCGCCGGAAGGCAGGTGATCTTGCTGAAGGTCCAAACCTCCGCACCGGCCTTGGTCGCCCGGTTCCCGCCCTGGGAGTACTGCCACTGCCCGCCCACGGTGTTGTTCGGCCAGCCGAAGGAGGCGCCGATCGAGACCGCGCTCGACCCCGTGCAGAAGTCGCCGCTGAGGCTTCGCGACGGCGGCGGATTCGCAGCAAGCGCGTTGCTGAGATCGGGGGTGGCAATGCCCGCGTCGAAGGTGAACTTGCCGAAGGCGCCCGCCGAGGCACATGCGTCACACGAACCGGACGTGCGATCGAGGATCGTCGTGACGTCGATGATCCCGGAGGCCTGGATGTGCGCCAGGACGCTCGTCGGCGATCCTTCCGCCACCGGCGTGTACTTGAGCTTGATTCTGCGATCGGCG
>JAXMAF010000048.1:0-5592 GCA_046350555.1 Phycisphaerales bacterium
CTGGAGAGCGTCGCCGCGGTGACGATCGCGCCGTCCTGGATGCGCACGCCGTGGTGCGCCTCGTAACGTGACTTCAGGCCGCGCAGGATCGCGATCGTGTCCTCGAGCGACGGCTCGCCGACGAAGACCGGCTGGAATCGCCGCTCGAACGCGGCATCCTTCTCGATGTGCTTGCGGTACTCGTCGAGCGTGGTCGCGCCGATGCAGCGCAGCTCGCCGCGCGCCAGCGCCGGCTTGAGCAGGTTGCCGGCCGAGACCGCGCCTTCGGCCGCGCCGGCGCCGACGATCGTGTGCAGCTCGTCGATGAAGAGGATCACGCGCCCTTCGCTGGCGGCGACCTCGCGCAGCACGGCCTTCAGCCGTTCCTCGAATTCGCCGCGGAACTTCGCCCCGGCGAGAAGCTGGCCGACATCGAGGGCCACGATGCGCGACTCGCGCATCGACGCCGGGCAGTCGCCGCTCACGATGCGCTGGGCGATGCCCTCGGCGATCGCGGTCTTGCCGACGCCCGGCTCGCCGATGAGGACTGGATTGTTCTTCGTTCGCCGCGAGAGCACCTGCATGCAGCGGCGGATCTCCTCGTCGCGGCCGATCACCGGATCGAGCTTGCCCGACTGGGCGCGTTCGACGAGATCGACGCCGTACTTCTTGAGCGCCTCGTAGCCCGTCTCGGCGTTGGCGTCGTTGACGTTGGTGACGCCCGAGGCCTTGCGGATCGCCTTCACGGCATCGAGGAGCTTCCTGCGATCGCCGCCGGCGACGGAGAGCGCCTCGCGCGCCGGGCTCTTCACGTCGGCGAGCGCGAGCAGGAGATGCTCGGTCGACGTGTAGCTGTCGCCCAGCGACTTGGCCTCCTTCTCAGCCTGTTGAATGACGGCGATCATCGAGCTGCCGGTCTGCGGCTGCGCGCCGCTGACCGTCGGCAACCGCTTGAGTTCCGTCTCCGCCGCGCTCCGCACGCGGTTCGCGTCGACGCCCGCGCGGGCGAGGATCGACACCGCGACGGCGTTGCGGTCATCGAGCAGCGCCACGAGAACGTGCAGCGGCGAGAGCTCCGCATGACCTGCCGAGACGGCAGCCGACTGGGCGTTGGCGAGCACTTCCTGGGCGACGGTGGTGAAACGATCGAGGCGCATCGATGACGGGGGTGCAAGGCGCGTGCCAGGTGGTTGGGGCGCTGGGGATGGTTCCTGGCCTCGTGTCCCGAGTCAGAAATTCGCGTCATATGTCCGGCCCTGATTTCGCCTGGCGGCGTCGTCGAGACTCCGCCTATCGCTGCGGATAGGCCGTTCGTCTCGACTCCTTGCCAGACAAAATCATGTCGCGCCCCTATGCCGCGAATTTCTGACTCGGGACACGAGCGATCGGGAAGGGGCCGTCCTTCGGCCGATGCGCCGCGATGGCGGCGGCCGTCCGGCGAACCCGCGTGCGTTGCCTTAGGATGAGGGCCATGCTCGGAAAAGTCTTCAAGGCGTACGACGTTCGCGCGACCTATCCCAAGCCCCTGAACGAGAAGCTCGCGTGGCAGATCGGCTATGCGATCGCCCAGTACCTCGTCGAGCAGGCCGTCGAGGCGGGGCACGAGGATCCGATGATGCGCAACGTGGCCGTCGGCCACGACATGCGGAAGAGCTCGCCGGCGCTGTGCAAGGCGATCAAGCAGGGCATGCGCGATTACGGCGCCAACGTGATCGACGTCGGGCTCGTCGACACCCCCTTCGTCTCGTTCGCCATCAACCACCTCGGCTGCTGCGGCGGCGTGCAGGTCACCGCGTCGCACAATCCGGCCAACTACAACGGCTTCAAGATCAGCAAGATCGCGGCGAAGCCGGTGGGCATGACGACCGGCCTCGACGACGTGCGGCGCTTCGCGGCGATGGTCGATCGCGAGAAGCTCGTCGTGAAGCATGGTCGCGAGGAGTCGCGCGATCTCTGGCCGGAGTACCGCGACCACGTGCTGGCGTTCCTCGATCCGGCCCTGGTGAAGGGAACGCGCACGCTGCACGTCGTCATCGACGCCAGCAACGGGATGGCCGGCACGATGGTGCCGAAGGTCTTCGGCGACGTGAAGGGGCTGAGGATCACGCGGCTCAACTTTGACAACTCCAGCGGCGAGTTCGTGCACGAGCCGAATCCGCTCGTCGACGCGAACCTGGCCCAGCTTCGGGAGAAGGTCGTCGCGGTCGAGGCCGACGTCGGGATCTGCTTCGACGGGGACGCCGACCGCTGCATGGTCGTCGACGAGCGGGCCGGCATCGTCGGCTGCGACCTGCTGACGGCGTGGCTGGCGCAGGCGTTCCTCCGCGCGAGCCCGAAGGCGCCGATCGTCTACGACCTGCGCTCGAGCAAGGCGCTGCCTGAATCGATCAAGGCCGCCGGCGGAACGCCGGTCCGCAGCCGCGTCGGGCATGTCTTCATGAAGCAGAAGCTCGCCGAGACGGGCGCCGTCTTCGGCGGCGAGCTCTCCGGTCACTTCTACTTCCGCGACAACTTCAACGCCGACAGCGGGGCGATCGCCTTCGCCGCGGTGGCGAGCGAGCTCGCCCGCTCGAAGCAGCCGATGAGCCGGCTCATCGCCCCCTTCCGGAAGTACGTGCAGTCGGGCGAGATCAACTTCGAGAACGAGGACAAGGAGGGCGCGCTCGCTGCGCTCCGCGCGGCCTATCCCGGCGCGAAGGTCGACGAGCTCGACGGCGTCACCCTCGACAGCGGCTCGTGGTGGTGCAACGTTCGCATGAGCAACACCGAGCCGCTGCTGCGGCTGAACCTCGAGGCCGCGGACGCCGCGACCCTGAACGCGCGCGTCGCCGACGTGGCGAGGCACCTGGGCAAGCGCGTGGCGCATTGAGTTCCGTCTGACTGGGCCGTCTCGAGCGATCCGCCGCGCGCTTGCCCTGGCGCGAACGGCATGGACGACGCGCCCAACGCGGCGCGTGAACCGACCCGGCCCCGGGGCGCCGCCCATCGTCGACCACCTTCCCCGAGCCATCCGATGAACCTCTCCACCTTCCTCGCGCATCATGGCCTCGCGACGAATCCCTTTGCGGCCGAGGAGGCCCGCCAGGACGAGGTCTTCGCGCGGCTGGAGGAGGTCGAAGGGAACGAGTTCCGCCATCCGGACTTCGACAAGATCGCCGGCGATCTCGCGCGACCCGGCAGCGCGGTCGTCTTCGGCGAACGAGGCACGGGAAAGACCGCGATCCGACTCCAGTTGGCGCGGCGCATCGCCGAGCACAACCGCGTCGAGCGCACCCATCGGGTGATGTCGATTGTCCACGACGACTTCGATGCGATGCTGCGCGCCATGGCGCGGCGCGGAGGCGATCCGGTCGCCGCGCTGCGCACGCTGACCCTCTCGGATCACATGGATGCGATCCTCCAGCTCGCGGTTCCGGCGCTCGTCGACCGCATCCTCGACCCGCGGAGCGGCGACGGCGCGCCCGCCGGCGCGGTGCAACTGCAACTGGACGACGATGCCCGGCGCCGCGCCCGCGAGCTCGATCCGCGCGTGCGCGACGGCCTGCTCGTCCTTCAGGCGTGCTACGACCGGCCCGACGGCGCCGCACGGCGCACCTCGAGGCTGCGCCGTCGCCTTCGTCGGGGCGCGGCGCACGCGCAGGCGCCGCTGCTGTGGCTCGCCGGCCTGCTCGCGGCGGCGGCCGTCGCGGCGGCGATCATCGCCATCACCTTCGCGCCGGGGCGTCAGGAGCGGACCATCCTCGACTCCGGCGCCGCGGCGCTCGGGTTGATCGCGGTCCTGTCGGCCGCGATCTGGGGCTGGCGATGGCTGGTCCGGGCGCGGCTGGCGTCGCGATTGTCGCGGGCGCTGCGCGTCGCCGACCGTCCGGCCGAAGCGCTGCGCGCGTCGCTCGGCGCGCTTCCGCGACTTACCGAGCTGGCGACCCATTTCCCGGGCCCGCCCGGCGCGGGTTCGACGGCCGCTTCCGGTGCCGGATCGGGCGCGGCGTCGGCCTCCGGCAGCGACGACGAGCGGCGCTTCGCGATGTTCGCGAAGCTGCTCGAGGCCCTTCGCGGGCTTGGTCACAGCGGGATCATCGTCATGGTCGACCGCGTCGACGAACCGATGGCCGTCGCCGGCGACGTGGAGCGCATGCGGCTGCTCATCTGGCCGCTCCTCAGCAGTCGCTTCCTCCAGCAGGATGGCGTGGGGGTGAAGCTCCTGCTGCCGCTGGACCTGCGGCCGCACGTCATGCGCGAGAGCACGGAGTTCTTCCGCGGGGCTCGGCTGGACAAGCAGAACTTCGTCGACCGGCTCGGCTGGGCGGGCGCGACGCTCTACGACCTCTGCACCGCGAGGATCAACGCGTGCCGCGCCGCGGGCGCTGCACCGATCTCGCTCATGTCCTTCTTCGACGAGGGGATGCGGCAGCAGGATGTCGTGGACGCGCTCGACCAGCTCCAGCAGCCGCGCGACGCGATGAAGTTCCTCTATGCGCTCGTGCAGGAGCATTGCACGGCGACGCCCGAGGAATCGCCGCAGTGGCGGATTCCGAAGCCGACGTTCGACGCGGTGCGCCGACGCCAGGTGGAGCGCATGCAGGAGATGCTCAAGGGCGTGCGCCCGGGTTGACCGGATCGCTCCGACCTGCGAACGCGCGGCCCGGGGCCCGGCGACTGCGGCCTGCCGTGCGCGTCCGGCAGCACCGATGCCTTCCCGCTACGATCGCGCGATGCGCACCTCGTCGCCACCGCTGCGTCTCGGCGCGCACGCCTTCGGCAGCCGGCTCATCGTCGGCACGGGCAAGTACGCCTCGTACGAGATCATGCGCGACGCCCTCGACGCCTCGGGCGCGGAGGTGGTCACGGTGGCGGTGCGGCGCGAGCGACTCGTCGACGCGCAGGGTCGATCGCTGCTTCAGTTCCTCGACACGACGCGGTACACGATCCTGCCCAACACCGCCGGCTGCTTCGACGCCGCCGATGCCGTGCGCGTCGCGCGGCTCGGGCGCGAGATCCTCGACCAGCTCGGGAATCCCGGCCGCGACTGGGTGAAGCTCGAGGTGCTGGGGGACCGCAAGACGCTCCTGCCCGATCCGGTCGGGACGCTGGAGGCGTGCAGGGAGCTCGTCGCCGACGGATTCACCGTGCTCTGCTACGGCAGCGACGATCCGATCATGGCCACGCGGCTGCGCGACGCGGGTGCGGCGAGCGTCATGCCGGCGGGCAGCCCGATCGGCTCCGGACGCGGTGTCGCGAATCCCGCGGCGATCGCGATGATCCTCGAGCTGCTCAAGGATCCCGCCCACGGTGGCGATCCGGCGTATCCGGTGATCGTGGATGCCGGCGTCGGCACGCCCAGCGACGTGACCATCGCGATGGAGCTGGGGAGCGATGGCGTGCTGCTCAACACGGGCGTCGCGCACGCGAAGGATCCTGTCGCCATGGCCCACGCGATGCGCCTGGCGTGCGAGGCCGGGTTCGTCGCGGCCCGCGCCGGGCGAATCCCGCGGCGGCTCTACGCAACCGCGAGCAGCCCGTGGGAAGGCGTGATCGGATACGTGCCGGGCGAGTGAGGCGATTGTGGCGCGTGCCAGCCCGGATTATTCATGATGTGTCTCGCCTTCGTGCTCG
>JAXMAF010000049.1:0-2526 GCA_046350555.1 Phycisphaerales bacterium
GCGACCTTTCGTTTGCCCGCCTGATGCAGCTCATGGATCACCCGCCGAAGGCGACTGGTGATCTCGACGAGCTGCGCGCGATCCATCGCCACCTTTTCCAGGACGTCTACGCCTGGGCCGGCGAGGTGCGCATCGTTGACGTGCGCAAGAACGCCGAGGGGGCCGATTGGTTCCTGCCGGTCTCGATGATCGGCCGCGCGGCCGGCTACGCCGCCGAAGAGCTGCGGTCCGACAACCATCTCCGCGGGCTCGAACGTGAGCGCTTTGTCGACCGCCTCGCCCACCACTACGACCAGTTCAACTACGTCCACCCTTTCCGGGAGGGTAACGGTCGTACGCAGAGAGTGTTTTGGAACCGTGTCGCCCGTGATGCAGGCTGGCAGCTCGACTGGCGTGGCGTTCACGGGTCGACGAACGACCAGGCGTGCCGAGCGGCATCAGTGGAACGCGACTTCGCGCCGCTTCGCGAGATGCTCGGCGCGATCGTCACGACGGGCACTCCGGCGGCTGAGCGCGACGCCGCATGGTGGGCCGCCGAACGCGCTCGTCTATCGTTCGCCACCCGCGCCACGGATCGGGACGAGGAGTAGAACGATGACCGACGATGTTGCGGCCACCTACCGCGACGACGAGCCCGAGCCCAGCGGGCTTCTTGACAGCACCGTGCTGCCAGGCCCGGGCAAAACAAAGACCCGCGGCGAGCCGTGAGCAGAGTCAACCCGGTAGTGCTGGTGCTCGTCGCCATCGCGTCGGTGCAGCTTGGTGCCGCGATGGCCAAGGGTGTCTTCGACACCGCGTCGCCAGGGGTGCTGGCGCTCACCCGCGTGGCGCTCGCGAGCGTCGTGTTCCTCGCCATCGCGCGACCCAGGTTCACCGGGCGCAGCGCGCGCGATTGGCTGGTCGCGCTCGGCTACGGCGTCTGCCTGGTCGGCATGAACGTTGCCATCTACTACTCGTTCGCGCGGATCCCGATCGGCGTGGCGGTGACGGTGGAGTTCATCGGTCCGCTGGCGCTGGCGGTGCTGGGGTCTCGTCGCCCCGTCGATCTGGTGTGGGTGGGGTTCGCCGCGGCGGGCGTGCTGCTGCTCGGCGCGCTGCCGTCGTCGGCCGATCTCCTTGGCCTCCTGCTCGCGCTGGTCGCGGGCGCGTTCTGGGCGGGCTACATCGTGCTCGCGGGACCGCTCGGGAGGCGTTGGGAGGGCATCAGCGGCGTCGCCGCCGGCAGCATGCTCGGCACGCTCCTGCTCGCCGCGCCGGTGCTGCTGACCGCCGACGGCGGCATCGGCACACCCGGGGTCTGGCTGACGATGGCCGCGGTGGCGCTGCTCAGCTCCGTTGTCCCTTACGGCCTCGAGGTGCCCGCGCGGCGCTCGATCACGGCGTCCACCTTCGGCATCCTGATGAGCCTCGAGCCCGCCGCCGCGGCCCTGTTCGCCTGGATGGTGCTGGGGGAGCGGCTCGGATGGGTGGAGTGGCTCGCGATGGCGTGCGTGATCGTGGCCTCGGTCGGCGCCATTCGGACAGCAAGGAGGAGAAATGGCCAAGAAACCATCCGGCACGCCCGCGCTGAGGGCGCTTGACGCGGCGCGGGTCGCCTACACCGTCCGCGAGTACGCGCACGACCCGCGCGCGGTGAGCTTCGGCTTGGAGGCGGCCGCGGCGCTCGGCCTTCCGCCCGGCCGCGTGTTCAAGACACTGCTGGCGAGCGACGGCCGCCAGCTCGTCGTCGGCATCGTCCCCGTCGACCGCACGCTCGACCTCAAGGCCCTCGCCGTCGCTCTCGGGCTCAAGAAGCTCGCCATGGCCGACCCCGCGGCGGCCGAGCGCAGCAGTGGCATGGTCGTCGGCGGCATCAGTCCCATCGGCCAGAAGCGCGCGCTCCCGACGGTGCTCGACGCGAGCGCCGTCGAGTACGACACCGTCCTCGTCAGCGGCGGACGACGAGGCCTCGACGTCGAGCTTGCGCCCGCGGACCTCGTCCGGCTCACCGCCGCCACCGTGCATCCCATCGCCGACCGGAAGGCCACGTGATCGTCGTCGCGCCCTGCGCGGTCCGGCGTCGCTTCGATGGCGGGTAGAGTCCGGTCATGAGTGACGAGAATGTGATCCTCTCCAAGAACGCCGAACTCCGGCGGTACGAGCTTCGCGTCGATGGCGACGTCGCCGGCTTCATCGAGTACGACGACAACGACGGCGTGCTGGACATGCACCACACCGAGGTCGACCCCTCGCACGGCGGGAAGGGATTCGGGCAGCAGCTCGTGGCGTTCGCTCTGGCCGATGCCCGCGAGCTCGGAGCGAAGGTGATCCCCACCTGCCCGTTCATCGCCAAGTACATCGAGCGCCACCCGGACGAGCAGGACCTCCTCGCAGCGCGCGACTGATCGCCGGTACGGCACAATAGCCCGTGGGCCGCACGTGCCCACGGGCCGAATGCGCCCGACGTCCGATAAGGAGAGCCCGATGAGTGGAGTCATCACCGTCCGCCGCACCGACAAC
Organism: Phycisphaerales bacterium; assembly: GCA_046350555.1. Classification (GTDB taxonomy): domain Bacteria; phylum Planctomycetota; class Phycisphaerae; order Phycisphaerales; family SM1A02; genus JAXMAF01. The sequence goes on from JAXMAF010000049.1 coordinate 2,500, forward strand.
GCGGAACAGGTGGAGCTGACGACCACG
>JAXMAF010000050.1:0-6744 GCA_046350555.1 Phycisphaerales bacterium
CCTGCTCGCCGGCGCGGGTGACCCGACCGGCCGCGAGGTCGACCTGGAACCCGCCCACGTCGACGACCTGCGGCGCCGTGGCCGATCCGGTGAGCGCGCCGCGGCGTGCCGCGGCTCGGACGCGGGCGGTGAGCTCGTTCATGTCGAACGGCTTGGTCACGTAGTCGTCCGCGCCCACGTCCAGCGCGTCGATCTTGTCGTCGCCCGAGGCGCGGGCCGACAGCACGATGACGGGCACCGGGCTCCAGCCGCGGATGCCCTCCAGCACCTCGATGCCGTCGAGGTCCGGAAGGCCGAGGTCGAGGAGCACCACGTCGGGCCGGAAACGGGCGACGAGGTCGAGGGCGGCGGCGCCGGTGCCCGCGGTCTCGACCTCGAAGCCACGAGCCCGCAGGTTGATGGCGAGCGCGCGCGCGAGAGCCGCCTCGTCGTCGACCACCAGCACCCTGGTCACCGGTGGACCTCCTCGGTCGTCACGAGCCCTGCGTCGTCGGCCAGCGGGATCGACACCACCATCGTGAGACCGCCGCCCGGGGTGTCCTCGGCGGTGATGGTGGCACCGACCGCCTCCGCCAGCCCGCGCGCCACCGCCAGCCCCAGGCCGACGCCGGCCCCGGCGTCGACGTCGCCGAGCCGCTGGAACGGCTCGAACATCCGGTCGCGGTGCGGCGGCGCCACACCCGGACCGCGGTCCACGATGCGCAGCTGGAGCCTCGACGCGACGACGCCCGCATCGAGGCGGACCCGCTCGCCCGGCGGCGAGTGACGGACGGCGTTCTCCACCAGGTTGGCCACCGACCGCTCGAGCAGCCCGGCGTCGGTGCGCAGCAGGGGCGCGGAGTCGCCGGTGCGGTCGTCGACCGCGTCGTCGGGGACACCGCGCAGCGCCCGCTGCACGACCTCGTCCAACGAGATCGCGGCGATGACCGGACGGACGGCTCCCGTCTGCAGCCGGGAGAGGTCCAGCAGGTTCTCCAGCAGGGCGTCGAGACGGTCCGCGGACCCCGCGGCATCGGAGAGCAGGGCCTCCTGGTCGCTCACGTCGAGCCGGAGTGCGGGGTCGCGCAGGGTGGCGATGCTGGCCTTGATGCCGGCGAGCGGCGTACGCAGGTCGTGGGACACGGCCGCGAGGAGCGCGGTGCGCACAGCGTCGCTCTCGCGCAGGCGCGCCGCGTCGGCCGCCCGGACCGCCAGACGGTCCCGCTCGAGCACCGCGGCGGCCTGCGCGGCGAACGCGTCGAGCATCCGGCGGTCGGACGCCGGCAGCACATCCCCCGACAGCGCCAGGACGAGCCCGGGGCCCGCGTCGACGGAGACGGCCGCGGCCTCGACCGACGAGGGAGGGTCGCTGCCCGACACCTCGACCGCGGCATCCGGCTCCCCCGGTCGTCCCGCCGACTCGAACAGTGCCGCCCCCGTCATGCCGAACGTCTCCCGCGCCTGGTCGAGCAGTGCCCTCACGCCGTCCCCGCGGCGAAGCACGCCGGCGGAGAGCGAGGCGAGCACGTTCGCCTCCGCGCGTCTGCGTGCCGCCTCCTGAGCGCGCGCGGCGCTGCGGTCGACCACCGTCGCGACGATGGCCGCCACGGCGAGGAACACGAAGATGGCGAAGACGTTCTCGGGCTCGGCGATCGTCAGCTCGTAGTACGGGGGCGTGAAGTACCAGTTGGCCAGCAGGGACGCGGCGAGGGCCGTCACCAGCGCCGGCGCGAGCCCACCGATGAGGGAGGACGCCACCACGCCGAGCAGGTAGGCCAGGAGCACGGTCGAGAGCCCGATGGCGTCCCTGAACGGAAGGAGCAGCGCCGTGAGCAGGATCGGGAGCGCACCCGAGACGAGCCACGACCACGCACGGCGGCGGCCGAGGGCGCGGCGCGGACGAGGGCGGGCTCCGCGGCCCGCCTCGTCGTGCGTCACGACGTGGACGTCGATGTCGCCGGAGTCGCGGACGATCTCCTCGGCGGTGCTCGGGCGCAGAGCCATGCTCAGCCGGCTGCGCCGGCTCGCCCCGACGACCACCTGCGTGCCGTTGACCGACCGGGCGAAATCGAGCACCGCCTGGGCGACGTCGTCGCCGACGACGGTGTGGAAGCTGCCGGACAGGTCGTCGGTGAGGCGGCGCAGGCGCGCGATGTCATCGGGGCTGGCACCCACCGTGCCGTCGCCGCGCACGACGTGCACGGCCACGAGGACGCGTCCTGCGCTCCGTCCGGCGATGACGGCGCCCCGCCGCAGGAGAGTGGCACCCTCCGGGCCGCCGGTGAGCGCCACCACGATGCGCTGCCGGGCCGCCCACGTCGACTCGATGCCGTGGTCCGCCCGGTAGCGCTCGAGACCCTCCTCGACGCGGTCGGCGACCCAGAGCAGCGCGAGCTCTCGCAGCGCCGTGAGGTTGCCGACGCGGAAGTAGTTGGCCAGCGCGGCGTCGACCTTCTCGGCCGCGTAGACGTTGCCGTGCGCGAGGCGGCGTCGCAGCGACTCCGGACTCATGTCGACCAGCTCGATCTGGTCCGCCGCCCGGACGACGGCGTCGGGCACGGTCTCCCGCTGACGGACGCCGGTGATCGCCTCGACGACGTCGTTGAGCGACTCGAGGTGCTGGATGTTCACGGTCGAGATCACGTCGATGCCGGCCGCGAGCAGCTGCTCGACGTCCTGCCAGCGCTTCGCGTGGGCGGACCCGGGCACGTTCGTGTGCGCGAGGCTCGTCGACCAGCGCGACCTCGGGCCGGCGCGCGAGCACCGCCTCGAGGTCGAGCTCCTCGAAGCGCGAGCCTCGATGCTCGACGGTGCGGCGCGGCACCACTTCCAGGCCGGACAGCATCTGTGCGGTGGCCGGACGGTGGTGCGTCTCGACGTACGCGACGACGACGTCGGTGCCGCGCGCCAGGCGACGGTGCGCCTCGCCGAGCATCGCGTAGGTCTTGCCGACGCCGGGGGCCGCCCCCAGGTAGATGCGCAGGCTGCCGCGGGTCACCGCACCAGTGTGCTGGTCGTCGGGACCCTCGGTCGCGGGCGCCTCCGCCGTCATCGCAGCTCGTCGAGCGCCAGGTTGAGGGCGAGCACGTTGACGCCGGGCTCGCCCAGGAAGCCCAGGACGCGCCCGTCGGTGCTCTGCTCGACGAGACGGCGGACCTCCACGACGGGCAGGTTGCGCTCGCGCGCGACACGAGCGACCTGCAGCTCGGCGTAGGCGGGGCTGATGTGGGGGTCGAGCCCGCTGGCACTGGCGGTGACGGCATCGGCGGGTACGGCCGACGGGTCGACGCCCTCCTCCGTCGCCACGGAGTCCCGGCGCTCCTGCACGGCGGCGACGAGGTCGGGGTTGTTCGGACCGAGGTTCGAGCCGCCGCTGGAGAGCGCGTCGTAGCCGTCGGCGCCGGCCGCCGAGGGCCGCGAACGGAAGTAGCCCGCGCCCTCGAAGGTCTGCCCGATCAGCGACGAGCCGACCGTGCGTCCGTCGGCGGCGGTGACGAAGGAGCCGTCTGCCCGGTCGGCGACGATGCGGCCGACGACGAACACCCCGAGCGGGTAGAGCACGCCGAGGACGAGGGTCATGACGAGGAGGAGACGCACGGCCACCCAGGCCTGACGCATCGTGGACACGGCGATCACCCCAGTCCGGGAATCTGCGAGATGACGAGGTCGAGGAGCTTGATCCCGACGAACGGCGCCACGATCCCGCCGAGGCCGTAGATCCACAGGTTGCGGCTCAGCAGAGCCGACGCGCTCGCGGGCCGGTAGCGCACGCCCCGCAGGGCCAGCGGGATGAGCGCCACGATGATGAGCGCGTTGAACACGACGGCGGAGAGGATGGCCGACGCCGGGCTCGCCAGGTGCATGACGTTGAGGACGTCGAGGCCGGGGTAGGCGACGACGAACATCGCGGGGATGATCGCGAAGTACTTCGCGATGTCGTTGGCCACCGAGAAGGTCGTGAGCGCGCCGCGGGTGATGAGCAGCTGCTTGCCGATCTCGACGATGTCGATGAGCTTCGTCGGGTTCGAGTCGAGGTCCACCATGTTGCCCGCCTCCTTGGCCGCGGACGTCCCGGTGTTCATCGCCACCCCGACGTCCGCCTGGGCGAGCGCCGGTGCGTCGTTGGTGCCGTCGCCGGTCATCGCGACCAGCCGACCGCCCTCCTGCTCGCGCCGGATCAGCGCCAGCTTGTCCTCGGGCGTCGCCTCGGCCAGGAAGTCGTCGACGCCCGCCTCTCTCGCGATGGCCGCTGCCGTCATGGCGTTGTCCCCGGTGATCATCACCGTGCGGATGCCCATCCGCCGAAGCTCGTCGAAGCGTTCGCTGATGCCGGACTTCACGACGTCCTTGAGGTGGACGACGCCCAGGACGGCAGGACCGTCGGCCACGACCAGCGGCGTACCGCCGCTGCCCGCGATGGCATCGACGGTCGCCGCGACCTCCGACGGGACCTCTCCACCGAGGTCGCGCACGTGCTGGATCACCGCGCCCGCGGCGCCCTTGCGCACGGACCTACCGCCCACGTCGACCCCGCTCATGCGCGTCTGCGCCGTGAACGGCACCCACACCGCGGCGTCGAGCTGGCCCTCCTCGCGCGCACGGAGCCCGTAGTGCTCCTTGCAGAGCACGACGATCGAGCGGCCCTCGGGCGTCTCGTCCGCCAGGCTGCTCAGCTGTGCCGCGTCCGCGAGCTCCTCGACCGCGACGCCCGGAGCGGGGAGCAGCTCCGTCGCCTGCCGGTTGCCGAGGGTGATCGTGCCGGTCTTGTCCAGGAGCAGCGTCGACACGTCGCCCGCCGCCTCCACGGCACGCCCCGACATGGCGAGCACGTTGCGCTGGACGAGCCGGTCCATGCCGGCGATGCCGATGGCGGAGAGCAGCGCGCCGATCGTGGTGGGGATCAGGCACACGAGCAGGGCCACGAGGACCACGATGCTCTGCTGGGCGGCGGAGTAGACCGCGAGCGGCTGGAGGGTGAGGACGACGAGCAGGAAGATGATGGTGAGCGAGGCGAGCAGGATGTTGAGCGCCACCTCGTTCGGCGTCTTCTGCCTGCTGGCGCCCTCGACGAGCGCGATCATCCGGTCGATGAAGGTCGAGCCGGGTGCCGCGGTGATCTGCACCTCGATGCGGTCGGACAGCACCTTCGTCCCACCGGTGACGGCGCTGCGGTCGCCACCGCTCTCGCGGATCACCGGCGCGGACTCTCCCGTGATGGCCGACTCGTCGACGCTGGCCACGCCGTCGACCACGTCCCCGTCGCCGGGGATGACGTCGCCGGCCTCGCAGACGACGCGGTCGCCGACCACCAGCGCCGTCGCCGGCACGACCTCCTCGTCGCCGGACGGCAGCAGGCGACGGGCGGTGGTGTCCCGCCGGGTGGCCCGCAGGCTCGCGGCCTGCGCCCGGCCCCGACCCTCGGCCACGGCCTCGGCGAGGTTGGCGAAGACGACGGTCAGCCAGAGCCACGCCGTGATCCACCAGGCGAAGACGCTCGGATCCGTGACCGCGATGATCGTCGTGAGCACAGCACCGACGAGCACGACGAGCATGACGGGCGTGCGCCACATGCGCCGGGGATCGAGCTTGCGCAGAGCCTCCGGCAAGGACGTGAGCAGGGCGCGCGGGTCGAACAGGCCCGAGCCGACCCGGTGCCCCTCCGGTGCCCCCGGAGCGGGTGCGAGCGTGGTCATGACAGTCCCTCCGCGAGGGGTCCGAGTGCCAGTGCCGGCACGAACGTCAGACCGGCGACGATGATCACGACGCCGATGGTGAGCAGGACGAACTGCGGGCGATGGGTGGGCAGCGTGCCTGCTGTCGCAGGGGACGGCGCCTGCTGGGCCAACGACCCTGCCAGCGCCAGCACGAAGCACATGGGGAGGAGCCGCCCGAGCGCCATCGCGATCGCCAGCGCCACGTTGTAGAAGTCGGTGTTGGCACCGAGGCCGGCGAACGCGGAGCCGTTGTTGTTCGACGCCGACGCGAACCCGTAGAGGACCTCGCTCAGCCCGTGGGCGCCGGGATTGAGGATCCCCGCCCGACCGGCGTCGGTCGCCATCGCCGCCCCGAGCCCCAGCAGCACGAGCGCCGGGGTGGTGAGGATGTAGAGCGAGACCAGCTTCATCTCGCGGGCGCGGATCTTCTTGCCGAGGTACTCCGGCGTACGACCGACCATGAGGCCGGCCACGAACACCGCCACGATCGCGGCGATGAGCATCCCGTAGAGCCCGGAGCCCGTGCCTCCGGGTGTGACCTCGCCGAGCAGCATGTTGAGGATGGCGAGCCCGCCGCCGAAGGGCGTGAAGCTGTCGTGCATCGAGTTCACGGCGCCCGTGGAGGTCGACGTCGTCGCCGAGGCGAACACGGCGGAGAGCGGCACGCCGAAGCGCACCTCCTTGCCCTCCGTGGCCGACCCCGCGAGCTGCAGGGCGGCGCCCTGGTGCGCGAGCTCGGCCCAGACCAGCAGCCCCGTGACCGTCACGAAGATGCCGCTCATCACGGCGAGGATCGCGTAGCCCTGGCGCAGGTCGCCCACGAGGCGCCCGAAGGTCCGGGTCAGGCAGACGGGGATGACGAGCAGCAGGAAGATCTGCAGGAGGTTCGTGAACCCGTTCGGGTTCTCGAACGGGTGCGCCGAGTTGGCGTTGTAGAAGCCGCCGCCGTTCGTGCCCAGCTCCTTGATGGCCTCCTGGCTCGCGACCGGGCCGCCCGGGATGGTCTGCGTCCCGCCCGTCAGCGTGGTGATGGTCGTGTCGCCGGAGAAGT
>JAXMAF010000051.1:0-4291 GCA_046350555.1 Phycisphaerales bacterium
GCGAACATCCCGCTCCTTGAGCCGGTCCCCCGCGCGAAGCGCCGGGACCGCGTCGAAAGGTTCGTGGACTTGACCCGTGGCGTCATCCGCGCGCCGAGCAGGCCCATGAGCGCGGGCAGCAGCGTCAGCGCGATGACGACGGCGAACGCGACGGTGATCGCCGCGAAGATGCCCATCACGGTCAGGAACGGGATGTTGGCGACGCTCAGGCCGAGCAGCGCGATGAACACCGTCAACCCGGCGAACACGACCGCGGACCCTGACGTGCCGACGGCGCGGCCGGCGGACTCCTCGGGGTCGAGGCCGTCGCGGAGCTGGTCGCGGTGGCGGGAGAGGATGAACAGCGCGTAGTCGATGCCGACGGCGAGCCCGAGCATGATCGACAGCAGCGGCGTCGTCGAGTTGATGTCGAACACGCTGGTGAGCAGCAGCATGAGCGCCATGGCCACGCCGACGCCCGCGATGGCGGTGATCAGCGGCAGGCCCGCGGCGACGAGCGAGCCGAGCACGACGGTGAGCACGACCAGCGCGACGATCAACCCGATCCCCTCGATGATGCTGAGGTGCGGCAACTCGATGTTGTACGCCTCGCCGCCCATGCTGACCTGGCTGCCCGCGGGCATCGCCTCTCCGAGGGCTTCGGCGACGTCGGTGACGGGCTGCAACTCGGCCTCGGACGGTGCCATTCCGAAGTCGAGGGTCATCTGGACGATGGCGGCGCGGCCGTCGTCGGAGATCATCCCGTCGACGTACTCGTTCCACGGAGAGGTGACCGACTCGGTCTCGGCAAGCGCGTCGAACTGCTCGACGGCGCGCTCGATCTCGGCGCGGTAGTCCTCGACGGTGTGGCCCTCGGGCGCGACGACGATGGTCATCGCGGACAGCGCCGCCCCTTGCGGGAACGTCATCCGGAGCCTGTCGAGCGCCTCCTGCGACGTCGACGACGGGATGGAGAACGAGTTCTGGAACGATCCGGACCACGCCGCGGCGGCGCCGCCGAGCACGGCCAGGAGCGCGAACCAGATGGCGATCACGGTGAAGCGGCGGCGGTAGCACCACCGGCCGAGCGCGTAGAGCGTGGCTGACATCTGTCCCCTTGGTTTCGATACAGAAGTGAATCCAAGTGGAGCATACAACCTTGTATCCGACCCGCCGAATCGGACTCAGTCGACCTTTTGCATAGATCCCAGTCGACCTTTTGCATAACTTCCAGTCGACCTTTTGCAGAGATCCGCCGGCCGCATACAGTCCTGTATCGCTCGCGATAGGGTGGGGGCATGTCAGAGACCACGCCGCGCAGGGAGGCGACGCGCCAGCGCCTCCTCCAGGCCGCGATGGGCGAGTTCGCGCGCCACGGGATCGACGCCACCAGCGTCGAGCAGATCTCGGAGGCCGCCGGGTTCACCCGCGGGGCGTTCTACTCGAACTTCGAGGACAAGGACGCGCTCATCCTCGCGCTCCTCGAGGAGACGCACCGGGCGACGATGGGCCGGTTCCAGGTCGACGTCGCCAACCTGCCCGAGGGGATCGGCCTCGACGACGCCATCCGCCGCCTGCTCGCCGTGAAGATGGTCTCCCCGGAGGCCTACACGACGACGCTCGAGATCCGGCTGCGCGGCCGCCGCGACCCGGCGCTGCAGCGGCGCCTCGCCACTCTCCGCCAGGAGCTGCGCCCGCAGTTCGCCGCCGTCCTCGAGGCCGCCGCCGCCCGCCTGGGCCTCGAGCCCCTCGCGAGCGTCGACGACCTGATCGACGTCTTCGACGCGCTGCACGACGCCAGCTTCCTCTGGGGCGACGACCTCGCCCAGCCCGACAGCGCCCGCCTCACCCAGCTGATCGGCCTCGTCGCCCGCCAGTTCACGGTCCCGAAGGCTTGACCACGCGCGACGCGGCCCACACGGCCGCGGCGGTGACGGCGGCGGCGCCGACGGTGATCAGGATGCGCTGCACGTCGCCGAGGATCAGCGTGCTGCGGTCGAAGGTGAGCAGGATCACCGAGACCGTCACCACCGTCGTGTACTTCCAGTAGGCCGCGCCGCCGAGGAGGAGCGGCACGGAGAGCAGCGTCGCCGCGAGGCCGAGCAGTGCCGTCGCGAGCTCCCCGGGGATGAGCACGGCGAGGACGGCGGCGGCGGTGCCGCCGAGGATGGTGCCGATCATCCTTCCGTTGATCTTCGCGGCGGTGTCGGCATGAGTGGGCTGCAGGATCATCGCGATGGTCATGACGGCCCACCACGAGTTCGTGCCGCGGAACCAGACGAGGCAGATCAGCGTGAACGCGCCGCAGAGGGCTGCGAGGATCAGGCCGTAGGGCAGCGTCGTCGGCCCCGCCGTCGACGGGAGCTTGACGCCGCGCAGCACGATCAGCACGACGGCGCAGACCCATCCCGCGGCGACAAGGACGAGTCCCGCGAGCACCGCGCTCGTGAGCAGCGGCGACAGGTGCGCCCCGACTGCCTGAAGCACGCGAGAAGGGTCGACGAGCACGTGGGCGGCGAACGCGATCGTCGCCGCGCCGACGGGGTGGAGCCCCTTCGGCGACAACGCGCCGGTGGCGAACGCCAGGGCGACGACGAGCGCGGTGCCGAGGACCGGACGCGGCCGCCGACAGCGCGGGCAGCATCCCCAGCACCATCAGCCCGGTGATGGCGGACGCCGGAGTCGTCGACAACACAACGATGGGGGCTAGCGCCAGCGCGACGGCGCAGAGCACCCGCGCGAGGAGGTTCTGCCGTCGTTCCATGGGGAGAGGCTAATGCTCGGTGGACCGGGAACCCGGGAGCCGGGCACGACTACAGCCGCTTGGCGCGACAGACCACTAGTCTCGACGGCATGAGCGCGCGAATCGAGAAGGTGCTGACCGCCGGCAACGCGGACCCGGCGGGGCCGCCTGTCCACGAGAACAACACGTGGCTGGTCGGTGACGACGCGGAGGTCGTCGTGATCGATCCCGCGCACGGGGCCGACGCCGTCGACGCCGCGGTGGGCGGCCGTCGGGTCGTCGCTGTGCTGATCACGCACGGGCACTGGGACCACGTCCGCGAGGCGGCACTGTTCGCCGCGCGCCACGGCGGCGTCGCGCGGATGCACCCCGCGGACCACTTCCTCTGGGAGGCCGAGCTGGGCGACGCGCCGTTCGACGCCCTGAGCGACGGCGACCGGTTCCCCGTCGCCGGGGTCGAGCTCGTCGCGATGCACACCCCGGGGCACACGCCGGGCTCGACCTCTTTCGTCACCACGCTCCTTGAGCCGATCCCCGGCCCGAAGGGCCCGGATCGTGTCGAAAGCGCGGTCTTCACCGGCGACACGCTGTTCCCCGGTGGCCCGGGCGCGACGCGCTGGCCGTACTCGAGCTTCGGCGGCATCCTCGCCTCGATCGAGACCCGCCTGTTCGTGTTGCCCGACGACACCGTCGTCCACCCCGGTCATGGCGGCTCGACGAGCATCGGCGCCGAGCGCCCGCACCTGGAGGAGTGGCGCGCCCGCGGCTGGTGACCACCGCTGGTTGAGCCAAGGAAGGCGTTGCCGTGCGAAGCACGATCACGGAATCGACGTGACTCGTGTCGAAACCAATGAACCCTTCTAGGATGGACAACGACCTCGAGAGAAGGAAGCAGATGCTCGTCCTCATCACCGGCGGAGCCGGGTACATCGGAAGCACCGTCGCGTCGGCCTGCGAGGATGCGGGCCACCAGGTCGTCATTCTCGACGACTTCTCCACCGGCCGGAGGGAGTTCGTCGGCGACCGCGTCCTGTACGACGGCGACATCGCCGACGACGCGCTCCTCGACCGCATCTTCGCCGAGCACCGGATCGACGCCGTCGTGCACTGCGCGGCGAAGATCGTCGTGCCCGAGTCCGTCTCCGACCCGCTCGGCTATTACGAGAACAACGTCTCGAAGACCGTCACGCTGCTGAAGGCCCTCGAGCGCAACAACGTGCCGCGCTTCCTGTTCAGCTCGTCGGCGTCGATCTACGCGCCCGACGAGAACTTCGTCGTGACGGAGGAGTCCCCGCTGCAGCCGGGCTCCCCGTACGCGCGCACGAAGTTCATGGTCGAGCTGATCCTCGAGGACTACACGTTGGCGAGCGCGGTCAAGGTGCTGTCGCTGCGCTACTTCAACCCCATCGGCACGGACCCGCAGCTGCGCTCGGGGCAGCAGTTGGAGAAGCCGTCGCACGTGCTCGCCAAGCTGCTGGAGGCGTGGGAGAAGGGCGAGACGTTCACCGTCACCGGAGTCGACTGGCCCACCCGCGACGGCTCCGGCATCCGCGACTTCATCCACGTCTG
>JAXMAF010000052.1:0-2095 GCA_046350555.1 Phycisphaerales bacterium
CGCCGTTGCGCATGTCGATGTTGATCGGTCCCTGGCGCGACGCCCAGAGCGCGTTCGCGTGCGTGTGGACTACCGCCTTCGGACGCGACGTCGTGCCCGAGGTGAACATGATGCCGACCGGCAGCATCGGCTCGGGTGCGCGCGCGGGAAGCGATGCCGCGTCGGCTCGCAGTGCGGAGAACGGCTCGCGTCCGTGCGCGAGCTGATCCGCCGAGGCGGGCTCGCCGCTGTTGTCGTCCGTGACGACGATCCACTTCAGCTTGTGCGCGCTGTCCGCGACCAGCTTCGCGAACTGCGGCTGCGTGATCGCCCCGACGCAGCCGGTGTGCTCGGCGAAGTAGGTGATCTCCTCGCCGACGCTGCGCGTGTTGGTCGTGACGGCGACCGCGCCGACCTTCGCGCAGGCGTACCAGGCGAGCACCATCTCCGGGCAGTTCTCCGAGTGGATCAGGACCTTGTCGCCCTTCTTCACGCCGCGCGCGTGCAGGCCCGCGGCGATCGCCGCGACCTCGTCGCTGAACTGGCGGTACGTCCAGACGCGCTCCTTGCCGCTCTTCGGCTCCCAGACGAGGAGTGGACGGTCGGGCTGGGTGCGGGTCCAGAGGTCGAGGAGCCACGGGAGATCCTGGCCGGCGAACTGGAATCGGGCGACTGCGTCTCGGTCGATCATGGGGGCGCACTGTAGGAAGGATCCGCGGGGCACGCCACCCGGGCGACGCGGTTCGGGCCGTAGGGCGGGACGACGCGCTAAAGCCGGGCGCCGCATGTTCCGACGACGCCTCGGCGTTCCGCAAACCGACGGGGAGGAACCCTCGATGATCCGACGTGCGACCCGCGCCCTGGCGCTGCTGACTCTCCTCGTGTTCCTTCCGCTCGCCGGCTCGCCGGTGCACGCGACGACCGAGGCTTCGTCCGCCGTGCGCGGGCGCCTGCCGCTGAGGGGCGTCCCGGTCGACGGCAACTGCGGCTGCGGCCCCTACGACCTCGGCGAGTTCGACCTCTTCGATCGCGTCGGGCAGCCTCTCGGCACGATGAGCGTGTTCGGCGTCCCGACGTCCCCGCCGTCGGTCCCCGACGACCAGGCGGTCGGCGTCTTCACCTTCGTCGCCGCGCTGTTCGGCGGCACGATCGTCGGACAGGGGCAGTTCCCGCTCGACAACGGCCCGACGGTGGTCGCGATCTCCGGAGGAACCGGTTCGTACCGTCGCGCTCGCGGCTTCGCCCGTTTCGCGCCGCGACCGAATGGCGACGTGCGCGTGGTGCTGCACCTTCTGCCGTGAGCCGCGCGCCGGCGGCCGGCGCGGCGTTGTCCACCAGCGGCGCTCTGCGTTATCCACGGAACGATCGCGGCGAGACCGTCCGACGACGGCACCGGACCGCGAGGAGCGAGCGGGAGCCATGAAGACGAACAGCAGGACGAGCAGGAAGGCCGCCGGCGCGAAAGCGCCCGCGAAGAAGCACGAACGTTCGGGCAAGCACGACGGCACGAAGCACGCGAAGAAGGCGCACGCGAAGCGCGCGGACGAGATCGCGCCGAAGTTCAAGGCAGGCATCGGACAGGTGCCGGCGATCAAGCAGGGCAAGTACGCCGACGGCATGCCGTACAACGAGGTCAAGTACGTCGAGTGCAAGCTGATCCTGCGGCCCAACCACTTCACCTCACGCAAGAGCTTCTTCGACTTCGCGAAGCTGATGAAGCGCCCGGCCGCGGAGACCGGCGTCAAGTTCGACACCGCCGAGTTCGTCAACGCGCCGCTGCAGATCCGCGAGGTGCTCTTCCTCGACACCCCGGACTTCCGCTTCTACAACAACGCGTTCATCCTGCGCCGCCGCATCCCCTACCAGGACGGCTTCCCGGTCGGCGATCCCGAGATCGTCTTCAAGTTCCGTCACCCCGACATCCAGAAGTGCGCCGCGACCGACGTCCGACCCGACGTTCCGGGCGACTACCGCATCAAGTTCAAGGCCGAGGTGCTGCCGCTCAAGGACGAGCTCGGCGGCATGCGCATGCTCTACTCGCACAACGTCGAGCTGTCGCTGAGCTCGCTCGGACACGAGGAGGACCGCACGTCGCTCGCGGCGCTGACGCAGATCT
>JAXMAF010000053.1:0-1837 GCA_046350555.1 Phycisphaerales bacterium
TCGCGGTCGCCGTGGCGTCCGTCGCCGTGGTCGCTGTGGCGTCCGTCGTGTCGGTCGTGTCCCGCGGCGCCGGTTTCTTCGGCGCGGTGATGCCGGGCCAGGTCACGTCGCCGGACGTGAGGAAGGTCCCGACCTTGGCGATGTGGTTGAACGTGGTCGCCCAGGCCGTGTAGGCGCGGCGCGCCAGGTCGCGCGCCTCCGTGTCCGTGTCCTCCGCCTTGATGAGCGGCAGCAGCTCGGTCGCGTCCGCCTCGGCCTCGTCGAGGTAGGCGACGGTGATCGGGCTCTGCTCCCTGGCCTCGGGGTGGCGACGCCACATCGCGACCCAGCCGACGGTGTCCTGCGCGTCGTCGTAGACGCCCGAGCCGGGAATCAGCGCGGCGACGATCGGACCTTCGACCGGATCATCCTCGAACGCCGCACGCGCCCACTTCGAGAGGAGCTGATCGTGAGCGCGGACCTTGGCCCGCAGCTCGCGCCGGCGGGTGACGGACTCGGCCGGGAGCCCCGCCTCGATCACATCCTGCGCCGCGAAGTAGGTGAGTACGCTGGGCTCGAGATCGCTGAGCTCGCTCGTGAAGTTGGTCCACGCCTCGTCGCTCAGCTCGCCGCCCGCCGAGACGTTCGTCCGGGCGATGCCGAGGATCTGGGTGGTCAGTGCGATCGCCTGCTCGCAGGAGACCCGCGGCTTGAGGACCTTGCCTGGGGGGATGGCGGTGAGGGCCTCGCGCCGCTCGGCGAGGAGCTTGGTCGCGCGCTTGCGATCCGGCGAGGGGCTGGGTGTCGTCGGTGAGCTCGGCTGTGTCATTCGCTCTCCTTGGAGGCGACGCCAACGGGCGAAGCCCGCCTGTCGGACCTGCCGCGCTGACGAAGTTTTTTTGGAAGCCGTCGGCATCTTCGCGCTTCCGTTCTCGACGTCAAGACCACCGGCCTGCGCGGCGTGGTCGAGGCGAGGCCCGGCGACCATCCTCGCGCCGCTCGGGCGACCGTCGGTCAGCGGTCGCGTCGCCGCCGGGCCGCGCGCCTCGGTGCCCTCAGGCGACAACGGCAGGTCGCGCTTCGGACCGCACACGTTGGCTCCGCCCGGCCTCGCCGGACGAGAGACAGCGGCGGCACATGCGCGACCGATACAGCGGGACCGTCGATTGTCCGGTAGCCCCGATGCTTGCACGACGGGGCCCCCACAGATCCGGACGTGCGGAACTTCCGCATCCGGCTCTTCGAGAGATGGGTTTGCTACGTGCCGTATCGGTGGGCGATGCGCGGTCACGGAAGCGGGAACCGCTGCATGAGCAGATGCATCGCGACCTAAACCGCCGTCTTGCTTGGCGTAGGCGACCCGTCCTCTGCCGTCCTTGACGGCCAGACCACCGTTGTCTTTCTGCACACGCGACCGTGCCTGCGTTGCCAGCGCTCGTCTCTGATGTAAGCTCACTCCGCATGGCCACGACCGCCGTCACGAGTCGGCACCTCCGTGCGCAGGCCTCAGCCGTCGCCCGTGCCCTCCTCCACGAGGTCGAGCGCGCCTGGTGGCGAGTGCGCGAATCAGCACGTTTGCAGACGAGCCTCCACAGCAAGCTCAGCCTGACCTTGTGGCGCTTCGACGCGCGCACGGCGCGCTTCGAGTGCCTGGCCGCCATCCCCGCCGACGAGTCCAAGCCCAACTATCGCTTCGGGACACCGTCGTCGGCGGGCGCCGCGCACCTCGACATCGTCGCACGCCGGAAGGACCGGGCGCTGTTCCTGCCGCGCCTGGCGATGAGCACGCGCGCGCGCGACCTGGTCATGGACAACGTGCTCGGGCTCGACCCGCGCAAGCCCGTCTTCGTCTTGCCGC
>JAXMAF010000054.1:0-4434 GCA_046350555.1 Phycisphaerales bacterium
ATGACTCAACGAGCGCGGTAGGCCTTTACTCAGCCGTCACAGGAAGTACAAATGCACGTTTCAAGGGTAGGCGCGATCCGCGCCGCTCTGCAACAGCGCGCGACCTTGTAGGTTTCCGCAATCGCTCGAAACTGATCGATTCCGGCACGGCCGCGAGCTGCACCGCGGCGACGTCGACACGCCGTGCCGAAACCCTGTGCCGAAACCCTCTTGTGCCGAAACATTCCATAGACCGTTTTCGGGAAAACCGGTAGACTGGTAGGACGACGAAGGGAGCCCATCGTGGCTGAGGCATTCACGGTCGAGCAGGAGTGGCCGGAGCTGTTCGCGCAGCTCGACGCGACGCAGCGCGACAGCGTGCGCCAGGCCCTCGCCGCCGGATGGCACGAAGGGTTCACCCCGACCCGCGAGGACGTGGAGAACGTGACCGACTACACCCGCGGGGCGATCGACCTCGCGGAGTACCGTCGACGCGGCCACGCTGCCGCTCGCCGCGCTGCCGGCGTCGTCGGCGCCGGCCGCTGACGTGGCATCCCAGTTCGATAGCTGGGAGTCGTACTTCTACCCCGACACCATCGACCCGCTGACGGGGATCGGGACGCTGCGCAACCTCTATGACGAGCGCGACGCGCGGGTGCTGTCTCGGATGGAGTACACCGACACCACCGTGCGCGCCGTGCAGCTCGGTAACGGCGAGGTCGACGTGCCGCGCACGTTCGACGGGGAGCACCTACGCGCGATCCACCGGCACCTGTTCCAGGACGTCTACGAATGGGCGGGGGAGTACCGCACCGTGGAAATGTCGAAGGGTCCAGGGCGCGGCTTCGGTGAGGTCAAGACGGGCGAGGTCGACCGGTATCTGTCGGACGCCCGCCAGCTCGTGACGTCGACCGACTGGGCCAAGATCAGCCGCAACGATTTCGTGGCCACGGCCTCGACCGTGTTCGCCTACGTCAACCAGGCGCACCCGTTCCGCGAGGGCAACGGCCGCACGTCGAAGGTGTTCATGGCCCACGTGGCCGAGCAGTCGCCGTATCGGTTCGACTTCGCTCGCGTGAGCCCGGAGCAGTGGAACGCGGGATCGGCCATGAGCCGACCCGACATGTTCGCCTACGCTCCCGAGCCGGCCTCTCTCGTCCCGGTGTTCGCCGCGGTGACCGTCGAGCGCACCGCACCGCCGGCCGCCCCTGACAGGGCCGCTCAGGCACGCTCAGCGCTCAGCGCGTCCTATCCCCGTCCCGCGTCCGAGGCGACGAAGCAGACACCGCAGCAGGGCACACAGGCCCGGCCGCCGAGTGCCGGCTACCGCGCCACCCGCGGCCCCAACGTCGGCCGTGATTGATAGGAAGAACCCATGTTCAACTCACTCATCCCGAACCTTGTCGGCGGGGCCGGCGTGGTGCTGTTCGTCTTCGGGGCGATCGCCTTGCTCACCGCGCGCGATCGCTTCGGACGCACGAGCGGCGGCGCACGTCGACTCCTCTGGGCGTTCGGCTTGTGTGAGGTCGCTAGTGGCTGTAGAGGTTCGGCAGCTCGCGCCACCGGCACACGTTCGCGGCCTCGTCGAGCACGCCGAGGAGAGGCACCGACAGGCGGCCGCCGGCAGACCCGGCGGCCAGCTCCTCCGCGGCCTCCACCACGGCGACCGTCAGCGCCGTCACGAGCGGGCCGGCGGTCCCGCGGCCCTCCTTGGAGAGCGAGTACAGGGTGCCGCCGTCACGCACGAACGCGGCCGGGTCGAACTGCGGGCGCAGATCGGGCTCACCCTGCGGGTTCACCCACGCGGCTACCTGGCGGTTGGTCAGGCACGACGCCATTTGCTGCGCCGTGCCGTAGATGCCGCCGCGCTGCTTCTCCGGGGCGGTGATGACACCGCGCACCTGGTCGGCCGTCAGGTCGTACCCACCGCGACGGAGGATGCCGATCGGCTCCTCCTCCGTGGGGCGCGTCAGCCACCCGTAGACGTCCGTGATCGGCCGCGAGTCGAGCGCGGCCGCGAGCAGGAGCCCCGCAAGGAGATCCTGCCCCGCGGGGTCGAAGTAGGCATCCGTCTTGGCTCCGGGGTCGCGGGAACCGGAGGCGAAGTGATCGGCCAGCTTGGCCGCGCGCACCTCGTCGGTGACGTAGCTGAGCGGGTTCCACCACCACGTAGGGTTCTCGAGCGCGATCCCCTGGGGATCGAACACCCAGACCGGGCCGGCCTCCGCTCGCACGTCGCGCGTCGCGTCGACCACATCGCGCTTGTTCGACGTCACGAGAACGCCCCCAGGAGCTTCCAGGATGGCCGGCACCGCCCGAGAGGTCGTCTTACCGGTGCGCGGCCCCCAGATGTCGATGTGCATGTCCTCCCAGGTGCCGTAGAGCGGCATCTGACCGAGCGTCTTACCGATCGGCACACCGAGGGAGCCGGTGACGCCGAGGCGGGTCGCCTGAGCCTGCGCGTTGCGCTTGCTCAGACCCTCGACGTCCTTCCCCCGGCCCATGTACGAGCTGGCCCGGTCGACGCGAGTCCGTCCCTTCCGGTAGCGGACAACGCCGATGATCGCGAGCACCACGAGCGCGAGGACGATCGCCAACAGGACGATGACGATCCACGTCGCGGATGCCGGCCACGGCACCCGCCCCATGACGACGCCGAGCGTGAACGCGAACGGGTCGCTCGGCAGCTCGACACCGGTCCCGTCGAGCTGGTGGCCGAGGCGCACCGCGACGTTGAGGACGACGATCGCCGCGACCACGCCGCCGATGCCGACGAGCAGCATCATCGTCTCCGCGCCGAAGCCGCCGGGATCGCGGCGGCGGTTGTTCGGAGTGCTCATGACGACACCCGCTCCTCGTGCTCCTCGACCAGCTCCTCGACGACGTGCAGCGCGCGCCGTCCGGTGCGGGACTGTTCGTACCACCGCTGATTCGTGTCGCGGATCGAGCGCTCAGCCTCCGTCAATCGAACCTCGACCGGGATACCCGGCCGAGTGCCGACCTTGACGAGGAACTTCCCGCGGCCGGGAGGGTCGACCTCGCGGCCCGACGCGGCATCCCACGCGGGCGGGTCCTGCCAGCCGGTCAGAAGCTCTTGCTCGGCCTCCGAGAACGGGATGACCGTCGTCAGCTCCGGCATTTCCGTGTACGGCAGGCCCGCGCACATCACCATGCCGGCGCGCTCGACGAAGCCCTTCGCCTTCAACCGGTCCTCCTCTGGGAGGGCGCTGAGGTCGGCCATCGTGTGCGAAATCATGGCCGTGCCGACACCCACCTGACGGTTCAGGCGGGTGAGGAAGTCGACGCGATCGACGATGCCGTTACCGGCGCGCAGCGCACGCCACAGCTCGTCCATGATGACGAAGTAGTGCCGGCGCGGTTCCAGGCCGGCATCCGCGAGGACGTTCGCGATGTTCACCGTCGCGAATCCGTTCGACCAGCAGGCGAGCAGGGTCGCCGCGCGCAGGTCGCCCTCAGCCTCACCGATGGCCGAAATGTCGTAGACCACGGGACGGTCGAGGCGCATTGGGTTGTCGGTCGGCTGGGAGAACATTTCGCCCAGGCGGCCACCGCGGGAGAGGCTGATAAGCGACGCTTCCAGCCCGCGCGTGATCCGCTGATACTCGGCAAAGTCGCCGCGGTCGACGGCCACCAGGCGCAGCTCCTCCGGCCCTTGCTGCACGACGTTCAGCAGGTCGCCCAGCACCGGCACGCCGTCGAAGTTCCGATCGAGGTAGCGCAGCGCCTGGTCGACGATGGATTCCTCGACGTCGCTCGGAGCCGACTTGCGGAGGATCGTCAGCAGGGACGACACCATAGCCAGGCGGCGGCCGTGGGCGTCCTCCAAGACCTCGCCGGCCTCCTTCGGGAAACCGGCCTCAGTGAGCCGCTTCGCGGCGTCCTTCGCCTCGCCGGGGTCGAGCACGTTCAGGTGCCCGCGGCCACGGCCGAGGGTGATGACCTGGCCGCCGAGCGCGCGAATGACCTCCACGTAGTCGGGTCGAAGATCGCCCAGCACGAGCGGCTGCACGCCGTAGCCGGCGAGGCCGATCGCCATCCGGGCGACGGCGGTCGACTTCCCGAGGCCCGGCTTGCCGAGCACGAACAGCGACGGGTTGCTGATGAGCTTCGCGCGCTGGAACCACGAAATCGGGTCGCAGCAGAGCGTCGCCCCGGTGTGAATGTGGCGGCCCAGCGGGACGCCCACCATCGGCGTGCCGGCACCGATCGAGTACGGCCACAGGCCGCACACCTGCACGGTCGTGCCGCGCCACTCGGCGGGCGGCTGGATGAAGTTCGACATGCCGCCGCCGGGGCCGCTGTAGCCCCGAGACGTCAGCGCGCCGGCCGACGTCGACGAGCCGGCGTCGGTGTTCTTCCGGCCGCTGCGCACGAACAGCAGCGCGCCCACGATGACGATCACGACGAGCCCGCCGAGGACGGCGAGAGCAATCA
>JAXMAF010000055.1:0-3676 GCA_046350555.1 Phycisphaerales bacterium
GCGCGAGCTGCCGAACCTCTACAGCCACTACGGCTCGCGCGGAATCGTGCTGATGACCATCCTGCAGTCGTGGTCGCAGGGCGTCGACGTGTGGGGTGATTCGGGCATGCGGAAGCTGTGGAGCGCCTCGAACGTGAAGGTCTACGGCGGCGGCGTCTCCGAAGATGCGTTCCTGGAAAGCCTCTCCAAGCTGATCGGTGACTACGACCGCCAGGCGTCGTCGGTGTCCTCCGGTCGTGGTGGGCGCAGCGTGAATCAGCAGCTCCACCGTGAGCGCATCCTGGACGTGGCCGACCTGGCCGCGATGCCGAAGGGTCGCGCCGTGGTGCTCTCGTCGGGGAACCGCCCGACGCTGATTCGCACGCAGCCGTGGATGACCGGCCCGCACGCCGAGAAGGTCAAGGCGTCGATCGCAGCTCACGACCCGCAGGCGTCGCGGACGATCATCGAGGCGCAGGAGTCGGTGCGTGAGGTCGCGGCCTCCGTCGACGGGAACGGGGCGGCCTGATGAGCGACAACTGGGGCGACGCTCCCGCTGACGAGGGGATCGAGGCGCAGCCGTTCGAGCTGGACGAGGGAGACGAGCCCGACCCGCGCGACGTCCCCGACGATGCCGAGCTGCCGGAGCTGCCGGAGCGTGAGCCCGGCCGGCTGTTCGGGATCGACATTGCCGACGTCGCGACGAACCTCGCGGCCCCGGCGATTCGCGCCGTGGTGCAGAAGGCCATCACCGGGGCGGTGAAGGATGCCGTCGCTGCCGAGGTCGACGAGGCGCTGGACCCCTCAGTGATCGAGGAGCTGCAAGCGCAGGCGGCCACGGCCGCTCGTCGTGCGGTCACCGCGGCGATGGATGCCCTCGACGAGGAGGAGCCGGCCGACGAGGAGCCGGCGCTGTACTACGGCTCGGTCGACGAGTTCGTGCGCGAGTACCTGGTGAAGAACTACCGTCGCCGCGTCGACGGGGAGCGCACGGTGTGGGCGGCCGACTGGTGGAACTACCCGGAGGCCGTCATTCGGCTCGACGCTCTGTGGCGGGCGTGGGAGCATCTGCGCCTCGACCCGACAACGGGCATGAGCGTCTGGTTCCGCGATCACGCCGAGCACCACATGAGCGTCCTGCTCGACCCTCACGGCCCGTTCGCGGCCGCCGGCATGGGAGAGAACCGGGTCAACACGAACGACAGCGACAAGGGCGCTGAGCTGCCCTACACGGCACCGCCGGAGGGTCTGTACCCCGACCTGCGCGAGGAGCCGCCTACGGGCGTCGGAGCGCCCCAACAGAAGAGGACCGGCCCAGTGGGTCGGTCCCTCTCTCGTGCGCTCAGGGCTGCTCCAGGCGGTCTTGGCGACGGTCCGCGCGTCGGGGTCTTTCCCGAATCGGCGAATGTAGGCCTGTCGGAGTTCTTGGAGCTGCGCCCGCTCGCGATCGCTGATCGGCTCGGCTTTGCCAGCCGCGATCCGACGCTGCAAGCTGCTTGCCTTCTTCGTCACTTCACCCACGGTAGCCACCTCCATCTACTACTAGTTTCCGCCGATACGGGCTCGCTGTCTACGCCGCTCGCATCCTGCAAGTTCTGCATCGTGCGGTAGATCATCTTGCCCTCTGTCTCGGTCGCTTCGTCGAATAGCGCCACCAGGGCGTCGTTCGCGACTTCGCGGTCAGTCTGATTGTCAGAACCAGCTTGCCCGAGCGCCCATTCCGCCCGCTTCCACCATTGCTCGCGTGCGGCGTTCTCGCGCGCGATCAGTGTCGACCGGTAGGCCGGGTAGAAAGCGACCGCGGCCGCGACGATGGCGAACAGACCCGCCATCGGCGGGCCTGACCAGAACGCGCGCCAAAATGGGTCGTCCGCGAACGGTGGGAGGAGGCTACGCGCGCCGAACCCGACACCCGCCGCGACGACTCCGACGCTGACGAGCTGCGCGATGCGCCTCCCGCGGACGCTCATCGACCAATCTCAGTGCGCTGCACCTTCGACGATCGCGACCGGTTCGGCCGCGCCTTGGCGCTCTGTAGCTGCTGCGCCTTGACCGCCTCGGTGGCCGGCTTGCCCTGGCTGACGTCGGCGGCCATCTTCGCGCTGACGGCCTCCTTGGCCACGCCGCGCTGTTCGAGCTTGTCGGCGTCGCGCTCGCGCCGCTCGGACGAGTCGTACAGCGGCTCGGCCTTCTCGCGGGTGGCCTCGGCGCGGTTCTGCTCGCGCTCGGCCTGGACCTGTGCCTGCTCGCGCTCTCCCTCGTCGGGAGTGGTGTCGGCGGTGTCGCGTGACGCCTCGGCCGCACGGTCGGCTTCGTCGGCCTGGCGCGACAGTGCGACCGCCTCGGCCTGCTCGGTGGCGCTGCGCTGACGCTCGGTGTCGGACTGCCGGCGCAGCTGCTCAGCCTCGACGGCCGCCTGGACGGCCGCGGGATCGGCGCCGGTGTTGTCGACGTCGACGCCGTAGCGCGTGCGGAGCTCGTCGCGGATGCGGCCCTCCGCGCGCTGCGCCTCGGGGTCTTCCGTGCCCCACGCGCGCGCCGTGGTGAGTGCGCCGCCGATCTGCTGCGGCGTCGCCTTGTCCCACCAATCGGAGCGGTACACGCCGCCCAGCTCGACGCGAGCTGCGCGCTTCTCTGCCTCGAACCGTGACGACAGTTCGCGCGCTGCCTGCTCGCTCTGCGCCTGCGCTCGTCGTGCCGCTTCCTCGCGGCCGCGGGCAAACGCTTCGCCTACGCGGCCCGCCGCGGTGACGGCGATGCGGAGCTGCCCTTCGAATGCTTCCTCGATGCCGTCGCTCTCATCGGCCATGATCTGACTCCCTTCTCATCGCTCCGGGCCGCGATCTGCGCCCGGCTTCGTCGTGGTGCGCGGCCGCGCGGGCTCCACCTGTGGCGGAACCGGCGAGCCGGTGGTCTTGTTGCGCTGCTCCTCCGCGCGCTGCATCTTGTCGAGCGCTTCCTGCACGGATGCGTCGACGATCGCGGAGCGGTCGACCTTCGGCGGGGTCGCCGTGGCGGTCGACGTGGGGGCCGTCGTCGACATCGCGGCCGCGGGTGCCGGCATGGCTTCGAGCTGACGACGAACGTTCATCACGCGCTCCCGCACGGCGGCCTCGACGTTCGCTGCCTGCCGTGCCTCCCCGGCGGCCTTGGCGGCGTCGTAGACGGCCTGCGAGAGGTTCATGAGCTGGCGCAGCATGGCGAGCTGTGCGGCCGTCCCTTGGCCGCCGCGGGCGACGCTGGCGAGGAGCATCGTCGCCCCCGACATTGCCACCCGGCCGGCGCGCTGGCGCTTCACCGGGCGACGGTAGGTCTGCGCCGACTTGGCGAGTGCGTCGGATGCCTCGGCGAGGTCGCCGGGTGTCTCCTCGACGGCGTTTGACCAGGCTGCGAACGCGGCGGCGGTCTGCCGTGCGACCGTCGACCAGGTGTCGCGGTCGTCGAGCGGGATCGACCGAAGCTGCTCGCGGAGCTGCCCGACTTCCTCGGTGTGGCGCTGCCACAGCTCGGGGTCTGGTTCGCGCATTTCGCGACCAGGTGCAACGGGCCGCCGGCCCCGTCCCGCTGCCTGCCACTCGGCGGCCGCGTCGGTCGCCCCGGTGGGTGTGTCGGGCCATCCCTCGCGGAGCCTCGGCAGGGTGAGGTCGCGGCCCATCTGACCGCCCCCGTACCAGATCGGACGGTCGCCCTTCGTGGG